>CAZTSR010000001.1:0-175186 GCA_964615995.1 uncultured Bacteroidales bacterium
TATTCCAGTAAATGAATATCAATGCATTACAAATATTAGCTTGACGGCTATGGGCTGTGCCTAAGTCGAACGGGGGATATAATTGCGAATAAAACCAATGGTGCAACGCCCTATCTCTGAAATATAAAATGGAATTCATCGGACATGGCAGGATTTTTGTGTATAATTTAAGAAATTTTTAACGGTTTTTATAAAACAATATCAAACCATAAAACGTAATTTTAGATGTTCAAACAATCAATAACCGCTCATATAATATGAAAACAATAAAAAATCTATCTTCATGCCTGATCATTCTGATACTGGCTGGTTTCATGTCAATTCAGGCTCAGGATGCTTCCAAACCGGTTTCCGGAATTTCCTGGAAAACCAACACCCTTGATTTAGGAAAAATTGAACAAGGCAAGCCAGTTACAGTTGAATTTGAATTTACCAATCCAAGCATGGTGCCACTCATCATTAATTCAGTTCGCCCCAGTTGCGGATGTACAGCTGCTGACTATCCCAAAGAGCCCATAGCACCTGGAAAATCAGGAATCATAAAAATCACCTATAATGCTGCTTCCAGTGGTGCATTTACAAAAAGCACCAGTGTTACTACCAATGCAAGCGAAGCAAATTCGGTTTTAATCATCAAAGGTGAAGTAATTGCCAAGTCGACCAATTAAAGATTTGCACTTTTAAAAAGTACTAACCTAACAGATGATCTCTGTTAGGTTTTTTAATTATATTTTGTGAAAAATCAAGCAATGCATATGTTAAAGAAGGAGGTTAAACGTGTGGCTGTTTTTTGTGGCTCTTCCACAGGCAATGACCCGGCTATTGTAAATGAATGTTTTGAACTGCCCAGAATTTTATTGGAAAACGGAATAGGGATGGTCTATGGTGGCGGCAATATCGGACTTATGGGTGTAATTGCAGATGAGATGATGCAGGTGGAAGGAGAAGTTATTGGTGTTATTCCTCAAAAACTTGTAGATATTGAACTTGCACATAAATATATCTCAAAGCTGCATATCGTTAATACCATGCATGAACGGAAAGCTTTGATGGCAGATCTTTCGGATGCCTTTCTCGTTTTACCCGGTGGCATAGGAACCATGGATGAGTTTTTTGAAATATTCACATGGTTGCAACTCGGTTATCATAACAAGCCTATTGGCATTTGTAATATCAACGGCTTTTACAACATATTGTTAGCTTTTTTAAATCAAATGGTGGAAACCCGTTTTTTTAAAAAAGAACAACTGGATCATCTGATAATTGGCACATCCATTTCAGAAGTTGTACATAGGATTCTTAAAAGACCTAACACAAATGATATTTGAATCGTCTGCATTATTATCATTTAGCGAAGATATTCAAAACCGCAGTTTTGCCGACTGGCTTAAAGCGCATATAAGTTTTATGTATCCTTTGCATGCATATTATGGGCATGTTAGAATTGAAGGCAATATGCTCATGTTTTCCGGAACTGAAAGAAAAACAGGGAATGATTTTCAGTTAGCCATATTCCGTAGCGAAATTGAAGAACTCTATCATGGTTATGATGATGTTTTTACCCTGTTTGAAACCAGAAATCTTGGTTTTGGCTGGAAGCCTTTGCGCATTAAATTCACCCAGAATCAACGCACTTTTAAATTATACCTGATTGTTAATTATTCCTTGGGAAGAACCGACAATGCCATTTGGCTCGAAATACTCAAAAACTGGCTTAGAGCTTAATTCAATGAACAATGAGTAATTAGGCAGTGGGTAATCGGGTAATCGGGTAATCGGGTAACGTCCCAATTGTCCTAAAAGTCCCAAAAGTTCCCAAATAATTGTCCAAAAAGTCAGTAATAGGGACCTGGTGATTTGTGATTTTATTATTATTCATTTTTAATTTTTAATTGTTCATTGTTCATTACTGGTGATGCGTTATTTTCTAATAAAATTTGTAATATATTGATATTAAATACAATATAACCGTTCTTTGATTTTTTGATTTGAATGGAATGTACTCCATTTTCTTGTTGACTTTCCTTTTACCGCGGAGCGGTTTTGGTATTGTAGAAATATTATTAGATAAAAATTGTTTACCGCGGAGCGGTTATTGTTTGGTGCCATTAATGCCAAAATATACAATAACCGCTCCGCGGTATGGGTTAACAATCATGCTTAATTCTACAATACCTGATGCCCTCCGGGCAAAAAAAAAGCAATACAGTATTATCGGTTTGTTAACTATCATTTACACTTTTATGGATCTGCTGTTTGAGCACTAAGTCAATCAAAATGTCAAACAACAATATGATTTATTTTAAAGAAAATTAAATGCATCACTAGTAATTGTTCATCGTTCATTGTTAATTGTTCATTGTTCATTGTTCATTGTTCATTGAACTGCGCTTCCTTCGTTAAATATTGTTAAACAGGAATATCAGCATGTACAAATGTTATAATTTTGACGTTTGAATACCAACCGGTATTAAAAAAGAGAATTTAAGTAAAAAACAATAGGACAATGAAAAACAAGCAACTAATCATTCTTATTCTGGCCGCTATCATTGGCGGATTGGTTTCTGTAATTGGTTATTCTGCACTGATAGATAATAAGGAGAAAGCCATGATTGTGCAGAGCCGCGAGCCTATAAGTAATGTAAGCATCCGGGCTGGTCTGGACAGTTCCACCGACTTCACGTTTGCAGCAGAAAAAACAGTAAATGCTGTAGTTAATGTTAAAACCGAATCCATGATTGAGTATAGAAATCCTATTTATGAGTTTTTCTATGGAGACAGATATCAGGGCGATCGTGAGCCATCAATCGGTATAGGTTCAGGAGTTATTATTACTGCAGATGGATATATTGTTACCAATAACCATGTAATTGAGAACTCCGAAAAAGTTTCGGTAACTCTGAATGACAAAAGACAATTTACTGCAAAGGTTGTAGGAACTGATCATTCTACAGACCTTGCATTACTAAAAATCGACACAGAAGGCCTTCCTTTCATAACTTTTGGCAATTCAGATGAACTTAAAGTTGGTGAATGGGTTCTGGCAGTTGGAAATCCCTTTGATATTTCTTCAACAGTTACTGCCGGAATCATTAGTGCAAAAGGCAGAAGTATTCCGATTATTGAGGACAATTATAAAATTGAATCATTCATACAAACTGATGCGTCGGTAAACCGTGGTAATAGTGGTGGTGCCCTTGTAAATCTGAGAGGTGAAATGATAGGGATCAATACAGCCATCCTTTCACCTACAGGCGGAAATGTAGGAATATCATTTGCAATTCCTTCCAGTATTGTTCAGAAAGTGGTCAAAGATCTTATTGAATTTGGAACAGTACAACGTGCTATTATGGGTGTTCAAATACAGGACATCGATGCTGAACTTGCTAAGAAAGAGAATCTTGATCAGCTGACAGGCGTATATGTTACCGAAGTAAATGAAAACAGTGCAGCCAAAGAGGCCGGGATAGAAGCAGGTGACATCATTACACAAATCAATACCGTCACGGTAAACAGTCCTTCAGAATTGCAGGAACTGGTTGGCAGGTATCGTCCAGGTGATAAAATCAAGGTAACCATAAAAAGAAAAGACAAAACGAAACAATTTGACGTGATTTTACGTAACCTTCAAGGTGACACAAGCGTCGTTAAAGCAGGAACATACGAAACCATACTTGGAGCAAAAATTGTTGATCTGACCGATCAGGAGAAAGCAAAGCTTGGCATTAAAAATGGTGTCAAGATTACAGAACTTCAGGAGGGCAAACTGAAGGACGAAGGCGTAAAACCTGGTTTTGTTATCATTCAGGTCAATAATCAGGCGGTTTATTCCGTTAAAGAACTTGAGAAAATCTTTAATTCATTAAAAGGTGGTGTATATATAGAAGGAGTTTATCAGAATGGTGTTGTAGCGTATTACGCTTTCGGATTGTAAATGCAAAAAACTATTGATATTGAAAAAGACTTGCATTTCGCAAGTCTTTTTTTTTAACAAAATTGAATCATAGATTTAATATTAATTAATAATTATAACATAAATTCGCACAAATTTTTTTGGGAAAATGAGACAACTGAAAATCACAAAATCAATTACCAACAGGGAAAGTGCTTCGCTTGATAAATATTTACAGGAGATTGGTAAGGAAGAGCTTATCACCGTGGAGGAGGAAGTAGAACTAGCGCAAAGGATTAAGAAAGGAGATAAGTCTGCTTTAGAGAAACTTACCAGAGCCAATCTCAGGTTTGTAGTTTCTGTAGCCAAGCAGTATCAGAATCAGGGTTTGAGTTTGCCCGATCTGATCAATGAAGGAAATCTGGGATTGATTAAAGCTGCGGAGAAATTTGATGAAACAAGAGGTTTTAAATTTATCTCCTATGCTGTATGGTGGATCAGACAATCTATATTACAAGCTCTTGCCGAACAATCACGTATTGTCAGGTTACCGCTGAACCAGGTAGGATCATTAAATAAAATCAACAAAGCATTCTCCAAATTTGAGCAGCAATATGAAAGGACACCCACTCCTGAAGAACTTGCAGAAGCGCTTGATTTGCCTAAAGAAAAAGTTGCCGATACCTTAAAAGTTTCCGGACGACACGTTTCTGTTGATGCTCCGTTTGCTGAAGGCGAAGATAACAGTCTGCTTGATATTCTTATTAATCATGACTCACCAAAAGCTGACAAGAAGCTTATCAGTGAGTCATTAATGAAAGAAATTAATCGTGCTTTAGCCACACTTACCGAAAGAGAAAGAGATATTATTAAGTTCTTTTTTGGTATCGGGGTTCAGGAAATGACCCTGGAAGAAATCGGTGAAAAATTTGATCTGACCCGTGAAAGAGTTCGTCAGATTAAAGAAAAAGCCATTCGCAGATTGCGTCATACCTCAAGAAGTAAATTGCTTAAATCTTACCTCGGATAAGCACTTTTGATAAAATAAAAAAACCGGGCAATCCCCGGTTTTTTTATTTTTTCAATTCCTTTGATAAGACTGCCAAAACTTCCTTAGCCTTTCCGAGGGCTACTTTTGTTTCATCCAACCGGCTCTTGTTTAACGAATAATATTTGACAACCAGGTTCCTGTATGCAGGTGTTGTGAAATAGTCCTTTACCAGCATTTTCATATCAATCATATCAAAGCTCTCAAAATAGGAATTCATTAACCCGTTTCTGAAAAATTCCATACAGAGATCTTCCCATAATTTGAGCGATTTATATTCTTCATCAAGTTCAATGAGTTTGTCCCTGGCTTCCAGCTTTTCAATCAGCTTAATATCTCCGCTTACAATCATACTTTGATAGGAGACCATGCTTGATGAACTGAAAATCTGTGAGGAAAGCATATTCAGATACATGGACATTATTGAATCCTGGTATTCCGATTTATAGAATTTCAGCATCCTAAGCTGACCATTCACGATATTCACCTGTTCTTGTGTAAAGGTGATAATTTCAGAAAGCGATACGGTATCTTTTATCAGCTCGCTTGACATATTTTCGTAATAATGGATCAGCTTTTTATGCTCATTTTTCTTCTCAGCCCAACCTTCTATGCTTAAAGCCAGATAAATGCTTAAGATAATAGCGATCAGATCAAATAACTTTTCCAAAATTTGTCTGCTGATTTTTGTATTTTTCGAAATCATCCTTTTTAAAGGAGATTTTAACATTTCGGGGAATGCAAGCATGGTTTCAGTGTGGAATTTTTATTCAGTCAGGTTTTTCATACTTAGTTGAATTCTCTTTCTTGAAACATCTACTTCAAGCACTTTTACTTTTACATGCTGATGAAGTTTGACAACATCTGCAGGGTTTGATACATACCGGTCGGCCAGTTGAGATATGTGCACCAGACCGTCCTGTTTAACCCCGATATCTACAAAAGCGCCAAAGTTTGTAATATTGGTAACAATTCCAGGCAGCACCATTCCGGACTTCACATCCTCAATACTTAAGATGTCGGGTGAAAATTCAAACACTTTAATGGTTGATCTGGGGTCTCTGCCAGGCTTCGCCAATTCAGACATAATATCTGTAAGAGTCGGTATACCGGCCTTTTCATTGGTATATTTCTTTATATCGATCTCTTTGCGCAATTTATCATCCTGTATAAGATCTGTTACCGGATGTCCTAAATCTGCAGCCATTTGTTCTACCAGATAATAACTTTCAGGATGAACTGCACTGTTATCCAGGGGATTGACAGCATCCTGGATTCTAAGGAAACCAGCAGCCTGTTCGAATGCTTTAGGCCCCATACGCGAAACTTTTTTTAGTTCATCGCGTGAATGAAACATTCCGTTTTCCTTACGAAAATCAACGATATTTTTAGCCAATTGAGTTCCCAGTCCTGAAACATACGTCAATAAATGCATGCTGGCTGTATTTAAATCGACGCCAACGGCATTCACGCAGTTTTCAACCACCTGATCCAATGATTCTTTAAGTTTGCCTTGATCGACATCATGTTGGTACTGCCCCACTCCAATCGATTTTGGATCAATCTTTACCAGTTCTGCTAATGGATCCATCAGTCGTCTTCCAATAGATACAGCACCTCTTACAGTCACATCATAATCGGGAAATTCTTCCCGTGCTGTTTTCGATGCAGAATAAACAGATGCTCCGGCTTCGCTCACAACAAAAACCTTTACATCACGCTCGAATTTAATTTTACGGATAAAAGCCTCTGTTTCCCTGCTGGCTGTGCCATTACCTATAGCAATGGCATCTATCTTATAGGAGTTCACCAGCGTGTTTACCTTTTTTATAGCAATGGAAGTTTCAGAAACAGGGGGATGGGGAAATATGGTTTCATTATGCAATAAGTTACCCTGAGCATCCAGACATGTAATTTTGCATCCGGTTCTGAAGCCGGGGTCTATGGCAAGGACTCTCTTTTGACCAAGAGGCGGAGACATCAACAATTGCCTGAGGTTTTCAGCAAACACGTGAATGGCCTGCTCATCAGCCTTTTCTTTGCTCATCGACCTGAATTCTGTCTCAATTGAAGGAATCAGCAGGCGTTTGCAAGCATCTCTGATTGCGAGCTCCATTTGGATGGCAGGTTCGCCGGATGAACGAATGAAGCGTTTTTCAATATTGCTGATTGTTTTATCTATATCAGGCTCAATGGAAACCCGTAAAAATCCTTCCTCTTCTCCTCTGAAAATTGCCAGTAATCTATGAGAGGGACATTTACTAAGCGGTTCAGAAAAGTCAAAGTAATCCTTATATTTGACACCTTCCTCATCTTTTCCTTTGATGATTTTTGACCAGATGATTGCTCCAGAAGCAAATGATTTGCGGATCATGTTGCGTGCATCCTGATTTTCATTCATCCATTCAGCAACAATGTCCCTGGCTCCCAATAAGGCATCCTCTGCAGTCTCAACCTGTTCATTTATAAAACGCTCTGCAATATCGGTCAGGTTCTTTTCTATTTGTTTAAAAAGAATTTGAGCCAATGGTTCCAAACCTTTTTCACGGGCCACCGATGCACGGGTTTTCTTTTTGGGTTTATAAGGAAGATAAAGATCTTCCAGATCGGTAAGGGTTTCTGCCAATTCCAGCTTTTCTTTCAGTTCTTCCGTAAGAAATCCCTGCTCTTCAATACTTTTTAAAATATACGCACGTCTTTTATCAAGCTCTTCATAGCGTGAGAACTCATCTTTTATAGCGCCAATAATCACTTCATCCAGACTTCCCGTGGCTTCTTTCCTATATCTGCTGATAAAAGGAATTGTTGCTTTGGCTTCAAAGAGTTTAAGTGCATTTTCAACCTGCCAGGGAGCAAGATTGAGTTTTAAAGCAAGGATGTGAACGTATTTGTTCATAAACAAGGGATATAAAAAAACAAGGGCTATAAAGATAAACTTAATTTGTTATTCTTCATAGCCCGGGTTTTCAGACCACATTCATTTCAGGCACATGTGGCGATGCCTTTGATGGTTTTAATCTTTTTTGCTAATTGACCCAGCACTGGAAGTCTGGATATCATTTAAAACAGGGTTGCCCTTATAGGAAATATTTCCTGCGCTGCTGCAGCGAAAGCTGGCTTCGTCCGTAAAGTAAACACGTGCATTTCCAGCGCTTGAAACAGTTACTTCACCTTTCCTGGCAGCAAGATCGAATGCATTCAGGTCACCAGCGCTGCTTAAATCGGCATTAAATATGTTTGTGGAACCATTAAGATCAGCATCACCGGCACTGGACAAGGATATATCTATGCGATTGGCCTCAACGCTTAATTCCAGATCTCCGGCACTGCTCATATCAATGTCAAGTTGATCTACTACAAATTTGGTTTGTCCTTTTACATCTCCCGCACTTGAAATATCTAACCTTTCCAGCGTTTTGCAGGTGATGATCACTTTTTTGGTTTTAGCATTCCGGATATTTTTTTCAGCATATATATGAAGGATATCACCATTCACTTCGGTTTTAATCCATTCATGCAGATTTTCATCTGCCTCAACCTCCAAATGTTGATTGTCCCCTTGTGAAAGGTATACATCAATACCTGTTTCCACCTTGATTCCCTTAAATTCAGAAACTGAACGTTCTTTTGTAATTACATTACCATTACCGACAACTGAGTTTGGAACGTTGATTACACAACCCGATGTAAGAATGATAGAGCTTAATAAAAAGACAAGAAGTGCTATTTTTTTCATGGCTGTTAAATTTTTTCTTAAAGACGTGCTTAGTTATATTTTGCTGCAGCTATATTTATTTTTTTTTAGGAATCACCACATTAAACGTAGAGCCATTTCCCAGCTTGCTTTCCACCCATATTTCACCATTCATAAGCCGTACCAACTCCTTGCAAATTGTTAGTCCCAGGCCAACACCACCAAATTGACGGGTAAAACTTTCGTCAGCCTGCCTGAAAATATCAAAAATTAACTCCAGTTTTTCCTTCTCAATACCGATTCCCGTATCTTTTACATAAAGATGTACAAGAGATGAACTGATATTTTTTATGCCAAGGGTTATTTTGCCAGCGTGCGTAAATTTAAACGCATTACTGACCAGATTTCGGATAACCTGAGCCAGTTTTTCACGGTCTGCATAAACGATATCGTTTTCTCCGGTTGATTTACCTGAATCGATTACTAATTCTATCCCTTTAGTAATTTTGGCTTCCTCCAGAAATTGAAAATTCACATGCAACTCATTCAGCAATTCCATGACTGAAAACTCCGAAAAATTGATCTGTGATTTATTTGAAACCAGCTGGGATATTTCAATCATTTCTTTGATGATCTCAAGCAGCTGGTTACTGCTTAACATTATTATGTCAATATAACTGATCAACTGCTCATCATGCACATATCCTTTTCTGATCATTTGAGAAAATCCCATAATGGAATTCAGAGGTGTACGAATCTCATGGGAGATATTGGCAAGAAAGGCTGACTTTAACTGATCGTATTCTTCAGCTCTTTTCATCGCCAGTTTCAAGCTTTCTTCTGCTTCCTTACGTTCGGTAATATCGAAACCAATTCCCACCACCTTATAAATTTTGTTGTTCTCATCCAATGTGGGAACAAAATAAAACGCAACATAGCGCTGATTGTCACTATATAAAATTTTACATTCTGCAATTTGAGATTCCCTGGTTTCGTATGTTTTTTGAAGAGCAGGTAAATAATCGCGTGTTATTTCATCCGGAAAAATCTCTTCTTCCCGCTTGCCCAATGCTTCTTCAAAAGTAATTCCAGAAAGAATCAGTCCATAACTATTCATATATTCGATTCTTCCCTGGTCATCATATACAGTAAATGCAGAAGTCAGGTTGTTTACAGCATTTCTTAAGAGGGCCTCTCTTCTGACCAGTTCCATTTGGGCAAACCTGTTTTCCTTCTTAACCTGGGAGGTAGCCAGAGCGCTCAGCATACAATGAGGCAAACGCCTGATGTGTTCCTTGATAACATAATCATCAGCCCCTGCTTTCATACACTCAACAGCGGTTTCCTCATTAGTGGAACCTGTGAGCATAATGAAGGGGATATCCGGAGCAAGTACCTTTTTTACTTTTAGAGCCATTATTCCATTGAATTCTGGCATCATGTAATCTGAGATGATAATTTCCGGTTTGAACTCATGGATAGCCCTTTCAAATTCGGGTTGTGTATCCACACGCTTTGCGTGGATTCCAGGAATTACTTTGTTGATTTCGTATAAGGCCAGTTCGAAATCCGTAATTAAATCCTCAACAAAGAGAACAAAAAGGTTTTCTGCCATAAGTATCAGATATTACTCGGTGATTTCAACATAGGGCATTGTAAAATAGAAGGTTGCACCGTTATTTGGTTCTCCTGATGCCCAAACACGTCCTCCATGTCGCTCGATGATCCTTTTTACCAGTGCAAGGCCAACCCCGGTTCCCTCATAATCTTCACTGCCGGATAATCTGCGAAACACGCCAAAAAGGTCCTGTGCGTATTTCATATCGAAACCAATGCCATTATCCTTAATGAAATATACAACATTTTCAGATTCCTGAAACCATCCGATTTCAATTTCCGATTTTTCATTTTTTCCAGAAAACTTAACGGCATTAGAAAGAAGATTGCTTATTACCTGCTTCAGTAAAGGCAAATCTCCTGTTGCCTTCGGTAAGGGACTCATTACAACTGAAATTTCATGGCCGGGAAAATTCTGTCTGAATTCATCAATCATTGAAGAAAACAAAGCATTCATATCAATTACAGTCAATGATAATTGCTGCCTGTTTGTTCTGGAAAGCCGCAACAAATCTTCAATCAATTGTCGCATTTTATTGGCATTATCCCATACCTTTTGCAAGAGGGATTGGACATCGTTATTCAGTTCCGATTTATGGTCATCCAGTATAATTTTTGTAAATCCGTTTATGGCACGTAAAGGGGCTCTTAGATCATGCGAAACAGAATATATAAAGGCTTCCAGTTCTTTATTGGTAGTTTCCAGAGAATATCCATGCTCCTGAAGCAAAGTATTCAATTTCATAATTTCGTCTTCATATCGTTTTCTTTGGGTATGATCGATAATCATGGATCTTATGGCAGCCGCATTTCCATCTTTATCTTTGATCACTGAAGCATTAACCAGTACCGGGAACTTGCTTCCATCCTTGCGAATCAATTCGTAAGGGAAATTATTCAGATATCCCTTTGCCAATAGTTTTTCCAATTCCCTTTCCACTTCTTTTCTGTTCTCCGGAGATACAGTTTCCAGGAAACTTCTATTTAAGAGATCATCTCTTTCATATCCCAACCATTTTAAAGTGGTGTCATTGATTTTCGTAAAATGCCCTTCCGGAGTCAGTGTATAATATCCGCAAGGTGCATTATTATACAAATCACTTAACTCTGCTGTGCGCTCTTCAACAACCAGTTCCAGTTCATTCACATCGGTAGCACTGCCATACCAGCTAACAACACTACCATCCTCTTTACACAGAGGAATTATTATGAAAAGATACCATCTGTAAGTACCATTTGCCAATCGTATCCTTAACCGGATCTGATGCTCTTCAATTTTATTGCCCGAACTGCTCCGGAATAAACGGATTCTGCCAAAATCATCCGGATGAACGATTTTACGAATGAACATTTTGTTCCTGGGATTTATCCCTGTAATGCGCTCAAATCGGGTGTTCACATAATCCAGACTGCGATCCGGATTTGCGGTCCACACAATATGAGGGATTGTATTCATGATCAGCTTAAGCCGTGCCTCGCTTTGTACCAGGGCATTCTCATACTGTTTCCGAACGGACACGTCTCTAACTATTGCCTGAAAGCATTGACTGCCAATCATTTCAACAAAACGAAGGCTGGCTTCAATGGGAAATTCTGTACCATCCTTTTTCACATGAATGGTTTCATAAAAATACCCGTCATTTATGGTCAACCGGGCATGCAAGATGTGAAGTTGTTTTTGCAACCTGAGTGGTCGGAGGTTATATGCCTTTAAAGCCATAAATTCCTCACGATTATATCCGTAAAGTTCCAGTGCTTTATCATTTACCTGTATGATGGTGTAATCCCTGGTATATAAGATAATCGCGTCGTTGGCAAATTTGGACAAAACGTCCAGTCTTTCAGCGATGATCCTTTTCTCCGTTTCCAGATGAATGATTTCATTCCTTTGCTTTTGTCTGAAATAAAGAACAGTTGCCGTAAAAGAAATCATTATCATGATCGTGAAAAACAAAATGTACAATTCAAATCTGGAATGACCGGCATACATATCAGACCGGTACATTGTAACCAACAGGAAACTCTCCTCGTCAGGAATTGGATAACAGGCTGCCAGAATCCGACGATCAGCATAAAGGGTGGCACCTTTAGATGATATAGCTTTATTACCTAATTTAGAAGCATAGGCTTCGTTGATACTAATTTTCCGGTGTTGATCGGTCTTTCTGTTAACCAGTCTGAAATTATGGTTATGATAATTGATGTATAAGATATCAACAGATTGTGTAGGTATCGAAAGACTTTCAATTAACGGGAATAAATCGTTTTCCGGATTGACATTCAGGAAAATCCAACCGTAAGTCATGGTATCCCTTCCCGTAATTTCATTTACAGGTATTGCTACCTGAATAATTGGTGCAGAATCGCTGGTAACAGTCAGATTATTAAAAACAATCCTTTTATTTGACTGCTTCAAATTCCATGGGCTGTGATTAAAAAAACGATTCATCACAGAATCATTCTCAGGCAAGGAAAAGATGATCTTTCGATTACGATCCATTGCCACCATGCTCTCATACTGACCATTCAGAAACATACCATTCAGAATGCTAAACAAGGATTGGCGGTACACAGGATTTTCGGTCTTTGAAAGGAGATGCCTGAAGCCTTCTTTCAACTGATTGTTGCTATATAAGTAACGTGCATCAGACAATCGTTCGTGTCGCCACTCGACAATCTGGTTTACTTTTATTTCAGCGATGCTTTTTAATTGGATGAGTGCGTTATTTGTGTGAACACGAACCTGGTACCGGTAAACCTGATACGAAACAATTAAGATAACCAGATTGATGACTACCAGAATGGTCAAAATAGTTCTTGAAGTAAGTGAAATGCTTTCTTTTTTTTTCATACTGGCTGACATCTTATACGGATTTGTAGAAACATAAAAAGAGTATAACAACTTAAATCTCCAAGAACATAAACTCCTTTAAAACGGTCTGTTATATAAATTTAGTAATTTAAACTTTTATAGCAACACTGCGTTGCAATTTTCACGGTTCATAGTTGGAATAAGAATTGTTTTGATTATTTTTATAATAATCCACCACCTATGAATGATATGTATAACATTTTGGTAATTGATGACTCCAGCACTGCGTTGCTCCTGATGGAATACGCATTGAATGAGGAGGGTTATCATACTCATACTGCCACCAGCGTAAATGATGCTTTGCAATATCTTAAAAAAAATACACCCGATCTGGTGTTGCTTGATTTGAGCATGCCCGAGATCTCAGGTTATGATTTTCTAAAAATGCGTGAAACTCTGAATCTTATGGATACGCCTATTATCATAGTATCGGCTTTTGATGCTCAGGAGACCATTCGGGAAACTATTCTTTTGGGAGCAGTTGATTTTGTTCCAAAACCCATTCATATAGACACCTTATTGGCAAAAATCAAGACCTATTTAAAAAACAACCACTAGCGGGTCAGGGAGTCTTTTGTGCCTGGATTTATATACCCAATAAGTTAACTAATGCGAATGCCCATTAATAATAGAATGAAAAAATCCATTCTCATATAAATTCAAAAATATCTGAAAGAAATGGCTTGTTAATTTTACCTTTCCAAAACCATTGTTCCTTCGAAACAATATCTTTGAAAACGATGTTCAATCATTTGTAATTTAAGACGAATCCTGAACAGTCTATATGAAAATCTTTAACACCCGCGACATTAAAGAGATTGATAAACTGACCATTGAAAATGAACCGGTATCATCAGTTGATCTCATGGAAAGAGCAGCTATGGGTTGCGCTGACTGGATTAAAATTCACTATTCAAAGGTTCAGCCGTTTATTATTTTTACCGGTCCGGGGAATAATGGAGGAGATGGGTGGGCTATTGCCCGTATTCTGACTAATTATGGTTTTTCTGCTGTTTCAGTTTATCACCTTGACATCTCACCTGTTCTTTCACCTGATACCGAAACCAACCGGGATCGTCTTATCCGGCAGGGCAAAGTTGTAATAAAAAATATCTCCGGTACTGTTGATTTACCAGTTCTGCAGTCAGATAATGTACTTATTGATGCATTGTTCGGTTCCGGATTATCACGGCCACTTGAAGGCCTGACGGCAGAACTCATAGCACATCTGAACAGTTCAGGCTGCCCGATCATTTCCATTGACTTGCCCAGTGGCCTGATGGGTGAAGAAAACCACCCTGGAAATATCATCATTAAGGCGCAAACCACGCTCACTTTTCAGTTCCCGAAAAGATCCTTTTTTTATGCCGAAAACAACCGCTATACAGGAACATGGCATGTTATTAATATCGGATTGCATCCACTGGCTATTCGTGAAAAACATTCAGAATTTCAATATATCACTTTGGATGACATGGCCGGTATAATTCCCAATAGAGCGCGTTTTTCTCATAAGGGGCTTTTTGGACACGCTTTACTTATTGCCGGATGCTATGGAATGACTGGTGCTGCAATTCTGGCTGCCAGGTCTTGTTTACGATCAGGGACAGGATTGCTTACCACACATCTTCCCGGTAAATGCTATGAAATTGCTCAAACTGCTGTACCGGAATCTATCTTTAGCATCGATAAGCATGCTGAAGTGTTTTCGGGCATAACAAATATCAGCAAATATTCAGCAGTTGGAGTGGGACCAGGTTTGGGAACATCAAATGAATCAACTTCAGGCTTACTGACTCTTTTAAAGAGCTGTTCTATTCCGCTGGTATTAGACGCAGACGCACTCAATATTCTGTCCGCTCATCCGGAATATCTTGCTCAATTACCCGAAAATACGATTTTGACACCACATCCTGGTGAATTCGACCGTTTATTTGGAAAATCTGATGATGGAATGAAGCGAAACAGGCTTCAGATTCAAAAATCCAAAGAATTAAAAGTGATCATTATTCTGAAAGGTGCATTTTCTTCAATAACTTTACCCGACGGAACTTGCTGTTTTAACAGTACCGGTAATCCCGGAATGGCAACAGGCGGATCAGGGGATGTACTAACAGGTGTCATCCTTTCGTTTTTATCTCAAAGATTCACGCCTGCCAATGCCGCAATAACCGGAACTTTTATTCATGGTTTGGCCGGTGATCTGGCTGCTGAGGAAAAAGGACAGCAATCATTGATCGCTTCCGATATTATCGAAAATTTAAGTTTAGCTTTTAAAAAAATACGAGAAAATGAAAATCCGGCTTAAGAAAAAATGGGGATTGTTTTTAGGATGCTTTTTAGTTGTTTCATGCACCCCGGTTTATCATATCAGCGTAAACAGTGTAAATCAAAACAATGCTTTAAACAGTGCTTCAATAATTTATGCTTTGCCGCAAACTGTTCTGGATATTACAGTTACTGCCGAAGAAACCCGGATTATTCCGGGTCCCTATGAAAAATACGCCGATAAATATCTGGGAATCCATAATGTTCCTTCACGGGCTGAAAAATTCTATAGTTTATCCAATATCAAAATAAATTCTCATTTGGAGGCTGATCCGGATTATATTTTCGCGATTCAGGGAATCACGGATCCTGGCAAATTATCGGGCCTGTCCCGTTTGTTTCAGGATAGCCTGGTTCTGGATGCCAAAAATTTCAGCGAAAATAAAATCTATTCATTCGCTTTTGCACCGCTTTCAAGTGAACCTCCTTTTACAGATTTATCCATTAAAAGAAATTTTGAAGCTGAGAAAGATATTGAAGTCAGCAGTGTGATGCCGGATACGATTTATCGGGCCGGATCGAGATTGAAAGAGAAAACGATCGAACAAAAGGCTGAAGAAGCTGCAAACTTCCTGATAAAACTTAAAAAGAGAAGGTTTAAACTGGTATCCGGACAATATGACTCCATGACGGGAGATGAAGGATTAACAGGAGCTTTGAATGAACTTGCTAGACTGGAAAAAGAATATCTTTCCCTATTTATCGGAAAACGCATTCAAACTAAAATCCAGAGTGTATTTCATTATACCCCCATACCATCACAAAAAACGAACCCTGTAGTGCTTTTCAGGTTTTCCGGCAGCGATGGTTTTGTTGCTTCAGGAGAAACATCAGGTATACCTGTTATGCTTGAAATGAAACCATCGCGGATTATTCGTGAACTGGAGGACTACCGATTGCCGGCTAAAACTTCAGGCAATATGATCCCTTACAGGATTCCTGATCAGGTAAACATACGTTTGCTGGTAGGTGAACAAATATGGTCAGATGCGCTGATTCCGGTTTTTCAATATGGTGTCGCCGTATCAGCAACCATTACTGAGTAACCTCAGTAATTGGGGAAACATACGTGGATTTAAAATCTTCCCATTTTTTGGTTTTAAAGGCATTGCTGCCAATAAATTTAAGAATCTGATCAAATTCAACAGGTTTTATATATCCCTGAACCGGCTCGATGACATTGGCCTGCTCATCCAGGAATACAGTTGAGGGATATCCCAACTGTCCTTTGAGCAATTCATATGCAAATTGATTATAGGACCTGTTGCCATTCTGAACAAGTTTATAGGTTTTACCATTGAGTAAAACATCACCCTTCTGTTCGGCATTGAATTTTACAGCATAAAATGTTTTATTGATATAATCGGCAATTACCTCATTGCTGTATGTGTTACGGTCCATTACCTTACACCAGCCACACCAATCAGTATACACATCCACCAGAATCTTCCGGGGTTCTTTTTTAGAGAGGGCATATGCTTCTTCAATGGTATACCATTTAACGGCAACCTGAGAATGTAATGCATTCAGGATAAACAATGCAATGCCTGCCAGAACTATCTTTTTCATATGAGGAGTTTTCGTTCAAATTTACGGCTAATTTAGAAATTTGTTCCATTCCAGATGTTAATTGATTCTTAAATGCGTATCTCTAATAATTATCTGGTCTGAATAAACATGACAAAAATCTTGGCATCCCTTCAAGAATATGAGTATTTTTATGGTTTCTCTGAATTTAAAAAAAACGATGATATGAATACAAACCTTGAATCACTGAATCCATCCGTTGTATGGAAAAATTTTAAAAATATTACTCTTATTCCAAGGCCCTCAAAGAAAGAAGGCAAAGTCGTTGAATTCATAAAAAAATTCGGAGAAAATCTGGGTTTGGAGACTAAATCAGATGCTGTTGGAAACATAATCATAAGAAAACCAGCCACTCCGGGTTTTGAGAACAGGAAATGCGTCATTTTCCAGTCGCACCTGGATATGGTTCCTCAGAAAAACAATGATAAGAAACACGACTTTGAATCCGATCCGATTGAAGCATATATTGATGGCGACTGGGTAAAAGCCAACGGCACGACCCTGGGTGCCGACAACGGAATAGGTGTGGCTGTGATGATGTCCATTCTGGAATCTAAAAACCTCAAACATGGTCCGGTTGAATGCCTGTTTACCGTAGATGAGGAAACCGGTATGACAGGAGCTTTTGCTTTGCAGCCAGGACAACTTAAAGGAGACATCCTGGTCAATCTGGATTCTGAAGACGAAGGAGAACTCTACATTGGATGTGCCGGCGGAATGGATGGAAATATAGAATTTGATTATGAAGCGGATGTAATACCATCCGGTTATACTGCCTATCAGATCACTGTGAGCGGTTTAAGAGGCGGGCATTCCGGTTTAGAAATCCATTTAGGCAGGGGTAATTCAAATCTCATTCTGTTCAGAATGCTATGGAAAGCTGAAAGAAGTTTCGGATTGCGACTTTCTGAAGTGGAAGGCGGAAATATGCGCAATGCCATTCCCAGGGAAGCCAATGCCACTGTTCTGATCCCAGGCAATAAAACCGGTGAATGGTTAAAATTTGTTGCCCGGTTTTTGGAAATGGTCAGAAAAGAAATCAGTGGAGCGGATCCGGATTTAAAGATCGTCGTAAAAGAAACCGAAAAACCTTCACGGGTGCTAAAGACAGACCTGCAAAAACGAATCATTGCGGCCGTATACAGTTGTCCAAATGGAGTAGTCAGAATGACAGATGGCATTGAGGGACTGGTTGAAACATCAACCAACCTATCCATTGTGAAATCTGTTGGGTCAAAAATTCATGTCAGCTGCCTGCTTCGCAGTTCTGTTGATACTGCCAAAGAAAATATTTCAGAATCCATGCAGGCTCTTTTCGAACTTGCAGGTGCAAAAGTACACTTCGCAGGTTCATATCCCGGCTGGAAACCCAATATGAACTCTGCTATTATGAAGGTAATGGAAGGCGTTTATTTTAAAATGTATCAGAAAAAGACTGAAATAAAAGCGGTTCATGCTGGTCTGGAATGCGGAATCATTGGAGGAGTTTATCCGAATCTGGATATGATATCTGTAGGGCCTACGATCAGGCATCCTCATTCACCGGATGAAAAAGTAAATATCAGTAGTGTTGAAACATTCTGGAAATTTCTGGTTGCTTCCATTGAAGCAATTCCTCAGAAATAGCATGAAGATCCTGCTTCTTTGCCCATCCTCCTTCTGGAAGGATGGACAAAGATTTTTTTATAACCCCCTCATATCAATTATTTCCGGCTTGCGATATTTGGCAGGATCAAAAGTAAAAGTAGCATCCGGAACATTTTCATTTAACAGCAGATTTTTCAGGGAAACGGTATAATCAACCCCATCTTTTCCAATAGAACTAATGGCTTCCGGCATATCCGTGCGGGTGTTAATGTAGACTTTTATTCTGGAATAAGGCTGGTTTAAGTTTTTTGGAAACAAATCAACGATATGACAAGCCACCCCATTCCAGGTACCTTCCTTAATATACCTATATTTATAATCGGCCTTATAAGAAGTAAACATGCCTAATGGATTGCTGAGATAATCCATTTGAGGATTCTCAGGTTGTGTAATGGTTACTTCATTATTTGCAGCTACATAGGTCCACATGGTAACACCGTCAAAAAAAACTGTGCTTCCCTGGCTATTCAGTTTGTATTTTTTTTGTTTCATTACAATGTGACCAGAGGTAGCATTTTTGGTGTTCTCCTTCCGATCCTGGATGATAAGCTCAAAGTCGGATTGGATAGATTGCAGGGATTTAAATTTCAGAGCTACCTTATCCAATATTTTTTCCGCTGCAGGATCCTGAACCATGTTATTTTCCTGGGCATTGCACAGCGTCATGAACGTTACAAAACACAATAACAGAATTAATTTCATCAGCTTAGTTTTTCTATAAGGTATTCAAAAACTGTTCCAGACTATATTCATCCGAATAAAACACCTGCCGGGGTTTGCTGCCATCGGGAGGCCCAACAATGCCAGCCGCTTCAAGCTGATCCATGATTCGTCCGGCCCTGTTATATCCAATAGAAAATTTACGCTGAACGAGCGAGGTAGATCCCTGCTGATGAATTACAACAAGGCGTGCAGCATCACTAAACAACCCGTCTCTTTTTGACAGATCCACATCACCCAAGTCTGCACCTGAACTCTCATCAACATATTCTGGCAGATACAAGGCAGTGGGAAAACCGCGCTGAGAAGAAACAAATTTTGTGATGGCTTCTGTTTCGGGAACATCTATAAACGCACACTGGATCCGGATCATATCACTGCCCGGAGCAAAGAGCATATCACCACGACCCACAAGTTGGTTTGCTCCCGGGGAATCCAGAATAGTTCTGGAATCTATCATTGATGTAACACGAAATGCAATGCGAGCCGGGAAATTAGCTTTGATAACTCCGGTAATTATATTTGTAGTTGGCCGTTGGGTTGCAATAACCAGATGAATACCAATGGCACGGGCAAGCTGAGCCAATCTGGCCAGAGGAGTTTCTACTTCCTTTCCTGCAGTCATAATCAGGTCGGCGAATTCATCCACGATCACCACGATATATGGAAGATAGCGATGCCCCTTTTCCGGGTTCAGTTTACGCTTGATAAACTTATGATTATATTCTTTGATATTGCGTACAGCTGCCTTTTCAAGCAACTGATAGCGCTGGTCCATTTCAATGGTAAGCGAATTAAGCGTATAAATTACCTTTTTGGTGTCGGTAATGATCACTTCTTCGGCATCCGGAATTTTTGCCAGGTAATGCTTTTCAAGACTTGTATATGCAGTTAATTCAACTCTTTTAGGGTCAATGAGCACAAATTTCAATTGTGAAGGGTGCTTTTTATATAAAAGCGAGGTGATGATGCAGTTTAATCCGACAGATTTGCCCTGCCCGGTTGCACCTGCCAAAAGTAAGTGAGGCATCTTGGCCAGGTCAAAGACATAAGTTTCATTTGAAATGGTTTTTCCCATTGCAACAGGCAGCTCAAAGGGACTTTCCTGAAATTTCCGGGAACTCAGAACAGATCGCATGGAAACAATTTCAGGATTTTGATTTGGTACCTCGATACCAATAGTTCCCTTGCCCGGCATGGGTGCAATAATTCGAATTCCTAAAGCGGCAAGACTAAGCGCTATATCATCTTCCAGACTTTTAATTTTGGAAATGCGGACACCCGGAGCCGGAACAATTTCATACAATGTAACAGTAGGTCCGATTGTGGCTTTTATCTTATCAATCTGTATTTTATAATTTGAAAGCGTTTCAACGATCTTATTTTTATTGCTGATTAACTCTTCGTTAGAAACAGTAGAGTTTTCAGAATCATGCTTTTCAAGAAGTTCAACCGAAGGCATTTTGTAATGGGAAAGATCCAACGTCGGATCATAATCTTCAAGCATCTCATAGGGCCCGGGAGTAGAATCAGATTCAGTCCCTGATGGTATTTCAGCTTCTGTTTCTTTTAAGTCGCGTACTTCCAGTTCCAGATTATCTTCAGCATCAGGAATAATTGGCAGGTCAGGGATATTATTCATTGATCCTGCCCGCTCATGCCGGTTAAATTCTGTTTCAAAAATGAGGTCATCATCCTGCTGAATGGGAACTTCAGAGTTTTCCGCTGTTTTATTTGGCTCCTGCGACTGATTATCACTATTTGCTGAACCGGCTTTTGTCAGCCGGATAGAAAATAATTTTGCAAGCCAGCCTAAGGTGTTTTTGTTTGAAAAAACCATCCAGATGATGGTTGTTACAAGAAGAATCAGCCCTGCTCCGGCGAAACCTGCAAACGATTCAAGCCACTGACTAAGATATAAGCCATGTTTCCCACCGGGGCCACTGCCCAGAAATCCGTTAAGCGCTCTGAAAATGAATCCAAACCATATGGATAATAAAATCATACCAGAAGTGGCTGCTCTCAATAAAAAACCAAGTCTTTTGATTTTTACACGCATCAAAGAAAAGCCAATCAATAACAGCATCAGCGGAATAACAATGGAGGGTATCCCAAACCAATGGTTCATAAATACGTTTGAAAAATAGGCACCTACTTTCCCTGACCAGTTTTCAACTTTGTAATCAGGTTCAGAAAAAACCCTTGACCATAGGAAACTCTGATCAGATTTCCAGGTAAACAGGTATGAGATAAATGAAATGAACAGGAGTACTGCAAAACCAGATAAAAGCACACCCAGTGCTACTTTAAATCTTTCATCGGTGACGAAGGATCCTGTTTTGGGACTTTTCTTTTTAACTTCCTCAGAATTATTCTTTTTTGCCATACACTATTGTAAAGATCTAAGAGATGCTAAAATATACAAGTAGACAATATAAACTGTGCGAAAATTGAAAATGTTATTCACAGTCTGTATGGAGTTCTTATTTATAATCAACCTAAATTATGCAATTCATGATATTTGTTCATCATTAATATCCTGAACCGTATTATTTTTACGTTTTTAAGAAGCAATTACCCATGGAAGCCTCTGTATGTATAGAACAGAAAGGCGTTGTTGAAATGGTTTCCGCCCAGGAAATCCATGTGAAAATTATACGCAATTCTTTATGTGGACCATGCTCGGTTAAGGGATTATGTTTTATGGGAGAATCCGCTGAACGCATCATTCATATCACTGATTTTGATAAGCAGCTTAAAAAGGGTGATGCCGTTTCTGTTGTAATTACCAAAGGGAAAGGGAACAAGGCAATAATTCTGGGCTATCTTATACCTTTTTTGCTCATGCTATCCGTATTGATTACATTGAGTTCTTTGGGTTATCCCGAGTGGTTTTCAGGAATAATGTCTTTGGCAATACTGATACCCTATTTTATTTTATTACATTTATTTAAAAATCGATTGAACAAGGTTTTTTATTTTTCTGCCTATAAACTGGATTGAATTCATGAATACCATCATCATATATACCATTTTATCACTCAGTGTTTTGGGGGCCATTGCTGCTGTTGTATTGTACTTTGTAGCCCAGCGCTTTAAAGTTTATGAAGATCCCCGTATTGAACAGGTAGAAACTGAATTGCCTTCTGCTAATTGTGGTGCTTGCGGGTATGCAGGTTGCCATAATCTGGCCGAAACCCTGGTTCAGGCGGAATCAATGGATGGTCTTTACTGCCCTGTCGGAGGTAACGAAGTAATGACCAGGATCGCAGCCATTTTAGGCCGGGAAGCCACTTCAATGGAACCAAAAGTTGCCGTATTGCATTGCAATGGAAGTTGTGAATACAGACCTCAAACAACAAAGTATGACGGAGCAAAATCATGTGCTATAGCATCAGCCCTTTTTAGCGGTGAAACCGGATGTTCATACGGTTGTCTTGGCTATGGCGATTGTGTTTCGGCATGTTCATTCGGTGCTATTTCCATCAATCCATTTACAGGTATACCCGTGATTGACGATCTTAAATGTACTGCCTGTGGTTCATGTGTCAAATCCTGTCCGAAAAAGCTTTTCGAATTAAGGAAGCGTTGGAAAGGAGAAAAGAAAGTTTATGTTGCCTGCAAAAATGAAGATAAGGGAGGAGTTGCACGGAAGAATTGTGCTGTTGCCTGCATTGGATGCTCTAAATGTGTTAAGACCTGTCCATACGAAGCAATCAACTTAAATAACAACCTGGCATATATAGATGCAGAAAAATGCAGATTATGCCGGAAATGCGTGGAAGTTTGTCCCACGCATTCCATTATTGAAACTGGCTTTCCTGTTCGAAAAGAGAGCGCAGGAACTGCGGATGAATCAAAAATTATGGTTTAAAATATTTCACTGTGTTTAAGACATTTAAAAAAGGAGGTATACACCCTCCGGAATATAAGTTATCGGCTCACGAAAAAATCAAAGTGGCGGATGTTCCGGCTGCTGTTTCCATATTTGTTTCCCAGCACATGGGTGCTCCTGCCAAAGTAATTGTTGAAACAGGGCAAAAGGTAAAAGCCGGCCAGTTAATTGCCGTTGGAGAGGGCTTTGTATCATCCAATGTACATGCATCTGTTTCGGGAATTGTGTCGAAAATTGAGGATATTTACGATGGCGTCGGCTTTAAGCGTAAAGCTGTCTGTATAAATGCTGAAGGGGATGAGTGGCTGGATGATATCATTACCAATTCGGAACTGGATAATACAATCCATGACTCCGGAGCTGAAATCATTAAAAAAATAACCGAAGCAGGAATTGTGGGACTTGGAGGCGCAACTTTCCCTTCTCATGTAAAACTTGCCATTCCCAGGGGGAAAAAAGCGCAATACCTTATTATAAATGGTGTTGAATGCGAACCATATCTTACTTCCGACCATGCATTAATGCGCGAAAAAGGAGCTGAAATCATTACCGGTGTCCGTCTGCTCATGAAAGCTCTTGATGTTCAGGATGCACATATTGGCATTGAAAATAACAAACCAGATGCCATAGAAAATATGCGCAGGTTGGCATCCGGTTATCCGGAGATTCATATTCACCCCCTGAAGGTTAAATATCCACAGGGAGGTGAGAAGCAACTGATCAAAGCAATAACAGGCAGAGAAGTGCCTTCAGGCGGTTTACCTGTGGATGTAGGAGCTATTGTGTTCAATGTCGGAACTGCTTTTGCGGTATATGAAGCAGTTCAGAAAAATAAACCCCTGGTTGAAAGGATTGTAACAGTAACCGGTAAAAACATGACCCAACCTTCCAACTTTAAGGCACGCATCGGCACTCCGGTTTCGGCTCTGATTCAATTGGCAGGGGGATTACCTGAAAACTCAGGGAAGGTAATTATAGGCGGTCCTATGATGGGAAAATCTATTAGCAACAGCGATGTACCCGTTGTAAAGGGAACTTCAGGCATTCTTTTGTTGCCAGCAGATGAATCAGAAAGAAATCCCGTTCAACCATGTGTCCGGTGTGCAAAATGTGTATCTGTTTGTCCCATGGGGTTGGAACCTTATTTACTATTGCAGCTTGCTCAGCAAAACTTCTTTGACAGGCTTGAAGCTGCGCATGTAATGGATTGTGTGGAATGCGGCTCATGCAGTTATACCTGTCCTGCCAGTAGGCCTTTGCTCGACTACATACGCCATGGAAAAACAAGTGTCGGAAAAATCATAAGATCCAGAATAAAGCAATAAATATCATGCTCACAGTCTCACCTTCTCCACATATTTTCGGGAACCTTTCAGTACGAAAGATGATGAATGGGGTCATCATTTCTTTAATCCCTGCATTTCTGGTTACAGTATATCTTTTTGGGCTGGGCGCGCTTATCGTTACAACTGTTTCTGTTCTGACATGTATCCTTTCTGAAATGCTGATACAGCGGTTTTTGCTTAAAACACCCGTTACCATATATGACGGCTCTGCAGTTGTTACAGGCATCCTTCTCGCGTTTAACCTCCCGTCAAATCTTCCATGGTGGATGGTTATGATTGGTGCCATGTTTGCAATTGGCGTTGCAAAAATGGCTTTCGGAGGCCTGGGAAATAACCCTTTTAATCCTGCTTTAGCAGGCAGGGTGTTTTTGCTTATTTCATTTCCTGTTCAAATGACAAGCTGGCCTCTTCCCATTCAGGCCCAGTTTCAATATACAGATGCTCTTACCGGCGCTACTCCATTAGGGATTTTAAAAGAAGGAATCAGAAACGGAGATTCTGTTTCTCAAATCATGTCACAAATCCCTGATTCCATGCACATGTTACTGGGGCAAATGGGAGGTTCACTGGGTGAAGTCAGCGCACTGGCACTGATCCTTGGTTTTATTTACCTCCTTTATAAAAAGATCATTACCTGGCACATTCCTGTAGTGATTGTTGCAACAATTTTTGCATTTACAGGCATTCTGTGGATGTCAGATCCTGTTTCCAACGCCACACCAATCTTTCATATACTAACCGGTGGCGTTTTATTAGGCGCAATATATATGGCTACCGACCTGGTCACCTCACCCATGACGCATAAAGGGATGATCATATACGCTGTGGGCATAGGCATTATTACCGTTGTAATCCGGAGATTTGGCATATATCCTGAAGGAGTATCCTTTGCGATTCTGATTATGAATGCCGCTGTTCCGCTCATAAACAAGTATGTCAGACCTTCACAGTTCGGAAAGGAGGTTCAACATGGCTAAGAAACTCGAATCTACCCTGACCAACATGATTCTGTCGCTTGTTATAATTTCAGTTACTGTTTCTGCGGCATTGGCGTTTGTGCATCTCAAAACCAAAGGTCCCATTGAAGAAGCATCCAGGTTAAAAGAAATCAATGCAATCCGGGAAGTTGTTCCGGAATTCGACAGTGATCCGTTATCAAACCGGGTGGAAAAAAACGGCATTTTCATTTACCGCCTGACTAAGGAAAATCAATTAGTGGGCTATGCTATAAAAACATTTACCGAAAAGGGATTTGCAGGACGCATTGAAATGATGGCAGGGTTTCTGCCTGACGGAACGATTCATAAGATTGTGGTGCTCTCACATAAAGAAACCCCCGGACTTGGTACAAGAATGACGGAATCAAAATTCAAAGATCAGTTTTCAGGAAAAAATCCTGATAGCTTTAAACTTAAAGTTAAAAAGGACAACGGAGATGTAGATGCGATAACAGCGGCCACAATCAGCTCAAGAGCCTATTGTGATGCATTACAAAGCGCCTTTGATCAGTTAAAAGCGCTTTCTGATACAAACGCTGCTCAATAACGAATTAAATTACCTGAAATGGGCAATATTAAATATTTAACAAACGGTCTGCTCAGAGAGAACCCAACATTTGTTATCGTACTGGGCACCTGCCCCACCCTAGCCGTTACCACAGCAGCAATCAATGGTATTGGTATGGGTGCAGCCACAACATTTGTGCTGGTATTTTCGAATCTTTTCATTTCGCTTCTGAAAAATTTTATTCCTGATAAGGTGCGTATAGCTGCTTTTATTGTTGTGATTGCAACTTTTGTTACGATTGTTGATCTGGTAATGAAAGCTTACACACCGGACTTGTACAACTCGCTGGGTATCTTCATTCCTCTGATTGTTGTCAACTGCATTATTCTAGGAAGAGCTGAAGCGTTCGCTCAAAAAAACGACATTGGCCCTTCCATCCTGGATGGTTTAGGCATGGGGATCGGATTTACACTCGCCATTACCCTGATTGGTTCCATCAGGGAAGTTCTGGGAAACGGTTCATTTTTTGGATACCGGCTTATCAGCGAACATGCTTCCACCATGCTTATTTTCATATTGCCTCCGGGTGCGTTTGTAACCTATGGATTCTTAATTGCCATCATGAACAGAATTAAATCGAAATACATCCTTTAAAAGCCCGACCTATGGAATATGTACTTTTGATTATATCAGCCGTCCTCGTTAACAATGTTGTACTTGTGCAGTTTTTAGGCATTTGCCCTTTCCTGGGTGTGTCCAATAAAATTGACACGTCTGTTGGAATGGGTGTGGCCGTTATTTTTGTAATGTCACTCGCTAACCTGGTCACCTACCTGATTCAAAACTATATTCTCGTACCGCTTAACATTGAGTTTATGCAGACGATCACATTTATTTTTGTGATTGCTTTTTTGGTTCAGGTTGTGGAGATCATTCTGAAAAAGGCTGCACCGGCTTTATACCAGGCATTGGGCATTTATCTGCCTTTAATCACAACAAATTGTGCCGTTCTTGGAATTGCAATTCTTGCTGTTCAAAAAGATTTGGATTTGCTCATGAGCGTTGTTTATGCTGCAGGTATTGCTACTGGATTTATGTTTGCTTTAATATTGATGGCCGGAATCAGGGAACAACTTGCCCTTGCTGATACTCCAAAAGGCATGAAAGGATTTCCATTATCGTTGATAACGGCAGGATTGCTTTCGTTGGCATTTATGGGTTTTTCCGGAATAGTGAAATAAAGGAAAAAACCATTATTTTTGACGCCTTAATAAACGCAGCATGTTTTTAAGGACCATCCGGAATAATCTTTATTTTTTGGTACCCTATGTGGTATTGCTTCTTTTCTTAATACCTTTTCTGCTGATATACTCAAAAGCAGATATCCACCTATGGATTAACCAGCATAATTCATCTTTTTCCGATGTTGCATTTGCATGGCTGACTTATCTGGGAGACGGACTTTTTATAATTATTCCGGCACTCATCCTCCTGTTTTATTCTTTGCGTCATTTTTTGTTTTTGATTACCGCTTATTTATCAACGGGACTCATCACACAAATTCTGAAAAGAGCTTTCTTTCATGACGTCATGCGTCCTTCAAAACTTTTATATGACAAATCACTTCATCTGGTTGATGGGGTTGAAATGCTCGGCGGAAGGAGTTTCCCTTCCGGGCATTCCACAAGTGCATTTGCAATGTTTCTGTGCTTTGCAATGCTTTCATCCAATAAAGCCATAAAAACCGGTTGCCTGGTTATGGCTTGTCTTGTGGCATTTTCCCGGATATATTTATCCCAGCACTTTTTAATTGATACAATGACCGGATCCTTCATTGGAACAACCGGCACTCTGATAATATACCTTCTGTTTTATAGAAGTGATAAAGAATGGCACAACTGGAACATCCGGAAATTATTTAAAAATGAACCATCAAAGTCAGTTTAACACCTGGAAAATCAATGTCGTAATTGCTGCGATTGCTGCACTGTTTTTTATCCCGTTTCTGGGTAATGTACACCTTTTCGACTGGGATGAAATCAATTTTGCTGAATCGGCCAGAGAGATGCTTGCCAGTGGTGATTATCTGAATGTTCAGATACATTTCGTTCCTTTTTGGGAGAAGCCGCCATTGTTTATCTGGATGCAGGCGTTATCCATGAAGATTTTCGGCATTAACGAATTTGCAGCCCGTTTTCCTAATGCACTTTGTGGCATTATCTCCCTGATCATTCTTTACCACGCAGGAAAGAAGGTTTTTGATACCCGGTTTGGACTGATCTGGACGTTATTATATGCTGGTTCTATCCTTCCCTTTTTCTATTTTAAATCTGGTATTATTGATCCCTGGTTCAATCTGTTCATTTTTCTGGGAATTTTTCAATTATACTTATATTTTGAAACTGATGAATATAAAGCTTTGCACGCTTTGGCCGCAGGATTGTTTATCGGACTGGCCGTTCTTACTAAAGGTCCGGTAGCCCTTCTTGTTTCAGGATTGTCCGGATTGATTTACCTGATCATTAAAAAATTCCGTGTTCGCGTCCGGTTTACTGATGTGCTGCTTTTTCTATTCACGTTATTATTAGCCGGAGGTTTCTGGTTTATCCTGCAGATCATCGAAGGAAACTTTAATATTATTGCAGATTTCATTACCTATCAGATCCGGTTGTTCAAAACCAAGGATGCTGGTCACGGTGGTTTCTTGCTTTATCATTTTGTAATCCTTTTTATCGGAGTATTTCCTGCTTCTGTTTTTGCCCTGCCCTCTATTTTGCCCGTACGGAAAAATAAAACCAGCAAGGGCAACTTTTATAGTTGGATGATCATTTTATTCTGGGTGGTTTTGATTCTTTTCACCATCGTGAAAACTAAAATTGTTCATTATTCCTCTCTTTGCTATTTTCCTTTGACCTTTGCCGGGGCTTTTACATTATACCATGAAAAGGAATTAAGTTTAAAATGGAAGAAAGCAATTCAATACTTCATTTCTGCCATAGGACTGCTCATTTCACTCATCGTCATTGCCCTTACTTTTATTGATTATTATAAAGTCCGGATCATTGAATGGGGATGGATCCGGGATGCATTTACAAGAGCTAATTTGAATGCTGACGGCGAATGGAAAGGATATGAATTTGTTGCAGGGTTACTCCTCATTTGCGGAGTATTTTTCTTTAACAGGGCGATCAAAACCAGAGGGATTGCCGAAAGCAGTAAAAAGCTTGTTTGGGTTGTACCTGTATTCATGTTTTTATCCATGCTCATTATTGTACCACGAATTGAGGCCTATTCCCAAAGAGCAGCTGTTGAGTTTTACCAATCGGTCTCCCACGAAGATGTTTATTTGCAAACCATGGGTTACAAGAGTTATGCACATCTGTATTATGGAAAAATACGCAAACATGATCAACCACTTGAATACGATAAAAAATGGCTTCTAAGTGGAGATATTGACAGAACCGTATATTTTTCTGTAAAAATTCACAGAAAGGATAAATTTATGATTGACAATCCGGGACTTACCTTCTTATATGAAAAAAATGGCTTTGCTTTCTTTAAAAGAGAACCGGCAAACAAAAAACAATAAAAATGATTAACAATAAATCCATTACGGTAGTGTTGCCTGCTTATAATGCGGCCAAAACACTTGAGCAGACTTTTCGGGAGATCCCTTTTGATATCGTGGATCATGTAATACTTGTTGATGATAAAAGCAGTGATAACACTGTGAAGGTTGCCATGGATCTGGGAATCAAACATGTCATTATCCACTCCGAAAATAAGGGCTATGGCGGTAATCAGAAAACCTGCTACGACAAAGCCATGGAACTCAAATCAGATATTGTCGTGATGTTGCATCCCGACTATCAGTATTCTCCAAAACTGATCCATTCTATATGCTATCTTATTGCAAACGGGGTTTATGAGGTAGTTCTGGGATCGCGCATTTTAGGAAAAGGTGCGTTAAAAGGAGGAATGCCCATTTATAAATATATTGCCAACCGTTTTCTGACACTCACACAGAATATATTGATGAATCAGAAGCTTTCTGAGTATCATACCGGATATCGTGCCTTTTCAGGGAATGTACTTCAAAAGGTGGATTATCACCTGAATTCGGATGATTTTGTTTTTGACAACCAGATGCTGGCACAAATTTTCTATGCCGGATTTGAAATAGCAGAAATTACCTGCCCAACCCGTTACTTTGATGATGCATCATCCATAAACATACGACGCAGTATTAAATATGGAATGGGTGTTTTAGGGGTGTCATTCTCTTATATGCTGCAAAAAAAGAAGTTGTGCCGGTTTAAAATATTCGAATTCTGATATCGAATTTCATCAGAATCGATCCAAATAAATGTCTAACTTTGATAAAAAACTGAGTATGAAATCGTTTTATACATTGGGAATGTGTTTTTTATTGCTCCTATTTTCATTTGGCTGTAAAAACACATCTACACAAAAGCAACCCGAAAATGATACTTTGGCTATGAAACTGAACGACTTTGCCTCATTTACCCTCACTACCGATACGAGTGTATTAACAGCAAACGAGAAGCAGATGATCCCCTTGCTGATTGAAGCGGCCGACATCATGAACGAAATATTCTGGTTCGAATCGTTTGGTAACAAAGATTCACTATTGAATACGCTGCAAAGCGACAAAGAGAAAGAACTGGTGCTCATTCACTATGGCCCATGGGACCGGATGAATGATAATGCTCCGTTTATCAAAGGCATTGGAAACAAGGCCCCTGGAGCTAATTTCTATCCTATGGACATGACCATTGAAGAATTTGAAAAAATGAACAATCCTTTAAAAAAGGATTTGTACACCATAATACGCAGGGATTCTCTGCGGAATCTGATTGTAATTCCTTATCATCAGGCTTTCGAAAAACAAGTTAAAAGAGCTTCCGAACTCATTCTTGAGGCTTCTAAATATGCTGATGATGCAGGTTTAAAAAAATACCTTGAATTAAGGAGTCAGGCTTTACTGACCGATAATTACAGAACCAGTGACATTGCCTGGATGGAAATGAAAACCAACGTAGTAGATTTTGTGGTTGGTCCCATTGAAACTTATGAAGACAAACTTTTTGGCTATAAAGCAGCTCATGAAGCCTATATCCTTGTAAAAGACATTGAATGGAGCAAAAAGTTACTTCAGTATGCAGCATTATTGCCCGAATTACAGAAAGGCCTTCCTGTGGAAGCCCGGTATAAAAAGGAAATGCCCGGAAGCAGCTCAGATCTGGCAGCTTATGACGTAATATATTATGCCGGCGATTGCAACGCAGGAAGTAAAACCATTGCAATTAATTTACCGAATGATGAAGTAGTTCAGGAGTTAAAGGGCAGCCGGAGACTTCAGCTTAAAAACGCCATGAAAGCCAAGTTCGATAAAATCTTAGTTCCGATTTCACAGGAATTGATTCCCGAAGATCAGCTTAAAAAGGTAAGTTTTGACGCATTTTTTACCAATACGATGTTTCACGAAATTGCCCATGGACTTGGGATTTCTAAAACAATTACCGGTAAAGGTACCGTCAGAGAAGCTTTAAAAGACCAGTATACCACATGGGAAGAAGGTAAGGCAGATATTTTGGGCCTTTACCTTGAAGTAAAACTGAAGGAAATGGGAAAACTGGATATTGATGTTGAAAGTGAATACACCACCTTTATGGCGGGACTTTTCAGGTCGATTCGTTTTGGTGCTGCCAGTGCTCATGGTAAAGCTAATTTGATTCGCTACAATTATTTCAAGGAAAAAGGCGCATTTTCAGTGGATTCAACAGGTTTTTACCGGATTGATTATGGCAAAATGAAAGAAGCTGTGATTTCATTATCCGAATTGATATTGGTAATACAGGGTAACGGGGACTATGATCGTGCTACCCGTTTATCAGAGCAATACGGGGTTATGGATGAGGAATTGAAGGCTGCGCTGAAGAAGATTGAGCAAAAGGATATTCCGGTTGATATTGTTTTTGAACAAGGTTTAAGTGCACTGGGTCTTAAGAAATAGCCATATATGATCAGTTAACTGATCGAACTCCAGTCGATTTCGGTTTTGCTTAATTTCGATAACTGTTTTCTAAGTATGGCATTATCGGGATTTTGCAAAACCGGATCAGATTCAAGTACCTGGGAAGCAACATCACGGGCATATTGAAGTAACTGGCCGTCCTGAGCCAGATTGGCAATTTTGAGATCAAAAGGAATACCGCTTTGCTGTGTGCCCTCAATATCTCCGGGCCCACGCAATTTAAGATCTGCTTCGGCAATTTCGAATCCATCATTCGATTGCACCATAATTTCAATACGTTTGCGGCCTTCCTTACTCAATTTGTATGAGCTCATCAGCATACAAAAACTCTGATCCGCACCCCTGCCTACTCTGCCACGGAGCTGATGCAGCTGAGATAATCCAAACCGTTCTGCATTTTCAATAACCATTACACTGGCATTTGGAACGTCAACTCCTACCTCTATTACCGTTGTAGCCATCAGAATCTGAGCTTTTCCTTTAATAAAATACTGCATGGCTGCATCTTTGTCTTCAGGTTTCATCTGACCGTGTATGCAAACAACATTGTATTCTGGTGGCGGAAATGCCCTTACAATAGCTTCATATCCTTCTTCAAGAGCCAGATAATCCAGCTTTTCAGATTCTTTGATGAGCGGATAAACAATATAAATCTGGCGCCCCAGTTTTATTTGATTTCTGAGAAAGCCATGAAGTACCAGGCGCTTTGACTCGTAATAATGTACAGTTTGAATGGGCTTTCTTCCGGGAGGAAGCTCATCAATTACTGATACATCCAAATCTCCATATACAGTCATGGCTAAAGTTCTTGGAATGGGAGTAGCTGTCATCACCAGCACATGCGGATATTGTTCCGATTTCTTCCATAGCCGGGCGCGTTGTGCAACGCCAAACCGGTGTTGCTCGTCAATAATTACCAATCCCAGGTTCTGAAATTGCACTACGTCTTCAAGTAAGGCATGGGTGCCTATCAGGATATGAAGCTGGCCCGATCGCAGCTGACTATGAAGGGTATTACGGTCCTTTTTTCTTGTTGAGCCTGTTAGTAGAGATACCTGAACATTCAGGGTATCCAGAAATCGCGATATGGTTTGGTAATGCTGATTTGCAAGAATCTCAGTCGGGGCCATCAGGCATGCCTGGTAACCATTATCCAAAGCAATCAGCATGATCATCAGTGCAACCAGGGTTTTTCCACTGCCTACATCTCCCTGTAATAGCCTGTTCATTTGATGATTAGATCCGAGATCCTTACGGATTTCACGGATGACTCTTTTTTGTGCCTCAGTAAGCTCAAAAGAAAGGCGTCTTTTGTAAAAGTCATTCAGCAATTCACCGACCCTTGAAAACACAAAACCTTTGAACCTGCTGTATTGCCGGTTTTTCTGAAGAAGTATATTTAATTGAATATAAAACAGCTCTTCAAATTTAAGACGGTAAATGGCCCTTTTCAACATTTCACCATTCTCCGGATAATGAATGTTACGTAGCGCTTCGGGTAGATGCATCATTTTCAGCCGATCCAGCAAATTTCCGGGCAAAGTCTCATCAACAATGCCGTTCATACTCAGAATCTGACCAATGAGCCGATGTATTGTTTTGGAGGTGAAAAAATTGGCCTTCAGCTTTTCTGTACTGTTATACTGGGGCTGAAAGGCTGAATGAATCAGATTTTCTTCCCGTCCTGCCAATTCAATTTCAGGATGAGCAATGGACAATTTATTATTGTATAATGCAGGACGGCCAAACACGATATACTCAATCCCCGGTTGGTAATTTCGGGTAACCCATTGCGTTCCCTTAAACCAAACAAGTTCAAGTTTGCCACTATTGTCAGCAAACACAGCAACAAGACGCTGTTTGAACTTTTGGCCTTCCATTCTGAAATGCGTTATTTTTCCTTTTATCTGAATAAAAGTATGTGTGGCATCAATTTCGTTTATGGCGTAAATTCTGGATCGATCGATATACTTAAACGGGAAATTGTAGAGCAAATCATTGCAGGTTCGGATTCCAAGTTCCTTTTCAAGCAATTCAGCTCTTTTGGGCCCTACGCCTTTTAGATATTTTATTTCCTGATCGGTAATCTGGCTCATGAACACATCGTGTGTCGTGTAAATATCGCAAAAGTTATTTCAAAAACTTAAAAAGATTTGCACACTCCTGTAATTGTTCCGATATTAAGCGCATGAAAACAATGATCTGCCGGTTGTTACGTTTCCTGCGTTACGGTATGTGCCCCACACCAAAAGAATGGAGATCACCAGCGTTTGACATACCCCCTGATGCCCTTTTAAAAATAAGAAATTACAAATTATCGCTCACCGAAAATCATGAACTGGTTGAACCTTCTTCTGCAGGGGCAACTTCACAAAAAAAGAAAAAATTGCGAACGATTGGCAAAATGACCCGGATCATTTCAGTGTATCCTTCCATTGGTGAATTGTTATATCGGCTCATTTTGAAATATAACCCCAGCCTGATTATTGAAATGGGCACTGCATTTGGGGTAAGCACTTCCTGGCTTGCAATGGCAAATCCGGAAATCCCGGTTGTTACTATTGAAGGGAATCCTCATTTTGCAGAAATCGCACTAAAGCAATTTAAAGCCTTTCATCTGGAAAATATTCAGGTGGTGAATGCTTATTTTGAAGCGGCATTGCCCCGTCTTGGCATAGAAGCTGACAAAAGGCTCTTGGTGTTTATAGATGGCAATCATACCAGTTCTGCCACGCTGGAATATTTTGAATTCTTCCGGAAACTGAAGAATCATAATTGTATTCTTGTTTTTGATGATATCAATTGGTCTTCAGATATGATGAAGGCCTGGAAACTCATTAAACAAAGCGCTACAGAATACCGCAAATTGAATTTTTACAGATGTGGAATCCTGATTCGCGGTTATTAATTGTCTCACCGATCGTTTTTTTGAAGATAAGTACTAATTTAGTCGCAAATCAATCAGTTTATGCCCAGCATCATCCATCTGGAATCCATCGTAAAAAATTACTACCCCGGAACAGAAGTAGTACAAGCTTTGCGTTCCGTTTCGATAAATATTAATAAAAACGAATACGTGGCCATAATGGGGCCGTCGGGTTCAGGTAAGTCCACCCTCATGAATATTATTGGGTGCCTTGACACGCCTACTTCAGGAACATATATCTTAAATAACAAGGATGCAAGCAAGTTGGTGGATAATCAACTCGCCGAAATCAGAAATAAAGAAATAGGTTTTGTATTTCAGACGTTCAACCTGCTTCCACGTTATTCGGCTTTGGAAAATGTTATGCTTCCTTTGGTATATGCCGGCGTTTCAAAAAGTGAACGGATGCAACGGGCAAAAGTTGCTTTGGAAAACGTAGGACTGGCTGACCGGATGGAGCACAAACCCAATGAACTATCTGGAGGGCAGCGTCAACGCGTGTCAGTAGCCAGAGCGTTGGTTAATAACCCGGCAATAATTCTGGCCGATGAGCCAACAGGAAACCTGGATTCCAAGACATCCATTGATATCATGAATTTGTTCAAAGAAATTCATGATAAGGGCAATACCATTATACTCGTAACACACGAAGAAAATATAGCCCTTCATGCACACCGCATTATCAGGCTATTAGACGGAGAAATTGAATCTGATCAGATGAATAACAATCCGATTATTGGATAACTGACTACCTTTATTTATAAAAAGGCATTTTTACTACCCTTGCCTGTATTCGTTTATCGCGAATTTCAATGAAAATATCCGTTCCGGGTTCAGCAAAATCAGATTTTACATAGGCCATACCGATACCCTTTTTCAGAGAAGGCGACATGGTACCTGATGTTACTTCGCCAATGTTGGTATCGTTTTTATCAAATATCTGGTAGTGTTGCCGGGGAATACCTTTATCAACCAATTCAAAACCAATAAGTTTCCTCGTTACACCATTATTTTTCTGACGAAGGAGTGTTGTACTATCAATGAACTGACGTCCGGGATTAAATTTGGTAATCCACCCCAAACCGGCCTCAATGGGCGATGTGGAATCATTGATATCATGTCCGTAAAGGCAATATCCCATTTCAAGCCGGAGGGTATCGCGGGCCGCTAATCCAACAGGTTCGATGTTAAACTCCTTGCCTGCATCAAAAATGCTATCCCATAATGCCTCGGGATTGCTTTCATCAAAGTATAATTCGAATCCTCCTGCCCCTGTGTATCCGGTAGATGCAATCAGAACATTCTTCATACCGCCCATACGCCCTGTAACAAATGTAAATGAAGGCATGTCTTCAAGACGGATGTCGGTAATTTTTTGCAAGGTTTTTAAAGCATGAGGTCCCTGAATAGCCAATTGCGACATCCGGTCGGAAGCATTTTCAAGAACAGCACCAAATTTATTGTTGGCATTCAGCCATTGCCAATCCTTTTCAATATTGGAGGCATTTACAACCAGCAAATATTTTTGTTCTTCAAACTGATGCACAATCAAATCATCTACAATTCCTCCTTTGCCATTCGGAAAACAAGAGTATTGCGCTTTTCCGGGACGAAGAACACCCGGATCGTTGGATAAAACATAATCAAGCAATGGCCTGGCACCCTGACCTTTGACCCAAATTTCACCCATATGAGAAACATCAAACACACCAACCCCGTTTCTTACAGTTAAATGCTCATGATTAATACCCGAATATTCGATAGGCATTTCGAATCCAGCAAACTCTACCATTCTGGCATTAAGCTGCTTATGTTTTTGATTGAATACTGTTTTCTTCATTTTGATCGTCAAAGGTTTCAACAAAAGTAAAATAAAAAAGCAGCTTTTTCATATGACTTTTGCCATACAATTGTTAAACAAGTGCATAAATGATATTTTTATAAAAAAAATTATTAATTTCATCAACCAATCAAAAACCTTGGCTTGATGAAAGTCGATTTATCATATTTACGCGAAATGTCCGGAGGAAACAAACCGCTGGTTATTGAAATGATTTCAATATTCACTAATCAGGTAAAGGAATTCGGAGACGAAATGGATCGTTTGTATGCCTCAAAGCAATATCAGTTGTTAGGTAAGTTAGCTCATAAGGCAAAATCTTCTGTTTCCATTATGGGATTGACAGAGTTGGCCAATAACCTTAAAGACCTCGAAAATTCAGCTGCTGAAGGCAATAAAATTGAGAGTTATCCTGTTATTATAAGTCTTTTTAAATCTGTCACCGCAGATGCTGTGAAAGAACTTGAAATTGTTACTCAAAACCTGGAATTGTATTTTTAATAGTCTCAATATGTTAAAGATTGAAAAAATAAATAATATTAATGTAGTTCGTTTTAATAATATTGACAGATTCAATGCATTGATAACTGAACCCATAAAAGAAGATCTTAAAAGTTTCTTCAACGCTCCGGGAACGCGGTTAATCTTGAATCTGGAAGGAATTAAATACATTGACAGTTCAGGATTTGGTGTATTTCTTTCAATATTAAAGACTGCTACCAATAATAAAGGCACTTTCAAAATCTGCGGCATCAGTAAAGAAGTTATGGAACTGTTCAAATTGCTTCAATTACATAACGTTTTTACTTTATACGCAGATCTTGATGAATGCCTGAGCAGTTTTTAGAAGTACATTCTGTTCACTGGTTCCTGAAAATGATATCGTTGTCATCACGATCTATAACAACGGTTTGATCACTCTTCACAGCTCCTTCAAGAATTTTACGGGATAGTTCGTTCAGAATTTTCTTTTGAATGAGTCGCTTGATGGGCCGGGCACCATAATTCGGATCGTATCCCCGGGTACCAATTAAGTCTATTGCTTCTTTGGTAGCGGTTATATGAATATTGGAGTCGGCAAGTTTCCGGATTACAGCATCCAGTTGTAATTTCACAATATTGGTCACTTCAGCCTTTGTAAGAGGCGTGAACATTATAAGTTCATCGATTCTGTTGAGAAATTCAGGCCGCAAGGTTTGCTTCAGCAATTCAAAAACCTCATTTTTCGTCCTTTCGAGCGTTGCTTCCCTGTTGTATTCATTAAGTTCCTGAAGATTCTGCTGAATGATGGACGAGCCGATATTGGATGTCATTACCACGATGGTATTCTTAAAATTAACCACGCGTCCCTTATTATCTGTTAATCTGCCATCATCTAATACCTGCAATAATACATTAAACACATCGGGATGTGCCTTTTCTATCTCATCAAGCAGTATTACAGAATAGGGCTTTCTTCGAACGGCTTCAGTAAGCTGTCCTCCCTCATCATATCCCACATAACCCGGAGGAGCACCAACAAGTCTGGATACTGTATGTCTTTCCTGATATTCCGACATATCAATTCGGGTCATCAGGTTTTCATCATTAAACAGTACTTCAGCTAATGCCTTGGCCAATTCGGTCTTTCCCACCCCTGTAGTACCCAGGAAAAGAAAAGAGCCGATGGGACGACCGGGATCCTGTAAACCGGCACGGCTCCGTCTCACTGCATCTGACACAGCTACAATCGCTTCATCCTGGCCGATTACACGCTTATGCAATTCATCTTCAAGTTTTAGCAGCTTTTCGCGTTCGCCCTGCAACATCCTTGAAACCGGAATCCCAGTCCATTTAGCCACAACTTCTGCAATATCTTCAGCGCCTACTTCTTCATTGATCATGGCGGCGTTGCCCTGAGCCTTTATGAGTTCTGCATTCAGATCTGCAATTGACTTTTCAGTTTCCTTAATACGGCCATACCGGATTTCAGCAACCTTACCATAATCGCCCTGTCTTTCAGCCTGATCGGCCTGCGTTTTTAAGTTTTCAACGGCCTGATTCTGACTTTGGATCTGATCAATGAGCTTTTTCTCAGTCTGCCATTTCGCTACATAACCACTTCTTTCTTCATTCAGATTACTGATTTCACGGTTCAACTCAGATACTTTTTGGTTGTTATTCTCGCGTTTCAGAGCCTCTTTTTCAATTTCCAACTGCTGGATTTTACGGTTCAGACTATCAATTTCCTGCGGCATTGAATTCATTTCCAGCCGAAGCTTTGAAGCTGCTTCATCCATCAGGTCAATCGCTTTATCTGGTAAAAACCGATCGGTGATATACCGATGTGACAATTCCACTGCTGCCAAAACAGCTTCGTCTTTAATCCTTACTTTATGATGGTTTTCATATCGTTCTCTGAGTCCCCTCAAAATAGATATGGCACTGGGCACATCAGGCTCGTTAACCATAACAACCTGGAACCTGCGTTCCAGGGCTTTATCTTTTTCAAAGTATTTCTGGTATTCATTTAATGTTGTAGCTCCTATTGCCCTAAGTTCACCCCTGGCAAGTGCAGGTTTTAGGATATTTGCAGCATCCATGGCCCCTTCACCCTTTCCGGCGCCAACCAATGTATGTATTTCATCAATAAAAAGGATTACTTCACCTTCGGCGGCAACAACTTCCTTAATGACTGCTTTCAGCCGTTCCTCAAACTCACCTTTATATTTGGCTCCTGCAATCAGCGCTCCCATATCCAGAGAAAATATCTGCCGGCTTTTTAAATTTTCCGGCACATCGCCTGAAATAATCCTGTAAGCCAGCCCTTCAGCAATTGCCGTTTTTCCAACCCCAGGTTCACCTATTAATATGGGATTATTCTTAGTTCTTCTCGATAGAATCTGAAGAACCCTTCTAATTTCTTCCTCTCTGCCTATTACCGGATCAAGTTTTCCATTCCGGGCCTGATCATTCAGGTTTATGGCATACCGGTTTAATGAATTATAAGTGTCTTCTGCCGACTGACTGTTCACTTTGGCACCCTTTCTCAAGTCTGCTATTGCTGTTTGCAGAACTTTAGCATTTACTCCAAAGTCCTTTAATAGTTTGCTGATTTGATCCGTCACTGCAATTAAGCCCAATAACAGGTGTTCAACAGATACAAACTGATCCTGCATGGCTTTTGCTGCATCCATTGATTTTTGAAGTGCCTGATGGGCATCAGACGACAAATATTGCTCACCACCGGTTATTCTGGTGTATGACTCCAGAATCCGGTCTACAACCCGCTCCAGATCATTTGTGTTTACGCCTGATTTACCCAGAAGCAAAGCGGTAACTCCATCTTCACCCGCAAGCATGGTCTTTAATAAATGCCCGGTTTCAACAGCCTGATTCTGTTTTTCCCTGGCAAGCATAAATGCCTGCTGAACTGCTTCTTGCGCTCTTACCGTTAAATTATCCAAGTTCATAACTTTACTTTTTCAGGGTTGCTGCAAGAATTAAACCATCGCCTGTTTAAGCCATTTTGACAGTCGCCCAGCCCGCAATCAAGTCATTTTGACACATGCGAAAAGCAGCATTTTCAGCGTTAATTATGTGAATATCGCTGAAACACATCTATGTTATTTACGTAAACAATCTAACTGCTTGTTAAAAAGACTAATCGAACAATCAAGAATGAGTGAAAAGATACTCAAGGCTTTAATGGAGTTATTTGCGATCATTGCAAGTCCCGAAGGTAACGACAAGGACAGGCGATCGGTTGTACTTTCTTTTTTAAGCAGACAGTTAAATCAGGAATTGGTAAAGGATTATATTTCCATTTTCGATGCCTTTTATGAAAAACACCAGGCTCTTAATTTGGAAAGAGGAAACAAGCGTATTGGTGCTGATTCTGTAAAAGTATTGCGTATCTGCAATGAAATCAATAAAGAATTGGCCCAGAAACAAAAGATAATTGTTCTGGTACAGCTTTTTGAGTTCGTAAAATCCAATACAGGCGAAATCAGTGAACAGGAACTGGCATTTATTACTGCAGTATCAGAATCCTTTTACATCCCGAATGATGAGTACGAATTGATTCGTTATTTTACCCTGAATACATTTGATTCCATCCCATCGAACAAGCATCTTCTGGTTGTAAATAACAGCAGATTGCCCAAGATCAGTCAAAACAAGCATATATATTCAGAATTCCTTACAGGTAATATTTGGATTAGTCATGTACCATCTGCAAGCATGTACTTCCTGCGTTATATTGGTGAAAATGAATTGTTTTTGAATGGCCAGATGATTCAGCAGGATAAGGTATTTACGTTGAATACGGGTACTTCTGTCCGGAATCACCATATTAAACCCCTGTATTTCAGCGATATTGTCAGTGTTTTCAAAGAGGATTCCGAGCATGAGCGAATTGTTTTTGAAGCTGAAGAAGTAAGCTATCTTTTTAAAGGGGGGAATGCAGGTGTACATCACGTATCTTTCAGCGAAGAATCGGGAAGACTGGTGGGAATCATGGGCTCCAGCGGAGCAGGAAAATCCACTCTTCTTAACATTCTCAATGGTTCCATAGAACCTCATGAAGGAAGGGTGTTAATTAATGGAATTGATATTTATAAAGACAAAGTCAAATCCAATGGTTTAATCGGGCATGTATCTCAGGACGATTTGCTCATTGAAGAGCTGACTGTTTACCAGAATCTATACTACAATGCCAAGCTTTGCTTTGATCATTATAAAGATGAACAGATTGTTCAGTCGGTGAATAACATGCTTTTTAACCTGGGATTACATGATATCAAGGACATTCAGGTTGGCACACCATTAAACAAAAAAATCAGTGGCGGGCAGCGTAAAAGACTTAATATAGCCCTGGAGCTGATTCGGGAACCGGCCATCCTGTTTCTGGACGAACCCACTTCCGGATTGTCTTCCAAAGATTCGGAAAACATCATGGATCTGCTAAAAGATCTGACTTTAAAAGGAAAGCTTGTATTTGTTGTGATTCATCAACCATCTTCGGATATTTTCAAGATGTTCGACAACCTGCTGATATTGGATACCGGAGGGTACTTAATTTACAGTGGGAATCCGGTTGATTCCATCACGTATTTCAAATCCAAAGTTCATCAGGCCAATTGGGCTGATAGTGAGTGCCATGCCTGCGGTAATGTTAATCCCGAACAAATCTTCAACATTGTTGAATCGTTTGTAATTGATGAATACGGAAAAGAAACCCGCACCCGCAAAATATCTCCCGAAGAATGGTATAGTTATTATAAAGATTCAGGCCTTGGGATACGGAAAAAGACCATCTCTGAAAGGTTGCTCCCGTCTATTGCTTTTAAAGTACCCGGACTGATAAAACAGTTGGGTGTATTCATTACCCGTGATGTGCTTTCCAAAATTGCCAACACACAGTATTTGATCATTACCTTGCTTGAGGCCCCTGTACTTGCATTTATACTGGCCTTCATCATTAAATATTTCAACGTTAGCGAAACCAATGAAACAGGTTATACCTTGCTTGAAAACAGTAATTTGCCGGTATATCTGTTCATGTCAGTGATTGTGGCAACTTTTATGGGTTTAACAGTCAGTGCGGAAGAAATTATCAAAGACAGAAAAATCCTCAAAAGAGAAGCTTTCCTCAACCTGAGCTGGTCGGGATATTTGTTATCCAAGCTCACAGTAATGATGACGATTTCTGCTATACAGTCGCTTACGTTTGTTCTGATCGGTAACAGCATCCTTGAAATTCAGGGTATGTATTTCAAATACTGGCTTGTGCTTTTTAGCGCCTGGACGGCATCAAATTTAATGGGCTTGCTCATTTCAGACAGCTTTAAAACAGTTGTAACGATCTATATATTAATACCATTTCTTGTTATTCCGCAGATCGTTTTGAGTGGCGTTATTGTAAAGTATGAAAAGTTGAACCCTAAAATCTCTTCCCCCAGTAAAATACCGTTTTACGGCGAAATGATGACTGCACGCTGGGGATACGAAGCGCTGGCAGTGGAACAATTTATGACCAATGAATACGATAAGCCTTTTTATACGGTCAACAAATTCATGAGTATTGCTGAGTATAAAAAGAACTATTGGATTAAAAATCTTGAAAACAAGATCGACTTTATTGAGAATGATTTAAAAAATCCCGGAAGTCATGAAAAAACCAGAAGCTACCTTGAACTTCTAAGAAACGAATTAAACGCAGAGATCCCAAATATTCAGAAAATCTCCATTAAAAATGTTCAGGAAATAAAAATACCGTCCATTCAAAGGCTGAATCTTCGGGAAATTGATCAGTCGCTGATCGACTCCACACGCCGGTTCATAAAAACGTTGAATAAAATTTACATACGTTTATATAACAATGCCAATGAAGATAAGGACAACCTGATACGTGCCAACGAAAAAACCCCGACCGAAAAGTTCATGTTTCTGGAACTAAAAAGAAGGCATCATAACGAAAAACTCACAGAGTTTGTTGAGAACAATACCGAGCTTATCCGTATCATCGAATATAAGGGGCGGCTGTTTCAGAAAACAGACCCTATTTACCTTGACCCTGTCCATCCTTTGGTTAAAGCGCATTTTTACGCCCCTCGAAAGATGTTTCTCGGCAATTATTACAGCACCTTCGCGGTTAACATTATCGTAATCTGGATTTTCTCAGTGGTGATTTATGTGATGCTCTATTTCCGAGTATTAAAGCGGTTTCTGGATTTCCTGGAACAGATGATTTCAAGTCACCAATCATCATAAAAAAAGCCGCATTCTCAATGCGGCTTTTTTTATGATGGCGTTACAAAGATTCTTTCAATCTACAATTTCAATCATCTTAAATGGAACACGAATGATGGATTCATAATCTTCACCAGCTTCCAGCATATCTTCATCGTCCTCTTCATAATACCAATTAATGGATACATCATGTTTGGATTTATGAATAGCTTCCAATTTTTTGAATACATCAAGAATGCATTTTGAAGAACTGGTATTGAAGTATTCCAGTTGAATGTTAACCGTAGTCTTTTTCAGCGGATTTTTTGCATAATCCTCAAGCCAGTCCACCAAGGGTTTGTAAAATTCTATCGAATTTTCAGGAATTGATCTTCCCTTGATTTCAACAATACCTTCTTCAGGAAGAAATTTAATGGATGGCGTTTTCGGAGTGCTTTCGATGTTAATAGGTTCCATATGTTGCTATTTTCAGAATGCTGTAATTATACGCTGATTGTCAGATTAAAGAAAGAATAATCATCATTATAACTATAGAATTCATATTCAAGTTTATTTCCAGATTTACGGGCAATGTCCACCAGACCAAGTCCTCCTCCTCCTTTAGCAGAAAGTTTCTGATGATTCAGAATAAATTTATACATATCCTTTAATTCATCTTTGGACAAGGAGTTGATCTTGTCAATTTTCTCCTTGAGAAATTTTATTCTGCGGGCATTGATAAAATTACCGGTCGTCACTTTATAAAGATCCTTATCCTTTACAACGACAAGGACACCAAATTTCGGATCAAGTTCTTCCTGAATTCCTTCGTGTACCATTTCAATATGATGAAAAAGGTTTTGGAGGCTTTCTACAAGAACGTTATAGATTTTCTTTCTCAATTTGCTATCCGCGTCAACTTCTTCGAGCTTTTTCTCAACTCCTTCGAGAATATCGTTGATGAGTTCTGATGTTATACTGCCCTTGTATGCAAGGATAACATCACCCTTACTGAGATTTGAGTAGTATTCCTTTAAGTTAAAGCTCATAAAAGCCGGGTGCTTCTAAACAGTAAAATTTGATCAATCAACAAATATATAAAAAAACTATTTAAAAATAAGAACACGATTTGGATTGAAATCAAGGCACCATTTCGAAATTCTCTATTTCATTTGTTTTTCCTGATATACAATATGTGAACGTAAATTTATGTCGTCATGTTTCAAGATCCAAGACTATTTCCTTAATTATTGGCGGAATATTGACAGGCTACTAAAAAATAGTTATGAAACCATTATTTCCGAGTCTTTTTTAGAACCCTGATAAAGAGAATATCTGTTATACCGGCATTCCAGTTGCCCATTGTAGAGAATTACTTTGGGGGAAGGCCGAAGGCCTACATTTTTCATAGCTTCTGCGTTTCCGCTCAGAATCCAGGCATCATAACCCAAATATTTCTGTTTTAGCTGATCCCCAATTTGCTTATACAAATCATTCAGATTGTCCTGAACAACGCGCTCCCCATAAGGAGGATTAACAATTACTGTACCCGATCCAACCGGAGGTTTGATTTCAGCAAAAGGAGCACTAGAAAATTGAATATATCTTAAAACTCCTGCGTTTTGAGCATGACGACGTGATAATTTGATATAATCGGCTGATATATCTGAGGCCATTATCAGAGGTTTGAGATCTTTAGGGGGTACACTTCTCTCTGCAACGATCTTGTTAAAAAGTACCGGGTCATAATCTTTCCACTTCTGAAAGCCATAAGCATCTCTCAGATCGCCTGGAGGAATATTTGCAGCAATCATTGCGGCTTCAATAGGAATTGTTCCCGAGCCACACATAAAGTCAACCAGAACTTTGCTTTTATCCCATCCTGAGATTTTAATCATGCCTGCCGCCAATACTTCATTAAGTGGTGCTGGCCCCTGCGCCATTCTGTAACCACGTCTGTGTAATGATTCTCCGCTACTGTCACGTGAAAGCGTAATTGCATTATCCTGAATATATGCATTAATACGCAATGTGGGATTGTCAAGATCTACCGAGGGTCTGATGCCATGTTTATCGCGGAACTGGTCTACAACTGCATCCTTAATCTTCTGGGCAATAAACTGAGAATGTCTAAAATAAGTAGATTTTACCGCTACTTCAACAGCAAGGGTATCATATACGCCCATGTATCTTTCCCATTGAATTGTGCGGACAAAGTCATACAATTCCTTCTCATTATTGACGATTCCCTCTGTTATGGGAACAAGAATTTTCAGTGCGGTTCTCAGGTAATAATTTGCTCTGTAAAGAAGATCCTTGTCACCGGAAAAAGCCACAGCCCTGTTAAGAATTTTGATCTGAGCAGCGCCAAGTTCGGTCAATTCATCAGAAAGCACTTTTTCAAGACCGAAAAGCGTTTTCGCTACATATTCAGGCATAATGAATGATTAATTTTTCGCAAATATCAGGAAAAAAAATGATCTACAGCCTGAATTGCCTGTTGATATCTTACTTCGCCCGTCCCTGTTATTATTATATAAGGGCATCGGTATGCTTCAAGTGTTGACTTATACATCAGGAAAAGCTTGTTACGCATTTCCCCACCATTTTCCCTAACCTGATCAGGAATCCAGGGAATTGAAGTGTCGCAAAGAAGGTATAAGTCGATCAGGTTCTTTTGTATTTCATCTTCAATCCACAGGGGAGATTTTCCAAAGACAACCTCGAACCAGATTTTTGTAATGATCAGGTAAGTATCCAGAAACAAATACCCTTTTGCCTGACATATTCCATTTTCAGCCTGTGTCAACTGGGTTTTGGCGATATATTCAACGTCCGCAAATGTATAAGGCCGGTTTAACCCGGAAATATAATCACGGGCATATTCCGATATAAATGTGGTATGATAGTGTGCAGCAAGTTTTTCTGCCAGTGTTGATTTACCAGTACATTCAGGACCCGTTAAAACAATTCTGTACACTGGATTCATACTTTTTTTAAATCCTTTCGCCATTTAAAATATCCAAGGATTGCAAGAACGGTGTATATGAAGAATAAAAGAGCACTTGGATAAAGTCCTTTTGAAATCATCACAATCATTGATATGGAATCGGCAAGGATCCATACAAGCCATTGCTCAATGTATTTTCGCGTAAGCATCCATGTGGCAATCATTCCCCCGGTGGTTATGAATGCATCTGTAACAGGCATATCTGAATCGGTATACTCCGAAAGAATAAAATATATCAGGTACATTGCGGCAATCGCAACGACAAGAGTAATATAAAGTAACCTGGTTGGGATTTTGATAATTTTTGTTTCACCGGTTTCATCTGCCTGCGCATCTTTTGCCCATCTGATCCAACCATAAATTCCCATTACCACATAATAAATATAGAGCAATCCGAAGGCATATATTCCCTCATTATAAAATATCCAGATATACAATGCAGATGAAACAGTGCCAAAAAGCCACAAAAAGATATTCACCCGGATGGTATATAGCACATATATAATTCCGGTAATTACAGCAATAACTTCCAGATAATTTCTTGAAAACCAGTCAATTAATTCAGTCGTAGAAAATGAAAACATATCAATCACCATTTAAGAGCATGGTCTCATATTTATCCCAGTTTTTTAGGATTGCGACAGCCGTTTCAAATTTAGGGTCCATATCATTTGTAATTTGAAAAAATTCGCTGTTCGACCAAAGATCTCTGGCAATATAGGCTTTAATTAAAGTTTCGATATGCTCACGCGACCGGGCATATTCTTTTTCATTTAATGGAACGCCTTTGTTTTCTGCATATCTAAAGAATTTTTTGCGTAGTTCCTCATTCAGGCTAAACCTGTTCACAAAACTACCTGCATCAGAATATTCCTTGAGCAATTTTATCCTGTTATAATCAACATATTCCAGAACAAATTGATCTATTGCTCTGTTTCGGATGAGTTCCTGATAATAATCTGAATAATAGCTGGTATCCATGGATACAAAATAATCAGGCATAATTCCGCCACCGCCATATACCAATCTGGTATTTTTCAACGTGTAATATTTCAGTGAATCGGGAAAATGTATGCTGTCTTTATGCGCAAATTCACCATTATTAAAGCGATTTATCAAGTCTTTATTGTATTTATCGCGACTCATATTATAGGGCTTTTGTATGAGTCTGCCAGTCGGTGTATAATATTTCGCTACAGTAAGCCGTATCATAGATTGGTCTGGCAGTGGAAGCGGCTTTTGTACAAGTCCCTTGCCATACGAGCGGCGACCTACTATTATGCCTCTATCCCAATCCTGTATTGCTCCGGAAAGAATTTCGCTGGCAGATGCAGAGCCTTCATCAATGAGAATTACCAGGTGGCCTTTTTCAAAATTTCCTTCTCTGGTTGCATAATACTCTTTTTTTGGGCTGTTTGCCCCTTCTGTATAAAGGATCAGTTTTCCGGCATCAAGAAATTCATCGGCCATTTTTATGGCTACTTCCAGGTAACCTCCCCCATTGCCTGTAAGATCAAGAATTAAATTTTTTACATTCTCACTTCTTAATTTTGTAAGTGCAGATCTGAACTCTTCAAGAGTAGTCAGCGAGAACCGGTTTACTTTAATATAGCCAATATCTTCATTTACTTTATAACTTGCATCGATACTGTAAATGGGTATTTTATCCCTGATGATATCAAAATCAATCAGGTCGCCGGTTCCTCTTCTTGAAACCGAAAGGCGGACCCTGGATCCCTTCTTTCCCCTAAGTAGTGTAAAAACATCTTCAGATTCAATGCCAATCCCTGCTATATTATTTCCATCCACTTTAATTACCCGGTCACCGCTTTGTATACCGGCCTTGTAAGAAGGACCGCCGGCAACCGGAGAAATAATATATACTGTATCTTTTAAAACATTGAAAGATATGCCTATTCCTTCAAAATTCCCCTGAAGCGGTTCACTCAACTGTGCAACCTCTTCTTTATTCAGGTAAGACGAATGCGGGTCCAGATCTTTTAGCAATTCCGTAATTGCATGTTCCACCAACTTGTCCTGATCAACAGAATCCACATAATATTTTTGAATTCCTTCCAGTACCTTCCCGAATTTATATGCTTGTTCATTAAAAGCTTGTGCCTGAACCTGACTTGCAGTAAAAGCAAGTATGCATAAAGCAATCCATTTCATTCCCAACTTAATCATATCCTTCCTTTATGTATACTCATACGTTATTCCCACTCAATAGTTGCAGGTGGTTTTGAACTGATGTCGTATACAACGCGGTTTACACCTCTAACATTGTTTATGATCTTATTGGAAATCATTCCAAGAAATTCATAGGGTAATTGAGACCAGTCAGCAGTCATTCCGTCTGTTGAATTTACTGCCCTAAGAGCTATTACATTTTCATAGGTTCGTTCATCTCCCATAACACCAACAGACTGAACAGGTAAAAGAATTGCTCCTGCCTGCCACACCGCATCATACAACCCATGTTCTTTAAGTCCCTGAACAAATATGTCGTCTACATCCTGCAACAATTGTACCTTTTCTGCAGTAATGTCTCCGACAATCCGAATGGCCAATCCCGGTCCGGGGAACGGATGCCGGCTAAGAATAAGGGAATCTATTTCGAGGGCTTTCCCTACTCTTCTTACCTCATCTTTAAACAACAATTTTAAAGGCTCCACGACTTTCAAATGCATTTTCTCCGGTAATCCGCCGACATTATGATGTGATTTTATGGTGGCAGATGGTCCATTCACAGAAACAGATTCAATAACATCGGGATAGATTGTCCCCTGCGCAAGCCATTTTACATTTTCAATTTTACGGGCTTCTCTTTCAAACACCGTTATAAAGTTTTTTCCAATACTTTTTCTCTTCTGTTCCGGATCTTCAATACCTTTCAAATCATCCAGAAAAAGCGACCGGGCGTTGACACCCAATACATTTAAACCCATGTGAAGATAGGAATCCAGAACTTTTTCAAATTCATTTTTGCGCAACAATCCATTATCAACAAAGATGCATGTAAGGTTCTTTCCGATTGCCTTATGTAAAAGAATTGCAGCCACAGAGGAGTCAACCCCTCCTGACAAACCCAGAACAACTTTGTCATTTTGCAGTCTGTCCTGCAATGTTCGAATGGTTTCAGTGATAAAAGATTCCGGAGTCCATGACTGACGGCACCCGCATATATTCACCACAAAGTTTCTCAGCACATTCAATCCTTCCGTTGTATGATAAACTTCCGGATGAAATTGAATTCCATATGTTTCCTCACCGGAAATTTTAAATGCTCCTATGGCAACAGATTCTGTGTTCCCGGCAATCTGATATCCCTGAGGTAATTTTACAATGGTATCCCCATGAGACATCCAGACCTGGGAATGACTCTTCAGATCTTTGAACAGCCTGCAGGAGGAATCAGTAATCTCAAGGCTTGCGCGTCCGTATTCACGGCTATTGGAAGGGGCAACTTCACCTCCAAAAAACTGAGCCAGATATTGCGCGCCATAACATATTCCCAACAGGGGAATTTTACCTTTAACAAGAGTCAGATCAGGAATGGGAGCATTTTTATCCCTGACAGAAGAAGGGCTTCCGGATAAAATTACTCCTTTGACAGATTGATCAATTCTCTGATCTGAATTGAAAGGCCATATTTCACAATAGACATTTAGCTCTCTGACTCTTCGCGCAATTAATTGCGTATACTGGGATCCAAAATCCAATATAACTATTTTCTCTTCCACAATACTGTTTGTTTTTCGATTTCAAATATACATTATTTATAGCGCCGTAGGTTTGCGTCTCTGAACAATTGAAAACTTATCTCCATCCTCTACGGCAATGGTCTCCGGGAATATATCCTGCGCCTCATTTTTGAGCAGTTCAATATTTCTATAACGGGTGGAAAAATGCCCGATCAGCAACTTGCCTGCATTCGCTTGTAAAGCAATGGCTGCAGCCTGAGCTGAAGTGGCATGACCCGTTTGCCGAGCCATTTTTTTATCTGATTCGGCAAATGTTGCCTCAAAATAAAGCAAATCAACATCTTTAAAAGCTGCAGCTAATCTTGCAAAAGCAAGCGTGTCTGTGCAAAAGCCATAAGAGCGGGGGATATATGGAGGTAAAGTCAATTCATAATTTGGAATTGTCACCCCGGAAGGAGTCATATAATCATCACCCGATTTAATGCTGACAATATCCTTTATCGAAAGCTGATATTTTTCAATCACATCTTTTTTTAAATTCAGAGGCTTCTCCTTTTCCCTAAATAAAAATCCAACTACAGGAACTGAATGTCTGAGTGGTATGATTTCCACACGGACGTGATTGTCTGCATAAATTTCTTTATGTGATGTAGCAATAAATGGATGGAAAATGATCTCATAGGTCATTCCTACCCCAAAATATTGTTTATAGTGATCAAGTGTGGGCGCCAGGTCGCGATGCGCGAAAATATGGATGGGTGCCTTTCTTCCGATGAGTGAATAAGTGGAAAGCAGACCAAAGAGTCCAAAGATATGATCGCCATGCAAATGACTGATGAATATATGATTGATACGGGTAAAAGGTATAGAAAACCGCTTGAGCTGGATTTGTGTTCCTTCTCCGCAATCAATTAAAAAAAACCGCTCATGTACCTGAAGTACCTGAGCGGTCGGAAATCTTTTTGATGTGGGAATAGCAGAGCTACTACCCAAAATCGTCAAAGAAAAAGGCATTGAGTATATAAACTAGTTAGCAGCTTCTGCGAATAGTTTAACAGCTTCATCAACAGATCCGGCGATGTTTAACACAGTGTCAAGCTGTGAAATAGTGATCAGCCTTTCTACTGCATCATTTAAACCGGTAAGTACAAAAGTACCATTGGCATTTTTGCACAATCTGTTGGCAACCAAAATCGCACTTAATCCCGATGAATCACAATACCGGCACTTACTCAAGTCAAGGACAATGTTCTTTTCACCGTTACCTGATACAAGTACAAGTTCCGATTTCAATGTCGGTGCAATGTGGGTATCAAGTTTCTCCTCTAATACCTGAATTAAGGTATAATTCTGGAGTTTTTCGATTTTGAATTCCATGATGAAAAATTATTTAAGTTTTTTACTCGTTTTCAGCCTGGCTTTCATCTTCCTCAGAAGCCTTCTTTTCAGACTTCTTTCTCTTCGATTCCTTCTTTTCCATTTCACTCTTTATAGCAGCCAAATCTGTGATATCACCCAGAGTGGTTTTCTCCATGCTGGTCTTCATTTTTTTGGTTGCCTTAGCTGTTGCTTCGGAAGTCGATTTTCTTTCTGCATCTGAAGAAGCTCTCTTGGCATCTTCATGGATCCTACTATGAGAAACGATGATTTTCTTAGATCCCTTTGAAAATTCAATTACTTTAAAGGGCAGCTTCTCTTCAATTTTAGCTTGTTTACCATCTTCCTTTATCAGGTGTTTCGGAGTAACAAAACCTTCCACACCATAAGGAAGAGCAACAACAGCACCCTTATCCGTCATTTCAACAATAGTTCCTTCATGAACGGAATCAATGGTGAATACTGTTTCAAAAACATCCCAGGGATTTTCCTCGAGTTGTTTATGACCCAGACTCAGTCTCCTGTTGTCCTTATCAATTTCAAGAACTACCACTTCAATACTCTCTCCGATGCTTGTGAATTCAGCAGGATGTTTGATTTTTCTTGTCCATGACAGGTCAGAAATATGAATCAAACCATCAACGCCTTCTTCGATTTCAACAAATACACCGAAGTTTGTAAAGTTACGAACTTTTGAGGTATGTCTGCTTCCCAGAGGGTATTTTTCTTCAATCTTTTCCCAGGGATCCGTTTTAAGCTGTTTCATACCCAAAGACATTTTTCTTTCTTCACGATCAAGGGTAAGAATAACTGCTTCAACTTCATCTCCCACTTTGAGAAATTCCTGAGCACTGCGGAGATGTTGTGACCATGACATTTCTGAAACATGGATCAGACCTTCAACGCCAGTTGCTATTTCAATAAATGCACCATAGTCAGCCATTACAACCACTCTGCCTTTTACTTTATCACCAACCTTGAGATCTGCATCAAGTGAATCCCATGGATGAGGCGTAAGTTGTTTCAAGCCCAGAGCAATTCTCTTCTTTTCATCATCAAAATCAAGAATAACAACCTGCAATTTCTGATCAAGCTGAACAATTTCTTCGGGATGATTAATTCTGCCCCAGGAGAGGTCGGTAATGTGGATAAGACCATCCACGCCACCCAGGTCGATAAATACACCATAAGATGTGATGTTCTTAACAGTACCTTCCAGAATTTGTCCTTTTTCCAGTTTGGCAATAATATCCTTTTTCTGCTGTTCAAGTTCAGCTTCAATAAGTGCCTTATGTGAAACAACCACATTTTTGAACTCATGATTGATTTTAACAACCTTGAATTCCATGGTTTTTCCAACATAAATATCGTAATCCCTAATGGGTTTCACATCAATTTGCGAGCCCGGGAGGAATGCTTCAATGCCAAATACATCAACGATCATACCGCCCTTGGTACGACACTTAATGTATCCTTTAATAATTTCGTCTTTTTCAAGCGATTCGTTTACACGGTCCCATGATTTTAAAGCTCTTGCTTTCTTGTGAGATAAAACCAGCTGGCCTTTTTTGTCTTCCTGACTTTCAATGTAAACTTCAACTTTATCGCCCACTTTTAAATCAGGATCATACCTGAATTCGTTTAAGCTGACAACACCTTCCGATTTATAGCCAATGTTCACTACAACCTCACGTTTGTTCATTGAGATTACAGTGCCATCAACAACCTCATTTACCTTTATGGCATTTAAGGTATCGTTGTACATCTTTTCGAGGTCCGATTTTTTGAATTCCGATGAATAATCGCCCTCTACATACTTTGTCCAGTCAAATGCAGGATCAGAATCTACTGAATCTGAATTTGCTTTAACAGATTTTGATTTTTTTGAAGCTTTTACTTCCACTTCTTGTTCTGCACTCTGAACGCTGCTTCCTGACTGCTCAACAGGCTGTTCCAGATTGTTTTCTAAATTTTCAACCATTAAATAATAAATTATAAATTAATAAATTAGACATTATGTTGTTAAAATTGAGCAGCAAAAGTATAATATTCCCTTGTAAAAAACTAAAGATACAAAAAAAAATAAAATTCAAATCAGAATTGCCGCTTGATTCCCAATCATTTGTTATCGCCTGGCGAACAATATCACCTTATGGAACATTATTTCAGAGAACTAACGATCAAAAATCTTTTATCTTCAAAACAGAAAACATTACTTTTAACACAAATTAATAACGTAAAATGAAGACACTCATAATAGGAACAGGCTATGTGGGCCTTGTAACCGGTACCTGCTTTGCCGAAATCGGACTGGATGTCGTTTGTGTAGATATTAACAAGGAAAAAATAGACAAATTAAACAAGGGTATCATCCCCATTTTTGAGCCGGGACTGGAATCTTTGGTGTTAAGAAATATTGAAAAAAAGAGGCTTTCTTTCAGTACAAGCATAAAAGACAGTTTGAAAGATGTGGAAGTTGTATTTATTGCTGTGGGTACACCTCCGGGTGAAGATGGAAGCGCCGATCTTACCTATGTGTTAAATGCAGCCCGGGATATCGGAAAATATATGGACTCCTATCTGGTGGTTGTCACTAAAAGCACTGTTCCTATTGGTACTTCAAGAAAAGTAAAACAAACGATTCAGGAACAAATAAATGAGCGTAAGGCAAAAATAGAATTTGATGTGGCCTCCAATCCGGAATTCTTAAAAGAAGGAGCTGCTGTGGATGATTTTCTGAAGCCCGATCGCATTATTCTGGGAATAGAATCTGAGCGGGCATCTAAAATATTGAGTCGTTTATATCATCCCTTGCTATTAAACGGCCATCCTATCGTATCCATGGACATACCGTCAGCTGAAATGACAAAATACGCTGCAAATTGCATGCTCGCTACCAAGATCAGCTTTATGAATGACCTGGCTAACCTTTGTGAAATGGTTGGTGCTGATATTACATCTGTGAGAAAAGGGATTGGCAGTGATCCCCGTATTGGGAATAAATTCATATACTCCGGAATTGGTTTTGGAGGATCATGTTTTCCAAAAGATGTAAAAGCTCTGATAAAGACTGCTTCTGATAACGGTTATTCACTTGAGGTTGTAAAAGCTGTTGAAAATGTAAACAACCGACAAAAAGAAGTGATGTTTCAGAAAGTTAATAAACATTTTAACGGGGCCATTAAAGACAAGACATTTGGAATCTGGGGATTGTCCTTTAAGCCGAATACAGATGACATCAGGGAATCACCTGCCATTAAAATAACAGAACAATTATTAAGTGCTGGGGCCAGAGTAAAAGCATATGACCCCGTTGCAATGGATGAAGCAAAACATGTATTGGGAAACAACATAGAATATGGCCATGATATGTATGATGTGCTTATTGATGCCAATGCACTGATACTGGCAACTGAATGGTCCGAATTCCGCATTCCCAATTTTAAGCTCTTGTCCAGAATTATGAAGGAACGGGTAATTTTTGACGGACGAAACATTTATGACCCTTCTGAAGTTGTTGAAAATGGATTTGATTACTATGGTATCGGACGCACATTAAATCTGAAATCATGAAAAGGATACTGGTAACCGGCGGAGCCGGATTTATCGGTTCTCATCTTTGCGGGAGATTGCTGAATGAAGGAAATGAGGTGATATGCCTTGATAATTATTTTACCAGTAGCAAGAATAATATTGTTCATCTGTTTAATAACCCCTATTTCGAACTGGTAAGGCATGATGTGATTATGCCTTATTATTGTGAAGTAGATGAAATATACAATCTGGCTTGTCCGGCCTCCCCGATCCATTACCAGCTAAACCCGATCAAGACGATAAAAACTTCTGTGATGGGTGCTATTAATATGCTCGGATTGGCTAAGCGGGTAAAGGCTAAAATACTTCAGGCATCTACCAGTGAAGTGTACGGCGATCCACAAGTGCATCCGCAGCCTGAAAGTTACTGGGGACATGTGAACCCGATTGGACCCCGTTCGAACTATGATGAAGGAAAACGTTGTGCTGAGACACTGTTTATGGATTACCACATCCAGAATAAAGTAAAAATAAAAATTGCCCGTATTTTTAATACATACGGCCCAAACATGAATCTGAATGACGGACGCGTCATTTCTAATTTTATTGTGCAGGCTCTTACCCATAAAGATATTACGATTTATGGCGATGGAAGTCAGTCCAGATGTTTTCAGTATGTGGATGATCTGATTGAAGGTTTAATTCGTTTCATGAATACTCCTGACCAGATCACCGGCCCACTAAACCTGGGAAATCCCCAGGAAATTTCCATGATCGATCTGGCAAAAAAGATCATTCAACTAACGCACTCCAAATCTGCAATTGTATTTCTCCCAAAACCGCAGGATGATCCGCTTCAAAGAATGCCGGATATTTCATTAGCAAAGAAAGTGCTTGATAACTGGAATCCGAATAAATCACTGGATGAAGGACTTGATCTTACCATTTCATATTTTAAAAAGCTACTGAAATTATAATGTTGCATAAATCTCATTTCATAATATGAAAGGAATTATTTTAGCAGGAGGCTCTGGAACCCGGTTATACCCAATCACAAAGAGTATTTCCAAACAAATCATCCCCATTTATGATAAGCCGATGATTTATTACCCGCTGTCGGTTCTTATGCTTGCGGGTATCCGGGAAATATTGATTATCTCCACCCCAAAGGATCTGCACTTATATGAAGACCTGCTGGGTAATGGTAACCAGTTGGGCATCCAGATATCATATGCCGAACAACCTTCTCCTGATGGCTTGGCCCAGGCTTTTATTATTGGTGAAAAATTTATCGGAAACAGCACCGTGTGTATGATTCTGGGAGATAATATTTTCTATGGCCACGGTTTTGGAAGAATTCTGACTACCACCTCTAAATTGAGTGAAGGAGCTGTTGTATTTGGCTATTACGTTCAGGATCCTGAACGATATGGTGTCGTAGAATTTGACCAGCAAGGCAAAGTATTAAGTCTTGAAGAAAAACCTGAAGTTCCCAAATCGAACTTTGCTGTCACCGGGTTGTATTTCTACGGAAATGATGTGGTATCCAAAGCTAAAGCACTAAAGCCTTCTGCACGGGGTGAATTTGAAATTACAGATCTCAACCGGCTTTATCTTGAGGAAAATAAACTTAAAGTAAGATTACTGGGAAGAGGAATGGCATGGCTGGATACAGGAACTCATGAAACACTGTTGCAGGCATCCGTTTACATTCAAACTATTGAAGAAAGACAGGGCCTTAAAGTTGCCTGTATTGAAGAGATTGCTTATAATAAGGGATATATCAACAAGGATCAACTTCTGATGCTTGCTGAGCCCCTTTGTAAAAATCAATATGGCAAATACCTGCTTAAAGTAGCAGAAGAGAAAAAATTTAATTTCGAAATTGAGGATAAAGAATGGAATTGATTAAAACAGGATTCTCTGATCTCGTACTCATAAAACCTGCAGTTTTCAAAGATCATCGCGGATATTTTTTTGAAAGCTATAACCAAAATGCACTCAAAAAAGCCGGGGTTCATGTTAAATTTGTGCAGGACAATCAATCACTTTCTTCCTATGGAACAATCAGGGGACTCCATTATCAGTTGATGCCTTTTGCGCAATCAAAACTTGTTCGTGTATTATCAGGAAAGATTCTTGATGTTGTTGTTGACTTAAGACAAGGATCGCAAACATTCGGACAATGGTATAGCGCAAAACTTTCTGATGATAATTTTTTGCAATTATTTATTCCTCAAGGTTTTGCCCACGGATTTTCGGTGCTTTCGGAAAACGCTCTGGTACTATATAAAACAGATGAATTCTATAAAAAGGAAGCTGAAAGAGGAATCAGATACAATGATCCCAAATTAAATATCGACTGGAAAATTCCGGAAGCTGCCAGAATTGTTTCTGAGAAAGATCTGCTTCTTCCGGAAATGGAAAAATCAGAAGCTAACTTTATATTTTAAAAATGATTGATGTTTTGGTCACCGGCGGAAATGGTCAACTTGGGAATTCCTTAAGACGAATTTCCGGTAATTATGAGGAATTTGTATTTACTTATGTTGATATTGAAGACCTTGATCTTTCGAATCAGGCTACAGTTTCAGAATATTTTGAAAAACATCATTTCAATTATATCATTAATTGCGCCGCATATACAGCCGTAGACCTCGCTGAAAAAGAGCCTGAAAAGGCTTATTTAATAAACGCCTCGGTCCCGGAATGGCTTGGATTGGCCTGTGCAAAGCAACCAGCATATTTAATTCATTTCTCAACCGATTATGTATATAACGGAGCAATCGGCCGGCCTCATTCAGAAGACGATATCCCCTTACCGGCATCCGTATATGCTCAAAGTAAACTTGAAGGCGAAAAAGTACTCTGGGAAAACCCAAAAGCAATGGTCATCCGGACTTCCTGGTTGTACAGCGAATATGGAAAGAACTTTGTAAAAACCATGCTGAATCTTTTCCGGGAAAAATCGGATGTGTCTGTAGTTTATGACCAGGTTGGCACCCCCACTTATGCCGGCGACTTGGCTGACGCTGTTTTGCAGATGATCCGCTTTTGTGAAAAAAACACCTTTATGCCCGGAGTCTATAATTATTCAAACACCGGTGTATGCAGCTGGTTTGACTTTGCCAGAGCAATTATGACACTGAGCAAAAGCTCATGCAGAATACATCCTGCCCGTACCTCTGAAATTAATCAGGCTGTTCATAGACCTGAGTTTAGCGTCATGGACAAAAGGAAAATTCAAAACACCTTTACTCTGAATATTCCCTATTGGAGGGACAGTCTTCAGATAGCACTAAAAAATCTAGATGTTTAATTTCCATAAAACGATTGACATGGAAAACACAGACCTGTTATTAAAAGTTAAAGAACGCGCCAATCAATGGCTGAGTGAAAAGTATGATGCAGAAACCCGAAAAAAGGTAGGCGAATTACTGGAAGGAGATGAGGGTGAGCTGATAGAATCCTTTTACAGGGATCTTGAATTTGGAACCGGAGGGTTAAGAGGCATCATGGGCGTTGGCACAAACCGTATGAATATTTATACTGTTGCTATGGCCACTCAGGGTTTATGCAATTATTTAAAGAAAGAATTTCATCACATCGCTCAGATTAAGGTTGCTGTAGCGCACGATTCACGCAATAACAGCCGTTTGTTTGCAGAAACTACAGCCCGTATATTTTCTGCCAACGGGTTCAAAGTATACCTTTTTAAAGAGCTTCGGCCTACCCCTGAACTCTCCTTTGCAATCCGTCATTTTAAATGCCAAAGCGGGGTTGTGGTTACTGCTTCACATAATCCCAAGGAATATAACGGATACAAAGTATACTGGGATGATGGAGGTCAGATTGTAGCGCCACATGATAAATTAATCATCAAAGAGGTACAATCCATCCAGTCAATTGATCATGTCAATTTCCAGGGTAAGCCTGAAAACATTGAACATATTGGATCTGAAGTTGATGAGATTTACACCAACCGGATTATGGAACTTTCCATGTCTCCTGACGTCATCAAACGGCAGCGTCAAATGAAAATCGTTTATACACCACTGCATGGTTCGGGTGTAAATCTGGTGCCAATGGTTTTAAAGAAATTCGGATTTGCCAACATCATATCCGTTAAAGAACAAAATACACCGGATGGCAATTTTCCAACCGTTGCATCCCCTAATCCTGAGGAAAGTTCTGCTTTGGCTCTTGCCATTCAAACTGCTGAAGCTCATAATGCCGATATCGTTTTGGCAACTGACCCTGACGCAGACCGCGTTGGCATTGTAGTAAGGAACAAAGCGGGAAAATATATCATTCTAAACGGTAACCAGGCAGCATCACTGATGATCCACTATCTATTATCAAAATGGTCGGAATCAGGGAAAATTAAAGGCAACGAGTTCATTGTGAAAACGATTGTAACAACAGAACTGCTCGCTGAAATTGCCAAAAAGTATCAGGTTCCCTGTTACGATGTTCTGACCGGTTTCAAATATATCGCAGATGTGATCAAACATTTTGAAGGAAAGAAAAATTTTATCTGCGGAGGAGAGGAAAGCTATGGTTACCTGGCAGGTGAATTTGTACGTGACAAAGATGCGGTAATTTCCTGCGCGTTGTTATCTGAAGCAGCTGCATTTGCAAAAGATCAGGGACTTACCATGTACGAACAATTATTGGATATTTACAAGCAGTATGGATTATATAAAGAAAAGCTCATCTCTGTAGTGAAAAAAGGCAAATCGGGGGCTGAAGAAATTCAGCAGATGATGCAAAACTTCCGGAAGAATCCACCCCGGGAAATCAACAAATGTGCCTTGGTTGAAGTTATGGATTATACCAATCCGGAACACCTCCAAAAGGCCAACATAAAAAACGGAGGAATCGTCATTCCAAAATCCGATGTTTTGCAGTTTGTCACAAGTGACGGATCAAAAATCTCCATAAGGCCTTCAGGCACTGAACCCAAAATTAAGTTTTACATGGGTGTGAAAAGTGATTTGAAAGACATTAAAGATTTTGAATCTGTAAATCTGTTACTTGACAATAAAATTAATGGCATTATTATCGACTTGAATCTGAAATGATGAAATCATACCGGAAAGAATTATGGTTTAATATTCCTGTCCGCAGGCAGATTATTAATATCACGCCTCAGGTTGAAAAATGTCTGGAAGAAAGTGGCATTGAACAAGGCCTTTTGCTGTGCAACTCCATGCATATCTCCAGCAGTGTTTTTATCAACGATGATGAATCTGGTTTACACCATGATTTTGAGGTATGGCTTGAAAAGCTTGCCCCTGAAAAACCCTATGATCAATACAGACATAATGGATTTGAGGATAATGCGGATGCCCATCTAAAACGAACCATAATGGGCCGTGAAGTAGTTGTAGCCATCACAGATGGTAAACTTGACTTCGGGCCATGGGAACAAATTTTCTATGGCGAATTCGACGGAAAACGGAATAAGCGGGTGCTGGTAAAGATTATTGGGGAATGATTAAATAATTAATAATTAATAATTAATAATTAACAATTAGTTATAATCGCTAATTACTAATTGCTAATTACTAATTACCTCCTCTCCTATTCCAAATAGGTATATCCGTATAACCCGGATCTATAGGTAGAAAGGAACTCTTTTCCTTCTTCTGCACTAATAATGCCGGATTTTACGGCTGAGGTCACCCAGGTTTCCACTGTCCTTACAAGCTTTTTGGGATTGTACTGAACATATTCCAATACTTCAGCTACTGTTTCGCCATCAATGATCTGATCGATTTCATATCCTTCTTTATTTACAGAAACATGCACCGCGTTGGTATCTCCAAAAAGATTATGCAAATCGCCCAGAATTTCCTGATAAGCGCCTACCAGAAAAACGCCAAGGTAATACGGCTCCTTATGTTTAATAGGATGCACAGGCAGATAGTAAGAGAAATTTCGGGTTGAAATGAAATTATCAATTTTTCCGTCCGAATCGCAAGTGATATCCTGAAGCGTTGCTGCACGCACCGGTTTTTCGTCGAGGCGTTGCAAGGGCACTATGGGAAATATCTGGTCAATGGCCCAGGAATCAGGCATCGACTGAAACAATGAAAAATTACAGAAATATTTATCAGATAATATCTTGGGCAGGTGTCTCAATTCCTCCGAGCTATGCTTGGTTTCATTGGTCATCTGGTACAGTTCGCGTGCAATAGACCAGAACAACCTTTCAATTTGAGCCCTGGTTTTTAAATCAAGCAAACCCAAACTAAACCGGTCGAGTGCTTCTTCCCTGATTTGCTGAGCATCATGCCATGTTTCAAGCATTCCGGACTGATTGAGCCTATCCCATGATGAATAAAGTTCCCGAACCAGTTCATGATCTTTTTCATTGGGCGCTTCATCCTCATTCCATTCGGGTAATGTTGTTGTTTCAAGCACTTCAAACACCAGCACTGAGTGATGCGCAGTTAAGGAACGTCCGGATTCCGTGATGATGTTCGGTTGCGGAATTCCATTTCTAGCACTGGCATCCACCATTGTAGCAATGGAGTCGTTCACATATTCCTGTAAGCTATAATTTACGCTGCTTTCGCTATTGGGCGACCGGGTGCCATCATAATCCACGCCAAGACCTCCTCCGATATCTACATACTCAACCTGGAACCCGTTTTTATAGAGTTGGACATAAAATTCAGAAGCTTCTCTGAGGGCAATTTTAATACGCCGTATTTTTGTTACCTGGCTGCCAATATGAAAATGCACCAGTCGTAAACATTCCTTCATTTTATTCCGTTCGAGGAAGTCCATGGCCTCCAAAACCTCACTTGAAGTAAGGCCAAATTTGCTTACATCCCCTCCTGAATCTTCCCATTTTCCGCTTCCTGTACTTGCCAGTTTGATCCGAATTCCCAGGTTTGGCTTAATTTTAAGACGGCGCGATACACTGGCAATCAATTTCAGCTCATTGAGTTTTTCAACCACAAGAAAGATGCGCTTGCCCATTTTTTGAGCAAGTAAGGCCAATTCTATATAATCCTCATCCTTATACCCATTACATATGATCAGGGAATCACTGTCGGCATTAATTGCAATTACCGCATGCAATTCAGGTTTAGAGCCTGCTTCAAGTCCAATGTTGAATTTTTTTCCATGATTGACAATTTCTTCAACAACCGGCCTCATTTGATTTACCTTAATGGGATAAATAATGAAGTTCTGGGCCTTGTAACCATACTCTTTTGCAGCGACCTCAAAACATTTTGCCATTTTCTCAATCCTGTTATCAAGAATATCAGGAAACCGGATCAGCATAGGTGCAGATACATCACGAAGGGAAAGTTCATCGACCAGTTCACGAAGATCGACTTGTACTCCATTTTTGGCAGGAGATACAACCATATGCCCTTTATCGTTGATTGAAAAATAATTTACACCCCAACCCTGAATGTTGTATAATTCTGAGGAGTCTTCAATGCGCCATTTTCTCATGCTTTCTAACCTGGAATTTATCTTTAAATTTTCAACAAAATTGCAAATAAATAAAACTTTAAAAAAATAAAATGCATGACAATGCATACTTTTGTATTATAATAAAATCTTGGCGCTGCATCTTTAAGCTAAAAGTGTTATATTAGAAAAAAAATAATACCGATATGAAACAGTCCAAAATATTGGTAATTGATGATTCAACCACCAATATTGTTCTTTTAGAAGCGATCCTGACAGAGAAGGGTTATCAGATTGAAACTGCGCTGAATGCAAAGGAGGCTTTTATGCGGATTGAAAAACAAATTCCGGATCTTATTTTACTTGATTTGCTCATGCCTAAAGTAAGTGGATTTGATTTTCTGGAACAGTTACGAAAAAATGAGAAGACAAAAGACACCCCTGTAATTGTGATTTCTGCAATAAATACCGATGATGAGAATATTAAAAGGATCAATGATCTGGAAGCAGTGGATTTTTTGCGTAAACCTATTGACATTCAATACCTGGTTAGCAGAGTAGAAGAAATTCTTTCTTCCAACTAACCCATTCATTTTCAAAAACGATCACTCAGTTTTTCTTTACATCATCGTTTTTGTTCCATTGATCAACTAAATACTTCACTTGCTTGATATTTCAAAACTTAATAAGACCATTTTCGTTTCGTTGATAAAATATTCTGTATTTCAGAGTTTCTAAATCACCGTCATGAAAAGAATTCTTATTGTAGATGATAATATGCTCATGAGAAAGTTGATCATAAACCTGTTAAACCGTGACGAGGTTTGTGTGGACGAAGCATGTGACGGAAAAGAAGGTTTGGATATGATGGAACATGTGCAATATGATCTGGTTATTACTGACCTTATTATGCCAGGCATGGAAGGAATTGAAATGATCAGACACGCCAGACGTATTCATCCGCTGACCAAAATCATAGCCATAAGTGGTGGTAAACCTTTTTACCTATATATGGCAAAAAGGCTTGGTATTCAGGGAATATTTACCAAGCCTCTTGAAAAAGTAAAATTTTTAAAAGCAGTTGATAGCGTAATTAATTAGCGCTGCTTTCTGCTATTCATTATAAAGAATCTCCAAAATCTTCCTTATATTTTTTGATCAGTTTTGCTGGCCAGTCATTCACCGGTTCTAACCGTCCAAGGAAGAACCTTAATACAGGAGGCTCTTCAACAAATTGAAGACCACCTACAAGTGAACGATTGTGATAAAGCCAATTAACCCGGTCAATCAGGAACATGGTCTGCGATAAAGTAAATACGCGCCTTGGAAATGCCAATCTCAGCAGTTCAACATCAGCAAGTACATCATTTCCATTTTCATCACGAACACTGGAAATTGTTCCTCTTTCCATTCCTCTGCAACCTGAAATAATAAACAAAGCTGCAGCCAGGGCTCCTGCCGGATACAGTGATTGCGGAACATGACTCAGGAAACTCATTGCATCAATATGACATCCCAAAGCTCCTGCCGGAGTAACAACCGGAATACCCAGTTTATCAAGTTCGTCCACTGCATATGCAATAAATGAAGGAGACTGACTGATTACGGTATCATCGGTAGTTTCATACAAACCAACAGCCATGGCTTCAATCTCGCGCACCGACATTCCTCCATATGTTAAAAATCCTTCAAACAGAGGTACGAGATCGCGCATTTTCATATATAAATCCATATTGTTGGTGCAAATTCCACCACCACGGGTTGAACTTACTTTTCTGCTTGAGAAATAAACAATATCAGCCAAACCACACATTTCACGAAGAATATCCTTAACAGGCGTATTACTGAAACCAGGTTCCCGCATCTTTACAAAGTATGCATTCTCACCAATCAAACTGGCATCCAATACCATGATAATGTTATTCTGATCGGCAACAGCTTTAACCTCCCGCATATTTTGAATTGAAAAAGGCTGACCTCCAATAAGATTTGTGGATGCTTCCATTCTAATAAACGGAATTCTTTCTGCACCATATTCCGAAATCAGGTTCTTCAATTTCTGAATGTCAATGTTACCCTTGAAAGGATGGGTACTCTTTAATTTCAGGGCTTCGTCGGTATATATTTCGAATATGGTACCTCCGTTCATTTCCATGTGTGCCTTGGTGGTGGTAAAGTGATAGTTCATGGGAATAATATCACCTTCCTTAATAAAGGCTCTTGAAATAATATTCTCAGCAGCACGGCCCTGGTGAGCAGGTAAAACATGCTGTTTACCAAAAACATCCCTCAATGCGGCTTCCATTCTGTAGAAGCTTTGTGAGCCTGCATAAGCATCATCAGCATGCATCATGGAAGCAAGCTGGTTGTCGCTCATGGCATTGGTACCGGAATCTGTAAGCATGTCAAGGAATATATCGCTTGTATTCAGCAGAAAGGTGTTATATCCTGCATCATTTATTGCTTTGTACCTTTCATCAATTTTTTTAAGATTCAGTTTCTGAACAATTCTGACTTTGTGCAATTCAACAGGTATTTTCTTTCCGCTGAAAAATTTTATTACCGGCATTCCATTTGATTCCATCATAAATATGTATTAGTTTTTAATTTTCTTTCAAAAATAATCGTATGCCGGATAAAATCAACTTTTTAAAAGAAAATGTTTTGATATTTTTTTAGAATTTCATGCGACTTATTCTAATTTTGTTTCATGAATTATGCGATTTGTCATAGTATTATTGAATATTAATTCAAATCTTGCGCAATAAAATTCAAAAAATCAATCATAAAAAATTCAGAACATGACAACACTAATGAGTCAGGATTTCATTAACATGGAGCACGATTTTGGAGCACACAATTACCATCCGCTTCCTGTTGTGCTCAAAAAAGGTAAAGGAGTTTTTGTATGGGATGTGGAAGGAAAAAAGTATTATGACTTCCTTTCAGCATATTCTGCCGTAAATCAGGGCCACTGTCACCCCAAAATCATTAAGGCTTTACGAAAACAGGCAAAAAAACTTACTTTAACGTCCAGGGCTTTTTATAATGATTGTCTGGGAAAGTTTGAAAAATATGTAACCGGTTTATTAGGCTATGACAAGTTGCTTCCTATGAATTCCGGAGCTGAAGGTGTTGAAAGTGCTTTGAAATTATGCAGAAGATGGGCATATGAGAAAAAGGGAATTCCCGAAAATGAGGCACAGATTATTGTATGCGACGGTAATTTTCATGGAAGAACCATTACCATTGTTTCGATGTCAACTGATCCTTCGTCATATAAAGGTTTTGGTCCCTTTACTCCCGGTTTTATTGTTATTCCATACAATGACACTGAAGCTTTAAAGAAGGCCCTTGAAGAACCAAATGTTGCTGGTTTCCTTGTAGAACCCATTCAGGGTGAAGCAGGCGTTTTTGTTCCCGACGCAGGATATCTGAAAACAGCTTTTGATATGTGTCATAAAAAAGGGGTATTGTTTATCGCTGATGAAGTGCAAACCGGACTTGCCCGTACAGGGAAAATGCTTGCATGCGATCATGAAAATGTACATCCGGACATCCTTATTTTAGGAAAAGCACTGTCGGGCGGGGTATTACCTGTTTCTGCAGTACTGGCCAACAACGAAATCATGTTATGCATATTGCCCGGTGAACATGGATCTACTTTTGGCGGCAATCCTCTTGCATGTAAGGTAGGTATTGCTTCACTGAAAGTGCTTGTCGAGGAAAAGCTGGCAGAAAACGCTGAAAGACTTGGTGCCATTTTCCGTGAAGAATTGAAAACATTTGAAAGAGATCACGACATGGTGGACCTGGTCAGAGGTAAAGGCTTGCTGAACGCTGTTGTTATCAAACCCAAGAATGGAAAGACTGCCTGGGATGTTTGTGTGGCACTTAAAAATAATGGTTTACTGGCAAAACCCACCCATGATCATATTATTCGTTTTGCACCTCCTTTGGTAATTACAGAAGATCAATTAATGGAGGCCATTGACATTATCAAAGAAACATTAAATGAGTTCAATTAAAATCTGTATAAATTTTCATGAACCCCGGCATTACACCGGGGTTTTTTATAACCTTATTTTTGTTTGCTCGTTAAAGTATCTGAAGTTTAACCATTGATGTCTTTTTTATGAAAGGACAAAATGGATATTTTTTTCTATTTCCGATAGTAATATCCTATGGCATATAAAGTCATTATAGTTGATGATAATGAAGTCAAACCTGAATGGATTCAAAACCTTTCTAAATTAAGTAATTGCGGTGTTCTTGACCAGGTAAACACCTCATTGGCGATATCTGATTTGATTCCCAAATTAAAAAGAGCCTATGATCTTATTGAAAGCACCCAGCTTAAAGACCATATAAACAAGACAAAAGAAGAGCGGGAAGTTCTGATTAAATTGCTTGCAGGCGCGTCTTATGCCCCCTTTGCATTTATTGTAATTAAGCCTTCCGGCGAAATTGAATGGGTTAATGACGGGTTTGAGAGGATTCATGGATTTGTTCTTTCTGAATATCTGGAATCCCATGGGAATACGATCTTTTCCCTTGATCCATCTTCAGAAATATCCAGTTTGTTTAACAAGTGCTTAAGAGAAAACAAAGCTTGTGACACCATCTGTAAAGTAAAATCCAAAAAGGGAAACGTAAGCTGGCTGCAGATATTCATGACTCCTCAGATTAATTTGGAGGGGAAAATTGAGGAAATAATAGCTGTAGAAATTGATATTACCTTGTTCAAGAATAAAGAGATTGAATTACATGCCCAAAACATTAAAATAAAAGAAATAGCAAGGACTCTCGAACAAACCAACGTACTTCTTGAAGAAAAAAACAAGGAAATAAACGATCAAAAACAAACTATTGAAGAGGAGCAGGAAAAATCGGAGAAACTGCTTCTTAACATATTGCCTTTTGAGGTTGCCAAACAGCTTAAATCAAAAGGACGGGCCGGTACACGCTCCTATAAATTGGTGAGTGTTTTGTTTGCAGATTTTAAGGGCTTTTCAAAAATCAGTAAGACGCTGGATCCAAAAGATCTTGTTAATATTCTGGATTCCTATTTTGCCACTTTTGATGAAATTACAGGAAGACATTATATTGAAAAAATAAAAACAATAGGTGATGCTTATATGTGTGCCGGCGGATTACCCCTGAGTAATAAAAGTAACCCCGTAGATACCGTTCTGGCTGCCCTGGAAATTCAAACATATATGAACGCGCTCAATGATACGAAGGTTCTGAACAATTTGCAGGTTTGGGAATTACGCATAGGTATTCATACCGGTCCGGTGGTGGCAGGTGTAGTGGGTAAAAAACGATTTGCATATGATATATGGGGTGATGCAGTGAATATCGCCAGCAGGATGGAACAAACAGGACATGTGGGTATGGTAAATATATCGGGAATAACCCATGATTACATTAAAGATTTTTTCGATTGTGACTATAGAGGAAAAATTGAAACAAAAAATCTTGGAAAAATTGACATGTATTTTGTCAATCGCATCAAGCCTGAATTAGCAAAAGACAAATTAGGACTTGTTCCCAATGATGCTATGATCAATCTTCTGAATAAACTATAAAATATGCTCCATTGGTCGTTATATTTGAGGAGTTCATAAAAAAAATGTAACGTCTGATCCCTGTTCACGTAAATCACAAATTGCACCGACTAATAGCCAAACCCGGGAAAAAACCGGATATAAAATGGAACTGACACACCTGAATCAAATAGACTTTCGTGAACTTCTTCTGGAAAAGATTGATTGCATTATAGCTTCTGCAGGAAACCAGCCCAGGTGTGTTCATGTATCTGAAAAATTGCATCATCTTGTTCCTAAAAAAATTCTGATTACAGGGAATACCCGACAGAACGGATCGAAATTCCTGCCCGTTTTTACCAGGCGAGATTTTGAAATGGTTGAACTTGCAGAAAACGAATCGCAGATTTTGGAAACAATTTTGCTCAAATTCTGCAATCATCCTGCTCATCATATTAATATTGTGATCGATTATACCTGCATGCCCAAAAGATGGTACGCCCTGATCATTGACTGCATTACACGAAATTCATACCTTGCTGAAAGAATCAACCTCTACCTTACTTATACGCCGAAGATCTTTGATAAAAATACTTCACGTCATAATATCGACTATTTAGGTCCTATCGTAAGTCAACGCGACAATCTGAAAGACAAAAAACCTGTTTCACTTATCGCTTCCCTCGACCTTCATCAGCACTCAGTGTTGGAAGCGATCAATAAAATCAAACCGCAAAAATTGCTGGCCTTTATTCCCCACTGCCCGCATGATCCAGAATATTCCCGTATGGTTAAGGACCACAACAAGTCCTTACTAGGCAAACTCGACAGCAATTGTATCATTAATTATGAAATTGACCGGCCGGAAGAGATCAACACCCTATTAACCTCCTATTGCCTGGACGAACGTATAGCCTCTGAGGTAATGATTATGCCTCAGGGACCCAAAACTTTTTCCATGATGTCAATGCTTTTATCTGTGAGATATCCCGATGTTAAATTGTGGGAAATCATACTAAAAGATCAAAAATATTCAGCCGATCATGGAACCCCTGCTGCCAATCCAGTAATTGTAAAAGTTTCTTTTATTAGCGATGAACTTGATTGAAGAATAAGTGTTTCTTATTCTGAATTTTATTTCGTACTTTTAGTTAGAAGTCGCAATGAAAAAAATTGAATTCAGCGATTGGGATGATGTACTAAAATGGTCCTATAGCCTGGCAAGTAAGTACACCATTGAAAACCTTGTACCTCTTGGCGTTACTTCTGCCAGAAAATTCGATGCCTATAAAAGGGCAAAGAAGCCATTGCCTCGTAAATTCCCCAGGATACCTGATGAATATTTTATCAGGAAAGGTACCTGGAAAGGATGGGGTGATTTTTTGGGGTATCCTGAACATAAAAAATCGAAACATTATTTGAACTATCGTGATGCTTCAAGGGTTGTTAGAGAAGCAGGGATTAAAAATTCCAAGCAGTATTTACAATGGAAAGAACGCCCTGCAATTTTACCCTCCCGTCCTGAATATTTTTACAAGGAATGGAATGGGTGGAAAGATTTCCTGGGTCCGGGTTATCAGGCACCTGATCCCCGGCATTACACTAAGTTGAAAGTGGCTGATGTTAGAATCATCAAACATCAGCTTAATATGGGCGTTTCCGGTGCCATACTTGCCAAAACATTTAAAGTTTCGGAAATGCAGATAAGCAGGATTAAAAGGGGTGAAAATTGGTACGATATTTAGATTTTCAGGCCTGGTTTTGATTGATAATTGCTTGTTATTTGTTAATTTATCCATTTTTAATCAAATTACCTAATTCCATCGTTTATGACTATTTATGTTGGTAACATCAGTTACAATTTGGGCGAAGATGAAATCAGAAGAATCTTCGAAGTAATGGGGAGCGTTGAAACAATTAAGCTCATCCGGGACAAAAGAACAGGAAAATCTAAAGGGTATTGCTTTATTGAAATGCCCGATAAGAAAGAAGCTATGGAGGCTATAAATGCACTAGACGGAAAAGATGCGTCCGGAAGAAATTTGCGCGTTATTAAAGCCCATTCCACAAAGAAAGTCAAAGAGGAAGTTTAAATATACAGTCCGTTCCTGACAAGAAACAGACTACTTTTCGCGGAATTTAAAGTTTATTGCCAACCCGACTTTTATATTCCGGCCTTCCTGAATCGCAGACCCTGTATCTATGTACTTTTTATCAAGTGCGTTTGACAATTCTGCAAAAATTTTCATGTATTGGAATGACCACTGTGCATTAATATCCAACAACCAAAATGGATGATAGGGCACAGAAAAATATTGCTTTGATAATTCATTGAATGTCATGGACGCACCATAACGGTCCTGAAAACTTACTTTCCAGGTTAAATCTCCATTTTTAAGAAATGATTGCGATAGCAAAATGGAAAGTTTATGTTTTAGATTATAATATTTGGATACTGAATCGGATATTGACTTCTTTACATTTAAAAATATATAATTCAACTTTATATTTTTATATAGATACGCCATTAGGGTATTTGGCTCTGATTCAAGTTGAAAAGACAAGCTCATTCCAGCCGATTGATAGTGATCTAAATCTATCGGACTGTATTTATTTCCTTTAAAAGACCAAAGCCAATCGGTGATATTTTTGCCTTTATTGAAAAATACGGCAACCCTGAACATCGCTTTGGGATTGTGGTATTTCAGTCCGCCTTCATAAGCGTAAATTGTATTAGGTGACAACTTAAGATTGCCTGAATGCTGCGGATCCACATAAAACAAATCGGTAAATGTGGGTAAATGAAGGGCCCGGTTGACACTGGAAAAGAGCAATACATGATCTGACAAACGAAAACTTAAATCCAGGCCTGGAAAAAAGAAAGGTGCCGAACGAAATGCTGTATTTTTACCGAGCATTACTCCTGTTGTAACACCCAACCTGCGGTACTCAAAAAAATACTCAAAAAATAATGCTGTATTGATGCGATCATATTGCCGGGTATAAAAAGCACTGTCTGTCCCACGAACCGGTTTAGGCTGATTTACAGGAAATCCAAGGTTATTACTCCATATATTTTCGTACCTGATATCCATTCCAAAGGACGTAACACTATGATCCAATCGAAGAGATGATGAAATTTGGCCACCTACAACATCTGTCAAATGGTAATTCTTATAAAAAGCAGGATTTCCTCTATCCAGTAAAAAATGATCCTTCTTTCTGCGCCAATAGATCTGGGGAGAAAAAATGATCTTTTTGCCTGTGGTTCCTTTAATACTTGTGAACCATGTGGAGTTCTCCTCATATTGATCCGGAAAGCGTGCAGAATAGAAACCGCCCGCACCAAATTTTTTATTTTGGTAACCCGACTGAAGATCCATGTTTATGGCCTTAAAAGGGACATTCATTCGGTAATAGGCATTGTAAATTGAAAAGTCAGTATTACGCATAAAACCATCCGATCCCAGATGACCCACAGACAAAAAGTGATCTGTGATACCTCCGCGCAAACCTGCATGCAGATGATCCTTTCTAAAGCAATGATTCCCAAAAGTCTCAGAAACATAAACATTTTGGGACGAGCCGGTATGTGTGACAATATTAATTGCGCCTGCAAAAGCTCCCGGACCAAGAATCCGGGACGCAGTACCTTCCAGAATCTCAATACGTTCTATATTTTCAGGATCAAGAGGCAGATCCATGCTAAAATGTCCGGTTTGAGGATCTGATAAGTTAATGCCATTTATAAGAATCATAACATGATCAAAGGAACTGCCCCGGATACTCAGATCGGATTGAATTCCATAATTACCACGTTGTCGGACATCGACGTTAGAAACATATTCAAGTAAATCTGCAACGTTTTGCAATCCCGATTTCTCAATTTCATCTTTGCGAATAACGGTGACAACCCTGGATATTTCAGAAGTAACTACCTGGCTGCGCTTGCCAGTAACCTGAACTTCTTCAAATTCCATCGGCTTCATTGCGGAGATGGTATCTGTCTGAGCAAAAAGACAGGAAGCGTTATTTATGAGAGCATAGACAATTGAGATAACCCCAATTTTAACCACCCTTTTTAAACTGAGTAGTATGGAAAAACGTTTTCTTGTCCACTGTCTGAAAACGCTATAATTGAACCTGCGTGGGCTGTTTGTCTTCATTCTTCAAATCGTTTCTGCAAAAGTAAAAATGTTCCGTACATTCCAAAAAAACGAATGATCATGCATTCATGTTCAACCATTCCATAAAAGTTATGAACAATACTTAATCCGGATTACGGATTTATGAACAATGGTATGAACAACGTTTCTGGAAATTTGCCATTGATTCACAATTAATTACAGTATGTTTTTTCATAAAAAAACAAATTAATTGACGCCTAAACTTCGAATTTAAAACACTACCATTCAAATTAATGAAAAAATATAATAGCAGTTTTAATTTATTTGCTATTTTTGTGCCTGTTAATAAACTATCATTCACATCAAATTATTAAGAAAATGAAAAAAATAGCTTATTTGTTTGTAGCATTTGCTTTCTTTGGTGTTATTGCCCTGAGTTCATGCAAATCAAAAACTACTGAACCCGCTGTTGAAGAAACTGTTGTTGAAGAAGTTGTTGCTCCTGTAGTTGATTCAGCTGCTGCAGTTGTTGATTCAGCTGCTGCTCCTGTTGCTGAGTAATCACCCACTTCAGTATTAAGGGGAAGAAATTAAAGAAAAGTAAACACCCTTCACATAGTTCAACTATGGAAGGGTGTTTTTTATTTATGGATACGAGATCCGGACATGGTACATATTCTGTAGCCTCCTTTTAAAAACCTCCTTAACCGTTGTAATATCCTTAAAGGTAATTTGTGCATCATTATACTGCTCATCTGTCATTTGAGATGTTATTATCTGATCTACCAGTTTTTCAATCGCTGCTTCATTAATTGAATTAAGGCTTCGTGATGCTGCTTCAACCGAATCAGCCATCATAACAATGGCCGTTTCTTTTGAAAATGGTTTAGGACCCGGATAAGAAAATCGCTTTACATCAACTTCAGTTTCCGGATATTTCCTCAAAAACGAACGGTAAAAATATTGAACTGTTGTGGTACCATGATGCGTGCGTATAAAATTCACAATAGCCTCAGGAAGCTTATTTTTCTTGGCCAGCTCAACGCCTTTTCGTACATGATCTATAATGATTTTTGCACTTTGCTCAAACTCCAGATTATCGTGAGGATTTGTATTATTACTCTGGTTTTCAATATAATAAAGTGGATCTTCCATTTTGCCGATATCATGGTATAATGCGCCTGCTCTTACCAATAAAGGATTCCCACCGATATGAAAAACAGCATCTTCTGCAAGATTTGCAACCTGAAGTGAATGCTGGAACGTACCTGGAGCCTGTTCAGCAAGTTTTCTCAAAAGAGGCTGATTGGTATTGGACAATTCCATTAACGTTGCGTCAGATGTAAATCCAAATATCCTTTCAAAAAGATATATGAGCGGATAGGATATCAGTATTAATAGCCCATTCAAACAAAACCAACTGAAATACCTGTAATCAATCAGCGCAAGTCTTCCTTCCTGAATGAGACCAATGCCTATGTATATAATTGAATAGGTAAAAATCACCGATACAGATGTGATTATCAGTTTGGATCTTCTATATACATCGGTAAGACTTATGATTGCAACCATACCGGCAACAACATTGAGAAAAACAAATTCAAAACCGTTTGGGACAAAAAAACCAACCAGCAAAATGGTAATCATATGAACGAAAAGCGCCAGCCGCGAATCAAAAAAAGTCTTCAGAATAATAGGCAGAACTGCAAAAGGAATAATATAAATGCTTATCAGATTAAACTTTAAAGTAAGACTTGCAATGGTAACCATTAGCAGCATGGTGAGCAGGATAAAGGAAACGCGGATCGTATTTTCCAGTACCTCCTTTCTAAAACTTCGCAGAAACATATATATCACCATCATGGAAGTGAGCACCAGAATCAACTTTCCAAATATCACCAACTGGCGTTCCATAAAGCCCAGGTTTCTTTCATACTCTTTCCTGAGAGATTCAAGTATCCTGTATTTGTCATTACTGATATATTCTCCTCTGGATATAATCCCCTGCCCTTCCTGAATCAACCCACGTGTAAGAGAAATACCTGAATATATATTTCTTCTGACGTTTTTGGATTTTACCTCATCATATATTATATTAATAGACAGGTAGTTGTTTATCTCAAAACCTTCAAAGAATCGGTCATATTTTCGAACGGGAAGCCCGTTCTTCCTGGGTATGCTATTTCTAAATCTTCCTACAATATGTTCATAAGCTGAACGGGGTGTATACATTTCTGAAATGGGTACATATTCAGCTACATTATTTCTTATCACCACAATCTCATTATAAGGTATGTTTCCGTTTACCTCAATTGCAGCCAGGTCAACTATCCCTTTACGATAAATGTCCCGAACCAGCGTCCTCAGATAACTCAAATACTCATTCTGAAGCTGGCGATGTACAGCATAGCGACTTTCTGTCCTGTATGCCTCTCTTGAACGTATGTTCAGATTCTTTAATGAATAGTTGATCCATTGGGCGGTAAAATTTGTATTGAGTTCCTCCAGCCGTGCCTCTACTATACGTGCATCGTAGTTAAAAATAGGCCTGTAACTCTTAAGTGCCGAATCTCTTTCAATATTTAACTCCTGGCTAGATTTGGATATCGGAAAAGAAAAGGGCGCTGTGAGATCTTCATGTTTCCAAAATCCACCCTTTTGATATTCATACATAAATTTCCCTTCACGGGGAAGAAAATAAACAATAATCACCGAACTAACTACAAAAAGTAAAACAGTTAAAATTTCACGAATATTTGTATTAATATATGAGAAGACTTTATTCATACTTGCGATGTTGAGATGAACCAGGAATTTGAAAGAGCACCAATAATACGATTTTATTGATACAAGGTAGCAAATAATTAAATTCAGAAACTATTTGTTTAACAACAATTCAGACTTGTTGTTCAAAGAGGAAAGGCTGAATACTAAAAAATTTTCATCTTCATAATTATCTTATTTTCGAACACTTAACAGTAAATAACTTTAAGGAATCAAGTAAATTATAATGGTTGCTTAAAAAATACACAACTTTTTATTTGTTTAAGCGTATTTTAGATATATTCAAACAAACAATTAACAATAAAAATTATTTATTTATTTATTATTATCTAAAACCAAAACAATGAAAAAACTTATCTTATTAGTTTCTGTGTGTATGTTATTTACACTTAAAGGTTACAGTCAGTTTTCTTTTGGCGTTTCACCCGGATTGAATACAAATACTGCTCAATTTGGCTATAAAATGGGTAAGATTAATCCTTATATTGGATTTCAATATTTAGGAGGTACGCTTAAATTGGAACAAACCGAAACTGTGAAGGCACATGTAACTCTTCTGATGCCTGAAATAGGAGTGAAATTTTTCGCAATTGAAAAAAACAAACTTAAAGGTTATTTAAACCTGAATATTACCAAACCTTTTATTAGTGGCAAGTATGACGGTGAGGATCTTCCTTATCTAAAGGATATTAGCTTAATAGGCGGCAATTTTGGCCTTGGCGTTGAATACTTCTTTGATGAAAATTTCAGCGTTGGTGGCGAATATGGCATACAATATATTCATGGAAAATATGATGATCCAAATAGCGATTTTGTTGCTAATATTGGCATCGTACCTACCTATTCAAAAATATGTCTTAACTTCTATTTTGGCGGAAGCGGCGAATAATAAACTCCTGTAAAATCATTTAAAAGGCGTCTCGGCATATCCAAGACGCCTTTTTTTTTAAGTGTCAGAAAAAAATTCAAAAAGATCCGGGACAAGGAAGGCCTTACACTAAGAAAATATGGCGATAGAGATCATTAGAGAACAAAATATTGCAGCATGAAGATATATTGCACCCATAAGACCCGGATTGGACGAGAAACCACTTAAGCTAATAACAATTTAATTATAATATCATTCCCGAACAAACGGTCTCATTGGTTCCTTCATCAATTAAAACAAATGAACCTGTGATGCGGTTAGTCCGATAAGAATCAAAAAATAAAGGCTGTGTTGTTCTGATCGTAATCTGTGCTATATCATTCAGACCGATGTGATGATCTGATTCATCTTCATTCAGACTGTTTATATCTACTTTGAATTTCACGTCCTTAACGATACACCTGGCTTCTCTTGTTGTATGCCGAATCCAGTATTTTGCACCGGGGCGCATGGGTTGTTCATTTAACCAACAAATCATAGCGGTTATATCCTGTCCAATCTGCGGTATATTATCCTCTTTAACGATCATATCACCCCGGCTGATATCCAAATCATCCTTCAGGGTAATGGTAACAGATTGTGGAGGAAATGCGCTATCCAATGATCCTTTCATAGTGTCAACCGACACGATAGTACTCGTAAGGCCCGATGGCAAAATCATCACTTTTTCGCCCTTTTGAAAGATACCACCGGCTACCCTTCCTGCATATCCTCTGTAATCATGAAAGGCATCATCATTAGGTCTTATCACATACTGAACAGGGAACCTGGCATCTTTGTAATTTAAATCATTATTAATTTTAAGATTTTCAAGGAAATACATAAGAGTAGGTCCGGTATACCAGTCCATTCTTGTGGATGGTTCCACCACATTATCTCCCTTTAAAGCACTAATCGGGATAAAGCTCATATCCTGGATTTCCAGTTTATCAGAGAAACCCGACATATCAGCTTTTGTTTTGTTAAACACCGCTTCCTGATAATCAACCAAATCCATTTTGTTTACGCAAACAATAACATGTGGGATTTGCAAAAGACTGGCTATATAACAGTGACGTATGGTTTGTTCAACAACTCCATTCCGGGCATCAATAAGAATTAAGGCAGCATTTGCTGTGGATGCACCGGTAACCATATTTCGTGTATATTGAATATGGCCGGGCGTATCGGCAATAATGAATTTTCTTTTGGGTGTGGCAAAATAGCGGTATGCAACATCAATTGTAATCCCTTGTTCACGTTCAGCCCTGAGTCCGTCAGTTAACAGGGATAAATTAATTTGTTCCTCACCTCTGTTGATACTGGCTCGTTCCAAAGCTTCCAGCTGATCCTCAAAAATAGCTTTGCTATCATAAAGAAGCCGGCCAATTAAAGTACTTTTCCCGTCATCTACACTTCCGGCGGTTGTAAACCGAAGCAGTTCCATATCCAGGTATCCGGAGTCTTTATTATTATTGTCCATTTATATTGGTGATTTGTGATTGTGATTGTGATTGGCGATTTGTGACTTGTCACTTGTCACTCGTTAAAAGTATCCTTCTTTCTTCCGGTCTTCCATTGCAGATTCTGATCTTTTATCGTCATAGCGGCCTCCACGCTCAGTTACTCTTGTAGCAGCAACTTCCTGGATGATATCCTCCATGGAATCAGCCTTTGAAAGAGTCAACCCGGTACAGGTAATATCGCCAATGGTTCTGCAGCGTACATCAATGGTAACTACTTTTTCATCTGGCTTAAGTTTCATGAATGGTGCATAAGCAAGCCAAACGCCATCCCGGTTAAAAACCGTTCTCTTATGCGTTAAATACAGATCAGGTATATCAATGTCTTCCATATATATATATTGCCAAATATCCATTTCAGTCCAGTTACTCAGTGGAAAAACGCGGAAATGCTCTCCCATCCTTTTCCTTCCATTAAAAAGATTCCACAATTCAGGCCTTTGATTTTTGGGATCCCATTGACCAAATTCATCACGGTGCGAAAAAAAACGTTCCTTTGCGCGGGCCTTTTCCTCATCACGTCGCCCACCACCCATGGCTGCATCAAATTTAAATTCATCCAATGCATCTAATAAAGTAACAGTTTGAAGCACATTGCGACTCGCGTTGAAACCTTTCTCTTCAACCGCCTTTCCCTTATCAATACTATCCTGAACATACCGGACGATACAGCGACCACCAGTTTTGTCCATGAGATTATCCCTAAATTCGAGCGTCTCAGGAAAGTTATGACCTGTGTCAATATGTAACAATGGAAAAGGAACCTTCATGGGCCAGAAGGCCTTTCTGGCAAGATAGTACATTACAATTGAATCTTTCCCTCCTGAGAATAACATCACAGGTTTGTCAAATTGAGCTGCCACCTCCCGGAGTACAAAGATGGATTCTGATTCAAGTTCTCTTAAATGATTGATGTGATAACGATCCATAGGCCAGATAATATGGAACATAGATGGTTCCGTTGTTATGGGGATAAAGGTAAGCAAATGAGGTTGAATTTATACTACTAAAGTAGTAGTATTGGTTATTTTTAGTATAAATACCTATATAACCAGGCAGGCATACAGAGCGCTATTTTATAAAGGCTGAAAAATGGATCCACTTTGCTTTGAATATTCAGGAATCCAGACTGATCTTCGAAATTACAGGATGCTCATAAAAAACCATGGAGGACTTAAATAAAATATTACCCAATAAAAAAAGGTGCTCCTGATCAGAAGCACCTTTTATTAAATGAATTTACAAATATTTAGTCAGGTAAATTTTCATCCCAACCTGCGTTTTGTACCACTCCAAAACCTGAGTTAACCTCATCTGAAGGAATTGGATATACAAAGCCCTTAATGTCGAAGTCGGTGAAGACTCCATTATTTACATCAATGACTTCACCTCTTCTACGGGCATCATACAAACGGCGGCCTTCCTGGAATAATTCACGGCAACGCTCATCGCTGATGAAAGTTAATAAATCAGCTGCGGTAGCCGGAAGATCATCAACCGTAACAATAGCACGGTCTCTCTTAGCAACATTCAGAAGTGCAATACGAGAATTCACAACGTCATCCTGTTCGGCATATGCTTCAGCCATATTTAAATACATCTCAGATACCCTGAATACAGGAATATTGCTCACGTCTGAATTTGATGGAATACCGTCAAATTTCTTCGGGTGGCTTCCATTGATCAGCGCCCTGCGAATATCCTTGGCAGCGAATTTGCCTTTCAGAATAGCTGTAACAGTTGCACCATAGGTATCATAAAGTGTATTGATTGAATTAGCTGATAAATTGTCATCATTTGTTTTGTGAATGGTGAAAATATCTTCAGCAGAAACAGCAATAGAACCCCACATATTTATATAAGTAGCACTGTCAGCTATAGGAGTCTTAGTTCCAACTGCACTTTTAGAAGCATTAATGGATCCGGTGTAATCGCCGGTATACAGTTTAACACGACTTTCCAATGCAGCAACACCTGCAGGAGTCATGTAATATGCTTCACGAACATCACCTGCTTCAGTAAAAGCAAGTTTTGCATCCTCAATGTCACTAAGAATCTGAGTGTATGTAGCAGCAACAGTTCCCCTGGTCACATGGTCGAAAGCTGCAATAGGTTCCTCATCCACTACAACAATACCTAATTGTGTATTATCACCACCAATTTGATAAGGCAATGCAAAAATATCAACCAAAGTATGTGCAGCCAATGCTCTCAGGCCGTATGCCTCACCCAAATACATCTGAAGTTCCAGAATTTCATCATCCGGAACAGTTCCTGCTGCAATAAGGTCTTTGGCACCATTGATTACACGGGTTGTTGCATCAATCACCTTATATCCATATGCCCAGGCATAAAGAATCTCAGAAGAAGATTCAGTAAATGAATATTGGTTGATATTCACAAAATGTCCGCTGGATGCATTAGCAAAGGAAATATCAGAAGCAAAATCACCAAAACCCACCGTGTAGCATCCATAAAATCCATAATGACCCAACCGGTAATAAGCACCGGTAAGAGCATTTTTAACATCAGTAGTTGTCTTGAGGCCTGCTTCCGCATCGATGTTTTGCGAGAGATCGGTATCAAACAAACCATCGCAGGACGACAACATGAATATAATAAATGAGAATAATAATATTCTTTTCATAGTTCTTAATATTAATGTTAATTATAATCCAATATTAACGCCGAACAGAATGTTGCGTGGCATGGGGTAATTCCACCATTGTACACCAGTGGCGGCAATACCTGATGGGTCAAAACCACGGTAATTGTCTGCAACCTTGGTAAATAAATTCTCACCCGTTACATATACCCTGCATGAACTTATTTTGGCTTTGGATAAAAGTTTCTCAGGAATGTTATAAGCCAGGGTAGCTGTCTTTAATTTCAGATAGTCGGCTTTCATTAAATATCCGGAGTGGGCTGAACCATATCCAGTGTAACCCAAAAACATAATAGCAGGAACATCAGTTTGATCTCCTGGCTGCTGCCATCTGTTATCATATACATGTTTCGTAAAGGTATCGAATGCACCGCTACCAATCTGCTCGTCATAGCGAAGGTTGTTACCGTAAATCTGTCCGCCTAAGGAATAATTGAATTGCATATTCAATTCAAATCCTGCATATTGAAGATTGGTTGAGAAGCTTCCTGTAAATTTCGGAGTGGCAGCACCCATATAACGTTTCTTAGCCTGGGAGTATACCGTAGTAGTTTCATCACCTGTTGCATTCTGATACCACATTGGAGCACCCGTTTCAGCATCAACACCTGCAAATTCCCTCATTTTAAAGGAATAATAGTCCCTGCCTACTTCAATGATGGTATATGTGCCTTCAATAGGTTGGTCGGTACTCAGTTTTTTAATGGTATTCTTATTATGTGAACCTACAAAAGAAACATCCCATTTCAATTTTTGATTGTTAATGATGAGGGCATTCACTGTAAATTCAATACCCTTATTCTCCAACTGTCCAATGTTCTGGTAGGATTCAGACATACCTGTTGTTAAAGACAGGGGAACACCAAATACCATATCATCGGTTAAGTGACGATAGTAGTCGAATTCAACATTCACACGATTGAATACGCCAACGTCAAAACCCAGGTTGAATTTCCTGGTTAATTCCCATTGCAAATCGGGGTTAGCCAACTGAACCTGTACCATACCCGGTTCGCTGTTATAGTTATAGCCAAAGCCATATAAACCCTGAGCTGCATACCATCCGCTTTCTACATCAGCATCGCCAACATCCTGATTTCCGGATGTACCATAAGATGACCGGATTGTCAGGTTATTCAGCCAGCCAAAGCCAGACATGAATTCTTCTTCAGAAATACGATAGCGGGCACCAACAGAATAAAATGTTCCCCAACGGTTGTCTTCATTAAAACGGGAAGAACCATCACGACGAACACTACCGGACAAATAGTACTTGTCATCAAAGTTATACTGCACATCTACAAAATATGAAGCCAGGGCCAATTCACGGGCGCTGGTACTTGCGCTGTTAGGAGTAGCAGCAAGACTTATAGATGTCAGGGTTTCTACAGGATAGTTTGTTGATGCCAAATAGGAATCATCCGCATTGGATTTCTGAATTTCCTGGCCTAACATAATACCAAAATTATGTTTGTCGAAGGATTTTGTGTAATTCAACTGATTCGACCAGTTCATTACAGTTTGTTCGGTATATCCTTGTTCTCCAAGACCATTCATTGACATTCCGTCTGAACTTAAAAATGACCAGTAGCCAAATTCCTTCAGATTATAATAATCAATACCTCCCCTACTTGTGAATGAAAGACCATCCAACAAATTCAAAGTAAGATAGGGAGAGAACAGCAATCTTTTTTGTTTGGCATTGTTTTTATTTCCGTATTTGCTTCTGATAGCAACAGGGTTGCCATAGCTGGGATCCATATACCACGATCCATCCTCATATTTTACAGGGAATTGTGGAGATAACATATAGGCCAATGTAATAGGATCAGCAAAATATCCACCACCTGTACCATTGTTGATATCAGAGGCCGATAAACCCAAATTGAATCCATATTTAACAATCTTATTGGGAGCATGATCCAGGTTCAACCTGCCTGAATAACGGGTCAGGTCTTTTCCCAGTACAATACCTTCATTATATAAATAGCCGAAAGATGCAAAGTATTTTACACTGTTTTCGTTGGCACCGCCACCCTGAATATCAATGTTATACTCACGCAATGCACCCGTTTTGGTAACTTTATCCAACCAGTCAGTATTTGGTTTATTATCAGGATCAGCTCCTGTCATTGCATACAGGAAATCTGTCATTCCTTGCTGTGTATATTCAAATGCACCTTCACTGTAATATGCAGTATAGCCATCCTCACCATATGCAGCATATTCATTTAAAAATGACTCAGTATAAAGCTCGTCATACTGATTCTGATTTACAGGTTCATAGCCATTGAAAGGTTTTGGCATGGTAGCTGATCCAACTTTTGCCGTGAAATTCACTTTCATCTTACCTGTTTTACCTTTTTTGGTGGTAATTACGATAACACCATTGGCAGCTCTTGCTCCATAAATTGAAGTAGCCGTAGCATCTTTCAATACAGTAATGGATTCAATATCTGAAGGATTCAAGTCGGATAAAGGAGTAACAGTCACACCTTCGTCACTTCTCATACCCATGGTTCCACTGGTCAGAGGCACACCATCAATTACATATAATGGCTGTGTTCCGGAATTTACGGAATTACGTCCGCGAATAAAGATCGTTGCAGGTGACCCGGGCTGTCCCGATGCAACATTCATCTGCATACCCGGAACAATACCATCCAATGCTTTTATAGGGTTGGCATCAGTTTTGTCTGTGATTTTATCATCCTTAACGATGGATGCCGCTCCGGTAAAAGAAGCTTTTCTGGTTGTGGAATAGCCTGTAACGATTACCTCGTCCAAACCAATCACGTCCGCATCCAAAACTACATCAACAACAGTAGCAGGTCCAACAGCAACTTCCTTAGTTGCCATCCCAACAGAACTAAAAACAAGGATAGTCTCTGGTTTCACTGAAACTGAATAAGTTCCATTAATATCGGTAGTTGTACCGGTGTTTGTACCCTTAATTTTTACATAGGCACCCGGAACAGGACTTCCGTCATCGGCAGACGTTACCGTCCCCGTGATTTGTATGTCCTGCCCATACATAGCAAAACTGCCAAGGAAAAGCAGACATACAAAAAGGCTTAGAATTCTTTTCATAGATTAAAATTTTAGGTTCATATTAAGGTTAAAAGGTTTCAAATTTGATTTTGTTCCAGACCGTTAAACTTAGTAATAATTAAAATTAATATAAAAAACGTTAAAAAAAATTAAAACTTTGTATTACAGTCAATTAATGTTTATAAAAATGATTTTTTAAAAAATATTTATACAGGCAACCTCAAATGGCGTCGTATTTACCTGTGAATGATTAAAAACCTTTTAAAAATCATAAAAAATACAAATTAAAAATTGCACAAGCCACGTTCAATACACCCTAATTTTACTGAATGCGTATTTTCGTATGGAATACCTCACCTGAACCGGCAATAACCCTCAAAAGATAAAAACCAGGATGTTGCCCGGTTATGGCAACAGGCTGACTGTTTTCTCTGACGATCTGTGAAGAATAAACCACGCGTCCGGATAGATCAACCAATTGAATCGTGATCTCCTGTTTCATTGAAGCAGGAAAATCAATAAAAAACTGTCCATTCGCAGGATTTGGATAAACATTTATGTTTTCTGCGATGTCCGAATCTATTCCCGTATAAGATTGAGCCATTATATATATGGTAAACTTCCTTTGAATCACGTGATCATATTGATCCTTCACACGGACAAAAATGGTAAATGAGGATTTTTCTGAAAGATTAAAAGACTTTAGCGTTCTAATTGTATCATGAGACAGGTAAAAGTCTGCCGGGAGATAGGTATCCGGATCAATGGAATCACCTAATAATGTGAGCGAATAAGCATTGTCTTTGGCTTCATCAATCACTGAAATCTTTCCTACCATACTTCCAACCAACATCCCTTCTTTGATTTTGTTCTCAGAAAGTTGGATATCAGTTGGGCAGTATTTGATTGGACGAATCTGAATCACTGCATCCTGATCTTTGGTAAAATCAAATCCTCCGGGTGTCAGATCTGTTATGGCAAAGTAACCATTATAATAGCCGGTCCATCCCCAGTTCAAATGGAAATACTTGCTATCAATGACACCGTCAATATTAAAAGCATGCCCCATCTCACCATCACTTGCATCGCCTCCGTAAATTATTGGTCTGCCGGTTTTTAATTCTTCAACAAGTGTTTGAACCCAATCATTCACTGTTCCGGTTCGCGTGATCACTTTTGCACCATTATGATATTTAAAATAAGTTCTCAAAGCACCAGGGATTCTGCTTAAGTAGGAGCCCGAGCCATTCGGACCGAAATCCATGCCTACAGATACTGCACAACTATAAAGCAACCATGCGTTGTATCGATCTCCTGATGTTGCTGACATCAGCTGCCAGTTAATCGGCTCCAGGTCGAATTGCAGTGTAATTTTGCCAAAATCGTTTTCTGGATATGTTTTAGTCCCCGTACCCTGGTCAGGAAAATGATAAACAGACATGGCCTGTGCCATTGCTACAGCCACACACCCAACATAGACATGACCACCTGGCCCCGATGGACTTTCCGGGCATAGCTGGTTAAATGGTGCATCCTGATCCCATGTTACTTTGATCATGGGTTCAATGGTTACCAATTCAGTAGATTTAGATCTGAAATACCCATTCCAAACTGGATTTCTTACAACTGATTCATTTCCCGAAACGGATTGAATGCTTTTTTGATACCGGCTTATCCAGGATTCGACCTGGGGTGATTTGTAATCGCTGCTAAACTTACCTGTAAAATTGAATCCCAACACCGGTTCAACCTTATCTTCTGCTGAAACCAGAATCCAGCCTTCAGGTTCAAGGTTAACAGCATACATCGTAGTTGTACCAGATAAAGTGAGCGGAGTAATTTCACCAATTGTGAATTTTAGGCCTGAAGGAAAATAATTCTCCGTGAAATTCTTAACGATGTTTTGTAGTTCACTTTTTGTAACAGGTGTAGCAATAATCGTTGTAAAACACAACCAAAACGTGAGAATGAGAATCTGCTTTTTCATTTATCAGGATTTATAGGTAAAAAAAGTCTGGGATCAGGACTTCAAAATTATACAAAGAAGGGATTCGATGTCCTTACTTTCTTAATTTTATTACCGAAATAAAACTACAAATGATCAATCATCTCTTTGATCAGCTAACTTTTACTACCTTTATCGACTTTAAAATTTGACAGGATTTGAAGACCATTCATAAAGGGATACCCTTTGCATTTTATTTGATTTGTTCCGTGTTTGGCATTGGAACAACGCTTATTTTATATGGTTTTTTTAACCGGCTGGAATTATTTTTTGGATTTCACACAGGTGCAAAGGTCGTTATTCTGATGGCTTTCTTCCTTTCTTTAATACCCGGAGGAAGGATTGCAGGAAGATGGGCCGATAAGATGAAAAGACCGTTGGTGTTTTTTGCCTGTCTGTCATTTAGTGCTTGCATTCTTATTATTACCGAATCAGTCGTTTTTGATCGGTTATATAAGTATTATATTCTTCATAGCGGATCGGGATTCTTTGGAACCGGAATTTTCAGATTTTTGTGCTCATTTGCCATTGTACTTATCCCATTAAGTATTGTTGGCGGTATGTTGCCGGTTCTTATCAGATCTTTTATCAGACATATAAGTTATTCCGGCCGTTATATGAGTTCCTCCATTTTATCTGTTTCTGTCGGTGCAATCTTCGGTATCTCTGTTATGAGTTTGCTGTTGATTCCTTTTACAGGCTTTCGAATGTTATTCTTGGCAGGAGGATTTTGTTATATTATTTGCGGAATTATTGCGCTGATTCAAACAAAATTCAAACTAATTGAAATTTATCATGTCGTGGATAAACCTGGCAGGGTACTTCGCTTCAGGAAAAAGAAACCCATTCTGGAAACGGGTAAAAAACTTACCATAGCGATGCTCTATGGCTATTCTTTCCAGGCATTTACGTTTTCAGCCATGTTAATGATCAGTTTCCGCATCCTGGAACAATATAGTCGTTTAGATTCCAATACCTTTCTGGCCTTGGTTTTACTGGTGGTGCTATGTGGATTCCTCACAGGAACTTCTTTATTCAGAACAATAGCAGAAAAACCAGTAAATAAATATATGACGCTGGCAACCTTTCAAATTATTACAGGGATTTGCGCACTTTTATCTTATGCATTAATGATGATCTTCGCCAGGGTATTGGCCGGTGAACCATCAGATAACCTGCATCGTTCATTATTATTAAAGCACACGTTCCTGTTCGCATTATTCCTTTTTTTGCCATCCCTGATTCATGGATTATCCTTTCCGCTTGCAGGAAAATTGTATCCAAAGAGACTACAGTATATTGGTCATTCCTTTGGAAAACTTTTCGGTCTGTTATTTATCAGTTTATTATCAGGGATCATTCTTGCACCGTATTTTTTAATTCCATTGCTTGGAATACATATTTCCTATTTTTTTCTTTCCCTGTTTGTATTGTTTTCAGGAATATTTCTGGTTTTCAGAGATTCTCGCCTTATCAGAGGTTACCGGCTGTCATATGCAAGTGCGGGATTGCTGATATTCATTATTATTACGGTATTGTTACGACGAGGTGATCTGAAACATCAGAATCAACTTTTTAAAATCAAGGCCGAAGGGAGTTCTGTTTCTGTTGAAGTTGTTCAGAATAAACAGAAATTTCAATCGGTTTATGTTAACGGACACTATGCATTTGGAACAGATCCTGTCAGCTACAAAGAGCAGGTACTTTCAGCCAGTCTGCCTGTATTTCTGAACAAGAATATTCAAACTGTATTTGTTACCGGATTTGGTACCGGAATAACTCCGGCAGTTCTTGATCAACTGGATATGGCCGAAATCCAGATTGCGGAAATGTATCCGGAAATCATTCGTGTTTCATCAGATGTATTCGCTGATGAGAATAATGATATTATGACTGGTAGTGAAGTATACATCTTTCCGGAAGACCCCAGAAGCGTTTTATCCCGTTCTGATAAAAAATTCGATTTAATTACATCCGGCATCAATCAGATTCATTTCAACTGGCTCTATAATAAGGATTTTTACGACCTGTGCTTAAAAAGACTCACCAATAAGGGCATGTTATGCCAATTGTTGCCCTTAAAAGGAATTTCCACCCATACTTTCTTTTCTATTTGCAAAACAGCATCAGCGACTTTTAAAAATATCAGTCTCTGGTATTTGTCTCCTGAACATGTAATGCTATTGTGTTCATCATCTGATAATATGCCCGACCTCTGCCAGATTGAACCTTCTATTTCCAGAGTTAACAAAAGCAGATTATCCAAAAGCCTCAATATTCCTTCAGGCGAATATATGGTTGCTCATTTGATTACCACGGGCAAGGATTTAAAGGAGTTCACGGCATCCGCAGAAATATTTTCGGATAAAAAACCCCGACAGCCCATTCTGAAAATTCCTGAAAAACAGTCTGATCAGCCGGATATTATTTCCATTCTTAAACCCCTGTCCGCAAATGCTATTTTATCGTTAACCGGTAAAACTGACTGCCAGATGGATCTTCAAAGAAAGCGTGAGCAAATACAAAAAATCAATCAATCATTATTTCAGCAGTTTTCTCTGTCTTTTGTTGTTCCGCATTTACCGCCCGCAGATTTCGTTGAAGCGACAATGCTGCCATTTCAGAAATATCTTTAACCGGCACATCCGAAACCTGAGCAAATGCTTTCTTACACATAGGACAGGAGGTTACCAGGTACTGAGCTCCCGGTTTCATCATTTTCAGATAAGCATCTCGGGCAATTACACTTTTAATTTCATTGGAAGAGGTAAAGTTAGCAAGACTGTTGCCACAACACAGCGTTTGATCTTTTTCCATTCCTGCTGCCTGCAGGGTGGTAATCTTATTTAACAATTCACGTGGTTCATTGTAAATCCTGAAATCACGACTTAATTCACAAGGATCATGATATATTGCATTTGCAGATAATTTCTTCAACACCAGTTTCCTGGATTGGGCAAGCTCCAGAAGATATTGCGTATGATGTACAACACGGATGTTTAAATCATATTCTTTAGAAAACACTTTGAAACATATCGGACAAGAGGTAACCAGCGTTTTTGCACCTGATTCCAGAATCAGCTTCCTGTTTTTTTCAATCATAATCTTTGCCTGATCTTTATATCCGGCAAGCATCATCGGTCTGCCACAACACATACCTCCCCATTCATCCATAAACCAATAATTAACTCCGGCCTCTTTCAATAAGGTTACCATTGATTTCTTAATTGACGGAGTTTGATGGGTCATACAACCTGCAAAATATAATACATCGGCCTTATGGGCGTGTGGCAAGGTTTGATTCTGAAAAGACACATCAGGGAGCCGGTTATTTAAGGTATTCCTTGTAATCATCCGGATACTGCTGATATCAATTCCAACCGGGCATGCCTGATCACATCTGCCACACATCAGGCAATCAAACGCCTCCTCAGATTTTATATTATTGTAACGAAGTGCTTTCAACTGATACGTAGATTGAATATTATGAATGCCACCTGCAAAAGAAAGCTGGCAGGCATCAATACAAATTCCACAACGCGAGCAGGAGTTGAGTTCAACTTCTGTAAGGGCTGTTCTTTCATCGGTTTCGCTGAGGCCAAAATGGCGTGAAAATATCAACACAACCTCAGTTGGGATGTGCATATATCTTGAAAAAGGCAAGGCTATGAAAAACAAGCCAAGAGACATGGAGTAAGCCCACCAGGAATAATAGTAAATATCAGCAGCAGGCAGAAAACTTCCCAATACATTGCCAAAAGAACCCGTTAAAAAACTACCTCCACCGTATGTTGCAGAAGTTAAACTTTCTGCCAGCAATCTAAGCGGAAAGATGAACCACAATGCACTAAGTGCTAATTTATCACCGATCCTGAGCTGGGTGGTCTTTTTCATTCCATATGCCTTTGAATAGAACCGTTTTGCAAATGCAAGAGCCACACCGGACAATACCAATAACAACAATAAATCCATGGTAAATGAAAACACGTTATGCAGGGGAAAGTCAGGTGAACCCATGCTAAAGAATTTGAAAAAGATTGGAATATAGGGTGGATTCATTGCTGCTGGTTCATATATCCTGCTTTCGAGATTTCCAATTGCTATCAGCAGAAACCATCCAAATGCAAGGCTCATATGCATGAATCCAAGCAATTTATTGGTAGCAAAAATGCTTCGATGCAATAAGCTTTCCTGCACGATTTCCTTAAGAGCTAAAAATAGTTTCCTGCTCAGAAATCCATTACGAATACGCCTGCGTTCATCAGTTTTTAAAGTGAAAAACCAGGAAGCATACTTGTAAGCCAGAAAGCCTAATAGAAAAATCAGTCCGGCTACAAACGGTATCACAAACAGATCAAATTTCATTGCGTGAAATTTTAGTTACAGCGAGCTGCATTAAGTACACTATATTTCTTGTATTTACTCCTCTGGGACAAACGTTGATACATTTCCCACAAAACCGGCAGCGATTTACAGTTTGTTTAATTTCATCCTCAACGCCCCTGCGTGCCAGGATGATGAGTTTTCTTAAGCTGTATTCTGTTGAAGATGATGCCGTACAACCCGACGCACACGTACCACAACTCATGCACCAATCAATTGACGGTTCCCCTGCCCTGACAAAATTGAGTATTCGACGATTATTGCAATCGTAGTCGATTTGCCTGTCTTTCTGAACCTTATAGCCAAAATCTATCATAGTTCCAAAATAAAAGATTCATGACTGGCAAAATTTTCTATCTGCTTTGAATAAGCTCTGATATCATTGGTTACCGCTCTGGCCTCAGCAAGTGTTTCTTCGATAGTTTTAGGACCTGTTATGCCACCAGCAACAAATAATCCGGGAATCTTTGTCTGGTAGGGACTGGTATATATATCAGAAACACGGGGAAATCCATCCTTGTCTCTTTCCAATTGAAGCAAGTCGATGAGATTTCCGGGTTCTTTATGCGACTGGATACCAACCATCAGGACGAGTAAATCCAGGCTCATTTTAAGCGGCTTAGCCAAAAGCGTGTCTTCTATACGGATATGGACCGAACCATCAGGATTTTCAAAAGCTTCGGAAAGCCTTGCGCGAACAAACTGAATTCCATATTTAAATTGGGCTTCCTTGTATAATTCCTCAAAATGTCTTCCGAACATGCGTAAATCCATATAAAACAGGAATACCTCAGCAGAAGGAAGTTTTTCTTTTACTTCAATAGCCTGTTTAACAGCAGTTACACAGCAAACTTTTGAACAATGCATGTTTCCGGCTTTCTCATCACGTGATCCAACACAATGAACAAATCCAATTCTTGTTGGTGTTTTTCCCTGTGCGTTAACCAGGGGTCCTCCCGACTTGAATTGTTTTTCCAGATCAACAGAAGTAATGACATTATCATAAATGCCATAGCCATATTCTTCTTTTTTTGTTGCGTCGAAAATGTCAAAACCAGTTGTAAGTAATATGGTATCGGCAGTAATTACCTTACCATGTTTCATATGGATGGCAAATCCGTCTTCATTTTTCTCAATATCAATTACTCTGGCATTCAAAAGAACATTAACTCCGTCAGGAAGTGATTTTCTAAGCTTAACTGATAAAGGTTCCGCTGCAGTCTTAAACGGAAACAGGGCATGCCATTGATTGAGCCGCCCCCCCAGTTGTTCATTTTTCTCTACAATAGTAACTGCAAAACCTTGCCTGGCAAGATTTGCTGCTGCCTCCAATCCTGCAACTCCCCCTCCGATAATGGCTACACTTTTCATGGTTTCTTTTTGTATATTATTTATCGGGCAATCAGTTGTGCACTCTGAATCCCGTCCATATCAATTTTTAATGTACCTGGCTTAGCCGGGCGTCCCATATATAATCCGTTTTTCCCCAGATATTTTTTCTCAGGGTCAAAGGGGATGCCCATTTTAACCATAAGTGGCTCAGCAGAAACCTGATGTGTTTGCAAACCAAGATCCCATGGGTCATAACCCAGCACCAAACCGGCTAATTCTTCATAAGTAAATACGGGAATACCATGTCCGTTTTCACCGTACGTTTTTCCTTCCATTTCACTTACTACATATTGCCAGCGATCAAGAAAATAGGGACAACCCGGGCAATTGGTAATAATCAGATCGGGCTTATAAGGCTCCATGGAATCAAATTTCTTCTTGCTGCAGGAAAGGGAATAACCTCTGTTTGCCCGCACCACATATTGTCTGAAACCAAAACCACAGCAATGTCTTCTCTCAGGATAATCAATAATTTCACCTCCCAATGCCTCTACAAGTCCTGTCAGAACATAGGGATATTCGGCTCCACCTATTCCTTTATGCGGAAACATTTTTGAATAATGGCAGCCAATATGCTCAACCACTCTTAAAGGCTTTCCTGTTTCCTGATTTACCAATCTGTAAGGCGCCTTTTCAGCTATTTCATTTCTGAGTTTATAAATGATATCGCTGGCATGAGCGAGATTTGCAGGTATCTTGAATTCCCGTCCGGTGGCTTTTCTTAAATATTCACGGGTTTTTTCCTCTATTTCCGGAAAATGATGCCACGTCTCCAATATTTCTGTGTACAAACCAAACGAGGTTATGCATGAAACAGCCAGGTTTTCGCAACCGGCCTCTGTCATTAAGGCAAACTGCCGTGCGACCACAGTCATGGTAGTATTAAACGGAACTACATCGCAATGATATCCAATGCCGGTACATGTAGTATGACCAGGGTTTTCAAAAACTGTCTTTCCAAGGCTTTCGCGAAGTATTCTGAGGAAAACCTGCTCAGCAGCAGGAAAAAAATTCTGCCTTACACAACTGCGTACATAGAAAAACCGGTCCGAAGCAATTTCCTTCTGATATTCCTGCCAAAGTTTTCTTTTTCCATCAAGCTTCATAACCTGTTATTCTTTTGTGTGTATTCCACTGTCGAGATTATAAATCTGGTTTACATAGGCACAATCGAGTTTTTTGTTGAATTCCAGTCCCATCTCCTGCGCCTTTTTCTCAGATTGCGTTTCAATAAATTCAAACAGGTCACTGGCTCCTGTTACGTCAAAAATCTGCTTAAGCTCATTCAAAGCTTCATCAGGAATTTTTCTAAGCGGACCCGGCTCTTCACCTCTGTATTTCACACCAAACCTTTCAAAAAGTGCATTTAAATTACTGTTTTGCCATCCCCATGTAGGTCCTTGCTCCGGATGATCTTCAAGCGTCATTTCTTCCCTGTAAAGGCAATATCCGTACTTTAAAATCCATTCGCCCATGGTCCGTTTAAGCACCAATTGCTGACGACCTTTCTCGGATTCCGTAAACAATCCGGTTCTTACGCTAAGCGCACGAAGAGCCATAATAAGCAACCCGGGTGTATTACTTCTCGGACAACGGGTTTTACATGACATGCATTCACCGCAATACCAAATTGTATTGCCAGTCAGCAGTTCATAAATTTTCTGACTATCACGGGTTTGGACAGTCTCTGCAATAATGCGGGGGTCGTAATTATAAAACTCAGCAGCTGGACAAATGGCAGTGCAGGTTCCACAATGGATACATCCTGTAAGTCCTTCTGTGAAACGCACATCCTTACTTAATTCTTTATAGTAGTCAATGGCCATTTGTTGAATATTTGACCCGACTAAGGTAAAAAGTACATGATTTTACGCCATCAGATGATGTACCAAAACTGAATAGGTACTTATGCCTATTTACATCATCTGGTCTCCTGATAAAGATTTTTTTATCAATCCATAATTAAGCATTATACTTGCGTCCGTTATGTGGATCCTGTTGGGAATATTTTCTGCAGCATTTTTGGGTTTTCATGAAATATTTAAAAAAACTTCACTGAACCAAAATGCTGTATTACCGGTACTTTTTATTGGTTCAGCTTCTGCTGCTGCCGTTTTCATTCCTTTTCTCATATTGTCAAGGATAAATCCCCAGTGGATGTTGTCTCACGGAATGTTCATTCCAAAATCCACAGGAGTAGCGCATCTGATGTTCCTGCTTAAATCGATCATAGTAGCTACAGCATGGATTTTCGGGTACTTTTCAGTAAAGCATCTGCCGGTAACCCTTCTCGCCCCATTGAATACTTCAGGCCCTGTGTGGACAATGATTGGAGCCATACTCATATACGGAGAAACTATGAATGCAATGCAATGGACTGGTGTAGCAGTATCTATGGCATTTTACTATGCGCTGTCGTTTGGGGGAAAGGTTAGAGGTACAGCACCGTCTGACAAGCGCTGGATCTTTTTTGCATTTTTAAGTATCCTGTTTAACAGCATTAGTGCCCTGTTAGACAAATACCTGGTACAGGAATATGATAGAATTGCCATGCAGGCATGGTTTTCTGTGTATACAGCAGTGATCTTTTTAATCATTGTACTCATTATTTGGTACCCTACATACAAAAAAACCACATCCTTCACCTGGAGATGGTCTGCTGTGGGAATTGGTGTGTTTTTAGTGGTAGCTGATTTCTTTTATTTTAAGGCCCTTTCGTATGAGGGATCACTTGTATCCATTCTGATTATCGTAAGGCGTGCATCATCTGTGATTGTTTTTATTTCGGGCGCACTCTACTTTAAAGAAACCAATTTACGTAAAAGAGGAATCGTTCTTGCCGGAATACTTGCAGGTGTTGGAATGGTTGTATTGGGGAGTTTATAATAAAGATTGTATGGAATGATGAAACTTTTGCGTATTCGAAGCGGTATTTTTCTGTTAATTGCAGCTGAGTTTTGTTTTGCTTTAGCTACAGTATTTGCAAAACATATCACCAACGCATCAGATATCCCCTCCATTGAAGTTGTATTCTTTAGAGTTTCATTGGGCACTATTGTGGCTGCTTTATATATGTGGAAAACCAGAACTTCATTCCGGCCTCATAATATAAAACTTGTACTTTCCCGGGCTTTGTTCAGTTTTTCTGCGTTAGTTGCATTCTTTTATGCTGTTGAACGCAGTTCAGTTACCAATGGCAATATGCTGAATATGACTTATCCGGTATTCATCTTCCTGCTCGCCCCACTCTTTAAGCTGGAAAAGTTGCACAAATTGTCCTTTCTTTTTTTGATAACGGCCATGACCGGAATTTACCTGGCCGTATTTCCTGATTTCTCCAGAATCAATTTTGGAGATGTTATAGGTCTGTTATCCGGTATACTAGCTGCATTTGCCATTATAAGCCTTTCAGTAGCGCGCGAATATGATTCCACCGTATTGATCGTATTTTACCTGATGGCAATCGGAACTGTTTGCAACGTTTTTATGATGGTCCCTGTATTTGTAGCTCCCCAAATCAACCATTATCCGGCATTGATCGCAAGCGGTATAATGGGCGTATTGGGACAGGTGTTGCTTACCATGGGATATAAAAACGTAAGCGCTAAAGCAGGCTCCATGGTATCTTCTTCGAGAATCGTGTTTGCAGCGCTGATGGGCTTTTTCTTCTTTTCAGAAGCAATAGGGATTCGCACTATTTCAGGAGGATTGCTCATTATAGCATCCATCATCGGTATTAGTTTTTTGCAAAAGAAAGCCACAACCGAAGATGATCAATAACTGTTAATTAAGAAAATCACTTACTTTTGCAGCTTAATAATCTCTGATAATTATGGCCGATCTGTTTCATTTTTTTATTGATTTTGTACTGCATATTGACAGACATCTTGTTGAAATCGTAACCGATTACCAAACATGGACCTATGCGATACTTTTTGTGATCATCTTCTGCGAGACCGGATTGGTAGTTACTCCTTTCTTGCCTGGTGATTCCTTGCTGTTTGCAGCGGGAGCTGTAGCTGCAATGGACGGAAATCCGCTTAATATATGGTTTTTAATTCCCCTGATATTTATTGCGGCATTTATCGGTGATAATACCAATTATACCATCGGCCGTTATTTGGGCGTCAAGGTATACGAAAAAAATTACAGGCTGATTAAGAGAAAATATTTGGATGACACCCATGCTTTTTACGAAAAACATGGCGGAAAAACATTGGTAATAGCCCGTTTCATGCCCATTATCAGAACTTTCGCACCGTTTGTTGCTGGTGTTGGCACCATGGCCTATAAACGGTTTCTCTCATTTTGTGTAATCGGGAATTTACTGTGGGTCAATTTATTCAGCCTGGCCGGATATTTCTTTGGCAACATCCCATTTGTTAAAAAGAATTTCTCCATTGTCGTGCTGGCCATCATTTTTATTTCATTTGTTCCGCCGGCATATGCATTTATTAAGCAGTTTTTTAGCAAAAAGACGGAAACCGTTTAATAAAAGCAGATCTACAAATCTATGGGTTCGCCAGCCAGTTTCTGGTAGGTGATTTTGAAAAATTCATTCTGGATAAACCGTGTCATCTTTCCAGGTTTTCCATTACCTATTCCGGATGTGTTTATCCGGACAACAGGGACTATTTCACTGCCGGTACCTGTAAGAAACCATTCGTCAAAGTCATAAATTTCAGATTCCTGAATCGGTTTCTCAACTACCGGAATTTTATTTTTTTTACAGATATTCAATACAGATGCTTTGGTAATTCCGGGTAATATCAGGTTTGAATCAGGATGTGTAAAAATTTTGTCATCCTTAACTGCGATCAGATTTGAATGCGAAGCTTCAGTCACAAAACCGCCACGTACAAACATGCATTCAAAAGCGCCTTTTGATGCAACTTCTTCAAACAACATGGTATTGGGTAATAAACCAATGGATTTCACATTGCACTTGAGCCACCTGATATCTTCGCGGGTTTGTACCATAACACCATTCTTCATTTCATCCAGATAAGGATTCATTAAAAAAGCGCGTGCAAAAACCGTTGGGGTTACTTCAGATGACGGAAAACGGTGGATTCTTACAGCTACACCACGGGTTATCTGAATATAAACTCCGGCATAATGATTTTTAAATTCGTTAATTTGAATTAAAGCATCACAAATCTCATGAAGTTTTCCAATTTGCGGGAATTGTATCTTTATCTCTTTCAGACTGTTTTTCAGCCGGTCCATATGCTCACTGAAACAAAAAGGCTTGCTTTTATAGTATTTGACCACTTCATACACACCGTCAGCAAAATAAAATCCCCGATCATCAGGTGATATATAAGCCCTGTCATTGCTTGTAAATTGCCCGTTCAGATATATCGTCGAATGGTATAGCATATAAAATTCATTATGAGTGATTTGTCCTGTTGGAAATCCATTTCTCAATCCACCTTCCCGCTAAAAATCCCGCACCGGTGTATGCAGCAGCTTTACCGGCTTTTTTCACAGCAGAATCATCCGGATGGATGGTTTTATGCGCAATCAGCAATCCGATCAGCGCTCCAATAAGCCCGCCTTTTTCAGGATTCCTGTTCCAAAAATTCCAAAATCGCTCTTTCATATAGATGATACATAATTACAAATATAGCCAAATTGGTTCTTATGATGAATTTGGTGTTTCAAAGAAAAGATTATGAAAAAACCATTCAAAAGCATTAGAGGCCAATAGTACTGCACAATATGAAATTCATACATGCAAACGGAACCGGTTAACAAATGGGATGGTGAATTGCCCAGGTATAAGCAATAGCCAGGGATGATCTTATATCCGTCTGGGAAATAAATGGCAGAACGGTTGCCTGCGCATATCAGGTTTTATTGGTACGAAGCAGGATCAATTGCTTTAGCTGTCCAGTTTTCAAGAAAACGGAGTACTTTTTCCGGATCATATCCTTTATCCAACTCAAGCAGACCTGTATCCTGGGTGTGAATTCTGTTTCCATCCTGATTCAGGATAACCAGCACAGGGAAACCAAAACGTTGCGGATAATCCAATTGTGACAATACCGGCAGATTTTTATTTTCTTTACTGTAATTGATTCTTAAAACAACATAATTTTTCTGAATAACTGAATCAGCTTTAAAATCCGACTCAAAAAACTGATGCAAACGATGACACCAGGGGCACCAGTTTCCACCTATCTGAATTAATACATTTTTCTGCTGTTCTTTTGCTGTTTGAATAGCAGCATTTAAATCAGAGGCTGCGTCCGCATTTGGATCGTAGATTATTTTGGTTTCCTGTGCAAATGCAATGGCAGCAGGGAAAATAAACAGAATCAATAAAAGCGTTTTCATACATTATGATATTTTTCCACCTCTAAAAGTAGTCATTCATTCTGTTCCAAATTCCTTTTTAAGCTGTTGTGCCCACTTTTTTATTTTTGCATCCGCCTGAGAAGCCTGATTGTCGAAGTCAAGTGCAAGGCCACAAAATTGTTCTCCCCTGACTGCCCTGGATGATTCATAGGAATAGTTTTTTGTGCTTGTAAATCCAATGATCCTGGCGCCCAACTTTTCGAGAATTTCAACCATGATTCCTACACCATCTATGAAGTTTTCAGGATATCCTTTCTGGTCTCCATTTCCATATACTGCATATGTCTTTCCTTTCAGATTCATATCTTCCAGGGCAGGAACAAATTCATCCCAGTAATTCGGCAATTCTCCATCGAACCAGGTAGGTACGCCCAATATCACTTTATCAAATGAAAGAAACTCCTTTTCTGTAATGGTTTCGGCATTAACCAATGTGAGTGCCTTGCTAAACTCATGATTCAATTTTTCCGCAGCTTCTGCTGTTTTCTTTGAATTGAAACTATATATGATTCCTATTTTTTCCATCTTAAAATGATATTTCCTAGTACTTTAACAAGTCATTAATAGCAGCAAGAATTTTTTCTGTATCGGGCAATATGGCCTTTTCCAGAATACGGTTGAATCCTACCGGTGAAAAGGCGGAACCAACTCTGCGAATTGGACCGTCCAGATATTCAAATGCATTTTCATTGATCATTGCTGCCAATTCAGCGCCAAAACCTGAGAATACTTTGTCTTCATGCACAATTAAAACCTTTCCGGTCTTTTGCACAGATTTGAGGATGGTATCCTTATCCAGAGGAACAATGCTTCGCAGATCGATTACTTCAATTTGTGCATTATCTTCTTTTGCAATTTTTTCAGATGCCTGCAAACACATATGGGTTGTATTACCATATGTTATAATGGTCATATCGGTTCCTTCCCTCCTTATGCGTGCCTTACCAAATGGCACTTCAAAATCACCGGGGAAGGAAGCAGCTGCAATTGGAGAATTGTATAAGGCTTTAGGTTCCATATACATGGTAAATCCTTCACTGCGCATGGCTGTCCTTAATAATCCAGCTGCATCATCGGCAAATGAAGGATAAACGATCCGAACTCCCGGAAACGTACTTAAGGCTCCCTCGATGGTCTGCGAATGATAGAGTCCTCCGCCAATATACCCCCCAGATGCAAGGCGTACAGTAACATTTGGTGAAAATTGGCCATTCGACCTCCAATAGTCGTGCGTAGTTTCAACAAACTGCTCCATGGCCGGCCAGAAATAATCAGCAAACTCTGCACCTTCAACAACAACTCTGATTTTTTTGTTGAACCGGGACATCCCATTTGCAGTACCCATGATAAAATCCTCAGCAATGGGTGCATTAAAAACCCGTTCCACACCGAATTCCTTTTGCATTCCCTTAGTAACATTAAAAATGCCGCCTTTATCTTTATTTGCAATGTCCTGACCCCAGATAAATGTATCCGGATTATGGCGGAATTCGGCCTTTAAGGTTTCATTGATGGCTTCAATCAGTTTCTTTTTAGGACCTTCTTCATGATGTAACCCATCAGGATATTTCTGCGATACATAAGGGTCAGGAAGAACATGATTCAGCACACTGGCAGGGTCAGGATCAGGTGCTGCCATTCCTTTTTTATGGGCTTCCCTGACTTCTGCTTTTACCTGTTCTTCAATCGCCTTTAACTCCTCTTCTGTAAGGCGGTTGTATCGTACCAGCATGCGACGGAATTTTCCAAGCGGGTCATATTGAGTAACATAATTCAACTCGTAATCGTCCCGGTAAAGCTCATGCCTGTCGGAATTGGAATGCGATCCGATTCTGACACAATTGGCTTGCACAATACAAGGTTTTTGATTCTGAATTACCCATTCTTTAGCCTCTGTCATTGCATTCATGGAATCGAAGACATCTTTTCCATTGCAATGGATGATTCTCAGATTTTTGAATCCTGAAAAATTATTGGCGACTTTCCGGTTTGCAGTTTGATCTGATTTTGGGACAGATATTCCGTAGCCATTGTCCTGCAATACAAATATTACAGGAAGGTGCTCATTCGTGGCCCCGTTAATCGCTTCATAAACATATCCTTCAGAAACCGATGACTCACCCTGAGAACAGATGGATACACCTTTGTGGTTATACCGCTTCATTCCCCTGCCAACTCCAACGGCATGCAGTGCATGATTTCCGGTTGCTGATGAAACATTATGAATATTCCATTCGGGCTTTGCAAAATGGTTCGACATATGTCTCCCACCACCGGCAACGTCTGTAGCCTTCGAAATACCATTGTATATGATCTCTTCAGCAGTCAATCCTGAAGATATCGCTGTGAGCATATCGCGATAATAAGGAAACAGATGGTCGGTATTCCGGTCAAAAACCTGTCCGATAGCAAGCTGTATTCCATCATGCCCTGCATAGGGCGCGTGATATGACCACCCGATCGCTTGTTTCAGGTAATTGGGAGCACGGTCATCCAGCGTTCGCCCGAGAACCATCAGGTAAAACCATCGGGATAATTTTTCTTTACTTGTTGTTTTAATGCTGAATCTTTTGGGAATTTCCAGATTAATGATTGCAGCTGAAAATATTGGACTCATAGTCATTCGATAATATTTATATGGATCGGTTCATATCAAATTCTTCCAGTATGTCGGCCAACCGACGCAGGAACATCCCTGCCAGTGCTCCATCCACTACTCTGTGATCATAAGATAATGAAAGTATCATCTTGTGGCGGATGGCAATAACATCTCCTGAGGGGGTTTCCAGTACAGCGGGCTTTTTCTCAATGTTTCCCGTAGCCAGTATTGCTACCTGTGGCTGGTTAATAATAGGTGTACCTGTTATATTACGGAAACTTCCGAAATTTGAAATGGTAAATGTTCCTCCCTGAATGTCATCAGGCGATAAGGTATTGCCCCGGGCCGCATCGGATAAGCGGGTTAAATCAACTGCCAGTCCAACCATACTCTTCTGATCCGCATTTTTGATAACAGGGACGATCAGATTACCAGATGGCAATGCGACAGCGATTCCGATATTCACATTTTTTCTCAGAATGATGCGGTCACCATCCACTGAAGCATTCACTCCGGGAAATTCTTTCAATGCCTTTGCGGTGGCTTCAATAAATACAGGCATGAAAGTAAGTTTAATTTTCTCCCGTTTCTGAAATGCATCTTTATGTCGCTCCCTCCAAAGTGCCAGGTTTGTAACATCTGCCTCAATAAAATTAGTGACATGAGGAGATGTTTGTTTGGACATCACCATATGATCAGCAATGAGCTTTCTCATCCGGTCCATTTGAACAATTTCATCACCTGCCTGCAAAGCAACAGCAGGTTTTGCCGGTGCTTTCTGATTGCTTTGGGTTGTTGGAGGTTCTGAAGAAACAGTTTCTTTTCCGGATTCTGTTTTTTTCTGACCTCGCGTTTCAAGATACTGAATCACATCCTGCTTGCGTACCCGTCCATTTTCACCTGATCCCTGAACCCGATTTAACTCCTCTGTTGATATCCCTTCTTTGGCTGCAATGCTCATCACCAGCGGTGAATAAAAGCGTGATGAATCGCGGCTACTTTCAGTAGCAGCTCGTTTCTGTTCGGTTTTCCCTGAATCCTTTATTTTATTCTGATCTGGTACCTCTGCACCATCTGCAGGCTGGGTTGCTGAAGTGCTCAGTTCACCTGAAGCTGCAGGAGCATTTTGCTGTTGTGTAACTTCCCCTTTACCTTCAGTATTAATAATTGCAATCACTTCTCCTACCGGAACCAATGCATTTTCTGCATACAATACTTTAAGTACTTTACCAGCTACAGGAGACGGAATATCTGAATCAACTTTATCCGTAGCGATCTCCAGTAAAACATCATCTTCTTCAACCATATCTCCTGGTTTGATCAGCCATTTTGTAATTGTGGCCTCCTGGATAGATTCACCCAGCTTAGGCATCACCAAATTGAAATCTGCCATGAATTTATTTTACTTTACAGTTGTAATCTATTTTTTAATACACTTACCATTACTTATAACACATAAATGGTTTTACTGTTCACCTTTTATTAAAAAAAGGCTTCATTTCAGCAGAAACATATTGGATCTCTTTATAATAGGAAACACCTAACGGATAACAGCTTCAAAGTATTTGATTTGAAAACGGAGATTGTGTTTTGTAATTAATTTGAATTCTAATGTTTAGACAAACGGAAATATTTCAATTTATATAATTGCAACAAGAAAAATACTTACGGATCAGACCGGGTTATCTTCTATTTGAATGCCGTATTTACTCAACAATCCGGATAACCCATAAATAGAGAATTTTGCTTTCCGGATTTTGTTCGAATCAGGGTCAATGGTGTAGTTCATTGCTGTCCTAAAGTCGGCTTTCTCAAGATTTGAATTTTCAAACACCGCCCGGAGCATATCACAATGGTCAAAAACCGACTGACTCAGATCACATTCAGAAAAATCAACGTCCTGAAGTTGCGTGTGAATAAAAGAGGTATTTTTTACATTTGTTTTATGAAAGGATGAATGGTTTAAAACGCAGTGCTCAAAACGGAAAGAAAGTCTCTCATCACAATTTGTAAATTGAATTCCCAGCATCTTGCAATTTCGGAATAACACATTTTGAAAGCCCGATCCCGTGAGATTGACAAGACTCAAATTGCAATCCACAAAACTACACTCTGAAAATTTGCATTCTGACATATCGCCATCAGAGAGGTCGCATTGTTCAAAACGGCAGTTCTCATAAAACCCCTTCATCAAGGGATTTGTTTTTCCCACGGTTTTGCTAAAAACTGAATCCTCGTATATTTTCATTCTTATGAAATTTGTTATTCTTAAATATGAGTATCGGCAATGATTAATAATGACTTCTTTGTTTGAAATTGATTTTTTAACACAAAGGACTCCAAGGATTCACTAAGAACCCGAAGAATTAAGAACGCAAAGGTCGCCTTCGCTAAGCTCAGGCGTTTCCAGGAAATACCGCAGGTATTTCCCCTTTGTGTTCTTAGTGACGTTTTACCTTCTTGCTCTTCGTGTTAAAATCAACACCCACAACCATTTAGTCCTCAACCTTAAATCTCTTATGCATCTTTCCTGATACTCATATTCTTAAAATCACCTTTCTTATCCAAAATTCCCTCCCATTCTACAGTATACCATATCTGGTTTCCAGGAAATACCTTTCCCAAAAACCATTCTTGTCCCGGCAGTATTTATCTCTGATAAACCGCAATCCAGAAGAAATTCAATTGCATCCCTGTTTTCTGACGGCACGGTTATTTTATCAACTTCAGAATAAGCCAGTTTAAATTGCAGCAGTGCCCTTCCTGCATCCTTTGTTTTAGCAAATACAGGGCCTTCACCAAATCCGGGGATATAAAAGCCTTCTATGGATCCGTTTTGCATAAACACAAACGATTGATCCAACAACTCCCGCATAAGGAGTTCCCTGTTCTCACCCGAAATATAGAAATCCAGACTCAGAACATCATTATAGTAATTGCTTTGAAACGGTTTGATATTTGTGTTATTGGCAGAAAGGTTTAAAGCAGCAGGCTCCTTTTTAAAATACCGGTATTCAGAGACCTTGCGAAAACCCGCTTTAATATATACAGGTGCACCTAAATCAGTCGCGATCAGCAAGCTGGTCTCAACTCCCGATTTTCTGTTTTCTTCCAGTAAATTATGAACGATTTCAGCTCCCAGGCCTCGATTTCTGAATTCTTTGTGTACAATGATGTGCGCAAGCCATGCAGTCCTTTCAAAGATAATGGTATTGCCAATGCCAGCAATAGTACCGTTCAGTGTGATTTTATACGGATGGCAAAAATGATGACTGCAATAGATTTGAAAAGCGCGGGTAATATCCGGCCATCCTTCAGGCTGCAGGGCTGATAATTTATCAATATCTTCAACTGTCAGGGATTGATATACCATAAGGCCAGTTTCGGTTTCAAAGTTTTGACTATTCTTTAATTCTTATACAGCAATCCGTGATTCAAAGGATTTTTCAGATCAATCCAAAAAACGTGAATATCTTCAGTGGGATCCTTTTGGCCATTGTGGTTTTTATCTATCTGAGCATAGATGTACATAAAATCATTTCCTGAATCATACTTGGAACTGATCACAGAATAATTTTCAGGAATTAAGGCAGTCTGATGATCACCATTGAGATCGAAATAAAAAAAGCGTCTCAAATCTTTGAAATTTATATACTTATCCTTGTTTGTATCTTCATTATAAACCGAAATCAAATAATAATTTCTTTGAACCGGTTGAAAATTTAAGGTATCTGCAGTAAAAGACGGAAAATATATGGTTTTGATCAGTACCGGTTTATCAAAGAAATATTTTTGTTCGAGCGTAGATATATTATACCGCGATAGATTCACCATATTGAATCCATAAACAGCCTGTAAACCGGGCATATAATTTCCATACCAATATCTATCATCATCTTCAAAATATTTCACATGGTATTCATTTTCTCCGGTAAAATAGGCATCATTCTTTTTGTCCCAGTTCATCTTATAAATTGGAACAAGCCGGTAATTTGAAACTCCTGTTAACAGAATATCTCCGGGACTGGTTTTAAAGCCCATCGAATCCCTTGAAAAACCATTGATTTCAGTCTGATCCGTTGACGCGTTTTCAGGACTTACAGAAAAGCCTTTGCTATATTTCTGCTTCCGTGAACAACCAAAAGTCAGGATCATGAGAAAGAGCACAATAAAAAAAATGTGAGTCTGTTTCATATTGAGAATTTATAAAGTCATATTCAGATTAATATTCAATATCAAGAGACACTTCTTTGGCTGCATTTACAAATATCCGGATATCGTTGATCCCAATTTGTCCTGTATAAATGTTTTTTTCCTTATTCAGCTGGGTAATCGCCGCATACAATTCATCAGGATTTGATTGGGAGGCTTTTTTTGCAGTATCTACTCCTAGAATATAAAGCACATGAGCAAAAGTAACACCTGCATACTTAATTCTGGATAAATCAGACAATTTGGTTAATCTTTGAATTTCGTTTAAATCAATACCTGAAGATTCTGATAATTTCAACCGGTCGGATACAGTTAATGCCTTGTTGTATAATTGTTCAGAATTTTTAACTCCAATATTCTTCAATTTTTCAACCGTATCCTTTGAGGTACCTGAAAAATCTTCTATCTTATTCGGCTTTGGATGAATGCTGTTTAATTCACGGAGCAAAACAACCAGGTATTCCTCAGAAAAGCAGGCGACTTTTGATAATTCAGCAATGTTCTCCTTTTTTTTAAGATATTGAATAAGTTCAGCGACATTCATAATACCCAGTTTCGCAAAGTATCCGAATCGCTCATTTAATTGTTCTTTAAGCATCATCCTGCTTGGGGGCAGATAAGCTGACAGGAGGCTGGTTTTATAACTTTCCAGAGCAAGCTGATTAAGATCAATATAATAACCCATGAAAAATTATTTCTGAATTTGAATTAAGGTGTTTGCTGCGATATAAGGATAAATTTCATCCACATCTTTGTTTTTCAGGGAAATGCATCCCAGAGTCCAGTTGTATTTTGCATCTATCAGCTTGTCCATGCCTCTTGGCACACCATGAATTCCTACTTCTCCACCAATTTGTGCATTCCGGGGAATCTTTCCCTCCTTCTTTGCCCGGTTATGTTTTTCCCACGAGCTTTTGTTCGGATAATCAATCCAAATAAATTTCGACCATTCTTTATGCGGATATTTCGATATCATATGAAAGGAACCTTCCGGAGTACATCGGTCGCCCTGCATCAATTTATCATCAGAGGCATTTTTGCCAAAGACAACCGGGTATTCTTTCAGGGTAATCCCATCAGCTACAATATAAAGCCGATAATCCGATTTATCAATCAAAACGGAAATTGATTTTTTGTCAACTTTCAATGAATCCATAATTTCCGTAAGCGAAAGATTATGATATTTTGTTTTGTCATTCTGACCATGGCATGAGCATATCCATAATAGCATAATCAGTAACAGAGAAATTTTCATAATATGGTCCCTTTAGAAAATGCCTAAAAATCAGGTTTTCACGTTAAATATAAGTCAATCCATTTTTTTCGCAAAATAATGCTTCAAATATTTGGTTTATATTATTAACTTGTTTATATTCGTACCGTATTTAAAAATTTAAATAATATGGATGAAAAACACATTACGCCCGAAGAAAGTCTTTTGATCATATCAAGGACCATTGAAGAAACCAGGAAGAAATTTGAAAATGGTAGTCATTTTATCCTTTTTTGGGGACTTCTCACATTTATCGTAGCCATGAGCCAGTTTATACTTATCAGGCTTGAATATTACAGCATCAACTGGTATCCTAATTTTCTATATCCACTGGGAGCCATATATACTTTTATATACGGATGGAGAATTGCCCGGAAAAAAAATCTGCCCAGAACCATCATCAGCACCATTCTGGGATCAATGGGATGGGTTGTGGGACTCAATCTGATGATTATGGGATTCTTTTTCTCAAATAAGCTGGGACAAGCCATTGCACCTGTGTTTTTAATCATTTTAGCAATCATGGTTTTTGTTTGTGGTGTGTCTATCCGATATAAGCCGATGATTTTTGGGGGCATTATTTTAAATACCATGGGATTGGCTGCTTTTATGATCAGTTGGGAATATCATCCATTAATAATGTCAATGGGTGCCCTTGTGGCATTGGTTATCCCGGGATTATTACTTGTCATGAATAAAAAGAAAGAAAATGTTTAATGAACTCGACCCCATATTACATTCGCAGCTACGTTTATCCATTGTTTCGATTTTAATGTCCGTTGATAAAGCCAACTTCAATTTCATCAAGGACACCACCAAAGCTGCAGCAGGCAATATCAGCATCCAGATCAAGAAGCTGGAAGATGCAGGATATATAAAGGTGGAGAAGACATTCAGAAACAACTATCCCCACACGGAATTATCCATAACTGAAAAAGGCATTCAGGCATTTGAAAACTATGTGGCTGATTTGAAGAAATATATTTATCCTAAAAAGTAGGCAATCAGCTTTCAGCAATCAGCAATCAGCAATCAGATGGTTGCTGGTTTTTTTTGCGATGGTGGGATTTTTGGGACATTTGGGACCATTAGGACCAATAGAACATTTGGGACATTTGGGACATTTGGAATTACTGACTACCGATTACTGATTACTGATTACCGATTACCGATTACCGATTACCCGATTTCTACTCGTCCCTATTCATGCTCCAATCCCACACTCACTGCCCACTCGTCACTCGTCACTTGTCCCTATTCCTCATTGTTCATTGCACTCGTCCCTGCCTTCCTTATGGAAACTGCAAAAAAGATCATCATCACAGCAGCAATGAAAGCCATGACAGATCCAAAGTAGAACGGGGCGTTTGAATTGACCTTATCATAAAGCAGGCCCGCTATTAAACTTGCCGGAAGAAGTGCAATTCCCAAAACTGCATGATACAATCCAAACCCGGTTCCTTTAAGGTTTTTACTTACAATATCCGACACCAGCGCCTTTTGACTGCTGTCTGTCAATGCACTATAGCAGCCATATAACATGAACAGAAAGATAAAAACATGGATACTGTTATATTTTCCAAAAAAATAATATACACAGGCGTAAATTAAAAAACCAGCAATGATCAATATTTCACGCCCTATCTTGTCAGAAATTTTGCCTAAAGGCAATGCCAGGATCACGGCAACCATATTGAAAATCATATAAACAAAAGGGATATATGATTTATTGATTCCGGTTTCGGCTGTTTTCACCAACAAAAGAGCATCGGCTGAATTGCCCAGCGTAAAAACAAAAATGATGACCAGGAAGAAGTAAAATCTTTTTGGCAATTGTTTGATCTTAAATTTTTGAAATTCGCTGGTATTATTTGCTTTTGTTTCTTTAATAAACAATGCTATCGTAATTACTCCAAAAACTGCCGGTATGGTCGACAATATGAATATCATGTGAAAATTTAAGGGAAAGAAATAGATGAGAGCAAATGCCATAAAAGGACCAAATATGGCACCACTGTTGTCCATGGCCTTATGAAAACCAAAATTGCGGCCTATTTCATTCGCAGGTACAGAAGCACTGATTAAACTGTCCCTGGGTGCAGCCCTTAAACCTTTACCAATACGCTCAAAAAACCTTAAAAACAAAACCTGTACCGGAAGTCTCACTAAAGCATATAAAGGAGTAACCAGAGCGGTAACACCATATCCAATGATCATTAAAGGTTTGTTTTTTCCAATACGGTCGCTCCAGTACCCCGAAAATGCCTTGAAAAGAGATGATGTGCTTTCGGCTATCCCTTCAATTAATGAAATGGATGTTTTGGATGCCCCCATCGACAATAGAAAAAGAGGCATGACACTGTAAACCATTTTTGTGGATGTGTCTGTGAAAAAACTTGTGAGACCCGTAAAAAAAACGTTTCTCTCTAATCCGAGGATTTTTTTTGCCATTTTCAGAGACCGTATTAAACAAAAGCCTTCAAAAGGCACTGAAGCAATCCTTGACACCAGTTATCCTTTATCCGATATAAAACTAATAAAAGTTCGGAAATATCAGGCAGCGTTTTCTATGTTCGGGTTCCAGAACAAAGAATTTATTTGCCTAAGAACTCTTTTGAATCAACATTTTGATTTTAGGAGATCGGAAATGGCAGTTTTATGAACTGAGCCTGTATCCTATACCCGATTCTGTATTCAATAATCTGGGCTTGGCGGGATCATCTTCAATTTTCTTGCGGAGTTGTGCCATAAAAACTCTCAGATATTGCGTTTGTTCTATGTATCCCATGCCCCATATTTCTTTAAGAATATATTGATGTGTCAGAACCCTGCCCTCATTTTTGGCCAATAATACCAGTAACGCATACTCAGTAGCTGTAAGCTTTACTAATTCACTGTTTTTCTGCACAGTATGATTGGCCAGATCCATTGTGATGGGGCCAAACTTTAATACCGGATTATCCGGTATGTTTTCGTCTGTTCGGATGGCCACACGTAAACGGGCCAAAAGTTCTCCAGTACGAAAGGGTTTTGTAAGGTAATCATTTGCGCCATTATCAAGAGCCTTAATAATATCTTCTTCTGAATTGCGCACCGACAAAACAATAATTGGTTTCTGATACCAGTCTCTAAGTCTTTTAATAACTTCCAATCCGTCCATATCAGGTAAACCGAGGTCAAGAAGAATTAGCGCAGGTTGCACTGAGGCTGTAAGGATAAGCCCTTCTTTGCCTGTGGATGCCTCAGAAATTTTGAAGCCGTTTGCAGATAGTGTAATTTCCAGCAAACGACGTATCTGGATTTCATCGTCTATAATTAATATTTTATTAAAACCTGACACCTATTCACCGATTTTCTGAATTGAACTAATTTGTGAAAATTTAACTGGTAAATTTACAGTAAATATTGCTCCTCCGTTTTGACGATTCATAACATTTACACTTCCATTGTGTGATTCTACAATACCTTTGACTATTGATAAGCCCAATCCGGTTCCCCCGGTTTTGGCATTTTTGCCTCTGTAGAATTTATTAAATACCGAAGCGAGTTCGGAATCCGGAAAGCCACAGCCTCTGTCCATTACCTGTATCACCAGATTATCATTGTCGATGAAGAACTTCATTCTTATACGACTGCCGTGCGTACTGTTTTGGGTAGCATTCAGAACAAGATTATGTAAAACCTGCTCAATCAATCCAAAGTCAATAAAAACCAATGGAATGTCTTCAGGGATAATTACGGAAAATCTGAAAGGCTGCAATTCATGAGATAAGGATTCTGAAACATGATGAGCCAGATCGTGAACATCACACCAGTCGGGTCGTGGCTTTAAATGGCCCGACTCCAGACGGGACATGTTCAAAAGATTTTCAATCAGTTGGTTTAACCGGACAGACGCAATATTCACTTCTTCATACAACTTATGTCTTGTTTCATCCGGATAATTCTGTGATAAGAGCGTGTCGGTGGCACCCATGATGGTTGCAACGGGAATTCTTAATTCGTGAGATATTGAGTTAAAAAGAGTCTTGTACAACTTATCCGATTCATTGAGAACATATGCCTTTCTTGCAGCACCAAATAAAAATTCCCTTTCATATCTGCCGGAGATTTGTGATAAACATGCCTCCCAGAACTTTTCCTCACCCTGAGTGAAATTTTCTATATGCTCAATGGCAATTACGCCCATATTACCACTATTCCCGACTAACGGATAAAAGGTATATAACCCGGAAGGTAAAGTGGTAGTATATTTTCCGGCTTTCATGGAATGCTTAAAGACCCAGGATGCTACGCTGAAATCATTTTCCGATAATTTCAGATTGGTTTCATTAAGCACCTTGTATTCCAGCGTATTTTGGTCATTTTTACCTAAAACAGCGCAATCCAGCATGAAATATTTCCGGATGTATCTGGCTGCGGTTTTTGTAATTTCCTGAATTCCTGTAACCATGGTCAGATCTTTTGTCAGATCATACAATGCCTGAGTTCTTGCTTCCCGGATCCGGATCTTTTTTTCCTGTGTACGTACCCTTGTGGTCAATATCCCATTTAAAAGCGCTATAATAAAAAACATTAAAAGCATGAGCATATCTTCCACTTTTCCGATATGTAATGTAAAATTGGGAGGAATAAAGAAATAATCCCAGATCAATGCACTAAGTGTGGCAGCTACAAAGATCGGTCCAGTCCCAAAAAACAGTGCAAGTATTGAAACCAGGAATAACAATGCAAAAGATACTACCTGATATCCTATATATTCCTTCACAAAGAAAAAAGTGAAAGAAAATAACAGTATCATGGAAATGACAGTGATATACTGGCGAAAATTGGAAGTAAATGAAGGCATTGAAACCCTTTCTCTAAACTTATCTTTTGCCTTATTGTCTGAACCAAGAATGTATACATCGATATTCCCGCTATACCGTATGAGCCTGTTTACAAAACTTCCCAAAAGAAGCATGGATAAAAAATTCCTGAACCGGGGCTTACCCACAACAATATGTGATATGTTCTCCTTTTGGGCAAAATCGACAATCGCTTTTACTACATCATAATGGGTGATAATTCTGAATTTGATTCCCAATTGTGCTGCAAGATCAAAGTTTTTATCAAGTTGCTCCCGTTCTTTTGGCGTAAGCTTGTGTGGTGTTTCAATATAAATCCCCTGAATATTGGCGCCCATGGAATAAGCCAGATTCTTTGACCACCTTAAGAGTCTGGTTGATTGTTGTTTATAGTCTATTGCAACCAGCAAATGCAATCCTGATTTCCAGGGACCCCTGATTTGTTTTTGTTGCATATAGTCGTGCAGTTGCCGATCCACCCTGTCGGCAACAATTCTCAGCGCCATTTCTCTTAAAGCGGTAATATTGCCTTTTCGAAAGAAATTATTAACTGCCTCCCTGGATCTGTCAGCAGTGTATACTTTTCCCTCCAACAATCTCTGCAACAATTCATCCGGTGAAAGATCAACCAATTCTACTTCATCGGAATTTTCAAATATTTCATCCGGCAATGTTTCCCTGACAACAATACCTGTAATCTGAGCCACTGTATCCGAACGGCTTTCAAGATGTTGAACATTCAATGTAGTATATACACTAATGCCATTCTTGAGTATTTCCATCACATCCTGAAAACGTTTGACATGACGGCTGCCGGGAGCATTGGTATGAGCCAGCTCATCCACAAGAACAATCTGAGGCTTTCGAATAAGAATTGCATCAAGATCCATATCCTGCAGGGTAACGGATTTGTAATCATATATTTTACGCGGAACAATCTCGAATCCCTTAACCAGGTCAGCCGTTTCCCTGCGGTCATGTGTTTCTACGTAACCGATAATAATATCATTCCCTTTAAGCTTTTCAACTTGTGCAGTTTGCAGCATGGTATAGGTTTTACCAACGCCTGCACACATTCCGAAGAATATTTTCAGCTTACCCCGCCTGCTTTTCTCTTCCTCCATCATTAAAGATGATAAAAGATCGTCAGGATTTGGCCTGGTTTCCAAGGGACTGCTCATTTTATTTTATAAGTTTCTAAATTTAGCAATAAAACATTCACCCTTTTTTCTCCCAGGCATAAATATTGAGGATTTTCTATCTGGCTTTCAATAAGCTTTTCGAGTTTGTAACGCTGCATTTTATTGTATTTTCGAACCGTAGCAATCCTATCTAATTGTAAAAATGCCGCTTCAGGAGTAATATGAGGATCAACCCCGCTGGCAGAAGCAAAAACCATATCCGAAGGAACTTCAGTCATGCTGTCAAGCTGGTTAAAAGCTATAAAATGCGCTCTACGTTTCTCAACAAGTTTTTCAAGACGTCTGCTTGTGGGCCCTAAGTTGGACCCGCCGGAAGGAAGCGGATTGTATCCGACCGATGAGGGACGTGACATAAAATATGCAGATGAATCAAAAAGTTGACCTATATATACACTTCCCACCTTCCTGCCATCCTTCATAATCAGACTTCCGTTTGCCTTTTGTGTAAAGAATACCTGAGCCACCGATGTTACAAAAAGCGGATACAATAAGCCTGTCACACCAGTAAGAAATAGTAGCAGTTTTAACGATATCCAAAGTGTTCTCATCTGTATATTAAAATATAGAATTGATAAACAAGTCGATCAGCTTAATGCCTATAAAAGGAGCAACAATGCCACCCAATCCAAAAATTCCCAGGTTACGGATCAGCGCCTTGTTTGCTGAAACAGGCCGGTATCGGACTCCTTTTAAAGCAAGAGGAACTAACAGGATAATAATTAGAGCATTAAATACAATCGCACTGAGAATAGCGCTTTGCGGAGATCCAAGCTTCATGATATTCAGCGCCGAGAGTGGCCCGACAGAATTATTAAATGAAAACAAACCGACCGCAATGGCAGGTATTATTGCAAAGTATTTGGCTACATCATTGGCAATACTAAATGTAGTCAAAGAACCCCTTGTCATTAAAAGTTGCTTACCCACTTCAACCACCTCTATAAGCTTTGTCGGATTGCTGTCCAGATCAATCATGTTTCCGGCTTCACGTGCTGCCTGTGTTCCGGAATTCATTGCAATACCAATATCGGCTTGAGCCAGAGCCGGGGCATCATTCGTACCGTCTCCAATCATTCCCACCAGATGTCCTTTAGCTTGTTCTTCCCGGATTCGCTGCAATTTATTTTCAGGTTTTGCTTCTGCCATAAAATCATCTACTCCTGCTTCTGCTGCAATTGCAGCGGCTGTAAGGTGATTATCCCCGGTAATCATGATTGTTCTGATTCCCATTTCCCGAAGTTTGCCAAACCGTTGTTTAATGCCTCCCTTCACAATATCTTTCAGGTGAATTACACCAAGAATCTTTTCATTCTCTGCCACAACAAGTGGTGTGGCGCCCTGATGTGCCAGGCTGACAACCACATCTTTAACATTTTGCGGCATAAACCCGTTATTATTTTGTACAAAAGATTGAATCGCCTCAGATGAACCTTTTCTTATATGACGCGTATTCCCATCATTGGCAATCATATCTACACCACTCATCCTTGATTGAGCGGTGAAAGGGACAAAAGAGGCATGCAGGTCAGAAATATCCCGACTGCGAATGTTGTATTTTTCTTTTGCAAGTTTTACAATAGAGCGGCCTTCAGGGGTTTCATCAGACAATGATGATAATTGGGCTGCAAAAACCAATTCTTCAATGGCAACGCCTTCTGAAGGGATAAAATCTGTAGCCATTCTGTTTCCCAATGTAATTGTTCCGGTCTTGTCAAGCAGCAGAACATCAACATCTCCGGCAGCTTCAATGGCCCGGCCACTGGTGGCTATAACATTGCGTTTCAGAAGTCTGTCCATGCCACTGATGCCGATTGCGCTCAACAAACCTCCTATTGTAGTAGGGATCAGACATACCAGTAAAGCTATCAATACAGGAAGAGTCAGATTCTGACCTTGTGGCAATCCTGAGGCCTTAAGGCTATAGGAAAAGAAGGCTGGAAGTGTGGAAACTGCCAGAAGAAAAATAACAGATAATCCGGAAAGCAAGATAAATAAGGCTATTTCATTGGGTGTTTTTTGTCTCCTGGCACCTTCTACCAGAGCAATCATTCGATCCAGAAATGTATCCCCCGACTCTGATGTGATACATATTTTTATACGATCGCTAAGTACCTTTGTTCCTCCTGTGACTGCTGAACGATCTCCTCCGCCTTCCCGAATCACCGGGGCCGACTCTCCCGTAATAGCAGATTCATCAATACTCGCAACTCCTTCAACAACCTCTCCATCTGAAGGAATTATGTCGCCTGCCTCACAGATCACAAAATCGCCTCTCTTTAGGTCTGTAGCCAACACAAAAGTTTCCTGTTTGCCAACTAATTTTCTGGCCTTTGTCAGAGTTCTGCTTCTTCTCAAACTCTCAGCCTGAGCCTTACCACGGCCTTCTGCAATTGCTTCAGAAAAGTTTGCAAATAACACCGTCAACCATAACCAAACGGTGATGTTTAGATTAAACAATGAAAAACCACCCTGAAAAGCCTCCCGGATCACAATCATTGTAGATATATATGCTCCAAGAGCAACAATACATATCACAGGATTCTTTATCAGCAGTTTTGGATTCAGCTTAATTACACTATCACACAAAGCCTGCCACAAAAGCTGTTTCTTAAAAAGACTGCTATTTTGTTTTGTTTTCATCAAAGGTCGCCATTAAAAAGTTACTCCGCTATTCCATAAAAAATGTTCAACAATAGGGCCTAATGATAATGCCGGAAAAAAAGTCAACCCTCCAACTATCAATATGATAAAAATCAGGAGCATGAGGAAAAGGAAGTTATCTGTTCTAAATGTTCCTGAGGACGCAGGAATGGTTTTCTTACGTGCTAAACTACCAGCTATTGCAATTACGGGTATTATTACCCCAAACCTTCCTGCCAACATACCGATCCCGGTGGTTATATTATAAAAAACAGTATTGGCATTGAGCCCTGCAAAAGCGCTTCCATTATTGCCAGCCGCTGAACTATATGCATAAAGAATCTCTGATAAACCATGCGGACCTGCGTTTGTTAGACCGGTTAGTCCCAGATCACTAACAGAAGCCCATGCTGAAAAGAATAGAATGATAAAAGCCGGAGCCAGTATGGCCAGCATAGCCATCTTTATTTCCCATGTTTCTATTTTTTTGCCAAGGTACTCAGGCGAGCGCCCCACCATGAGCCCGGCGATGAATACGGTAAGAATGATAAAAATAATCATACCGTATAAACCGGCTCCTGCGCCGCCAAATATGACCTCTCCCAACATTATATTGATCATGGCAATCATTCCGCTTACAGGTAACAGACTGTCATGCATGGAATTTACAGAGCCATTTGATGCCGCAGTAGTTGCTGTCGACCATATTACACTGTTGGTAACTCCAAAACGTGTTTCCTTTCCTTCCATTGAGGGAAAACCTGAAACAAATTCAGAATGCAAGGAGAACCATAAACCAATGATCAACAAAACAAACATCGCAATAAAAATTGTCCATCCTTGTCGGACCGACCCCACCATTTTTCCGAAAGTATATGTCAATGCTGCCGGGATCAGGAGTATTGAAATCATTTCGAGAAAATTGCTGAACGGAGTGGGATTTTCAAAAGGATGTGCGCTGTTGGCATTAAAAAAGCCTCCTCCGTTTGTTCCCAGTTGCTTAATGGCGATTTGTGATGCCACCGGACCCATTGGAACAATCTGAGAACTACCCTGCAATGTTTGTATGGTCTCATAGGGTTTGAAATTCTGAATTACACCCTGTCCAGCTAAAGCAATCGCCAGTAGCATAGAAAGCGGCAACAGCACATAAATGGTAATACGGACCATATCAACCCAGAAACTTCCCAATTGATCCGTATTTGTTCGCGTAATGCCTCTGATTGCACATAATAACACAGCAATGCCTGTTGCTGCACTCAGAAAATTCTGTACAGTAAGGGCAATAACCTGAACCAGATAACCCAATGTAGTTTCTGCCGAATAACTTTGCCAGTTTGTATTGGTCATAAAGCTTATGGAGGTATTCAACGCACTGTGCCACGAAACCCCGGGGTAGTTTTCGGGATTCAGCGGCAGGCAATGCTGAAATAATTGAATCAGAAAAACAACCACCATACCGGCAATATTAAAGAGTAACATACCCAGCAAATACCCCTTCCACGTCATTTCTTCTTCCGGATCAATACCGGTCACCTTATATGTAAACTTCTCAAACCAACCTAACACATTGTCCATAATATGGGGCTTACCTGTGAATACCTTAAACATATAGTTCCCCAATAAAGGTGTTAATGCCGTTAGTAAGCCCAGATACAGGATGATTTGCAGCAAATCGTGCGATGTAAACATGATGCTATTGTTTAAAAGCTTATCAATATTCTCTCGTAAGCGTTCATTCAGAAATCATGAGTCAGAATTCTGCAATCCTTGATTTAAATTATCTAAAGTTTGATTCAAATGTGTTCCATTCGAAATGAAGTGTTTTTGATCAATTCTGCGCAAACCTGATAAATCCAGGGGATTCTGTTCTTTCAGACTTTCTGTATAGAAATGATCCAATCCGAATAAGTGACTGATGAGTCCGCTTAGGCCAAGCAGCACAATTACTGCGAACAATACCACAAGGGCAGAAATCAATGTTTCCATAATTAAAATTTTTCCGGCCGTATCAATGAATAAACCAGGTACCCTAAAATGAAAAATGCGATTACAGCCCCAATCAAATAGTCCAAGAATAGCGTACTATTCAGAGTCATCATTGTGCATTTGAAATAAAGGATTTCCATTTCTCAGTTATTTGTTAATCTGCCTTGTAAAATTGCACAGGAACCTGTAATTAATTTGTAAGGATAATCGCCGCGGATATAAATTTTTCATAAAGAAAAATTATCCCTGTCCCTAATTTTCGTCATATGTACATATTTATATTTTTGTATTTTTGCAGTATGATTAAATCATGTTGTTTCTTTTAAGATTCTTTCACATAAACATAACAGTATGAAGTATCTCATTGTAGGTGGTGTAGCAGGCGGAGCCACAACGGCTGCCCGACTCAGGCGTCTGGATGAATCGAGTGAAATCATCCTCATAGAACGTGGGGCTTATATTTCATATGCGAATTGCGGCCTTCCCTATTATATTGGCGGTACCATTACCGAACGGGATAAGTTGTTTGTTCAAACCCCGCAATCATTCGGTACCCGATTCAGTCTTGATGTGCGGATTCTTTCTGAAGTCATTTCCATCCATCGGGATGCAAAGGAAGTGACTATAAAGGATCTTAAAACCGGTAATACGTATGTTGAGAAATACGATAAGCTGGTATTATCACCCGGTGCAGAACCGGTAAAGCCCCCGCTTCCCGGTATCAACACGGAAGGAATTTTCACACTCAGAAGTGTCCCTGATACGGATAAGATCAAAACATATATTACTGAAAAAAATCCACGACATGCCTTAGTGGTCGGTGCAGGATTTATCGGACTGGAGATGGCTGAAAATCTTCACCAACAGGGTTTGCGGGTTACCATTGTTGAAATGGCTGAACAAATGATGACACCGCTGGATTATTCCATGGCAGCGCTGGTACATCAACATTTAAAAATCAAAAATGTAGAGTTTTACCTGAACACTGCAGTAGCATCTTTTTCAAAGAACAATGACCGTATATCCGTCAGATTGAGTTCATCAAAACAGATTGAAACGGATATGGTAGTCCTGTCCATCGGGGTGAAACCCGACAGCCGCCTGGCAAAAGAAGCAGGTTTGCAGATTGGACAAACAGGAGGTATTGTAGTAAATGAATATATGCAAACTTCTGATCCTGAAATTTATGCATTGGGAGATGCCATTGAATATACCAATCCCGTTACCGGTACCAGTATGATTACTTACCTGGCCGGGCCGGCCAACAAACAGGGAAGAATTGTTGCTGATAACATATACAAGGGTAATTTCAGAACTTATAACGGTTCCATAAATACTGCCATTGCCAAAGTATTTGACATTACGGTTGCTGCAACAGGAGTTTCAGGCAAACTGCTTACAAAGCTGAATATTCCGCATATGGATTCGGTTACACATTCATCTTCTCATGCAGGGTATTATCCGGGTGCGGTTCCTATGTCCATCAAGATTTCTTTTGCCCCCGATACAGGTCGTTTGCTCGGTGCTCAAATAGTTGGTTTTGACGGAGTGGATAAGCGGATTGACATCCTTTCCCAGGCGATACAAAACAAGGCAATAGTTCATGATCTGGCTGAAATTGAACATGCCTATGCTCCACCCTACTCTTCAGCAAAAGATCCGGTGAATATTGCAGGTATGGTTGCAGAAAACATTCTGGAAGGAATAACCCGTGTGGTTTCATGGCGTGTTGTTGCAGGATGTCCTGAAGAAGAAACTTTCCTGATTGACGTGCGTACTCCGGACGAATATCAGCTGGGCACCATTGAAGGCGCCGTAAATATTCCCCTGGATGAAATCAGACTGCATCTGGAAGAAATTCCAAGAAATCAAAGAATTATTGTATTCTGCGGTGTCGGTTTACGTGCGCATGTGGCATGCAGAATTCTGATGCAAAATGGTTTTACGGAAGTCTTTAACTTGTCAGGCGGATTGAAAACCTATGAAACGGCTCATCAGAAGCAAAGCAACGAAGATATTTTTGCAAACGATTATATTGGTCACGATGATCATATATACCAGGGTGCTAAGGAGAAAGCCGTTTTTAAACCGGTCGATCTGCACAAACTGCATGAAATTGACGCCTGTGGATTGCAATGTCCAGGTCCCATTTTGAAACTTAAACAGTCGATTGACAAGCTGGATGTTGGAGAAGCTTTGAAAATAAGAGCCACCGATGCCGGGTTCTATAAAGATGTGAAAGCCTGGGCCAACGTAACCGGTAATGAGCTGGTGGAACTCACCCAGGAAGGAGCTGAAATCACGGCCATAGTTCGCCGGGGTGAAACCACTGTAAAAGCCACCAATCAGCAGAACAGCAATCACGCAACCCTTATTTGTTTCAGCGACGATTTGGATAAGGCACTGGCTACTTTTGTCATTGCAAACGGGGCTGTGGCTTCAGGAAAGAAAGTATCTATATTTTTCACATTCTGGGGTCTGAATGTGATCAAGCGGCATGATAAGCCGGATGTAAATAAAGACCTTTTCGGAAAAATGTTTGGGATGATGATGCCAAAGTCGAGCCGGAAACTGGGCCTTTCGAAGATGAATATGGCGGGTATGGGAAGCAAAATGATGCGTATGGTGATGAAAGACAAACATGTGGACACACTGGAACATATGATCCAATCAGCTCAGGATAGCGGTGTCGAGTTTATCGCCTGTCAGATGTCGATGGATGTCATGGGAGTGAAAGCCGAAGAACTCATGGATAATGTTCAGATCGGTGGAGTTGCTACTTATCTGGAGCGGACACAGTCGGCCGGGCTAAATCTGTTTATTTAATAAGCATACCGTAGTTCTGGAAAACAAAAAAACCGCTGATATCTTTCAGCGGTCTTAGGTTTCTGTCGGGGCGAGAAGACTCGAACTTCCGACCCCTTGCACCCCATGCAAGTACGCTAGCCAACTGCGCCACGCCCCGAAATATATTTATTGATTGGTTGATTTATTGATTTGTTGATTTGAGGAACCATCCCCACAATCAACCAACCAATCATCAAACCATCAAACTATCAAAAGACCTTCCCCACAATCAATCATCAAATCATCAAATCATCAAATCAACCAATAATCTGGGGTTGCAAATATAATTACTCTGACTTAGAATGCAAATTATTTCTGATCGAACGAGCTAAAAAAACTATTCTTCGGTTTTCGCAGCGTCTTCTTCTTTTTCCTCAGCAATATCTTCTTCAACAGGCGGCTCAGATGTGATGTTTCCAAACTTATCCACATAGGCAATCATGCTCTCAAAATCCCTTTTGGGACGATTCTTTTTATCCAGCCGGTCAGCAAATTTCTGTTTTCTTTTTTTTGCCCGGTCATCTGCCTTGTGTTTTTTAATCGCGCTGTTGTTCGACCTCATAAGCTTCTATTTATTGGTTCATAATTACTTACAGGGTCTGCAAACGATCCCTGCAAATTGTTGGATTTTGTATTCCTGGCAAGTTATTGAAAAAGAAAAATTTTCGCCGTTTGTTTCCCGAAAAGAGATCCTGTCAGGAAAATAAGATCATTTCTTTGTAATCACGTGTCCTTGAGGCTTGTTAAGCGATAGGCAAAGACACTTTTATTTTGTTTAAACAGCTGTTGCCAAAATATTTTCAATATTAGTAAATTTAATCCAGAATTTATCTTTATAGCTGGTTATATTAAATAATATGAGCATCAGGAAAAATACATAAGAGATTTAAGCTTGAGGACTATATGGTTGTGGGTGTTGATTTTAACACGAAGAGCAAGAAGGGAAAACGTCACTAAGAACACAAAGGGGAAATACCTGTGGTATTTCTTGGAAACGCCTGAGCTTAGCGAAGGCGGCCTTTGCGTTCTTAATTCTTCGGGTTCTTAGTGGATCCCTGGAGTCCTTTGTGTTAAAAATCAGGTATGCTGCAAGCCATACAGTTTCAAATAAAGAAGTCATTATTCATCATTGCCGATACTTATATTAAATAATTTTAAAATCCTGTGATTTCCAGTTTAAATTAATCATCTTTATAGACATAAAATTTTATATGTATCAACTCGCTTCTTTTTTTAACCTGGCAAAAAAGAATTTCGGCTTGTTTATTACCATATCATTTGGAATATTTCTTTTTGTACTTTTCTTCCAGCCATTTCCCATAAATTACTTCGATTTTAACAATTATCTTGTTTTTCTGGGTGGGTTGTCCATGATCGTTTTTTTGCTGTTGATCATCGTTAAAGTAATGCTGCATTTCCTTTTTAAAAATACAGATGACGCCGAAAGACAGCCGCCTTTTCCACATTTTCTAAGCAACTTCATGCTGTTTATCCTGTGTTCGGTGGCTTTTGCATTTTATCTGAGATATGTAGGATCGGTTCACATATCTTTCTTTATAATGGTTAAAATATGTGTCATTTGTCTGGTTGCGCCGGTAACATTATGGCTTTATGATTTGATCGGAAAACTTAAAACTTATAATATCGCCCTTATTAAGGAAAAAAGGCAGATTCAGAAACTGCTTGAGAAGTACGAAGAGGATTATTTAAACAAAACCGTGGATTTTGTATCGGAAAATGGAAAAGAAGTGCTTCCCCTTTTAATCTCGGAGGTTGTATTGATTAAGTCGGCTGATAATTACGTTGAAGTAATCTATAAAGAATTGGATGGCTTCAAAAAGAAACTCATCCGGAATACCATGAAAGGGATTGAACAACAAATCAAAGTGTATTCGAACTTTATCCGTTGTCACAGGGCATGCATAGTAAATACGCATTACGTCGAAAATTTGCACAAGAATTACAGTTCCTATTTTCTCAGTCTCAAGAATTTTGAAGAGAAAATCCCCGTCTCGCGGCAATATATATTGAAAATCAAAGAAATAGTGTGATTTGGGGTGAATGACATTCATCGTGTCAATCTGCAACTCACCCCGTTTTTCGATATTAATCCCAATAGGGACCTCATTGATCCCTTAAATTTTCATTTTGCTGAATCAGTCTGTACTTTTCGCAAAAATCTGATTCATATGAAAATTTTGATGGTTTATCCCAAATACCCTGACACATTCTGGAGTTTCAAGCATGCACTGCGTTTCATTTCAAAAAAAGCAGCCATTCCTCCCCTGGGATTGATTACTGTTGCATCAATGCTTCCTTCCGGTTGGGATAAACGACTTATTGATATGAACACCGTTGAATTAACCGATAAAGATCTACTCTGGGCCGACTATGTATTTATCAGTGCCATGTATGTTCAAAAGGAATCGGTAAATATTGTTCTTGAGAAATGTGTAACAAACAACATCCCTGTTGTGGCAGGCGGACCTTTATTTACTCAGGAATTCAACAACTATCCACAGATAAGTTATTTTGTTCTCAATGAGGCAGAAATCACCCTGGAGCCATTTATAAAAGCATTGGAAACAGGTGAAAAGCCTGAACGTATTTACACTACTGGAGTATATCCGGATCTTTCAAAAACACCCGTTCCGGATTACAGTATGCTGACATTAAAGAATTATGCTTCTATGAGCATGCAAATTTCACGTGGTTGTCCCTTTGCTTGTGATTTTTGTGAAATTACTTCCCTGCTAGGCCATAAAGTCCGCATGAAATCAGCAGATCAAGTTATTGCAGAACTGGAAGCCTTATATAAGCTAAACTGGAGAGGAACTGTGTCGGTTGTGGATGATAATTTCATTGGCAACAAAAGTGAAATCAAGAATGTCCTGCTTCCTGCCATGAAAAAGTGGATGGATGACCACCATCATCCCTTTAAGTTCACAAGTCAGGTTTCAATCAACCTTGCGGATGACGAACAGCTATTGAACCAAATGGTTGATGTCGGATTTTGCTCAGCCTTTATTGGCATTGAAACTCCTGATGAAGCTAGCTTACAGAGTTGTAATAAAGTGCAAAACCGTCACCGGGATCTGATTCATAGTGTAAGAAAAATTCAGAATGCAGGTCTTGATGTTTCCGCCGGCTTCATTGTAGGTTTTGACAGTGATACCCCGGATGTTTTTGAAAGACAGACGGCCTTTATCCAGGAAAGCGGCATCGTATCTGCAATGGTCGGACTATTAAATGCACCGAAAAACACCAAACTTTATAACCGTCTGGAAGCTGAAAACCGACTTACCACTGAAGCAACCGGAAGCAATACGGATTTTTCCATGAATTTCATTCCGGCAATGGATGAGGACACCTTAAAAAATGGTTATAAATCTATCATCCAGGATATTTACGCCACAAAACCCTATTATAAACGTCTTCGTATTTTCCTCAAAAATTATCAGCCTCTGCGCACTACACAAAGAAAAACAGAAATGGCGGGTGTAATTGCATTTTTAAAGACCATTGTTATTATCGGCATTATAAACCCAGGGCGTAGTGAATACTGGAAAATTCTGTTCTGGACTTTGTTTAAACGTCCTACACTTTTTATGGATGCCATGACCTATGTGGTTTATGGGTATCACTACCGTACAGTTTACGGCCTCAGGAAGTCATTTTATGAAATTGTGAATTGACCCTCATTGTAGGCATAGAACGTTTTGCGATATTCAGAATCAGGATGAAATCCAATCTGCTGCACAGGCAGTAAAGAAATAACAGAAAGCAGGCTGCTGTCAGTTTCTTTCTATAAGCCGGAAATTCTGAACACCTTCAAAACCCAGCTGCATTTGTTCAATAATGACATTGCTGGCATCAAATCCCAGTGCCTTCACATCTGATAAACTATGTCTTACCAGAAAAAGATACATGTTGATCACCATCTTTTCATAGAACTTAAAATCGATATCAGAAACGTTAAGCCTGTCAATGATGATAAATCTGAAGTCGGTAATTATATTGTGCTTTCTTAATGAAGGATAGCCGCTGAATAAATCAATATCTCCTTTCCTGGCTAAAGAATTGGTGATATGTTTAAACATGGCATGAATTCTTCTTTCAACCTTAAAGCCCAGAAAGAAATCGACACGGGTGAGAACGCCCGGTAAAAGATGCGTTACCTTGTATTCCATGGTACGCGGCTCATCAACAATATCTACATGGATCAGCCAATAATGATCGGCTCTTTTAGGCTGTTTATTTATAATGGAAAGCAATATTTTTGATTCCACGTCGGAAGACCTGTTTGCTTTGGTTAGATAAACCAGGTTGGATGAGGTTTTTGGAACACTGGTGTCGTTCCTGAGATCTTTCAATGTGTCGTAATATTGATCAATGGGCAGGAATCGTAAAAACCGGTTTGTGATTTTACGACCATGGTACCATGAGAGCATAATGATGGTCAGGATGCCTGCAGCAAGAATGGTAAACCAACCGCCATGCGAAAACTTAAAAAGATTGGCATATAAGAAGCCGCCCTCAATGATCATATAAACAATAAAAAATACCGCACGAATCACAATTGGGACTCTTTTCATGGACAAATAGGATACCATCAGAAGTGTGGTAATCATCATGGTGATGGTAATGGATAGTCCATAAGCGGCTTCCATATTATTGGATTCTTTGAACAACAGCACCACAATAACACAGGACAGCCAAAGCATCCAATTAATACTTGCAATATACATCTGCCCTTTTTGCAGGGTAGGATACTTAATTTTGATTTTTGGCCAGAAGTTAAGCGAAATGGCTTCTGTAATCAATGTATAGGAACCGCTAATGAGTGCCTGGCTGGCAATAACGGCAGCTGCGGTTGCAAGCGCAATGCCAATCGGCAGAAAAGCAGCCGGCATAATGGCATAAAAGGGATTCAATTCTCTGACAGGATCAGAAGATGCATGGCTTAGAACCCAAGCCCCCTGACCAAGATAGTTAAGAACAAGCGTTGTTTTTACAAAAATCCAGGATACACGAATATTGCGGATGCCGCAATGTCCCAAATCGGTATACAATGCTTCTGCACCAGTAGTACAAAGAAAAACAGCTCCCAGTATTAAAATACTTCCCGGATAATGGTATAATAAACGTACTGCATAAACCGGATTAAACGCCTTTAGTACCGCAGTCTGTTCGTGAATTTCAAGAATTCCAAGAATACCCAGCATCATAAACCAAAGAAACATCACCGGTCCGAAAAACTTGCCGATGAAATCTGTACCAAATTGCTGAATGGTAAAGAGTATGGTAATGATGATTAATACAATGGGAATCACTTTAATAGCAGGATCAATCAGTTTGAGTCCTTCTATTGAAGAAACCACTGTAATGGAAGGGGTAATGATTCCATCTGCCAGCAAGGTACTTCCTCCAATAATGGCAAGAATATATACCCATCTTTTGTTTTTGCGCAACAATGCAAAAAGTGAAAAAATGCCTCCTTCACCCTTATTATCCGCTCTGAGGGTAATTATAACATACTTTACTGTAGTTTGAAGGGTAAGTGTCCAAATCACACATGATAGGACCCCAATAATAAAATTTGGTTCGATAGGAAATCCTTCTCTGAGAATGGCTTTCATAACATATAATGGTGAAGTTCCTATGTCACCAAAAACGATTCCAAGAGTAATAAGAAGACCGGCAAAACCGAATTGAATACCTGTGCTTTTTTTTATACCGCTATGAAAAGCCATATAAGGCTGTTTTTTAAAAACATGCGAAGGTAATATTTTTTAAGTTTTTTTATGTTTTTTTCACAATATTCTCCTGAATATCATACCCAAAACCCTTTTTCAAAGGTTTCTCTCCTTAAGGATTTCCAAAGAGCCTTTTGAAAAAAGGTTTTCTCTTTTTAGTCATTAATGAATCCGGCCTGTTTTCTCTTCTGAACATCTTTATGAATTCTTCAAAGCCTGAATCTTCCTTAAAATCAGGACAATTAAAATCACCTGCATCAACTTCCGGAAAAGATCTGTTAATGATGGCATATACCTTTGGGTTATTCTGAACCCTTTTAAGGGTAAGGGCCACCAATGGCAATGCTAATGCGCTGCCTGTTCCATACCTTCCTGAATTAAATCTGACTGAAGGATTTGAAGCGCCTACCCTGCTGACAATTACAAATGAAGGGCTGAATGATGCAAACCACGCATCGGTATAATCTTGTGTAGTTCCGGTTTTACCTGCAATGGGAACCGATACACCATATAAGGTACGTAAGGGACTCCCGGTACCTTCATTTACAGCCTTCTGAAGCATATACCCAATCAATTCACAGGTTTGTTCAGATAGAATGCGCTTTCTGGAAATTCGGGATTTCCTGTTCCATAGGACTTTCCCTTCTGAAGTTTTTATGGATTGAATCATGTATGGTTCTATCCTATAACCTCCGTTAGCAAATGCAGCATAACCGGCTGCAACTTCCATGATACTTGCCTCAGCGGTACCAAGGGACAATGACGGGGTATTCACCAGATTATATGAAAATCCCATTTTTCTCCATAAGCTGTCAACCCTAAGATATCCGGTCTTCAGGTAAAGATTAAAGGTGGGAATATTCATTGAATGAACCAGGGCACCTGTCATAGAGTATTTTCCTCCTTTTGTGTGATCAAAATTCTGTGGACTCCAACCATCGTATCCTGAAATAACCACTGAATCATTATCAAGATAATCACATGGGCTCATTCCACTTTCCAGGGCCGCGGCAAATAGAATTGGTTTAAATGTGGACCCGGTTTGCCGGCGCGCAAGAATCTGATCGTAAGGCTGCGTTTTAAAATCAATTCCTCCCACCCATGATTTTACAGCTCCATCACAGGGATCCAATATGATTAAGCCCGCCTGCAATAATTTCAAATTGTGACGAATGCTGTCTGCAATAGTCATAGAATCCGAAATAACTCCGTTCCAGCTAAAAACAGGACGTATTCCGATTTCTTCCGATTTTTTAGTAAGGTTGTTCGATCGCAGAACTTCAACCAACAGTTGATTCAATTGCCTTTTTGAAGCTCTGTTCCGGTATTGCTGATCGAGCAGTCGTTGCATTACAGACAAGTGCTTTCTAAACGCCTGATTAGCGGCTTCCTGCATGGTCAGATTCAGGGTGGTTGTTATGATCAATCCGTCCTCTTCTAAATTCCACTTTTCGGAAGCTTTATCGTTAATTTCAGAAAGAATCCGTTCGGCTTCCTGCCTGATTTGATAAACAAAATAATCAGCAGGCCCTGAAGACTCGATGTTTCTGTAATTAATTTTTACAGGGAGATTTTGTAGTGAATCTGATTGATTAGCAGTAATGTATCTATACTTCTCCATTTGCCCGATTACTATATTCCTTCGTCTTTTCGCATTTTCGGGATAAAGCCTCGGGTTAAAGCGGTTGTTGGCTTTCAGCATTCCAACGAGTACGGCCGCCTCCTGAAGATTCAGCTTTTCTACTTTCTTATTATAATACCGTTGTGCTGCTGCCTCCACGCCATAAACATTTTCGCCAAAAGGCACGGTGTTCAGATACAGGGTAATGATTTCGTTTTTGGTAAACACTTTTTCAATGCGTCGTGCCAGTAACAACTCACGAATTTTGATTACCGGCATAGAAAGGAAACCGCTCATATTCCTGCCAAAAAGATTCTTTGCAAGTTGCTGACTGATGGTACTGCCACCTCCTGAGCTTTTTTTGTTCAGAAGAATGGTTTTAAAAAAGACCCTTAAAAGACTCTTTGTATCAATTCCTTTATGCTTATAAAACCGTACATCTTCAGTAGCAACTAAAGCATTTACCAAATGCTCCGGTATTTGGTCATAAGTAACATTGGTTCTGTTCTCGGTATATATCTTGCCAATAAGTTCATTCTCGCTTGAAAGCACTATGGATGCAGTTGCATGTTTGAAATTCTGCAATTCTTTCCGGTTTGGAAGGTTTATCAAAGCCCTGAAGAGGACAAATAATAACAGGCAGGCAAAAAAAACCGCCATTCCAATAAGAATCCGGATGATTTTTTTTCGGGTAATACGTATCATGAATGAATCTATATTCATTTCAGTAACACGATTCAAAAGAAAATAGTATGAGAATCATTCAGAGGTAATCACTATTTTAATCAATAACAGAAATTGTACCGGATCATTCTTTTAATCGGACAGGTAAGGGAGCTTTATTCATCTCCAAAACATGTCCCCAGTTTACGAGCACTTTTTACCCATTGATGATTCCTGGGTACGTTTTTTATTTTCCCTACAATTTCTTCAAGAGGAACATCAACAATATGGTTTTTCTGCAATGCTACCATTACCCCGAATCTGTCTTTCTCAATAAATCTGGCGCATGCAGTTCCCAAACGTGTTGCCAGGAGTCTGTCGGTACTTGAGGGTGTGCCGCCTCTTTGCAGATGGCCGAGAATGGTGACCCTGGATTCCAGCTTGGTTAATTCCTGCAGACAGTTTGCCAGGCGAATGGCATTACTCGTTCTAAGAACATCAAGTTCTGTTTTTTCCTGTTTCAGCTTTTTGCGAACGCTTTCATCTTCTTCGTTGTCTATTTTCTTTCTAAGCTGGCTGTATATGCTTGTGAATTCCTGCGAAGCAGCACCCTCTGCTACAGCAATTATCGAAAACGATTTACCCTGTGCTTTTCTTTCCAGAATTGAATTTGCAATTATTTCAACTTCATAAGGAATTTCGGGGATAAGAATTACATCGGCACCTCCGGCAATTCCTGCACCTAAAGCAAGCCAACCAGCTTTATGGCCCATGATTTCAACCATGATAATCCGATGATGGCTGCTGGCTGTACTGTGAAGTCTGTCTATTGCCTCAGTTGCAATGCTCATGGCGGTATCAAATCCGAATGTAAAATCGGTTCCGGCCACATCATTGTCAATTGTTTTGGGCAAAGTAATAATGTTCAGACCTCTTTTTGCCAAATGCCAGGCGTTTTTCTGTGTTCCATTTCCACCAATGCAAACAAGCGCATCCAGCTTGTTCTTTTGATAATTTTTTACGATTGTATCCGTCATATCACGTTCTTCACCTTCTACATTCATTTTAAAAGGTTTCTCACGTGAAGTTCCAAGAATAGTGCCTCCTAATGTCAGAATTCCTGAAAGCATTTTATTATCCAATGGCACAAAATGATTCTCCATAATTCCCCGGAAGCCATCCCGGAAACCGATTATGTTCATGTCATAATTTGATATGGCTGCTTTTCCAAGCGCTCGGATTGCAGCGTTTGATCCGGGTGTATCACCCCCTGATGTTAATATTCCTATTATTTTTCCCATAGTTGTAAAATTAGAAAATTTTAACAGACTAAAGATTTTATCGGAGACGAACAATATTGCATTTTCAATGTTACGGTTATAAGTATTTGTTTCATTGGAATGTAGCCTGCTTATTTTGCAACAACCTAAAATAGAAAATTTATGAAAAAGAACCTATGGGTCCTTGGTATCAGTGCCGTTATGTTTATGGCCATGGCATGCAACAGCGGGTCGAACCGGTCAACTGATAAAGCAATTGATCAGCGTACAGTATCAGAAAACACCTATACCTGTCCGATGCATCCCGAGGTGGTTCAGGAAGGTCCGGGGGATTGCCCTAAATGTGGAATGCAACTTATGAAATCAACAGAAGTCAAGCAAAACGATTCTGCAACAATTCAGGATACTATGTAGTTGATCTGTCTGAAAAGTACCTCTTATTGATCACAAGAGGACAGGAATCAGGTTTAAAGAATTTTTCTCTGTTATTATTGGATCCGATTTCCAACAGCATGAATATGCATGGAACATTCCCAGGCATTTTTGTAGAATCCATACACTGGAACCGGATTTGCAGCAACTGGTCATGATTGATTTTATGTATGGACTCCCGAAAAGAAGTTTTTTTTAAATAAAAAAAACAAGTTGCAGGTGAATTCCGTAAAAAAGAATTAATATTAGAGAATCAAAAATCTCCTCAATCTCATGAAACACGTATCTCTTATCATTCTCATTTTCACAATTACCGGACTACGTTGCTTTGCACAAACTGAACAAGATACATTAATCGTTCCAACAGTCATTTTAGACACTACTACCCGGGAAAACACTTTCGACACTATAATAACAGTTCATCCTTCCATTATACCCGACTCTGTATATATTAAAAGGCTTTCTCAACTTTCCTATGAATTTGAGTTATCCTATAATCCAATCGTCCGAAGGTATATTGAAGTATTCACATTCAAGATCCGTCCACGCTTTGAAAGCATTTTGGGCGCAAGTGAATTTTATTTCCCCATTTTTGAAAAAATTTTACTGGAAAATGGTGTTCCCCCCGAGTTACGCTTTCTTCCTGTAATTGAATCGGCATTGAATCCTCATGCTGTGTCTCGTGCGCATGCTGTAGGATTGTGGCAGTTTATTTATTCAACAGGTAAAGAAAACGGGTTGCATATCGGAAGCTATGTAGACGAAAGACGTGCTCTTATTGCATCTACTGAAGCTGCTGCCAGGTACTTAAAGAAACTTCATGGTTTATATAACGACTGGCAATTGGCTTTGGCAGCTTACAATTGCGGACCCGGAAATGTAAACCGGGCCATATACCGTTCCGGAGGAAAAAGAAACTTTTGGGAAATATATCCTTATCTTCCCCGGGAAACCCGGGGCTATGTTCCTGAATTCATAGCAGTGGCATATGCCTGTAATTATTATAAAGAGCATAATCTTTGCCCTGTTCCTGTATCTATGCCTGAACAGATTGATACGGTCAGAATTTGTCAGCAGTTGCATTTGCAGCAGGTATCATCAGTTTTGGGAGTTGACATAAAAACCTTGCGTCAGGTAAATCCTCAGTACACCAAAGATTACATTCCTGCAAGCTCCAAAAAATATTTCTGCCTCACTTTACCGGCCGAATATAAATGCAAATTTTCTGAAATGCAGGACTCAGTTTATAGCTTTAAAAAAGAATATTATCAGAAGCTCTATAAAACCTTAGGCAAGGAAGAAAACGGAAGGGTTGTTCATGTTGTAAAATCAGGAGAATGCCTTTCTGTAATCGCTGAAAAATACCATGTTTCCATTGCAAAAATCAAACACTGGAATCGCATATCCGGAACTACAATCAGAAAAGGTCAGAAGCTTGTCATCTATGCGAGTTGATTGCAATCATCTGCCATGGTAAATGCCATCCGGTATAACTCCAGACTATAGTTCCAGTATAGTTTCTGCATTGAATGATAAATCAGGGATTCAAGCAGTTAAGAAGGTCAGGAGTTATAACTCAAAGATAATCTGACTTAATTTTTGCACCTTTACAAAAATCAGAACCATGAAAAAAACAGCAGTTGTATTTGGTGCTACAGGACTCGTAGGCAAAACATTGGTGAACCTTTTGGCGTCAGATGAAAGATACGACAAAGTCATTCAGGTAGTTCGCAATCAGTCAGATAACGTTCATCCCAAAATCTATACAATGATTCTTGCTGATTATTCAAAACTTCATCAGTACAAGATTATGCTGGCTGCTGACGATTATTTTTGCTGCATTGGAACAACCATTAAAAAGGCGGGATCAAAAGAAGCATTCAGAAGCGTTGACCTGAAAATCCCGGAATATATTGCAAAATTAGCTGATGACCTGTCTGTTCCCCATTTAGGGATCATTTCTTCTATTGGGGCCAATGCTCAGTCCCGAAATTTTTATTTAAGAACGAAGGGAGAAATGGAAGTCTCAGTAAGGAATATTTATCACGGTCATTTAAAATTTGTTCGTCCTTCCCTGCTGATTGGGAATCGTGAGGAATTCAGACCCGCTGAGCGGTTTTCGATAATGATGATGAAACTTGTGGGTTGGACGATGGTCGGCCCTTTGAGCAAATACAGAGGTATTCATGTAGATAAAGTAGCTTCTGAAATGATTCGAGCAACAGAAGATACAAGTCCTTCAATTTTTATTGAATTTCATTGATCTTCATTTCACAAAACAGCAAATTGATTTGTCAGCAGGCAGAATAATAACAGTTATAATCTTTAATCACTGTTCTCAAAAAAGACTCAGGCTGAATGTTACTGGAAATACCCATTTTTTGTTCAAGCGCTATTTTAGCTTTCAGGGCCATTTTCATGGATTCCTGGCTTGAATAGGATTCTTCAATGTAATCGAGTACCTCTTTAACCGTATAAATATCTTTATCCGTTAATTTATAAATCTCGGGAAATACAACGGTATAGCCGGGGGGGAGTTTCTGATAAATGGTCTGATTTATGGCGTTTTCCTTAAGGCGAATGACGCTCGTATGCGCTGCGAGATCTCCAAGTCGCTGTCCCTTACCATTAATAATTATGGTTAAGGTGGCTACACCTCCAAAAAGCGCTGTAATATCAATGATCCGAAAAACCCAGCGAATCAGATAGGATATAATATCGGGTTTGGTGCCATTAATTTTGACTACCTGAATTTTCATAATTTTTTTACCCCAGCTCTGCCCATTCATGAAAATTTCGCTCAGCAGCTGATAAAATATCACCGGTATCATCAGAATTGTAAGTACCGAGGGGGTATCAGCAGCCAGATTATAAAACAGAATCAGAAGAAAATATACACCCATAATCGCAAGATCTATCAGGGTCGCTACGATTCTTTCTCCTACACTGGCAATGGTTTGCTCAATAGAAATATTCTGTGAAGTCTGAATAGAAATTTGATCCATAATTCATATAACATTGGTCGAATATGCAAAAGATTTTAATATCTTACGTTGGTTTTACGCAAGATGTTTTTCCGCCATGAATGAAATCCAGTTTTTACACAAAAACAAAAAGCGCTGGGAAGAATTTGAAAGGCTTATCGATCATGACTACAGGTCGAACCCGGATAAGATTTGCGATCTCTATATTCATCTTACGGATGATCTCGCATTTGCAAAAACTTATTTTGCAGGCACAAATACCATGAGGTATCTGAACAATCTGACACAAAAAGCGCACCTGATCCTTTATCAGCATAAACCTGTAAAAAGCAAACGCTTCATCACCTTTTGGTTTCACGACTATCCTTTGTTATTCCGTTCATTGCGTTCTTCCGTCATAGCAGCATTTGTCATTTTTTTCATCGCTGTGGGTATCGGTTTTCTTTCGAACCGTTATGATCCTGATTTTGTAAGGATTATTCTGGGTGATAGCTATGTGAATATGACCCTGGCCAATATGGAAAATGGTGATCCTCTGGCAGTATATAAAAGCATGAACCAGGTTGACATGTTTTTGGAAATCAGCATAAATAACATCTATGTTTCCTTCCTTGCATTTGTATGCGGCATATTTACCGCGCTGGGCAGCGGTTATATTCTGCTATCCAACGGCATCATGCTGGGTACATTCCAGGGTTTTATGATTGAAAAGGGTGTATTCCTTGAATCTGCTTCTGTGATCTGGATTCATGGTACCATTGAGATATTTTCAATAATCATTGCAGGTGCTGCGGGTATTGCTATGGGAAACAGCATTCTCTTTCCCAAAACCTATTCACGGGCCGAATCCTTTAAAAAAGGAGCCCTGAACGGAATCAAACTTGTTTTTGGACTGATTCCGTTTTTCCTTGTTGCAGCATTTCTGGAGGGATTTGTAACCAGGTATACCCATGCACCCTACTGGATCAAATTCAGCATCATTGGAGCTTCTTTATGTCTCATCGTTTTCTATTTTTTTATATATCCCCAAAAAATCAACCTTAAAAATTTGAATTATGGAACTTCCGCTGGTTCAGTTAAAAAAAATCCGTGACTTCGGAGATGTATTCAATGATTCTTTCTCATTTATGAGACAGGAATTTAAACCTTTGGGCAAAGCTGTGCTAAAGTATGCCCTTCCCTGGCTTATTGTGGCTGCCATTCTGGGTGTTTTCGTTAATATTAAACAACAGCAAATTACCAATGGGCTATTAGCGGCTGGTCCCTCAACCAACTTATCTGCAGTTTTTGGTATCTATAAATATGTATTCCTGGCTGCCCTTATCAACCTTATGGGAATGAGCGCCTTGCAATGCATTATTATCAGCTACTTAAAACTATATGCTCAAAAGGGACAGGGCAATCTTGAATCCGGAGAAGTTTGGAACGAAGCACGACAATACATCCTGCCGGTAATATTCATATCCATACTTGTATTTTTTGTTGTTTTTATTGGCTTTATGCTATGTATAGTCCCAGGCATTTTTCTGGGAGTTTCGTTATTTGCCATACTTTATACTTATATTATTGAAGAGAAAAATTTCGCTGATGCATTTAACAGAAGCATCAAGCTTACCAGTCAAAATTGGTGGATGACGCTGGGTATTATTCTGATAAGTATTGTACTCCTTTATTTGATACAGATTATGTTCTCAATCCCCGCTTTTATAATGGGATTCAGAACACTCTTTTTTAACATAACCCAACAATCTGCAATGAATTTTTCCACCGGCTTTTATATCGTCAATTCAATAACCACCCTGGCATCTTTTCTCATTTATTCAATCCTCGTGATCATCATGGCATTTCATTATTATTCCCTGGTTGAATTAAAAGAAAGACCTTCGTTGCAGGATAAAATAGACAACATCAGTTAATATGCCCTTTAGAAGGCTATTTTATATCATTCTTTTGCTTTCAGGTATTTTTCCGGCCTCGTTCGGGAAAATACCTGAATCCTATATCCCGTCACAGAGCGAAATCAGGCAAAGGTCAGTTTCTGAAGCGCAGATGGAAAAATATTCGAAAGACCGGGATTTCGACTATGGAGAAAATTATAAACTTGATGAGAAATCAGGCTTTTTTGCCCGGCTTATGAAGAAACTGCTGCTGTTCATAGCCCGCTTTTTCGAAGTAATTGGTAAGATTCCCTGGATTTTCCAGGTTTTTCTATTGGGAGCAGCTCTTTTGATTGTCTTTATCATTGCCAGAAAAACAGAGCTCTATCGAATGTTTTATAAAGATAAAGAAATTCAACAATTGGGCTTTCAGGAAATTGAACGCCTTTCTTCAGAATTTGATTTTGATAAAGAAATCTCAAAAGAGTTTTCCCGAAAAAATTATCGCAATGCAGTACGGCTTCTCCATTTGAAGATTTTGAAAATATTGGCATCAAAAGAAATCATTCATCCGGGAAAAGACAAAACAAACCGCGATTACCTGAAAGAAATTCAAGATGGCACTTTGCAGAGCGGTTTCATAGAACTAACCGGAATTTATAACAAGATCTGGTATGGTCATTACCCCCTGAGCGAAGCGGATTACAATCGCTTTGCCGGAGATTTCAATCATTTCACCCAAACTGTATATGCGACTAAAGAATAGCAAGCATCTTTTCATTGTATTTGCCCTCTTTGCCGGCTTAATTGTGGTGAAACATTTTCTTCTAAGGCAGGTCGACTGGAATCTGAGCTTTAGCGGTTTTCAGAAGAAACCATTCGGATGCATTATTGCCCGGGAATCGCTTGCAGGTTTATTTCCCGGAAAGAAAATTGATGTACAATCTGCCAGCTTATATATGTCTTTGAAAGATCAGCACGAGAAAAGAAATCTGATTATCATCTGCGATGTTTTTTCACCCGACTTATACGATTGCAGGTCGCTGCTGCAGTTTGTCGAATCAGGCAATAATGCCTTCGTTTCTGCGATGAGTTTTAATGGTAAATTCTGCGACACCCTGAAATTCAAAACCGATTTCAGTCTCTTTGACACATCATTACTGAAAAAGAAACATAAAGTCTTGCATCTGAATTACGATCAGCGAACTGACAGCGGATTCATTTTTACAAGACATATGCCTGACCATTTTTTCATAAGCTATGATACAGCAGAAACACACACGCTGGGAACGGATCATAACAACCGGACTAATTTCATCAGGGTTCCGTTTGGGAAAGGCAACATATTTATCCATTGTCAGCCTTTTGCATTTACCAATTACCATATGTTATATGGAAATCATGCATATGCGAATGCTGCCCTTTGCGTTTTACCGGTGCAAGATGTCATATGGGACCAGTATTATAAGCCCGACAGGATGGTTAACACCTCATTTATGCGTTATGTATTGGGCAATCCGTCTCTGAAATGGGGCTATTATGTGGCATTGATTACATTGCTGTTTCTTTTCATATTCGGTTCAAAGAGGGTGCAACGTGTTATTCCTGTTATTTTACCGCAAAAGAACAGCTCGCTTGAATTCATTAAAACCGTTGGCGGGATGTATTTCAAATCGCAGAATCATGCTGAGCTGGCAAAAAAGAAAATCATGTATTTCCATGAACACCTGGTGGCAAAATACCGGATCAAACAACCTTTCATTGAACCATCACAAATTAAATACCTGTCTCAAAAGACAGCCATTGAAGAGATTGAGCTGCTGGAGTTATTGAACTATCTGGAAGAAACAACCAGAAAAAGCTTTATCACCAAGGAGGAGCTTATTCATACGCATCAAGTAATCGAAGATTTTTACAAAATCAGTAAATAAAAATTCCCATGATTCAAAACGAAGAACAAACCATTGATTTTCAACCGCTTCAGGAAGAAATGAATCAATTAAAAAAAGAAATCGCACATGTTATTGTCGGGCAATACGATATGATTGATCTGATGCTTGTTGCTATTTTATCCAACGGCCATGTGCTGCTTGAGGGCGTACCCGGAATTGCCAAAACATTAACTGCAAAAGTAATATCCAGGCTGCTCTCGGTGAAATATTCACGCATCCAGTTCACACCCGACCTGATGCCTTCAGATGTTACCGGCACCTCAGTTTTCAATGCAAAAAACTCGAATTTTGAGTTCAATCCGGGACCGCTCTTCTCCAATGTAGTTCTGATTGATGAAATAAACCGGGCTCCGGCCAAAACACAATCTGCTTTGTTTGAAGTTATGGAAGAGCGTCAGGTGACTGTAGACGGAAAAACCTATCCGATGAGCTGTCCCTTTTTGGTCTTTGCCACACAGAATCCGCTGGAACATGAAGGAACTTATCGATTGCCTGAAGCTCAGCTCGACCGTTTTATGTTTAAGATCCCGGTAAGTTATCCCACTTTGGAAGAAGAAATTCTGATTCTTCAAAACTCCAACAACCGGAAAGAAATCCAGGCGATTGAAGCCATAAAACCCTTGTTATCCGGTGAAAAATTAATGGAATACCAGAAGCAAATCAATTATGTGCATATTGAAAATCCGCTGATCGGGTACATTTCAGAAATTATTCAAAAAACACGAAATCATCCTTCACTATATCTGGGTGCATCTCCCAGGGCTTCCATTAACTGCCTGATTGCTTCCAAGTCGGTTGCCGCAATGTCAGGCCGCAACTTTGTAATTCCCGAAGATATCCAGTTTGTATTATCACCCATATTAAATCACCGGATTTACCTGACACCTGAAAAAGAACTGGAAGGAGAAACGGAAAAGCAAATTATTTCAGAAATTATTGCATCTGTTGAAATTCCCAGATAATGAAAACATTTCAACATTGGCGGGCATTGTTTGTGAAGCCTTTTTTGTATTGGACAGGGGCCTTCCTTTCTGTTTTGTTCGTTGCCGGCTTTTTTGCTGACCTGTTTTTTTTATTGACAAAAATTGCAGGAATAGGCATATTGGGATTTATGCTGATTGATTTCTACCTGCTTTTTTTGACCGGAAAAAAAGGGATAGAAGTCACACGGGAAGTCCCGGAAAAATTATCAAATGGTGACAAAAACACCATCCGGCTTTTTATCCGAAACAGTTCAATCATGCCTTTGACTGTCAGCATTGTTGATGAAGTGCCTCATCAGTTTCAAATCCGCGACTTTCAATTGAACATACTGCTGACACCCGGACAGGAGAAGGAGATTGCATATGATCTTACGCCCTTCGAACGCGGCGTTTATTCATTTGGCCGGACACTGGCATATGTATCGAATACGGTTGGGTTTTTCCGGCGCAGAATCATATTTAATCCTGAGTCCTTAAATGTTCCGGTTTATCCGTCTTTTTTAAATATAAGGAGATTTGAATTTCTTGCCATATCCAATCAGCTTACTGAAGCCGGAATTAAAAGAATCCGGAAAATTGGACAACATTCTGAATTTGATCAGATCAGGGATTATGTTCGCGGTGATGATATCCGGACCATTAACTGGAAAGCTACGGCAAAAAAAGTAAAGCTCATGGCCAACCAGTATCAGGATGAACGCTCCCAACAGATATTCAACGTGATCGATATGGGGCGCATCATGAAAATGCCATTTAACAATCTGTCGCTTTTAGACTATGCCATAAATGCATCACTGGTACTTTCCAATACAGCCCTGTATAAACATGATAAGGCCGGACTTTTAACCTTCAATACCGGCATTCATACTTTTATGAAGGCCGAGCGCAGAAATAATACCATGGCGCGTATGCTGGAGCTTCTGTACAAGCAGGATACCCTCTTTGCAGAATCGAATTTTGAGTTGCTTTATGTTGCCACAAAAAGAATGATTCCCAACCGAAGCCTGCTCATTCTTTATACCAATTTCGAATCGGAAATTTCACTCAGTCGACAGATTACTTATTTCCAGGGCATTGCACGCAACCATCTTCTGCTTGTCGTCATTTTTGAAAATACAGAAATAACAAAATTTCGGCGGGAAGAGGCCAAAACAATGGAAGATATTTACAATCAAACCATAGCGGAGAAATTTATCTTTGACAAAAAGCGTATTATTAAAGAGCTCAACAGGCATGGCATTCTGGCGATATTGAGTCAACCCGGAGAATTATCCGTAAACGTTGTAAATAAATATCTGGAGCTAAAAGACCGGAACCTTATCTGATGCAATTCATAATTCTGAAAGCAAAAACCAGAAGCAGCGTACAACCAAAACCAATGAAGGTCGCCTTGCGGATCAATCTGATCTTATTCTGCCGTGGAAACAGATCGTGAAATATCTCCATGATTAATAGAAACGGAAACCAGAGAACCGATGGGTTGTATGAAAAAGCCATAACAGGATGCATTTTCACCAGGAAAACAGAAGCATGTGTCATTCCGCAAAGCGGACACTGACATCCGGTGAAACGATGAAAAAGGCAAACGGATGACTGGCTGAAGAGAACATTTTCGGTTATTAATAAAAGAAAAGCGATGCAGAGGAAGATAACTGCATACTTAATGATCCCGTTCAGATGTTCATATAAAGCCTGCTTCATTGCCATTGAAATGAGACTATAAATATAATGATTGCAAAAACACGGGACTGAATGATTCGTGTTTAACAGAATTTGAACTACCGGGAGATTTTTTTGTTTTCACAATATGGAAGCATCTGATCATCTACCATATAACATATTGATCCGGAAATTATTGAGTAATAACATAAGGTTTTCGCATTTTTGTTTTGAATTTTGAAGTTATCTTTATCGGCTGGAAGAAAAATGTGCAGGTAAAAAACGTAGTAAATGGAAATAAAGACATTAAAAAAAACAAGCTGGAGCATTGTTCTGATGGCTTTTTTTGCTTTGAATGTTGCATATGCCCAGGACATTCAGGTTGTTTTTGATGAGGATGAAATTCCGCCAACTACTTTAGATACGCTTGTTCCAACTGTTTATTTGCCAGCCACCGATACCCTTAGGACCCGGATTATTGAAAAGGCGAGGCAATACATAGGAGTAAGTTACAGATACGGACAGTCCAATGAAAATGGTTTCGACTGCTCAGGGTTTGTGAAATATGTTTACGGGAATTTCGGGTATGAACTACCCCATTCATCCTATGAGCAGTATCACAAGACACAACATCTTGATAAACAAAAGGCACAACCGGGAGATCTCGTTTTTTTTATAACCTACGGACACCACATATCACACGTTGGCATTTATATAGGCGATAACACATTCATTCACTCTCCCAGCAGGGGCAGAAGCGTTTGTATCGACTCGCTGGATTCCGATTATTACCGCAGGCACCTGGTAGGTTTTGGATCGGTTCTGAAAAAAAAGTAAAATTCTTCTCCATCTCTCCATGACAAAAACCAATGCTGCCCGGATTCTGGATTCTGCAGGTATTCATTATGAATTGATTGCTTATGAAGTAGATGAATCCGATTTAAGTGCTCTGGCTGTTGCCAGTAAATTGAACCAGGATATCGATTGTGTTTTTAAAACGCTGGTGTTAAAAGGCGACCGGACAGGCATTCTTGTTTGCATCATTCCTGGCGGTGAAGAACTCGATTTGAAGAAAGTATGCAAAATTTCGGGTAATAAAAGCGCTGCGATGATTCCCATGAAAGATGTGCTGGAAACAACCGGCTATATAAGAGGCGGATGTTCCCCGGTGGGAATGAAAAAACAGTATCCCACATATATTGATGAAACCTGCGAGTTGTTTGATTTTATTTACGTCAGTGCCGGAGTGCGGGGCTTGCAGTTCAAAATCAATCCGCAGGATCTGATCAGAATTACACAGAGCAAGGTTGGGGATTTGATATAGCTGACTGTGTGGTATGGTAGTCACAGACTACGTTTTAAAGAAGGCGAAGTTAAGAAAGCTTCGCCTAGCGGGGGGAAATACATGGATCCAAATATAAGTTATCGGGGGAATCAACTTAGGCATGACTTGTCCCGCATTTTGCGGGAGCCTAAGCCGAACATCTGCATAACCTCAGACGAACGAGGGGTTACAAACTGCACTTTATTACAGGCTTGGTTGCAAACTAAGCCTAGCAGGGGGGTACTTATGGTTCTTCAAAATTTATTTGCCATTTGAGACTATCTAAATCTTTAATATTTAGTTTATAGTACTTGGTATATGTACGTTTATTCAAAACCTCCCTCCATCCATATTTACGGACTGAATCACTTGAAATGATAAATAAATGTAATTTTTGTTCACTGCTTTGAGCAATATATGAGTCCCAATTTCTAGGTTTATCTTTAATTTTCCCTTTTGAAAAGGTATTAATTCCAAAAAAATTTTCAATAAGCGTATCATTATAAGTGATATAAGGGTCTCTTAATGACTCATTTTTTGAGATCAATGGATAAATAACCTTATCCGAATTATTTTTAATTAAAATATCTCTTTTTTCAAATTCATCCATACATCCTAGAGAAAGAAGGAGGAGCATATAAAATAGTTTTTTCATTTTGTTCATTCTTTATGAAAGTATAACTTGCTTTTTAGTTCATCGCTTATAAATTCATGGTTAATTGGGTATTCATCAAAATCCCAAAATTCAGGAAAATGAAAATAATAATACGACATAGTATTTGCTTGTACTTCAGTCCATGTTCTATTGTACTTGAAAGTGCTTAATCTTTGGTAATTAATTAAACTCGTAGGTACAACACCCACAGAGTACCAAAATTTTCCTCCATATTTACTTTGCAAATAATGTCCATATTCATGCATTAAATATTTACCAGAAACTGAGTTTAGTCCTAATTTTAAATAGTTGTTGTATGTAGAGCGAAAAGTATTAATAGCACCTGCAACATACGAACTAGCAGAAAAACTCTCAGGAATAAAACGAACTTTTGCCTCAAAAAATTTTGTACCTCCACTAACATTTTCAGGATTAAACGATGCCAATATAATTGATGAATTCGCAGCTCCCTGTGAAAAAATTCTATTTCCAACTTCTGGATTTATATTTCCAAATAGCCAATTACCTATAGTTGTCTCTGTTTGCACTGGTTCAAGAGTATAAGGATTGACATAACCACTTCCTGAATTAACTCTAATTGGAATATTTAATAATTCCCCCAAGCCCTGAGTTACAAAACCACTAATCCCTCCAGCCATTGCACCATATCCTCCAGCAATTATTACATCGCCCCCTCTTGCTCCTTTAATATATGAATTGCCTGTACTTGTTAACCATCCGGCTGCCATTCCAATGCCAGGGCCCCCAACTCCGTTTTCAGCGAGCCATGCAGAAGTAGAGCCGGCAACACAGCCCACAAATGCATATTGGTTAAATTTTACAAAATCGCCGTTAATATCGTCCCAATTATTAACAACATTTAAGAACCCTCCAACTGCTCCAGACCCCAACCAAGCTAACCAATTCTCCCCGCTGGGATCATTATACTTGAGCGGGTTGTTGAGACAATAACCTTTCCCTGTTCTAGCCCATTCTGATGCTTCATTCCAAGAAAGATATCCATCTATATCCCGCCGAATTACATTAGAATATGATAAATCGAGCGCTTAAAACAAACTTTACCTTATATATTCATTTATTGATTAGGTCCTGAATTAAAAATCAAGGTAACATGATTTTACTGAGTCATTTTTTATTGTTACAAATAATCTTTTAGCTTCAATAATATATTCAGGCATCATGGTCATTCCTGTTTCAATGAGATACTTATATTCTTCCGGATAAATTTTACTGACATTTAAATCAAAACTTAAACTATCAGAAAAGCCCGGATATCGTTTATTAGAACAACAAAGCACATTATGAATATAAGTGCAGTAATAGACACTGTCATAAATAAGAGAACTTAAAAATGAATTTCCTTCAATAATAATAAGAGTACTATCACTTTCAGAAAATTCCTTAATGCTCAAAGTCAAGTTGGGACAGCATTTTGAGATAGTGTCATAATATTCTATATAAGATTCTATGCATTTAATGAGCAATTTGTCATTAGCTCGATTTCTTGTAAATGAAATACGTTCATCCTTACAGGATAACGTTAATATGAATAATAGCAAGCTTATTATAATTGGTTTCATTTTATAACTTTATATTGTTCTTTTCCTTGAATATCGTATAAATATTTATTATAAAGAATATATGTAGGACGAAATCTGTTCATTTCGTTATCTTGAGAAGAAATACCGATGTTACCATAATTATAATTTGGGTGAGTGTGCACAACAGCCTCAATGAAGTAAGAAGCCTTATTAATTGTTATTTCATATCCTTTTATTAAACTACTATATGTGCGGCATTCTGTCAAAGTGTTATTAATATTAGGAAGAATTAGGTAGCCACCCATAACCTTATACATAGCGGTTTCACACAATGGCTTACCATTTGAGAATGATGAATTCCAAATCATATTCATTGCTGTGCTTTCATCTTTAACAAAGGTAAACGATCTTATTTGACCTCCTCTGTTTTGTAAGGTGCTATTAGTATTAGCATTTTGCGAAAGAAAATCCGGTATTTCATTTAATATTACACTTGCATTTACAATACCTTGATTTGCTATAGTATTGCTAATATCACTACTGTTAGATCCAAATAAATAATCACCAAGGGTTATCTCATGGTAATTATGAGCTGATAAGTCAGTATAATTTTCATAGGATGTCCAGTGAATTTTCATTAATTCATTGAAAAGGGCACTACCACCTTGAGTCACAAAACCACTCACACCACCCGATATTGCTCCTAGTCCGCCAGCTTCTGTAATCTCCTCTAGATTTGCCTTTTGGATAATAGCGTTGCCGGTATTTAGCATCCATCCTGCAGCCATACCGACGCCGGGAGCCTGTACACCCAAATCCGATAAAACGGCACCAGTGGAACCAGCCAAACCGCCTACATTAAAATAAGCAAATCCATCACCAAAATTGTCTATATTATCCCAATTGTTGGCTACATTCAATATTCCTCCAACAGCGCCTCCAATAATCCATGCTCCCCAACCCTCCCCACTTGGATCAGTATACTTCAGTGGGTTATTAAGGCAATAACTATATCTGTTGTATGAAAGCGAGAAGGTAGGCGCCTGTACATAATTATCCGGGCTTAATAATTGGGCGGTTAACGGATCGTAAAGGCGGCCGTTCATGTTAATTAGATTAAACCATGGAAGGTGCTCATGGCCGGTATAGCCTCTGCCTGCGATCATCAAATCCGGTTGTGAACTAAGTGTATCCCATGTAGCCGGGTTCCGCATTCTGCCCCATGCATCGTAGAAGTATTCAGCCACTAAAGTATCTGTTAATGCATCTACCACATGAGTGATACTTCCAAGATAATCTCTCAGCAAATAATAATAAGTTGTTGTACCGTTTTGTTTGATTGCCACTGCAGGTGCACTATAGGCATCTCCGCCAATGAAAGTATATTCTTTGGTAGTTGTCCCGGCAGTTTCTTTTATATAGCTATCCGAAGCATATATCCGGGTTAAAATATCACTGCCACTTTGGGTAACAGTCATTTTAGCCCGTTCATTATCGGCATTATAAGTAAATTCAGCGGAAGAATTACCTTCTGTAATGGCATGTATACTTTCAAATGATGTATATGTAATGGATTGTGGAACGCTTGGAGTTAAACTTGTAGAAGCATTAATACCGCTTAACTGATAAGGTTTCCCGGGTTTTGTATATTCCATGGTTCCCAGATCCGTTTTTTCTGTCATATTGCTTTCTGAATAGGTCATATCCAAAAGCGTATTGCTCCCTTTATATATTCGGTCAAGCCGGTCAAGTGCATCGTAATCAAAATTTTCCTGTAGATTCTGAATCAATCCGTTGCTTCTTTGATTCAGGTTACCTGTTACAGGATTGAATTGATATTGTGAATTTTGCAAAGATCCGGTTATAATAGATACCGGGAATCCATAATTATCGTAAGTAGTTGAAGTGTTTAGTGTTGCGCCAAACCTTCCTGAAGTAACTTGTCCACGCGAATTGACAGCCAAAGTAGTCCATCGAGATATTCCGCCGGCCGAGACAGATGCCAAATAGCCATAATCATTATAGTTATTGGTTTCAACAATATTCGTAGGATGTGTAATTGTTGATATCCGGCCTTTATTATCATAGATATATCCAGTTGTGTAGGTTATGCCATCAATTATTTCACTTACGCCGGATAACCGTCCATTACCTTCATATGAATAGGTTCTGTTAATATTACCGGGAGATTCTATTCCTGATAAAAGTTTGTTTGCATCATATGTGTAAACTGTTGTACCCTCGGGGGTATCTTTTTGCTGGATTCGTCCATCGGAATGATATGTAAATGAGGTGATCTCATTTTTTGCATTTTCCTGTGTCAGCAATTCCCCAAAGCCGTTATAGGTATATTGCATGTTACCGGAACTTGGATCGTTCAATTGAATTTGATTCCCGGCAATATCGTAAAGCATGGTGGTGCTATTATTTCCGGGGACAGTGATACTTTTAACCGAGCCATCCGGGAAATATGCATAATTAATAGTTCCTCCAGCATCTGTTGCGGATTTAAGACTGCCATCTGCAGCATACTCTTTCGTGAAAGTTTTACCTGCAGTGGTTTCAGTTACAATACCTGTACCTGTGGTATATTGCCAGGTTGAATTTTGGCCTGAAGGAGTTGTGAAGCCTGTCTTCCGGCCATATGCATCATAAGTAAGAGTATTCCAAACAGGTGTTTCTGATGAATTGTATGGTTCTGATTGCCGGTAAAGCTGGCCCTTAGAATTATATTCAGTACTGGTAAATACCATATTCCCATCAAATCCCATCACCCCATTCCTCAATGTTCTTCCCAGTTTGTCATACCATGTTTTGGTTTGGGATCCGTTATTTCCGGTACTTTGAATTGAATATCTTGCTCTTAAAGGAGTTCCGGCGGGATCTTCCCATGAATAAGTTGTAACCGCCGAACTGCCATCACTTTTTGTAATACTGGTTTGCTTGTGCATATTATCATATCCATAAGTCACTGTATTATTCAGAAAGTCCTGTTGGGATAAAATTCGGCCATATAAATCGTATGAATTTGTCAATGTATGTGACAAAGGATCAGTAATTGTTAATACTCTTATTCCATTATTCTCATAAGTATACTGCGTGGAACGTGTAATTCCGTTGCTGGTTATGCCCTCGGTTAAAAGGGTTCCATTAGCATTATAAACATACGAGTGTATAAGCTCTTTATCCGTTCCTGAATAGATTGTTTCACTGAGTAAATGATTACTGCCCGTGTCAAATGTTCTTTGTATAGTTTTCGTTATGGAACCCTCATCATTTGTGCTTTGTACACTTGAGCTTATTGTTCTTCCCAATAGCCAGGAAGATTCCATATTGCTGTAAACATTATTAACTACCTGGAAAGTATTATTATTTATACTTTTTGTTACACTGGTCGGATTCCCATAGTTGTCAAAAGTATTTACAGTATTAATGGATTGCCCTGTTAATATGTTATTATACTGAGAAGATTGTATATAGGGCATGATCCATTTCTTTGATGGGTTGAAAACAATCTGAGACCAACTGGTGGTTTCTATTACGAACGGATCAGTATATCCATAACGTATTTTTGAACATGTAGTAACAGAAGGAGTAAAATAGGTTTCGTCATAAGTGAATGTGTTTTCCGTAATAATTAAATCAATTGATCGTGACTTTGAGTAACCTAAAAATCCTTTCCCTTGTTTGTGAAGTTTTAATCCTTCATAATAATACTGTATTGATTTTGTGCCTCCAAGTCCGTTATCAAATTCAATTCTTTTCATGATAGTTAATGGTCCCTGAAAATCGCATACCGGGAATACCGCACCTGATCCAATTTTATAAACGTCATATGGCGCTTGAGAAAGCTTGGTGTAAGCAAATTTTAGATTATTTCCTAGTCCATCGCCAATTTTGTTTACAAGATAATTCGTGTTCCCAGTTGATTTATACATTTGATAACTTGTCCACCATGGAGATTTTCCATCAGTGCAAAAGAAATCACAATTGGCGTCACCGTTGAAATCTCCTAAATAAAACCTATGCGTAGAAAGCGGGTAATTCGTTAGTTCATGCACTTGAAAATCCTGACCGTTGTTCTTGGAAATATAAAACTTAGTTCCTTGCCAACTATCATCTTTCGAAGTTACCATGATATCTGTAGCATTATCTCCATTAAAATCGCCACATCTTACATAGTCATCTTTTAAGTTGCTCTTTTTCTGAGGGAACCCATATAATTCAAAATTTGTACCCGTGGAAAGGTTCGTTTGCCAGTGATAATAGTCACTCACACTGCTAGAGCTTTTAAATCCATAAATGAATAGATCAGACTTGCCATCAGCGTTAAAGTCCCCCATATTGAAAATATGATTTGATGTCGGTGTGGACGCAGAATACAGTAAAATGAGATCTGATCCATTCCAGGTGTATATCTTTAAGCCTGTACTTGTAAAACACCAAATGTCAACTTTGCCATCTCCGTTAAAATCGCCGCTGATTACTTTTTCTTTCATATCCGAAAGGGTACCATAATCCAATAGATTTATTGTGGATGTTAATTGGCCTGATGTATTTGCCAATGAATAGATCATCCATTTGCCAAAATTATCAGTTAAGAAGATATCGTTAATACCATCACCATTATAATCTTCACCGGCTATTTGATTGTCATCGCTCAATAGGCCAACATATCTTGGAATTTTTCCAATAAGGCCACTTCCATTCCCTTCAATCCACACGCTGGTTTTAATAAGGACGGGATTTGAAAAGGAAGTACCATTACTCAACATATAATAAAATCCTCCGCCTTTTCTTTCATAAACCAGGTCCTGTTTACCATCTCCGTTTATATCAAGGGCTCTAATGTCATCCTGATATGTTGGTATATAAGTAGATTGAATTGAGGAACCATTCACAAAGGCATCCATTCCATCACTGAAAAGAACCCTCATTCCTGTCCAATTCGCTCCATAAGCCGCAATTGGGAAACAAGCAACATCTGTTTTACCATCACCATTGAAGTCTCCGGGTACTACGTAGGTCTGGTAATTTACCATACTATATGTATTATTAGTGGTCTGAGATATTGAAAAGTCGTCGGGTTTCTGATATGAGATAACCGTTGAATTCACCCTGTCAGAACCGATTCCATATTCAATTACTTCATTAAGTAATGATTGGGAATTATAGGAATTTCCTTCAAATGAATATTTAAACTCATAAGTTTTAATAATATTGTTGTTGTATTTTATTGTAATTTTCTCAAGGATAAACCTTTGCTGTATAGGGGTTCCTTTGAAATACTCAAATTTCTTATCTGTTTTTTCTTTATAAAAGAAGGTTACGGTATTTGGGCCGTAAGTAATTTCAGCTGGATATATACAATAGTTATCTTTGAGGTATGTATAATTTATCTGATTGCCATAACGATCTGATACCTTTGACACATACCAGTTCAATACCTGATTATACCCATTTATTAATTGCTTTGCATCTGAAGAGTGTCCATATTCATAAATCAGACCTGATTTTGCTTCTGCATTAAACCACGTCGGACCATAGCTTGAATTAACATCTCTTGGAAAAATTCGAGTAAAAATATCATTATCAGTCCGGTATTTTACAGTTGAGTAATTATTGTAAGAGGACACTGTATTAACAAGCCTTTGACCATCTATATAAAATCGATCCGTAGTATCCATTTCCACTCCTTTATAAATGCCATCAAAGAAAAAAGACTTAGCACCCCGGGTAATTGCCGACAATCCTCCTATTTGCCAACCATACCCTACGATGCCGGGCCCGGAATTACTTGAATAGCTTATTGAAAGCTGGGGAGATAACCCATTAACACCAGGTGGTAATTCGAGAGGTATCGTATAAGAAACACCACCGAGGGGATTAACAGAAAAATTTCCAGAAGTTGCACCTACAGATAGTGAATTATTCAGTATCCTGGTTTCAGGATCAAGTGCGGTGCCATAATTAACTCCTCCGGTTACAACGGGATTTTGTATTTCAATGGTTAGTGTTCCCCCATTAGGATTGTAGCTATAATTTTTATCCAGAGTAACACTATTGCGTGCTATATGTGATTGAGTACCACTTTCAGATGCATTATACAGCAAATCAAAAACTTGTGCAGACAAGATATTTGTTACAAATGCTAAAGTAAGTAGAAATAGGAATATCCTCATTTTGATAATATTTTGAGGTTATTTACCTGTCTGCTCTAATTTTTCAATGCGCTGTTTCAATTCGGCAATCTCCTCTTGCTGCTCTTTAAGAGCTTGAACAAGTACCGGAATAAGTTCAGTATATCTTATTCCTAAAGACCCATCTTCCATTTGTGTTACGATTTCGGGGAAAACTTCCTGGACTTCTTGTGCAATAAATCCATATTGAAATGTCGTATTAATTTTTGATACCGGAATGGGGAGATCAGATTTTAATTTATACTGAACAGGATTAAGAATGGATACTTTATCCATTACACGTGAGAAAGAAGTAATATTTGTTTTAAAATTTTTATCAGATACAATTACGGGAGATGAATAAAACAAAGGATAGGAGCATACAAAATTATTCCATGGCTTCGAACTGTTACCCAAACTTATTGTCCCTTCATTGGGGAGCAATTCATAGCCATCAAAAGTAATTGAATTGTTATTGTTTTTTACTTTAAGGGTGCCTATAACATCAAGTCTGTATGCAGGAGATGTGTTGTTTATACCAACAAAACCATTGGAATTTACTTTGATTTGTGAGAAAAGATTTGCAAAAACAAATAAACAGGCTGATAGTAGTAGAATTTTTTTCATGAGTTTTGGGAATTATTTAATAAGCTTTGGATATATTCTTGGATTATTATTCCTTGATGATTTTCCATTTAGTATTTTCTTCACCAGTGCTGATGACCATAAAGTAAATCCCAGCAGATAAATGTGAAAAGTCCAATTGAAAGACATTATCGCTGTACTTCTCAGAAATAACAATATGTCCACTCTGGTCAACAACTTTTACATATATGTTTAAAATGTCTTTTTTACTTTGTATGTTGACATTTAGATACATTGAAACAGGATTTGGGTAAATGGATATACTATCCGTGCCAATATTATCAACAATAGGTTTGTAAACTTCGGTCTCGATTTTGCTTTTGTTCTGAAATGAAGATTTTAAAGGAATAACAATCCTTGATTCCCGATTACCGGAGTCATCATAATCAAATGATATCGTCTGAGACTTTGCTGAAACGAATGTTAATATCGTAATCAGTACACAATAAATAACTTTCATATATTGATAAATAAGAATAATTCATCCAAATAATCTTAACACTACTTAACTTAATTGCCCCAACTCTTCAATACTAAAATAATAGCCGCGGTTTTAATTTTATGATGTGGACATGAGAAATTATGAACAGGATATCCACAAATGACAGAATTTGGACATATCTCAAATGCAAAGGTGAATAACTGTATGACCAATTTTTTGGTAATCAGCATTTCTGTATGCCATAGACGCTGTATTCCGGGCGTTCTCCTATTTGAAATGAACGGATTTTTCATCAGAAGACTTTCCAAACTCAGGCAGGGCCCTTGGACGCCTTCAGGTCTTCACTTCCATATTCAAACAGGCATCATTGATATTGTGCAAACAGCATCCCGGATAAAAAAATTAATAAAAACATACAAGAAACAAAATAAATCCTTTACTTTGTATTTCAAAGTACTTTTTATGAAACCACACCAAGAACCCATCGACCAGATCAAAGAAATACATTCCATGATGGAACGCTCTTCCCGCTTTATATCACTTAGCGGACTATCTGGCATATCTGCAGGGATCATTGCACTGGCAGGTGCAACTTATGTTTTTCTGACTTCGGGTTTGGATCCGGTCGCAGGTATGGAACGCGGTGCCTGGTCGGCCGGGTACATGTCATGGCGCGAAATTGCCATATGCGCAACGATTGTTTTGGTACTGGCTATAGCATCCGGCATATTTTTTACCACCCGGAGAACCCTGAAAAAAGGACTGAAGATTTGGGATCAGACATCGCGGCGACTGGTGATCCATTTGGCCATCCCGTTAATCACAGGAGGTTTATTTTGCAGTATCATGCTCTGCCATCACGTTTTCTTTCTGGTGGCACCGGCCACATTGATATTTTATGGATTGGCCCTGCTTAATGCCAGCAAATATACCCTGAATGAGATCAAAGTACTTGGCATATCGGAAATCTTATTAGGACTGACAGGCGCTGCTTTTCCGGGATATGGCTTATTGCTTTGGGCCGTTGGATTTGGCATTCTGCATATATTTTACGGAGCCCTGATGTATGCTAAATATGAAAAAAACGAGGAACAGTGAAAGAACTCATTGCCAGATTAAATAAGCAATTTGAAAACCGAATCCGCCTGGGGATTATGTCGGCCTTATCTGTGAATGCCTCTGTTGATTTCAACAGTCTGAAAGACTTGCTGGATGTAACGGATGGCAATCTGGCCAGTCATTTAAATGCCCTTGAAAAAAACGGTCTTGTTGCCGCCACCAAACGTTTTATCGGGAAAAAACCAAATACCACATATTCTATTACTAATGCCGGTAAAACGGCTTTTAAAGAACACCTGGAAACACTCAGCAAACTCATCGGAAATCAATAATTTTTTTAACTTTTTACTTTGTATTTCAAAGTACTTTTAAAACAAACAAAAATATGGAAACATCAGAAAAAAACACCGGAGGATTTTTTAATTCATTGGGATTTAAATTGGCAACAATCGGAGTTTTATCCCTATTGCTGTTAATCCCTGCTGCATTTGTACGTGACCTGATCAGGGAACGGGAACAAAGACGCACTGAAGCCATCCAGGAGGTAAGCTCCATCTGGGGGAACAGTCAAACCCTTACGGGTCCGTTTTTATCCATCCCCTATCATGTTATTATCGAAACTAAGGAAGGTAAATCAACTGAACTCCACTATGCGCACTTTCTGCCCGACCAATTGAATATTACGGGAAAGATTACCCCTGAGGTGCGCAAAAGAGGGATCTTTAAAATTGTAACCTATAAATCACAATTACACTTCTCAGGTACCTTTGGCAAGCCACTTTTGCAGGAACTGGTCAGGAACCAGAATTATATTCCGGATCAGGCCTTTATTGAGATCGGGATTCCTGATATGCGGGGTCTGAAAAAGAATATCCGGATCCAATGGAACGATACCCTGCTTGATGTAGTTCCCGGATTAAAGAATAACGATGTGGATGTAACCGGAGTCCATGGCATTGCAAAATTAACAAATGAGGAATCCTACACCTTTTCATTTGACCTGGATCTGAATGGCAGCTATTCCATGAATTTTGTACCGCTGGGCAAAGAAACCAGGGTATCAATCACCTCCGGCTGGCCATCCCCAAGTTTCAAGGGCGCCTTTATTCCTGAAAAATCACAAATTGATCAGAAAGGGTTCACCGCAAACTGGAATGTATTGCAGCTCAACCGCACATTCCCGCAACAATGGATCGACCAGCAATACACGGTACAATCATCTGCTTTTGGAGTAGAACTCATCACACCGGTGGATGCTTACCAGAAATCGGAACGCTCTGCAAAATATGCCATATTGTTTATCGGACTTACGTTTCTTGTTTTCTTTTTTGCCGAGATCATGACAAAAACACGGATACATATCATCAATTACCTGCTCTCAGGTTTTGCCCTGTGTGTATTCTACTCATTGCTCATTGCCCTGGCGGAGCACATTCCATTTAACCTGGCATACCTGATATCGGGAACAACCATTATTGCCATGATTGGCGTTTTCTCAAAGGCATTATACCAAAGCCAAAAGGTTATGTTCACCATTACCGGCAGCCTGGTAGCATTGTACTTATATTTGTTTATCATCCTGCAACTCAATGATTACTCTTTGTTATTCGGAAATATTGGATTGGTTGTAATTTTGGGGACTGTGATGTATTTTTCAAGAAAAATCGACTGGTACGGTTCGGATAAGAACACACTCAAAGAAGCTTAAAAAATGAAGCCCATGAAAAAACGAAGTTTTCTAAGAAGTATGATGTATGCAAAAACAGGCATCATTCATTTTATCAAATCTGAACCCAACAGCAGGCTTCATATATTAGCCACGATTGTTGCGATATCAGCAGGCATTTGGTTTAAAATTGACCGTTTTTCATGGGTTGCCCTGGTTTTATGCATAGGACTTGTATGGTCGGCTGAAATGTTTAATACGGCCATTGAAAAAATCATGAATATGATTTCGCCCGAAAAAAACGATCAGGTTCGCATCATTAAGGATATGGCAGCAGGAGCTGTGCTAATTGCTGCCATTATTTCTCTCATTACAGGAATCATCATATTCTATCCGCATATATTGCAATTATTTATGTGATACCTTGACGAATGTAGTGTAATAAGGCTTGCAGCAATAGCGTGCAAGCCTTTTTTTATATGGATAAAAAAAGTATCTTTCCCCGTTACAAGAACAGGGATTTCATGATTGAACGATTCGTCAGCCAAATCAATGCGCTTTGCAAACAACCGGCCACTAAAAATTTTCTTTTAGCAGTGAGTGGCGGAATTGATTCGTGTGTTTTGATGCATCTTTTTTACAAATCGGGGTTTCATTTTTCAGTCGCGCACTGCAATTTTCAACTCCGGGGTGAAGAATCGGAAGCCGATCAGCGTTTTGTTGAATCACTTGCCAACCAGTATCAGGCACCTTTTCATACCATTCGGTTTAGCACCGCTTCCTATTCAAAAGAAAAGGGTATATCCATTCAAATGGGGGCCCGCGATATGAGGTATGCATGGTTTGAAGAACTGCTCCTTCAGTATGGGTACGACTTTATTGTTACAGGTCACAATGCTAATGATGATGCAGAAACTATGCTGTTAAATCTTTCAAGGGGAACAGGTCTTCGTGGTCTGGTCGGAATGAAAGCAATCTATAATCATATACTGAGGCCGCTCCTTTTCGCATCAAGAAAGGAAATCATGGATTATGCGCGTGATCATGAACTGAAATGGAGAGAAGATTCATCCAATGCATCTGTAAAGTATCATCGCAACAAAATCAGACATACCATAATTCCTGCTTTTGAAAGTATCAACCCGGCCTTTTTGGAGACAGCAAAAGAAACCATCCGGAAGCTGGATCAAACCGCAAAGGTGCTCGATTTTGCACTGGAAATCATTAAAAAGGAAGTATGGGTGTCGTTACCCGACCGGATTCAGATTGATATCCATAAACTTAGAGCATTCCCTGCTCCCGATGTTGTGCTGTTTGAACTTTTGAGGGATTATGGAATCAGTCAGCTGGATATTCATGAAGTAGTTCAACTTATTGATTCCCAACCAGGCAAACAACTCCATACCCCGACACACTCTATTACACGTGACCGTCAGCATCTCCTGGTTACTCCTTTGCAAAAAACCATGAGCAGTTCGGTTGAAATTACAGAAGACATCCGGCAGATTTCTGATCCCATTCAGTTGTCATTTCATGCTTCGGAGAAAACAAGTGAAATTTCGATTATTAAGGAGAAAGATATGGCTATGCTGGATGCTGACACCCTGAAATTTCCGCTCATTGTGAGAAAATGGAATGCAGGCGACCGATTCAAACCATTGGGATTAAAGGGCTCCAAGAAAGTAAGTGATTTCCTGACCGACCAGAAGGTACCCTTACCTGACAAAAATCACATATGGGTGATTGAATCGCAAGGAGAAATTGTTTGGATCGTAAACTACCGTATCGGCGAGCGTTTTCGCATCACAGATCAAACCACAAAAATCCTTACAATACGATATCAAGGTTGAGGGATAATCGCTATTTTTGATTATGGAAAAACCAAATCAGACAGAAAAACTTTGGATTGCATCATTTCAAAGCAAAAACCCGCAGCTGATCATCCGTTCAATTGCTGAAATCCGGAATTCAGGTGCAATGAATATGCTTCCTGCCTTGTTTGAATTGATTCATAAGGATACAGATCAGTCTGTAAGAAACGAGATCCTCGAATTGATATCTGAACTTAAAGCTCCGGAAGCAGCAGCATATGTAGCTGAATCATTAACAAAGAATGATTTCGGGGATTATTTAAGTGCAGTAGTAGCATCATGCTGGCAATCAGGGCTTGATTTCAGTAAGCATCTATCCGTTTTTGCAAATCTGTTTGTGAGATCGGATTATAAAACCGCACTGGAAGCCTTTACTGTTATTGAAGAATCCCTTGAAAAAGCTGAATCATCAGATATTCAGATCTGCCTTCGTTTCCTGAATGAATCCGAATATTTGGTTACCAACGAGAAGCTTCCGCTTTTCCGCGAACTGAAAAAAGTGGTTGAAAGCTTTTATTCATAGGTAGAGAAGTATTTCATAAACTGCACCCTTTCATACTGTGAAGGATCCTGCACACCGCGCATATTCAGTTTTCCTCTGAATGCCTTCAGGTCATTAAAGTCTTTTCTGCGCATCCATGTTGCAATTTCTTCATTCATCTTTGCAATCTCTTCCCTGCCCTTTTCATAGATCACAGAGCATACCTGCACTGCTTTAGCTCCGGCCAAAATCTGCTTAATTGCAGCTTTTCCATCGTGTATACCGGTTGATGCCGCGACATCGATTTTACTTACCCGGTCAGATATGATTCCAACCCAGCGCAATGAGTTCCTGATATCGGAAGGATTACTGAAAACCTGCGCTGTAGTAATCTCCAGCTTTTCGATATCAATGTCCGGTTCATAATAGCGATTAAATAGCACTGCAGCTTTGATACCCCTGGAATACAAGTCGTGAACAAACTGTACCAGGTTGGTAAAATGCAAGCTGATTTTAACGGATACAGGAAGCTTAGTGATACTTTGAACTTTGACCACCAGGTCTTTATACAAATTTTCAATTTGCTCAGAAGACCGGTCCCTTTCTGAGGCTACAAAAAACAAATTCAGTTCCAGTCCATGAGCACCAGCATCTTCGATATTCCGGGCAAAATTCATCCAGTTGTTTCCTGAGATACAATTGATACTGGCGATAATCGGAAAACGAGTAGCTTTTCGGGCTCCTTCAATGAGTTTCAGGTAGTCATCAAGCGCATGGGCTTTTGAATAACTGGTAACATAATCGAATGTTTCCGGCGAAATGCTGTTGTCAATCCATTTCCCTGCATCATGATTGATCTGCTCTTCAAAAAGTGATTTGAGTACAACAGCTCCCGCGCCATGTTCCTCAAACTTCCGGATTTTATCCACCGAATTAGTCAATCCGGAACTACTGATTATTATCGGACTTGTCATATGCAGTCCCATGTAGTTGGTTGAAAGGTCTGTCATAACTATTGCTTTTTAGTTTAAAACCGTTCTCCGAAAATTGAAGTGCCTATGCGTACCATTGTTGAGCCGCATTCAATAGCCAATTTATAGTCGCCTGACATTCCCATGGAGATTTCTTTGAAAGAAGGTCCGTTTTCAAAGAATTTTTCTTTAAACACCTGGAATGTACGCTGAAGAGATGAAAATTCGTCCCTAACCTGGCCAGTATCATCTGTAAAGGTGGCCATACCCATCAGTCCGTTTATCTGAATGTTATTAAGGCTTTTATATAAGTCTGAATTCAAAAGAGATTCAGCCTCGTCAATGGTAAGACCGTATTTAGTTTCTTCCCGAGCAATGCGCATTTCAAGGAGACAAGGAATGATGCGGTTAACTTTAAGCGCCTGATCATTTATTTCCGAAAGCAATTTAAGGCTGTCAACGGAATGGATCATATGAACAAAGGGCGCAATATATTTCACCTTGTTGGTTTGAAGATGGCCTATCAGATGCCATTCGACATCCTTTGGCAACTGAAGCTGCTTCTGAATCAATTCCTGAACCCGGTTTTCGCCAAAACTTCTGACCCCGGCATGATATGCCTCAAAGATATCTTCAACCGGACGGGTTTTTGACACGGCAATGAGCCTCACATGACGGGGAATTTCTTTTTGAATTTCCGCGATTTTTTCTTCAATTGTCATCCGTTTTTCAACAATTCATTATCTTTCCCCAAAAGTAGCAAAAAAAGGTCATCTGAAAATTGAATCCGGATAGGGTTTTTTGTTGTCAGAAGGTCTTGAAAATATTAACTAAAAAATAATTCTTATGAAAAAAATATGCTATGGTCTGTTCATACTGTTTTCACTTGCTTTTACAGCTGATAACGCACTAAAGGATGGCATATATTCAGGTGTTTCACGGTCTATTTATCTGGATGAGCCCTATTATGGCTGTACAAAGCTTATCATTGAAAACGGGCGTATTGTTCAGGTCAATTTCATCATCAGGGATTCCTCAAAGCATGAGAATTTTGACAGCAAGTATGAGCGTTATTATGCGGGTAATGAACACTATATAGAGCAATGTCGGAAAGATTGGAAGGGAGTTGTGGCCTATCCCGACAGTCTGATCAAATATCAGGATTTAACTAAGGTAGATGCCATAAGCGGCGCAACATGGGCATATAACATGTTTAAAGCGTCTGCTGAAATAGCATTGGAAAAAGCAAGGTAAGCAATCATCAGGGCATAAAAAAAAACGGTAAGCTTAAAACTTACCGTTTTTTTATGATCACAATCCGGATGTTACTTCTTCCAGATTTTTTCCATTTCCTCAAGCGTTTTCCCCTTTGTCTCCGGTACCATTTTCCAGACGAAAATGAAGGATAGAACACTCATAATACCATAAAACAAATAGGTACCTCCACTGCTCAATTCCATCATTGCCGGATAAGTCGAAGAAATCAGATAGTTGGCAGTCCATTGCGCAGCAACTGCTATTGCAACGGCACGACCCCTGATTTTGTTCGGGAATATCTCAGAAATGAGGACCCAGCAAATCGGACCCCATGACATCATAAATGAAGCAGTGTAAACAATAATGAAGATCAGCGTACTGACTCCAATTACGTTTAGAAATGCCAATGTTCCAATAGCAAACATACCGATGGCCATACCAATTGAACCAACCATAAGTAAAGGTTTCCGGCCCCATTTGTCAACCGTTGAAATAGCTAACACAGTAAAGAGCACATTAACCAGGCCCATGACCACGGTTTGCATCATAGAAGCATCTTTAGCTGCACCCATGCTTTCAAAAATGCGGGGCGCATAATATAATGCCACATTGATTCCAACAAATTGCTGAAAAACAGACAGAAGGATTCCGATAATAATAACAACCTTTCCGTATGAAAACAGCTTACCGGATGATTTCTCAACGGTAACTTTGATTTCATTCAGAATCTCTTTTGCTTTATCAATACCATTGATTTTGGCCAAAATATGCAACGCTTTCTCATCTTGACCTGCAAGCGCGAGATAACGCGGTGTTTCAGGAACAAAAAACAATAGAAGACCAAAAAGACCTGCAGGTATTGATTCAGAAATAAACATCCATCTCCAGCCAACCTGATCAATCCACTCCAATGATTTACCATGAGCAATTCCCCAGTTGACGAAATAAACCACAAGCATTCCAAAAATTATGGCAAACTGGTTCCATGAAACCAATCTGCCCCGGATATCTGCAGGGGCAATTTCACCAATATACATAGGACAGATGGCAGAAGCTAATCCAACTCCAATTCCTCCTATGATGCGATAAAAATTGAACATGTAAAGCAAACCAAGAGTTGGTTCACCTTTGGTAAAAAACAGAAATTCAGGATAACCGGAGCCCAGTGCTGAAACAAAAAACAGCCCGGATGCCAGTAGCAATGCTTTCTTTCTTCCCATTTTTGACGACAGGATTCCAGAAAGCAATCCGCCAATGATACATCCAACCAGGGCACTGGAAATTGTTGCTCCATGAATCCATGAATTCAGGCCGAGGCTATGAATGAAGTAAGTTTGTAATGACTTTTCTGCACCTGAAATTACAGCTGTATCATATCCAAACAATAATCCACCAAGCGTTGCAACAAGGGTTATACTATAGATGAAAAATGCATTACGCCCTTTCATGCTATTTTTATTAAATGTACATGTTGATTATGGCTTCGTACAGCTCTTGTTTGCCGCTGATCAGCTTAGGTTCGCCATTCTTTGCAGCAATTTTTGCAAGATCCTCAAGGCCTAATTTACCATCTTCGAATGCTTTTCCGTCACCTTTATCGAAGGAAGCATAACGGTCTTTACGCATTTTCAGATATGGAGATTTTTCCATGATGTTATTTGCAACAATCAATGCTCTTGAAAAAGCATCCATAGCAGCGATATGAGCAATAAAGAGGTCTTCCAGGTCAGTGGAGTTTCTGCGAATTTTTGCATCAAAATTGGTTCCGCCGCCCTGTAATCCACCTGCCTCAAGAATAACCAGCATAGCTTCAACAAGTTCGTAAATGTCAATTGGGAACTGGTCGGTATCCCAGCCATTGAAAGCATCACCGCGGTTGGCATCAATACTACCAAGCATACCTGCATCAGCAGAAACCTGAAGATCGTGCTGGAAGCTATGACCGGCTAAAGTAGCATGGTTTACTTCGATATTCAGTTTGAAATCTTTATCCAGACCGAAATTGCGGAGGAAACCAACAACAGTTGCAGCATCAAAATCATATTGATGTTTGGTAGGTTCCATGGGTTTGGGTTCGATGAAGAACCATCCTTTGAAACCATTCTTGCGTGCATAATCTTTAGCAGCATGCAGAAATTTTGCAAGATGCTCCTGTTCTCTTTTCATTTTGGTATTCAAAAGGCTCATGTAACCTTCGCGGCCACCCCAGAATACGTAGTTTTCACCACCCAGTGCGATGGTTGCATCCAGAGCATTTTTTACCTGGAAAGCAGCGCAACTCAATACATTGAAATCAGGATTGGTAGAAGCTCCGTTCATGTATCTAGGGTTGGAAAATACATTTGCGGTTCCCCACAGAAGTTTCACACCGGATTCTTTTTGTTTTTTACCGGCATAGTCTACGATGGATTTCAATCTCTTTTCATAATCTTTGAAAAGGTTGCCTTCGTCCACTAAATCAATATCATGAAAGCAATAATAAGGGATACCGATTTTTGTAATAAACTCAAAAGCAGCATCCATTTTATCATGAGCTTTCTGCATCGGATCGGAACTTTCATTCCAGGGCATTGGACGTGTGCCTGCGCCAAAAGGATCGCCACCGTTACCGCAGAATGAATGCCAATAAGCCACAGCAAATTTGAAATGATCTTTCATGGTTTTCTTGCCTACCTTTGCATTTTCGTCATAATAACGGAATGCAAGCGGATTTTTTGACTCAGGACCTTCAAATTTAATTTTTCCGATTCCCGGAAAAAACTCCTTTTTACCAACAGTTAGTTTCATGTTTATTAAAGATTAATTAATTGTTAAAATTCATTATTTAATGATGATCTATTTGACAATTTTATGCAGTGTTTCAGTCCATTTTGCATATGCTTCCTGATAAGCCTTTGCTTTTGATGCATTGGGCTCAACAGTATCCAGTTTTTTCAATCCCGAGAAAGCCTCTTTTGCTGATTTGTAGATACCGGCACCTAAGCCAGCACCTTTAGCAGCTCCTTGTGCACCATCGGTATTGTAAAGTTCAATGGTTGCTCCTGAAACGCCAGCCAGGGTTTCGCGGAAAATGGGACTTAAGAACATGTTGGCATGACCTGCTCTGATAACAGAAGGTTTGATACCGATTTCTTTCATAATCTCCATCCCATAATTTAATGAGAATACAATTCCCTCCTGTGCAGCGCGTGCCAGATGACCACTGCCATGACGGTTAAAGTCGACCTGAGAGATGTAGCAACCGGTATCTTTATTACCCAGCATACGTTCTGCACCATTACCAAATGGGAGAATCACCAGTCCGTCAGATCCGATAGCCACTTTGGCAGCAGCTTCATTCATTTCAACATATCCAGCAAATCCGGTGTTTTTCTTCAGCCATGAATTCAAAATCCCGGTTCCGCTGATGCAAAGCAGCACCCCTAAACGTGTTTTTCCAGGTCCATAATTCACATGAGCAAATGTGTTCACGCGTGATTGGGGATCGAAACGCACTACATCAGATACGCCGTACACAACGCCTGAGGTACCAGCAGTTGCTGCAATTTCACCAGGTTCGAGCACATTCAGTGAGAAGGCATTATTGGGCTGATCTCCGGCCCGATATGAAACCGGAATTCCGGCAGCAAGACCGAGTTCTTCGGCGGCTGACTTGGTAACCCTGCCTTGTTCAGAAAATACGGGATTGGTTTTTGCGAGAATTTTTTCAGAAAAACCAAGATAGTCCAATAAAAATTTAGCCGGTTTCTCCTCTTTAAAATCCCAGAAAATACCTTCAGACAAACCGGAAATTGTGGTACTGATGTCACCGGTAAGACGCATGGCGATATAATCACCCGGCAGCATAATCCGGTCGATCTTTTCAAAAAGAGCCGGTTCATGATCTTTCACCCATTTGAGTTTGGTGGCTGTGAAGTTTCCGGGAGAATTCAACAAATGGCTGAGGCATTTATCTTCTCCTGTTTCTTTGAATGCTTTAGCTCCAATTTCTACAGCGCGACTGTCACACCATATAATAGAAGGGCGCAATACTTTCTGATCTTTATCAACACAAACCAAACCATGCATCTGGTAAGAAATACCAATAGCCTTAATATCCTGGGGTTTTACACCGGAAGTTTTTAATACATCCTTTGTAGCCAGTTTCAGATTTTCCCACCACATATCTGGGTCTTGCTCTGCCCATCCGGCCTGTGTGGCTTTAATATTCATCTCCTGTTTGGGATAGAATGCTCCGGCAACACAGTCGCCTGAACCGGCATTCACCAGACTGGCTTTAACCGAAGAACTACCAATGTCGAAACCAAGTAAATACATATTCTAAAATATTAGTTGTTATTATTGATTATTTTATAAGCTGTTATAAATCAAATCCGCTGATCACCTTACGGTGTTTTTCATACATGCGTTTATCAAACTTAAAAAGCTGGGCTGGTTTGTGATTCACATCCTGCTCCTTTTCTTCCAGAGGGGTCAAAAACTCCAATGGTTTTACCTTCTTGCGAAAATTCCGGTTATCCATTCTTTCGCCCAGAATGGCCTCATATAAATTCTGCATCTGACGGATCGAAAATTTTTTGGGAAGCAATTCAAAACACAAAGGTTCTGTACGGATTTCCTTTCTTAATGCATCCAGAGCTTTTTTAATGATCCGGTTATGGTCAAAAATCAATTCAGGCAATTCATCAACAGGAACCCAGATCGTTTTTTTTGTGATCTTGCTTTCATCTATTTTGATCAGCGATAAATAGGCTATGGTCACCACCCTGTCAACCATCAGCCCACTGCTCTCACGCAGCCATTCCAAATCCTCTTTCGGGGCAAGTCGTCCCGGCGCACTGAAAACACCAAACTGACGAAGGAAAATATTTTCCAACCCCGTTAATTCATTCAATGTTCGTTTTGCGGAAATATCCAAATCTTCAGCTTCTGAAATCAGGTTTCCAGGAAGCTTGAGTTTATGCCCTTTCCCGTTTTCGCCGGAAGTTCTTTCCCGCTCAATAAGCAGAACTTTCAGCTTATTGTCGTTAAAACCGAATATGACACAGTCAACAGAGACATGCGGGTTAAGATTCGTCATGATGCTTTTTTCACTTCACCAAATTAATAAGAAAGAATATCATTTGCAAACTTAGCGTATATTTTACGCTATGTTTTTTAAAAAAAATGAGGATAAAATGATTATGTTTGTGATAAACAATCGCACAACCTATGAAAATTCAATTTTTTGGAGCAGCTCGTGAGGTAACCGGAAGCAAGCACCTGATTACTCTCGATAATGGGAAAAAGATCCTGCTTGACTGCGGGATGTATCAAGGTAAGGGTATGGATACCGATTCAATGAACCGGAACCTGGGTTTTAATCCTGAAGAAATTGATTTTTTGATATTGAGTCATGCACACATAGATCATTCCGGACTGATTCCCTATATCACCAAGCTTGGATTCAAAGGGAGCGTTATAGCAACGCACGCAACCCGTGACTTATGTACCATAATGCTGGCTGATTGTGGCAAAATTCAGGAGCATGATACTGAAATGAATAATAAAAAAAGGGCCAAAAAGAATTTGCCTCCGCTTGAACCCATTTATGATAAGGCAGATGCCGAAGAAGCCATGAAGAATTTTGTTGGTGTAGCCTATGATAAACCATACCGTGTAACCAAAGGTGTTCGACTGACTTTTACCAATACCGGTCATTTACTGGGTAGTGCTGTTATTAATTTACGTATAAAAGAAGGTGAAAAAACCACTACTCTTGCTTATACCGGTGATATCGGCAGGCCTTCCAACCGTATATTGATTTCACCCCAGCCCTTTCCCCAGGCTGATATTGTCATCTGTGAGTCTACTTACGGAAACCGGTTGCATGAGGGTATCAAAGATGCAGAAGATAAACTACTCGACATCATCACCAGAACATGTATAGAAAAGAAAGGAAAGCTCATTATTCCGTCCTTCAGTGTGGGACGTACACAAGAGGTGATTCTGTCACTCAATAATTTCTATAACAGCGGAAAACTACCTAAAATAAAGGTATATGTTGATAGCCCGTTATCGGTGAACGCAACGAATATTTTCAGATTGCATAAAGAATGCTTTAATGACCGTATGGTGGAATTAATGGAAACCGATTCCGATCCTTTTGGATTTAACGACTTGTTTTTTATTCAGCAGGTGGATGATTCCAAAAGACTGAATGAAACCAAGGAACCATGCATTATTATTTCTGCTTCAGGGATGATGGAGGCCGGACGTGTCAAGCACCATCTGGCTAATAGTATTTCAAATTCCAAAAACACCATTCTTGGTGTAGGTTATTGCGCTCCTTCAACCCTTGGAGCACGCATCCTTCGCGGAGACAAAGAGGTTTCAATTTTTGGTACCTTATATCCTGTGAGAGCTGATGTGGAGAAACTTGATTCATACAGTGGTCATGCAGATTACAATGAAATGATCCAGTTTTTGGAATGCCAGGATAAAGAAAAAATAAAACAACTGATACTGGTACATGGAGAAATTCATTCACAGGAATTCTTTAAGGACCAATTAAAGGAGAAAGGATATGACAAAATATTCATTCCTGAGCTGGGTGAAGGCATAGAGATTTAGTTTGCAGGTTCAGAAAAAAAACCTACCTTTGCGCTCTGTTTTTAAAACCTTTAAATTTTTATCATATGTTAAACCAATATGAAACCGTTTTCATTTTAACTCCCGTTTTGTCTGAGGCCCAGATGAAGGAAGCGGTTGAAAAGTTTCGTGGTGTGATCACTGCCAAGGGTGGTGAAATCATCAACGAGGAGATGTGGGGATTAAAAAAAATGGCCTATCCCATCCAGAAGAAATCAACCGGCTTTTTCAATCTCATCGAGTTTAAAGCTCCAGGAGAACTTGTAAAACCACTGGAAATTGAATACAAACGTGATGAACGTATTATTCGTTTCCTTACTACACGGCTTGATAAGTACTCCATTGAGTATGCCGAAAAGAGAAGAAATAAAAAAGAATCAGCAGTAAAAGTAACGGAGGAATAAATTATGGCAATAACAACACCAACCAGTCAATCTGAAATCAGATACCTGACTCCCCCGGCTGTAGAAGTAAAGAAAAAAAAATACTGCCGGTTCAAAAAGAACAAGATCAAATATGTTGATTATAAAGATCCTGAGTTTTTAAAGAAATTCCTGAATGAGCAGGGTAAGATTCTGCCCCGCCGTGTTACCGGAACTTCATTAAAGTATCAGCGTAAAGTTGCTACAGCAGTCAAAAGAGCCCGTCACCTGGCTTTGCTACCTTATGTAACAGATTTGTTGAAATAGTAAAACACCTTTTTGATCATGGAAATTATTTTGAAACAAGATGTACCGAATCTCGGTTACAAAGATGATATAGTAAGTGTTAGAAACGGATATGCAATGAATTACCTGATCCCTCAAGGATTTGCTGTGTCTGCTACTGGTTCCACACTGAAGTCCCATAATGAGATTTTGAAACAAAGAGCTCATAAGGAAGAGAAAATCAAACTGCAGGCTCAGGAACTTGCTGAAACACTTAAGAACGTTTCTTTATCGATTGGTGCCAAAACCAGTACAAAAGGTAAAATTTTTGGATCGGTTAACGCCATTCAGATAGCTGAAGCACTGCAGGAAAAAGGCTTTAATATTGACCGTAAAAGCATCAGCTTTAAGGAAGACCTTATTAAAGAAGTTGGTACTTACCATGCAAAAGTAAGATTGCATAAAGAGGTATATGTTGAAATACCTTTTGAAATTGTAGGTGAGTAATCTCTTTCTAAAAAGAAAAAAAAGCGTATCAATGGATACGCTTTTTTTTATATTCTTTTCATAATCCGATCCCAACGGATATTTTGCGGAAATCTTCTGCCTTTGTTAAATGAGAGCCAGACAAACTTGGGTTTTCCGACAATATGATCTTCAGGAACTAAACCCCAGAATCTTGAATCCAGACTGCGTTCGCGGTTATCCCCCATCATCCAGTAGTAGTTCATTTTGAATGTATATTCTGTTGCCGGAGCATTGTTGATGTATATCTTTCCGTCTTTTTCCGTTAACGTGTTGTGCTCATATTGGGTAATAATCCTTTCATACAGGCAAAGGTTTTCTATGGAAATGGGAATGGTTGCCCCTTTTTTAGGAATATAGAGGGGACCGAAATCACTTGGTGTCCATGGATATGCCGGATTGTGTGGAAAATAGTAAATATTGGAGTAATCCTCATAAAATGAATTAGGGATGATCTGCTGAATGCTTGAAAGTTTGCTGATTTCATTCAGTTCTTTCTGTGTGAGCCAGGTTTGTATTACATTACCACTATGATAATGCTCATTAATGCCCATTTCATCCAAAACAGCATCATTGACATCCTGGTTTTCACGGAGGTATATATAGTAGCTGTATTGCATTCCCGGGAAATCCTTCTGGCGGATGCCATTGATGTATATTCGTTTGTCAATGATTCTCAGTGTATCACCAGGTATGGCCACACACCTTTTTATATAGTTTTCTCTTTTATCAATAGGCCTGACAGCAATATCGTTATTCTTCCAAATAATAGTCCGGGCCAAAGCAAGGTATTCCTTCTCTGATTTTACAGAAATTCCTTTTTCAATATCGGATTCCTTCAAAGATGAAGCTTCTTTTCTGAGAATGGTATAATAACTCAGGGTTTCATTTCCAATGACTACAGTATCTCCTTCAGGAAAATTGAAAACCACAGGATCATTTCGTTTCACTGCTCCAAATCCCGCCAGTCGTTTATAAGGCCATTGAATCCATGTTGAAAACGACTTCACATTACGTGTAAAAGGCATGGTGTGTTGAACAAAGGGAAAAGCGATGGGTGTGTTAGGGGTCCTTGGCCCATATGCCATTTTACTTACATACAGGTGATCTCCTGTCATAAGGGTTTTCTCCATGGACCCGCTCGGTATTTTATAATTCTGGAACAGGAAAATATTGATGAACGTGACTGCTATCACAGCAAATATGATGGCATCCAGCCATTCTACAGCAATGCTGTTCCTGCCATTTCTTTTCTTCCAGAATGTCCAATGAACTTTTTGGGATATAAAACCATCAAAAATAACCACAAAACCTGCCAGGAACCAATATACACCGAGCCATATTACCCAGGCAAGGTAAAATGCGGAAGTGATTCCAAACCCGATCCAATCTTTTTGTCCAGCTTTCATGAGACTTAATTAAAAAATAGTGTAATGAGGAAAGGGTAAGGGTAAACGCGTTAAAACCTGAGCAAATCGCTCATGGTATAAATGCCTTTTTTATTGTAAATAAACTCAGCTGCCAATACTGCACCCAGGGCAAATCCTTTACGACTTTTTGCCTCATGTGATATTTGTATGCAATCTACTGATGAATCCCAGGTGATGATATGGGTACCAGGCACTTCATTTTCGCGAACAGCCTGAATGCATATTTTTGAGGGATCGCTTTTTTGATTGAGTTCCCAATCTGTTTTGCGCTCAACATTGGCAACGATGTCATTGGCCAGCGTAATTGCAGTTCCACTGGGAGCATCCAATTTATGTATGTGATGGATTTCGCGCATGTCCACATCATATGAGTCAATGCCGTTCATTAGCGCAGAAAGATATTTGTTCACTGCAAAGAATACATTCACGCCCAAACTAAAGTTGGATGCATAAAAAAACGTCTGGTTGGATTGCTTACATTTCTCAGTCACTTCATCCAGCTTGTTGAGCCAGCCGGTAGTACCGCAAACAATCGGTACGTTCGCTTCAAAACACATCAATATATTCGCAAAAGCAGAACCAGGGGTAGAAAAATCAATCGCCACATCGGCCTTTTTTAGTTGATCTGCCGAGCAGTCGTTTTGATTATCCACATCAATGGTAAGAACAATCTGATGATGCCGTTCGAGAGCAATCTTCTCGATTTCGTGGCCCATTTTTCCATATCCGATCAATGCTATTTTCATCTTTTTATAATTACCTGATTTGCAAAACCTGATACAAGATACAATAGAAAAGACGCATGTTTCCATGCGTCTTTCATAAAATTATTTTGTAGTATAAACCACTTACTTTACAGAATTAATCACTGCTTCAAATGCTTCAGGATTATTCATAGCAAGGTCGGCCAGGGCTTTACGATTTAAGGCAACACCCTTGTCATTGAGTTTGCCTATAAATTCGGAATAGGACATTCCATGTTGTCTGGCACCGGCATTTATACGAGCAATCCATAATGCTCTGAAGTTTCTCTTTTTGGTTCTGCGATGTGCATAAGCATATCCAAGTCCTTTTTCCCAGGTGTTTTTGGCAACGGTCCATACATTGGCCCGTGAAAGGAAATTCCCTTTTGTCTGTTTGAGAATCTTTTTTCTTTTTTGTCTTGATGCTACTGCATTAACTGATCTTGGCATAATTGATTGAAATTTTGAATGGTTAGCGTTCCGTAATTTTGGAAACTTTACAGCTAATTCACTCGGTTAATAACTAAAAACAAACATGAAACCGGATTAATTACCGGCCAGCAAAAGTCTTGCATTCTTTTCATCTGTTGAAGCCACCAAACTTGAGTATCCGAGATTTCTCTTTCTCTTGTTTGATTTCTTCGTTAAGATGTGCTTATGGAATGCATGCTTGCGTTTGATTTTTCCTGTTCCGGTAAGATCGTATCTTTTTTTGGCACCGGAATTAGACTTCATTTTTGGCATTATACAACAAATTATATTTGGTTACTATTTTACTTTTTTGGGCAGCGGGTTGATCATCATAATCATCCTTTTTCCTTCCAGTTTGGGAGCTTGTTCAACTTTGCCATACTCTGCCAGATCATCAGCAAACCTTGCAAGTAAAGCTTCTCCGTCTTCATTGTAAACAATTGATCTCCCTTTAAAAAATACATAAGATTTTACTTTTGCACCTTCCTGAAGGAATTTCTGCGCATGTTTCAGCTTAAAATTATAATCATGGTCATCGGTATAAGGACCAAAACGGATTTCCTTCAGAACAATTTTAGCAGTTTTTGCTTTGAGTTCCTTTTGTTTCCGTTTTTGCTGATACAGAAATTTCTGGTAATCAATTATTTTACATACAGGTGGATTGGCGTTGGGTGATATCTCAACCAAGTCAAGTTCCAACTCTTCAGCCATGCGAATGGCTTCTTTAATCGGAAAGATACCCGGTGTTTCGAGGTTTTCTCCTACAACCCGAACCATCGGAGATTTAATACCATAGTTTACTGCAAACAAAGGTACTTCTTCCCTTCTGATTTCCCTTCTGAAAACTGGTGTTGCTATACTTCGTTCCTCCTTCTTGTTAATTTATACATTGTATCAGGTTTGTGGCTATTATTACGACAAACCTTTTAACTATTTAAATATTCTAGTTGTTTACGAACTTCATCTGCCACAAAATCCCGGAAGGCTTCAAGTTTCATACTTCCTTTATCGCCTTCTCCCTGCCTTCTTACGGCAACTGTTTCATCAGCAGCTTCTTTTTCACCCACAACCAACAGATAAGGTATCCTCTTCAACTCATTGTCTCTGATCTTCTTACCTATCTTTTCGTTCCGGGTATCAATCAGGGTGCGAATATCGTAATTATTTAGGAATTTTAAAACTTTTTCAGCATAATCATGGTATTTTTCGCTGATCGGCAATACCACAACCTGATCAGGCGTTAACCAAAGCGGAAATTTTCCTGCTGTATGTTCAATTAAAACAGCAACAAAACGTTCCATAGATCCAAATGGTGCCCTGTGAATCATTACCGGACGATGCTTTTGATCATCACTTCCGGTATATTCCAGTTCAAAACGCTCAGGGAGGTTGTAATCTACCTGAATGGTACCTAACTGCCATTTTCTGCCTATAGCGTCCTTAACCATAAAATCGAGTTTTGGACCATAGAATGCAGCTTCACCCTTCACTGTGATTGTTTGCATTCCCTTTTCCTGTGTAGCTTCTATAATGGCTCGTTCTGCTTTTTCCCAATTCTCATCGGTACCAATATATTTTTCTTTATTATCAGGGTCGCGTAAAGATATTTGTGCAGTAAAATCCTTAAAATCAAAGGCTTTAAAAACAGCATAAATGATATCAATAACCTTGATGAATTCCTCTTTTATCTGGTCGGGACGGCAGAACAAATGCGCGTCGTCCTGAGTAAATCCGCGAACCCTGGTTAGTCCGTGCAACTCTCCGCTTTGCTCATAGCGGTATACCGTTCCGAATTCCGCATACCTGACCGGAAGATCTTTATATGACCTGGGTTTGCTTTTATATATTTCGCAATGGTGCGGACAATTCATGGGTTTCAATAAAAATTCTTCTCCCTCTTCAGGGGTATGGATGGGCTGAAAGGAGTCTTTTCCGTATTTTTCATAATGACCTGAAGTGACGTATAATTCCTTCTGACCAATGTGCGGTGTAATTACGGGGAGATAGCCATACTTCATCTGAATCCGCTTCAGGAAGTTCTCAAGACGTTCTCTGAGCTGAGCTCCCTTAGGTAACCATAAGGGTAAACCCGATCCTACCTTCTGTGAAAAAGTAAAAAGTTCCAGTTCTTTGCCCAGTTTGCGGTGATCTCTGGCCTTTGCCTGCTCAAGCATTTCCAGGTATTCATCCAGCATCTGCTTTTTCGGAAAAGTGATTCCGTAAATGCGCGTAAGCTGCTTCCTTTTTTCATCGCCTCTCCAATATGCACCGGCTACACTTAAAAGTTTGATGGCCTTGATATACCCGGTGTCAGGTAAATGAGGGCCCCTGCAAAGATCTGTAAATTCACCCTGTTTATATAAAGTAATCGTCCCGTCCTGCAAATCCTCAATCAGTTCAACTTTATACTCTTCGTGCTTTGCATGAAACAGCTTTAAAACGTCATTTTTAGCTATCTCCTCCCTTTTATAAGGGCTGTTTTTCCGAATGAGTTCAGTCATTTTTTCCTCAATCTTTGGCAAGTCGGCTTCAGTTATAGCAACACCCTCGCCCGGATCTACATCATAATAAAATCCATTTTCAATAGCAGGTCCAATACCGAATTTCATACCAGGGTACATGGCTTGCAAAGCTTCGGCCATTAAATGCGCAGAAGAATGCCAGAAAGCATGCTTGCCCTCCGGTGTGTCAAATTTGTGCAGGACAACTGTTGCATCCTGTGTGATAGGACGGGTAGCATCCCATATTTCGTTGTTTACACTAACTGCCACAATATCACGAGCCAAACTATTGCTGATGGATTTGGCAATATCTAATCCATTTACGCCTGGCTCATAAGTCCTTACCGATTTATCGGGAAATGTGATTTGAATCATCTTAATTTTTTGTAAACGAGGTGCAAAGATAAAAAAAAACGTCTATTTTTCCTTTCTGAATGCTTAATAGAATATCATGAACAGACAAAAATCAATCCTGCTGCTTTTTTCCTTTATCCTTCTATATCCTAACGTCATTCACGGCCAGGGACTTACCCTCGAAGCCATTCACAGAGATTATCAGTTCTATGCGCGCACCATCGACGGCATCCATTCCATGGCAAACGGCATATATTATTCAGTTCTGGAAAACAATCGGATTGTACAGTATGATTATGAAACAGGGCTTAAAACAAAAATAGTCCTTGATGCTTCCAGCTTACCAAAAGGATATCCTTCCATTGAGGAATACCAATTCAGTAATGATGGAAAAAAGATTTTGATTACAACCCGGGTAAAGCCGATTTACCGCCATTCATATACGGCTTCTTATCTGGTATATTATTTAATGTCCGGAAAATGTGAACCTCTGGATGAAAAAGGCAATCAACAACTGGCTACTTTTTCACCCGACGGAAACAAGGTTGCTTTTGTACGTGATAATAACCTGTATTACAAAGATCTTGTCACCAATCAGATTGTCCAGATCACGTATGATGGTGCAGTTAATCAGATTATTAATGGAGCACCTGATTGGGTTTATGAGGAAGAATTCGGGTTCTCGCAAGGCTATGTATGGTCGCCCGATAGCAGGAAAATAGCCTTTTATCGTTTTGATGAATCACAGGTCAGGGAGTTTGATATGATGATGTATCAAAGTCTTTTCCCTGAAGTCAGACGGTTTAAATATCCAAAAGCCGGGGAAGCCAATTCAAAAGTATCGGTCCATGTTTATCATATAGGAAATGCATTACTTACCAATATGAACACCGGAGATGAAAGTGATCAGTATATTCCCCGTATTCTGTGGACTGCTGATCCTGAGAATTTATGTATCATCAGACTAAACCGATTGCAAAATGACATACAGGTTCTTCTGTCTGATGCGAATTCTGGTATTTCAACCGTGATTTATCAGGAAAAAAACGCCCGTTATATATCTGGGGTAGATGATCATTATATTCATTTCCTGAATAACAATAAGCATTTCATAATTAAGAGTGAAAGATCGGGTTACCTTCATTATTACAGGTATTCCATGGATGGTAAATTACAGAATGCAATTACAGCAGGGAATTGGGATGTGACAGGTTTTTCCGGAATTGATGAAAAATCAGAAAAACTTTATTACAGTTCCAATCAATCCAGAGTAATCGGACAGGAAACATGGAGCGTCCAACTGGACGGTACAGGTATGCACAGGATTTCTGTTCAGAAGGGGACGAATACCGATGCCTTCAGTGCTACATACAAGTACTTTATCAATTCATGGTCAGATGCCAATACCCCTACGCAGTATGCGGTATACCGGATTAATGGAAGTCTTATCCGTGCTCTGGAAAATAATGAGGAAATGAAAATGGCCATCCGGAAAACAGGATTTTCGCTCAAGGAATTCATTAAAGTGCCGGGTGGAAATAATGTTGAACTCAATGCCTATATCATTAAACCGGTCGACTTTGATTCTACCCGCCAATATCCTCTTTTCATGAGCGTATATGGAGGACCTGAATCACAGGAAGTTGCTGATGCCTGGGATAACAATCTGGCATGGCAGCAATACCTTGTGCAGCATGGTATCATTGTGGCTTGTGTGGATAACCGGGGAACGAATGGAAGAGGTGAAGAATTCCGCAAGTGCATTTATAAACAACTTGGTAAGCTGGAAACCGAGGACCAGATTGCTGCTGCACGGTTTTTGGGTTCAAAATCCTGGATTGATGAAAACAGAATAGGCATATGGGGATGGAGTTACGGCGGATATATGACGCTGTTATGCCTTACAAAAGGATCAGACGTTTTTCATATGGGCATTGCTGTTGCTCCGGTTACCAACTGGAGGTTTTATGATAACATCTATACAGAAAGATATATGCAGCGACCACAGGATAATCCTGATGGTTACGATGATAATTCACCCATCCGTTATGCCGATCAACTCAAAGGGAAGCTTTTACTCATTCATGGAACGGCAGATGATAATGTACATTTGCAAAATTCAATTGAAATGGCTAACCAGCTTATTTTAAACAATAAGCAATTTCAACAATTCATGTACCCAAACAAAAATCACAGCATTTATGGAGGTAATACAAGACTGCATTTATATACGATGATGACTGATTTCATTTTAAATAATTTGTGAAGCCGGAGAAATCAATCTGAATATATCTGAGTAAAAATTCCAGGTAACATGCTAAACAGTAAATTTAAAAATATATTTTTACGAATAGAAATCGATTAAATCTAACATATTATGAGTGAAGCAATTAAGGTAATTCTGAAACAGAAAAACATTTCTCTTCTGGTAGACTTTTGCATTGAAGAAAAAATTGAATTTGGCGTTCGTCCTCAACCTTTTCCTGATACTGATTGGGAATTTAATATGATGGTAAAAGACATTAAAACTGCCGTAAATACAGGTATGTTTTTGCGTGAAAACCGCATTGAAATTGCCGGTAACGAACAACAAACTGCAAAAGCCGTTAAAAAACCTGCTCCTAAGAAAACAAAAGAAGAAGAAGATAAACCTGCCGCAACTGAGCCTGAACAGCCTAAAAGCGCTGAAGAAGATAAGGGACTTTTCTAGGAACAAGGGACAAGGGATGAGGGACGAGCGAGGAAAGGGATAAAATAAAAGAGATGAGGATGACCTCATCTCTTTTATTTCATTGCTCATTGTTCATTACACATTGTTCATTGTAACTTGTCACTTGTTACTAATACGTATTCAACCACCTATAACGTCTGGCATTGTCGCCAAATTTTACAGCTGCCATAAACTCATGTGAACCATATGTCTGTCGCCCGAGTGGACTGAAGTTATAATCAAAGCCATATCCGAAAATATATTTTCCGAAACGCGCACCCACATGCACTACAAAGGCCCTGCCTGTTCGGTATGCCAATCCTCCCCAATAATTTGTCTTGTAGTATACTTTGGCATTCAAATCCAGCTGAGCAGGTGAAGATGTTGGTATTTTCACCAGAAAAGAAGGTTCCAGAGCAAAAGTTCCATCTATATCATAATAATAACCTGCCATAAGATTGTAATTTCTTTTCAAACGGTAATTGCTTCCATTATCATCTCCAAAGTGTATAGATGATTGAAAAATCTGCATTACAGAGACCCCTCCATAGATAGTTCCGGATGAATAAAATGTACCAAAATTCGCATCCGGAATATAAATGGTTCCTTTTAATCCGTCAATTAATGGGTCATATTCATCGTCTCCCAGGAAAACTTCGCTTTTGTTGAGCTTGAACTGATAAAATACGCCCGACAAACCAAATGAAATCTGACCCTCACTCAAATTGATATGATAGGCATAGGTGCCCTCCAAACCGGTGCGATCAAGCGGACCAAAATGATCATTAAAAATATGGGCCGCCCATCCTACCCTTCCTGATCTCGAGCTTAACCTTCTTTTCTTACGTATTGAAGCATTCTTGGAAATAAAGCTGTTTCTAAGGATCCTGGAATCAATTGTCAGCGCATGAGTTTTTGGAGTTCCTTTCATACCAACCCATTGCTCTCTTGCAACCAGTCCAATTGTGGTATAGCCTTCACTTCCTGCACATGCAGGGTTCAATAAAAACTTATTAAGCGTATACTGGCTGTATGTGGGCAACTGCTGACCTGTAAGGATTGTGAATCTTATCAGCAGGATTGCCAGTATTATGGGAACTTTCTTATAAAAGTGCTGCATGCTCCGTCAAATTATAGGGTTATTGGTTTATCGGATTATCGTTATAGTGCCGGTTAACAAATTGCTGTTTTTTACATGCAAATCGATAACATAGTAATAGGTATCAACTGGCAGATCTTTACCATTGGGACCCTTTCCGTCCCACTCATCACCAGAACTTCCATTCGACTGGTATACTCTGCGACCCCACCTGTCAAACACCTGAATATCTGCGTCAGGGAAGAGATCAATGTTTTGAATTACCCATGTTTTGTGAATATTGTCATCATCTCCTGGTGTGAATGTATTCGGAATCACCAAGAGATTTTCAGGACTGCACTCTTCAATCAGTATTTCATCAGTACCCTGACAACCATTTTCATCAGTAACAATCACGCTAACAAGTCCGGCACCTGAACCAACAACAATCGGATTTCCTGTTTCATGATTCGACCATTCGTATTGCTCAAAATCACCTGCATCTAACGTAAGTGTCAGATCTTCACACAGCACTGTATCACGACCCAGATCAACAACCGGATTATCATGAACTGCAACCTGAACAGTATCTAAACCAATACATCCATAATTATCTGTGACTCTTACTTGTACTGTTCCACTCACGCTCATACTAAAAGTAGGATCTGTATATACATCCTGCCATAAATAATTACTATAGGTCTCGTCCAGTTCAAAGATATGGTTTTCTCCTTCGCATAGAGAAATATCGCTTCCCAGCTCCGGATCCGGTTGTGAAACCAGAACAAGAGTATCTCTGACCATACTGCTGCAACCATCATGTGATACTTTTACCAGCTCAATTGTGTAATCACCACCTGTTACATTCCAGTCTAACTCCATTTGTTCAGAACCGTTCACCACAATTCCAAGTTCAGGTATCTGCCAGTTATAGGTATAAAGAGGATTGCCATTTACATAATATAATGCATTTTCCTTACCTGAGCAGATGGCATCTACATATCCTGCAGGGAATGTTCCTGTATTGGAAGATTGTATAGCTTCAGCAACCGGTGTCTGATAACTGATGCCATATGCAGTGCTATCCCAGCCACTGGAACAACCAGTAACTGTGTTGTATGCTTTTGCCCATATCTGAACCGAAGCCTGATCATCCAAATCAACAGAAAATTCGAAGGGCATCGCAATATCTGTGGCTGCAACTGTTACGCCTCCGTCCATTGAGAATTCAATTTTGTCTCCATTGACCTGAGCTGGAAATACTACAGGGCCCGCGCCGCATCGACTGACATCAGAAACGGATACTGCAGGGATTTCAAGGACAGAGATGTAATCTACCATTGTCAGGGTATCATCTTCTCCTTCTTCAACGATCAATTGAACCGTTTTTAATCCGGTTGTCTGATATTGTACCGTATGCGGTCCTGCTCCTGTTGCAGTGGAAGGATTTGCTCCCGCACCAAACGACCATGTATAATTTGTTGATGGAGTAGTTCCAACCGAAGCATCTGTAAAGATTACAGTTTGATTCTGGCAGATTTCCTGATCATCAGCAGTAAACCCGGCAATTAAGTCACATCCTGATGCAGGATTTATGGTGACACCTTCAGTTGCAACTGAAGTACATCCGTCTGAGTTTTGTACTGTAAAGGTATAGGTTGTGCCTGCTGT
>CAZTSR010000001.1:175286-436992 GCA_964615995.1 uncultured Bacteroidales bacterium
CGCTTAATGCCACACTTCCTGTTGCTACGGCACATGTTGGATTGGTGATGGTGCCAATAACCGGAGCTGTTGGAGTCTGCGGTTGAGTTGCAATGACAGCATTATTCGATACGGCTGAAGTACATCCGTCTGAGTTTTGTACTGTAAAGGTATAGGTTGTGCCTGCTGTAAGATTACTTACTGTTGTCGTTTCTCCTGTTCCTGTGCTGGCAACTGCTCCCGGATTGCGGGTCAGCGTCCATGTGCCTGAAGCAGGAAGACCGCTTAATGCCACACTTCCTGTTGCTACGGCACATGTTGGATTGGTGATGGTGCCTACTGTGGGTGCATCCGGGGTTGCCGGCTGCGCGTTGATTACCACATCGCCTGATGCTGCCGAGGTGCAACCTACGGAATTTGTTACCGTGAAGGTATGAGTTCCTGTTGCCAGCAAGCTTATTGTTGTACTTGTCGTGTTGCCTGTGATGGTGCCCGGATTAATCGTCCAGCTTCCTGAGGGTAAACCACCCAGTACCACACTTCCTGTTGCTACAGCACAAGTCGGTTGCGTGATCGTGCCAATAACAGGAGCTGATGGTATTGTTGAAACCGTCACCGTATAGGTTCCTGTCAATTCTATCGAACAACCGAAGGGGGCACTGGTATATGCCCATATATTATAGGTAGTTGTTGTAATGGGAGAAACAACAAAATCAAGAATTCCATTATTGCCGCCCTTATAAAGGCCTATATTGGAATTATCCAGATCATTTCGTAGTTGATATGCCACATTGTTTTCTGAATTCTGGATTCTGATGGTGGATGATCCTCCATTGCAAATTGTCGGATTCAGAACAGTAACCGTACGGTTTCCCTGAGGAACAAAACCAATGTCTACCTCCAAATCGTCAGTGCCTGAAAAACCGGTTCCACCATCTGTCTCAACCACAGATACAATCCTGTCGTTGGCAGCACTTCCCCAAATAACGCTGATGGCGCTTCCTGTATTCGATCCATCAATAGAACCTCCTGAAGATACCGTCCACAAATAGGAATGTCCCGAATTATCCGTGACATAATATCCTTGCGTAGAACCTGCACAAACCGAAGCAGGACCCTGAATATCAGGTTGTGGTGATAAACTGATGGTAATATCCATACTTGCGTTTGTAACACAACCATCCACACTGGTTTTTATAACACTCAGCGTAGAATTGCCAGCTGAATTACCCCAATCAACTGTAGGAGTCCGGCTTGTGCCTAGATCAACCTCACCCAGAACATTGTTAAGCGACCAGCTATAGGAATCCGTATGATCAGCTGAAGTTACGTAAGCAGTGGTTGTGTTGGTCCCTACTTCATCAGGACCTGTAATATCATCCTCCGGAGTGGCCAATACAGTAATGGTTACTATGGCTGGAGACCGCACGACCCCCTGAACACCGGTATTGTCCCATACATTGGTTATCGTTATATCATAGTCTCCCTCTCCTCCCAGTGTGGCACCGTCAAAAATAAAGTCGTATGAACTGCTTACATCGTAAACATAAACATCCGGACCACCATTAATAGAATAGGTGAAATCAAAAGGTTCGTTGGCTGCATCTGTAAACAACAGTTTAACGGTAGCTTCGGAGCCATCATCACAAATTGAAACAGTGGCAGGACTGGTGACACGAACGGTAGGACAAGATGAAACGCCAAGTGTAAAGACATGACTGTCCAGATTAACCTGCACAATAGTTTCCACCGTACCGCTGTCTGCGCCAAAATCAGAAACCAACTGTCCTACTGCCGTCCAACCGGCAGGAAGATATTCAGCAACGCGTAAATTTTGTCTCAATAGTGGTGTGCTATATATGTTTTCGCTTAAGTCATCCCATCTCAGACGTACATTTGCCTTCCCCCCTGCAGGGCCATCAATTTTCCAGTATTCACTTCCACTTACTTCGGTCAGCGGATCATTCACCCGGGAAGTGTCATATACAGGATGTGGATTTGAGTCGAAATACTCGGCGGTCCATATTTGAATGCCAGTGGTTGCAGTATTCCGAACATCGATATTGCCAAATCTGTTTCTTAGTAAAGATTTTCCTACTGGAAAGTAAAATGATGCATTATTGGAGATCTTTTTGCGAAGAGGGCCATCAACAAATGAAAGATCACCACCGCCTTTAACTGCAAGATTACTGGTGTTATTAAGAGTAAGACTATTGGCTGCACTGGTGGTAATATTACCTGAAGTAAGATAAAGGTATCTGTTTACATCCACATCTCCATTTCCGGTTGTGATTGTAACACCGGATGCATTCATGATTTTCAGATCATAAAAGGTCTCAACAATGTTGTTCACAATATTTACATTCTGGGAAGAGGTACCTTCTATACTTACCAATCCATATCCGGAAAGGAATCCACCCGCTGCTATATTTTCGTTGGTCCAATCGCCCAATAAATAAATGTTCTTGTTATAAAAGGAATTATTCAGCACTGACCCATTCCGGATGGTCAAATCATTAAGCACTTTCATATTTTCGCTGCTCATCCGTTTGGTGCTATTTCCTGAAAAGATCACATTTTGGAAAGGTTTATAATAGTTTCCTGGTTTCAGCGGCAGAGATCCGGAATTGGTACCATAAAATTCCACAATGCTTCCGGGCGTTGACATGAACACATCATAATAACCGCCGGGAAACAAAAAATTATCATTGGGTATAGCATTGGCCGAAATACGCATCGTACCATTACCTGAAATATGGCCCAGACTGTGATATCTGGTATTGGCCAGATCAAAAGTTCCAAGAATATTTACAGAGTATGCCCGGGCATTATCAATATTCATGGTAATAGTATGTCCTCCATAAATAACAACAGGATTTCCGTTAGGAGCTGAAATGACATGACCTGAAACACAACCTGCACCGCTGCAATCTCCACCACCCTCACTTAATGTCCAGGAATTGGGGTCATTCCAGTTACCACCCAAGGTGACGTTCCGGCTATAATATACCGGAAGATTAACAAAATTTGGACTGGGAGCGATATTCACCCCACAGGTAAATTCACCATCAACATAATTGATATTGGTGATCGTGAAATTATCAGAGCCGGCATTAACCACTCCTGTAGGAGGTGTATTCCAGGAATAATCTGATTTTCTATAGTAACCCACTACATAATTAGCCTCACTGGGCTTTGCATCCGTTTCGATATACTGATAGGTATGGGTAACATTCAACCCGCTGAATCCTGCACTGGTAACATTCCAGTAATATTGCAGTTCATTCACCGCAGCAGGATTCTCATAAGTTGCAGGATGTTTTGCATTTACTGGTTTTATGGTGATCTGACTACCTGAAGCAGCGGTATTTGCAGTAATATTATAGGTAGCCGGTGTGTATTTTCCGCTCACCCCAATTGGAAATGTAAAGGCAGCAGGAGGAATGCCAGGACCAAATATTTTTTTCACACCCTGGTCACTCAGCGCTCCGTTCAGTCGGATATACCGTGTTGTTCCATGACCAGCCATGGTAAATGTTTCTCCAAGTGTCAGCAGATAGTCATCAATATAAAGTATGCCGTTTGAAAAGGTAAGCCTTCCATTGATCCGGCAATTATCCACAACATCTGCCCCGGCGGAATTGCTTAAGTTCACATTACCGAAAACCCCATTGCCGTTTCCTGAGATAACCTGCTTTAAAGAGCCTGACAGGATAATTCCTCCTGATGTGGATGAACTGGAATGCGTGCTGTTGTTTTCAATATTCCGAAGAACTGTAACCGTTCTGGAATTATCCAAAAATGTCCCTGTATTCAGTAAAAGATCTGCAGCTATTCGAATATCAGCATTTGTTAAAGCAAGTGAAGAACGTGTGTTCACTTTCAGGTTGGCAAAGTTGGTAATATTTGTACCGGTACCTGTTATTTGTTGCGCTGCAATTCCGTTAAAATTAGTAATCTGGGTAGTATTTACTGCCTGATACCCCCCAACAGATAAAGTTAAGCCGGCATCGGTATTGTTATTTATCAGGCTTCCTCCAATGTTCACATCCAATCCGTTGGTACAAAAAACAGATGAGCCGCCAGCAATATTTAAATCACCAAGGAGTGTCAACGGATAAATCCGCTGGTTTACAGTAAGATTATTCACATTGCTGACAGTCAGGTTTCCCAGCGGGCATGCAGATACAATATTAAATTGGGTGCCAATAGTGGTAGTTCCGCTGAGACCCAGCTGAACTGTTCCTCCGCTTACAGTATTTGTCTCGGGAGCCAGATACAGTTCATTGTAACTGGCATTGTTGAAATTACGGATTATATTTAACGATCCACCAGTCATTACAAAGCTGCTACCCGGATTCAACACTTCCAAAATACTTCGGGCATTATTTGCATTTTCCCCGAATATATTTACGTTACCCCCTCTTTGAATGTAGTTCAGTGATCCGGTATTGATGGTTATGGCACGTCGTATTTGTCCGTTAACATTCAATATACCACCATTCACAATGATTTCGGGAGTTCCACCCGATGCATATTCTATATCGTTGTCAATGGTATTGGCGGGTGTTCCGATGTTCATAATTCCCGAACCCATCACTTCAATACGTCCGATGAGTGATAAATCATTTGCAGAGGCATTGGCTGTAGCAATATTGATCGTACCATTATTTACCGAAACACATCCGGTTGAAGGTATTGAATAAGGACCAGTAGACAAATTGATGGTAGCTCCATTGGACAACCGGAAAGTGCCGTTGGTAAGTGTGAGTGCATTGGCCAGGGCAGTGTTAAGGGAAAAATTGGTATTATTTACCGTAACATCCATTACCGGATTCCTGTTGTCACCTTTATCAATGGTTATTGCATTAAGACGTGTGAGAATAGCAGTTGTGCCGCTTAATGACGTATTATCACTTCCTTTGAACGCGATATTGCTGTATCGGTTTGCAGCAGGCAGCATATCCAGGGTACCATTGTTCTGAATATTGCCCCATATCGTCAGCAGATTGTCATAGGCTGTACCGGTAGTGGAAACATCCAGTGTTGCGCCTGTTTCAATGAAAATATCTCCTTCAACAGTCAGATTTTGCACACTTTGATTGGCAAATCTCAAGAGTGAATTTTGCCTGATTGACAAGTCGCCTTTAACAGTAACCGTAGTGGGAGTTGCACCGGGGTTGACTTGTACCACCGGATTCAAGCCGTTTTGATCAATGGTAAGATTCCTGAATACTGTAAGATCGGTATCTGGAAAATTGATGGTCTTGCCAGGTCCGGGAGCTACAATCAGATGGTTGTATGAAATGATACCGGCAGTTCCGCCTGAAGGAAGATTGTATTGTGCAGGAATCAGGAGCGGACTCACACCAACTGTATTGGTGGAATAATATTCCACGATGCCTCCGGCCTCACTCAGAAATGTTCCCCAATCGCCTTGAGGGAAGGTTGTTCCGGATATTCTTAGTTTTCCTGCCCCTCCTACCTTTGACTCAGGAAATGCACCGAAATTATGACCGGTAACATTGGCCAGATCCAGAGTGGAATGCTCCTGTATCAATAAATTACCGCAAGTTGCAGCCATCGAAGTATTCACTTTGTGAGCAACGGTTCCATCACCAATGATTACAACATTATTGGAAGAGGGCAAGGAACTGGCAGCAGCACCATCCCATTTCAATAAGGGATCTGTAGACCATGTAGTTGTCAGATTCCAGTCAGCTCCTGTTGTCAGAATATCAGGTGCGAGATTTCTGCTGTAGAATACTGTTGGGCCTGTGAAAGCACTTGCCTCACCGCAAGTATAATCCCCATCAATATCATTGATGTGGTTGAAAAGAATTTCATTGTTATCTTCAGAAACATCAAATGTAGTTCCTGTAGTCCATGCACCATTTAAATACCGTCCGGGCATAAAGCCATTTTCATCACCGTCAATATCGGAATTGGCATAGTAATATTTGTGTGTTACAGAATTGGGTGCCAGTCCCGAAAAGCCATCTTCCGTGGTATTCCAGAAACGGGTAATGGCATTGTTGCTTCCCTGAAGCAGCAAGTGACGCATGGCCACAGGCTTAACAGTGATGCTTCCCCATGCAGCAGGTGTTTCAGTAATTTGAATTCTGGCCGGAGAATAATCCGTACCTGAACCAATAGGAAATATAAATTCACTGGTGTTGCCAAAAGTTTTTGTGATACCGGCATCACTTTGATTTCCGGCAGTAATGATCATTTTTGTGCTACCAAACAATGTCTGACCATCGCTATTGAGCGCGTCAAAGATACGACTGCTTGAGCCCAATGACAGATGAAAGCTGCCTATATTTAAATTTCCGTTATTTCCCAAGCGAAGGTTTCCGGTAAGTGATTGATCTGCTGCGAATGAAACCGAACCTCCCGTCTTTTGTATGGAAAGATTTCCAAATACACCTGTCCCGCTTCCGCCGATTATTTGATTACCTGCATTGGTTAAAATAATGCCTCCGCTGGCCTGACTTGTATGGGTACCTGAATTACTTATGTTACCTGCTGTTGAGATGGTTTTACCCATATCGTGCAAGGTACAATTCGGATTTATGGCTAAATTTCGCCTGATTATCAGGTTTTGGCCCAGAGAAGTAATACTCGAATTCTCAAGAATCATATCGTACAGGCCTCCATTACCAATGGTGCCGTTGTTTGAAAAAAGCTGGGCTGATTTTCCGTTGAAAACAGTCTGGTTGCTTCCCGGATTGTAAGAAGTTCCTGCTTGAATATTGAAATTTCTGCCTACTGTGACATTCTGTGTATTGGTTGTATTATCAAAAATTGCATTGTTTTGCAGTATAAAATCATTATTAATAACCAATGGTTTAGCAGCAACCGATATTGGTGTTCCGGATGTAGCATTAAAATTGCGTATTCCAAAGATTTGCGCACCGTCTCCAATTAAATTGAGATTCCAAAAGGGTACTGTGGATGTTATATAGGCCGGCCTGTCAGTTGGAATGGTGATATTGATTGTTCCACCTGTAACACTGACATTTGATGGGTTTGAACCGAGAACGAGACTAAAGTCAAATCCGGATGTACCGCCTCCGTCATCAATTTCAGGAGTGGAACCTAATATATTAATGGTACCTCCACTCATTTTAAACACATTGTCGGGATAGGTGAAACTCAGGGTAGCATGACGTCTTGAATTATCTGCCCAGCTCAGACTGGAAGTGTTTGTTGTCAGGTTGAGCGTACCGCCTGTCATGATAAATGCCCCACGATGTGTACCCGTTTCATTCGATGTACGAAGCTGTGTGGCTGTGAAAGTTCCGCCGTTGATGGTAAGATTACTTGTTTTTCGGGTAATTACCGAGGCCTGTGTGTTGGTGGCATCAAAAACTCCGCTGTTAATCATCAACTTCCCATATATAACTACACCCATTTCTGTGGGAATATTTGAGGAATAAACTTCAGCTCCATCAATGATCAATTGAGCAATTGAATTAATAGAATAATGATTACCTACGTCACTACTAACATTAAGGCTGGGAATAATAATATTTGGCCCCAGCCTGAGCGTTCCCGAAGTCAGCCCCAATGCTTTCAGGTTATCATCACCATCATTGGCAAATGCATTGTTATTTCTTCCGTAAAGTTTGAAATTATTGCTGTTGTCTGCGTCAACATTTAGTGTGTAAGTCCAGTCGGCACCCTTGTAAACACCAATTCTGTAAAATTCGCTGTAGCCGTTGCAAACCAGGTTCTGGTCGGCATAAGCGTTGTTGAAAATAACATCAGCATGAGCAGTGCCGGCATAGTCTGTTCCGTCATAATCCTCTCCATCCAATTCATAGAAATCAACACCTCCATAATTAAAAAAATCGCCCTTCAATGAGAAAGTATGATTGCGGTCACGCGGCCCTAATATGATGCTGCCATTTGCAGCAACATGAACATCTCCGGCAACGGAAATTGTTCTTGATGCATTGGTATTATCATTAATCCGGAAGATTCCTTGTTGAATATTAAAACTCCCATTAACAGTCAGGTTGCTGACAAGTGTACCAACTATAGCATTTGTGGAGAAATTGAGGGTCAGGTTGTTAAAGGTAGTAATTGTGGTACTAAAATTGAAGTTAGCTGTATTGTTAAATTCAATGGTACCGCCTCCCGAATTGTTAAAGTTAAAATTCGTAACAGTTGGTAAAACACCTTGTGTTTTTATAATTCCCTGACCATTTACCGTAGTGATGGTATGGTTGTTGGTACCTCTGAAATCCATGATGGCACCCTGTTTTACCTCTAATGTATTACACAAGGGCGAAGGAGCACCCAGACTGGTGGTTTTGATAATATTTCTGCCGTTCAGAACCACTACAACATCAGTCCCCGAAGGAGTGAGGTTGGATGGATTAATATACAATGTACCTGAAGGATCAGTAGTCCATGAAGAAGCCACTTCCCAGTTACCGGATTGATAGCTGTACCATGTAGCCTGTCCGTTTAAATTCTGCAGAAAGAAAACAGAAATGAACAGAAGATATATTGACAAACCTTTGCAGGCATTTTTGGACTTTATGTATTGAAAACGAGAATGAAATTTCATACAGGTATGGTTTTGGGATTTTGGCAAGTTATAATAAAGGGTTTGCATATGCATTCAAATAACGGGTGTAGTTATCAACTATTTATTAAAAAATAAATCAGATAGCCTTTTTACGTGATTTAGCGGTTAATCGTTATATTTTCAGATGGTTTAGGTTTTTCAATTTATCAAAAGTCTTGGCGCCCGTAAGAAATAGCTCAAATACAAGTTATCGTATTGATTATATGAAGATTAAAGATTGTTTTTATAAAAATCCAGTCATGGGTAATAAAATTATAAGATACTCTTTTTCAGCATCTTGAATATGCAAAATGATTTAGGGTTGATATCAGATTCATTCGGTATGAAGTTGACGAAAGCACTTTTTATGTAGATAAAGGGGTTAAATATATAAATATCTGTTGACTGCAGGATGCCCATCTAAAGGATAATTTATTACCCTATCTGCAGAACCATGCCTGACTATTTGGGGTAGCTTGTAAATCTGTAATGATTCTATTATCTTAGTCGCCTAGAAATATGAATTGGTGAACAATCGTTGCGATTGATTGCTATATAATTAGCAAGGTAATATTTACAAATAGCCTATGAAAATTTCCGTAATTGGAGCAGGAAACGTTGGAGCCACATGTGCAGATGTTCTTGCACACAGAGATGCGGCGCATGAAATTGTTTTGCTGGATATCAAACCAGGAATTGCAGAGGGGAAGGCTCTGGATATATGGCAAAGTGCTCCGATAGACCGTTTTAATGCAAAACCAATAGGAGTTACAAACCAGTATCTGGCTACAGCTAATTCAAGCGTAGTCGTTATAACTTCCGGACTACCCAGAAAACCCGGAATGAGCCGCGATGATCTCATAGAAACCAATTCTGTAATTGTTAAGCATGTCACTGAGCAGGTTATTCAATATTCACCTTGTGCTGTTATTATAGTGGTTTCAAATCCCCTGGATGTAATGACATATCAGGCCTATATCTCCTCGAAATTTCCAAGGACAAGAGTAATGGGGATGGCTGGCATACTGGATAACGGACGCTATAAAGCTTTCATTGCTGATGAGCTGAATGTTTCGCCTAAAGATATCAGTGCCCTTCTACTGGGAGGCCATGGAGACACCATGGTACCGTTGCCCCGGTATACTACGATTTCCGGAATTCCTATTACTGAATTGCTTCCTGAAGATCGCATCGATGCTATTGTTGAGCGGACAAGACTTGGCGGAGGAGAATTGGTGAAATTAATGGGGACTTCGGCCTGGTATGCACCTGGATCCGCTGCAGCGCGTATGGCAGAAGCCATCATCAGAAATCATAAAAGAGTATTCCCCTGTTGTGTGAAACTGGAAGGAGAATATGGACTTGAAAATGTATTTGTTGGCGTACCTGTTGTATTAGGCAGAAATGGTATTGAAAGAATTATAGAGCTGAAACTTACTGATCCGGAATTGGAATTGTTGCATGCTAGCGCCAAATCGGTTAAAGAAACAATGGATGTTCTCGACAACTTTGAACGTTCAGGAAAATAAAAAAACCGTTAGATCACTCTAACGGTTTAACAGTTCATTCATGATTCAATAAGCCGCATTCTTAACCCTGTTAGGGTTTCTGTTGTAGTTTTTTGAGAAATCAACTATCCGTCTAACCACATCATCATTCACATCACTTTGCAGGCTTTTGAGGTAGTATCTAACCGCCTCAAGTTCTTCAGTTTCAAGGAATCCTGCCAGTTTTATTAACTCATTTTCACTATCATTTGAGAATTTGGTTGAACCATACAAAGTAAAGGTTCTGTTCATAAGCAAATAATAAATTAATAAATCAATTTTAGAAAGAACGTGCCAATTTAATCTGAAATTGCATTAAAGATATTAAAAATTTTATTTCCAGCAACATCCTCTAAAAACAAGTAATATCGAACCTTTCCTATATTAATTATCCTGAAACCGGCACTAAAAGCGCCGATTCTTAATAAGAATATTTTGTATTCCTGTACCTGACGTTTACGAGGCAGTTAAAGTCAAATTCTTTTCCTTTACCATACGCCGCAGATTGATTAAGGCATAGCGCATTCTTCCCAAAGCTGTATTGATACTTACATTGGTGTGGTCTGCGATTTCCTTAAAGCTTAATTCACAGTACTGTCGGAGAATTAAAACTTCTTTTTGTTCTTCAGGTAATGAATCAATCAATCCACGAATGTCTTTCCTGATCTGGCGGCTGATTATTGTATCTTCTGCAGGCCGGTCAGCGTACCTTCTGGAATTCAGAATATCAAGTCCGAAATCTTCTCTTGATGTGGCATTTAACTGTTTTTCTTTTCTGTAATGGTCAATTACCAAATTGTGCGCAATACGCAATACCCAGGCTAAAAACTTGCCATTATCCTGGTATTTACCGCTATCAAGAGATTTGATCACCTTAATAAAAGTATCCTGAAAAATATCCTCAGCAAGGTGCTGGTTTTTAACAAGAAGAAAGATGTAAGTGTAAACCTGTTTCCGATACCGGTTGATGAGCAGTTCAAGACTGCACATATCGCCACTGACGAACTTCTCAACGAGTTCATTGTCAGTTAAAAAAATATTATTCAAAACTACCTCCTTTTTGAGTTAAAAAAAGCTAAGTAGAATTGTGCGATAGGCAGCCCTCCGTGGATTAAATATTCAGATAAACGTATTATTACAAAATAAAGCAATAATTTTGCGAAAATAGTTTTTTTTTGAATAAAAAAAATTGATTCCTTTTTTTCGCAATGTCTTCAACCAAGAATTTATACGATAAAAATGACATCCTGGTTTCAGGAGCTAAGGTACATAATTTAAAAAACATAGACCTTCGAATTTCGAGAGATAAGTTAATTGTGGTAACAGGACTCTCAGGCTCAGGTAAATCGTCCCTTGCTTTTGATACGATCTATGCCGAAGGTCAAAGGCGGTATGTTGAAAGCCTTTCATCTTATGCACGTCAGTTTCTGGGACGCATGAATAAACCTGAAGTGGACTTTATAAAAGGTCTTCCTCCGGCAATTGCTATTGAGCAGAAGGTAAATACCAGAAATCCGCGCTCTACAGTTGGCACATCCACAGAGATCTATGATTACATGAAGCTGTTGTTTGCCCGCATTGGGAAAACAATTTCGCCGGTCTCTGGAAATGTGGTAAAAAAAGAGACTGTTACAGATGTGGTTAATTACATTACCTCTTTTCCGGAAGGCAGTCGACTCTATATCATGTATTCCCTGAATAATAAAAGTAATTTAAGCTTTGCCCAGCAACTGGAAGATTTAAAGCACCAGGGAATAACCAGGCTTAACATTAACGGCGAACCCTTAAAGCTTGAAGAAGCCATTATTAAATACGAGCCTTCCAAAAAAGAGCCTGTTTATGTAATTGTTGATCGTATTGTTGTAGCCTATGATGAGGACTCCAGAAGCAGGTACGGCGATTCTGCCCAAATGGCATTTCTATCAGGAGAAGGATATTGTATGGTAGGTGATGCGGATAACCCTATCAAAAAGCGCGTTTTTAGCGATAAATTTGAAGCTGACGGCATTCAATTTGAAGAACCTTCGGTTCATATGTTCAACTTCAATAACCCGGTTGGTGCCTGTCCAAAATGTGAAGGATGCGGTAAAATCATAGGAATTGATGAAGATCTGGTCATTCCGAATAAAAATCTTTCCATATACCAGGATGCTGTTATTTGCTGGAAAGGTGATAAAATGGTAAAATGGAAAGAGAAACTCATCTATAATGCTGACAAGTTTAATTTTCCGATTCACCGACCCTATTATGAATTGTCAGATGAACAGGTAAGAACACTTTGGAACGGGAATAAATATTTTCATGGTATAAACGACTTCTTCGACTATCTGGAATCGAAAAAATACAAGATTCAATACCGTGTTATGCTTTCCCGGTACAGGGGTAAAACATCCTGTCCTGAGTGCAAAGGGGCCCGGCTCAAAAAAGAAGCAGGCTGGGTGTTTATTGAAGGAAAATCCATACTCGATCTGGTATTATTACCCGTATCTGAACTGTTCACTTTTTTCAACAACATTAAACTTTCTGCACACGATCATAAAGTTGCTTCCAGAATTCTGACGGAGATTCAGGCGCGTCTTAAATATCTCAATGATGTCGGACTTGGTTACCTTACACTGAACCGCCTCTCCTCCACCCTTTCAGGAGGGGAAAGTCAGCGGATCAACCTCGCCACCACACTGGGTAGTAGCCTGGTAGGCTCGTTGTATATCCTTGATGAACCCAGCATTGGTTTGCATCCCAGAGACACCAGTCTGCTTGTAAAAGTTTTGCAAAACCTTAGAGATATTGGTAATACCGTAATGGTTGTAGAACATGAAGAAGAAATCATGAAGGCTGCTGATGAGATTATCGATATAGGCCCCGAAGCAGGCAGATTAGGAGGTGAAGTAGTTTACAAAGGAACCTTTAAAGAATTGCTGGAAAAGAATGACGGACTGACTGCACAATATTTGCGAGGAGATCTGAAAATAGAAATTCCTGAAAGCCGGCGAAAGTGGACGAATTATATAGAGATTTCCGGAGCCAGGGAAAACAATTTAAAAAATCTGGATATCAGGATTCCTTTGAATACCATAACTGTGATCACAGGGGTCAGCGGTTCAGGCAAATCATCTTTGGTTAAGGGAATTTTATATCCCGCACTAAGTAAAATAATTCTTGGCTCTGGAGAAAAAAGTGGAAAATTCGGGAAAATAGCCGGGGATATTCATATGCTTTCTTCAATAGAATTTGTAGATCAGAATCCCATTGGAAAATCCACCCGCTCCAATCCTGTCACCTATATTAAAGCATATGACGAGATAAGAAAGTTATTCGCCAGTCAGCCTTTAGCAAAATACAACGGATTCACCCCTTCCCATTTCTCTTTTAATATTGATGGCGGCCGGTGTGAGGAGTGCCAGGGAGAAGGAGAAATTAAAGTAGAAATGCAATTCATGGCAGACGTTCACCTGATATGCGAAACCTGTCATGGAAAAAGATTCAAGGAGGAAGTCCTGGACGTTCATTTTCAGGGCAAAAGTATCCATGATATTCTGGAATTGACTATTGACGAGGCCATTGCTTTCTTCGAGGGAGGAAAAGGAACAACTGAAAAGGCCATTGCCCGTAAATTAACGCCTTTGGCTAAAGTGGGACTTGGATATGTAAAGCTGGGACAGGCATCCAGCACCTTATCAGGTGGAGAGAGCCAGCGGGTTAAGCTGGCATCGTTTCTTGGTGCAGAGAGTAAAAATGAACCTGTGCTTTTTATATTTGATGAACCTACCACCGGTTTGCACTTTCACGATATCAGGAAACTTTTGAATGCGTTTAATCAGCTACTGGCAAACGGGCATTCTGTGGTGATTATTGAACACAATCCTGATGTGATAAAAACAGCTGATTGGATTATCGATCTAGGTCCGGAAGGAGGCGAAAAAGGGGGTTACCTTATATTTGAAGGAACCCCCGAATCCATTATCAACTGTAAACAGTCGTATACCGGACAGTATCTTAAGGAAAAACTTACTGTTCCTGGAACCCAAACATAATAGCCACACAGCCACTGTTTGGAAATTCTGATTTCTGATTGGCAACTGGTACTTTCACAACAATTTTAAGTTGCTGACTCGATTCCAGTTTGAAATCCCAAGTGCCGACCATATTCTGCTTCTTATTGTCGAAAAGTACATTTTTATAAGCATCGACGACCTGAAATTCGATATTGGGCAATGTTTCTGATCCGCAAATTGCCAGTCTGTAATTTTGGCCGGAATAGAAAGTTTTGTACAATTCAGCTTCTTCACCTTCTGTTAATATGGCTGCATGATAATTACCATCATGAACATAGCCCGTGAGTTCAAGTTTGCACAGTTTCTTGGCAAATCCTTTGCATTGTGAATGAACAGAATTGTTTACCGCAAACAAAACACAAAGAACAATGATATACGGCAGGAACTTTTTCATAGTGGTAATTTTTATTGAACGAAGTTATTTCTTAATGATTTAACAGCAGCCTGAAGTTCAGCAAATGCCTCCGGAGTCACTGTGATTTTTGTCTGAGATTTTAAAGTGGTAACGGCGGAAGTGTCACCCTCATCCACTTTAACTGAAGATGTCTGAACCTCTATTTTATCAAAAGCTACTTTAAGATTATGCAATTCATTAATTAACTCAGTTATATCCCTGTTTTCCTGCCCCTGCAGATTTTTAGTATTATCCTGCAGCATTCTTTCTACAATACTGAATGAGAGCTTTTGTTCAGCAATACGATCAACCAGTTTATTGCCCTGTACGGGACTGTTTCCAACCATCTGGGCGCCGATGTATAAACCTTCAATCCAGCCGCCCACAAGTACCATAGCAGCAACATCCTGTTGATCATTCTCCTTCAGGTAAGAACTCGAATTCAAAAAAGTCTCGGAAATGATATCCATAACAACATCCCTGTTGTTCAGATTTTGCTCGAGCCGTTTCATGGTCTCCTCATCAATGGCATCACTGATACCCATTTCATTTGCCAACTGTTTGGTGGCATCCATGTATTTAAGCGAGGTCTGCGACTGATCAAATAAGCAGGCAAAACTTAAATCTGTGGTGTAAATTCCAAGATTCAACGCTTTGCTTTTATTGGTAGAATATTTCTCAACATTGGATATTTCATTCAAAAGTGCCTCGTTGTACTTAACACCGGCAGATTTTAAAATCATAGCAGTTTCTAATGGAGAAGGCAAAGAATAGAAGATCTTTTTCGCTTTATCGATATCATCAAAAATATCTTCCTCCGTTAAAAAATCCTCCATTTCTACTTCCTTTCCTTCCTGATTTTTCTTAAAGGATTTACATGAATTACCCAGTAATAAAAATCCGGATAAGATGATAACACTGGCCAACCTTAAGGTAAAGTAGTTTTGCATGAGTTAAAGGTTTAATAATGTTTTCTTAACAAATTAAGAATCTCTGTTAAAATTATTCTTTTTTTCAAAATTATAAAAACAGATACGGATTATCTACCGTTCAGCAATTTTTAACGATGAATTGTGCCTAAAGTTACTCATTTGTTTGTTTTTTTAATGAAACCAATCAACATGATATTAACAAGAACAAAAAAAATAGCGGTCAGCAGTCAGCAGTCAGCAGTCAGCGGTCACTTGTCCCTCGTCCCTTGTAACTAATTTCCCTATATTTGCCACATGACTACTAAAGAACGTGTTGCAGCCATTGTTCGATATTTCAACGAAAACATGCCCGTTGCTGAAACAGAACTGCATTATTCCGATGCTTTCAGCCTGATGGTATCGGTCATTCTTTCTGCACAATGCACCGACAAAAGGGTAAACCAGATTGCACCAGCACTGATGGACAGATTTCCCGATGCCTATTCCATGGCAAAAGCTGATCCTGATGAAATATTTAAATACATCAGATCATGCTCCTACCCCAACAGCAAATCGAGATACCTTTCTGAAATGTCAAAAAAACTGGTTGCAGACTTTAACGGTAAGGTACCCGAAACTATTGAAGATCTCATGAAACTGCCGGGTGTTGGCAGAAAATCAGCAAATGTTATAACCCTTGTAGCTTACGGAAACCCTGCTATGCCAGTAGATACTCATGTTTTCAGAGTCGCTGAACGAATGGGATTAACCACAAATGCAAAAAATCCTCTTGATTCAGAAAAGCAGCTTATCAAAAACCTTCCCAAGTCGGTTCTGCCCATTGCACATCATTGGCTGATATTGCATGGAAGGTATGTTTGTCTTGCCAGAAAGCCCAAATGTGCTGAATGTGGTTTAAAAACCTGGTGCCGTTTTTATGCTGACATACCGGTCTGATTTCTTAGTTTTTTTTTGTATTATCATTTTTTTTACTACATTTGCATCATTATAATGCTGAAATGAATAAATTATCAAACAAGGCTTTCTTCTTTTACTTTTATTTCCGGGTAACCTGAAGGGGCTTGTTATGCATATATAAATAGAAATATAGAGCCCCGCGAAAACGGGGCTTTTTTTTTAAATATACTCAACACTATGACTACAGAAGAGAAAAAACCAAAACGAATTGCCATTCAAGGTGGATACGGAGCTTTCCATGAAATTGCAGCCTATGGGTACTTCGAAAATGAAGAAATTGAAATAGTCCCCAGAAACACTTTCAAAGATTTGTTTAAAGCGCTCAAGCAAGGGAAAGTCGACTTTGGAATTACAGCAATTGAAAATTCCATAGCCGGAAGCATTCTGCCCAATTATACCTTACTTCAGGAATCCAACCTCCAGATTATTGGTGAGGTCTACCTGCGGGTTAAGCAAAATCTGGTTGCCATGCCCGGACAAACCATCCAGGATATCCGGGAAGTATATTCGCATCCAATGGCCATACTTCAGTGTCAGCGATTTTTTGATGATCATCCCCATATTAAGCTCATTGACAGTGCGGATACTGCATTGAGTGCAAAAGAGATTGCCGATAAAAAATTAATGCACGCAGCCGCCATATCTTCCGGAAAAGCTGCGGAAAAATATCAACTTGAAATCATAGCACAAGGTATTGAAACACATAAAAAGAATTACACGCGCTTTTTGATTCTTGAAGGTAAAAATGGTCAGCATCACGATGTAACCTCTATCAATAAAGCATCACTGACATTCGCGCTTGCGCATAAAATCGGGGGACTTTCCAAAGTACTTTCCATCCTCTCTTATTACGATATCAATCTTGCAAAAGTACAGTCGATGCCAATTATTGGTGAAGACTGGGAATACCAGTTCTTCATCGACGTAGAAATAGATAATTACAGGCTTTATTATCAGGCTATCGAAGCCATAAGGCCGTTTACCAGTAACCTTCAAATACTGGGAGAATATTTAAAAGGTAAATCAATAATGGAATAACTATATGAATGTGTCATTGAAATTACAGAAATTGGATTTCAAGGGTATTTCAAATGAAAGACCTTTAATCCTGGCCGGACCCTGCAGTGCTGAATCTGAAGAACAGGTAATGGAAACCGCCCGGCAGCTTAAATCCATCGGTATTGGAATATTCAGAGCCGGATTGTGGAAACCCCGCACGCGACCAAATGCCTTTGAAGGTGTGGGTAAGGAAGGACTTCCCTGGCTGAAACGTGTTAAGGAAGAACTTGGAATGCTCACCGCTACAGAAGTTGCCAATGTGAAGCATGTATATGATGCTCTTAAAGCAGGCATTGATATCATCTGGATTGGAGCAAGAACAACTGCAAACCCTTTTGCTGTTCAGGAAATCGCTGATGCACTGGAAGGGGTTGACGTTCCTGTTTTTATAAAAAATCCTGTAAGTCCCGACCTGGAATTATGGATCGGCGCATTTGAAAGACTAAACAGAGCCGGCATAACCAAACTTGCAGCAATTCACAGGGGTTTTGCCATATATAATAAGACCCTTTACAGAAACAATCCACAATGGGAAATTCCAATTGAACTCAAGCGCCAGATCCCGGAACTCCCTATTATCACTGATCCAAGCCATATTTGCGGCAGTCGCGACCTGCTGTTTGAAGTGTCCCAACGGGCAATGGACCTTGATTTTTATGGACTAATCGTTGAATCGCATTGCAATCCTGATGCAGCATGGAGTGATGCCCAACAGCAACTGACACCACAAAATCTGGATGTTTTATTACATAAACTCATACTTCGAACTGCCAATGTTCAGAATAATGTAATTTTGTCGTCGCTTGAAGAATTAAGGAATGAGATCGACAAATATGATGAAAAACTGATGGATATTTTTGAACACCGCATGGCTATTTCCAGAAAAATTGGTGCCTATAAAAAGCAAAATAACATTACCATTTTGCAAACAACACGATGGGATGAAATTCTTAGAAGCAAAATTGACCTGGCAGCAAAAAAAGGATTAAGTGAAGAGTTTGTCATTAAAGTCTTCCGGGCAATTCATGAGGAATCCATCAACCATCAAACCAAGGTAATGAATGGCTAGATCCATGAACCTTTCGCTTAACTAAATAACCATGCAAACAATTACCATTAAAACCGATCAGAAAATTTCCAGAATTCTGATTGGAGAAAATTTCGAAAATTACAGGAAATACCTCCCTTCCGGGAAAACGATTCTTATTACCGATGATAACCTTTTGAAACACTATGGAAATCAGTTGCGGGATTTCCCTGTAATATCGATCGGACTTGGAGAAAAGAACAAAACGCTCGAATCCATTTCGGGTATATTCAATGAGCTTATTGCACTGGAGGCCGACCGTTCCACTTACATAGTGGCCGTTGGAGGGGGTATTGTTTGCGATGTAGCTGGTTTTGCAGCTTCCATATTTATGAGAGGCCTTTCCTATGGATTTATATCCACCACGCTTTTGTCTCAGGTTGACGCAAGTGTTGGAGGTAAAAACGGTGTCAATTTCAATGGATATAAAAACATGGTTGGAACTTTCAACCAGCCCGATTTTGTTATTGCTGATATAAAAATGCTCCGGACTCTGAATGAAAAAGAATACCGTTCAGGGCTTGCAGAAATAATAAAGGCTGCTGTGATTAAGGATGAAAGTCTGTTTAATTATATTGATCAGCATGTTCGGGAAATCCTTGAAAGGGATCCTGATACGCTGGAAAAATTGATCTGTGACTCGGTTCAGATAAAAGCAAAAGTTGTTGAAGCAGATGAAAATGAAAAAGGAGAACGTAAAAAGTTGAATTTTGGACATACCTTTGGTCACGCAATAGAACATTTAACCGGAATGCTTCATGGTGAAGCTATAAGTATCGGAATGGAGATGGCTGCCAATTTATCTGTAAAAACGGGTTTGTTAAAAAAAGCCGATCATGACCGGATTACGGATTTGCTTCAGAAATTTGAACTTCCTGTTCAGATCAGTCTGAAACCTGAGGAACTTATTGCCGCCATGAAGAAGGATAAGAAAAAACAAAATGATGTTCTGCATTTCATTCTTGTCAATAAAATTGGAAACGCTGTTATACAACCCATGAATATTCATCAAATAGAAAGTTTAATATGATCTGTGCAAGTATATCTGAAAAGGACCTGAATAAATGCCTGTCTATTCTGGAAAAGGTGGAAATGGCTGAAATACGTATTGACCTTGCTGAATTCAGTAACGATGAAATAAAGGAGGTTTTCTCAAAAGGCAAAAAATTGATTGCTACATGCAGACCAGGAAAGATTAAGGATAATGAGCGCGTTGAAATGCTTAAGATCGCTATTGAATCAGGTGCCACATATGTTGATATTGAATATGAAGCACCGATGGACTATAAAAACGATCTGATAGATTTTGCGCATAAACACCAATGCGACGTGATCATCTCTTATCATAATTATGACAGAACGCCCGAATTGGATGAACTTGAAAAAATTGTGCAATCATGTTATGCACAAGGTGCAGATTTAGCAAAAATCGCCACACATGTAAATATGAACCGCGATAATTCGAAAATCCTTTCATTATATAAGGCGCCGGGTCGGCTTGTCGCCATTGGTATGGGTGATTTAGGCAGAATCAGCAGAATTATAGCGCCTTTCCTTGGAGCAGAATTTACCTATGCCTCGGTTGATGAGGGTTCAGCAACTGCTCCTGGCCAGATAAGCTATGACAGACTGAATCAATTTATTATTGAGATCCAACAGATATAAGATTTTATGAATAATTTTGGAAACGCTTTTAGAATCAGCATATTTGGCGAATCACATGGTGTAAATGTAGGGATGGTTTTGGACGGATGTCCTGCCGGTGTACCCCTTGCCTTCAATGATTTTATTGCTGATTTTGACCGCAGGAGAAGCGGGGCAAAGGGAACAACTCCCCGTAAAGAATCTGATATCCCACGTATTGTTTCTGGTGTACTGAATGACATCACCACCGGAGCGCCCATTACCATCCTTTTTGATAATAACAATACGCGGTCGCGCGATTATACTGCATTAAGAGAAACTCCCAGACCCGGCCATGCTGATTTTGTTGCATCCCGGAAATTTGGCGGATACGAAGATTATCGCGGAGGAGGACATTTCTCGGGGCGTTTGACTTTGGGAATTGTTGCTGCCGGAGTTATCGCAAAAAAAATAATAAAGCCCGTAGAAGTTCAGGCTGTAATTAAAGAAATTGGCGGATCCGAAAACATTGATGCAAAACTCGAAGAAGCTCTTGCTAAAGAAGATTCACTGGGTGGAATCATCGAATGTACTGCCAGCAATATGCCAGTCGGAATTGGAGAACCTTTCTTCGATTCACTGGAATCGGTTCTGAGCCATATGATGTTTTCCATTCCTGCTATCAAAGGTATTGAATTCGGATCAGGATTTTCTGCTGCCGGGATGTGGGGTAGCGAACACAATGACAAGCTGGTCTCTGTCACAGGTAAAACATCAACGAATCATGCCGGTGGAATTAACGGAGGCATCAGTAATGGTAACAATTTGAATTTCAGAGTTGCCGTAAAGCCAACATCCAGCACTCATCAAACACAAAATACCATCAATATTAAAACAGGGAAAATGGCAAACCTGTCTATTGAAGGTCGCCATGATACCTGCATTGCCCTTCGCATACCGGTAGTTGTTGAAGCTGCTACTGCCATAGTTCTGGCTGACTTTATGCTTCAGGAACAAAGAATTGGCAGGATTTATCAAACCGGAGACCATTTTTTCCCAAACAAATGATTGTAGTTTTTAAAATTTATTCCTTTTCATGAAAATTCTAATTCTTGGTGCTGGTAAGATGGGTTCCTGGCTCATAGAATCACTTTGTCTCGACTATGAAGTTGCAGCTTTTGATATGGATTTGACCCGTCTCAAATACTTTTTCAATACGGTTAAATTGGTATCTTATGAGGAAATCAGGGAATTCAATCCCGATATGGTTATCAATTCTGTGAATTTGCAGCTTACAGTCCCTGTTTTCAGAGAAATTCTGCCTTATGTGAGCGAAAATTGCATTCTGGCCGATATCACTTCTGTAAAAAACGGACTCAGAAAATTCTATCCCGAATCCGGACATCGCTTTGTATCAACACACCCTATGTTTGGACCTACATTTGCCAATTTAAAGGACCTTACCGGGCAAAGCGCTATAATCATAAAAGAATCGGACGAAGAAGGTAAAGCCTTCTTTAAGAACTTCTTTGAGTCCTTCAATTTAAATATTTTCGAGTATTCATTTTTAGAGCATGATGAGACCATCGCATATTCGCTCTCCATTCCTTTTGCATCAACAATGGTGTTTGCTGCATGCATGAAAAAACAGGAGGCTCCCGGTACAACCTTCAGAAAACATCTGGAAATTGCTAAGGGATTATTCTCAGAAGATGATTTTCTTTTATCAGAAGTATTATTCAGTCCCTTTACCCTGAAGCAACTTGATAAAATCAGCGAGAAGCTTAGCTACCTTCGTGAAATCATCGGTAAGAAAGATGAGCATGAGATGCGGCATTTTATCAATGAACTCAGAAGAAATATCCGTTAATCAGCTCTTACTGACAAAGTTCAATGATGTATTGCAATACTTCGTTATTGCCCAGGTTTTTCGACTTATTCAGACTGGAACAACCGGATTCTCTGTCCCCTGCTTTTATTGAAGCCAATCCGTAATACATCCACGCTTCAGAATCAGCAGGATTTAGGTCAAGTGCCATTGACAGGTCGTTTGCTGCATACCGGAATGTGCTGCTCTTATAGTAGGTCTTACCCCTTGCTTTATAATAATCCGCCCGGCTGGGATCGTCTTTGAGATTCCGGTTAAAACATTTCAAGGCATTAATATAATCAGCGTCCTCATAATAATAAGTACCACAAATATATACAGCATCCATATCGTCCCCGAAATATTTCAGATAACCCTGCATATCCCTGATGGAAGAGCTCCAGTTTTTAAGTCCTGCATAAGCCTCTGCCCGCAGGCGATATAAGTTAAAATCAGCAGGATCTTCTTTGATCGCTTTCGAAAAATCATTGACCGCTTCTTTTTGTCTCCCTGTTTTCAGATAAGCCATTCCACGCTGTGCATAAACCCCGGGGATCTGTTTTTGCATATTTAAAGCAGAAGAATAATCACCTGCAGCTGCAGCATAATTCTGCTGTCCCATAAATGCATTTCCCCGGACTACGAGAAAACGGTAATCGCTTTGAGCATTGAACTCCTCGTCCATTAAAGAAATTGCCTTTTCATATTGTCTTCTTTTGATATACCGCTGTGCCTCTGAAATGACTTTCTCAGTCTGGCTATACCATTCTTTATCCCATAATTCAGACCACTCCGGCGTTCCCTGTATTTTGTCGAAGGCTGCATCCTTTTTGATGCTGTCTTCAGCTAAACGATATGATGAAGTAAGGTGACTTTTCAGAAAATGAATGGCCATTTCGGGATTCCCCTCTAATGCGTAAATTCTCGCAATCCAGATATCTGCAATTTGAGGGGCGATCTGATTGGCTTCACTAAAATCCTTAAGGGCTTCATCATATTGATTAAGATGCATGAAAGCGGCTCCTCGTTTTAGATAGATGTTCTCATTTGAATTATTCCGGTAAATGACTTGAGTGAACTGTTCTACAGCTTCGTTGTAAGCACCCTGCAATGCAAAGGCGCTTCCCTTCATATATTGTTCATCAACAGGCTGTCCCATTAAAAAGGTTCCTGAAGAAACCAGAACAAGTATCCAGAAAATTCCCGTTCTAGAATGTAATTTTTTTACCATCACCTTCTGCATATAAATGAATAAATCCAACCAAAGTCCGGATTTCAATTCCACTGATTCTTGGTTCATATACATCGCAAACATAATAATATACGCCAGTTGCCAGCTTATTTTCAGTATTCCGGTATTTGCCATCCCATTTAATATCCGGATCATTGGTTTCATATACCAACTGTCCGTATCGATTAAAAATTTTCATATCCACCTTTTCAACAAAATGGTTCGGATTGTTTGAAAGATAGATATCATTGTAATTGTCATCATTAGGAGTAAAAATGTTGGGTAATGAATATTGCGAGCAATTATCAATACAGGTTTTTGCTGAAAAAGCACTTTCATTTTCAAAAGAATCAACCGCCGTTATAGAATAACAGCCTGCAAGGGGTGTTCCCGGACCAAACAAATGTTCATATTCAGTAGTTGCAGCAGGAGACACAGAAGTCAACGAATCCAGATTGGAATTCATATCCGGTGCATAGTAAATATTGTACCTTACAACATCGTTTGCACATGTGGTATTCGGATTAGTCCAGGTAAGAATATTCATGGCATTGCTGTCACAAACTGATACCACATTTAAAAAAGGAGCACAGGGTGGATTGATATCCACGGGAGTACCAGAAATAATGTGAGAAAGATTGCTGTTATTATATACCGACCCATTGTCGTTTCTCCATCCGAGACTCTTCACCTTATAAGTGAAGGTCTGTCCGTTTTTCAAATCGCTGTCAGTAAATACATTTGTATTGGAAAAGCCTATGGAATCAAATGGTAACCCTTCGGTACTACGGTAAATTACATATTTATTGTTAATCCATGGGGCTTTTTTGCGGATATTTAACGTTAATGTATTATCAGAAGGTATAATATCCAAATATAAAGTAGAAGCGGTTTCGCTTTCACCCGGACGCATTTCAAATCGATTACCCGGAGTGTTATTAATCATAATTACCTTGTAATAATAAGGGAATGTTGTTGTATTCAACACATCTGTGTAAGTGGTATCGTTCAGATCGGCTGTAAATATCGAATCGATCGGTTCAAAACCTGATGTTTCGGAACCCGACCTGTAAATTTTAAATACATAAGGTCCCGGAGCTGAAATTTGATCAAACCCCCTTGGCTTGATCCAGGAAACAAAAACAGAACCATTCACAGCATCAATATTGGTAACACTTGTATTGAGTAGCGCAGGGAAGCCAGGGATCAAAGAAGCGCAGATTTCATCCGAAGCAAAACTCTCACTGCCATCTTCATAGTATGCTGTAATACGATAGCAATAATCGATACCCTGGGCAAGTCCTTCACCATTACCATCATCAACAAAAACGGTGTCTTCAGCATGGTCCAGTGTACCTATTTTAACAAACCCCGTGTAACCCGGAACGCCATTTTCACAACTGTCAGGATCGAACGTTGAATTCCCTTCTTTCCGGTATACATAATATCCCGATACAGCTCCGCAACGGCTCTGGTTCCACTTAAGCGTATTTTGAACACTGGTGGAAACAGATGTTACATTTTTTGGAGCGGGAGCCAGCACTTTTATATTAAAATTATCAATATCAAACAGTTGGATGTCGGCATTCCGATCCTCGCTTTTTAGTGTAATCTGCCAGGGTAGCCTGCGGATATGGTCGCATGTAGTTTGCCATCTGAAGGTGGAAGTAGAAAAACCAAGTCCTTTCGCTATTACTGTATATGTAGCAGGAGAAGACTTCTGAACCAGCGGACCGCCGATAAACAATTGCCTGATTGAATCATTATCGGCATCAGTACTGGTCAGTTGCATTTCAATTAATGCTCCTGCCTCCACACAAAGCGATTCCAAAGGTGGATTAACAGGTGCATTGTTATCGGTTTCAAATACGTCAATCTGCATATCCCGGGTAATATTGCCAATTTTAACTCCTTTGCGCCATTCTTCCACATTGATGGCTACATTGTATTTTCCGGTATCAACAGGTGCATACCACACCAGATCACCAACAACCGGATCAACGTATATCGTATCACTGGCCTGAGGAAGTGTATATTTTTCAATTGGCCTACCGTCGAGCTCCGTGCAGGTGGTTAATTTATAGGATAAGCTATCCCCGTCGGGGTCGTACGCTGAAGGATTGTGGATAAAAATATGTCCTTTAGCTGCCCTGTCCAAAGGAAAATTAAGCAATATTGGAGAACTGTTTTTCCCAATATCGGGACTTACTATAAAGGTTGTTTTAATAGAGAAAATTACATTTACCGAATTGGGGATGTTTTTAATGCCATAATTTCTGTTTGGATCCTGCATAATAATCTGATAAATGCCCGGACCCGGGAATGTATGATTCGTGGTATACTCATTATATTTATAGTCATTTGGCAATAACATCTGCAGATCTCGTGCAACTACTGAAGAAGTATTATCGCCCCAATCAACCAGCAACTCGGATCTGTCAGCAGCGCTTTTTGTGTATGTAAAAGTAGAAACCGTAACACTATATGTATATCCCGAAATTAAACGGAAAGTGATTTGTCCGGCCCGGTTATGGGTAGCGAAAGATGCTAACGGGAATAGTAAAAACAACCATCCGGTAAAAATCAGTCGTTTCATTCTTTCAAAGCCAGTAATTCCTGATAAGCCTGGGATTTCCATATATTTTATTCTTGAATTGAGATCATTTCCTGATTGTTTTGCCAGTCAAACCGTAAGCCTTTTTGAAAACTGCCGCAGTTTATAATTAAGAGATTTGTTTGATCCATATTAATGTCAAAAAGCATCGTATTGTTTATGGTCAATTCCTGCAAATGTTTCTCAGGAAGTTTTCCCTTATAATAAATCCACAAATAGGGGGCATCATTATCATCTTTATGCTCATATGACAAAGGAATAGTATCATTTCCAGCCATAATAACAAACCGTACCTTCATATATGTTTGGATCAGGGACAATTCCTCTGCGCTAAAATCTATGCCTGGCTGAGATACAATATTTTTTTCGAAAAGATGGTAAAACAATAAAGTGAAATCGTCCTTCAATATTTTATGTGATACGGAAACGGATTGAGTTTCCTTATCAATATCTAAATGCGAATAGCTTACATGTACCGGATGCGCACTGAATAACAGTGCCAGGATCAATGTATTTGCCAGTGTCATTTTAAAAACATTAAAAGATGCTGCATCAAAATTATAACAAAAAACGTACTCTTTTTGAATTATGAATTATGAATTATAGATATGTTATGGGTGGTATAAAGTTTTATTAGGTTCGTTTATCAATTTAATAGGATCAATCATCAAGTTTTTTCCTTAAAAAGCTAGAAATATGGTACATTTGAAAATACCCTTACCTGATCTTATGATTAATTAAGAAGGAAGCTTTTTGATTAAGTCGTATACCTGACAGTATGGACGGCACATTGAAAAATTAGCTTTCGTTAGGATTTTTTAGCCTGATTGAAGGAAATTTTAAAAACAATATAGTATTCGAAACAAAACGATATCATTGATGTATTTTTAAGATAACAACAGAAAATTCCCCATTATATGAAAATATTAGTAACCGGTGCTGCAGGCTTTATCGGGTATCATCTGTCTAAGAGACTGATTGATGCAAATCATGATGTAATTGGACTTGACAATATCAACGAATACTATGATGTTAATCTGAAATACAGCCGTCTCGAACAATCAGGAATAAAAAAGAGCAGTATCCAATACGGCGAATTGATTAAAAGCAATTTGCATTCGAATTATCACTTCATTCAATTAAAACTTGAGGATCGTGATGCAATCAATCATCTGTTTGAAATACATCATTTTGATAAAGTATGTAACCTTGCTGCACAGGCAGGAGTCAGGTATAGCCTTACCAATCCATATTCATATATTGACAGCAACATTGTTGGTTTTCTTAATATATTGGAATCTTGCAGACACCATGAGATAAAGCACCTGGTGTACGCCAGTAGTTCAAGCGTTTATGGATTAAATGAACATGTGCCTTTTTCAGAAAAAGAACCAGTTGACCACCCCATCAGTTTATATGCTGCCTCAAAAAAAAGCAATGAGTTAATGGCTCATACATACAGTCATTTATTTCAACTGCCTACCACAGGTTTACGCTTTTTTACAGTATATGGCCCTTGGGGACGGCCGGATATGGCCTTGTTTTTATTTACCAAAGCCATCATTGAAGGTAAACCTATTGAGGTTTTCAACAACGGTGACATGGAAAGAGACTTCACTTATGTGGATGATATTGTTGAAGGAATTTTCAGAATTCTGACTGGACAATCACCACAGGCCAATAAGTCCTGGAGTGGTAAAAATCCTGATCCATCCTCCTCCTCGGCACCTTACAAGGTATATAATATAGGCAACAGCAAGCCTGTAAAACTTATGGATTTCATAAGGGCCATTGAAAAAAATGTAGGAAAGAAGGCTGTAATTGAATTTAAACCCATGCAGGCGGGTGATGTTAAAAAGACCTGGGCAAACGTTGACAACCTTGCTGCCGATTTTAATTATCAACCCAATTGTTCAGTGGAACAGGGCATAGAACAATTTGTTTCCTGGTATAAGGCCTTTTATGTCAAATGATTAATGCACTGATCACCTATTAGTATTCATTTAACACCCCAATAATATTTTTAATCAAATTAGTGTGATTGTTAAATAAATATCTCCGGTTAACTTTTAAATTAGTATCTGAAATTCGTAAAGAGCCAAACCCAAAAGTCTTCCTGATGTACGCATGCATTTCATCTAATCTGAATAGCCTTAATATTCCTTCATCCAAAGCAATATATCCAACTAAAATAAATCTTTATACATATCATAATGAGTGACAGCATCTTAAAAATCGAGCAGGAGGTTTTGGATTTTATTATTCAGAACACGCATGCAGATAGCAACAAAATTAATAAGCAAACCCTGTTATTTAAAGAGGGTGTATTTGATTCCATGGGATTTGTTTTGTTAATTGATTTCATAGAAAGCAAATTTTCCATTACCATTGACGATACTGAATTTATTGAAGAAAACTTTGAATCGTTAAATGCCATATCAAATTTTGTCCAAAAGAAGATCATGTCAAAAGTTGCCTAATCTTATAATTTATAATTATGTGCGGCATTACAGGAGTAATTAATTATTCAAAATTGCCTGCCGATCCGGTTCCTGTTTTAAAAAAAATGCTTGCCCGAATTCGACATCGCGGGCCTGATGAAAGCGGAATTTATCTTAACAATTATGTCGCACTTGGTAGTGTTCGTCTCAGCATTATTGATGTATGCACCGGACAACAGCCAATTTCCTCTTCCGATGAGAATTATTGGATCGTCTTTAATGGAGAAATATTCAATTACATTGAAATCAGAAAGGATCTTACAGAAGCCGGACATCATTTTAGAACCGAAAGTGATACAGAAGTTCTGCTGCATGCGTGGCTGGAGTATGGAACCGACTGTTTAGAAAAACTAAACGGCCAATTTGTTTTTGCAATTTGGAATCACGCAAAGAAAGAATTGTTCATTGCAAGAGACAGGGTGGGAATTCGGCCGCTCTTTTATACATGGAAAGACAATTCTCTGGTTTTTGGATCTGAAATCAAAGCCATCCTGGAATTTCCAGGGATTGAAGCACGTATTGATCCCATTGCGCTTTCACAGGTTTTTACATTTTGGACAACATTGAGTCCGAAAACTATTTTTACTGATATCTACGAACTTCCTCCGGGGCATTTTATGAAGGTTACACCCGATAATTTCGAGATAAGACGATGGTGGAGCCTGAAATTTCCCGGTGACCCCGGCTCCTATTTCCAGGGATCTTTTGATGAAGCCCGTGAAGAGCTATCCTACTTGCTGACAGATGCGGTAAAATTAAGATTGCGGGCTGATGTTCCCGTTGCAGCTTATCTGAGCGGAGGTTTAGACTCAAGTGCAACAACCGCCCTGATAAAAAAAATTGCGCCGGAAAACCTGCTTACTTTCTCAATCGGATTCGAAGATGATGAATTTGATGAAACATCTTTTCAAAATGAAGCATCTGCCTACCTGAAAACAAATCATACGCAATTTACATGCAAGAAAGAAGATATTGGATTGCATTTTCCTCAGGTTATCTGGCATTCCGAAATACCTGTTTTGCGTACTGCACCAGTTCCCATGTTCTGTTTATCGAAAAAAGTAAGAGAAAATAATATTAAAGTTGTAATTACCGGTGAAGGTGCCGATGAGATGTTAGCAGGTTATGATATTTTTAAAGAAGCTGTTATTCGTGATTTTTGGTCGCGTCAGCCAAATTCAAAATACCGGCCATTGCTTTTAAATAAATTGTACCCTTATCTCGCACAATTTCAAGGACGAAACAAGGCCATGCTGAAATTGTTTTATGGATATAAACTTGAAGAAACAAATTCACCATTTTATTCTCACCTTCTGAGGTGGAAAAACACTTCAGGCATCCTGAATTATTTCTCAAAAGATCTGCTTCATGTTCTTTCTGACAACGACTACATGAAAGAAGCATCCGGGATTATTAATGGCGACATCACCAAATGGGATAGATTGGCACAAGCGCAATGGCTGGAGATTGCAATATTCATGTCGGGTTATTTGTTATCCTCTCAGGGTGACCGGGTGGCTATGGCCAACTCAGTTGAAGGGCGATACCCTTTTCTTGATTTCCGGGTCATGGAATTCGCCGCCTCCTTACCCGCTCATTATAAAATGAACGGCTTAAATGAAAAGTATATCTTAAAAAAGATGATGGAGGGCAAATTGCCTGAACGTATTCTCAAAAGACCTAAACAGGCCTATCGGGCCCCTATTTCAAAAAGCTTTTTATCAGAAAAACATCCGGCTTATGTTGATGAAATTTTATCAATGGATAACATACAGAAGACCGGACTCTTTAATTCAGAATATGTTCAGAAATTGCTGGACAAAATTAACAAAAGCCAGATGGTAACTGAAATTGACAATATGGCACTATCCGGAATTCTTTCTTCGCAAATTCTTTACAATCAATATGTTACGAAGTCTGGCTTTCGGCCGGAAACATCTGAACTTGCAAACTGCAGCAGAATCATCGACCAAACATCAAAATAGTCTTACCATGAACCAGAAAATTCCTTTTCATAAAGGCATCCTTAACATTGCCAATGTCAATCAAGAAGTTGAAAGGATAACAAGCAAAATTAAACAAGATGTAGCCCAAAAGTTAAACAGGAACGGGGGTATAGTAGGTATTAGTGGAGGAATTGATTCCTCTGTAACACTGGCACTGGCTGTCAAAGCCCTTGGAGCTGATAATGTAATCGGTATTCTTATGCCTGAGAAAGATTCCAGTCCCGATAGTGCAAGATTGGCTACTGATCTGGCGCAGGTTTTCGGGATAAAAACGATAACTGAATGTATAACAGATGCTCTGGAGGGTTTCCGTTGTTATTCGCGCAGAGATGACGCCGTCAAAAGAATTTTTCCGGATTACAATCCGGTCACCTGTAAAATGAAAATCGGACTTAAAGAATCCGGACTTTCATCAAACCTTCCGCAAATGTTTTTCCTGACTATTGTTGATGCTGCAGGAAAAGAACAATCCAAACGACTGCATGCCAATGAATTCAGGCAAATTGTAGCGGCCTCAAATTTCAAACAGAGAAGCCGGATGTCCATCCTGTATTATCATGCCGAAGCAAACCACTATGCAGTTATTGGAACGCCAAACAAACATGAGGTTGAACAGGGATTCTTTGTAAAGAATGGAGATGGCGGAGCTGATGTCATGCCAATTGCGCATTTATATAAAACCCAGGTATATGAATTGGCAAGATTTTTAGGTATACCCCAGGAAATTATCAACCGGACACCTACTTCTGATACCTATACTGCTGAACAGACACAGGAAGAATTTTTCTTTCAAATGCCATTTAGCCAGATGGATTTATACTGGTATGCTTTTGAAAATAAATATGACTTAAAGGAGGTGGCAACTGTGATGGAAAATTCCGAGGAAGATGTTCAGCGTATTTTTACCAGCTTTGACCGAAAAATTAAAACCACAGAATATCTCCGATTACCACCCATTAAATATTAATAACCATGATACGAATACCACAAAGACTTCTTGGTGAAGCCCTAACAAAGTCAGCGGCCATTTGCCCTGATAAAACTGCCATAATCATCAAGGATAATGCGTATTCATATTCTGAGCTTGAAACAGCTGCTACTAAAGTAGCCAGCTATTTATTATGTGCAGGAATTCAAAAAGGTGACCGGGTTGCAATATATATGAATAATTCATGGGAATGCATTATATCTGTTTATGGAATCACATTAAGCGGAGCTGTATTTCTGATAATTAACCCGCAAACAAGGCCCGATAAATTACAATATATATTGAACGACAGCGGTGCAAGAATCCTCATCACTGAAAAGCAACTAAAGAACGATTTTTTGGAATCATTAGATGGTGCAGAAAGTATTGAAGAAGTACTTATTTATGGCGACTCTGACCTTGAGTTACCAGGGAGCAAAGTAAAGTTCACCAATGCCAGCCATATCGATACAGGGAATCAACAGGAGCATGTTAAATGGCCTGGAATCATACCGAATGATTTGGCGGCTTTAATTTACACATCAGGAAGTACAGGATTTCCAAAAGGAGTGATGATGACGCATCAGTCAATGGTATTTGCCTCATGGAGTCTTATTGAATATCTCAGACTTTCTGACAGAGACAGAATCATACTTTTGCTGCCCCTGGCATTTGATTATGGGTTATACCAGTTGCTAATGGCCATTACAATAGGAGGTTCAATCATAATTGAGCAATCGTTTACCTTTCAAAGGACCATTTATAACCTGATTGAAAAATATAAACCCACAGTTTTTCCCGGTGTTCCTACCATCTATGCCATGATGATATCATCGGCCAAGAAATCAGAACTTTCACTGAATTGCATTGAAAAAGTAACAAATACTGCAGCAGCTTTACCTTCTGAATTTATTCCGGAATTGAAAAAAATATTCCCAAATGCACTGATATTTAAGATGTATGGACTCACAGAGTGTAAAAGAGTATGTTATCTTGAACCAGAATTAATTGACATTAAAACCTCTTCTGTTGGTAAAGCGATACCAGGAACTGAAGTATTTCTTTTATCGCCTGAAGGGAAACCCGTATTGCCTGGTGAAAGAGGCATATTGCATATTCGGGGACCACATGTCATGTTAGGTTATTGGCATAAGGAAGATCTGAGTAAAGAAATGCTTAAACCGGGACGTTTACCATATGAGAGAGTCTTATGCTCGAATGACTGGTTTAAAATGGATGAAGAAGGTTTCTTATACTTTCTGGGAAGAAATGATGATATGATAAAAACCAGAGGAGAAAAAGTTAGCCCCGTAGAAATTGAAAATGTCATTTATAAATTACCCGGTATCAAGGAGGTTGCCGTAATAGGAATACCTGATGAAATCATGGGAGAATCCATTGTTGCTTTTATCACCACCCACGACCGGGAAAAATTGGATGAAAAAGCAATCCAAAAAGAATGTGCTTCAAAACTGGAGATTTTTATGGTCCCTCAACGCATCTTTTTCCTCAACGAAATGCCTAAAAGTTCTAATGGTAAAATTGACAAAAAAGCGCTTAAAAAATCGGTACTTAATGAATAAAGAGGAACTATTTAGTAAATTATACCAAAATCTTCAGGAGAAATTAGCTTTTCTCGAAGATAAACCGGAAGAAACAACAGAATCAACCATAAAAGCACTGTGGCTTCTGGCTGCAGGAAGCAATGTTTCAGCTCATAAAGCAACCGGTATTCCATTGCCGGATCTTACAGAAAAGCAAATAGAAAAGCTGAACAATTATATCGATCAAAGGATTCAGAATACCCCACTGGCCCATCTTACAAACAGGCAGAATTTTATGGGTTTAGAATTGCTTGCTGACAAACGCGCATTAATACCCAGAAAAGAAACAGAAATACTTGGAAATAAAGCACTGGAGCTTTCCAAAAATATATCGGAAATAAATAAAAGGCCCATAAAGGTTATTGATGCCTGCTGTGGTTCCGGAAATCTGGGTATTGCAATAGCTTACTATAATGATAACGCATCAGTTTATTCTACAGATCTTTCACAGGATGCTGTTGCTTTAACTATTGAGAATATTGATTTTTTTGGATTGAATGACCGGATGCATGCAATCCAGGGTGATTTGCTTGAAGGATTTGAATCAGATGCATATTATAATCAGGTAGATCTTATCATATGCAACCCGCCTTATATATTCAGCTCAAAAGTTGCCACCATGCATAAAGAAATTTCATCAAACGAACCGGCTTTGGCATTTGATGGCGGTGCTTTGGGAATAAATCTTATTCAGAAATTATTACGAGAATCTCCAAAACTTTTAGCTCCTGAAGGCTGGTTGATTTTTGAAGTTGGAGCCGGACAAGGGAATCTTGTTATGCAATTATGCCACAGGACGAATTTATATCAAAGTGTGCAATCAGTATCAGACAATTCTGGTATAATCAGGGTCATATTTCTTCAAAATAAGAAGAGATAAGTGTAATCATATCCATTCATCTCCCGATCCATTTAAAGTTAATTTATAACCCTTGTCCTCATTTTACGTATACTCATAACATGAATTAGTTATTTTATCAATTAAAAATTAACTTTCGTCAAAGTTGTTATGCTAAATTCTCATGGATTGTTTTCACACAGAAGCAGCGACCATTTCAACAATAAATCTAAAACATATGTGTCGCTCCATGATATGTTATATTTTCGTAACTTGGTAAAGAGTATTCTTTGATTAAAATTCATCAAACCCGATATGAAAAAGATAGCTCAAATAATCCTGCTAATATCGCTTTCATCCTGGACATTAGCTCAAAACCAGATTATTGCGGATCACACCATTGTTGCAGATTACGATAAAATACCAGCCTATTATATTGCTGAAGTAAAGAAGATGCTGGTATCTTTCCCTGGTGCCTCACATTCTGCGGCATACAGATCAGGACTAACCCTTCTTGAAGCTGCCGATTCCAGATTTCAAGTAAATGTAGCTTATGAGGAATCCTATAAAACCACATATCTGCGCTGTAATAATATTGGCAGGGATATGCTGGATGATGAATGGTACACCTGGTATGCCTGGCCTTCAAACGCGAGACCAGCAACTGCTCAAACTATAAAGAACATCATCAAGCGAAACTACGATAACAATCATCCAATTAGTGTTATGGGCCTTGGATGGTGCTGGTTTATGATGAGCAGCTATACAAGTCAGACTTATGATCCGACGCATAAGGTCAGATGGTGGGGAAGCACTCATGGTGGACCTGAAGAAGGGATACACGGATGGGGGTTGAATCAGGAAGATTATTCCATTACAGGAAACAGCGTATGTATGGATACCTATTTAAATGCAACTTTGGATTATATAAACTATTGTTTAGATAATGACTATCTGACTAAGATTGTTTTTACCACGGGACCCGTTGATAAGTACAAGGGAGAACAGGGTTATCAAACTTATGTCAAACATGAATACATCAGGAATTTCGTAAAAGCGGATCCGTCCAGAATTTTGTTCGATTATGCAGATATCTTATGCTATGATGATAACGGAACCATAAATAATGAAAGCTGGACGCAAAACGGCGTTACCTATACCTATCCGTTTATCACAGACAACAATTTGGGTGATGGAAGTCTGGGACATATTGGACCTAAAGGTGCTTTGCGACTTGGAAAAGCTATATGGTGGATGTTGGCCCGCATTGCAGGATGGGATGGAGAAAGTGGCATCACGGCCGTAACAAATCCATCAGAAGCAAATCAACCGCTTCAGATATATCAGCAAACTGATAAGATATTTGTTGAATTGAAGAATACCACCATTCCTGAAAACCATTATTCCATTTATTCTATACAGGGAATACTATATCATCAGGACTCGTTTGCTAATAATCGTGCTGTTATTGATACAGGATCATACCCACCTGGAATCTATATTTTTTCTATTCCAGATAGTCAAATTGCTCCCTGCAAATTAGTGATCCAATGAAACCTGCTTATGGGACCAAACGAAAATTTCAATCGACCTGGAAATGTTCTTTTAAAAGTTGTATGGTATCAGGCAAATTTAAAGTAAGCGTTTTACAAAGTCCGGGGTTATTTTTGTACAGCAGCCTTTGAGCGCTCATTTTCATAACAACCTTTCCCGGGTTGCCCATAATAACAGAATTATCAGGAAACAGACCACGGACCACACTGCCGGCTCCGATTATTGAATTGTTACCAATTGTGGTATTGGGTAAAATAATACAGCTTTGCCCGATGGCTACATCATTACCAATTTTTATTTTTCCGAATACACCACCATTCAATTCCTGGCGAAAGCACCACGATGCTGCTCCATCGTGCGTTATAAAAGCGGTACCCGAAGATATGCCAACATGGTTACCAATTTCAATAAGATAAGGTTCAGTCGAAAACATGGATGTCTCAATGTTGCAATTCTCGCCGATTTTAACGCCCTGTTTGCGTAAGAAATTAATTCTTTTTTTAGGGAAAAAACTAAAAATCAAAAATTTCTGAACCCTGGTAAATAATTGTTTAATGCGCATGTCTATTCATTTTTTGAATTGAATGATCAATCTTGGTTAAAGGCATCAGGGTCTCCTGATTATTTTAGCTAATTTAATGTTTCAGGCAACAGAATGATATGATTTTACAAAAAATACATTTCAATTTAAATTTGTAGGCCTTTCCTCTTTCCACTTTTCATGGTGAAAAAAACTTTATGAGTTTCGGCAATGATTAATAATGACTTCTTTTTTTGAAATTGTATGCTTGTAGCATACCTGATTTTTTAACACAAAGGACTCCAAGGATTCACCAAGATCCCGAAGAATTAAGAACGCAAAGGCCGCCTTCGCTAAGCTCAGGCGTTTTCGAAATAACGCAGGTATTTCCCCTTTGTGTTCTTAGTGACATTTTACCTTCTTGCTCTTCGTGTTAAAATCAACACCCACAACCACATAGTCCTCAACCTTAAATCTCTTATGCATCTTTCCTGATACTCATAAAAAACTTTTGAATGTCTTCCTGATATTTAATAATCACTATTTACTATCTTTATACATACAATTGCGTTGGTTTGGTCAAATTTGAAACCCTTAATTTAGAATTCACTAGACTGTTTATTACATTTACCTGAATTCATAAACCTCTTCATTAAACATGAAATCAAACATATACCTCTTTTTTATTTTTTTTGCCATTCTAACTTCATGTGTAACCCAACGCGATGTAGAATATCTGCAGTCCGAAGTAAATGATACAATTTCGTTCCAGGAAGCATCAATAGGTGAATACAAACTAAAACCCAACGATGAGTTATTTATTCAGGTTTACAGTCTGGATGACGTGTCATCTAACATATTCTCAGGAACCAGTGCTCAGCAATCACTTCAAATGGGAACTTTGCAACCATATGGGGCTTCTTTGGTTTCTTATGCCATTGATAAAGAAGGATACCTTCATTTGCCGGTTGTCGGGAGTCTTCAGGTAGGAGGAAAAACACTTACACAAGTAAATGAGATTTTAAAAGAAGCACTGACCAACATATTGAATCAACCTGTTGTTTCTGTTAAACTTGTGAATAGATATGTTTCAGTTCTGGGTGAGGTGCAAAATCCTGGCCATTTTCCTTATAGTCAGGAGAAATTGACTGTTTTTGATGCAATTGGTCTCGCCGGAGATATTACAGAGTACGGAGACAGAAGAGAAGTGGTTATCACCAGGAATGAGAATGAGAAAAATACCATTGTCAGAATTGATCTGACAAATCCGGCAGTCGCGTCCTCAGAGTATTATTATATTACACCGAATGATGTTATTTATGTGAAGCCGCTTCATAAGAAATTCTGGGGCCTCAGGCAATTCCCTTACACTGTACTTTTATCTACAATTACAACATCATTGTTGATTTATAACGTTGTTCGTTAATCCGGCTAAATTTAAGTTCCCATCATGCACAGAAACCAGGAAATTCATATTTCAGAAGATAATGACATAAAAAGAGTATTTGAGCTTTTTGTTCGACATTATAAATTGTTTTCAATCTGCCTGCTCATTGCCTTATTCACAGCCTTTCTCATTAACAGAAACGCATCACCGGTATTTAAGGCATCTTCCTCACTTTTGATTAAAGAGCAGTCCGCTCCAAGGTCAACTTCCGGAGACATGAATGATTTTATCAATAGCGAGATGTTTGGAATTGATCAGAATTTTGAAAATGAACTTTGGATCCTGAAATCATCTCCTGTAATAGAACGCACAATAATTAATCTTGAGTTACCAATTAGCTATTATAAAAAGAAAGGTTTCACCTATCTGGATGCCTACAAAAATTCACCCATCAAAGTATTATTATTAAGCAATCATGTTCAGCCTGTAAATGTAAGGTTTCAGGTATCCATAATTGACAGCAACCGGTTTATTGTAAAGGCAAAATCAAAAAATGTTCCTTTCAGGAATTTCGACACTGATGAAACTGCATATTACAAGGAAGACTGGTCTTTTCAACAAGAGGGCGATTTTGGAAAGCTCATTGAGACGCCTGATCTGGCATTTGTGATCCATAGAGATTCCATAAGAGACAAAATTCAAAAAGGTTTTGTATATAGTTTTATTTTAAATGATATCGGCTCCTTAACGAACGCTTATAAGCAAAAACTTGATTTCAAAGTTGTTCAAAGAGAAGCCACTGTGATTGAAATCTCTTTAAAATCCAGCTCTTCAATAAAGGCGATTGATTTTGTCAATGAGCTGATGAATGTTTATTCGCAACAAAATCTTGACCGCAAGAATCATGTAGCCAGTATCACAATAGGCTATATTGAAGATCAACTGGATGAGATTTCTGACTCATTGAATCGCGCTGAAAACAGTTTACAGAAGTTTCGTTCTTCCAGGCAGTTGGTAAATTTTACAGAACAAGCCGATGCAATTTCCATGGAATATAGGAATTTGCAAAATCAACTGGCTGAGTTAACAACGCGTAAAAGATATTATGACGATGTTGCAGAATTTCTGAACACCCATGAAGACTATTCAGAAATGATTGTTCCGGCATCTATCGGAATTCAGGATCAATTACTGAACAATCTGATTTCAGAACTGATTACTGCCCAGGCACAAAGAACCATGTTAGTCAAAAACAATCAGGAACGAAATCCCCTGGTGCAAAAGCTTACCATTCAAATTGAAAATACACGCAAGACCATATCTGAAAATATCGCTGCTGTTAGAAAGACAACCGACATCTCCCTGGAGGAAATGAATAAACGCATTCAAAGGATTGAGACTGAAATTGGACGACTTCCAGGCACACAACGTCAGTTAGGAGGGATTGAGCGCACGTATAAGTTAAATGACGCCATTTATAACTTTCTGCTTGAAAAACGTGCTGAAGCTAAGATTGCGCAAGCATCTAACCTGCCCGACAACATTATTATTGAGCCAGCCGGGTTGGTGGGGAATGGTCCAATTGCTCCAAACAGAAGAAGAAATTATGCCCTTGCGTTTATTCTGGGTATTTCTATTCCTTTAGGATTTTTCCTTTTACTGAGAATACTAAATAACAAGTTAACTCCTCAGGATAATATCCAGAAACTTACTAATGCGCCTGTACTGGGTAAGATTTTACACAATCGCAAAACCACTGAAAATGTCGTGTTTGAATATCCAAATTCTGTAATATCAGAATGTTATCGCGCTTTGAGAACAAATATCGAATTTCATTTTAAGGAATCATCCTATAAAACCATTATGGTTACTTCCAGCACTGAAGGAGAAGGAAAAACTTTCAGTGCCTTGAATATAGCTATGAGCTATGCCCTCCTGAATCGTAAAACCATTCTGTTGGATTTAGATCTGAGAAAACCTACCAGCTATTTCTCAAAGGAAAAATCATCGGACGGGTTAAGCTCTTATTTATCTGATCGTTCTAAGCTGGAAGATATTATCAGCAAATCACCTCATGAAATGCTCGACTATATATCTTCCGGACCAGTTCCACCAAATCCAATTGAGCTGCTGGCATCCGGAAAACTTAATGATCTTATTAATCAATTAAAAAATAATTATGATTGTGTCATCATTGATTCAAGTCCTTTAGGTCAGGTTAGTGACGGCTATTATCTGATCAATCATGCTGATATTGTCATTTTAGTTGCACGGTATAATTATACCATTAAGAAAATATTCTCGTTGATCATGTCTGACTTAAAGAATAAAAACATTAATAATGTTTGTGTACTGCTTAATGACAACCGGGCCTTTTCAGATCAATACGGATATGGTTATGGGTATAAACAAAAAAAATATTTATTCGACTTTAGCAAGCTTTATGAACTGCTCTTATTCAAAAATAGAAAAGTATAAATGGTTACATCTTCTGCTTCTCATTGCGAACTGTAATGGACAATTATAAATAGTCTGATAAGCCCATATATTATTAATTTATCAATGCTGGTGAACCTATATGCAGCGCAATGACAAAATAGTATTCTTTTCATTTCTGTCATTGAATCTTTTTCAATGGATCCCAATTGTAGAAAGCACATATGGGATTCCTTCGTTTGCCAAATACCTTTTTTCTATCTTTACACTGGGGATACTGATTTATTATCGATTCTCAAAACCTGTATTTTTTAACAGGAAACTTCTTTTCTATGCTTTTATATTGACCTTTGTATTGTGGTCGTCATATTTATTGATTTCTTCACTTCTTCAATTCAACGACTTTTTTTATATTCAACGACTGTTTGGCCAGCGGTATTTCTATCTTCCCTACTTGTTGCCTCTAATTATTCTCTTTACAAAATTCGACATCCATTTTTTCGGCTCATACTTCAATTTCGCCTATAAATTCATTTTTATAGCTGTCGTTATACAAATAACGGTATTTGCATTTGGTTTTTCCAGGGAAAACTGGCAGGAATATACAGCAAGAATAGGCATCTTCGATTTAGGAAGTGGTTTTTTACTTCTGACTGCGCATTATTCAAATAAAAAATACGCATCTCTTACGATGATCGGATTCTTTTTGATTAATGCTTTATTAATGATGCTGTATGGAAGAAGAGGTATGTTATTAAATATCTTGATTCCATTGATGTTTATGATCTATATCAGATTAAGAAGTCCTATAGTAAAAGCACAAGACAGAAAAGTTATATATCTCTACCTTTTTGTATTCCTGATTGCTCTTGCTTTAATGTTTAATCATTTATCAAAATCAGCATATATTTTTCAAAGAGGGTTCAGCCAGGCGGCATTTCAGGAATCAAGAGGCAGAGTTTTTGAAGACTTTTTCCTGGATTTTGCCTCCAAAAAAGACTGGATTTTAGGCCGCGGCTTAGATGGGACGATTCTCCGTACGGTATCTGAACAGGGAACTGAAAACCTTATAGAAAATGGCTACCTTACGATTATATTAAAATGCGGATTATTGTATTTGATTCCTATGTTGCTGATTTTTGGCAAAGCATGTTATTTAGGCTTTTTCAAAAGCAATAACGATTTATCCAAAGCTCTTTCTGCCATTATCTTTACGCAAATTATCTACATGATAGGTTTTGGACTGCCCGATTACTCAACTGGTTATATCCTGATATGGATAGCTGTTAGTGCTTGTTTCTCCCCTGAAATCAGACAAGCAAGCAATGAAGATTTTTATAAAATCGTGAATAGTGATTCTGACATTCATCTGATACCTGAATCATGAAAAGATGCTATCATTTCAATGATTCACCGGCAATTAAAAACTTATTATATGAAGGTTTTATGGTTTTCTAATACCCCTTGCAATGCATGCGATTATCTTCACGAAGATGTCGTCGGCGGTGGATGGTTAAAATCATTGGATAAGGCATTACAGAATAGCGTGGATCTTCATGTTGCATTCTATTATCCAAAAAAGACAACCCCCTTTAAATACCTTAATACGACCTATCACCCCATAGGAAATAAAAATTGGAAACTCATTGCACTGACAAGCATTTTTAAAAGAAAGTTTATTGACAAAAAAGACCAGTCTTTATATCTTGAAATAATCAACCACGTTAAACCCGATATCATCCACATTCATGGAACAGAGAATCCATTCGGATTTATAACATATTTAACCGATATTCCGGTCGTCACTTCAATTCAGGGATGCATTACCGTTTATCACCATAAGTTCTTTACCGGATTTGATAAAAAAAGCCTTCGCGAGCCCCGCATAGATTTTACAAAAAGCATTAAACAAAACCTTTTCAGAAAATCCTTCCTGTCGAATTATAGCGATATGATTAGGATGATGAAACGTGAAAGGTCAAACATGCTTGGAACAAAATTTATTATCGGTCGCACTGAATGGGATAGAAGAATTGCTTCAATATTAGCACCCCGGAGTCAGTATTTTGTTGGCAATGAAATGCTCCGTGATGGCTTCTATGATAAAATCTGGAAAACTGGAAAAAATGATAAGTTGATCCTGCATTCTACAACCAGCAATAATCCTTACAAAGGCTTTGAAACAATATGTCAGGCCCTGATGGAATTGGCAGAAAAACTAACTGTTCCAATAGAATGGCGGATATCCGGTTTAGATTCCAGTGACAGCATTGTTAAAGTTGTCAGAAAGAAACTGGGGTCATTGTTTCCTGAAAAGCAGCTTGTGTTTTTAGGCAAACTCAAAGAAGATGATTTAATTGAGCGAATGCTTGAAGCTCAGATTTTTGTCTGTACTTCACATATTGAGAATAGTTCAAATAGCATTTGCGAGGCCATGCTATTAGGAATGCCCTGTATAGCAACCTATACAGGAGGAACAGTATCACTTCTTGATAATGGAAACGAAGGGATTCTTATACAGGATGGAGATCCATGGTCCCTTGCTGGTGCGATTCTGGAACTGTACAGAAACCAGGAGCTTGCAGTTAAATATGGACAAAACGCACGTCTGAGAGCTTTAATCAGACATGATAAGCAAAAGATTGTAAGTGAATTACTTGCTGTTTATGAAGGTATCCTGAAACATCAAACCAAATAGAATTAACATGAATAGAAAGGACATCGGGAATACCATTGCTAATTTATTTGATCTCACCCATGAGTCTGTGTATGGTTTTATATGTACACTTTTTATGAAACTGGATCTAAAAATCAGAGGCATTCGATATGGCAATGATATTCGCTTTATTGGTTTAATGAAATTTAAGCGCTCAAACAAAGGTTCGATAACCATAGGAAAGCATTGCATTTTCCGGTCGAAGCGCACATCCAATTTAATTGGTATAAACCGTCCCTGTATTGTAACCGCTCTTATGCACAATAGTAAACTCAATATTGGTGACTGTTGCGGTTTTAGCGGAACAGTGATCGGATGTTTTAATGAAATAAATATTGGCAATCACGTAAGATGTGGTGCAAACACACTAATAACTGACTCCGACTGGCATATGGACGACGACCGGGTTGGAAACAGCAAGCCCATCAATATTGGTGATCATGTATGGTTGGGTGTAGATGTAACAGTATTAAAAGGGGTTTCTATTGGAGCAAATTCGGTTATTGGCGCAGGAAGTATCGTGATATCGGATATTCCGTCCCATGTTGTTGCTGCCGGAAATCCTTGTAAGGTAATAAAGAACCTTGACAGAAATGAAGGTAATATTGTTTTATAACGGAAGCTATCCTGACGGAATGGCGATGAGCAATCGTATCCATTTATATGGAAGATGTCTTCATGCCACCGGAATTGAAGTTGAAATAATCATTCCCTCAAAAACAAAAGATTCAAAAAAAGGAACCCATGTGGATATCCCCTTTTCAAGCGTGAAAAGTCCCCTGTTTTTCAGGAATTATCTTCTTTTGCAACTCAATGCCTTTTTTGCAGCTTTTATTTATGCTTATTATTCTTTTTGCTTTTCGAAAAGGGCCGAAGTTGTTTTTATTTGCGGATTCGGTTGGTTTTCCAGTATACTTGCGGGTATTGCCACCCACATAGGCGGTGCCAAAATTGTTATGGAGGTTAACGAGAATCCATATGCTCCAGAAGGCGGAAAACTGGATACAGTATGGGTAAGAAAAATCAGGAGATTCTGGATGCTCAATACTGCTTATAAATTAATGGACGGTTTTATCGTAATTTCAGAAAAATTAGAGAAACTGGTTTACCAACATAAAAAAAAGCGGGCGTTCATTTTAAAAGTTCCAATATTGGTAGAAAAGCCAGTAGAATTGAATACGGTGCCTGAGAAACCTGAAATACCATGTATATTGCATACTGGCGCATTAAGTGAAACAAAAGATGGCATATCTGCAGTATTTGAAGGATTTGCCCGGGCTCATCTGAAACTAAACGGTGCTTTGAAATTCATACTAACCCAAAAAAGGATGCACCCTGCCTTAGGCCGAAAAATTTCTGACATTGAAAAAAAATATGAGCTTCAAAATAGCATTCAATTTACAGGTCACCTTTCAAAAAAAGAAGTAGAACAACTCAGAATGACATGTGCATTAACGATAATTAACAAACCTTCGAATTGGCAAAATGACTATAATTTTCCCACCAAACTTGGGGAATATATGGTAAGCGGCATCCCAATGATCGTTACGGCTACCGGTGAACTGAAAAAACATCTGAACGATTCGGTGACAGCATTCCTGGTGCCTGAAAATGACCCTGATGCCATTGCCGAAAAAATCATATATATTATAAAAAATCCGATCATTGCTAAATCTGTCGGTCAAGCAGGCAAAGACTATGCTTTAAGAAATTTTTATTACATGAATTATACGGAAGATATGAAGCGTTTTTTCACTAATGTGGGATCAGGCAAATGAAAGCATCTGATTTGAAAAAGCATATATCACGAAATTTAAGTAATATCCCTGGATGGCGAACGAACAGGAAAATACTGGTCATTGAATCCGATGACTGGGGCAGTATCAGGATGCCATCCAGAGAAACCTTTGAGCATCTCAAAAAATCCGGGCTTGATGTTTCCGGCAGTTCTGCCGTATACAATTTATATGACACCCTGGCATCTTCCGATGATTTGGATTCCTTATTTGGGCTACTTGATACTATACGGGATAAGCATAACAACCCTGCTGTTTTTACAGCAATATGTATTACTGCAAACCCGGACTTTTATAAAATTAAAGAGCATGGGTTCACCGAGTACTTTTATGAACCATTTAATAAAACGCTTTATAGATATTATCAATCCAATAAACCCTTTGAAACCTGGAAAAAAGGCATTGAGAATCGTTTATTTATTCCTCAGTTTCACGGACGCGAACATTTGAATGTTGCCCTATGGATGAGAGATTTAAAAATGGGTAATCGGGAAGCGCTTCTGGGATTTGAACACGGGCTTTGGGGTTTCAAAAAGAAGCCTGTCGGGAACGGATCAGGATCCTATCTGGCTGCTTTTAACCTTTTTTATCCCGAAGATATTTCCATCCAGGAAAAAGCCATTCAAGAAGGTCTGACATTATTCCATGAAATATTTGGTTATAAAGCTTCATTTTTTGTCCCACCCAATGGCCCTTTTAACAGAAAACTGGAAAAGGTGACAGCTGATAATGGTATCAAATACATATCCACCTCAAAAATCCAGCTTGAACCAAAAGGTTTCGGAAAAAATTCAAGAGTATTTCACTGGCTGGGCCAAAGAAATGCTTTTGATCAACACTATATGGTCCGCAATTGCTTCTTCGAACCATGTTTGAAAAATAAAGACTGGGTAGATTCGTGTTTGCAGGAAATAGCTATTGCATTCAGATGGAACAAACCCGCTGTTATTAGTTCTCATCGGGTTAATTATATTGGAGTGCACGATGTATCAAATAGAGATAACGGCTTAAGTCAACTTAGATCATTGTTGAATTCAGTTCTACAAAATTGGCCCGACGTTGAATTTATGACATCAGTACAACTTGGGCAGCTAATAACCAATGAAAATGCTCAATAACATAAAAAGTAAGGTTTCCCATTACAATCAAAACCTCAGGAGTTGGAAATCCAAACGAAAAATTGTGGTTATTGAATCAGATGATTGGGGAAGTATCAGAATGCCTGATAAAAAAGCATACAACCATTTGTTGTCAAATGGAATCCGGGTTGATCTTTGCCCGTTCAACAGATATGATTCCCTGGCCAGCGGGGACGATTTGAATGCACTTTTTGAGGTTTTGGCAAAGTTTAGGGACTTTAAAGGCAACCATCCTGCAATCACAGCCAACTGCGTGATTGCCAATCCCGATTTTGAAAAAATCAGAAACAGCAATTTTAAAGAATATTACTTCGAATTGTTTACAGAAACCTTAAAGAAGTATCCAAACCATGAATACTCATTTACCTATTGGAAACACGGTATTGAAGAGAAAATATTTTTCCCGCAGTTTCATGGAAGAGAACATCTTAATGTTAACAGATGGATGAAGGCGTTAAGCTTAAGGTTACCTGAGACGATGCTGGCTTTCGATTTTAATCTGTATGGAATAAGCAAAATGATTACTTCCGAACAACGCAAAAGCTACCTGGAAGCTTTTGCTGCAGACTCATATGATCACGAAGACCAAATAAACAGCATCATAATTGAAGGACTGGCGTTGTTTCAGAAGACACTGGGATACAGATCAAAATCTCTCATAGCCCCTAATTATGTCTGGTCAGATAGCAACGAGCTGTCGTCATTCAAACAAGGAGTAAAGTATATACAGGGTCAAAAAAAACAAATTACCAATGACTTTATCAGCAACAGAACAAAAACGATCAGCCATTATTCCGGAAATTCAAATGAATTAGGACAAATATATACCGTCCGGAATTGTATGTTTGAACCCACTATATACAGTAATAAAAGTAACACATCCTCCTGTCTGTCTCAAATCAGGAATGCTTTTGCATGTGGAACACCAGCTATTATCACATCCCATCGTGTTAATTTCATAGGTTCGTTGGATTTGAAAAACAGGACTGAAAATCTCCAAAAATTCTCTGAACTATTATCAGAAATCTTGAAGAGATGGCCTGATGTTGAATTTATGACTTCGGATGCTTTAGGGAATTTGATATTAAAGGATAAAAATCGTGACAGTAATTAAAAGATCATTTTAAACATAACAAAGAATCGCATATGCTAAAAGAGTCAAAGATATTTATTGCAGGTGATTTTTGTCCGATTAACCGACTGAGTAAAACAATACTGGAGGAAAGTCCGGAAATTATCTTTAATGATCTTTTACCAATTATCAGAGATGATGATCTGTCTGTTGTCAATCTTGAATGCCCATTAACAGATGCTCATTCCGAAATTCATAAAACCGGTCCGGCATTAAAAGCCAAAGTTGATACTGCAAAAACGCTTTCAAAAGCAGGCTTTAATTTGGTAACATTAGCAAATAATCATATTATGGATTATGGTGCAACAGGTTTGAGATCGTCGGTGGCAGCCTGTAGAGACCAGGGAATTGATTATGTTGGTGCGGGCGAAAACAATACAGATGCACGAAAGATCTTCTATATTAATTTAGGAGACCATTCCATTGCCGTATTGAACTTTACTGAAAATGAATATTCTACTACAAATAATGAAGAACCAGGTGCAAATCCGATTAATCTGATAGATAACTTTCATGATATAAATTCAGCTAAGCAAAAAGCCGACTATGTTTTTGTGATTGTCCATTGTGGTAACGAATTACATGACCTGCCCAGCCCGGGAACAAAGAAAATGTTTCACTATTATGCTGAAGCAGGAGCCAGTATGGTCATAGGTCACCATCCGCATTGTTATAGTGGATTTGAAGTTTTTAAAGGAGTTCCCTTGTTTTACAGCCTTGGCAATTTTCTGTTTGACGATCCGCGGGTTCAGAAAGATATCTGGCATTCAGGATTTGCTCTGGAAATAATACTAAAGGAATCAATGGATTTCAGAATGCTTCCCTATGAGCAATGCAAGTCGGTTGTTGGCGTTAAGCTCATGGAAGGGGCTGATTTAGATTACTTTCATAGTAATATAAACCGGTTGAATGATATCATTAAAGATGATTATCAATTGCAGGTGGAATTCGAAGCTTATTGTAATCGGGTTAGCAGGATGTATCAAGGTTTTATTGAGCCATATACGAATAAAATAATACGTTATCTGCAGAATAAAAGACTTTTGCCATCATTGCTAAGTGAAAAGAAAAAAAAGCTCCTTTTGAATATTATCCGATGTGAGTCGCACAGAGACGTGATCATTCATCTTCTGGCAACAAAAAAAAACAAATAAAGTATAAAAGACAACGAATCCAATCTACCCAAAATGAAAATCGCAATTCATCATTCAAAAAACTCTTTCAGTGAGAAATGGATCTCCTATTGCGTTCAAAAAAATATTCCATATAAAATCGTAGATTGTTACAAAACGAACATCATTCAGGAACTTGAAGATTGTAATGCGTTAATGTGGCATCACTATCATTTAAGCGGCCGTGATACCCTTTTTGCCAAACAGTTGCTATATTCTCTTGAAATGGCAGGCAAAATCGTTTTCCCAGATTTCAGAACCACCTGGCATTTTGATGATAAGGTCGGTCAAAAGTACTTATTTGAGGCAATTAAAGCACCTTTAGTACCAACGTGGGTCTTTTATGACAAAAAAACGGCGCTTGACTGGATTCATACCACCGATTTTCCAAAAGTTTTCAAACTTCGTGGTGGATCCTCCTCTCAAAATGTTCATCTGGTCAGAACAAAAAGCAATGCCAAAAAATTTGTAAAACAGGCATTTTCGAGAGGGTTCGCCTCGTATGACGCATGGGGAAATCTCAAAGAACGCTTTCGTAAATTCCGTTTAGGAAGAAATAAATTGAGAGATGTGATTGAAGGTGTCATTAGGCTTATAATTCCACCATATTATTCAAAAATTACCGGACGGGAAAAAGGATATGTGTACTTTCAGGAATTTATTCCTAATAATACGCACGACATTAGAGTCACCTATATTTTTAATAAATGTTATGCTGCAAGAAGGCTTGTAAGATCCGGTGATTTCAGAGCTTCAGGCAGTGGAGCAAGTGATCTGAACATGTCAAATATTCCTGAAAAAGCCATAAGTATTGCCTTTTCTGTTTCGAAGCGTTTAAAGCTTCAGACCGCTGCCTTTGATTTTGTGATGCATGAAGGAGAACCCATGATAGTTGAAGTAAGCTATGGATTTGGTTATCCTCCTGAACAGTTCGATTTGGGATATTGGGATGAAAATCTGGTCTATCATCCTGAAACGTTCAATCCTTTCGGTTGGATGGTGGAAGGGATATTATCCCGTAATGTAGTCCTTTAAATGACAATATAAATGTCAGGAAAAAAGGTTTTATGTTTAGTCATACCAACGCTTCAGGCAGGCGGAATGGAGAGAGTAATGTCTGAATTAGCCTTCTATTTTTGCTCGCACAAAGATCTTGAAGTGCATCTGATTCTATATGGAAAAAAAATCAATATATTTTATAATCTACCTGAAGGTCTAATAATTCACAAGCCGGTAAAAATTTTTAATGACCATTTCAGGTTCATATCAACCATTGAAAGGTTGCATTTCCTGAGAAAAGCGGTAAATCTTATAAAACCTGATTCCATCCTAAGTTTTGGGGAGTACTGGAACAGCTTTGTGTTAATTGCTCTTTCGGGTCTCAATTATCCTGTTTATGTTTCTGACCGATGTCGGCCTGACAAAAATCTTGGCAGGTTCCATAGTGCCTTACGAAGGTTTTTATATCCCAGAGCCAAGGGTGTTATTGCTCAAACCTCCATCGCCAAAACCTTATATGAAAAACAATTCAAACATTCAAATATTCAAACCATCAGCAATCCGATCAGAATTCCTGATGCAGCTGTTTCAGATTCCGAAAGTGAGAATATTGTTTTAACGGTGAGCCGGCTCATAAAGACAAAAAACCATGACAAACTGATTCAAATATTTGCCAGGATCAATAAACCTGGCTGGAAATTGGTTATTGTGGGTGACAATGCTTTAAATCAAGATCTAAAAAGCGAACTTCTAAAAATCATAACGGATCTGGGTGTTTCAGACAAGGTGATATTGACTGGAAATCAAAATAATGTTGAACAATATTATCGCAACTGCAAAATTTTTGCGTTTGCTTCAGAATCTGAAGGATTTCCAAATGTAATTGCGGAAGCGCAATCGTTTGGTTTACCTGTGATTGCTTTTGATTGCATTGCAGGGCCCTCGGATATGATAACAGATAATGAAAACGGATTTCTGATTCCATTAAATAATTACGACCTGTTTCTGAAAAGAATGTCATTTCTGATGGACAATCCGCAATTAAGAGCAGAATTCGGCGAGAGAGGAAGACACAGTATTAAGCGGTTCTCTGTTGAAACAATCGGTCAACAATACTATCATTTTTTATTTGCCATTAAATGAGGATCCTACAAATTAATACAACCATAAATACGGGTAGTACAGGTCGCATTGCCGAAGACATTGGAACAGAACTACTCAAAAAACATCATGAAAGTTTTATTGTATATGGCCATGGCAAAGGAGAAAGTTCATCCATTCTGCTAAGATCAGGCAATAATTACGATCGTATGATGCATGGGTTGAAGTCGCGGTTGTTTGACAGGCATGGATTTGGCTCGGCGAAAGCTACAAAATGTCTGATCAAGAGGTTAACTGAGGTTAACCCTGACCTTATCCATTTACACAACATTCATGGTTATTATATCAACATTAAAATACTATTTGATTTTCTCAGATCTGCCGGCATTCCAATTGTATGGACATTACATGATTGCTGGCCATTTACGGGCCACTGCAGCTATTTCGACAGATATGGTTGTGTAAAATGGCAGAAAGCGTGCTATCAATGTCCAAATCTCAAAGGATATCCGAAAAGTTGGTGGTTTGATCATTCAAAGCTAAATTATCAGGATAAAAATAGGATATTTACCTCTCTAAAAAAAATGACTATTGTTACACCTTCTGCCTGGCTGGCAAAGCATGTTCAAAATTCATTTTTCAATAATTTTCCTGTTCAGGTTATTCACAATGGCGTGAATCTGGATATTTTTAAGCCTATGGATGCAGGAATGGAAAAATCAAAACATTTGAATCATAAGAAACGAGTTTTGGGAGTAGCTAACCTTTGGGACCCAAGAAAAGGACTGAATGATTTCTTTAAATTAAGAAATTACCTGGATGAATCCATAGAAATTTTTCTTGTTGGGCTTACTCAAAAACAAATCAGCCAATTGCCTTACGGCATAACAGGTATAACCCGGACAGAAAATATAAATAGTCTGGCATCTTTATATTCTTCGGCGGATGTATTTGTAAATCCCACATACATTGACAATTTTCCCACAACAAATATTGAAGCGCTGGCTTGTGGTACGCCGGTAATTACTTACAATACCGGAGGAAGTCCTGAGGCAATAGATAATTCAACTGGCTTCGTTGTTGAAAAAGGGAATATTAGCGAATTAGCAAAGTCAGTTCAACTGATCCTCGAAAACAATAAAGATCATCTCCGGCGGCAATGCCGTAACAGAGCTGAAAAACTCTTTGATAAAGAATCCAGGATCCAGGACTATATTAACCTGCATTCCGTTATGGTGCAAAAAACTGATATTTCACGATGAATACCCTAAAAATTAGCATTATTACCATTACCCTTAATAATGTCAACAGTATAAGGGGTACGGTTGAATCAGTGATACATCAGACCTATCCGAATATTGAATATATCGTCATTGATGGACGATCAACAGATGGGACCTTAAAAATTCTTGACGAATATAAAAACAGGATTACAAGCATAGTTTCTGAACGTGATGAGGGACTATATGATGCTATAAACAAAGGTCTTAAGTTGGCAACTGGTGAAATTGCAGGATTAATTCATGCAGGAGACCGCTTGTTTGATCATTTCGTTATTGAGAAGATAGCAAAACACTTCAATGAGCATGATATTGATGTCATGTATGGACATAGCTTTCTGGTCAATTCAAATGACCAACCTGTCCGGATTAATAAAAGTCCGGAGTATAAAAAATCTCTTGTTTTATGGGGCTGGATGCCATCACATCAAAGCATTTATATAAAAACTTCTTTGCTTCATCAACTGGGTTACTATAATTTGAAAATGCATCCAAGTTCAGACTATGAATTCTTTCTTAGATATTTTTATTTTAGTAATTTAAAAATCAAAAGATTGGATTGCTTCATCCTGAAATTTTCAATGGGCGGAAGAAGTACGAGTAACTATATGAATAATCTGAAAGCTCAGAAGCAGCATAAAGAATGTTGGAGAATCAATGGGCAGGAGCCTCCATGGTACCTTGTACCCATGAAAATATTACGAAAGCCGGTTCAATTTATCAGAGCAGGTATCTACCGGTTAACACATGCATAAAATGATGTCCACGAAGCCATATATAAGATCTGCTAACGATACAGATAAGGAAAACATTCTTGGTTTATTAAATGGTGTATTTTCTGATAACCAAAGAACTTCCTGGTTAAGAGATAATAGCTATTGGGACTGGAAATTTGCAGACAATCCCTTTGGGAAATCAATTTTAAGTGTTGCAGAAGTCAACCATAAAATTGTAGGCATTGACAATTTATGGCCCTGGGAACTAGAAATAAAAGGTAGTATTATCAAGGCATTGCAACCTTGTGATGCTGTTGTTCATAAAGATTATAGAGGACTTGGTATATTTAAGGAATTAAGAAGATTTGGATTAAACATTTCACGAGAAAACGATTATAGACTTTTCTTTAATTTTCCAAACAAAAATAGCCTGCCAGCTAACATTTTAATGGGATGGCATTTTCAGGGGACCATACCCTGGAGGGTTAAAATAATGCAACCTTTCAGGATCATTCAGGGGATGCTTTCTCACCAAAAAACCGATTCGGTATGCATTGATCCAATGTACCATCTGGATATTCCTTTAATAGACAGTATTTCACAAAAATATCATGGCCTTGACAACTATCTCAATATTAACCGTATACCTCGTTTTCATGAATGGAGGTATCAGAATCATCCCCATCGCTCCTATGGAATGGTTGAATATGAAAAGGGAAATAATCAGACCATCGCTATATTTACCTTAAACAAAAAAGGTGAGTTCACTGAAATGGTGATTATGGATATAATTGGTTCGACAAAAAACATTGTTCCTCTTGTAAAAGAGGTAATACAAGCAGGAAAACAAATGAATGCAGGCTTTATTGCAATCATGGATAATCCCAAATACAATACACAGGAACTTTGGAAAGTCGGCTTTTTTAGAAAATATTATAAAAACATGGTTGTAATGCCAACAGACATCCGTCTGGAAGCTACTGTGAAAGGATATTCCAACTGGAGCATGATGGCTGCTTTACACGATTCAATTTAAGTGAGATTACTAAAATGATTCTTGACCTATAATGAATATTCTGACGATTGATATTGAAGAATGGTACTTGTATGAGTTATACCCAAAAGGAGGAAAAGACTACTATCTGCCGATCATAAATTCGTATCTGAACGGGATACTTGACCTGCTGGACGAAACTGACACAAAAGCCACTTTTTTTTGTCTGGGTATCATCGCACGAAATGACCCCGGAATAATCAGACAGATTATTGCCAGGGGGCATGAGATTGGTTGTCATTCAGACAAACATATTGTTTTGAATGAATTGACTCCCGCTGTGTTTAAAGAAGATACCCTCAGAGCCATTGACAGCCTTCAGCAAATCGTTGGAAAAAAGATAGAAATGTATCGGGCACCGGCATTTTCAATTTCCGAAAAAACCATATGGGCTTTGGAATTGCTTATTGAGCAAGGTATCAAATTCGACAGTTCAATCTTCCCTGCAAAACATAGTACTGGTGGTTTTGCCACAAGCAGTTTATCCAAACCAGGCATTATTGTTACAAAATCGGGCGAGATTAAAGAGTTTCCCATTAATTATTTCGAATTTGGAAAACGGATTATGTATTCGGGAGGCGGCTATTTCAGACTGTTGCCTTACCCGGTCATCAAAAAATTTACCGCACTTTCTGATTACAATATGGCCTATTTTCATATCAGAGATTTTGACAGCAAACAGAAAAAAGTCCGTTCTCTGAAATATTTCCAGTCATATTATGGAATACATAAATCTTTTGAAAAGTTTCATAAATATATCCGCGAATTCAAATTTATCTCAATCGGACAAGCAGCAGAAAAAATAGATTGGTTCGAAGTAAATGATGCTCAATTATCGTAAGTATGTATAGATTTATAAAACGGATGTTTGACTTTTTCATAGCTTTAGCTGGTATTATACTTTTATCACCCCTGTTTCTGATAATTGCATTTATTTTAGCTATTGTTAATCATGGTAGCCCCTTATTTTTTCAAAAACGGCCTGGCAAAAACGCAAGAATTTTTAACTTAATCAAGTTTAAAACCATGAATGATCAAGTGGATGCCAATGGCAAACTTCTTCCGGACCATATGCGGATTACTGCTATTGGGAAATTTATCAGACTGCTTTCATTGGATGAAATACCTCAACTTGTGAATGTTCTGAAAGGAGATATGAGCCTTATCGGTCCTCGTCCGCTATTAGTCAAGTATCTGCCACTTTACAATAAACATCAGGCGCGCAGACATGAGGTACTTCCCGGAATCACAGGTTGGGCACAGGTAAATGGGAGGAATGCATTATCCTGGAAAGAAAAATTTGAATTGGATGTCTTTTATGTTGATAATATTTCTCTGAAACTCGACCTAAAAATTATGCTGCTTACACTTGCAAAAGTAATTAAAAGAGATGGCATTAATTCAGGTTCGAATGTCACCATGGAAGCTTTTACCGGAAACTAATTGAGTATAATTCAGTACCATCATGAAAATATCACAGATCATCTTATAAAAAATTAACCTATTAAACCATGCAACAGAAATTCCTTGAACTCTTCAAAGAAGCCCTTGAAATTGAAGGCAGAGACATTCTTCTATCCGATGTTTTTCGTGATTATAAAGAATGGGGTTCTTTAGCACAATTATCACTTATTGCTATGCTTGATGAGCAATTTGATGTAGTTATTGAAACGGCTGATTTTAAGAAATTATTAACCGTTGGCGATCTGCTGAATGAAGTTGTAAAAAGAACCGAAAAATAAACGCTATGGCAGCCCTTGAATTCAGTAATGTAGGTATTGGTGGATTAGCAGCGGCAGTCCCTAAAAATATAATCGATAATTACCAGTACACATCTGTTTTTTCTGAAGAAGAAGCCCGCAGTGTTGTAGAAAAAATCGGAGTGAAACAAAGGCGATTTGCTGATTCAGATACTTGTTCTTCTGATTTATGTTTTGCTGCAGCAGAAAGGCTTCTTTCTGATATGAAAATTGACCGGTCTGAAATCGATATTTTGATCTTTGTATCTCAAACCGCTGATTATCGTATGCCTGCCACTTCGATAATTCTTCAGCACCGATTGAATTTGTCTCATGACACCATGGCTTTCGACATTAACCTTGGCTGTTCGGGCTTTGTATATGCCTTATCTGTTGTATATGCTTTGATGCAACAGGGCAACTTTAAAAAAGCGTTGCTGCTTGACGGAGAAACGCGTTCAAAAGTATATTCACCTAAGGATAAAAAAACCGCTTTTCTTTTTGGCGATGGAGGAATAGCTGCACTGATTGATAAAAATGAATCTTATGGGAAGAGCTATTTTTCTCTTAATTCCGACGGATCCAGAGAGTCGCTCATAAAAATTGAAGCGGGAGGATACAGGAATCCCAGTTCTACAGAAACATTGAAGGAAAAAGTTGTGGATGAATATGGAAATATTCGTTGTGCCGAACAGGGTTATATGAATGGTGCAGATGTATTTAATTTCCTGATTCTGGAGGTTCCCAGGGATATCCGGAAAATTCTTGAGAAAAGTGAGACAACAGCTGAAAGCGTTGATTATTTTCTTTTTCATCAGGCAAATGATTATATGAATGATTATTTGATTAAAAAACTTAAACTCGACCGTGAAAAAGTACCTTCTTCCATAAGCAAATTTGGCAATACCTCCTCTGTATCCATTCCATTAACCATCGTATCAGAACTTTCTGATAAATTGCATGGCAATGAAAAAGTGCTCTTAAGCGCCTTTGGCGTTGGTATGTCATGGGCATCTGCAATTATCAATCTTAACAAATGCCATATCAGTTCCCTTATAGAAATATAGAAAAATTAGAACTCATGATTCCTTTGCCTGACGCATTTAGCTTACAGAATAAAACCATCCTGATTACAGGAGCATCCTCCGGGATTGGCCGGCAATGCGCAATTAGCTGTGAACAAAAAGGGGCTGCCTTAATATTGCTTGGACGCGATCAGGAGCGGCTGAACGAAACAATGAGTTTATTGAACGATAAGGCGCGGCACGTAACCTGTTCAATGGACTTATGTGAATTTGACACCGTTGAAGCTATAATAGAGGAAATCATCCAAAAGAAAGGCAAAATTAACGGTCTGATACACTCAGCCGGAATATCGACTACCCTGCCCTTTAAAATGATGAATCCTGAAAAACTGGAATATTTCTTCCGGACCAATGTCTTTGCGGCCATGAACTTAACCAGGTTTGCATTGAAAAAAACCTGTATATCTGATGAAGGCGGAAGTGTGGTTTTTATAAGTTCTGTAATGGGTCTTGTTGGTGAAACTGGAAAATCATTGTATAGCATGACCAAAGGTGCACTAATTGCGGCGGTCAGATCACTCTCCCTGGAATATGGTCCCAGGAGAATTCGCTTTAATTGTATATCACCAGGAGTCGTTGAAACTCCCATGTCCAAAAAATCCGTTTATAGTCAGGATGAAGATACTCTAAACCGGATAAAATCTTTACATCCCTTAGGAATTGGTCAACCAGATGATATTGCAAATGCATGCATTTACATGCTATCCGACGCTTCCAAATGGGTAACCGGAACAAATCTGATTGTTGATGGCGGGTATACTGCCAGATAGTATTCAAATATAAAACAGATTCATTTTATGAAAGATGTAATAATAATTGGTGCAGGAGGACACGGTGCAGAAATCGATGAATATATAAAATACAATGAAAAGGTAACCGGGAAAAAAGTTTTAAATATTGCAGGATTTCTGGATGATAATCCCGCCAATTACAGCAACTATAAATATACAGCACCTCTGATCGGAGGAGCAAGAGATCATAAAGTGGTCCCAGGTATGCATTATATCATTGCAATCGCGAATCTAGCATACAGAAGGTTCTTTGTGGACAAATACGTATCAGAAGGGGCTGAATTTCTCTCTTTTTTTCACTGCAGTGCCTATATCTCGGAATCAGCAGTTATCGGAAAAGGAACTATTATTGGTCCTAACGTAAATATTGGCCCAAATGTAAAAATCGGTAATTATTCGCTGATCAATTCCAGATGTAGTTTAGGACACGATACAACAATCGGCGACTATAATTTTATAAGCCCCAATGTTTGTTTTTCGGGTTTTACCCGGATCGGTGATGAAAATCTTTTAGGTATCAATAGCTGTACCATTCCTAATATTATTATTGGGAACAGGAACAAGATTGCTGCAGGAATGGTAATTGACAGGAATATTGAAGATGATACGGTGGTATTTTACCGCTATAAAGAAAAAGTAATTGCCATACCCAAGGCATGAAATCATAAATACAATTACTATAATGAATAAAGTTTCCAGACGGATTTATTTATCAAGCCCTCATATGGGCGGAGGAGAAACCAAATATATTGATGAAGCGTTTGAGCAAAACTGGGTAGCTCCTCTCGGTCCGAATGTAGATAATTTTGAAAAAGATATTGCCTCCTTTGTTGGGACGAAACATGTTGCTGCTTTAAGCTCAGGTACAGCAGCTTTGCATCTGGCCCTCATCTTATTGGGTGTTGAAAAGGGGGATGAGGTTATCGCATCCACCTTCACATTTTCTGCAACAATAAATCCTATAGTATATCAGGGTGCAATCCCTATTCTTATTGATAGTGAGCCGCAAACGTGGAATATGAATCCTGACTTGCTTGTCGAGGCCATTAAGAATCGCATGTCCAAAGGCAAAAAGCCTAAAGCAATAATTCCTGTTCATCTTTATGGAATGCCTGCGAATATGAACCGAATTACAGAAATTGCAAAGCAATATGAGATCCCTGTAATTGAAGATGCTGCTGAAGCTCTGGGCAGTCGTTATGATAATAAATCCGTTGGTTCATTTGGAAAAATGGCTGTTTTTTCCTTCAACGGGAATAAGATCATTACTACATCAGGTGGAGGTGCTCTTGTTTCCGATGATGAGCAATTGATCAATAAAGCACGGTTTCTTTCAACACAGGCCCGGGATCCTGCCCCGCACTATCAGCATAGTCAGATAGGATATAACTACAGAATCAGCAATATTTTGGCAGGAATTGGACGCGGACAAATGGAAATAATCAGCGAACGGGTAAAGCAAAGAAGAGCGATTAATAGCCTCTATGAAAACCAACTAAGCCGTTATAATGGGATCATTTTTCAGAAGGAGCCTGAAAACAACTATTTCTCGAATCATTGGCTCACTACAATTTTGGTAAATCCTTCAAAGGCAAACGTAAACAGAGAATTCATCAGGTTAGAAATGGAGAAAGAAAACATTGAAACCCGGCCCCTATGGAAGCCCATGCATCTCCAGCCTGTTTTTTCTTCATGTCCCTCTTTTTTAGATGGTACTTCAGAAAAGCTTTTTGAAACGGGTCTTTGTCTACCTTCCGGATCCAATCTGACAGAAACAGAATTTCAAAGGATCATGGAAATTCTGCATCGGTGTTTCAAGAATTGAGTATTAACGATGATAAAAAAATTATTCGATTTCAAAAGCTCCTAAATCAGGTGCTGATCCAAAATATGGAAGGCCCACATTTACGCCTGCGTCAATCAGGTCGCTTCCTTTTTTTAGTTTGAGAAAATTAATGTCAGGTAATGACCCATCAGGTTTTCTGCTTCTTAACATTTCTGTCCAATCAAGACTTACAAAATCTTCATCTGTGATGGTTACTTGTTGATCCCAGCTGTTGAAGCGATGGTTATAAGGCTGATTATGAACAGCCATTGCATCTGCTTTTTCATTTTTATAAGAAAGATTATTTGAATACATCTCACCTTCCGTTGGTGTATAGGTATCTGTATCCATAATAATCCAGCCATACGCTAAACCATGTCCGATATCTTCCTTGTATCCGTTATGATATGCAGAATTGGAATAATAGTGACCAACCAAAGGGTTATCTCCACTATTATTTGGGGAAAAACCGTAAGCGCCGTTATAGGCACCGATGCAATTTTTCATCATTCTTGCCATTGGAAGGGTATTGTCATCCCTATATGTGGATGCATATTTAAAACCACAACCTTCTCCGCTTAACTGACCTCCGTTAAAAGCCCAACAACTATCCCATTCAACATATCCAACAGATGTTCCGGCGAAACCATTGTCTGAAAAATTCCAGGCCCGGCATCCTTTATAATAAAGCTTTGATTCTTTTGATCCTGAAAATTCATTAAAGTTACCAAAATGAAACCCTGCCCCATTCTGTCCGGGAGAACCCGGTGTGGGATATACTGCTGTGCGTAAGGCATCACACATATTGTAGGCATCACAATTGATGTATTTAATCGTATTATGGAAATCATAAACTACATATGCCTCGCCCGCTACATCATGAACGACCATGTTTTCCAAAGTAATATTTCCAACATCCCATAAGTCTACACCTACTACATTCGAATTGAGCTTCTGATAAAGGTTCTTTACCTGCAGCCCTTTTATATGAATGTTATCTACATGCCAGATTCTGAGGCCTTTGTAATAACCTTCTTCAACATTATTACTACAATCCAAAACCGGAACCTCACCAGGATAATTGAAGAAACATATCGGGTTGCCGCTTATCCCTGAATTAAAACTATACTCAGTAATATTTAAAGTATTTACATAGGTGCCGCCTCTTATATAAACTGTATCACCAGCCTGGGCAGTTCTAAATGCTTTAGCCCATGTTTTCCATGGTAAATCAATTGTTCCAGGATTCTGGTCATTTCCGTTTGTGGCAACGTAATAATCAGCGCCATCAACAATTACCACCGGATCAGGAATCTTATCCTCTTTCTCACAACCAATAAGGGACAAAAAAAGAAATACTGTGAGCATATTTTTAGTAAAATCGGAAATACACATATAACAATTGACTTTATATAAAAACGAAAAATTATCCCAAAAATTATATCAATTGTTCTTTATATTGTCAAAGACGTAATATTAAAAATCTGAATATGTGTTCGTTAAAACATATATAAATTTACAAATTTGCTGAGATATTCCAGTTTAGTTTTGTTCATTTTCTTCTAAAAGATTTTGAAGCCTTTCAAGCATCAGTATCCACTGAATAAAATATATTACTTTTGATTTATGATTGAATACAGCTTTTCTTTCATGTTTTACTTTTTTCATTCCAATTAATATTGTAAAGTAATATTATACATTTACTTCCATGCAGATAGGCAAAATAAAAAGCATGCTTATTGATCGCTTTAATAATGGCCATGAAAGGAGTATTAAAGCAAAAAAACAAATCATTTATTCTTTTGGACTTAAAGGAATCAGTATTATAATCGGACTTGTATATGTTCCATTACTACTGGACTATCTGGATAATGAAAGGTATGGAATTTGGCTTACTCTATCATCTATTGTAAGCTGGACAAGTCTTTTTAATGCCGGGTTAATCAATGGATTAAGAAACAAATTTACAGAAGCCGTTGCAAAAGGAGAACATCATCTTGCTAAAATCTACATAAGTACAACATATGCCATTTTATCAGTGATTTTTATGATTGCGGTAATTCTGTTTTTAATCATTAATCCCTTCCTGAACTGGACAAATATTCTGAATACATCGATAATACCATCGGGCGAATTGTCCTTTCTTGCTTTAGTTGTATTTGTGTTTTATATGCTGCAATTTGTGTTTAAGGTTATCAGTGCAGTACTTATTGCTGATCAAAGACCTGCTTTAGGAAATGCATTTGGCCCAATTGGAAATGCAATTATCCTCATTATTTTAATCATACTTATTAAGACCTCCAAAGAAAGTTCGCTTATTTTTCTGGGATTCATTCTAACATCTGTACCTTTTTTAGTATTGCTGGTTATGAGTGCTATTCTTTTTAATGGAAGATATAAGAAATTTAAGCCGTCTTTTAAATCAATCAATTTCAATTACGCTCCGGATTTGATGAAACTTGGATGGAAATTTCTGTTGATCAGCATTTCCTCCATATTGCTATTTACCACCACCAATATTATCATAACGCAATATCTGGGACCGAAGGATGTCACAGTATATAATATTGCTTTTAAGTATTTCTCTATTCCCATCATGATATACTCAATTATTATGACTCCGATATGGACAGCCGTAACAGAAGCCTATGTAAAAAAAGACCATAGCTGGCTTAGAAATACTATTAAGAAGTTGAACATCATTTCTGCAAGCTTTATAATTGGAATCATGCTGATGCTTTTGTTCAGCAACTTCATATATAAGACATGGCTTGGTTCGCGTGTTAGCATCCCTCTTGCTCTTTCCGCTGCAATGGCTTTGTTTTCAATAATCAATGTGGTTATTTCACCTTTTGTTCAGTTTATTAATGGTTTTGGAAAATTAACATTAACTACATATATTACAATATTCCAGTCAGTTGTATTTATCCCTGTAGCTATTTTTTTTACAAAATCATCATTGGGAGTATCCGGAGCGGTACTTGCAACATGTCTCATTAATGGAATAGGATTGCTCTTCTATCCGCTTCAGACGTATAAAATTCTTTATGAAAAAGCCAAAGGAATCTGGAATCAATAATATTCAGTTCACCTCACAAATTTTATTTATTATTGCTTCAATAAATCCATTCATGAGCCATGAAATACATAAATAAGCGAACGGTCTTCTTTTCCTTATTGGCCTTATTTTTGTTTTTTTTAGGGGGTTGCAATAAACAATTAAAAAAGGAACCTATGAATTCATCAGTTTCCGTATTATTTCTGCATCACAGCACAGGAAATGCAATTTGGAACGGGAATAAAAACAAAGTGCGTTATTATGTGGGGAGGGCTATAAAAAAGATTACCGGAAAATCAAATAACCAGGCCGAATTGCCTTTATTATTCAGAAAGTATAATAAAAAAAATCATACGAATTATCGTATTGAAGAATTGGCCTTTCCAAAAGAACGCCCTTACGGAGGCCGGAATTATCCCTTTGATTATTATAATATTTGGGTAAAAAACGGAGGTAACGACACATTTATGCAGGAGCCAACGCTGGAGAGCCTTACAAAAAAGTATCAGGTGATTGTTTTCAAGCATTGCTTTCCTTCCAGCAATATACAAAAGGATCTTGACAGTGCTGATATTGATTCTGATTATAAATCATTGGCTAATTATAAGCTTCAATATCTGGCCTTAAGAGAAAAGCTGCACCAGTTTCCAAACACAAGGTTTATTGTATGGACCGGTGCAGTTCAGGTGAAAAACAAAATAACCGAGGCTGAGGCTGAAAGAGCACGCGTTTTTTATAATTGGGTAAAAAACACCTGGGATCTCCCAGATGACAATATTTTCGTTTGGGATTTTTATCAACTGCAAACGGATGGAAACCTGTATTTTAATAATGAATATGCCATAAGTCCAACCGACTCGCATCCCAATGAAAAATTTGCAGACCACGCTGCCAAACTGCTATTTTGCAGGATCATCGATGTCATAGAAAATAAGGGAACAAAAACCGGGGCAACAGGTGAAAGCCTGTAAAAACAATTTAAACGATTACTTTTCTTTTTACCCATATAATGGATTCCTAACAAAACCGTCCTCAAATAATCAAATGATTAAATGGGATATATAAAGCTTACCAGATAATACTGTATAAAAATCACTAAATAAAGGTTTTATAAACTATGTTACAGTTTAGTGATAAGATGACAGAGCGAAATATATATTCCAAAAATTCCATGAAATATCCTGGTAATCAATTTTGATTAGTCCATAAATGAATTAAGATAGCTTATCAAATTTTTAACTACGCTCGCGGGAAAAATTCGTAAATTGGATTAATTACGTCGCGGTAAATCTGATCAGGCCCTAATTTGAAATCCATGAATGAAAAGTTTTCCCGTTTGTATGGGGATTTAAGCAATTTTGCCTTAACAGTAGTAAAGAAACATTCAGTTCCTAAATGGTTGGTATTCCTACAGGATATTCTGGCAGTATTCTTCACGTTTATTTTAGCCTATATCCTGCGGTATAATTTTGTAATCGCTGATTTCGGTCTGATTACAGCCATAAATCATTCATTGCTAACCGTTAGTGTCTATGCGATATGTTTCCTGATTTTTCACTCCTACTCAGGCATGATCCGGCATACAACCATCATTGATATTTTCTACGTTTTTGAGGCTACCACACTCGCATTTTTATTACTGACAAGTTTGACCTTCGCCGCCAGATCATTTGGCTGGATTAAATATTTATCCATCCCCATTTCTATTCTGATCATTCATTATATGCTTATTAATGTTGTGCTTTTTGCGGTGCGGATTATTATCAAAACTTTTTTTCATTTGATCACAAGTTCGCATACAAAGAAAATAAGAGTTTTAATATTTGGGGCAGGTGCTATGGGTGTTATCGTTAAACGTGTATTATTAAGCGATGTTAAAGGATATTACCATGTGGTTGGATTTTTAGACAACAATAAAAGTCTGCAAGGCAAAAAATTAAACGGCATACCCGTCTTTTCACCCAAGATTCTTACCGAAGAATTTCTCAAAAGACAAAAAATCGAGACGATGGTATTTGCAATCAAGGATATTTCTCAATCCGGAAAAAGTGAAATCATACGTTCAGCGCTTGAACTTGGAATAGAAGTTCTTGATACTCCTGCTGTAGACAATTGGTTGAATGGCGAATTGCAAATGCGGCAAATTCAAAAAGTAAAAGTAGAAGATCTCTTAGGGAGAGAACCCATAAATTTGAATATCAAAAGAATAGGCATAGGTCTATCCAATAAGACTGTATTGGTGACAGGTGCAGCCGGCTCAATAGGGTCAGAAATTGTGAGACAATTGACCCGGTTCAATATTAAGCTATTGGTACTTGTAGATCAGGCAGAGACACCAATGTTTCATATTGAAAACGAAATCAGATTGCTTAAATCAACGTGTCCCATAAAAGTAATTCTGGCAGACGTTACCTGTTATGAGAAAATGGATTCTGTTTTTAAGGAATTCCATCCTGAAATAGTTTTTCATGCAGCAGCATATAAACATGTGCCTCTTATGGAGGAAAATCCACATGAAGCCATTCGCGTGAATGTTGGAGGCACAAAAATTATTACTCGGCTTTCCATGGTTTATGAAGTAAAGAAATTCGTGATGATCTCAACTGATAAAGCAGTGAATCCAACCAATATCATGGGCGCTTCAAAACGTTTGTGTGAAATGATCGTGCAGTTGAAATCACAAAAACTTGGCAATAAAACGCAGTTTATCATCACAAGATTTGGAAATGTACTGGGTTCAAATGGTTCAGTAATCCCGGTATTTTCCAAGCAAATTGCAGCGGGAGGGCCTGTAACTGTAACACATCCGGAGATAACCCGCTATTTTATGACCATTCCTGAAGCCTGTCAATTGGTATTGGAAGCAGGATTTATGGGACATGGTGGTGAAATTTTTGTGTTTGATATGGGGAAACCCATTAAGATTGCAGATTTAGCAGCTCAAATGATTCGTCTTTCAGGATTTATTCCTGATAAGGATATTAAAATTGAATATACCGGTCTGCGCCCCGGAGAAAAACTTTACGAAGAATTATTAGCTGATGAAGAAAAGGTAAAACCAACACATCACGCTAAAATTAAAATTGCCAATGTTAAAAAACTTATGGAACCAGGAATGCTGTTACAGGTTGAAAACCTGCTGCGAAACCTTTATTCCTTAACAAATCAAGAAGTATCTGATATTTTCAGAGAGTTGGTTCCTGAATATAACAGCAGCAATAACTATTTTCTCGACCATCAGCATACAATGAACCTGAAGCATGAACAGTTATCAGCATCAAATAGTACTGAGAACCCTTATATTGCCTTGAGCCAAATGATTAATCCAGATAATAATCATACTAAAAGCCCTGGTTAATTTTTGCCAGGTTAAGTCAGGAATCAATCATCATTGAAAAGTGTCTTTTGTTTGAGTAGTTGATATTTTTTGTTTAAAAAAATATTAACTACTTTTAATTTTCACAGTATAATAAGATCCAAAATACTGAGTATGGATGATTTTTCACAAAAAAACCGATTTCCAGAATTTACGATCTTTTCCTTCCTTTTCGCCTTTGTATTATTAATCTTTGCTATATTTTTAGCATTAACATCAAGCAAAGAAGCCGATTTTTCGATTTCTGGTATCGGCTGGCTTCTAAAAAACAATTCTTTGTTTTTGTTAATTCTCTTTTATTCGCTTCTGTTCCCTTTTACAGTGTCCTTTCTCAGAAGACATAACAGAAAGTTACTTCATGATAAGCAGGCAAAGATCAATCATGATAAAGACCGGATTGAACAGGTTACACACTTTACACAGGAACTCATTCATAACAACTTCAATATTGAATTTAAGAAAACCGGCGACCGGGACGTATTGGGAGACACCCTCATGAACCTCCGTGACACCCTAAGAATCAATGAAGAAAATGATCAGAAACTGAGAAAAGCTGAAGAAGAAAGAAACTGGCTTGCCGAAGGCCTGGCTCATTTTAGCGAGATATTACGAAACCATATTCATGAACCTGAAGAATTAGCTTTTCAGGTTGTAAAAGACCTCACCAAATATGTAAACGCCATTCAGGGGGGATTTTATATGCTTGACGACAGTAACCCGAGGGATCGCTTTTTCTCGCTTACAGCGTTCTTTGCATATGACCGGAAAAAATTCGCAGATCAGAAAATCAAATGGGGCGATGGCATCATAGGCACCTGTGCCCTGGAGAAAAAAACAATTTATCTTAAAAACATTCCGGAAGCCTATATCACAGTGACATCGGGATTAGGAGAATCCAACCCCGACTGCCTGATTGTGGTTCCAATGATATATGAGGATCAAATTTATGGAGTTCTCGAATTTGCATCATTTTCGCAATTCGAGCCAAATCACATAGCGCTGATTGAAAAGACCGCTGAAAGTGTTGGTTCAACGATATCTGCGATTAAAACGAACTTACGGACTGCTCAACTTCTTGAAGAATCTAAGGCTCAAACTCAGGCGCTTACTTCTCACGAAGAGGAAATGAGGCAAAATATGGAGGAACTTCAGGCTACACAGGAAGAATCTACCCGACAATCTTTACGACTGGTTCAGATTGAGGATGCTCTGAAAAAAACTATTATCCATGCCGAATTTTCACCGGAAGGAAGGTTCATTTCAGGCAACAGCCTGTTTTATATCAAATTCGAATACAGCAATGACCTCAAAATTGAAGGAAAAAACATTACGGAGCTGATCAACGAAGAAGGGCGCGAAGAATTCAGCATTCATCTTGATGATATTTTAAAGAGCCGTAAGTCATTTAAAGGATATTTGAAATATGTGACCCGTACAGGAAAAGATTTGTGGGTCATGTCGACATTAAGTGTTTCATTTCATGATGAAAATCGGATCGATAAAATAATACTCCTTGGTATTGAAGCAAACGAGGAAAAAGAAATTGATCAGAAAAATGAAAGTATCATTCAATCCATTCATGCCTCCCAGCTCAATGCCATTTTCGACCTTAATGGAAATCTGATTGAATGTAATGACAATTTCATGCAACAATTCCAGCTTTCAGCAAAAGATATTAAATCGGTTGTTCTAAATGACCTCATCCATCCCATCGAGCATGCTTCTTTTAATAAAAAATGGGATGCACTCATTCATGGCACAGCTTATAACGGAACAATTATCGCTAAAGATCCAAAAGGCGAACAAATTTGGCTGAACGGTTCCTTTAGCACCACAACCAATACTGCTCATGAAATCGACCATATCATTTTTATCGGTTACAATATAACCCATGAAAAGCAACTTGAAACCGAGTTGCAAAATACCCTGGGAACCCTTAAAAAACAAGAAAAACAGATTAAAGATGCAGAAAAGGAACTCTCTGGTAAAATAAGAGATACAAAGATGGAACTCATGCATCAGTTCAAAGAAATAGAACACATTAAAAATATCAATGAAAAATTGCTGGATGAATCAGTGGATGCCATTATAACTACCAACCAGGAAAACAAAATAATGTTCTTTAACAAAGCCGCGGAATTATTATGGGAAATGAAGCGTGAGGAAGTATTGAATGAAGATATTGGCAATTTATTTCCTGATAGTATTACTGAAAAGGATGAATTGCTGAGTAGCTTTATCCGTCCCGGTAACAACAAAATTATTGGAAAGCGTCAAAAAGGATTGATTATCGATAAAAACGGTAAAGAAAAACAAGTGTTTATTTTGCTGACAAGAGGCAGAGTAGATAACGAAAATGCATATATGGGCTTTTTTCAGCCCTTTGATTAGTAACCCGACACGTATTACTTAAATTTGGGATTACATGGTATTGGGAAACAAAAAGAAAGAAATAGCCGGACTTAAACTAAAGATGGCAGAAATGGAGGCCGAGAAGTTGCGCCTCGAAAGAATCATGAATGATTCTGCAATTCCGGAAAATCCTCTTTTAAACTTTAAAACGCTTTCGAAACTGCTTGAGGTTAATGGCATGGGAATCCTTACGTGTACCTCAGATCTGCAAAACATTTGGCTGTCACCGGTTACTCTGGAAATTTTTGGATATAAATCCAGTCAAAACATCTCTTTTGAACTTGTTAAGAACTCAATATTACCAGAAGACAGGCCTTTATTTGAAAAGGCTATTCATGATTTAAATCAAGGATTCAGGATTGCAGAGTTTGATTTAAAAATTGCCCGGTCTGATGGAGAAAACAGGGAATTCCGACTCATCAGCGTTAACTTTTTTGCTGTTTCTAACGATTCTTTTATTGGTTCTATAAAAGATATTACTAAAGCTGACAAATTCAGACGTGACCTTATAAGAGCTAAAGAAAAAGCAGAAGAATCTGAGCGTTTTAAAAACATCTTGCTTAGGAATATATCGCATGATATCCGGACGCCCATGAATTCTATTATCGGGTTCAGTGAATTGCTTAATATCGGTAATTTACCCTTTAATAAAAGGCTTGAATACGTTCGTACCATCAAGAACCAGGGAGTGCTGTTGCTGAAAATGATTGATGATGTCGTTGAGCTTACCCGTATTGAAACAGGAAAAGTTACTATAAGAAAATCACCCTGTAATATAGAACTACTCATTCATGAACTTCTTTCGCTGTTTAATCAAACCAAAATTGAGCAAGGAAAAGAACATCTGAATGTTCGTGTAGTCTATCCCGAGGATCGTGGATTGATCATCTATACAGATCCGGGAAGACTGCAACAATTGATATGGTGTTTAATCAGTAATTCCATAAGATATACCGAAAAGGGAGGAATTGAAATTGGTTATAAACCCCTGCCCGATCACAGAATTGAATTCTATGTAAAAGACACTGGTATTGGATTATCGCGTGAATTACAGAAAAAAATCTTTACCCGTACATACGAAGATGAACCTTCTTCTGGCAAGACTGAAGATTCAGGACTGGGTTTAACAATTGCCCGAAATCTGATTCGTCTGCTTGGCGGGAAAATTTGGGTTGAATCTGAATTGGGTTCCGGCTCTACCTTCTTCTTTACCATCCCCTATGAAGATGTACCAGATTCTTACCATGTAATGGATCCGGAAGAGGAATATCAGATTCCTTCTTACAATTGGAAAGACAAAGTAATCGTCATTGTTGAAGACGATGAGATCAATTTTAAATTTCTCGAAGCTGTATTGCAGGATACTTTAGCTCAGGTAATCCATGCTTCAAATGGAATTCAGTCCGTAGAACTTTGTCGTTCGATCAATAAAATCGATCTGGTACTTATGGATATAAAAATGCCTGAGATGGACGGTTTTGAAGCTACACGTCAAATCAGGCAAATAAATCAAAAAGTGCCCATAATAGCTCAAACAGCTTTTGTGCTGGAGCACGAACTAAAAAAATGCATCGAAGCGGGTTGTAATGACCATATTACAAAACCAATTGAAATCAAGGAATTTTTTAATCTCATTGACCGGTATTTCAAAGAATCATAAATACGGTTATTTATTGAGCCAACTCAATATTTTTTCCGAATAAGGTTTTTCTTTGGGAGGTAAAACATCTACCAGTTTCCCGTTCTCATCAATCAGGTATTTCTGAAAATTCCAACTCACATTGGAATCTTTTACTCCGTTCAGTTCTTTTTGCGTTAACCACTTATATACCGGAGCCATATCATTTCCCTTCACGGAAATCTTGGACATCATCGGAAAAGAAACTCCGTAATTAACCGAACAGAAAGTTTTTATTTCTTCATCTGTACCTGGCTCCTGTTTCAAAAAATTATTAGCCGGAAAACCTATGATTACTAGGTTCTTATCTTTATACTCCTTGTAAAGCTTCTCCAAATCTGCATACTGAGGCGTAAAACCACATTTTGATGCAGTATTTACAATCAGAATCTTTTTCCCTTTGAGTTGAGATAAGTCAAAATCTGATCCATTAATGTCTTTTACAGTATAGCTGTAAATGGACTTAGTCTGTGCTGAGGCAAATGACACTAACATAAAAAGTAAGGTGACCGGGATAAGAAATTTTTTCATATCTTTTTTATTATATAACAGTTTGGACGATGATTTGTTTTTACATCATTCCGAAGAATATTTAAATAATAAATATTATCTGATGCTTCCTAACGAAATAAAACATTTCCGCATCGTCGTAACCGGCAGGGTTCAGGGTGTCGGGTATAGATATTCTGCAAAAATTTCTGCCCTGAAACTAGATATTGCTGGCTATGTAAGGAATTTACCGGATGGATCAGTTTATATCGAAGCAGAAGGAACTGAATCCATGCTGTCAGAATTTATTTCATGGTGTAATACAGGTCCGGCCCGGGCAATTGTCCGGAAAGTAGAAGTACAGGAAGGACCGGTGGTAAGTTTTGAAGATTTTCAAATCCGGTGATCAAAATCTATATATCAGCAAGAGCATCTGCTGATATCCAGCCTTTATTGCCATTCGCAATCCTGATTTCCTTCCAATCCTGAATGCTGTCTGTAACCGTCACTTTTGTTCCTTCATGCAGGACAAAAACATTTGTACTTTGTGCATCTGGTGAACTATGGGCATTAACATCAGGTAACATGATGATTGCACTTTCATGATCGCGGATGCTTCTGATTCTTGAATACATAAAGGTTGTTGAAATCAGCGTAAACAAAAGCCCAACCACTCCCAGTATAAACCCAACCTTTTTAAAAAACATTCCGCTTTTTAATTTAAACAATATAAATCCCAAAAGAGCAATCACCAATAGAATGATGCTTAAATGCGCCCATTGATCAGGCCCCAGCATATCGCGGACAGCCGCTATCCATCGCTTCAGAAAGAAATCAGGTACAACATTAATTTTGTCAACTACATGAGCATTTGCCAATGCAAGGTTTTGCTGAATGTCAACATCACCGGGTCGAAGCAATAATGCCTTCTCATAATTCAGAATTGCATGGGCATACTTATTCTGCTTATAATATGCGTTCCCCAGATTGTAATACAAATTGGGCGATTCAAAACCCAATTCAACAATACGTGTGTAACACTGAATGGCATTATCATACTGTTTGTTAGAAAACCATGTATTGCCCTGAATGAATAATGAATCTGTAATACCGGCGCTATATATGTCGTGGGTTGAGAATCCCAGAAAAACAACTACAGACCATACAACAATTTTCTTGTTCATATCCTGCACAGTTTAATTACCTTAATTTTTGCTGAAGCGTAGTAATCACTTCCAACGCACTTTTGTAAATCTGTTCTTTATTGAGTTCTCCGGCTTGTCCATAGCGAGCCATTTCACAAGCATCTGTTATCTGAAACAATTGCCTTAAGGTTTCGCTGTCAATATTTCTGTCAGATAAATTCTTTTCAGCAGTATCTTTTGACAAGGTCGCCATGGGGATATCCAACTTATAGCTCAGGTAATTCCATATGGCTCCCAATAATTCCTCATAAAATGCAGCATTATTTCCCTGTTTCAATAAAGCAAAACTATTCCTGAGTCGCTTGCGCGCATATTTATCGGCATTGCGGAACCTTAATCCCTTAATATCCAACTGCTGTTCCACGTGTTTTTTGCGAATCATTAAAATACTTATAAACAGGGCAACTAATAAAATTACGATCAGATAGAACCAGATTGTATATCCAAAGAAGGCATCTATCTTATACAGTTTCAGATTATTGGTTTTTATATAGCGGATGTCCTGGTTCAGTAAACGGACCTCCTCCTTGGAAACTCCATTTTCATTAACCGAAAGTGAATCACCTTTCCCTTGAGTCACATGTATTTTGAAGGATTTCGTTTTCAAGGTAGTGTACTTATTGGCATCTGTATCAAAATAGGTAAATTCAGCAGAAGGAATTAAAAAGTCTCCTGAACTACCAGGAATAAGAAGATATTCAAACGTTTTTGTTCCTGAAAGGGCATTGTTTAAGCGTATATTAATCACAGGATCATATTTCTCTATGCCTGAAGGCACATTAAACACGACCTCATTTACCAGTTTCAGGTTGCCCTTTCCTGTAACGGAAAGTTTAAAAGTCAGCGGTTCACCTGTTTTACCTTGCATGCTGCTAACAGATGCCTGAATTGCAAATTTACCTACAGCTCCTTTAAAAGAAGCTGGCGCATTTGAAGGCAAAGGTTTAACAGTGACTGATATTGGTTTGCTTTTCAGGTTAACAGGCACCTCTTCAGTTTCCGGAATGGTAATATCAAAAACGCGTCTTCTGTATTGTCTTAAATAAGCAACATCCAGGTTGAAGGAAGGTATGGTAAGCACTCCGCTTTTCTGAGGTATGACCAGAACTTTACGAAGAACCCCCGTTCCGTATATTTCCCCGTCAATGGCTTCACTTTCTAACCGCCTCAGAGGGGGCGTTTCAATAGGCTCTGTAAAAAAACCAGGAAATTCAGGACCTGCAAAATTCTGATCTGCAAAAGATAGTTTTTTCAGGGTATAAATTTTGACAGTGGCCAGAATTTGCTCACCGATATATGCCTGATGTTTATCTAAGATGAGCCGTACAAACAAGTCATTATTGCTTAGTTGCGCCTCTTGTGCGGCAGATTGACCTGCACTGACCCTTTGCTGCATTTGAGATTGATTTTTGGCTACAGCTTTGACCACTTCAATCGTAACTGCATTAGACTTATAGACCTTATTATTGAATTTGGTTGTTGCCGGAGGAATGGTAAATTTTCCTTCCTTTTTGGCTCTGAAAAAGTATGTGTATTGGTAACTTGAAAAAGTTGTTACTTTTCCGTTTTCAGAATAGAAATTCTGACTATGACCCACACTAGGGCCACCCGTTAATTCAAAATCCTGTATTTCAGGAAGGCTAAAATCTTCGAATTGTTCACTGAATGAATATTCGAGCTGAAACTGATCGCCCACCCTTAAAATATTTGGCGATGCAACAGCGGTGAGCTGCTTTTCCTGAGCCAGTAAACATCCTGACAATAATATCAATATGAAAAAATAAAAGGTGCGCATTATGATATTATTTAAACTTATTTACCAATTCTTATCTACAGGGATCTTTTTTGCTTGCTCTTTCTGATCCTGGACTTTCTTCATTACTTCTTTTTCCTCATTTTCTATGGCCTGAAGAATTCTTTCTGCATCTTCTTTTGAAATCTGGTTTTTTTGAGCGGACTGTGGTTTAGGATCGCCCTGATCTTTGTTCTGATCATTATTCTGATCATTATTCCGATCTTTTGCTGATGTTTCAGGCTGTTTTTTATCTTCTTTATTCTTTGAATCATCATTCTTGTTCGGGGAGTTTTTCTGATTCTCTTGTTTGGAAACCATTCTCAGAGCCATCTGAAGGTTGTGTTTGGCATCCATATCTCCCGGATTGTTCCTCAATGCATTTTTATAAGCCTGAACACTCTCCGAATATTTTTTATTCTGATATAATGTATTGCCCAGATTGTAATAATAACGGCTTAGTTTATCTTTTTCTTTCTCATTTTCAGTTAACTGTTCATATTCCCTTGCCGCAGCATCATACTGATTTTGTTTGTACAATGCGTTAGCAAGGTTATAATTTGCAATGGATGAAGAGGAATTCACATTTCGGGCATTCCGGTAATCCTTTTCAGCTTCCTGAAAATTACCGCCACGGAATTCAGCATTTCCCTTCCGGATCATTCTTTTTTCCGCCTGACCATTGACAGACAAGCTCAAAAAGACATAAATAATAATTAACAAACCTTTCATGCCAATCTATCTTTTATCAAAAATCTTAATTTTCTGAAGCCATTTGTTCTTTCTTTCCAGAATTATTAATTCCAGAACTAATAAAACCAAAGACATCCATATCAACCCCGAAAATTGCTCCTTATATTCGGAATAAACAGGCTCATTCGAATCTGCCTTATTTAATTTATTCATTTCTGCAAGCATCGCTTGCATGCCAAAATTCGTTGTGTTCACGTGGTAGTATTTCCCTTTACCTGCATTTGCAATATCCTTCAGCATTTCCTGATTTAACCGCGTAATAATAAAATTACCTTCCCGATCCCTTTGGAAGTCTTTGGTATTTACATTATGAACCAGTGGAATCCTGACACCTTGTTCAGAGCCCATTCCTATCGTAAATATTCTTACTCCTTTGCTGTTTGCCTTTTTGCATGCCTCCATCACATTACCATCGTGATTTTCTCCATCACTGATAATCACAATAGCCTTGCCGGCAGCAGAATTGTAATTAAAAGATCTTAATCCGAGATCAATGGCATCTGCAATGGCAGTTCCCTGGCGGGACGCCATTTCTGTTGTAATACCCGACAGGAACATTCGGGCAGACAGGTAATCATTTGTAATGGGCATTTGTGTGTATGCTTCACCGGCAAAAACAATCAGACCAATTCTGTCATTTTTAAATTTATCAATGAGCCTGGAAAGTTCCTGTTTTGCTCTTTCAAGCCTGTTGGGCCGGATGTCTTCAGCAAGCATACTATTAGAAATATCCAGCGCAATTATGATATCAATACCTTCATGCTTAACCTGGGCCAATTTTGTGCCATATCTGGGACCAGCCAAAGCCAGAATGATCAGCGCTATAGAAAACAGCTGTAAAAAAAGCTTCAGGTTATTTCTAAAAAGTGAATATTCCGGAATCAATTCAGCAATTAATTGTGGATCGCCCAGTTTCCGGATGGCTTTTTTACGGTGTATTTGAAAAGCTATATACAGCAGCAAAAGAACCGGAAGTATAAAAAGCAAGTATAAATATTCTGAATGTTCAAAACCAAACATAACAGCCTAGGTTAATGATCTTATAAATACCAGTCGCATCAATAGTTCCAACAAAAGAAAGATGAGTGCGCCAAACCCAAAAATCCGGTACTCATCATGCTTTTTTGAATAATCAGTGATGTCTATCTTTGATTTTTCCAGCTTGTCAATCGCTCCATAAATCTCCTTCAATTTCTGGGTATTGGTAGCTCTGAAATAGGAACCGTTCGTCATTGAAGCAATTTTTCGTAAGGCTCCTTCATCAATTTCGACCTCCATTTGCTGATAAAAAATCCTTCCAAAAATATCCATTTGTGGATATGGAGCAGTACCAATGGTGCCAACGCCAATGGTGTACACCCTGATTCCGAAAGTTTTGGCAATTTCTGCAGCAGTGTATGGATCCACAGATCCTGCATTATTTACACCATCGGTAACCAGAATAATAACCCGGCTTTTAGCGTCACTATTCTTTAAACGCTTCACCGCATTGGCTAATCCAAGCCCAATGGCTGTCTGTTGATTTTCAATCATTCCTACACGGACATTCTGCAATAACTGCAGCAATACAGCATGATCTGTTGTAAGCGGACACTGTGTAAAGCTTTCACCACCGAACAATACGACACCCATTCTGTCGTTCGGACGTCCGGCAATAAATTCTGCAGCAACGTCTTTTGATGCCTCAATCCGGTTTGGTGTAAAATCCGCAGCCAACATACTGCCGGAAATATCGATTGCCAGCATTATATCAATACCTTCTACCTTTGAATTTCTGTACCTGTCAACCGATTGCGGACGTGCAACAGCAATAATCAATAAAGTAAATGCCAACAAACGAAAAACAAACGGCAAATGCCGTAAATATACCCGAAGGCTTTTGCGGAGTTTAACAGGTTCTGAAATAGCCGGAACCTGCAATTCAGCCTGGATTTTGTTCTGCTTATAAAAATACCATACAATAGCGGGTATCACCAGCAAAATAAGATATAATAACCCGGGATATGCAAAGTCAATCTGATTCATATCAATGCTTGTCTTCCATTATGGTATTTGCAGGTTTGGTTGCTTCCAAAAGGGATTCAGCCCGACTGGCAGAACATGTGCTGTTTACAAAATTAATGGCCTGATTCACCTGGTCCGCATTATCAGAAGGCTCAGGAATAACCTTAGCAAATTTCACCAGGTCGGCCAAACGCAAAATCTCAGAAAGCTGCTTTAAATCCGCCGTATTCAGAGCTGCGTTTTTTTTCAGTGATGTAAGAATTTCTTCTGTAGTTTGTTCAAAAGCCTGAATGCGGAAATGGTATTCCAAATATTTACGCAATATGTCAGTGAGCTGAATATGGAAGTATTTAACCTGCTTATGTATCCATGGTTTTTCATCTGCCAATTTTTGAAGTTCGCGCAAAGCTGTTACATAGGGAGGCTCGTCGGGCAGTTGGAGCGTTTTAGCAACTGCATTGCGTTTTCGCCTTTTCAGATAGTAAAAAACCGCAAAACCTAGCAAAACAATTGCAATCAGATAAATCGTGTATTCAACGGCTTCCATAATAGTAAGCGGCATTCTGTATATACCTTTAATATCATGGATCGTAGAATCCATTGCAACAGGCATAATGGTTAAATCCATTGGTAATGACTTCAATGTATCTGTTACCGATCCGTTATGAATTACAAAAGACAATTCAGGAATTTCAAACCTTCCTGTGTCATATACTGCAAGTTGAATTTCCTGGGAAATCTGCTTTTTACCATTTGCACCCATTATTGAATCGATATTATGTATCGATAGTATTTCCATGGGTTCGGATAACTTCTTTTTAATATCGGGGAAGGACACCACATAAGCATCTCCTGTCTGCTCCACCATAAGCTTTAGCCTTATCTGATCGCCTATCAATACTTTTCCTGAATCGATAACAGCACGAACAGAAATATCCTGGCCCATTAAATGAAGGATGAAAAGGGCAAAGAAGAGTACCAATATGAAATTTCTGATCTTCATCGTATTCGTCTGCTAAAAAGTCCCATTAATGGTTTCACATAATCTTCATGGGTGGCGATTTGGGTAAAGTCAATGCCATTTCTGTTCAACAGGTCCATCGTCTCTGCCTGCTTTTTTCTATAGGTATCCTTATAGGTATTTCGTACCGTTGTTGCGGAAGTATCTACCCATGCAAGTGTACCGTTTTCAGCATCACGGACTTTAATCAGTCCGATTTTGGGCAATTCAACTTCCCGTTTGTCATAAATCCAAAGGCCAACAAGATCGTGTTTGCGACTTGCAATTTTCAGCGCATCTTCAAAATTATCATCAATAAAATCGGTAACGAGAAAAGTGGTGCTACGCTTTTTTATAGCGTTTACGAGAAACCGCAAGGGCACAACAAGATTGGTTTTTTTACTTGAGGGCTTGAAATCGATCAGTTCACGAATAATTTTTAAAATATGTAGTCTGCCTTTTTGAGGGGGAATAAAATGTTCAATGCGATCTGAAAAAAAGATCACACCGACCTTGTCATTATTTTGAATGGCTGAAAATGAAAGTACTGCAGCCAATTCTGTAATGAGATCTGATTTCATCCTGTTTTGGGTTCCAAAATCCCCGGATCCACTGACATCAATGAGCAACATTACAGTAAGTTCCCGCTCTTCTTCGAAAACTTTTATATAAGGATGGTTAAACCGTGCCGTAACATTCCAATCGACGTTGCGGAAGTCATCTCCATACTGATATTCACGGACTTCACTGAATGCCATACCACGGCCTTTAAAAGCTGAATGATATTCCCCGGCAAAAATATGCCTGGAAAGGCCTTTTGTTTTAATCTCAATTTTTCTTACACGCTTTAATATCTCAGTAGTTTCCATAACAAACTGAATATCCTCCCTGCTAATTTTTCCGAAACGTTATGGTAAAATACCATTCTTCCTCTTCCTTTTTCACGGAATAGTTTTCACCCTTATCTGAATAAGACCATGTGTTTACACCTGTCTTTTTATATTTTTTATTCAGCATCGAAATCATATCATTCAAGTTTGAATAATCAGCCATCCACCGCACATAGGTGCAAATGTTTTTCTCAGACATGAAAAACAGAATGGTTTGTTCGCTGATTTTATCCACATACTTTAAATACTTATAGGAATGGTTTATTGCATTTTTATCGAGTTTGAACTGCGGGTAACCTGCCTTAATTGCAGCAGAAATCTCTACCGAATTCATACCAATAAAATTCTGTGAATAAACAGATTGAAATGAAACCGCTAAAAAAATGATCAGTATATTTCGAAACATTGACATGGAATTAAGGAACTTCAATGTTGTTTAAGATCTCAGTAATAATATCTTCAGACGAAATATTTTCAGCTTCTGCTTCATACGTTAATCCAATTCTGTGCCTAAGAACATCATGACAGACAGCACGCACATCTTCGGGTATTACAAACCCTCTGTGTTTGATAAAAGCATATGCTTTGGCAGCTTTTGCAATATTTATGCTGGCTCTGGGAGATGCCCCATAGTGGATCATATTCTTGAAATTTGCCAGATGGTAGTCAACCGGATAGCGGGTAGCAAAAACTATATCCAAAATATATTGCTCTATCTTCTCATCCATATATACCTCTTTAACCGTTTCTCTGGATCGAAGAATGTCGTCAGAAGTCAATATGGTATCGGGGGCCGGAAAATCGCGACCTATATTTTCACGCATAATTAACCGTTCTTCATCCTTTGTGGGATATGAAATTACGATTTTTAGCAAGAACCTGTCAACCTGCGCTTCAGGCAGCGGATATGTTCCCTCCTGTTCAATGGGATTCTGGGTAGCCAAAACCATAAAAGGTTTAGGCAGATCGAACGATTGATTTCCAATGGTAACCTGTTTTTCCTGCATTGCTTCCAACAAAGCACTCTGTACCTTTGCCGGTGATCTGTTTATTTCATCGGCAAGTACAAAATTTGCAAAAATCGGACCTTTCCGAACCAGAAACTCTTCCTTTTTCTGACTGTAGATCATTGTGCCAATAAGGTCTGCAGGCAGCAAATCAGGAGTAAATTGAATCCTGCTGAAAGCAGCATTTACAGTGTGCGACAAGGTATTAATGGCCAATGTTTTAGCTAAGCCCGGAACACCTTCCAGCAGTACATGACCATCTGAAAGCAATCCGATTAGTAAACCATCAATAAGGTGTTTCTGACCAATAATTACTTTTTTAACCTCATGGTTAATTCTTTCGATAAAAGCGCTTTCGCGTTCAATTCTCTCATTCAATTCTTTTATCTGGATCGTAACATCCGCCATAAAACAAATGCGTTAAATTTTATAAATAATATTGGGATCATAAGCAATATCAACCCTTTGCGAAAGTAACAAAATTTGAACCACGTATCTTCCAAAGGAGGGTTAAAGTATGTTAATTATTTGATCATCAAGACCCTTATTACTGTTAAAAATTGTTAAACATGCATCCCCGATCATTCAGACGGTTTTAGTAATTTTGAAAAAAAGAAAGAATGCGTTATTTCATTGAACTGTCTTTTAAGGGAACGCGTTATCATGGTTGGCAATCGCAACCCAATGCGATTTCAGTTCAGATGCACATTGAAAAGGCCTTATCCATACTGGCACATAAACAGGTAAACATTACAGGGGCCGGCCGAACGGATTCAGGAGTCCATGCCCGCGGTTTTGTCGCTCATTTTGACTGGGAAGTCCCCATAGCTCATAAAAAAGATTTCCTTTATAAGCTGAATGCTTTGGTCCCTGAAGATATTGCCATACATGATGTATATGAAGTTGTTGGGGATGCACATGCTCGTTTTTCAGCTATTTCCCGTTCCTATAAGTATACCATCACATCAAAAAAGGATCCCTTTATGCTGGATTTTTCATGGTATATGTCATCTCACCTCGATTTGACGCTTATGAACAAGGCCTGCGAGGTATTGAAATCGTATGATGATTTTACAAGTTTCAGCAAACTTCATTCTGACGTAAAAAATAACAGATGTATAATTATTTCTGCGTCGTGGCTGTCAGATAATGACCATATGATTTTTGAAATCACAGCCAACCGCTTTTTAAGAAATATGGTCAGATCCATTGTCGGAACGATGGTTGATATAGGCAAACATAAATTGGACATCCCTGCTTTTAAATCCATCATTGAAGGGAAGAACCGGAGTCTTGCAGGTTTTTCTGTACCACCCCAGGGATTAACGCTTTATGATGTACAATATCCCGACAACATCAGGCTTTAATTGGTCCACTTTTTAGTGACGTTGGTAAATGAAATTTCAAAATCAGGAACTATTTTCATTCACTCCCGTATATGTGAATAACACAGAAAACTAATTATGCGATGAAAAAGGCCCTTATTGTATGCTTAGCCTTGATTTTCATTATACCTGTTACTATTTGTCAAACATCTATTCCCAAGGCTCAATCATTGTTTATTTACAATTTTTCAAGATTGATTGAATGGCCTGCAAATGCAAGGTCGGGTGAATTTGTGATCGGTATATTCGGAACAGCAGGTGAGATTGGAAATGAATTAACAGCCTATATGAAAGGGAAAAAAGTGGGCACACAGGATATACAGGTCCGCGTATTCAAGACTGTTGCAGAAATTCAGGGATGCCATATTCTTTTTATTCCATTTTCCAGAACCAAGCAAATGCCGGAGTTAATCAATGCCCTCAGCGGAAAACACACTTTATTTATTACAGAAAAATCAGGAGCGCTGAATGAAGGCTCTGCGATAAATTTTATAATAGTGGAAGACAGAATGAAATTTGAATTAAAACCGGAGAATGCCTCCCGCTATGGAATTAAATTCAGTGCCAAATTGCAGGAAATGGCTAAATCCGGTGGCGCCTGATCATAGAATTAAAAAATTACGAATTCCATATCTCCCATGCCCTGTCAGCTTGCAAGTGCAACATTTGCAGGCCATTTATTGTTACAGCGCCTTTTTTCCGCCCTCTTTTCAAAAATTCAGTTTCGGCAGGATTATATACCAGGTCATAAAGCAGGTGATCTGCGGTAATCAAATCATAAGGAATATCCGGAAATGAATTTATATCGGGATATGTTCCAACCGGACTTGAATTGACAATAATTTTATTTTCTGAGATTACGGATTGAGTAATATCCTTATAGGAAATCTGGCCGGGTCCGAAAGGTTTTCTTGAAACAAATGTCACGTGAATTCCCAACTGGCGTAAAGCATATGACACAGCTTTTGACGCACCGCCTGTTCCTAATACCAAAGCGTGAAGATGCATTTGGTTTAAGTGAGGTTTGAGCGACTCCATAAAGCCATATGAATCGGTGTTGAATCCGCAGAGGGCAAATGTGCCTTTATTCCGGATAATTTTAATGGTATTTACTGCGCCAATTTGCTCTGCATTTTCTTCGATTTGTTGGAGATACGAAATCACGGATTGCTTATAGGGAATTGTCACATTCAGTCCGCACAGATCCGGAAACTGATGGATTAATCCGGGAAGCATTTCAATATTGTCAATTGGAAACAACTGATACCGGGAATCCTTTATTTTTTCGTGTTCAAATTTTTCCGCGAAATACTTAGCTGAGAATGAATGCGACAGTGGATATCCAATCAGTCCGTATACCTTCATGCCTCAACCAGTTAATCAAGTTGGTTGTATTTTGCAGAATCAGGTTTTTGCTCTTTCAAGGAATCAGGAAGGAAATCCAGAAATGTATCACCTCTCAGTCCCTGACGCAAGCACTCTAACGGAATTACCTCATTGGTAGCAATGTTTCCGAGATTTACATTCGGACCCAGCAACTTTATAAACCATGCTTGTTGTTTTCCCGATGGTGCTTCCCACAGAACAGATTCTACATTGATTCTTTCTTTGATAAGATTTATCAGTTCAGCATTGGCAGATCCATCACTATAGTATATCCCTACAGAACCACTTTCACGGGCCTCCCCTATTACTTTCCAGGAACCAGCTTCAAGTTCCTTTTTCATCATTTCCACCCAAACCGTATCAGGTATTTCAACACCTTTTAGTTTGGACCCCACCTCAGAAAGAACTGTGAATTCAGCGGCCAGTTTATGGATGTATTCGAGTTTCTGAGAATGATGCATATACATGGATCCATCTGAAACTTCTACTGTATCCAGTCGATATCTTTTGACCATCTCAACATACTCATTGAACATATTGCGAATGGCAAATGCTTCAAACAGAGTTCCGCCAAAATAAACCCGTATACCTGCCTTTTGGTAGAGTTGAATCTTTTTTTCTACATTCCTACAAAATACAGAGGTTCCAAAACCCAGTTTTATCAGATCGGTATAAGGGGCACTGTTTTCTATAAAACTTTCAGCTTCATAGGTACTTAATCCCTTATCCATCATCATGGTAATACCTGATTCCCTGGGTTTTAAAGGACGTTCGGGAATATACGGAAGTTTAATATTCATTGATTTTCTGTTAGTTAGAATAATTAATTTTGAGCAAGGTGTTGGTGTTGGTTGGCCAGTGTTTGAAATGCCTGAATAGTGCGTGTTTTAGGAAATTGTTTGAAAATCATCACCGATACTTTATAATTCAGATTGAGTGCTTTCTGAAAATAAAGCTGTGCTTCAAACATTTTATGAAGATAAGCATGGTAAGCAGCAAGTTTGTAATTTACCTGAACATCATCCGAAAATTTATCATAGCACTTCAATAACACAAAAATGGCTTCATGAATATGCTTCTTTTTAAATAAAATCTGGGCGAGGCTCAGTTTAATATCCAGATTTTCCGGTTCTATCTCGACAGCTCTGGAATAAGCATCAATACTTTTGCTATATCTTCTGGTTCTATGGTATATATCACCAAGGGTAACCCAATATCTGGCCTGTAACGGATCTGCCTGAATGGCTTTCTTGAAAGCCTGAATGCCGGAATGGTATTTTTTTGTTTTGTATTTAACCTGACCCATTCCGTACCATGCATCCGCATAATCAACCGATAGTTCCAATGTTAACTTAAAGCATTGTAAGGCTTCTGTTAAATTGCCCATCTGAAAATAACAGTTTCCGATATCACATAAAGCCTTGGCATTCGAAGCATCTTCAACGAGCAATTCATTATAAACAGAAATAGCTTCAGAATATAATCCACGTAATTTGTACATAGCGGCCTTGCTGAAGTATGCCGGGACAAATTGTGAATTAATAGCGATAGAATAATCAAAACAATCAGCAGCCTGAGGATATTCACCGTTTTTAGAAAATAACAATCCCAAGTTGTGCCATACATGCTCAGCAAATGGATCCACCTCCAGATATTTCCGGTAATAATAAATTCCTTTCTGATACTGGTTCAGCTTTTCGTAGCACACACCAAGATCATAAAGCACTAAAATATTGGATTTATTGTAATGATATGCCAGTAGAAGATATTTAACAGCAGTAATATCTAAGGAAAACTGCATATAAGATTGTGCAATGTTATAGGCTACTTCATCTTTAAACTGATCACTTAGTTTAAGGGCCTGGTTAAATGCAGCCTGAGCCTCTTTGCTCTTGCCTGTGATATTTAAGGCAATTCCTTTGGCCAGAAAGAGTTCATAATTATCGTTCTCAGCATCTCCTAAACCATTAATTACCCGTAATGCCTTACCCGGCTTAAGATTCTCAATTAACAACTGTGCATACCTGATTTTCATTGAGGTATCATGCGGATGCTGCTTAATAGCCATGCAAACTACATTAATCGCATCCTTGAAATTATATTGTTCTGAAAAATAGTCAATAATACTCTCAAACTCATACAGATCAAAAAAATCAGCACTTTTCTGAAGCAACATTTCCTTATATCGCCTTAAAAGATCTAAGGTCTCTTCATCATCATAGAAATGGTCCAAGTCTCCAAACATTATCAGAAAATTCTTAGGGCTAATATATAAAAAGTCCGGATATCCTGTGCGGAAAGTAAATGCTATTTCTTAACAGGTATAATTGTTTGATTTTTATTAAGTTCCAACCTTAATTGTGCATTCAGCATCTGTAAATCTTTAACCAAAGGATGATGCAGACCCAGATCGTCACTAATTTTTGCCAGGATAGCAGTCAGGTTTGTAATGTACTGTTGTCCGTATTTAATATTTCTTGTCATCTGGACATTTCTGTCCAGCTTGGCCAGTACCTCCAAAAGTAACGCATACGCATCAGCATACTCAATTAACTTTCGGCTGTTTTCAATGCCATAACGCGAAACCAAAACCTTCCAAAGAGCCTCATCTTTGGAATAGGCTGAATTGTTCCAAATAAATTCAGAAGCAGTAGCCAGCCGAATGATTTCAATTTCTGAATACACCGGTAGATTTATGATAAAGCAGGATGGGTCAAGCATTGAAAAACAAGCCCTGATATCTTCATTGGCATAGGGTTCAAAAAGATTAAATAATCTGACTTTACCAGGATAATAGGGGTCATTTCCGTTATATCTTCCCCATGATGTCGCCATTCGCATGGAATTGTCCATAAAAACAGGCAAAGAACCATATAATGAAACAGATCTTGAAATATCAGCGGCATCAGTATTTACACTGAAATAGGAACTGCCGGTATAGATATATGAATCATGGTCAGTAATTGCGGGTCTGTCAGGAATATCAGAATTATTAATCATTTGATTATTAAAAAACTGAGGAAAGGCGAATCCACTCAAAGGAATGGAACGGTTTTCATAGTAAAGCGGATAGGGATAACTTAATACAGAGACCTTGGGCAAATGGTAGCCTGAGGCTGTAACATATTGAAGAAGCCCAATCCTGTTAACGGCTTTTGTCTCATCGTTAATTGCTGAATCCGTTAATAAAAGCAATCCGTTGTATTTATACCGGATCAATTCATCAACCAGATTGGGATCAACTTTTTTACCGGCATCGAGTGCATAAAACCGCATAGGAAAATCCGGATAATCGATGATGCGTGCATTATGAAAAACCGGTTCTTTCCGGTCAAACATCTGCAAGGCTGTTAGAGCGCCATAATAAATTCCGTTGACACGATTCGCGCCGATAAAAATATGGTGCGGGGCCTCATCAGGAGCGTAAATAAAGTAACCATCCGGGTAATTTGTGATGGCCTGTTTTGGAAAATCAGGAACTTCATTTTGTGATAACCCTGTATTTCCGATGATGAATATCAGGGATGATTCTTCTATTTCTCCCGGCAAATGATTACTGATAGTTTTTACTTTGGACTTTCCATTACTGCCGAAATATCTGTCGCAAATATTCTGCAATGTTTCCTGAAGCATTAACGCAGCCTTTTTCTCTGTTTCACCGGCTTTCTCTGAAAGGAGTATGATGGGGAGCTGATTGCTTTTCATACCGGGCCTCAGAAACAATAAAGACTCCATTTTTCTGATGCTCTTTGGAGCAGGAATCAATGCATTTTGGGTTACAAATGATGTATCTGTATAAGAGAGCATGCGTTCCTTCACCGTAAAATTCTTGTCGGTGTATCTGAAGTCGATATCATCTATCCATAGGGTTCCTGTACCTTTAAGACCAATAAAAATCTTTACAAACCTTGCTTTTGTAGGGATATCACCTTCGGGAAAAGGAAAAGCATGGGATTTGCCAAAAATTATATTCCATGACAATGAGTCAATGTACCTGAAATGAGCAAATGACAGCGCCTTAAATGATATATCTATCTCTTGATTTTCAATCGGATAACTATATAATGGGCGAATTGGATTCTTATTTCTGTCAAAGTAAATCAAGCGAATGTCGATGGCATCATTCATTCTTTTACCAACGCCCGGATTTTGAGGAAGTATATTTTCAATGCGGGCTGCAAAGCTAAACCGGTAATTTCCCGGGATAATTTTTATAAAATCGCTTTGAATGCCAGAGCCCTGCATATCAGTCTGATTCGCAGCAGTCCTTACTATTTTTATGGAACGATATCCTGAATATACTTCATCGCTCTTGAACAAGGCGCGATTGGAGAGGTCTACCCAAGTAATTGCATTTCCTATAAGTTGCCATCCGTCAAGTGAAAATGATGAATGAAGGCTGTCTACCTTATAAATTTTCCCATGTTCAAGCGAGTAATTCCTGACAAGATTTCCCTTCTCATATCGCTGCAAACGGGTTTTATATGGAATGGTCAAAGGTTCTTCTGTAAGCCATGACTGTTCTTCCTTGTCACTGCTTTTTCCGCATCCATGAAATATCAAGCTTATTAAAGCAATTAAATATACATAGATGCGTAATTTCATCACCCAAATATTTCATTTTTACAAGCCTTCATCGTATTGCTTAATAGTGAAACTACTGTCATTAAGCCTACTCCGCCAGGTACAGGGGTAATAAAACTACATTTGGGGGCTACTTCGTCAAAATGAACGTCGCCCATCAATTTAAAGCCGGATTTTGTAAGGTCTGATTTAACCCGGGTAATTCCCACATCAATAACAACGGCTCCTTCTTTGATCATATCACCGGTAATAAAATGCGGCTTACCGAGAGCAGCGATCACAATATCACTATTTCGTATGATCTCATTAAGATTGCTGCTTCTGCTATGGCATACCGTAACAGTAGCGTCGCCGGGATATGCTTTCTGAGACATCAGAATACTGATAGGCTTGCCAACAATATTACTTCTGCCAACAACAACACAACTTTTTCCTGCGGTGGGTATCTGGTATCTTTTTATCAATTCAATGATGCCGGCAGGCGTGGCTGAAACAAAAGAAGGAAGGCCGAGCACCATTCTTCCGACGTTCACCGGATGAAAACCGTCTACATCTTTTTTAGGATCAATGGCCTCAATTACTTTTTGTTCTGAAATATGACGCGGTAAAGGAAGCTGAACAATGAAGCCATCAATATCTTTGTCTGCATTCAAATCGTGTACGGTTTGCAGCAATTTTTCCTCAGTCACTGAATCTTCATAGCGAATTAAGGTAGATTTGAAACCGACTTCACCACATGACTTCACTTTTCCAGCAACATAAGTCTCACTGGCTCCATCATGCCCAACAAGTACCGCTGCGAGATGGGGTGTTTTAAAACCCAGTAATTTTCTTTTTTCAACTTCTGCAGCTATTTCTGCCTTGATCTCTGCTGAAATTTTTCTTCCGTCAATCAGTTGCATGGTATGAGATTTAAAAACTACCTGCCCCGCATTCCAGGCATATTGCCCATCATGCGCATAGGGTTTTTGTTTGTTGTAATCATTTTCATAAGCTTGCGTGTTTCATCAAACTGCTTAACAAGCCTGTTCACATCCTGAATGGTAGTACCACTACCATCAGCAATGCGTTTTCTGCGGATGCCGTTCAATATTTCGGGATTTTCTCTTTCAGCAGGGGTCATTGAATAAATGATTGCTTCAATTCCTTTAAAGGCATCATCATCCATATCCAGGTTTTTCAATGCTTTTCCTACACCCGGGATCATGCTGGCAAGATCCTTCACATTACCCATCTTTTTAATCTGTTGAATCTGTCCCAGAAAATCACTGAATGTAAATTGATTCCGGGCAATTTTCTTTTGAATTTTACGGGCTTCTTCAACATCAAATTGTTCCTGAGCCTTTTCAACAAGGGTTACAATATCTCCCATCCCCAGGATGCGGTCTGCCATACGTTCGGGATGGAATAACTCAATAGATTCGAGCTTTTCACCGGCACTGACAAACTTAATGGGTTTGTCTACAACGGAACGAATAGATAAAGCAGCACCACCACGTGTATCTCCGTCGAGTTTTGTTAAAACAACCCCGTCAAAATTCAACCGTTCATTAAATTCCCTGGCGGTATTAACGGCATCCTGACCAGTCATGGAATCCACAACAAACAAAATTTCCTGTGGAGCAATATTTTTCTTAACAGAGGCGATTTCGTTCATCATCTCCTCGTCAACTGCCAAACGTCCGGCGGTATCCACAATTACCAGATCATAGCCGAGCCTTTTGGCTTCCTTAATACCTGATTGTGCGATTTTCACCGGATCCGTATTGCCTTCTTCGGTATATACAGGGACTGAAATCTGTTGACCCAACACTTTAAGCTGTTCAATAGCTGCAGGACGATATACGTCGCAGGCAATCATCATGGGATTTTTTCCGCGCTTTTGCTTAAGGAGACTTGCAAGTTTTGCAGAAAATGTAGTTTTTCCGGAACCCTGCAAACCGGCGATCAGAATTACGGAAGGGTTACCCTTAAGATCGATATCCACATTTGATCCTCCCATTAACCGGGCAAGTTCATCGTGAACAATTTTTACCATCATCTGCCCTGGCTTTACAGATGTGAGAATTTTCTCACCCAGGGCCTGTTGTTTTACATTGTCAGTAAAAGTTTTAGCAATTTTATAATTCACGTCGGCATCCAGCAACGCTCTTCTAATCTCTTTCAATGTTTCGGCAACATTGATTTCCGTGATGCGACCTTCTCCCTTGAGTATTTTAAAAGACCGTTCCAGCCGGTCAGACAAATTATCAAACATGAAATCTGAATTTTATATTTAATCGTGTTATGAACATTCCGGTTCCAAAGATATTACATTCTTTCGGGCATATCAATACCCAATAATTCCATACCTCTCTTAACAATTCCTGAAACCGTCTCTGACATCAGCAGTCTGAAATTGCGTATATCCCCATCTTCCTCCTTTAAAATGGAATAATCATGGTAGAACTGATTGTATTCTTTAACCATGTCATATATGAAATTGGCAATCAGTGAAGGATTAAAGTTATCGGCAGAAGTATGGATGATAGCCGGGTACTCATAGATCAATTTAAGCAGGCTTTTTTCCTTTGTATTCAAAGTGATGTCACAACGGACTTCTGATGGAATCCGGAAGCCCATTTCGATACTTTTCCTAAAAATCGACCGGATCCTTGTATAAGTATATTGAATAAAGGGGCCTGTATTTCCATCGAAATCAATAGATTCCCTTGGGTTAAACAGCATATTTTTTACCGGGTCCACCTTCAGCATATAGTACTTCAGTGCCCCCATGCCAATGATTCTGAAAATGTCTTCTTTTTCAGCGTCATCCAGGCCATCAAGTTTCCCAAGCTCCTTTGACATCTCACGGGCAGTTTCAATCATCTCATCCATCAGATCATCTGCATCGACCACAGTTCCTTCTCTGGATTTCATTTTCCCTTCAGGGAGCTCAACCATACCATATGAAAGATGATGAAGGGTTTTTGCCCAGGGAAATCCAAGCATGTCCAATACAATGGCGAGCACTTTAAAGTGATAGTTCTGCTCGTTGCCGACAACATAAACCATCCGATCGGGCCTGTACTCTTTTTGGCGAACCTGAGCTGTTCCAATATCCTGCGTCATGTATACCGAAGTCCCATCCGAGCGAAGCAAAACTTTTTCATCCAGACCTTTATCCCGTAAATCGGCCCAAACTGATCCATCAGGATGTTTCACAAGGATGTTTTTAGAAAGTCCGTCCAGAACCATATTTTTCCCGTGGATCCAGGTTTCAGATTCGTAATATACCTTATTAAATTCTACTCCCAGTCTTTCATAAGTTTCATCAAACCCCTTAAACACCCAGGCATTCATCATAGCCCATAAATCGCGAACTTCCTTGTCTCCGGATTCCCACTTTCGGAGCATTTCCTGGGCTTCCAGCATCAGTTCGGCCTTTTTTGCAGCTTCCTCAGGTTTCATACCAGAAGCAACAAGTTCCTGAATTTGTTTTTTATATTCCTGATCAAATTTCACATAGTAATCGCCAACCAGATGATCGCCTTTTTTTCCTGAAATTTCAGGTGTTTCTCCCCTGCCCCACTTTTGCCATGCCAGCATGGACTTGCAAATATGAATACCGCGATCGTTCACCAGGTTGGTTTTTATAACCTTATTTCCACTGGCCTCAATGATTCGGCTTACAGCATAGCCCAGCAAGTTATTCCTGATATGTCCCAAATGCAAAGGCTTATTCGTATTTGGAGAAGAATACTCCACCATAATTGTTGAGGCACCGGCACCGGCAGTTGCAAATCCATAATTGCGATCTGAATGAGCCATATTAAGATGCTCCAGATAGTAGCTGTCAATAATGATCAGATTCAGGAACCCTTTAATTACATTAAAGCCCTGTATCTCATTGCAATTTTTTGTAAGATAATCTCCAATCTCCTGCGCTGTGGCATCAGGAGATTTTCCGGATAGTTTCAGCAAAGGAAAGACTACGAGTGTAACATCTCCGTCGAATTCCTTCCTCGTTTTTTGAATTTGAATCTGATCCGCTGCACAATCCTTTCCGTAAAGCGCTTTTACAGCCAATATAACTTTCTCAGCAATAATTTGTTCCAGTGCATGCATACTTTCAATTTTGAAAAGCACAAATATAAATGCATTTTTCTTATGGTTATCACCACAGGTAATTATTTGAAATGCTTTATCATTGCTCATAAATCATAACTTTCATACAGTGCACTTACCAATGTGTTCGTTTTTGTTTAACTTTCCGAAAACTTTTTAACCCATGGCGGTAATTCTTAAAGAGGTACAATCCAAAAAAGATCTGCGTACCTTTATTTATCTTCCTGAAAAGATTCATTCCAATCACACCAGCTGGGTTTATCCCTTATATTTTGATGAATGGGACTTTTATAATCCCCGGAAAAACAGGTTTTTTGAAGCCTGCGATGTCATATTGCTCCTGGCCTTTCGTGAGAATAAGCCTGTGGGCCGTATCATGGGGATTATAAATCATAAATATAATAAGCTGCACAACGAAAAAAACGGACGTTTTTTTGCTTTGGAGTGTTATAACGATCCTGAAGTTGCAGTCGTATTGACTAAATATATAGAGGAATGGTGCAAAGCCAAAGGAATGGAAAAGGTAATAGGTCCATTTGGCTTTTCGGAAAAAGATCCACAAGGCTTTATGATTGAGGGTTTTGATGAACCTGCAATTATTGCAACCAACTATAGTCTGCCCTATATGGTAGACCTGATGGAATATTGCGGGTATTTAAAAGAAGTGGATTGTGTAGACTACATGATGAATGTTCCGGATGAAGTTCCTCCGTTTTACCAGTCGATTTTTAAAAGAACTCTTGAAGGTAATAATTTAATTGTCAAGGAATTCACACGAAGAAAAGAACTCAGGCCATATATAAAGCCTGTATTTGAGCTGATTAACCTCACATATGCTCCAATCTATGGTTTTAGTGAACTTACATCCAAAGAAATAGACTATTTTGCCAACAGGTATCTGGCGGTTATCAATCCCCGGTTTGTTAAAGTTGTTTTTAATGAACAGAAAGAATTGATTGCTTTTGCCATTGCAATGCCTGAAATATCCGATGGCATCCGTAAGGCAAAAGGCCGGTTGCTTCCTTTTGGAATTTTTCATATACTGCAAGCCGCGAAGAAAACCAGGTTACTCACAATGCTTTTGGGAGCAATAAGAAGTGATTACCGGAACAATGGGATTGATGTTCTTATTGGGATGAAAATGCTGGAATCTGCCCAAAAACAGAAATTCAAAATTCTTGACAGCCACCTTGTTTTGGAAACAAACGAAAAAATGCGGGCCGAATATGAAAAACTGGGAGGACAGGTTCGGAAAAGGTACCGAATATTCAGCAAGCCGGTTTAAAAATAAATGAATGAAAGAATCGTAACTGCTGCGATCATATATAAAAATGTGAGCGGAAGCCCGATTTTCATAAAATCCCTGAATGAATATCCGCCCGGACCATAGACCATAAGATTGGTAACATATCCATGAGGTGTTATGAATGTACATGCAGCAGCATAGGCTACAGCCAAAACAAAGGGTGTTCCGGATACGCCAATTAACTGGGCTACACTTAACGCGATCGGAAATACAATGGCAACAGCAGCTTTTGTTGTAATATAAGCGGCCAATAAAGCTGTAATCAAATATATACCCACAAGCACACCAATTTTCCCAAATGGCAGAAATGCAGATATAACCCCATTTGCCATAAGATCGGCCGCACCCGATTTGACCATTGCAATGCCCAATGCCAGAGATAAAACAATAATCAATGCGAGATTATAATCAATATTTCTGGGGATGTCTTTCGGACTGGTTACTTTCATCATTATGGAAATCAGAATCATAATAATCAATCCCATGAATAAAGAAATCACATTCAGGGCGGCCAGAGTAATTACAACGGAGATCCCTCCTAACAAAGCCAAAGTCTTATACCATTCCAGGTTCAGGTACTCTGTTACCCTTGAAATGAAATAGAAATCATAGGTATCCTTTGAGCGACTTATGAAATTTTCACCTGCGAAAAGCAAGAGTACATCTCCTGCCTTAAGCACCACATTTCCGGCCTTCTCTTCAATGCGTTCGCCATTACGATGCACAGCTATAATTGCAGCATCATATTTACCTCTGAAATCAGAGTTTCGGACTGACTTGTTAATCAGTGATGAATTTTGAGAAACAACCACTTCATTTACATTCGCATGGGATAATCTGCTTAACATACCTACTTCGGGTATTATCAGACCGGATTTGGAACTAAGTATTTCTGACAGATTCTGTGTTTCGCCTTTAAAAATAAGTGAATCGCCTGCATCCAAAACTACATCTGGAGGAACATCCACTATTGTTATTGAATTTCTCATGATGGCAGTTAGTGACAGCCCTTTGATATCCAATAAGCCGGATTCACCAACAGCCTTACCAATAAGATGAGATCGTGTACGCACCTTGGCTTCTATCACATACTCACGGGATCCGGAGTTCAAACCATCTTCAAAAGTAGCACGTGAAGGCAACAGCCGGTTTCCAAAAAGAACAAGATAAACCCACCCGACAAAGATCATGGGTATCCCAACCCATGCAAAATCAAATATATTGAGTCTCTCAAGCCCTGGTAAAATTTTTTGGTCAATAACCATGCTGTTTACAATGAGGTTGGTTGAAGTTCCGATTAACGTGGCAGATCCACCCAAAATAGCAGCATAAGAAAGCGGAATAAGAAATTTAGAAGGAGGATAATTATTACGCTTTGCCCAACTGTTTATATAAGGCATCATTACAGCAACAAGGGGTTTGTTGTTCAGAAACATCGAAAAGCCTGAAACAGCAAACACCATTCTGCCAATAAATCCCTTATAAGTTTTGACTCTTCTGAAAAGTCGGTCAAATGAAAATTCGATAATATCAGTCTTCTTAATGACATCACTGAACAGCAACATCAAAATCACCACTGATACCAGCTCATTTCCAAAGCCGCTAACGATTTCTGCCGGTGTGAGAATTCCAAAAACTCCGAGAGCAACTACACTGATGAGGAATGTGAATGAAACCCCCAGAATATTCCAGTAAAGGCTTACCAGAATGAATCCCAGTATAATAATTACCAATATCAGGTCAAACGTAATCATACATTCCCTTAATTAAACCAGTTAGCGCTTTACATGCGAATGTATAAAATTAAACCCATTTCAGAAACCAGACCTATAGATGATGTGTTAATATAAAAACTTATATTTGGTTGCATAAATATCATAAAAATAAAAAACACATGTCCAGTCTGATTGAATTGAAACCATCGCTGATATGGAAATATTTTGATGAAATCACTAAAATTCCACGTCCATCTGGTAAAGAAGAAAAGATTATTGCATATATAATTGATTTTGCTGAAAAACATCATCTTGATTACCAGAAAGATACTCTGGGGAATATTGTCATTCGCAAAGCAGCATCAAAAGGATTTGAAAGCCGGAAATCTGTTTGTTTGCAAAGTCATTTAGACATGGTATGTGAAAAAAACAGTTCCAGTAATCATAATTTTGAAACCGACCCGATTCAGACAATTGTTGAAGGAGATTGGGTAAAAGCATTGGACACAACGCTGGGTGCTGATAATGGAATAGGTATTGCTGCAGAACTTGCACTGCTTTCTGATCCCTCCATAGAACATGGTCCGATAGAATGCCTTTTTACCATTGATGAAGAAACAGGATTGAACGGAGCAAAAGGATTGGTTCCTGATTTTTTTGTGAGCAATACACTGATCAATCTTGATTCCGAGGATGAAGGTGAATTGTTCATTGGTTGTGCAGGAGGCATGAATACACTTGCTACATTGAAATATAATGTTCGACCGACACCTGAAGCGTCTGTTGCCTATAGAATTGAAATCACCGGATTACAAGGAGGACACTCTGGTACAGACATCCATAAAAACAGGGGTAATGCCATTAAAATTCTGAATCATTTTTTATGGGAATCACGAAATCGCTTTGGCGCACGCCTATCAGTTTTTGAAGGAGGCAATCTTCGAAATGCCATTCCTCGTGAAGCTTATGCGATCATGGTAATCCCTACGAGTTATAGTGAAGTATTTACAGGTTATTTCCATGATTTTAGCCGCATTATTAAGAGAGATCATCTGGTTGATGAGCCTAACATCCAGTTTACATTGAATCCTGCCCCTCTTCCTGAAAAAGTGATGAAGAAAAAAGTTCAGGAAAAACTACTGAATGCACTCTATGCCTGCCCCCATGGCGTTATAGCCTGGAGTCGTGTTATGAATGATCTGGTTGAAACCTCTACGAATCTTGCTTCTGTAAAATTTGAAGATTCAAATCGCATCTTTATCAGTACAAGTCAGAGGAGCTCTGTTAATTCGGCTAAAATGCAGATTGCCAATACTGTAAAAAGCACATTTAAACTTACAGGGGCACATGTTGAACAAACTGAAGGATATCCTGGCTGGAATCCGAATCCTGATTCGGAAATACTGCATATTGCAAAAGAGTCCTACCGGAAACTGTTTGGTACAGATGCTGCTGTAAAAGCTATTCATGCCGGACTTGAATGCGGATTATTTCTGGAGAAATATCCGCATCTTGATATGATATCTATTGGCCCGACAATTGTTGATCCTCATTCTCCCTCAGAGCGTATCAGCATTAAAACAACCGAAAAATTCTGGCTTTTGTTGATTGATATACTTAAAAATACAGGAGAAGACAATAAAAAATAAAAGAATTAATCAGCTGGTTCGAAATCATCTTTGGTTACACCGCAAACCGGGCAAACCCAATCTTCGGGTATGTCTTCAAAGGCTGTACCAGGGTTGATACCGCCATCCGGATCGCCTTCAACCGGATCATAAATGTAACCGCAAACAATGCACCTGTACTTTTTCATATTTGAAATGGTTTTTATGATTTGTAACAAAAATATAACTTTGCTTTAAATAATGGACATTAAAAATCAATTCATGCGCAGTATTATAAAAGGCCGGGTCTTTACCATAACTCTATTATTATTATGTGTAAGCGGCAACATATTTGCACAAAATGCAAAAGCCAAAGCCAATTCCAGTGATGTAGAACCTGTTCAAGTGATTCTGATGATCGGTGACGGAATGGGACTTGCACAAATTCATGCGGGACTTACCGCCAATAAAGGTAATCTGAATATTCTTCAATTCAGGAACATTGGTTTTAGCCGTACTCAATCAGCCAGTCACTATGTTACCGATTCGGGGGCAGGCGGTACTGCCCTTTCAACAGGTAATAAGACATATAATGGTGCTATTGGTGTAAAAGCTGATTCATTACCTTGCAAAACCATTCTGGAATATGCCGAAATCAACGGGCTGGCCACGGGATTGGTTTCTTCCAGTGCCATAACCCATGCCACTCCTGCCTCATTCATTGCTCATAACATTAACAGGAATAATTATGATGAAATTGCCCTGGATTTTCTGAAAACAGATATTGATGTATTTATTGGCGGCGGAAGAGATAATTTTGTAAATCGTAAGGATAAAAAGAATCTTGTTGCAGATTTGCGCAGGAATGATTATAAGGTCATCTATTCAGCAGACAGCATCAGCCTGTTTCACTCCGGTAAACTTGCTGCATTAACAGCTCCTGATCATAATCCGACAATTCACCAGGGACGTGGTGAATATATAAGAAATGCAACCCTAACCGCTATTGATATCCTGGATGATAACCCAAAAGGATTTTTCCTGATGGTGGAAGGATCCCTTATTGACTATGGATGTCATGGCAATGACGTTGTTATGGTTGCTGAAGAGGTGATCGATTTTGATAAAGCTGTCGGTGCTGCACTTGATTATGCCAGGAATCATAAAAATACGATAGTAATTGTAATAGCTGATCATGAAACCGGCGGATTGGCAATCAACAACGGTGATTTTGCCGACGGCACGGTGAAAGCTTCATTTAGCACCACTGCACATACCGGAATCATGGTACCTGTTTATGCCTATGGCCCGGGCTCCGAAGTATTTCAAGGTTTCCAGGAGAATACGGATATCTTCCATAAAATCATGAACATCCTTGGAATTGAAGAATCCGAGTAATTCTGCTCCATTTAATGCGTAAACTTATGTTATTTGCGGGATTGATTATTTTGGTTCTGACCTGTGTCCCAAAAGAGGATCAGGTTGAAGACCAACTGTTTCTCTTGAAGGAACAAACATTACCATCCATCCTTGCTGAAAATTCAGGCATGACCGAATATGCCGGTTTAATTTGGTTTATTAATGACAGTGGCAATGATTCTGTTATTTATGGGTATGATATGTCCCTGCAGACCATTACCCGGTCTGTGGCCATAAAAAATACAACGAATACAGACTGGGAAGATATTACTCAGAACAACGAATATATCTTCATTGGGGATTTTGGAAATAATATGGGTAACAGACAAAATCTCCAGGTAATTAAAATCAGGAAAACCGATCTTCTAAATAATACAGACACCATTACACCTGTTGGAATCATTCGTTTTTCATTTGAAAATCAAACCAATTTTGCTTCCACAACATCAAACAACACTTCGTTTGATTGTGAGGCATTTATTGCCACTGAAGATCACCTGGTACTTTTTACAAAGGACTGGCTGGAATATAAAACACAGTTATATTCATTACCCGTTGATCCGGGAACATACATTGCCAGACTCATGGCAAAGTGGGATGTTCAATCGCTTATTACCTCTGCAACATGGTCTGCTGAAACAAAGAAACTTTATCTGACAGGATATATCCTTGCTCCAATTTTATGGATTTCAAATGATTTTGATCCGGATGATGGCTCCATTAGCAGTTCAAAAAAAACGGACTTCAACGATTTTGGTGTTCAAACGGAAGGAATTCTTATTAAAGAGAATGGCGACGTTCTAATTTCAAGCGAGAGTCAATCCGATAATGCTTCGTTATACAGCTTACAGAAAAAAAATAATTAATTCAGTTTTGACGGAGTCAGCGTAAAGGTCATTGTTGTTCCTGTTCCAACAGCACTTGAGGCCTTTATGCGGCCATTATTTTTTTCCACAAACTCTTTGCATATAATCAATCCAAGTCCTGTTCCCGTTTCTCCCATCGTTCCTGATGAAGAATAATAAGTATCGATTCTGAACAACTTACTTAAACACTCACGGTTCATTCCGATACCATCATCCGTTATATTTACCTCCATTTTCTCCGGTTTTAGATTAACACTAATCAGAATCTGACCATCCGGATTGGAAAATTTCACTGCATTACTTACCAGATTTCTAAGTACAGTATTAATCATATTTTTATCGGCATATACCATGGTATTTTTTTCAATTTTGTTGGTAATGGTAACACCTTTTTTGCTTGACACTACACAGTGCAAATCAATTACTGCATCTGCCATTTCTGACAAGTCGAAATCTTCAGGAGTAAACAGAATCCGGTTTGTTTGTGTTCTTGCCCATTGAAGCAGATTCTCCAACAGATTGTACGCTGTTTGGGATGAAACATTTATTAGTTCCAGTAAGTTCAACTTTTGCGCATTATCCATATCATAGAAATCATTTCTCAATAATTCACAGAATCCAATAATGGCATTAAATGGATTCCTCAAATCATGCGCAATAATTGAGAAAAATTTATCCTTAGTTCGGTTTAAACGATCAAGTTCCTCATTAATTACCAAAAGGTTTTGAGTTTGATCTGCCAATTCTTCGGATTGAATAAGGATTTCCTTCTGTCTTGCCTCAAGCAAACGGTTGGTTTCCTGCAAATCGGCCGATTTCTTTCTTAACTGGTTTTCGATTTCTTTGAGCAATGTAATGTCACGGCATACACCTGCGATTCCGATGATTTCACCTGATTGATTGCGAATAGGCACTTTTGTAGTAGATTGTATGACCCGGTTTCCGTTTTCATCAATTGCAGTTTCTTCTGCATTAATCAGCGGAATACCTGTTTCGAGAACTTTCATTTCGTCATTGAAGAATTTCCGGGCAATATAATCCGGATAATAATCAAAATCAGTTTTGCCAATGAGTTGTTCAACGGTGGTATTCATTACCAGAGCTACTCTATTGTTAGCCATTGTAAAGCGGCTTTCCCTGTCCTTGATAAAAATCAGGTCAGGAATATTATCAATAAGTGTTCTGAGTTGCTTTCTTTCATCCTGGATGGATGATATCGCTTCTTTTTCAAGTTGAAGTTTCTCACGCTGATGTTTTCTGAAAATCAATATGAATGCAGCAACTAAAGCAGACATAAACATCATAACAGATAACAGCAAAAAGACTGTTGTTTTCCAAAAAGGAGGCGTAATTGTTATTGAAATTGAAGATCCTGTATGATTCCAGATATCATCACTGTTAGCACCAATCACTCTGAAAACATACTTTCCGGGAGGAAGATTGGTATAGTTTACATAACGTCTCTTCGCATTAGTTTCAATCCATGTTTTATCATAGCCCTCCAGCATATAACGATACCTGTTTTTTGCAGGCATTCTGAAATCAAGTGCTGCAAATGAGAACAAAAAGTTATTCTGGGAAAAGGGCACCTTGATTTTATTGGAATAAATCATGGATTTTCCTGTAATTGAGGAGACGTCAACAATACCTTTTTTACCGCTCACCGTCATGGAGGTAATAGCAATCTTAGGCCCTCTGATGTTAATCCGGATACTGTCGGGGCAGAATGAATGACAGCCCTTAATACCTCCGAAAAATAATTCTCCGGAAGGTGATTTGTAATATGATCCGTTTATAAATGCTGATTCTTGCAGTCCGTCATATTTATCAAAAGTACGAACCATGTCGTTTACTAAATTAATTGTGGTAATTCCACGACTGGTGCTGATCCATAAATTCTCGTGACGGTCGGTCAGTATTCCGTATACAAGATGATCTTCAAGATAGCTCATCTGGGAAGCCATATGGAAGGTGCCGGTTTCCGGATCAAATCTGGAAAGTCCTCCATCATTAATTCCCAGCCACAAATTATGTTTTGCGTCATCCTGTATGGCATATATCGTGCTGTTACGAACCGACTTCAGATTGGAAGGATTGTTGGTATATCTGATAAAGTATCCTATTTCTTTTGGCTTGCCGGCATTGATATTTTTGATAACAAACTTGTTTAGACCTCCTCCGCGTGTTCCAACCCAAACGATACCGGTTCTGTCTTTAAATATCTTAAGCACATTATTGCTTCCAAGACTTCCCGGGTCGGAAGGATCGTGCCGGAGATTTATGAAATGGCCGGTTTTCATATTAAAAACATCCATGCCTTCTCCCAGGTTCCGATCGCGTGTTCCAATCAGCAGGTGATTTTCATCGAATTGAATGATGGAGGAAACACTATTGCTGCTTGGACCATCAGATTTGTTTTGATGGCTGGCATATACCTTGAATTTGTCAGTTTCCGGATCCAGACAATTAAGTCCTCCTCCGTCTGTGCCAATCCAGATTTCACGCCTGGATCCGTTTTTTACCTCAATTAAAGAAAGAATATTATTGCTGCTGATTCCATTTGATCCATCAGTTTGTTGTCTGTAAACAGTAGTTTTATGTTGCGCTCTTTGAATCCGGCAGAGTCCTCCATATAAGGTACCCAGCCATAAATCGCCTTTAGAATCTTCCAGTACTGCTGATACACCACCTCCGTTAAAAGGACTTTTGGTCTTCAGATCTGCATTATAATGTTTGAAAGAATTGATAAGTGTAACAACTTTTTCAACACCATCATACAAGGTCCCGAGCCAAATAATGCCATCATTATCTACATATACCGTGGTAACTGCCGTATTGTTAAGTTCCGAATTGATATCAGGAGCATCAAGTTGTACAAGGGTTCCGGTGTGAACATTATAACTCATTAATCCTTTATCACGGATTACAAAAATCAGATTCCCTTTAAGATCAAATGACATTGCACGAACAACTCCTAAGTTATCGAGATTGCTAAGGCGTCCGGGTGTTGAACAGGAGGAGAGTTTAGCGGTATTTTGGTCGTACTTGATAAGACCGTTGCCCCAGGTTCCCAGATAAATGTTGCCCGATTGATCCTGGTTAATTACCTGAACGAAAATGGTAGCATCCGGCACACCTTTAATTTTTCGTTCAAACAAACGGGTATTTAAATTATACCGAAAAAGCCCATCCGCAGTACCGAGCCAAATATACTTTTCATTAACCTTGTCTGCCCATATGGCAAAAATGGAATTGCTTCTCTGTGAGAAATTGTTTGCATGGACAAAATATTTACCCGTAATCTTGTCGAGACTTATCAACCCTCCATCAATACTTCCAATCCACAAAATACCATCAGCATCCTGGGTGATTCCGGTTAATTGTTTCAGTTCTGAAATATTATTGCGGAGGGTAAAAGTATATCGTTTGAATTTACCGGTAATCTGTTCATAGCAGTTTAACCCATCATCTGTTGCTATCCAGATGAGGCCTTCATTATCCTCAAAAATCGTATTGATATTTCCACTGCTCAATGAACTTGAATCTGACGGGTTATGTTGAAAAACGGTCATATCATAACCATCATACCGGTTTAGTCCGTTCCATGTGCCAATCCAGATAAATCCATGTCTATCCTTAATGATGCAGCTTACGGAACTATTAGACAAACCCATATCACGAGTTATCAAATCACTCCTGTACTTTAGTTCCTGAGATAAAACAAGATTTACCGCAAAACCAGAAAAAATTATAATGAGCAATAAAATTCTTTTCAACATGTTGTATTCGTGAGCAAGTGCTTTTACGTAAATCAACATGTTCGGGTTAAGTTTTTTACTGGTTTTTATAGGTTCATTTTTCAAATATCATCAGGGTTTCACTATTTTTAACAAAAAAAAGCATGCAAATCCGAAAGCTTTTCCTGATTCCATGCACCTTAGGTGATTCTCCGATTTCGAAAGTGATACCCAGCTATAATCTGGATATCATCAATCATATAAAGCATTTCGTTGTTGAAGATGAGAGAACCGCACGTCGGTTTCTAATACGTTGCGGCTATACTTCCGATATCGGATCTGTGCGATTTTACCTGCTGAATGAACATACTCCTGATCAGGATGTTCCATCCCTCATTATGGATTCAGCACCTGAGAATATTGGATTAATCTCGGATGCTGGTATCCCGGGAGTTGCCGATCCGGGTGCCGCGCTGGTTAAAGAAGCACACAGGCAGGGGATTCATGTTGTCCCTCTTATTGGTCCCTCTTCATTAATTCTTGCCTTAATGGCATCTGGATTAAATGGACAGCAATTTGCTTTTAACGGATATTTGCCTGTTAAGGATCCGGAAAGAACTTCAAGAATTAAATTCTTTGAAAAGCGATCCGAAACAGAACGCCAATCGCAATTATTTATTGAAACACCTTACAGAAATAACCAGTTGATTGAAGCATTCATGTCGGCGTTAAAACCTGCAACACGCCTTTGCATAGGAGCAAATCTGACCCTTGAGAATGAGTGGATTCATACGAAAACAATCGCAGAATGGAAGCATTCCGGTGTTCCGGATCTGAAAAAACAACCTGCGGTATTTATTATCGGGACGTATTAATTACTCTAAGGACGTTTGATAGCTATTAACTCAACATGATATAATACCGATTGATAAGGAGGAATAACGGTATAATTATATCGTTTATTGGTGAGCCCTTCGTTGCCAAATGCCATGGAATATTGGATGACTACTGTAGCTTTAACACCTACACGCATTGAATCAATCGCTGTTTTCAAACCAGCCGGAACTGACTGATTCAGAATTGTGCCTCCGGTGACTTTATTTCCAAAAACGTATTTTAAAGGCTGAGGATCATCCAAGTTAGAGTCAAAAATCCTGGAAGTACTGATAGGATCAGTGAATCCGTCAATTAATCTGCCTTCAAAGCGAAGGTATGCGGTATCGTTAAGCTTCACATCATTTACATCCGAGGGATCCGGAACAAAAGTCTCCTTATACCAGATATTATCATCTACCTTATTGTCTGCCGTATATCCATTTTGCGTAAGGTATGTTTGGACCACAGAATCTTCATATACAACAACATCTCTGATTACTTTTATCAAATGGAGATCATAAACCAATGGCATGAAATCGAAATTTGCAGTCTCAGAAGGCAAAATCACTGTAGCCTTTCCACCCTCCTTCATATAGGAAAGCGCTTCATTTATTCCGAGCATGCTGTGTCCATAAAGCAATCTGGCGGGCCCGAACAGGTAATCCGGAAAATTCGCAGACATTGGCCAGGTTACCGTATCGTAACTGGTTTCCACCACACTTCCGTTTTCCAGATATTTCCCGGTAAAATTTAATAAAACATAATTATCTTTTAAAACATTACGACCAGTTCCTTCTAAGCGCTCAACATAGTATATGCCGCCTCTGGTTTTTGTATCAGAGGAAATACTATGACTTTCAATATATTCCTGTATAATTCGCTTTTCTCTATCGGATTGTTCTTTCATGTCATCTTTCAGACAGGCAGAAACCGTCAAAACCAAGGTAACGGCAACAAACGATATGTAGGTACTTGATTTTGTTTTCATAAAAATACTTTATAGATCGTATTCAGATGTTTCATTCATAATAATCGTTGTGTCAACTTTTGGTTGGTGAAGATACTCTTAATATTTCAACCTCAAAAATCAAAGAAGTAAAAGGTGGAATGTATTGATTGGAAGATCCCGATGTGCCAAATCCCATCTCTGAAGGTAATATAAACAAAGATTTCTCACCTTCACACATCATTCCAATGGCTTCTTCGAGTCCCTCAATTACCTGCCATTCCGTTCCGTAAACAAATTGAAACGGCTGTTTTCGTTTGATGGTGGAGTCAAAAAACTTTCCGTTTAAAAAGCGCCCTTCATAATTTACTGTTACCGTATCTCCAAGGGCTACTTTTTTTCCTGTTCCTTTGCGGAGATTCAGATAATAAATTCCCGAAGGCAAAGGTTTAACGTTCAAGCGCTCTTCTTCAATATATTGCCTGAGGATTACTTTTTCATAATCGCCAAAATCATTGATCCATGAAAGGAATGCCTCTTTTTCGCTTTGGTATTCGCTTTCTGTTTGTATTTCAAGCATCTGCATTCTTACTTTGAAAGTACCCTCTTCTGAAATAAAACGGGGTATGGAAGTTTGAAGTGTGTTTTTGAAAAAATTTTCAGCAGGTAAAATAAAAGTAGCACTTTCTTCCTGAGCAAGCATCGTAAAACAGGCATCTACCGAACCATCGGTTTTGGCTTTGCTGACCTGGATTTTTCGGGTTCCATTAAAAAAAACAGAATCATTCATGGTCAGATAGGTAAGATTCACTGTAATAAAATCACCGGGCTTTGCCTTCACGGTATCATCTCCAATGGTATGAAGCTGATAATATATCCCGTTTCCGGCATTTTTAAATCCCGGATATTTGGCAAACTTCTGACATTGGAATGAAAGAAGTCCGCCAAGGAGCAGTATAAAAAAAGTTTTTATAGTCATTTCAGGATGCTGCTTTAAGTATTTCAACATGATATACAATTATGGAACGACGGGGTATGCAATCTCCGTCACCAGGTAAACCATATGCAAGATGAGGTGGCATAATAAAAATCGCTTTGCTACCCTCCTTCAGTAAAAGGACACCTTCTTCCAGTCCTGATTCAACGCCACCCTGTCCCACCAGAAACTCCTTCACACCAAGAGAATCTGATTTATAACAAAGGGTTCCATCCAATAATGAAAGTTCATAGGATAGGGTAACTGTCATCCCTTCCTTTATACCTTTCCCTTTCCCTTCCTCCAGAATTCCATACCATAAACCCGATTTGGTTTCAATTAATGATAGATGATGTTTCTGAATGTATTCCTCAATCCGGATTTTGTCTTTTTGAATCATCATCCGGTTTGTACCAACAAGGGCTTCCTCTGTTTCTTTGATTTCCCTGGCTGTCAATTCCTTCTCATCCTTATGGGAACATGAGCATATGATGGCCAACAAGGAAAGTATGAAAAAATAAGGTTTCATTTGGATACTGATTTATGCCCATATGTGGCAAGAAGGTCCTTGAACTTTTTAATTGTATCTGTCAGACTTTCGTATGATTCTCCTCCGGCAGCATTTTTATGACCACCTCCGTTGAAATGCATTCTGGCAAATTCGTTCACCGGAAAATCGCCCTTTGAGCGGAAAGAAATGCGTACAAAATGATCTTCTTTTTCAGTAAACAGAGCTGAAAACTTTACCCCTTTTATTGAAAGCGGATAATTTACAAAACCTTCACTATCGCCAGGCTCAAAGTGATATTGCTCCATATCTTTTAGTGAAAGCACAATGAATCCCACCCCATATTCCCTGAGAACTTCCATCTTTTCATTGAGACTGTAGCCTAAAAGCCGCATCCGATGTTCAGAATAATTGTCATAGGTCAGTGCATAAATCCTGTCCTTATCAATTCCATAGCCCAGTAATGCAGCTACTGTTTCCCAGGTTTCTCGATTGGATGAATTATAACTGAAACAACCGGTATCAGTCATTATCCCGGTAAATAAGCAAGTAGCAATTGTATGATTTATGTAGTGTTCTAACCCGCTGTTGTGGATGAAATGATATACCAGTTCAGATGTAGAGCTTACAGTTGTATCAGATAACATATAGTCAACCCGTAAAGCCGGATCCGGATGGTGGTCAATCAGTACTTTAAATGCATCAGTGTGATCCATTTCATCTTTTAGTTCCTTAAGTCTTTTGAGTTCATTAAAATCCAGCGAAAAAATCAGACCCGCATTCCGGATTGTCTTTAAGGCTTCAGATGGATTGTTTTTAAATATCAGAATATCTTCACTGCCGGGAAGCCACTTAAGAAATCCGGGAAATTCATTGGGCAAAATAACCTTACAATCATGACCCATGCCGGAAAACAGATGATATAATCCAAGTGAGGAACCCAGCGCATCACCATCGGGATTTAAATGCGATAATATCACAATTTTTATTTCTTTCTGATTGATTCGTTGGATTAGTGCATCCTTATGATCTGAGTTGGAAAAAATTTTATCTGTCTTGCTCATTTTAATAATTCAATTTTCAAATTTAATGAAACTTGAATGCACAAATCTGAATTGCACCTGTAAGTTTTTAAATTATTTGAACATGCATTCGAATTCCCACAAGGCCTAATGTAGCATACAACGAGCCGAATAAATCATTATATTCGCTTCTACACCAAAAACATATTGTAATATGGCGGGAACTAAAACTTTTTTCATTATCAAGCCGGGTGCCGTGAGTCATGAGTACATCGGACCCATATTAGCTATGATTAACGATCATGGATTTCATATAGCTGCATTAAAATTATTAAAACTCGACCGATATCATGCCGAACACTTTTATGCCATTCACCATGATAAGCCTTTTTTTGAAAGTCTGGTAAAATTTATGACTTCTGGCCCTGTAGTAGTAGGTATTCTGGAAAAAGAAAATGCTGTCCTGGATTACCGCAAGCTGATGGGTGCAACCGATCCGGCAAAAGCCGAAGATGGTACCATCCGCAGACTTTTTGCTGAAAACATTGAACGCAATGCAGTGCATGGCTCAGACAGTGATGAAAATGCCGAGAAAGAATGCGATTTCTTTTTTGCCAAGGGTGAACGTTTTTCAAAATTTGAAGATTAAGAAAACTTTCATCATTCAGGAGATACAAAAAGATTTATATATTTGATCCACTACCCAGATAAATATTTTAGTAATTATAACTGATTCACGCATATGGCAGATAATAAGAAGTTTATTCCTTTTGTATCTCCTGAAACTGATATGAAAGAATTTACGATCAGAGCACTGATCATTGGCCTTGTAATGGCCGTAGTTTTAGGCGCAGCAAATGCATACCTCGGTTTAAGGGCTGGTATGACAATCGCAGCAACATACCCTGCTGCAGTTATAGGAATGGCTATATTAAAGACCGTAAAAGGATCGATACTGGAAGAGAATTTTGCCCGTACAGTCGGATCCATTGGAGAGTCGGTTGCTGCCGGTGCTATATTTACGCTTCCGGCATTTTTTGTATCCGGTATTTGGGATCCCTTTTTTACTCCGGGACATTATATTACATCTACACTTATTTTAATTGCCGGAGGTATTCTCGGCATTATGTTTGTTGCGTTGCTCCGGCGTGTTATGGTGGAAGATACCGAACTCCCTTTTCCTGAATCCATAGCTGCTGCCGAAATTCATAAAGCAGGTCAGGGGGGAAGCAACAGTTCTAAATTTCTCTTTGGAGCCATGGCATTGGGAGGTATTGTAAAACTTCTCGGCGAATTTAAATTGTTTCAGGTATATGTAGAACGGTTTTTTGTATTCGCGAAACAAACTGTTACGGGTACCACATTTGTCGGACAGGGCGGAATGATGGTCGGCAGTCCCGGAATCAGTCCTGCTTACATTGGTGTAGGATACATCATCGGCCCGAAATTGGGATCGCTCAACTTTAGTGGGGGTGTCCTTGCGTGGGGCCTGCTTACCCCGATGATTTTATACTTCCTTGCGCCTTCATTCGATTTGAGTGCTATGGCAGCTCAGTTTATGGCTTCAGATCCAACACTGACTGCTGATGCAGCAATGAATAAAGTGTGGACTACTTCTTTCTATTCTATATGGCGGTATGTGGTACGGCCTATTGCCATTGGCGGTATGCTTGTAAGTGCTGTATATACCTTATGGAAAATGCGCAAAAGTCTGACAGCAGGAATCGCCCGTTCTGTCAGTGATGTAAAAAAGGCCGCAGCAGGACAGAAAGTAGATACTCCACGTAATGAGAAAGATATCAACTTTAACTGGATATTAACGGGTATCGGACTTGTTGCCCTTCTTACCTTTCTGATTACCTTCTACATTTTTAATACAACTGTTTTGGTGGCATTTGTTGCAGCAACGGTTATGATCATTCTGGCATTTTTCTTTGCTGCAGTATCAGGATATCTTGTTGGTATCATGGGCTCCAGTAATAACCCCATATCTGGCCTCACACTTACCGCACTGGTGGTTACTGCGCTTCTGATGGTTGCTTTGGGTGTAACCGGACAGGAAGGAGTCGCCTCCGTGCTCGGCGTGGCCGCCATTGTTTGCGTTTCAGCGGCCGTTGCCGGGGAAATGCTCCAGGACTTAAAAGCCGGTCATATTCTGGGTGGTACTCCCTGGAGAATGCAGATTGGAGATATTATGGGAGTAGCGCTTGCAGGCATTGTTATGTTTGGAGTTCTTGTTTTTCTCAATGAAGGAGATATTGCAAAAGGTGTTCGTGAAGGCTATACAGGCGGTTTCGGCAGTACCAACCTTTCGGCTCCCCAGGCCAGCTTGATGGCTATTCTTTCCAAAGGAATCGTCAGTGGTCAGATGGCATGGCCTTTAATCGTAGCCGGAATGCTTATGGGTGTTGCATTTATTATGATGCAGGTAAAAAGTCCCATGTTGGTTTGCGTTGGAATGTATCTTCCTTTGGATACCACTTTTGCCATTTTTATTGGCGGGCTTTTAAAAGGTTTTGTAGATCGCATTGCAGAGAAGAAACAATTTACACTGGCACAAAAAACCAATTCAGAAAACACCGGTGTACTTCTGGCGTCTGGTCTGATTGCCGGTGAAGCACTGATGGGATTGGTTATAGCCATATTTGCTGTGGGCAATATCTTCCTTTATGATGTATTCTCATTCTTTGCCAATCCTCCGTTCGTGATCAGCCTTATTGTTCTGGCCATTATCGGATGGGTTCTGGTTTATCTGCCGGCAAAAAATGCAGGCCGTGCCGATGCTCCTGTACCTCCGGGTGCCGTACTATAACCCTGCCAGGTAATCAGTATGAGTAAAGAAGCACAGAATTATCTCGACCTGATACCGGTTCGGACCGTTGAAGAATTTTCAAAGGAAGAAGAAAAAGTAACGCTTCTGATTCCTAAATTCAAATCGGAATGGGCCCGGAAATGGTTGATACCACCAGGGCGTTCCAAATATTTCAGGATCCATCTTGATGCCATGGGCAGCAATGTGTGGGAACTGATTGACGGGAAAAGAAATACTGGTGAAATTTGCACAATCATGAGTGCAGGAATACCTGATGACGAGCAGTTGTCACTCAGGGTTACTAAATTTATGACTGCATTGTATAAGAGCAGATTTGTAAAATTTAAATAGTCAAAGATTAATTCAATAAGCATATGTTTAAAGGGCATCCAAAAGGACTCATCATCGCCTCCATTGCTAATATGGGAGAGAGGTTTGGGTTTTATACCATGTACGCAATTTTTACACTTTTTCTTCAGGCGAAATATGGCTATGATTCAACTAAATCAGGACTGATTTGGAGCAGTTTCCTTTTCAGTGTCTATTTTTTACCATTAGTAGGAGGTATTATTGCTGACAAATGGTTAGGCTACGGAAAAACCATCACAGCCGGTATTTTTATAATGTTTGTCGGGTACCTTCTTTTGGCTTTGCCTCTTCGTGGAGAAGAAAGTCTCTGGCTCGTTGTCGGTGCGCTTTTTACTGTTTCTTTAGGGACTGGCCTATTTAAAGGGAACCTTCAGGCGCTGGTGGGAAATCTATATGACGACCCAAAATATAGCAGCAAGAGAGACTCAGCTTTCACAATTTTTTATATGTGTATAAACATAGGAGCCATGTTTGCTCCCACAGCTGCCGAAGCCGTAAATAATTTGGTGCTTAAGTCAGCGCATTATACCTATGACTCCCGGATTCCTGTTCTAGCCCATAAATTCATTGAAAACAGAATTGAAGATGCCAATGCGTATTTGAATATTGCACAACTTCAGGATCCATCTGTTACTTTGAACTCATTGAAAGACTTTTCTGTAAGTTATATTGATGCCTTAAGCAAATCATATCATTATGCCTTTGGTATTGCATGTATGAGCTTAATACTTTCCATTATAGTCTTTCTGGCGTTTAAAAAACACTATCAGGCAGCGGACAAAACTGAAAAACAAAAAGTTGCAAGTCAGAACAACAAAGAACCTATGGTTGAATTATCCGTAGCAGAAACCAAAAGGCGTGTTTTTGCACTGTTTATGGTTTTCTTTGTGGTTGTTTTCTTCTGGATGGCTTTTCATCAGAACGGATTGACCATGACGTTCTTTGCACGTGATTACACAGTTCCTTCTGTGGGTAAATTTACAAACCTTTGGTTTGATCTTTTTGGACTACTGTCCATTCTTTTATCAGTAACAGGCTTAATTTTTCTTATCAGGAAAGCCTCAAACAGTAAGACCAAGTTGATTGCCCTTGCAGCATTTATTGGTTTTGGTATTCTTGCGTTTTTCAGATATTATCATTACCAGGAATCGAATCCTTTTACTCCTCAGAAATTTCAGCATTTCAACCCTTTCTTTATCGTAGCACTAACTCCGTTAGTGCTCGGATTTTATGCCTGGTTGCGGAAAAAGAATATGGAACCTTCGTCGCCCAAAAAAATAGGCATTGGAATGATCATAACTGCCATTGGATTTACCATTCTTATATTTGCATCACTAAATCTTCAATCTCCTAAAGCGCTTGGAGGAGAAGTTTCTGATCACTTGGTATCTCCATATTGGCTCATTTCGACTTATTTTCTGTTAACGGTAGCGGAATTATTCCTTAGTCCAATAGGTATCTCTTTTGTATCCAGAGTAGCACCTCCTAAATATAAAGGGTTGGCTCAGGGTGGTTGGTTTGCAGCCACATCTATTGGAAATATTCTTGTCGGAGTTATGGGGATTTTCTGGAACAAAGTATCATTAAGCCTCTTCTGGGCTATTCTGGTAGTATGCTGTCTGATATCTGCCAGCTTTATATTTATCATTTTGAAGCGTCTGGAAAAAGCATCAGAAACTTAAAATAAAACGGCATTAAGTTGTATAAAAAAGCCCTTCACATTTCTTATGAAGGGCTTTTTCAGCTTATATAATGATTAGTGCGCAGCGCCTTCAGGAACACTCAGACGCTCACCCGCATCCTTAACAACCTGCCGGTACCACGATTCATCATACCCGGGCTGTTCTACCTTTGGATTTTTTTGCCCCGTTACCGGAGTTTTCACATTGCCATCCATATAACGTGTAAAAAGGAATCCGTAAAGATTCTTCCATTCAGAAACAGTCTTTTCTCCCGATTTTACAGAGTATTCAGTTACATATTGAATGGCTTTTGCCGGACTCTTTTTATACAATTCAGCGGCTTTTTCATCAATGGTCTTGATTTCTTCCCTATATCCGCCTTCCAGGGCTTTTTGCTTCTCCTGAATATAAGGAATCATGTAATCATAACGGGTATAGGCAAGGTTGGATACCTGATTGAATACCCAGAATGCTGCATCGGGATCGAATTTCATCATAGCACCCTTACCTTCTGCGAACGAGGGAGGAACACTTGTCATTCCGCAGTACATCGGTGAATATACCGTGCTGTATGTATCATCAACTCCAAACCAAAAAATTCCTCCAATCGGATCCGGAATCCATGAACGGCTCTGAGTTACAAATGAGAAGCCCGTTTGTTGCGTTGAAATAGCACGTTCGTTCAGATAGGTCTTTCCATCCACTTCCCAGGTCATCGGACGCCACCGCACAATAACCTTATTCGGACCGGCACCAATATCTTTTGTCATATCCAGTTCGGTTCCCTGGTAATAATCACGCATCATATCCACTACATCTTCAACACCAAGCTTGCGGCTGGCTTTCACCCATAATGGCATACGATTCTTCAGATTATAACCTTTTGCATAATCCGTATAGGCGTCCATGCCTTCTGCAATTTTTCTGAATCCCGACCAAACCCTGGCATCACAAAACCGGGCACCGCTAAAATCAACCGGGGCGTATGCATCCGAGAAACTGAATTCCTCATCAGCGCCGCTATAGTAACCTTTATCTTTTGCAAAGGTGATCACATCTTTTGCATACAGGCAATTTTCAGGATCATTTAAAGGAAATGTTGTTATTCTGGATTGATTGGCATGACCGCATACATATCCGTCAGGAACACGGCGGGCTACCCAAACAGCACCTTTATGAGCGGGACCTTTTCCGATGATTTCCATAATCCATACTTCACGGGAATCAGCAATTGAAAAGGATTCGCCCGAACTGTAATATCCATACTTCTGCATCAACTGATCAATAACCTCAATGGCTTCACGAGCTGTTTTGGCGCGCTGCAAAGCAATGTATATCAGACTTCCGTAATCCATAATTGCCGTAGTATCCTGAAGCTCCGGCCGGCCTCCAAAAGTAGTTTCACCAATTGCCAGCTGATGTTCATTCATGTTTCCAACAACGTTATAGGTATGCCTTACCTGAGAAATCTTGCCCAGAAAGTTGCCAGTATCCCACTCATAAATGTCCAGCATAGCGCCAGCCGGAAAATCACGAGCCGGAAAATGGTAGAGTTCTCCAAATAAAACATGAGAATCAGCTGAATATGAAATCATTGTAGATCCGTCTTTTGTTGCCCCCCGGGTAACTAAAAAATTCGTGCACGAAAATGAATTTTCTGCTGCGAAAAATAAAAAAACGATAAGTGTAGCAAGATATCTATTTGTCATATTAATGAGATTTGCTGATAAAGTTAATATTTAAAATTCTTATCATAATTGATAACCATCAGGAAATTGAAAGGGTTCATTGAGACGATGTAATTTACCTGGCTGTAGCATACAAACAACGAATGCTTAACATTTTTTAGGTGAATTTAACATTTATGGTGTAGTTGAAAGAATTTGCATTATTTAATTTTGTCATGAAGATTGTTACAAACATAGGCTAAAGTTGAAGTTTCATAATCAGTAGTAGTATTAGTTAATAATTAGTTTGTTTTTTTGTAGTTAGGGTTAAGATGGGTGAGACAAAATCTCACCCATTCTTTTTTGTGGTAATTCGTATCTTTCTCTTCTGGAAACAGAAAATTTAGAAATAGAAAGAATTCCGGTATTGGGAAATATTACCCTTCTGATCGGTTACTAAAATCTCGAAGGTGTGATTTTTATTACTTTGGAGGTACTTATCATCCATGGTATAGCTTAACATCCTGTTCTTGGCATCATATTCGAAAAGGGCCCATTTTGAGTCAATATATCCCGAGTAACTTCGAATACCTGAGAGGGTATCGGATATCTGAAATGAGATGGTATTTCCATTTTTAAATTTTGCTCCGGGATTGAATCTGACAGGTTTAATTACCGGAGGTGTAGTATCGATATTCACTACAAAGCGTCCAAACGAACGCACTTTACCTGTTACAAATCCATTCCTGAACTCCCCGCCCTCAGCACTTAATGAACCGTCTGTGTTGATGCGTGCCAAAAGTGCCTTATGTCTGAGTTTACTATCAAGATTTTCAGGTTTTATAGAGAGCATATAAGAAATCAGCAGCGGGGTATACTGATTATGAATTTCATGGATCATTGAATAAGGAGCGCCTTCACTGATGCTTTCCCAATAATGGAATTCCAGGTCAGTGAAAAGGGCATTCTCCGGAATAACCACCCTGATCCGGTCGTTTTCAAAAACGTTGATTTTTGAATAATCAAAGTGCGCTACGGCCAGTGTATCCTGTTCATAGCTATAAGGACTGACTTCTTTGGAGTTTTTCAGATAAAAACTTAAGGCTGCTTCATTTCCGTAAGTATCAGTCGCAATAATGCGTACAGAATGGACAGAGTCGTCTTCAAATGCAATGAGCCCCCTGTTTATTGCTGTTTTATATATTTCAAGCCGGTTATTCGGATCGACAAACAGCTTCTGAATTTTTTTACCGGAAAGAACCATTTCTTCATAATCAAAGAAACTATTGATATAACCGGCTTCACTAAATGGAATGCTATCCAGCCGGCAAAAATACGTCAGATGGTTGTCAATAAGTACGTGAATGGTATAAGGACTGCATTCATTCAGTGCGTTGTTCAAAAAATCATAGGTCTCGATGCCAAGTCCGATTTTTCCCTTAACAGAAATGGTATCTGGTTGCACCTGAAATACATTTTTTTTCCCTAAAACCGGCATTAATAAAGGTTGGGCCACACCACCAACATAGCTTGTTGTATCCATGGGATATATCTTAAGCCAATTGATTTTCGGAGCTATGTTATCTTTAATATCAAATCCCATGTTAAGGGGATTCAATGGAATTGCGCCGGTGCTGTCGCGAACTTCAAAATGAAGATGCGCCCCAAAGGAAGATCCCGAGTTTCCCGACCATCCAACCAATGCCCCTTTTCTGAATATAAACCTGTCTGGTTCGGGTAAAACGTCAATCGTGAAGGACTGCTTTTCGTATTGCAATTGCTTCACATAAGCAGCCAGACCGGGCTCAAAACGGCTCAAATGCCCATATACCGTTATATTTCCGGATGGGTGTTTCAGGTATACGGCATTCCCATAACTTCCTTCCAGCACAACGATTCTGAAAAGATAACCAGAATCAACGGCTAAAACATTTTTACCCTCTACTTGTTGTGTTTTAAAATCAATACCGCCATGAAAATGTCCGCTTCTATATTCGCCGTAATTGGCAGAAAGCAGCAATGGTATATCAAGTGGCGCACTATAATGGACGGATGGCTTATGATTGAATGACTGGGAAGAAACTGAAACCGAAATAAATAAGGCCGTTATGATAAAAAAAATTGAAATATTATGCATATCTTTAAGTGAAGATTATATTATGATCAAGGCTTGCAAAGCTAAACGATAAAAATTGTTTTTGTATTATGGTATAAACAACAAAATCGTATTTTTGCTTTCCGGATTTAAATTTTTGCGGCTATATTTGTAACATACATGGATTCAAAAGCTGACGAGATCATCAACGGTCTCAAACAAAAAATAGGGTCAATCATTTCGCTTTATGAAAAGGAAAAAAATAAAGCGACAGACCTGAAACAAAAGAATTTGGAATTAACTGAAAAAATTACAGAACTGGAAAAAAATATAGTTGAAGTAGAAAAGAAACACGAAAATCTGAAAATAGCTAAAGTATTGTCCTCTGTGCCTGGAGAGGATGTTCATGAAACAAAATTACAGGTAAATAGAATCGTGCGGGAGATAGATAAATGTATTGCTCTCTTAAACCGATAATGTGATCGAACCAATTATGGACGATAAGCTGTCAATTAAAGTAAATGTTGCCGACCGGTATTATCCGCTTAAAATAGAACGAAAGGATGAGGAAAAGATCAGAAAGGCTGCCAGATTAATTAATGAAAAGGTGTTGCAATACAAGCAACGCTATCTGGATAAGGATGTTCAGGATTTTTTAGCGATGGCCGCATTGCAGTATGTGACTAAGGTGATTGAAATGGAAGGCAAAACAGATACAACACCTTTTGAACAGCAACTGCAGGATTTGAATGAGGAGCTTGAAGCATATTTAAAAAGAGAGTAATTTTAAACGTTCTTTGCATATAAAAGCATAGCCCGCATAGTTTCTTCAATGCTGTGAAACTCAACACTTACTAATTTGGAGAAAAGCTCAGCATGTCTAGAACAGGCCATCATCCCGGCGACGGGAATTCCTCCACCTGGTGGGGGGACAATGGAAGTTCGAAACATATTGGCTTCTCCACCCATGTTGTATTGGGGTTTTTACAACCAAGAAGAAACGTATGCGGGTTTTTTATTACTATATAAATAAATTTCAGATCAATGATCATATTATTTGATACCTTATCAATTGTAAAAAGCCTCTTTATAGGTGCTGTCAGTATTCTCGTAGGAGCGGGATTGTCCTACTTCCTATGGAATTTTGCCCTTAGAAAAAAGAAAGAAACAATACTCCGTGAAGCTGAACAGGAAGGAGAATCTCAGAAACGAGACAAGATGCTTCAGGCGAAAGAAAAATTCCTTCAGCTTAAAACCGAACATGAACGGTATATTAATGAAAAAAACAGTAAAATTAATGCTACCGAGAATCGTTTGAACCAGAAGGAAATTCAATTGTCCCAAAAAATTGAAGAACAACAGCGCATGCGAAATGAGTTGGAAGTACTCAGAGAAAACATGAATAACCAATTGGGATTATTGGACAAGCGCACTGAAGAACTTGAAAAATTGCACAGACAGCAAGTTGAACAGCTCGAGACCATTTCAGGTCTGTCTGCTGAAGATGCAAAAAACCAGCTTACAGAATCACTTAAGGAAGAAGCAAAAGTCCAGGCTATTTCATTTGTGAATGAAATAATGGCCGAGGCAAAAATGACTGCAAACCGGGAGGCAAAAAAGGTTGTTGTGGAAACCATTCAAAGAGTGGCTTCAGAAACGGCCATCGAAAACTCAGTTACTGTATTTAATATAGAAAGTGACGAAATCAAGGGCCGTATAATTGGTCGTGAAGGCCGTAACATCCGGGCTCTTGAGGCTGCTACAGGTGTGGAGATTATTGTTGACGATACACCTGAAGCTATCATACTTTCTGCTTTTGACCCTGTTCGAAGGGAAATTGCACGTTTATCACTGCACTTGCTTGTTACTGACGGAAGAATTCACCCGGCCCGTATTGAAGAGGTTGTTGAAAAAGTAAAAAAACAGGTGGAAGAAGAAATTGTAGAAGTTGGAAAACGCACTACAATTGACCTCGGTATTCACGGACTTCATCCGGACCTGATCCGGCTGGTCGGAAAAATGAAATACCGTTCATCCTATGGACAGAATCTGCTGCAGCATTCTCGTGAAGTAGCTAACTTATGCGCAATTATGGCCGGAGAACTTGGATTAAATGTCAAGCTCGCAAAACGCGCAGGACTCTTACATGATATCGGAAAGGTACCCGATGATGAACCGGAATTACCACATGCTGTTTTTGGTATGAAGCTGGCTGAGAAATATAAGGAGAAACCCGAAATATGCAATGCCATCGGTTCACACCACGATGAAGTTGAAATGACCACACTGATATCTCCAATTGTTCAGGTTTGCGACGCCATTTCCGGTGCTCGACCCGGAGCTCGTCGTGAGGTGGTGGAATCTTATATTAAACGTTTGAAGGATTTGGAATCACTTGCCTTATCATATCCCGGAGTTATGAAAACATATGCTATTCAAGCAGGCAGAGAACTTCGTGTAATTGTTGGCAGTGAAAAAGTATCTGATAAAGAAGCCGATAACCTGTCGTATGAAATCGCCCGGAAAATTCAGGATGAGATGACTTATCCGGGACAGATTAAAATTACGGTAATCAGAGAAACACGCGCTGTATCTTATGCCAAATAACTTTTAAGCAAATGTTGATTCATAAAAAACGGCCAGGAGTAACCTGGCCGTTTTTTTATTCTATGATATCCAACAACTCTTTGAGTTTACTCATTTTCGACTCATTTCCCTGTTTTTCATAGGAAAGTATCAGGTTATTAATGAGCCGAACGATGATCTGAATATTGGTGCAGGGAATGTAAAACGAAGGATGTGATTTGATTTGCTGTTGGGAAATGAAATAATCAATCTCTCTCCTTCCAAGAACAGCGCCCCTGTTATAAGGATTGATATAAAAAAGAATATCCTCAGATTCATCAACAGAATCATGCATTCTGTATTCGTCTTTATAGGCAAGAATAAAATTCTTAGGCAGATTCACCCCATAAATAGGCAGTCCCAACTTCCATGCAACAGATAAATAAACGATGGACAAGGAAATCGGATTTCCCTTTTTGGTTTCGAAAACCTGATTTATATAGGAATTTTGAGGTGCATAAAAGTCCGCATTGTTTCGGTTGAATTTATGCATGTCAAAAATCACATAATTCATTATTTTCACTTTTTCAAGAGCCGTTAGGTTACTATTGATCTCAAGCCAGATATCCTTCCGGATAGAATCCACTTCCTGCGTTAACTTCGACATATCAATCTCGGGAAACTGAAATCGGGCTATATGAAAGGCCCCCTCAAGAATATATTCTGCGCCGGTTTTCACCCAGCGATCCAAATCCTTCTTTAAACCATTGAACTGTATTTCCTGAATCAGATTTTCAAGCCGTGACTGAAGCTTCTCACTCGGTGTTCCTTCCCAGGCCTGCTCCAGATGGGGGATTACCTCAGCACCTCTTTGCAATAAGTTGCCTGTAACTGTGTTTATTACCTCTGTGTCATTATCATCGAGTAATGAAATCATGGCCAATATCTCACGCTTATCCATAGAAAAATTTCATTTTTACAAAATTATCTAAATTCAAATTCCATCAGTATATAATTTGCTAACTAATTTTCTATTTTTGGTCTTCTAAAAAAACAGAGATGATACAACGTGTTCAATCGATTTTTTTGCTGCTCATTACTGTAATGATGAGCTTTCTGCTGCTCAGATCGTATGCTGAAATTACACTTTTTGGAGACCAGGCCCTTGTATTTCGTACGCATGGAATTCTGATGCAATCGGGATCTGAAATTATTTCGGTTTATAAAAGCACATTCCCTGTTATCATCCTTACACTTCTAACAGCACTTTTAAGTTTTTGCACGATATTTTTCTTCAACCATAGAATTCTTCAGATCAGGCTTTGCATGTTAAATGCTGTTCTCATTTTTTCCCTGCTTCTGATTATGTTTATTTACTTTATCAGTACGCTGGACGACTTTAAAACCATTCATCATACCTTCAGACTGCCTATGATTCTTCCGATTCTGAGCATCATTTTCTGCCTGATGGCCAGCAGAAATATTCAGAAGGATGAAGCTCTGGTAAACTCTTATAACCGGATCAGATAATCTATATGATCTCTATATGATCCTGATCGGTTATCTTTTCGCAGTAATGACATTTTAGTTGAACCCCTTTTCCTGCTTCAACAATAAACCGGGTGGTAATTTTTTCGTTGTTGGTAATACATTTGGGATTCATGCACTTGGCAATACCGATAATTTCTTCAGGTACAGAAACCACTTTTTTCTCTACAACGGTAAAATTGCGAATGATATTCAGTTTTGCCTGAGGGGCTACCAAGGCAATTTTATTAATCTCTTTGTCGATAAAAAAGGTATCTGATAATTTTATGATGGCCTTTTTGCCCAGTTTTCCACTGGTAAGATTGTAACCAAAGGTAATCTGCTTATCGATTTTATCCAGGTTTAATATTGAAATTACTTTAAACAGAACATTTGCGGGAATATGGTCGATAACCGTGCCATTTTCAATAGCACTTACTTCAAGCTTTCTTTCGTTGATGTGAAGCATAGGTATATATCTTTAATTATTTCAATCCGAGAATCGATGCAATTATAGCCTGTCTGATGAAAACACCATTCAGAGCCTGGGTAAAATAGTATGCTTTAGGACTCATGTCAACGTCCTGGTCTATTTCATTTACACGGGGCAATGGGTGCAAAACACGCATGGTTTCTTTGGATCCTTCAAGCATTTTGTTCTTAAGAATATAGGCATTCTTTGTTCTTTCATATTCAATGGGATCCGAAAAACGTTCTTTTTGTACCCTGGTCATATATATAATATCTGCATCGGTCATGTTATTACTAAAATCCTTTTGCTCATCGTATGTGAGTCCGATTTTGTCCAGGTGCATTTTATATTCAACAGGCATTTTCAATTCGTCAGGTGAAATAAATCTGAATCTGGTTCTGAATTGAGACATGGCCATTAACAAGGAATGAACCGTGCGTCCGTATTTCAGGTCTCCTACCATTAAAACCGTAAGGTCATCAAGTTTTCCCTGTGTTTTGGAAATCGAATATAAATCGAGCAGCGTTTGCGTAGGATGTTGATTCGCACCATCTCCAGCGTTAATAACGGGAATATGGGTTATCTCACTTGCAAACCTTGCAGTGCCTTCGAGAGGATGGCGCATTACAATCAAATCACAGTAATTGCTTACAATCTTGATGGTGTCATAGAGTGTCTCCCCTTTTGTAACACTTGACGAATTGGAATCGCTAAAGCCAATAATTTTACCTCCCAACCGGAGAACAGCACTTTCAAAACTAAGACGTGTCCGCGTGGAGGGCTCAAAGAAAAGCGTGGCTACCACCTTGCCATTAAGCAGTGTAGGATTCGGATGTTTTTCAAATTCATCTGCCATTGCCAGGATGCGGAGATATTCTTCTTTTGAGTAATCGGTAATGGAAACCAGGCTTTTGTTTTTCATTGGTGCGATATTAAATTTCTTTAGTAAGGTATTGCAATTTATCCATACAATCAATGATTTTCTTCCTGCTTACAAATCTGTATGTTGATTTCTTTGAATACAGAAGATTTCTGAAGAAATCCTCCGGCTCTGCCTTTTCTGATAAGGACTTTAAGGCTGCAACTTTCGTCATACACTGGTTCAAGCGGAATCAGGTTTTCCTCTTTGAGAATCTTCATTACAGCATTCATCTTTTCATATGGAAACTCCAATAAATAACACTCGGAAATGTATTTTATCACAAAAGAGGCATTCAAAAACATTTCTGCAGTGGCTGATTTATAAGCGTTGATTAAACCACCGGTGCCTAAAAGAGTTCCACCAAAGTAGCGTACAACCACAACGAGTACGTCGGATAAATCATTTGCAACAATCTGGTTATAAATAGGTTTCCCTGCAGTTCCGGAAGGTTCACCGTCGTCATTGAACTTAAATAAATCTTTTTGCGGACCAATTCGATAAGCATAGCAATGATGCCGTGCATCGTGATATTTTTTTCTAAGTGTCGTCAGAATATCTGTTACCTGATCGGCAGTTACAACCGGAAAACCAAATGCAAGAAATTTGCTGTTTCTGTCCCGGAATAAACCCTCAGTTGGTTTTTCAATCGTCCTGTAAAAATCATCCATGTTAAATAAAAGCAAAAAAAAAGGTTCATATGATATGAACCTTTTTGTATGGATTAGAATTTTAGTTTCTTTTCAATTTCTTCAATCTGGTTTTTAAACTGCTTGTCTGTTTCAACCAGATTATTCACAGTTTTACAGGCATGCAATACAGTAGCATGATCTTTTCCTCCGATCTGTGAGCCTATTGTAGCCAATGAGGATTTTGTAAGATTTTTCGAAAAATACATAGCAACCTGACGTGCCTGTACAATTTCCCGCTTTCTGGTTTTCGACTGAAGTGAATCCACCGGAACATCAAAATAATTACATACTACTTTCTGTATATAATCAATAGATACTTCCCTTTTGGTGTTTTTTATAAGCTTATCAATCATTTCCTTAGCAAGGCCAAGGGTGATTTCTTTTTTATTCAGCGTACTTTGAGCCAGTAAGGAGATTAGGGCGCCTTCCAGTTCTCTTACATTATCGGTGATATGGGTGGCTATATATTCAACAACCTCGTCAGGTAAAGTAATTCCGTCTTTATATGTTTTCTGCCGCAGAATAGCGACGCGTGTTTCATAATCAGGAATCTGAAGATCAGCAGACAATCCCCATTTAAACCTGGAAAGGAGTCTTTGTTCCAATCCCTGTAATTCTACCGGGGGCTTGTCACATGTAAGGATCAGTTGTTTGCCTGATTGATGAAGATGGTTAAAAATATGAAAAAAGATATCCTGTGTTTTCTCTTTGCCGGCAAATTCATGCACATCGTCAATGATTAAAACGTCAATCATTTGATAGAAATGCAGAAAGTCATTTTTGGTATTATTCCGAATGGCTTCCACAAACTGTGTTTGAAAGCGGTTTGCCGGAACGTACAATACTGTTTTATCCTGATATTTATCCTTGATTTCAATACCGATAGCCTGAGCCAGATGTGTTTTTCCCAAACCGCTGTCTCCATAGATCAGAAGAGGATTAAAAGCAGTTCCTCCCGGATTATTAGACACAGCAAATCCTGCAGATCTTGCAAGCCGATTGCATTCTCCTTCAACAAAATTATCAAAAGAGTACTCAGCATTCAGGCGCGGATCAATATTCATTTTTTTGATACCGGGGAATATAAAAGGATTCCGAATGGTATTCTCTTCAATGTTCATAGGAACACTAACCGGATTGTTTTTGATCTCAATCTGGTTTTTTGCAGGCAGCTTAATGGTATAAAGCTTATTCGCTGACTGTCCGGGATTTTCCATAACAATGCTGTATTCCAGCCGGGCTTCATAACCAAGCTCTTTACGCAATGTTTTGCTGATGATGTCAATGTACTTCTCTTCCAGGTATTCGTAAAAAAATGGACTTGGAACCTGTATCGTGAGAATCTTGTTCTCTAAACGCAACGGTATAATAGGCTCAAACCATGTACGAAAACTGATGGAGGGAACGTTGTCTTTTATAATTTTCAAGCAATTACTCCAGACTTCTTTGTGCATATCTTTTTGAGGATTAGGGTTAGGGTAAATACGGTTTTATAGTAGCTTTTCGGTGTTGTTATATTTTCTTCAAGCAAGATTGTGAAAAAATAAATAAAAAAAAAATCATTTTTCGCTTGATAATCTTTGAAACTTGGTATTAATTTTTAACTCAGCGGATTAAAGAAATAAAATTTTGACTAAATCATAACTCACAGAAAACTTGATACTTAAATTACTGGCGATATTATAAATTTGGATCTTAAGACCTTAAATGAAATACTTAAAGTTTTAATTCCAAAACCCATTGTTAAAAAAATTCCAGTTCACATAAATCAGTTTTGAAAAGAGGAATTTTCAAATGTTAATAACCCACTTTATTTTATTTTTCTTTCCTTCCGAAAACTGACAAGTGAACGTAGCGTTTCGGGTGTTCACGCAAATCGATTAATAAAGAATCAAGGCTGGCAATAGCGCTGTTTAGATTTTTGTAAACCGAATCATTTGCAATCAATTGACCGGCTGTTCCCTCACCCTTGTTGATTTTTGAAAAAATTTCAGCCGTGGAAGCAAAAGTCTCACTGGCATTGGCTATCATTGCTTTAAGCTCTGCCTGTTTTAACGAATCGGAAACATCTGAAAGATTCTGCAGCAACTTTGAAATGTCATCATTGCTTTTTTTCAGATTGTCTGTGATCTGTCCAAGATTATAGAAAGTCTGAGCTATTGATCCGGATGGCTGCAGAGATGTTTTCAGGCTTTCGGTGGCACAGTTCAGATTCGCAATAGTGCCCTGCAAATATCTGCGGGTGTCTTTGTCGATCAGGGCATTAAAAGAAACCATAACAGAATCAATTGAAGTAACTACAGATTCTATTTTTTCACGAAGCGGATCAATAGACTCGGTAATGTCTGGTTGTACAATTCCCTGAAGTGTATCACCGGATGCATAGAACCCTTCGCCATCTCCGGGAATGATTTCAATATCTTTGGTTCCTGATATTAAACTGCCACTCTTTATTGCGAAGACCGTATTGCGCCGCAGTTTGATGTTCCTTTCCAGAGATATCTCCACAACAATCCTGTCAAAATGTACATCATCAAATTCAATACTATTGACATTTCCCACCTTATACCCGTTGACTGTTACAAGTGCATTTTCTGTTAATCCCTTTACATTTCCATAAACAGCATAGTAATGTTCTGAGGATCTGAAAACATTGAGCCCTTTCAGATAGTTTATGCCCCATATTGCTACACATACCGCCAATATGGCTACCAATCCGATTTTAACTTCCCTGGATATTTTCATGGGCAAATATTTATGAAATGTTAATTATAAATGTCTTAAAATAAAAATATTAGAATGAGCCGGGTTCGTTATCTTATTGTTTTGTTGATTCCTTCAAAGCCTGATCCAAAGGTATAATTTTATCTTCCTTAACAGCAATAATAAATGCATCAGGAAATTTTTCCTTTATCTGCTTGCTGTATGGGATTATCTCCTGGAAAGTACGGCTGCTACCTACTGCATACTTATATATGTTGCCTACTTTATACTCTTTCACTCCAGTCACACCTTTAAATGCATGTGAATTTAAAGCTACAGATTTTGTGGATGCTGAAATCTGGACTTTAAACTCAACGGGGGATGTCCATTCTGCTGAGGGTTGCTCCATCACAACTTCTGTAGTGGTATCATTTCCCGGGTTGGAATCCCCTTTCATGGTATCACTGGTTTGATTCTGCTTTCCGATCCCTGCAGTCATAGATGTTTTCGTCTCCATAATTTCCTTATAATCGCGAAATGCTCTATAAATAGCCGAAGCTATATAATCCTGGCCTTCTTCGGACTGAAGATAAATTTCCTCTTCAGGATTGGTTACAAAGCCCGATTCTATCAAAATACCAGGCATTGCTGTTTGTGCGAGAACCAACAAACCCTGTTGTTTTACCCCTCTGTCTTTTCGTTGCGCCCGAACTCTGAATTGTTCCTGTAACAAAGCTGCAAAATTGATACTTTGTTCAAAATACAGATTCTGCATCAGTGAAAAAATGATGTATGATTCCGGATTATTGGGATCAAATCCCTCATATTTTGTATGATAGTTGTCTTCCAGAAAAATTACGGCATTCTCCTTTTTGGCTACTTCAAAATTTTCACCGGCTCTGTGTAAACCAAGAACCAACGATTCTGTACCAAATACCTGTTTGTTTTCAGAACCATTGGCATGTATGGATATGAATAAGTCTGCCTTGTTCGTATTGGCAATTTCTGCCCGCTGCATCAACGGAACAAAAACGTCAGTTTTACGGGTGTAAATAACCTTTACGTCTTTACAATGTTCTTCAATATACTTACCGGCTCTAAGTGCTATTCCGAGAACAATTTCTTTTTCTGTAGTATGTTTACCGAGTGACCCCGGATCTTTTCCTCCATGGCCGGGATCAATAATAACCGTTTTCAGTCTGTAACCATTATCTTGAGCAAATACAGCGGAAAAACAACAAGTGAGTGTCAGGAAAATTAAAATAAAACATTGAAAATTCAGACCTGAATATTTTTTATACATTTCAACACGTTATTTTATTAGCTTTGCAGCCATGAGCAAATTATTTTGACGATGCAAAATTAGCATTCTGAATTGATTTCAACAAGCAAGCACCATTTCGGGAACCAAAGTTCGTATGTTTTTCAACACACAGCCAAATATAAAAAACTATAATCAGTTCCGTCATTTTATCAGTTTATTACTTGTTACCTTCCTGTTCAATTTCTTCAATTCCGCTTTTTCACAACAAATTCAGGCTCCACAGGATATTCAAGTCAATGACACCCTTCATGGCGGAGATTCTTTAAAAATTCAGGCAGATTCCATTGTTCTGGACTCTGCTGCTATCGCAAAAGCAGTAAAGAAAAAACCATTTCTGGAAAGCGAAGTAAAGTATACCTCTGAAGATTCTCTTATTTTTTCAATTGGAACCGAACGGGTCTATTTATTTGAAGAAGGAACCGTTAATTACCAGGACGTTAGCCTTAAAGGCGATTACATCGAATTTGACTACAATACCAAAATTGTTATGGCTGCCGGGGTTTATGATTCTGTTGGGAATTTGACAAAAACCCAATTTACCCAGGGAAATGAGAAGTTTGATTTTGACACCATGCGGTACAATTTCGATACCCGAAAAGCAAAAATCATTGATGTGATCACCCATCAGGGCAACGAAGGAATATTGCATGCCAGTCAAACAAAACGCCAGGCCAATGGTGAAATACATATCAAAAGAGGTAAGTACACGACGTGTGACGAACCGCATCCGCATTATTACATTGCTCTTACAAAAGCCATTTCAATCCCCGGCAAAACTACAGTGAGTGGTCCGGGTTATCTGGTGTTTGAAGACATTCCCATGCCTATGCTGGGATTGCCGTTTGGTTTTTTTCCAAATACCAACAAACGTTCCTCAGGTTTCATTATTCCTGAATTCAGAGATGAAAAAAGAAGGGGATTTGGGCTGGAAAATGGAGGATGGTATTTTGCCATTAACGATTATCTGGATGTTACCATGATGGGATCTGTATATTCACGCGGGACATGGGGTGTGAAAGCACTTTCTCAGTACACAGTCAAATACCGGTATGGTGGATCTTTTTCAGCGCAATATTTTAATAATCAAATTAATGATGATCCTTCTTACAGAAACACCAAAGATTTTAAAATAAACTGGAGTCATCGCCAGGATCCGAAAGCTAATCCCACACGTACATTCTCTGCCAGCGTGGATTTTTCCACCAGTTCATTTGAAAAACAACAAGGACGGAGTTTCTCTAACATACTTGAAAATCAGAAAAATTCGAGCATTTCATATACCAAAAAGTGGCCGGGCAGACCCTTTAACTTAAGTGCAAACATGAACGGAAATCAAAGTACGCAAACCCGGAAAGTCAACATGACATTGCCCAGCATGGCTTTCAATATGACCAGCATTTATCCTTTCAGAGGTAAGGATGACGATGGTAAATATAATTGGTTGCAGAACATTAAGGTAGCCTATAACGCAAAATTGGAAAACAGAATTGTTAATGCATATGATTCTCTGCTATTTACAAAGGAAACATTGAAAAATATGAAAAATGGCTTTATGCATAACATTCCGATAAGTCTTGATAATATTACGTTGTTTAATGATCTGATTAATATTTCACCCAGTGTAAATTATACCGGTGCACTTTTTCCATATTACATCCGTAAAACAGCATTGCGGGATACCGCTCTTTTTATGCAGGGAAGAGTTCAGGTAGATACCATCCGTAAACTGACCTATGCGCATGGATTTTCGACAGCATTGTCAATTTCCACAAACCCGAAGATATACGGTATGTATGTATCCAGGAAGAAAGATTCCTATATAATGGCAGTGCGGCATGTGGTATCGCCAAAAATCGGGGTTTCATTTTCTCCGGATATGAAGGGCATGGTTCCCAGTTATTATCGCAAATATGCCTCGTCATCATCTGTTTCAAGACCGGTAACCTATTCGGAATATTCGGTTTATGAAGGGCAAATATTCCCAACGCCTACGGTAAGCGGAAAGAGCGGTTCAGTTTCACTTGGATTGGGAAACAACCTTGAAATGAAAGTCAGGTCGAAAGATGACACAACCGGATTGGGCAAGAAGATTTCTATACTCGATAATCTGGATTTCTCAACCAGTTATCAGCCATTTAAACCGACAAATAAATGGGCACCGGTTCAGATGAACGGAAGAAGTACTTTGTTTAAAAACAAATTGCAGTTATCTTTTGGATCTACTTTTGATCCTTATGCGCTTGATTCAGCCGGAAAATTAACAGACAAATACCTGGTTAGTGAAACCGGCAAACTCTTCAGAATCACCAATGCCCGGTTATCTGCTGGGTTAAACCTTCAATCGAACGCCGGTAAAGCAAAAAAAGGTGAAATACAGTCAGCAGATGCCTTTGGTACCAATAATGTATATCGCGACCAGCTTGATGCTTATAATGAATATGATGCCATTGGTGGTGCTATAGGCGGTGAATATGTAGATTTTGAAATTCCCTGGTCGCTTAATATAGAATATACATGGAGTTATAGCAAACCCGCTTTAGACAGGCGTATTACGCATTCTGTTTCAGTCAGAGGAGATATCAGCATTACTCCCAAATGGAAGATAAGCGGTTATACTACGTATGATTTTGTAGCTAAAGAATTCTCAGGAACCAGCCTCAACATTTTCCGCGACCTGCATTGCTGGGAAATGTCTTTTGGAATTATTCCTTTCGGAGATTATAGAAGCTACAGTTTTACGATCAGGGCCAAGGCTTCCATTCTGCGTGATCTGAAATGGGACAAACGGAAGACCTGGCAGGATAATTTCTAATTTTAATAAGCGGTAGCAAATAACACCCTTTGCCGTGATGGTTTACCGGTAAGAATGCACTTTCCGTCTTCAAGAGGATTATCTATTGGAATGCACCGGATGGTTGCCTTGGTTTCTTCTTTAATTTTTGCTTCTGTCTCCGGTGTTCCATCCCAGTGTGCATAGGCAAAGCCGCCCTTAACTTCTACAATCTCCCGGAATTCTTCCCATGTGTCGACGCGAATAATGTTCTCATCTCTGAATTTTAAAGCCTTCTGATAAATGTTTGCCTGAATTTCATCCAAAAGATTATGAACATAATTTTCAATACCATCGGCTGAAATTGTTGTCTTTTCCAATGTATCGCGTCTGGCAAGCTCCACCGTGTTGTTTTCCAAATCCCTGGGTCCGATGGCAATCCGCACGGGAACACCTTTGAGTTCGTATTCGGCAAATTTCCATCCGGGTTTTTGGGTATCTCTGTTGTCAAATTTCACAGATATACCAAGCGCTTCCAGCGATTTTTTAATTGCAACAGCCTTTACAGAAATTGCATCAAGCTGTTCGTCACTTTTATGAATGGGAACAATAACCACCTGAATCGGAGCTAATTTTGGAGGAAGTACCAGTCCATTGTCATCGGAATGAGCCATTATCAGTGCACCAATAAGCCTTGTGGTAACGCCCCATGAAGTAGCCCATACAAAATCCAGCTTCCCTTCCTTATTTAAAAACTTCACATCAAATGCACGTGCAAAGTTCTGACCCAGGAAATGAGATGTTCCACCCTGCAACGCTTTACCATCCTGCATTAATGTTTCAATCGTATAAGTATCAATAGCACCCGCAAATCGTTCGGTTTCGGTTTTAACTCCTTTAATTACAGGCAATGCCAGGAAATGCTCTGCAAAAGTAGTATATACATTCAGCATTCTGAGTGTTTCTTCCAATGCCTCTTCTTTTGTGGCATGGGCTGTATGACCTTCCTGCCATAAAAATTCAGTAGTTCTGAGGAATAGTCTTGTCCGCATTTCCCACCTTACTACATTGGCCCATTGATTTATCAGAATCGGAAGATCGCGGTACGATTGTATCCAGTTTTTATAGGTATTCCAGATTATTGTTTCTGAAGTGGGACGTACAATCAACTCTTCTTCGAGTTTGGCTGTTTCATCTACAACGATACCTTTTCCATTTTCATCGTTTTTCAACCGGTAATGGGTCACTACGGCACACTCTTTGGCGAATCCTTCAACATGCTGTGCCTCTTTGCTGAAAAATGATTTAGGAATAAACAATGGAAAATAAGCATTTACATGTCCCGTCTCCTTAAACATCCGGTCAAGTTCACCCTGAATTTTCTCCCAAATGGCATATCCATATGGTTTAATAACCATGCATCCCCTGACAGCAGAATTCTCTGCCAGATCTGCTTTCAGTACGAGGTCATTATACCACTGTGAGTAATTCTCTTTCCTGCTCGTTAATTCTTTGGCCATGGCAAATATTTTGGTATGGTATTTGTAATTATTTAAGAAAATTTAACGGTTGCAAAATAAGGAATAAAAACTTTAAATTCACACAAAATTTAAGAGGAGGTAAAGCCATGAAAACCTATTTACAGTTATATTCAATGCTCATACTTGCATTCTTTGCCTTCAACAGCGTATCTGGACAGAAAAGCACTTCAGAATATGACGATCTATATTACATTCCATCGGAAAAGAAAGCCCAAACTGTTGAAACCAATGCACCTGTAAAGCAAGAAACTCAAACTACCGAAACCCGGGAACCCGACGATTACGAAAAATATATTAACAGCCTTGAAAACCAAAAGGCTAAAAAGCAGACTCAATCCTATGAAGATACCATAGAATATGCTGAGGATAACAATTATGTTGATCCTGAGTATTACGAAGAGGACGGGAATACCTATGTTAGCAATAATTATTATGTGGACGATTATTATTACAGTTCACGCATGAGGAGATTCTACGATCCCTTCTATTCATATGGCTATTTCGATTATTATGATCCTTTCTGGTCTCCTGGTTGGTCATTCAGCATGAGCTTCGGATATCCTTATTATGGTTATGGATTTTCATATGGTTATCCCTATTCTTCATGGTATATGGGTGGATATGGTTATCCCTATTATGGATATGGTTATGGATATGGTTATGGATACGGATATGGATACTATGGACATCATTATCCATATTGGAGTAATGATTATTATGGATATTATCCGGGAAGTTATTACGGTGATCATCATAAACCATTATACTACGGTCCCCGCAGTACAATTGCCAACAATAGAGCTTCCTCAACAAACGCTTTTAACGGGAGAAGAACTTCCAGTGTACGTCCTTCAACCAGCACAGCAACTTCTGGCACTTTAAACGGCAGAAGGACTTCAGTTGGCGGAACTGAAACACAAAGAAGCAACACTTCCACAAGTGGAACATCAGTTCGCAGACCTTATTCATCCACTTCCAATGGAACAAACACTTCGGGTTACAGAAGAGCAACAACCGGTTCCACCTATTCCGGAAGTACCGGTAGCTCAGCCGGCAGAAGCACCACATCATCGCAGGACCGGCCGGTATATACCCGCCCCAGCAGTTCAACCGGTTCTCAGAGTCGGCCTTCCTATTCCGGAAGTACATCACGCAGTACAGGAAGTTCATCTTCTACTTATACCAGACCATCCTCGGGCAGTAACTCAAGTTCAACCTACAGCAGGCCCAGTAGTGGTTCATCCGGAAGATCAGGCTCTTCAACATACAGCCGCCCCAGCAGCAGTGGTTCTTCATACAGCCGTCCCAGCAGCAGCTCATCCAGTGGCTCATACAGCAGACCAAGTTCGGGTTCCTCCAGTGGCAGCAGCGGTCATTCATCTTCCGGTTATTCCGGCGGATCTTCCTCTTCGGGCTCCCGTTCTTCATCAGGCAGTAGTTCACATTCCTCAGGCGGAAGAAGGTAATTAGTTTTCACGCACTATTTGACATCATTTAACCTATCGAACTATGAAAAAGATACTTTCATTGGTAATTACAATCATATGCATTTCTTCAGTACAAGCCCAATATGTTGCTGATGCATTAAAATACTCCCAGACATTCCCTACCCTTTCCGCCAGAAGCATGGCCATGGGTGGCGCTTTTACGGCTTTGGGAGGCGACTTTTCCTCCACGTATATTAACCCGGCTGGACTGGGATTATACCGGAAATCAGAATTCGTTTTTTCACCAGGTTTCGGTATTTCCAATACCAGCGCTCAATATATGGGACAAACGAATGAAGACCAAAAGGCCCAGTTTATCTTAGGTAATTTAGGCTATGTGGGAACCTATAATACAGGTAAAGAAACAGGCCTGGTCAGCTTAAGCTATGCCCTTGGATATAACAGACTCAATAACTATAACAATCTGGCCCGAATTAGGGGCGGAAATCCGGAGACTTCTCTGATAGATCATTTCTTGCAGGGAGTTGATGGCACGGATCCTGAAAATTTAGATCCCTTTGGAAACCGCTTGGCTTTCGATGCCTATTTAATTGATACCATTCCCGGATCCGCATTTTTATACGATACACCGGTTCCCCTTCCGTCTGAAGACTATCCAAGTTATCAGCGCAGAACAGTTGATACCCGTGGAGGTACAGGTGAATGGAATGCTTCTTTTGGAATGAATATTAGCAATACGTTTTATTTCGGGATGGCATTAGGCTTTTATCAGTTGAATTATGATCAGAAAATGACCCATACAGAAATTGACATGGACGGCATCAGCGATTATGATAATTTCAGATACACAGAAGATCTGGATGTGGAAGGCTCTGGTTTTAGTATGACCTTTGGATCCATGGTCAGACTTTTCGAAATTCTTCGCATCGGTGGAACACTGCACTTGCCTACCTTTTACAAAATTGAAGAAGTATACCGGAATTCAATGGTTTCAGAATTCGATGACAATAGCACATATGATGGCATCTATGCAGAAGGCCAATATGAATACCGACTCAGAACCCCTCTTAAATTACAGGGTGGTGCAAGCGTTCAGATTGGTAAAGTAGGTATTATATCTGCTGATATAGAATACATCGACTATTCCAATATGAAATTGAAAGAGAAAGATGATTTCACTGATTTTACAGCAGATAATGAGGAAATAAAAGACCGGTATCGGTCTGTTCTGAACTTTAAGTTTGGTGGCGAAGCACGCTTTAACAATATATTTGCCCGTTTGGGCGCTGGTTTCTATCCCAGTCCCTATGCTTCCTGGTTAGACAGGTATGATTTTGACAAGGCGAAATATACAGAAGCTACTGCAGGTTTTGGATATAGAAGCAGTTCATTCTTTTTTGACCTGGGCTTTTCAGCACTTTTTCATAAAGAAGACTATGATATGTACACTGTTGGTGATGCAACCTATTATAGTCCCCTTGAACAACAGAAATACCGGTTTATTGCCTCCCTGGGATTCAGGTTCTGATAAAAACCAGTCTCACGGATGAAGTTTAAAAACCGATATATTGCTTACCTCTTATGTTTTATTACCGTTTCATCGTGTTTGCATAAAACCGAATGCGATGAAACTGTTAATTCTTCAGCCAAACTTGGATTCTATGGGATCGTCAACAAGAAAGCTGTCAGCATGACGTATGATAATGTTACGGTATACGGACTCTCATCTGACAGCCTCATCTATAATGATGTTGACAGTGTGAGATCGGTAACCTTACCCATGAATCATTCTGCTGATAGTTGTATATTTGTAATGCGTGTCGAATCTGTTACTGATACCCTGATGTTCCGGTATACCAGAAAACTCGAATTCATATCTGAAAACTGCGGTTTTTCGACAGAATTCCGGTTAACTGAACTGGAAACCACTAATCATAACATCGATTCGGTGAAAATTGAAAACCCTGAAATTAATTCTTCGAAATCTGAAAACATTCAAATTTACTACTAGTGTATTGTTTCTGCTGTTTGTCTTCTCCACTTCAAACGGACAGCAATTGCCTCAGGAAAAAACCTACGGCTTGAGAATAGGAATTGATGTTTCCCGTTTACCCTTATATTTTGCAGATCCAAAAATCAAAGGGCTTGAATGGTCTGTTGATATTGAAGCACTTCCTAAATTTTACCCGACTTTGGAGCTGGGGTATGGTGCATTTAATATTAAGAAGGACAACTATCAATATAAATCCAACAACCAGTATTTGAGGGTTGGCTTTGACTATAATATTCTCAAAACAGATGCTGAGGACTTGTACAGCATTGGATATATCGGCTTCAGATATGGTTATTCCTCGTTGAGCTATTATGCAAAAAATGTTATCATTTCAGACGAATACTGGGGCGATCGGCTCATTGATGAAATTGATAAGCCGAATATGAATATCCATTGGATTGAATTGGTGGCCGGACTCAAAGCAGAAATTTTCCCCAACTTTTTTATGGGATGGTCATTCAGAGGTCGGTTTATGCTCTCCAAGACCAAGGATGAGATTATGGACCCCTATAAAATTCCGGGATATGGGAAGGGAAGTTCCAAATCAGCAATTGGCTTCAACTATTCTCTGTATTATAAATTCCCTTTATATAAAAAATCCGAATAATTATTTCTTTCCCATTCCCAACAAATCGGGCCGAAGTTTTAATGTTCTTTCCTCCGATTGCTGATGCCTCCAATCATCAATCTTACGCTGATGACCTGAAATCAAAATCTCCGGAACTGTCCATCCCTTGTATACTGCAGGACGTGTATATACCGGCGGGGCTAATAGATTATCCTGAAAAGAATCTGTAAGTGCAGATGTTTCGTCTGAAATACTTCCCGGCAGTAACCTTACAATACAATCAGTAATCACAGCTGCGGCCAGCTCACCACCTGACAATACGTAATCACCCACTGAAATTTCCATTGTAATCAGATAATCGCGAACCCGTTGATCCACTCCTTTGTAATGGCCGCAAAGCAGAATAATATTATCTCTGGTAGCCAGGAAATTGGCTCTTTTCTGGTCGAATTGAACACCATCCGGAGACATGTATATGATTTCATCATAGTTTCTTTCAGCCTTTAATTTTGAAATCAACAAGTCAATGGGTTCAATGCACATGACCATCCCGGCACCCCCTCCAAAAGCATAATCGTCAACCTGACGCTGTTTGTTCTGAGAATAATCACGAATATTGTGAATATATATTTCTACAATCCCTTTCTCCTTTGATCTTTTGATAATGGAGTGGTTTAAGGGGCTTTCGAGCAATTCAGGTAAAATGGTTAAAATATCGATGCGCATGTATGAATAAATTAAAAATCATTGGGTGATTGTTCACGTCTGCAAATCAATGCATAAGGGCAATGGCTGCACAACGTTTCGTTATCAGTCTGTTCAAAGGGGATATTGGGGTTAAATAATTGCTCAAGTGTCTGAATTAAAAGGTTTGCAAAATCTTCAGATATGGAACTGAAATCCTGAACCGGCTGTTTTGCCATTCTAATATCCGGACTAAAACCATCGAGATAACTTTGTCTGATAAAATACAACCCCGGAGCCAAAACATCCTGTGGATGAAGGATTTGATACACGTATGCATACAAAAATACCTGAAAAACAGCACTGTTTCTTTTCTTTTCATTGCGATCGAACAAAGAGGCGACAGAAGAAAAAGCGTTTTTTGCAGAGCCGGTTTTATAATCCAGAATCCGGATTTTCCCCTCATGCAAATCAATCCGGTCGATGATACCACCGATTTTAATTTCTTTAATATCATCTTTTGTCTGTATCTTCAGTGGAATATGATAATGTTCTTCAGTACTGATAATGGTAAACGGCGTTTTATCTGATTCAGCCTTTAAAAACTGCCGGACATAAATCTCAATAACCTGCCGAACGATCCGGTTATACCCTTCGGGTTGACGTTCAGAAGTACCCGGGGAATCGCAAAAAAACTCTTTCTGAAAAGCATTTTCAATTGTTTTTGCTATCAGTGCATCATTTTTGAGCAATTCCAGCAATGATTCGCGTGTAATGCTTTTGTGGCCAAACGATTCATAGATCGATTTCAATACAAAATGCAGAATGTTACCAAATAAGCGGGCATCCACATCTTCCTCATATTCATCAGGCTCCTTTAGCCCCAACAGGTGATGAAAATAAAAACGCAGGGAACAATTAATAAATTCATTGATGGCACTGGGCGACAATATTTTTTTTTCTCCTGTATGGTATGCTGAAAGCGCATGAAGAATTTCTTCTGATTTCTTAATGGAAATAGGTTGATCCGGGATTCTGTTTACTGGTGTGGAAAGGGATAATTCAGTGACCGGCAGGTTCATTTCATATACCAGCTGATGCAGAAAGCGGCTTCTTTCACCAGTGCGAAGCCCTCCCGTACTGGAATCATAAATAAACGCAACACTTTCAGCCCGCTGAATGAGCCTGTAGAAATAATACGCATAAATGGCGTCCTGGTGATCTGATGTGGGCATGCCAAAACCTGCACGCAAGTTATGCGGAAGAAACGAAGGTTTGTTCCATGATCCGGGTAATGTTCCTTCATTGGCAGATAAAACGATGACATTTTTAAAATCCAGCGTTCTTGTTTCCAGTATTCCCAACATCTGCAATCCGGCCAGTGGTTCACCAGTAAAAGGAAGTCGCATGGCTTTCAGCATTTTCCGTATCAGACGGAATAATACTTCTGCCCCCGGAGTAATTTTTTTTTGATTTAACAGATCATTCAGCCTTAGTAAATAAGTATAAACCTGGAATAACAATTCAGACTGAACGGGATCCCGCAGCTTTTCATCCCTGTCATGCCCGCTTCTCAGGCTTAACAGTGATGATACTGCGTTTAATAAAAATGAACATGTATTTTCCTCGATTTGATCGGAGCGCATAAAGCTGTCAAATGAAGGTTCATGCAGTTGCTCTGAACTAATATAAGCCCAATGCTCTCTGAACCCCCGATCGCGAACTTCGTTATAAATATTTCCAAAATAAGGACTTAGTAAAGGGTTACCCATAACAGCAAGTACATCTCTTAAGTACCATAAGCGTTTTCCGGTCTCATCTTTCTTACTGTTTCTTAACAGTTGGTATAAATGATCGATCAAACTGAAAACAGAGGATCCGGCCAAAGGATAGCCCATTGTAACATTGATTTCAGTAATATAATCGGGGATTGCATAAAGTGCTGGCATCAACAGCGCTTCATCGGCCATAACAACAGCTGTACTTTCAGCATCTTCATTTGACCTGATATTCATTTTCTCAAACAATGCAGGCAAAACCACTGTTTGACCCGTATTTGAAGAAACAGGAATGAAAAAGATATGCTTTTTATCCTTTGACAAAAAATCATGATTTGCCGGTCGCGGTTCCGGAAAAGCCCTTATGTTCTTTCGCATAAAACGACCAGCTTCATGAATTTCGCTGTTGATATACCATTGATCGTAGTCCCAAAAGAACTCAGCCCGATTTTGGCCCTTCAGCATACGAAAAAGTCGCTCCTCGCTATTGCTGAGGGCATTAAATCCAATAAACACAAATTTTTCAATATGTGAAAGCAAAGGAGCATTTTCTCCGGTTGTTTCTACAGCCTTCCGATACGCCATCCCTTCATATGCAAGGTTCTGAGTTATGAGCCTCTTATTGAATGCAGGATAAAGCTTGTCCAGAATGTCCCATAAATGAATGAATGATTTCTGATCTGCAGAAAGCCCCTTCTCATCAAAAGTGCTCCAGAATCTTTGTATCATATTAATCTGGTTCTCCGACAGATAATTGAATTTTCCATCCAGCGATTTTAAGTCTGAAAGGTTTTGAAATAGATCGTGCGCATCAACCAGGTATTTGTCGATTTCATCAAAATCGGCCAAAAGAGCTTCACTAAAAGGGTAAAATGTATCGAAAGGTTTTGAAGATTCTGTAATTTCTAAATAGGTCTCATACAGTTCGAACAACAGGGTAATTTTATCAGCAATCATAAAACCTGAGGCCAGCTCCATCAGCTCGCTGATTGTAATATAGCGGGGTGCCCAAACAGGTTTGGATGTGATTTCGCCCAGATACTTACTCAGGTATAATCGGGCTCTTTTGTTCGGAAACACAATGCATGATTGGGAAAGGTCATAATTTCCTGATTTCAGTAAATAACTGGCAACTTCTTTTAAAAATGGTTCGGATATCATGAAATAACTGTTTCCTCCGCAAATGTACAATATCTTGCCTTAATAAGGATTGGTATACAGTACAAAAGGCATATTCCTGCTCAGTAATTTTTGACGGTTTACATATCTGAAATATGCAAAAGATTTTTAACTTTAACATAATTTGACCTCACATCATCATATAAAAAATGTTAAGGGAGAATGAAGTTGTAATGCTCATTCTGGGTGTTGGAATGATGGTTGTATTCATTCTTAACCGGAATTTTATTAAGAAGATCAAATCGTGGAAAATCCTTTTCGGAGGATATTGTTTTCTTTTGCTTGGATGGTTTTGCACAGTTCTGGAAGGTTTCATTCTGGAAGAGGTTCTTAATGTAATGGAGCATTTGAGTTACGCAGGAAGTGCTCTGTTAATGATTGCCTGGGGCCTGAAGTATTCAGAAAAAGCGAAAGAGGAGGGGAAAATATGAATGCCGTTGCATGGATTGACTCTTTTACACTGTTAGCTCTTTTTTTAGCCTTTTATAGTTTGTTCGCCCGAAAAAGGCACTCTGTGTTTCCGGATATGTTCTGGTCCATGACATTACTGATCTCTGTAAATTTCGTCTATGTTTTTTTTATGCTGCTGGAATGGCTGAATGTCAGTCATTCTCTTGAATCTGTTGAGAACATGGTTGGAGCCTCGCTTCCTATGGTCTGGGCATTCTTTTTTTATACGGTAATCATCAAAATTCACCAGGATGAGATTACCATCAGTAATGAAAATCTGGATATAACTTTGAATTCTATTGCGGATGCAGTTATTGCAACAGATGTCAAAGGCAGGATTACGAAAATGAATCCCGCAGCAGAAAAAATGACCGGAACACTTTTTTCTGATTCAAAAGGTTTGAAATCCGATGAAATATTCGAGCTATATGATCTTGAAACACATCAAAGGTTGCGCAATCCTATAAGTAAGGTCCTTGAAACCGGAAAGACTGAAAAGCTCGGATATACCTGTCTGAAAGGCAAGGGAAAAAATGATGAATTTATTATCAGTGACAGCGCTGCCCCCATTTTTAACAATAAGCAAATCATTAAAGGCGCTGTTTTTGTTTTTAGCGACGTTTCGGAATACCGGAAACAGGAAGAAAAAATCAGGGAACATGAAGAAAGGCTGCAACTTGCGGTAGACGCGACAAAGGCTGGATTGTGGGACTGGTACATGAATACCGGAACGGTGTATTACAGCGAACGCTGGGCCGAAATCATCGGATATACCATTGAAGAACTTCAACCTGTTACCCCTGAAACATGGAGAAGCAAAGTTTTTCCGGAAGATCTTATATCTCTGGAGGAACGGATTGATATGCATAAGAGTGGAAAAATTTCGCATATTGAGCATGAAATGAGGATGCACCATAAAAATGGTCGTTGGGTTTGGGTTATGTCACGCGGCATGATCGTTCAAAGAGATAAGCTTGGAAACCCTGTTCGGATGACAGGTACCATCATAGACATCTCTGCTCAGAAAAATATTGAAATGGAGCTGAAAGCACAGATGGAGGAAAATCTGGCGCTTAATGAAGAGTATATATCTCAAAACGAAGAACTTCTTGAAAACATTGATAAAATACGAAAGATCAACGAAGAGCTTAACGAAGCCAAATTAAACGCTGAAGAAAGTTACCGCCTGAAATCAGCTTTTCTTGCCAATATGAGCCATGAGATCCGTACTCCGATGAATGGAATTATCGGATTTTCAGAATTGCTTAAAGACAAAAAATTGCAGGATGAACGCCGGATTTATTTCGCCAATATTGTTATTGATAGCAGCAAACAATTACTGAATATCGTAAATGATATTCTTGATGTTTCGCGAATTGAAACCGGAAGGATACCGCTTCTTATGGAAGAGGTTGTAATCAACGACCTCATTGGAATACTCTTCGCTTTCTTTGAACCGCAAATCAGCCACAAAGGCGTTAAATTTATTCCATATAGGCCATTTTCAGGCAATCAGAGCACTATAACAACCGATCGTACAAGATTGCGTCAGATTCTCAGCAATCTGATCAGTAACGCGATTAAATTCACAAATACCGGACATATCAGATTTGGCTATAAAGTCATCGACGGCTATCTGGAATTTTTTGTGGAAGATACCGGAATTGGAATTCCAGCCCATCTGCAGGAAAAAATCTTTGAGCCATTCAGACAAGCCAATTTGGAAATTACCAGCCAGTATGGCGGAACGGGACTTGGATTGACAATTAGCAAAAAGCTTGTTGAAATGCTGGGAGGCAAAATCTGGGTAGAATCTAAACCTGGTAAAGGCTCAACTTTTTATTTTACCCTACCATTCAATCAGGCGGAAAATCAAGATGTAACTGAGATAAAATCCGAAACCAAACTACAAAATAAAACTTACAACATGGTGGTTCTTATTGTCGAAGACGACGAGGTAAACTATTTGTTCCTTGAAACAATACTTGCTAAAAACGGCATTTCAGCTGTAAGGGCGATAAACGGAATCGAAGCAGTGGAAATCTGCAATACCAATCCGGATATTGAGCTGGTTCTTATGGATATTAAACTTCCATTTATGAATGGGTATGAAGCTACAAGAAGGATTAAGGAACAGAAACCCGGGATTCCCATCATTGCACAAACGGCGTATGCCATGCATGAAGACAGGGAAAAGGCTTATGAAGCCGGATGTGACGGCTATATTTCAAAGCCCATCATCACATCAGAACTTATAAAAATCATTGATGAATTCAGCCATAAGAAATAAAAACCGGCAGCCTTATTAACAAATGGGCATGTGAAATTCTTTAGCCGTTTTTTATTGCCCGCCAATATTACTTTGCAAAATCTGCTATGAAAAACTATTTCTCCATATTGCAAGTTCCTCCGGGTGCTTCATTGGATGAAATCAGGAAATCCTATCGCACTTTGTCAAAGAAGTACCATCCCGACATCAACAAATCACCAGATGCACATGACAGATTCTGCGAAATAACAGAAGCGTATGATTTTCTTATAAACCATTGGCAGGAGTTTTCAGGCCGGCAAATGACTGAAACCGATCTTGAAAAGCATTATCGCTCCTATCAACAAGCAGATATCTATGAGAAGTTCCGCAATGAAGCCCGTGAAAGAGCCAAAAGGCAGGCAAAAATGCGTTATGACAAGTTCAGAAAGCAACATGAGGCATTCCAGGAAAGTGGTATTGATGATATTAGTCTGATATTTACCATTCTGTTCCGTTTTCTGAGTGTACCGCTGTTCTTGTTCTTCTTTCTCACCCCCATCATTACAGCATTTGTCGACAATTGGGCCTGGATCTTCACCATTTTCTTCATGTGGCCTTTTGCGTTAGGACTTGCCTGGTATTATCATGATAACAGAAAAAAATACTTTCTTCCCGGCACTTTTTATTATAATTTCAATCGCATTAAACACCTCTTTACAGACATTCATACCGCTTCTGCCGCTTGCTTTTATTCCAAAAATAAACTGGCTGATTCAAGGCCCTATAAATTGGAATTGCTTAAACTGAAAGATGTTAAATTCAAATCTACCGGATACAGACAACATAATGTGAATTATATCAATGAGAATCACACTGTTTTAATACCCCGTTCACATAAAGCATTTCTCATTCACTCGACTTGTGCTGCTATTAAAGTTTTATCCATCGCCGGATCAATTGTATTCCTTGATGTATCCAGCATAATCTGGCGCATCATCATCGGTTTTTTTGCAGGTGGCATTCTTTCACGGCTTCTTTTGATACTTGCTCAAACGAAATCAAATACGACCTATTTATACAATTATGGAATATTGATCCGTGTAATTATCTGGATTGTATCTGTTGGCCTTGCCTCCCGTTTTTACACAAACCCATTTGATATTCTGACAACCGAATCCATATACTTTGTAGTGACTGCCATTCTTATATTTGATTCATTTCTCATGCAATTTTTGTCGTTTATGATGCGGAATGCCTCCTCATTTCCATTTACCCCACAATATCCTGAAGCAGAACAAAAGTTCAGAGAGGGTTATACCGTGTATAACGATGTACCCTTAATTTCATTTATATATCCGATTTTCAGGTGGATATTCGGATAAAACAGGTATAAACTGCCTTCAGGAAAATACTGTATCCTGAAAGATTTATTTCATGTAAAAAGGGAAACTTCAAATCCTAAAAAACGTACAAGAAGAAAAACCAAAAAAACTTATCTCAAGATATTGCTCATAAGTGAGCGTTTTCGCAATTCAAACCTCCAAAGCAAAAGACCGGTTATCCGGTCTTTTTGCGTGTGACAAAAAAATTAAAACTTAAGGGTATTTGAATCAATTATTCGTATTAATTTATATATTTGCACTCCGTTTTTTGAGCATTGGCCTGGATGGCGGAATTGGTAGACGCGCTAGTTTCAGGGACTAGTATTCGCAAGGATGTGCAGGTTCGAGTCCTGTTCCAGGCACCAGTTATTTATTGATTTATTGATTTGATGATTTATTGATTTGATGATTTATTGATTTGATGATTTATTGATTTGATGATTTGATGATTTAATTCAATCAATAAATCAACCAATCAACCAATCAACAAATGAATTGCCCAGATGGTGGAATTGGTAGACACACCAGCTTGAGGGGCTGGCGCCTGTTAAAGGGCGTGCAAGTTCGAGTCTTGTTCTGGGCACAAAACCCGCTTATGGCGGGTTTTTTTATTTAAAATCATGCTCTTTTTTTAGTCTACTTTTCTTTGCTATTCATCAGCCTTTGCCCTTTCCTGATCAACAAACCTTAACATTTTCATGAAATATCAGTAAGAGCAATTAGAAAAGCATCAAAAATGGCAGCAGATAAATGTCTATCGGATCATGATTTTCTTCGGCTGAGTACATTTATTAATACACAGATGGGAATCAACATGCCCATTGAAAAAAAACTGCTGTTACAAAACCGTTTGATAAAAAGAGTTGAATACTTGAACATGACATCATTTAATGAATATGTCAATTTTGTTTTCGGCATTCATGGCGGTGAGGAATTGCATAATATTATGGATCTGTCTACAACAAACACCACTCATTTTTTCAGGGAATACCAGCACTTTGATTTTTTATCCAAAAAAATAGTGCCTGAGCTTTGCCAGGAACCCGGAAGATCAGCAATCAATATATGGTGTGCAGGTTGTTCAAGCGGACAGGAAGCCTATACCCTGGCTATATGTTTAACAGAATCGTTAAAAGAATATCCCGATATATCTTTCGAAATAACAGCTACAGATCTGTCTCGCAGAATGCTCCAGCATGCCAAAGAAGGCATTTATAATGAAAGTGAACTGGCAGAGATGCCTTACAACCTTAAAAGCCGCTATTTTATTACTAATAATGATCCTTCTAAAAAGACTGTAAAAGTTGTCCCGGAAATCTCCAATCGAATTGCTTTTCACCAGTTAAATTTTATGGATGCACATTATCCCGTGAAAAACAATTTTGATATTATTTTTTGCAGGAATGTTCTCATCTATTTTTCAAGAGAAAACCAGTTGAGTATAGTCAGAAAGATGCTCGTTCATCTGAAAAAAGGAGGCTACTTTTTCAACGGACACTCAGAAGCATTGATTAACATGGATCTTCCCCTTAAGAAAATGCTCCCGACTGTATCAAAATACATTTAATGCTTATACTTTCTTGCTGCTTGTTGTAACTTCGCCTTATGGCTTTTGAATATCAATTTCCGGATCCGAGACTGGCAGATCCTGATGGATTATTGGCGGCAGGAGGTGATCTTAGCATTCAATCACTTATCACTGCTTATTCTCATGGAATATATCCGTGGTATAGTGATCAATCTCCAATACTATGGTGGAGTCCTGACCCAAGACTCGTATTGTTTCCCCGGCAGTTTATCGTTTCGGACAGCCTTTCTCAAAAATTGAGAAATGGCGGGTACTACGTTACAGTGGACCGAAATTTTGAATTTGTGATCAATCAATGCGCCCTGATAAAAAGAAAGGATCAGGATGGAACATGGATTACACAAGAAATGATAGAAGCATACATTAAACTGCATCATGCGGGATTCGCGCATTCATTCGAAACCTGGCACGGAGATAAGCTGGTAGGAGGCCTTTATGGTGTTTCTCTGGGAAGAGCATTCTTTGGCGAATCCATGTTCCATACGATGCGTGATGCTTCAAAAGTAGCACTGCATGCATTGGTTCAATGGTGTCTTTCACATAATTTCCACTTTATTGACGCCCAACAATCTACATCACATCTCAAATCGCTGGGTGCTATAGATTTGAGCAGGGAAGAATTTCTGACACTTCTGCAAAAAGCCCTTAAATCAAAAAACCTCACTGGAAAATGGAATATTTCTCAATGATATACCATGACCACAGCTTAAACAATATTCAAATTGCCTATATTAGTTTTATAAGAACTGCCCATCATGAATAAATCATTTGCGGAAAAATCAGAATCTATCCGATCTCATTATGAGAAACTTATCAGTCGAAAAAATGTCATTCTCGAAGGCAATGGCATTTTTAACCGATATCAATACCCCGTTCTTACTGCACAACACGCGCCCCTGTTCTGGCGATATGATTTGAATCCGGACACCAATCCATTCCTTATGGAACGATTTGGTATCCATGCGGTATTCAATGCCGGAGCCCTTAAATGGAATGGAAAATACATTTTGGTCGCCCGGGTTGAAGGGAACGACCGAAAGTCTTTTTTTGCGATAGCTGAAAGCACAAACGGAACAGACCAATTCAGATTTTGGGATTACCCCTTGCAAATTCCGCAACTTGAAAATCCCGAAACCAATGTATATGACATGCGGCTTACGGCTCATGAGGATGGTTGGATCTACGGCATATTTTGTGCAGAACATAAAGATCCTGATGCCCCTCATGGAGACCTTTCATCTGCTATTGCAAAAGCAGGAATTGTCAGAACCCATGATCTTAAAACATGGGAACGTTTGCCCGACCTGATATCGGAAAGTCAACAGCGAAATGTAGTTCTGCATCCTGAATTCATAAACGGCAAATATGCTTTTTATACCCGCCCACAAGACGGTTTTATTGATACAGGTAAAGGAGGAGGCATTGGATGGGCATTAATTGATGATATGACACACGCCGTCGTTCGGGAAGAAAAAATCATCAATCCCCGTCATTATCATACCATAAAAGAAGCAAAAAACGGAGAAGGTCCTCATCCCCTGAAAACGCCACAGGGATGGCTGCATCTTGCCCATGGTGTAAGAGCATGTGCTGCCGGGTTGCGCTATGTTTTGTATATGTACATGACATCTTTGAAAGACCCGTCTGAAATGATTGCCGAACCTGCAGGATTTTTTATGGCTCCGGAAGGCGAAGAACGTATCGGAGATGTTTCCAATGTTCTTTTCTCAAACGGATGGATTGCCGATGATGATGGCACTGTTTATATTTATTATGCATCTTCCGATACACGGATGCATGTTGCATCATCTTCGATTCAGCAATTGGTGGATTATTGCCTGAATACCCCCCCTGATGGATACCGGTCTTCTCAATCTGTAAACACATTATCGGAACTCATTACAAAAAATCTGAAATACATCTCCCGCAAATAAAAGAACCAATGATTCACCCTTCGGCAAAAGAACTCGCACATGAAGCCTTTCTTGAATTAACCGGAAATATTCTTCCTTTTTGGATGAATAAAGCTGTTGATCATCAGAATGGGGGATTTGTCGGGCAGATTCATGGAGATGGACTGATTAACCCCGGAGCCTTCAAAGGAGGTATACTTAACGCCCGGATTCTATGGACCTTTTCTGCAGCTTATAACCTTTTGGCAAAGAAGGAATATTTGCAATTGGCCGAACGCAGTAAAGCGTATATTTTTGATCACTTTATGGATCCTGAATTTGGAGGAACCTATTGGGAACTCAATCATTCAGGGGCAGTCACAGATCCAAAGAAACAGATCTATTCCCAGGCCTTTTTTTTATATGGCCTTTCAGAATACTATAAAGCGTCAAAGGATCAGGAAACCCTCCATGCAGCCATATCCATTTTTCATCTCATTGAGAAAACAAGTTTCGACAACCATGAAAATGGATATCTTGAAGCGTTCAGTCGCGACTGGAAATTACTGGAAGATATGCGCCTGAGTGAAAAGGACGTCAATGAGAAAAAAACCACCAATACCCATCTTCATATTTTAGAGGGATATGCTAATTTATATGATGTATGGCCTGATACGCTGCTTAAGAAGCAATTGAGAAATCTGATTTTATTGTTTACAGACAAAATCATCAATTCGCAGAATCATCATTTAAACCTGTTTTTTGATGAACACTGGAAAAACAAATCAGACCTGGTATCATACGGACATGATATCGAAGCTTCCTGGCTGATTCTTGAAGCAGCCAGAAAGCTGGATGATCCGGAACTTTTCTCAGGGGTAGAACAATCCTGCTATAATCTGGCCATCGCATCGTTAGAGGGTCTTATGGAAGATGGTAGCATGATTTATGAAAGAGATGATTCGAATAAAATACTGAATGAAGATCTTCATTGGTGGCCACAGGCTGAAACTTTGGTGGGATTGATCAATCTTTACGAGCTTACTACAGATGAACATTTTTTGCATAAGGCCCTTAAAACCTGGAACTTTATTCAAAGTCATTTGATCGACCAGGTTCAAGGCGAATGGTATTGGAGCATTCGCAATGGATTACCCAATACGGTTGATGATAAAGCCGGTTTATGGAAATGCCCTTACCACAATTCACGTGCTTGTATTGAGATTATCAGACGTTTGGAAAAGCAATAATTCGAATATAGCTATAACTGATCAGTAAATAAAAAGCTCAGAAAACAGGATCAGTTGTCAATAGACAGGCTGTTCCACATGAGATGAATGATATCTTGTCCCTGATCGCTTATGTTTTCATTGGAAATGATGGTTATAATCAGGATACCCTCATCTTTATAACCAAATGTGGCTATTTCATAGATGCTTTTATCTTCCTTATAGGTGAGAACTCCCCGGGTCACATCGATTGTCTGGCCTGATATGAGCGTTGTTTTATAGTCCTCCCTGCTTAGTTCATATCCGTAATTTCTGCTTTCTTTGGTGACTTCATTCAGCATCATCTCGTTAAGCATGGTCGGATCGAGATTGGAATATACCTGAATAGCTATTCCAGAACCGTCCGCAGACATGATCATATACTGGTCAATTCCTTCTTCAATAACCAACTTTGAAACCTTGTAATCTTTCAGGTATTTGAAACTGAACATACCGTGTTTAAAAATCAAAGTATCATTTTGTGATAACCGCACCATGAGCGTCTCTCCATTGATCTGAATGCTGTAACTGGTGTCCAAAGATACCGGAAACGTTTTATTGTTGATTTGCAATAAATAATCTTCCTGGCCCCATATAACAGCAGGGATACAAGTAAGCAGAAAAAGAAACATGTATTTCATAAATGAGGTTTTTGAGGTATACGGCAAAAACGCTCCGGGGTTTGTACATTTGTTGATTGGTTGATTGAAGTGAGGAAGTGAGGAGGTGAGGAGGTGAGGAGGTGAGGAAGTGACAGGTGACAGTTCACTCGTCACTGGTCCCTCAATTCATAATTCATAATTCATTCACCTATTGTTCATTACTAACTACAAATTACTAATTGCTCCCTCATCCCCGGTATGATTTATTGATGTCATCCAGGAATTTCCGGAGCCGCGGGAATTGAGTTGCAGTCATGTTCAACAGATACAGGCTTTGTTCATGGTTGTAGTGACTGATAATATAATCCACCAGTTCATTAAACTTTCCCGGTTGATCTACCTTTTGTTTCAACTCAAAAAAAACTTCGTTAGGCGCCCATTTCTTTTTCCTGCCCGAAACTCTGTGTTTCATTCTTTTTACAGCACCATAGGATGGAATCAGATGATTAATCAGTGCTGTTCTTGAACGTTTATTTTCATTTAAAAAATATAAGGCATCCAGTAAAGCCAAAGTTTCTGTTTCATCATCCTCACTAATCAGATCAGGCAGCAAGTCCTTCATTTCCTTATTCTTCACCTGAATGGTGTTTCGATATTTAGATGTGCCTTCGATAATTGCAGCAACAAAATCTGACCAGAACTTAGCCTGAACGATGCTGGGTATAAGCAAGAGATTCCCAGCCGGAGCAAATGCCGCAGATAAGGGCCATGCCATGATACTTCTGAAAAAATTTGCCCGGATGGTTCTTTTATCAAAACCGCGTATGAAGTTGTGTGTGGCAATATAGAGTCCATTAGCCACATTGATAAAAAAGAACCGCGCTATTTCAAACTGTGTACCTTCATGGACTCCTGTATAAATTGCATCGAAGTGCGTTTTAACAAAGCCCAGGATAGGAACGGAAAACCCGGTAAAGAACAACGACTGTGCTACATTGGTCCAGTTGATATCTTTAAAATGCCAGCTTCGTATGGTAAATCCTTTCCCCGAAATAACATCCACAAACATATTCCGGGTACCTGTAATGGCAAACCACAGTATTGCAAACTCCACTCCCAGTATATAATATGCAGGAATAAAGCCAATCAGAATATAAATAAAATTCTTAATGGCCGGATTCAGATATTCCCATGCCTGTATAGGAGGAATCATTTTTTCATCCTTTTCATCTCCCAGACGGTTTTTTTTACCTTCTTCCTGTTTGCCCAGACAGATGATCTCAGGTCGTTCCCCTTTGTTTAATTGTACTTTAGGGACCTTTGCATATCGGTATATCAAATTGGAAATGCCATCGGGAAGCTTATAATGATGCGTTTCGAAGTGCTTTCTCTGACGCTTGACGATTCTGTTCTTTAAAATAAAACCCATGCCGGGAGCAAGGGTAGATCTTCCTGTTGCATCACTTCCCAAAGCAGGAAACAGCTTTTCATGTTTATAGTGATCGATGGTGTGCTCCAACTGCGACTTCTTAAACTTCAATTGATGATGATCCAGAAATCTTATGGTTTTATCAACATCACCTTCATTAATAAGACGTACCAGATGAGACAACGTACTAAAGTCAGGTTCTTTATTGCCAATATTATCAAAAGCATTAAAAACCTCAGTATGCGAGAGCATTTTGTGATTCTCAAGGATGATGTTTACTGCTTGCTGCAAACCGTGTTCCAGCGGCTGGATGAATTTGATGCAGGCATCTGTCCGTTTGGCGTGTTTGAACACTTCATGCAAATCGCTGACTGCACTTTCTTTTAAAATCTCTGCATCTTCCTGAAAGTATAACTCACGGACCTTCTCTGGCTCCAAATCACGATACTGGCTGCGAATCTCTTCAAATCTGTGAAGGATATCCTCAATTTCCTTTTTGGTAAACAACTCCGGAAATTCTTCGGCCTTTTTTTTAAGTGCTGTAATATATAATGCTCTTTTTTCAAGAATTGATTTCAGCCTGGGGTACATAAATTCGCCCAACTGACGGCGCGAAAATAAATTCCTGTCGGCCGCATTATCATCAAAGTCCACCTTAAGCGGATGGAGGTAATATTGTGAGTCGACAGGATAACCTTCGTTAATTTTAGAAAGATAGATGGCATTAAAATTCCGGATCAGATGGCGGATGTTTTTCCTGCGCAGACGCTCGTTTTCTTCCAGTTCATTCAGGAAGTTTTTAAACTCCTCTGTTGTTTGTTTCAGAAACTTTTTGAACCTTCCTTTCCTGCTTGAAAACTCAGGAAGAACGTACATATAATGGAACCGAAGACCTTCGCTCATCGCACTGAATTCTAAAGCGATATTCACCTTAATTCCCAGAATCTTACCTGCTTCCAGGGTCTCTTTGATGGCGTCCAGTTCCTCAAAATTATTATAAACGACAGTCAGTTCCGAAAGGCCTTTTATAAAGGCATCTATAATTAACTGTATGGGTGTTTTTGTTCCATACGATGAATTATCATGAACATGATAATCCCATCCCATTTTTAAATCACGCAAGGCTTCACCGGTTTCCGGAACCTCGACGATATCAAATTTCTTCAGAAAACGGCGGATTACTCTTTCATGACCAAAGGATGAAATGGAAAAATCGCGCATCAGCTCCAGCTGTTTTCTTTTGTTGTCCCGGCCATGGACCACTTCTTTCATAATGGCCAGCTGAACGCGTGCAGCATTTAACGGCATTTTAAGAGAGCGCGAATAGGTAATATGCTCAGCTAAAAGCCGCAAGGCCCGTATTCGATGATAATAACTTGCTGAATCAAGACTTTTGGTGATACGCAGGTATGTTTCTGCAATGGTAGCCCGTCTTTTTTTGAATACTTTTATAAACCCACGCGGATGAGAATCAGGGAATTCTGCAATGATATCCGGTAAATCAATGCTCATATTAATTTTACCTCGTAACTCGCGTAAGCCACGATCGAAGCTGAGCATATTTACGATGCTGTTATATACCCTTGCAAACATTAATTTTCTTTAAAAAATACCAAAAACTCCATTCGGAGTAATCCCCAAAAACCTGAACCAGGTCTCGCCTGCAATAATAATGAATATCCAGGCAATGCACATCATCGTAAATCCAAATTTGAATGTATCCGTTATGCTATACTGGTCTGTTTCATATAAAAGTGCAGCCGGCTTACTGTTGAAAGGCAACACATAAACATGTTCAATCATAAATGCTACAGGCAACGCCAAACTGATGACTGACAATCCAAACCTGTTGGCCACACCGATAGCAATCGGAACAAAAATCATGGCACGCATGGTTTTCGACTCAAAAACCAGCGCACTTAGTGTCATAACTCCGGTTAACAATATATACAATACCCAAAATGGTGTTTCATTTCCAATCCCCAGATGATCAAAAAAAGCATTCACGCTTATGGATGGCAAATCCGTAACTTCAAAACCTGTTCCAAGTGCATAAGCACCGGCTGAGAATAACATAAGGTGCCAGGGAACGTCTACTTCGTTCCATTTCAGAATTCCGATCCGTGGCAATAATGCCACAATGGCGCCAACAAATGCCACAGCGGTAGGACTTATTCCATGCAATTTATCTGTAGCCCAAAAGCCCAAAATCAGGATAAAAATAACAACAGCTTTTACTTCCTGAAACCGCAGGTTTCCCAAACGGGCATATTCCTGCCTAAGACGTTCCATCCCTCCTTCAATTTGCGGAAGTCTTTCTTCAGGAGACAGTGGAAAAAACACGCGCATGGCCATAATATAACCAATGATCATCAGGCATAACATCACCGGAAACATAGCCATCATCCAGTCGCCAAAAAACACACGTCCTCCGATTGCACCTGCAATCATTGCACCTGCGAGTAGATTGGCTCCTGAACCTGTAAGAAATCCACTTGCTCCTATATTAATACAAAAGAGGTTCTGCAGCACAATACTTCTCCCGAAATTATTTCTGTTGTTTCCGCCACGTGCCCCATAAATAGCTGCAATTACCATAAATATGGGAAGCAGGATCGCAGCCTTTGCGGTAGTAGCAGAAATAAAGGCAGAAAGCACAATATTGATGATTATGAAGCTGATAAACAAAGTGCTTGCATTTTTTCCAAATTTCAGGATAAACCAAAGAGCGAAACGCTTTGCGACTCCGGTAGTAACCAGCATACTGGCCAGGACAAATGACATAATGTTCAGCCACATTACGGGATGTCCCAGTTGCGCATAGGCCTTTTTCTCAGGCAATACACCGGTTAGTACAAGGGTAACTATAATAATTAATGAAGTGAGATAATTGGGAATGGACTCCGTAATCCATAGAATTAATGCGGCTGCAAAAATTCCAAGCATGAGGGCATTATTTTTTGAAAAGGCAATGGGTCCGATTTTCTCAAATAGTTCTTTAGCATCTTTTGTCAGGTGTTCCGGGTTGATGGATTGCAGGAACGGGAAGTCGATTATAAAACCAAACAGAATAAAGCACAAAATGGCAAGTGGTGGACCTATGTATGTAAGCCATTTTTCGAAACGGACTTTCTCCCTTTTTGGGAGTTTTTCGATTCGGTAATTGCCCATCTCAAGCGGATCAAAATTCGGATCCTTGGAAGATTGTTGTCCGGATTGTACCATGATATGTGAAATTTTAAAAATACTGTGCCGGTAAAACCGGCACAGCTATTGTAAAAACTATAGCAAAACTACCACTTTGTAAAAGGTTGTTTCATCAGCATTGAATTGTAATACCGGGCATCTCCCGTTACTTCTTCCCCAACCCACCCGGGTTTGGCAAAAACATCGTTCTCACTTTTCAGTTCAATCTCAGCCACCACCAAACCCTGGTTTTCTCCGTAAAACTCGTCTACCTCAAAAACAAAATCTCCTGATTTTACGAGAAAACGTGTTTTATCAATTACACCAGGTTCACATAGTTGAAGAAGTGATTCGGCTTCATTTAAAGGAATTTCACGTTCCCATTCAAACCGGCTTGCACCGGAGGCATTTCCAATGCCCTTAATGGTAATGAAACCTTTGTCTCCTTTAACCCTGACGCGCACTGTACGCTCAGGAACTGAAGACAGGTATCCTTGAATAATACGGGTTTGCTTAAAAGCATCCTTCTTAAAATCCCCTTTTACTAAAAATTTGCGTTCAATTTCCTGTGCCATATGATTGTATTTTTCTGATTAATTAGCCAATGGTTTACGGATCATCCCAATAACCCTTTTAATAGCCTGAAGATAATTGATATTTTCAACTCCTTCCAGTCCGATATCGCGCATGGTCTTTTTAATATCCTCTGTTTCAGTTGATTCTGAATTTATGGTATATACCTTTGCTCCATTGATCAGTACTGCACCAAATTCGCAAATGGTATTGTTTACCATATATCCGAAGCGCTGTTTATGAACCTTTACAGCAGCAAGATCCGGGTGCGTGTAAATCATCTCCATAAACTCATCATAAGTATAAACATCCTTGGTTAATGCAGGCATGTTTACCTGAAAAGCAGGAAAAACCTCATTCTTCAATACAGAAGCTTGAATCGGGAATTCACCTTTCATAAGTGGATTCCATTGTTCCAATCCGTCTACAGTTTGAACATAGGTTTTAATATCCATCTTCCCGTCGCGTATTTTGGTATTGTTCACATCGTTGGTTCTGGACAAGATGTATATCTCGTCGGAATACCGCTCCCACACTTTTTCCGGAACAGGTACTGAAAATCTTGCCATACGCTTTGCAGCCGCATCAAAATCCTGTCCGAATGACCGAAATTCAAATCGCGGTTTAGAAATTTCTCCAATTTTTAATTCTTCATTTGCCATAAATACACTGTTTAAAATAAATTATAAGGAAGCGGGGCCTGCGGCCCCGCAAAGTTTTTAATTATTTGTAGCGCCGGGTGTAGGTGTAGTTGCAACGATCCATAGATCTGCACCATCTTGTTTCCGGATTACATTAGGAGTGCCGGGCCATGGGCTCTCAAGTTTATCCACTACCGTGCCTGTCGCATTTTCCAGGGTAATTGTTTCACCGCTGCCAGAAATACCAAATGTACCTTGAGGAGCACCATTGCCTGTCTGGATCAGGTAAAAACCATGTGAGGCAATGCTGGTACCAGCCGGGATGGTATAGGCTGCTGCAGTTCCACCGGTATCATATACCTTATAACCTCCAATATCTATTGCAGAAGCAGTGCTATTATACAATTCGATATAATCATAGGGCGTACCTGATGCATGGATTTCATTAATTACCAGTTGATCGAGTATGGTTAACTGATTGAAGGAAAACTGTGGCCAGGTGACTCCCAGGTCATGATCAAAATCTGAAGAACCATCTTCTACTGGAAAATAGGATTTTAATGAGGTATTATCATTAGCACGTAAATAATAACGGATCACAGTACCAAGAACTTGTCCGGGGATGGTGGCTGTCCATTTACCATTTGCAAAGGTCATATCCACTGAAACCTTGGCACTTGGATCCTCGCTGTTTATGAGATAATAAAGTTTTACGCCACTTACTCCACTTCTGTCGTAAACATCGGCTGTAATGGTAACATTTTCAAGGGCTGCCGGATTCTCACTCGAAAGCACCACGCTGTTAAAAACAGCCAGTCCGTCTACAACTGACAATGAGAAAGGATTACCGGTTTCGGTTTTCAATTGTGATTTCAATCCGGTCCCGTCTACAGCTTCCAGGTAGTATGCAATAATTCCTTGTTTAAGTATGGGGAATACAAAGCGGTATTTACCGGAGCCCATTGGGGCCATTTCAGCAAAAATGGTTTCATCTGAGGTCTGCAGCCAGATTTTTACACTGGAAACACCGGAAGCATCCGTTACAACTACATCATAAATAAACCTTGAATTATCATTAATATCACCGGTAACCAAGGTATCGGCAATAATTACAGGAGCTTCATTCGTATTGCTGTTGGCTGCGTTTTGTGTTGGATTTGCATTAGCAAAAACATCACCGCCATCTGGAATTCTGGCATAAGAAATACCCAGGTCCATTGCAGGAACATCAACTTCATCAATAACTGCATTGGTTGCATCAACAAGATAAACTGTTTCTCCACCTGAGGAAATTCCGAAGTTGGCATAATGAGCAGGATCTGATGTAGCAAGTGTTTTATCGCAAAAAATCACTTTATATCCGTGTGCCGGAATGAGTGTTCCTGCAGCGAAAGTGTATTTTGCCGAAGGATTATCATATACTCCAAACCCACTCATATCCACTGCAACATCTGAAGGATTGTATATCTCGATCCAGTCGGGATTCGGATCGCCCATATTGGATGCCACCTCATTAATCATAAGCACCGCATCAGAAACATCGGTATCGCCCACAAACAAATTGTCTTCCACACAGGCCATATTGAAGCCAAGTGCCAGAAGTATATATAAGATTTTTGTTTTCATATCGTTATTTTTTTAGATGTTACGCTATTAAAAATCTATTTCAAACCGGGCCTGGATAAAGCCATAGTCATCACCGGCTTTACCATCACTATCCGTAACTTTTGTATAATCCTTGGTAAGATTTCCTTCGGAATCGTGGCCTACAAACAACTTTCCTTTACCATTTGCATATCGGTCGTGGTTGATATACGTATAGTTCACCATAAATTTTACATTCGGATTCACGTGGTAGGTAACACCTGTTGTATATCCATTTGCAGCGCCCCCCATAATCATGGCATGGGAATCGTTCAAATCAATATAGTCATACCTGAAAGCTAATTCAATATCTCCCCAGTCCTTTCCTCTGGTAACCTGTGTGAACTCGCCTTCCTCATTATTGTATGCATAGTTACCACCAAAAAGCAGGCATGATAATGAAGTATAGAATCCTTTTGCTTTATAATCGGGATTATCAGCCTTTCTATTGATTTTTGTATAAATGTATTCACTCGATAATTTGAAATTATTATATGATGCAGATAACTCGCCGCCCAGGAGGATACTGTTGTCAACATCAGTAATATCATCCGTATCCAGGTATTTTTTCCTGCTGATATTGGTCATGTCACGGGTGGAAATCCGGTAGGTATCTTCAAACTCCCAGCTTGTTTTTGGTGTCCTGTATGAAGCTGAAAGTCCAAGATGCAGCAATTTTCCATCACTGTTAATAGGACGGATTATTCCTTTTCCTGTAAGAGATATCCCTTCGTCGGTTCCATAATCCTTGTTGGCATCCTGCGAATAGGTAGTCACTTCAATGTTCTCGATATCATTAAAATGGACACCTATAAATCCAAGGTACCGGTCACTCCATTTTGAAAAGTTAACCCCTAATTGACGCTGGGGAGCAAAAATAGTAACATAAGGCTCTTCAATAAAGGTCTGATACCTCGAAGTAGTGGTAGTTTCCATGGATATCGGTTCTTTAAAATAACCAGCTTTGAAGTAGTAGTTGTGCTCGTTTGATTTATATCCAATGAATGCATCCTTGATATCCAGACCTCCAGCAAAATTCAGGTCAACTTCGCCCGTCCAATGTCCATACAGCACTGTCTTGGCAGCGAAACGCAAACGGCGGAGTGTTAATCCATTTCCGAGTTCATTGTATGCGTTTTTGTCAAAATAATAGGCACCATCGAAATTCACCCTGAAGTCGAACCATGTCCGCATTTTCTGATCGGCTGATTCAAACATCAGGATCCCGTTCCGGCTTTCTGCTGCCAAGGGAGTACGATTGACCTTTTGGCCATACTGGTTTATCCGGACGGTATCTTCGTCATGCTGTCCGAAAGCACTGTTACTCCAGCCCAAGGGAATAAGCAGGAGCAGCGCCATAAAAAATCTGATATTCATTTTCATAAATAATTAAGAATTTGTTAAAGATTATTAATGAATTCTGTTAAGGTTCTATCTTTTGGTAGATTCATCTTTTTCTTGAGACGATACCTTGCAACTTCCACGCTTTTAGGCGAAATATTCAGCAATGATGCCATCTCCTTAGTCGACAAGTTCAATCGCAGCAAACCTGAAAGCCGCTTTTCCAATTCTGTTAAATGGGGATATAATGTTTTGAGCTTTAAATGAAAGTCTTTATGAATATCTTCTATTTGCAGATAAAATTCTTTCTTCTCCCTTGAAAATGACATTTTCTGGCGAACAAAAAAAGATAATTCACGAAGTTTTTCTGAGCGCTTATCATGATCAGAAATCTGAAGAATTTCATCTAAAGACTCAGATAATTTTTCAAGAAATATTTGCTGCTCATTGATATTTAAGGCAATGTCCATAAACTCTTTGCGTTTGGCTTTGAGTTTGGAATTCAATGCCTCGTTCTCCATCGAAATCGTTCGCATTTCAAGTTCATTCATGGCTTTCTGCGAATAATAAAGCTGGTTTTGCTGAATGAGCATATCTTTTTCAGCCTTCATCCGCATTCTTTGCTGGTTGTAATATAAATACACCAGAAGCGATACAATAAGCAGACTTCCAATAATAATTCCAGGAAGAGCCATATTCAGAATGAGCCTTTTCCCATGATTTGTCAGGGGATTATCTGCCCCCAGCTCAGCCATGGAGATTTGAAGTCCAAAAGCGCGCTCCAGGATGAAAAGCAGGGCAATGATTAATAAAGCAGCACTTAAAGGTGCGGTAATCCAGCCCAGGCCAATACCTGCCAATGTTTTGCCATCAATCTCCCGTGCACCTTTGATTAAGCCAATACCAAGAACAGAGCCAACCACAATTTGAGTACTTGACACCGGAGTAAGGATAAAATAGGGCAATCCCGCACTGTGAAAAAGACTGGCAAGCCATGAAGAAGAAAACAAAAACAACACAAATGCCTGGGATAATAAAACAACAATAGCTGCTTCGGGCATCAGCGACAGAATATCATTACTTGTGCCATTTGCTGATCTGTAACTATAAGTAAATATACCGGCAGCAATAGCCAAAGCGCCCAGCAGACATAAAAACTGAACGCCGTTGAAAGAAAAAGCCCCGAAATCAGCCTCTATATTGGGAGCCAGGTCATAAAAAACTCCAATTACATTACCAATATTATTAGTGCCTAATCCAAAAGCTGATAAAGCGATGCCAGCAATAAGACCAATGCGCAAATAATAATTAAGTTTAATCATATGGATCCTGGTCTTCTTGATCATAAACCGAACCAGCATAAAAAGCAATGCGCTAACAGCCAGTCCGCAGACAGGAGCCATTATCCATGAAAGCAAAATGTTCGACAAACAGGAAACATCCGGTTTAAAATTTGAATAAATCTGCCAGCCAATTATTGCACCAACAATGGTCTGACTTGTAGAGACCGCCAATTTAGTTTTGGTCAGCATCAGCACCACGAGAGCTGCTGTTAATGCAATGAGAAAGGCTACAGCAGGTGAAGGAATATTACTCAATTCATGTATCGTTTTTGTCGTGCCGTGTCCGCCAAAAACAGAACCCAAAATAATAAAGACAGCGGCAATAAATGCCGCCTTTCTGAAATTGAGCATTTGTGAGCTAACAGACGATCCGAAAATATTCACTGTATCTTTTGATCCGAGTAACCAACCCAGAAACAGTCCGCCCGATAACACGATGACAAACGCGGCCCAGTTCATATGGTGCTTTTTATTGCCATTATTGATAAGAGATCAGCGGCATCCTGTGCCTTATCGGATAAAATTTCGATATGCAATGCAAAATATCTGAGGTGGAATTTCTCACTGAGCTTAAGCTGGGGCATATCCTGAAACACTCTTCTTTTAATGGATAAAGCAAGCTTATCTGTTTCCTTTTCATATAAGTATACCCGATGCAATTGCTCTTTTACAGATTCCGGGTTTCGGAAATAAGCTCTTGCGGCAGGGATTAATGAATCAATCGATAAAACAGAAAGCTCTGTCAGCTTATTCAGATCCTGATTGAGTTCACTGGGTATAAAAGGTATTTCCACATCAAACTCAAAAAGATTGGTCTTTGCAAGCTCAATGATATTGTTCAGCTCTTCAAGCAGTTTTAAAATATCACCCCTGAGTTGAGGCATCAATGACTGTGTATACAATATGTTTTCGATACCTCTTTTTCTGATATCTGCTTCAGACGAAAGATTTGCCAATGTTTTGAGGTTATCCTCAAAGTTTTCCCTGTTTCCGAATAAATAATTCTTCACCCCATCTTTAAAGATAAGGCTTCCCTGATCAATGATAGACAAGAATTCTTCTATCAATTCAATCGAGCGCTGCGCATGCTTGAAATTAAACATAAGCTCATGTGTTAAGGGTTTACAAATATAAAATTATGTTTGATACCTATAGTGGTATTCAAACTACATCAAAAACACAACGTAGTGCTTCAATCTTTTTTTATAAATTGATTTTCTTTTATTTATATTTTTGATGTAGTTGTTTACCTGCTCAAAAATATAACAATGTAGTGAAGATGTAGGGAATTTTTTCAGAAATGCAAAATGAGGAAGTGATGAGGAGATGAGGACAAGTACAAATGCGAATTATCCCATCAAACCCCGAAGGGGTGACATGTTTATAGCCCAAATACAAACCACAATCCCCTGATCTTAGATCTTGGATCTTAGATTTTGGTTCAAATAAATCAACAAATCAACAAATCAACAAATCAACAAATCAACAAATCAACAAATTATTTAGTGTGGGTATTGAAGAATTCCAGAATAACATCATTGGCCTTTAAACCGCTGTTTTCAACGGTAAACCACGAATGCCCTCCGCTATTCAGAACATAGGATTTTATGCTGACATTTACAGTACATGGCCATGATTTAACAATATAACTTGAATTTTTTTCAATAGTATCCGCCATTTCAGTACATCCATACCATTGAGCCCAATCCGAGAGAACTGTATCTACCGGCTTATATCGTATATCAGCGTTTGTCTGTCCTTCATACAAAACTGACGGATCATTTAAAGCATGCAGATGGAGTATGGATACTTTATGTTCAGGAGCTCTATCTGGAGAAGATAGCATCTGTCCGGATACAGGCGCTATGGCTGCAAACACATCGGACATCTCATAAGCCAGCCTGTAACACATAAAAGCTCCGTTAGAATGTCCTGAAGCAAAAATCCGGTTTTCGTCTATATTATAGTATGCCCTTATTTCTTCAATCAATTTTTTAAGAAAGCCTACATCATCAGTACCACCCGTCCATTGCTCATATATGCCACCAGCATTCCATGCCTGTGGATTTGTCTCATTCCATGGATACTTTATTCCATCCGGATAAACTACAATGTAACCTTCTTCATCGGCACTTATGCTGAAGCCCGTGTATTGCTCATGACCGGTTGAGGTGCCGGTATAACCGTGCAGCATAATTACAAGCGGTGCAGGCTGTGAACTGTTATATGACGAAGGCACATGAAGCAGGTAAGTCCGGTTCACTCCATCATACCTGATCACATTACCCTGATTGGGGAGGGGGGGGTCTGAAGATTTCTTATCATCTGCATCACATGAAAAAGAAATGAATAGTGATGCTAAAATAAATACAGCAAATTGGTATGCCATATAAGTAAATTTAGTCATTACTTATCCATGACCCCTGAGCATTGAAAAACCCCGTCGCTATAGTTTAATTAATACCCGATCACCCAAAGCACCCGCTCCTCAAAAGCGCATCGTTCAACAAGTTCAATCAGATCCATATTTACCCCGATAATTTTACGATTGTATTCTTTCCAGTAACCCGACCATTGTGAATCTTCTTCCTCAAGGCCTGCAAGGAACTCTTTGCCCATAAATCTGCTTGTTATCAGGCTAATAAATTCAGAGGAAGTTTTTAAAGATTCAAACGTTTTCAAATTGTCTTTCAACTCATTAAGAAGTACAATAATCTTTCTGGAGTTGTATTTGGTACCGCTGAAATAGTCGTACGTCTTGTTGGCCTCTTCAAAGCATGGCTGAAAGAGATAAAAAACAGGACTGTCAAGATATTTAGATTCTTCATCGCAACGATTGTAATTATCGTTATCTCCAGTTGCATTAAATTCAACGAAATTCAGCAAATCCGCATTATAGAGGGCTATGTGCATAGGACTATTCAGGTTGATCATCAAAAGTTTTTAAAAATATTAAATCCATACCACAATTCAAAATATTTATTATTCCAGTCATATTTTCATTATTTTTAGCGCGCTATCAAATCGCCGAAAACATGGTATCTACGGAATCATTCAGAAACGAAGCTCACAAATTGGTGGATTGGATTGCTGATTATTATGCGGAAATCGAAAAATATCCCGTAAAATCGACCAGCAAGCCAGGATCGGTTTTTAACCAAATTCCTTCAAATCCGCCGCAAACTCCCGAAGAAATGGCTGTGGTTTTTGAGGATTTTAAAAAGATCATCCTTCCCGGCATTACACACTGGCAACATCCCTCATTTTTTGCCTATTTTCCTTCAAACTCGAGTTACCCTTCGCTGATGGCTGAAATGTTAACTGCCGCATTAGGTGCGCAATGCATGAAATGGGAAACATCGCCTGCCGCAACTGAGCTTGAAGAGGCCATGATGAACTGGCTCAAAAACATGACCGGTCTTCCAAAACATTTCGAAGGTGTAATTCAGGATTCCGCGTCTTCATCCACGCTTTGTGCCATTTTATCTGCCCGCGAAAAATACAGTGATTTTGACATCAATCATAAAGGATTAACCGGTAAAAAGACCATGAGGGTTTATTGCTCCTCTGAAGCTCATTCCTCTGTGGAAAAGGCCGTGAAAATCGCCGGTATTGGCAAGGAAAATCTGGTCAAAATAGGTCTGGATCAAGATTTCAGAATGAATCCGGAAGAACTGGAAAATGCCATTCGGAAAGATCTTGAAAAAGGAATGATCCCTCTATGTATTGTAGCAGCCCTGGGAACTACAGGTTCTACAGCAGTTGATCCGCTGGAAAAGATAGCAGCCATATCTCAAAAATATCACCTCTGGTTGCATGTAGATGCGGCTTTTTCAGGTTCGGCGCTGTTATTACCCGAATACCGGTGGATGATACGGGGAATTGAAAGCGCTGACAGCTTTGTTTTCAATCCGCATAAGTGGTTGTTTACCAATTTCGACTGCTCGGCATATTTTGTTAAAGACAGTGAAACCCTGATCAATACGTTTAAATTGGTGCCTGAATATTTGAAAACGCAAATTCCTGATCATGTAAACGATTATTCAAACTGGGGAGTCCAGCTTGGAAGAAGATTCAGGGCCCTCAAGCTCTGGTTTGTAATTCGTTCCTTTGGTGTTGCCGGTCTTCAGGAGAAACTCAGAAAACATATTGCTCTGGCTGCTGATTTAAAGAAGCAAATTGAAGCACATCCTGATTTTGAAATACTGGCACCGGTACTTTTCAACCTCATTTGTTTCCGGTTTCATCCTGCAGGTACAGACGACCCTGAATTTCTGAACAACCTCAATGAAAAACTGTTGCTGCAGGTAAACGGAACCGGTAAATTATATATCTCTCATACAAAACTAGACGGAAAGTACAGCCTGAGAATTGTTACAGGCCAGACAAATGTGGAATCACAACATATAGAAAATGCCTGGAAGATCATTCAGAATCAGGCCTCTCTTATCTACCCGGAAAAATAATGCCCCATGAATGCGTCCCCCATCAAATTAATTGAGCAATTGTTTATCCGTTGGAGCGGAGTTGCACCAATTTCTGTAATCCCTCTGGCACAATCAGGTTCATATCGTACCTATTACAGAATCTCTTGCAGTGAAGGCAGCATTTTAGGCGTTCACAACACAGATACACGGGAAAATGAAACATTTCTGTATCTGAATGAGCAATTGAAAAAAGCAGGCAACAAAGTTCCTGAAGTAATCATTGCGGATCTTGATCACCATGTTTATCTGGAACAGGATTTGGGAGATCTCACCCTTTTTGAGCATTTGTCGGTGTTACGTAAAAATTCATGCACAGATAAGGACCTGTTACCGGTATACAAAAATGTGATTGATGCAATGCCAGGACTCCAGGTTCATGCCGCCCAATCAATTGATTACTCCAGGTGTTACCCGCGTGCTGAATTTGATATTCAAAGCATGATGTGGGATATGAATTATTTCAAATACTGCCTGCTCAAACCTTTGAAAATAGATTTCTTCGAACAGGATCTGGAAGATGATTTTAACCGGATTGTTCATTGGTTAATCCAGGCTGAGCGTGCTTCCTTCATGTTCCGGGATTTTCAGTCGCGTAACATTATGATCACTCCGGATAAAGATTATTATTTTATTGATTTTCAGGGCGGAAGAAAAGGTCCCTTACAATATGACCTGGCATCATTGCTTTTTGAAGCAAAGACACATCTTTCTGATAGTCTTCGTGAGGAACTCCTCCATTATTACATGGGTGTTTATGCCAAAAATTTTAAATGGTTTAAGCAGGAAGAATTCATGAGGTATTACTATGGTTTCGTATACCTCCGGCTTATGCAGGCGATGGGCGCTTATGGTTTCAGGGGATACATTGAACATAAGCCGGTATTTCTTCAAAGCCTGCCCTACGCGGTTAAGAATCTGAAATGGTTAATGGAAAAGCATCCCATCCCTCTGAATCTTACAAGTTTACCTGGCGTTTTTAATAAACTGATTGATTTGCCCCAGATACAGAACTTTGATATGCCAGGGTCGGAACATTTTACCATAACCATAAATAGTTTTTCTTATAAAAGCGGTATACCACAGGATCATTCGGGAAACGGTGGCGGTTTCGTGTTCGACTGCAGGGCTCTTGAAAATCCCGGACGCTATGAGCAATATAAAGATTTAAACGGGATGGATCAGGAAGTCATTGATTTTCTGGATCCAAGGTCTGATGTAAAACATTTCATGGCACAGGCATTTGATCTGGTATTTCAGGCTGCTGATGTATACATCCAAAGAGGCTTTACGCATCTCATGGTAAGTTTTGGGTGCACCGGTGGCCAGCATCGTTCAGTATATATGGCCGAACATATGGCTCAAGCTCTTAAAGACAACAAGCCTGCACATATTGTTGTTATTCATCATGAATTAGGAAAGAAAAAAAAGGAAACATGAAAGCGATGATTCTTGCAGCCGGAAGAGGAACCAGAATGCTTCCCCTGACGGAGACCAAACCAAAACCTCTTTTGGAAATTCAGGGTGTTGCTCTGCTTGAGCATACCATTCGTTATCTGAAATATTACGGCGTTGACGAAATCGTCATTAACATTCACCACCATGCCTTGCAGATTGTAGATTTCATTAAAAAAAACGGATCTTTTGGCATCAAAATCAGTTTTTCTGATGAAACTGATGAACTGCTTGATACCGGTGGCGGGTTGTTAAAAGCCCGCGGTTTTTTCACCGGTCATGAGCCATTTATCCTGACATCTTCTGATGTGATCACCGATCTGAATTTAGCTAAACTTATCGAAACGCATCATCAGAAAGATGCTTTAGCCACTCTTGCAATAAAGCATCGCAAATCATCCCGCGATTTTATATTCGATAGAAATTACAGGCTTTGCGGATGGCACAACAACATTACCGGAGAAACCCGTATGGCTCGCGAAGCTCATGACACAGACCACCTGGCTTTCAGTACCATACATGTAATAAGTCCCGAAATATTCAAATTGATAACAGAAACAGGTTGTTTTTCAATAATCGACCTGTATTTACGTCTTGCGCCTGACCATTTTATTGCCGGTTATGAGCATGACGACTCTTTGTGGTTTGAATGCGGAAGAATAGAAACCCTTCCCGGCTTGAATCAGAACAGGGAAGTGCTGGAACTTTATAAGAAATATCATCATCCAACCGGAAATTTATAACTTTGCCTCATTATGGACGAAAGGATTTATGTGTGGAAGGAGCGCTTTGCAAAAGCACCGGCAGAAGAGATAATCCGTTATTTCAATCAGGAATTCGGACAATTGGTATGTCTGTCATCAAGTATGGGAGCTGAAGATCAGGTATTAACTGATATGTCACTCAAAATTAATCCTGCTTTCAGAATATTTACGTTGGATACAGGGAGGGTGTTTCCGGAAACACTTAACCTTATTGATAAAACCAGAGAACATTATCATACATCCATTGAAGTATTTTTTCCTGATTATGCACTGGTGCAACAAATGGTGCGCGAAAAAGGCGTAAACCTCTTTTATCAAAGTGTTGAATATCGCAAACTTTGTTGCCGTATCCGGAAGATTGAGCCTCTCAAAAGAGCGCTTACAGGAATGAAAGCATGGATTACAGGTATCCGCAAGGATCAAACAATCGACAGGTTTCAGACCGAAGTGGTAGAATGGGACGAAGCCCATCAACTTGTAAAAATTAACCCGCTGTACCGTTGGAGTGAAAAGATGGTTTGGGAATATATCCATACGCACCAGGTACCTTATAACGAACTACACGATAAAGGATTCCCAAGCATCGGCTGTCAGCCATGCACCCGTGCCATTTCGCAAGGTGAAGATATCAGAGCCGGAAGATGGTGGTGGGAAGATCAGGGCCATAAAGAATGCGGCCTGCATGTTAAAGATGCATGACATAAGCCATATTTAAGCCAAAAATACTTTGAGTATTAGTCATTAATATATATTTTCGTAGTTTGTTATATGTGGAAGTCCATTATAGTAAAGTAACTAAACATGAGTGACTTGAATAGCCCGGTTCATGATGAGCCTATCGGTATCACACAAAGTGCTACTGATTCTACTGAAGGAAATGCACCCGAGGCAGATAAAAATGCTGCCCTCTCACAATCTGTTGATAACGAGATTCCCGCGCATGAAGCTGATGCCTATGAGGAGTTTTATCAGGAAGTTGAAGATGATGTGGAACTGACCGAGAAGGCAGCTCCGGCAACAGAAGCAGAAGCCGGAACCCAGCCCGAAACTGGTGCTCCTGTCAATTTTGCTTCTATGAGCAAGGAGGAACTTATTGCCCTGCTTGCTGAGATGCTCAATAACCGCCCCGTTGAAACCATCATCAATGAGGTGGAAAATCTTAAAATCAATTATTACAAAAAACACAAAGCGGAAATCGAAAGAAAGCGCAAAGCTTTTGTTGAGCAAGGCGGTGCTTTGGAAGATTTTAAAGTTGAAGATGACATTCATGAGGCCGAAGTAAAAGAACTGCTTAAAAAATACAGGGAACTGAAAGCCCAATACAATAAAGTCCAGGAGGATCATAAACAAAAGAACCTTGAGGAAAAGTATAAAATAATAGAAGAAATTAAAGAACTCACCAACAATAAAGAGTCCATTAATCGTACTTTCCAGGAATTCAGAGAGCTTCAAAAAAAATGGCGTTCTATAGGTCCCGTTCCCCAGCAACAGGTGAAAGATCTTTGGGAAAATTACCATCACCATGTTGAAGCATTTTATGATTATATCCGGATCAACCAGGAGCTGCGTGACCTCGATTTAAAAAAGAACCTGGAATCCAAAATCACTTTATGTGAAAAAGCCGAGGAACTTTTGCTGGAAACCAATGTTGTAGATGCATTCCGCATTTTACAGGATCTCCATGAGCAATGGAGGGAAATTGGACCCGTTCCAGCCGAAATGCGGGTTGAAATCTGGAACCGCTTTAAGGAAGCTACCTCCAAAATCAATAAAACACATCAGGATCATTTTGTTGATCTGAAAAACGAACAAAAAACCAATCTCGACGCTAAGAACGTTCTCTGCGAAAAAGCAGAAGAACTCTGCAATATGGAGATCAATTCAAATAAGGACTGGACTGCCCGTTCAAATGAACTGATTGAACTTCAGAAAGTGTGGAAGACGATTGGATTTGCGCCCAAAAAAGACAATGCTAAGATTTACAAAAGATTCCGTGATGCCTGTGACGCATTTTTCAATAGAAAAAGAGATTATTATGGGGTCTTTAAGGAAGAGCAAAACAACAACCTTCAGTTGAAAATTGATCTCTGTATCCAGGCTGAAGCTTTGAAAGAAAGCAATGAATGGAAAAAAACAACAGAAGAATTAATCGCCTTGCAACAGCGTTGGAAAGAAATTGGTCCCATACATCATAAGCAATCAGAAAAAGTTTGGAAGCGCTTCCGGACAGCCTGCGACATGTTTTTCGAAAGAAAAGCCAAACATTACTCTGAAGTTGATAATTCCTTCGGAACCAATCTTCAGAAAAAGACTGAACTAATCCAGGAAATTGAAGCCTTTGAAATTACCGGCAATGCTGAAGAAAATCTTTCCAAACTGAAGGATTTTCAAAGACATTGGTCCGAAATTGGTTTTGTCCCCATTAAGGAAAAGGACAGCATACACGAAAAATATCGCGAAGCCATCAACAAAAAATTTGATGCGCTCAGAATTGATGATGATAGCCGTAATATTTTAAAATTCAGAACAAAACTCGAAGAGTATCTGGAAAAGCCGAACGGTATGCAAAGAATCAGACAGGAGCGCGAAAAATATATTACACGATTGAAACAGCTTGAAAACGATATCGTTCTGTGGGAGAATAATATTGGCTTTTTCGCTCGTTCGCGGAATGCTGAAAGTATGATTAAGGATGTTGAATCGAAGATTGAAAACTCAAAGAAAAGTATCGAACTTCTCAATCAGAAAATCAGCATGATCGATGATCTGGATGATTAACCGGCAATTCTCGTTGTTTTACCGAATTTAATATATTGACCCATAAATTACTGATTAATATTGCATACTATTGATACCGACTAAGTACATATTTGTTACAGGTGGGGTTGCCTCCTCATTGGGGAAAGGCATCATTTCCGCTTCTCTGGCAAAGCTTTTACAGGCCAGAGGATATGAAGTTACCATCCAAAAACTCGATCCATATATCAATGTGGATCCCGGAACGCTCAACCCTTACGAGCATGGTGAATGCTATGTAACAGAGGACGGCGCTGAGACTGACCTGGATTTGGGCCATTATGAGCGGTTTCTCGGCATACCTACCAGTCAGGCAAATAACGTTACCACCGGCCGTATTTATCAATCTGTGATTAATAAGGAACGCAGGGGCGACTACCTGGGGAAAACAGTTCAGGTAATTCCTCATATTACCGATGAAATCAAAAGAAGGATAAAGCTTCTCGGAGGGAAAAACAAGCTTGACTTTGTGATTACCGAGATCGGTGGAACGGTTGGGGATATTGAATCCCTGCCTTACATTGAATCTGTCCGTCAGTTAAAATGGGAGTTGGGAGAACAGAATGTACTGGTCATTCACCTTACGCTTGTTCCCTATTTGGCATCTTCGGGTGAGTTAAAGACAAAGCCGACACAGCATTCTGTTAAAATGTTGCTGGAAGCGGGAGTTCAGCCCAATATTCTTGTATTGAGAACATCCCATGAACTGGGCGAAGAATTGCGTAAGAAGGTTGCTTTATTTTGCAACGTGGATGCCGATTCTGTTGTACAGTCGATAGATGTCAACACCATATATCAGGTTCCGGTAATGATGCATCAGGAAAAGCTTGATATCACTGTTCTGAAAAAAATGGGCATGGATTACTCAGGAACGCCTGAATTAGGACCCTGGAATAAATTTCTGAAAAGACTGCAGAACCCAAAATTCCACTCTAAAATCGCCCTGGTTGGAAAATATGTGGAATTGCCGGATGCCTACATATCCATTAATGAATCATTTAAACATGCCGGGGCTATGAATGATTGCTGCGTGAACCTGGAATATATCCATTCTGAATCAATCAATGAAAGCAACTACGCGGAAACTCTGAAGGGCTATGAAGGCATTTTGGTTGCACCAGGCTTTGGTGACAGGGGAATTGAGGGCAAGATTTTAGCGGCCCGGTTTGCCCGCGAAAATAACGTTCCCTTTTTAGGAATCTGTCTGGGTTTACAATGTGCTGTTGTGGAATTTGCAAGAAATGTACTTGGACTTAAGGATGCACATTCCACCGAAATGTATTTAAAGACACCCCATCCTGTAATTGACCTGATGGAGGAACAAAAAGGTGTCACTGAAAAAGGCGGAACCATGAGACTTGGTGCCTATCCCTGCAAAATCACAAAAGGAACCATTACAGCTACCGCGTATGATGCAACTCATGTCAACGAAAGACACAGACATCGTTATGAGTTCAATAATAAATACCTTTCCGCATTTGAAAATGCCGGAATGATCGCAGCTGGAATCAACCCTGAAACCTCCCTTGTGGAAATCATGGAAATCCGTGGACACAAATGGTTTGTTGGTGTGCAATTCCATCCTGAATACAGCAGTACGGTTTTGAAACCTCACCCTTTGTTTGTAAGTTTTGTTAAAGCCACCATCTGCTCATAATTAACTAATCTCTTCCAATTAAAGTAACATGGATAAAAATTCGATTTTTGGAATACTACTGATCGCTGCAATATTAATCGTTTGGGGTATTGTTCAACAACCTGATAAAGGACAACAGGAAAGAAACAGAATCTATGCTGATTCAATAGCCAGAGTGCAGGAAGCAGCACGCGAGAAAGAGAAAGCAGCAGTTATTGGAAACCCGGATACCATCGCACAACCCCGGCAGTCTTTTGATTCAACTGCCGCCGCAAAACAACTCGGCACCTTTGCTGTGCATGCTAAAGGAACAAAGGATTTATACACCATTGAGAACGACCTGATCAAACTGACTTTGAGTAGTAAAGGAGGCCGTCCCTATTCGGTTGAACTCAAAAAATATAAAACATTCTCCCGTAAACCGGTGGTTTTATTCAACGGGGATTCCACCAAGTTTGGACTTACCTTTTATGAAGAGCAAAACCGGCTGATCTCAACAAATGATTTGTTTTTTAAGGCTCTGGATACCTTACCGCATAACGCTACTGTTCAAGCTGACAGTCTCACCATGAGATTGCAGGTCGCTGACAACCGGTATATCGAGTTTCAATATACTTTGAAACCGGGAAGTTACATGATAGATTTTTCCATGAATTTGAAGGGGATGAATAACATTGGTACCAGAGACCCCAATATTCTCGATTTATATTGGGAAGCTTACATTCCCCAGCATGAACAATTAAAGAAGAATGAAAATCAATATACTTCACTGTATTACAGACATTTAAATAATGATGTTGATTTTTTCAAACCCAGGCAAAGCAAAGCAGAAGTAAAAGAAGACATCCCCACCCAATTGGAATGGGTAGCATTTAAAAACCAGTTCTTTTCTTCTGTGATTATTGCTGAGTCATCTTTTACCGACGCATCTCTTAGATCTAGGAACCTGCCTGAAGCAGACAAGTATTTGAAAAACTTCAGCGCAGAAATCGGGTTGCCTTTTAAACGACTTGAAAGTGAATCGATTCATCTTAAAATGTTTTTTGGGCCCAATAAGTTTAAGTTGCTGAAACAATATAAACAATACAAGCTCGAAGATTTGGTATCTGTAGGACGCAACGTAATACGCTGGATCAATCAGTTTGTTATTATTCCCATATTCGACTGGCTGAGCAAATTCATTGGTAATTTTGGGATCATTATTCTGCTGCTCACCATCATTATCAAAATTGGCTTATTGCCCCTCACCTATAAATCTTATCTGTCTCAGGCGCGCATGAAAGTGTTGAAACCTCAAATGGATGAGATAAATGAAAAATATAAAGGTAAAGATCTCGAAAAACAGCAGGCCACCATGGCACTTTACAAAAAAGCAGGAATATCGCCCCTGGGTGGTTGCTTACCAATGCTGCTCCAATTCCCGATACTCTTTGCCATGTTCAGGTTTTTCCCCACCTCAATTGAGCTGCGGCAGGAAAGCTTCTTATGGGCCCATGACCTGTCTACTTATGATGCTATTATTACCTGGAGCGGGAAAATTCCTGTTATCAGCTTCCTGTTTGGTGATCATATCAGCTTATTTACCATATTAATGACTGTGTCCACCATCATTCAGATGAAACTGAGCGAAGCCACCACATCCACACAGCAAATGCCCGGGATGAAAACAATGATGTATGTGATGCCGGTAGTATTCCTGTTTATGTTGAACAATTTCTCATCAGGATTGACTTATTACTATTTCCTTACAAATGTCATTACCATCGGACAAAATTACGTGTTTAAGCAGTTCATTGATGAAAAGGAAATACTGAGGAAGATTGAAGAGCGAAAATCCAAGCCTGTGAAAAAAAGTAAATGGCAGCAACGTATCGAAGACATGACCAAGCAACAGCAAGCCATGAGAAAAACAGGCAAAAAGAAATAATACAGCTTATGAAAATCGCACACAACCGGTATCAGATTGAAGGAGTTGATGCAATAGAACTGATAGAAAAATATGGTTCTCCCCTTTATGTCTATCAGACATCCCGCATGAAACAGCAATATGAAAAAATGTTGCATGCTTTTAAGGATATCAACCTGCGCATCAATTTTGCCTGTAAGGCCCTTAACAATATCAATGTGCTGCGATATTTCAAAGGATTGGGAAGCGGATTGGATGCCGTTTCAATACAGGAGGTTCAACTTGGACTGAAAGCCGGTTTCGCGCCCCAGGATATTATTTTCACTCCAAACTGCGTTTCTATTGAGGAGATTGTTGAGGGCGTCAAATTGGGTGTTCGTATTAATATTGACAATATATCCATTCTGGAACAATTTGGTAATAATTATGGTAGTAAGGTGCCTGTCTGCATCCGCATTAATCCGCATATTTTTGCCGGCGGCAATCAGAAAATATCAACCGGCCATATCGACTCCAAATTCGGAATTTCAACGTATCAATTGCCTCACGTACGCCGCGTAATTGAAACAACAGGAATAAAGGTTGAAGGACTGCATCTGCATACAGGTTCAGATATTCTGGATGTAGGTGTATTTCTGCAGGGTGCTGAAATTATGTTTGATGTTGCCAAAAATTTTCCAGATCTGGAATATGTTGATTTTGGCAGCGGTTTTAAGGTACCGTATAAACCGGATGATTATTTTACGGATATAGAAGGTCTTGGTAAAGAATTAACGAAACGTTTCAAGAAATTTTGTAAAGAATACGGTAAGGAAATAACCCTGATCTTCGAACCCGGAAAATTTCTGGTTAGCGAGTCAGGTGTATTCTTTGCAAGAGTGAATGTGGTGAAACAAACATTATCTACTGTTTTTGCAGGACTTGATACAGGTTTGAACCACCTGATACGCCCCATGTTTTATGATGCTTACCATCACATTGTAAATGTTTCCAACCCGAAAGGTAAACTGAGAATTTATACAGTAGTCGGCTATATTTGTGAAACGGACACCTTTGGATGGAACCGTAAAATCAATGAAATTCACGAAGGAGATTACCTCGCATTTATGAATGCAGGAGCATATTGCTTTACCATGTCCTCGAACTACAATTCGCGGCTTCGTCCGCCTGAAGTGTTGATTCACGAGGGGAAAGACCTTCTCATTCGTGAAAGAGAAACCTTGGATGATATTTTAAAAAACCAGATCCTGGTAGATTTATAAGAATCTGTTTGTTATAATTCCATCCTTATTTCAAAGGGAAATTCATCAGACGATTCTTTTTTTCACCTTAATGAAGGAAGATCCCTTACAAATATTGGCGGATTACATTCAAAAAATCATTCGGTTTAATCGGCTTTGCCAGATAATCATCAAAACCAGCTTTCATAAAGTGTTGTCTGTCCTCTGGCCGTGCATAAGCAGTTAATGCAATAACAATCTGTTCAGGATTCAATGATTTAATATTCTTGGTTGCTTCAAAACCGTCCATTACCGGCATCTTGATATCCATAAGTATCATATGGAATTTTGCTCCGGATTGAATCAATCTTACAGCTTCAAGGCCATTCTCTACCCATTGAATCTGAACATCCAATTTTTCAAGCATTTTTTTGGCATACATGTAATTTGCCCGTTCATCCTCCACAATTAAAATCGCTCTTCCGGATCCAATCGTGAAATTTTTAGGCAACACAAAATCACCATGGTCCGGTTCGATTTTTGACAGATCTGTCAATGGAAGCAACAGGAAAAATGTTGAACCCTTACCTATTATAGATTCCGCGTATAAATCACCTCCAAGAAGATGAGCCATGGATTTTGAAATAGCAAGACCTAAACCGGCGCCACGATAAAGCGTATTGTTGCTGGTTTCACTCTTGCGGAACCGTTCAAAAATAGCATCCAGTTCGGCCTCTTCAATGCCTATTCCGGTATCCTTTACAAAAAATGTCAGAAACGCTCCTCTTGTGGACAGGCCGATTTCAATGCTCCCCTTTTCCGTAAATTTATAGGCGTTGTTGATCAGATTGACCAGGATTTGCTTGATTCTGATTTTATCGGAGTTCAGCTGCAATGACTCTTCATGCAACTGATTATTTAAACTTATGCTAAGTTGTCTCTTTTTGTTCATTAATGAATAGGAGGAAACCATGTTGTCCAGCATCTCATTAACATTAAAGATCTCCCTCCTGATGTTTAACTGATTGGACTCAATCAGGGAAAGATCCAGGATATCATCAATCAACACCAGCAGGGTTTCGGAATTGGCATTGATGACATCTATAAATTCGTTGCGTTCCGATGGTTCCAAATCACTATCCTTCAAAAGATTTGCAAATCCTACAATGGCGTTCATCGGAGTTCGGATTTCGTGACTCATGTTGGCTAAAAATGCTGTTTTGAGCCGGTCTGATTCTTTTGCCTTTTGAACAGCTATTTCCAGTTCACGGGTCCGCTCCACCACCAGTTTTTCCAAATTGGTTCTGTGTTGCTCCAATTCAGAATTCTGCTTGAGAATTTCCTGACTCATCTGAGAAAGCAATTCATTCTGGGTGGTAATTTCCTCATGCTGTTGAACCAATTCTGTATGTTGCTCCGTAAGGGTAATATTGGCTTCATTTAGTTCCTTTGTGCGGGATTTAACAATGCCCTCCAACAACAGCTTGTTCCTTTTCAGATTCCGCATTCTGTTATAATAAATCAAAACAACAACAGAAAGCATGAATACTGCCAGACCAATTCTGAACCAAATATTGCGCCATAGCGGCTGCTTAATAATGATTTCAATACTGGCTCCCGTTTCATTCCAAACTCCATGGCTGTTGGAAGCCTTGACCCTGAAAATATATTTCCCCGGGGAGAGATTCCGGTAATGGGCATGGGTGGTATTTCCAACTTCTATCCAGTTTTTGTCATAACCGACCATTTGGTAGGCATACCTGTTTGCCTGGGGATTATTAAAGCTGAGTGCGACAAATTTGAAATTTATGTTGGACTGGTTGTATTTTAATACGATTTTCTTAAGATCTGAGACAGACACATGAACATCAGGACTTTTGCTGCCTATTTCTATAGGGACATCATTGATCAGAATATCTGTAAAAAATACAGGAGGACCCAGGGTATCTTTCCGGATGTTGGGAGAATCAAAAATGATAACGCCTTTTTGTGATCCAAAATACAAATATCCATTGGAGCTTTTTAATCCCGAACATGGATTATTGGACATATATGTAATTCCATCTATCAATCCGTAATTTGTAATTTTGCCGGTAGCCGGATTATAGCTATGCGGTCCGGCAGAAGTACCCAGCCAGAGAATATTTGAGTTATCTTCAAGGATTTTAAGCACCAGCACACTCTTTCCCGAGGCACTCATCTTAAAGAGCTTATATTGGTCATTTTCCTGATCATACATCAGAAGTCCCCTGTCGCAGCCAATCCACAAGCGTCCATCCTTGCTTTGGTAAATGTCATGAACAATCAGATTTTTAATATTACCCGCATTTTTAACGGTTATTGCCTTTTGAATGAATGAGCCTGAAACCGGATCGTATAAATTAAGTCCATTCGAAGTACCTACCCAGATGTTGCCGGATCGGTCTTCAAATATTTTATAAATCATATTGTTCGAAATAGTAGCCTTTTTTCCGGGAATATTCTGAAACAACCTGGAAGTATTACTTTCCGGTTCATACAACATAAGGCCCTGGTTCATGGATCCAAACCATTGACGATTTCTCCTGTCGATGAAAAATCGGCTCAAACTATTCAGAAAATCAGGCGGAGTATAAACAGGAAGGCTTTCAATACGCTTTAGCTTTTGTTTGTTCCAATTATACTGGTATAATCCGTTAATCCATGTACTGATCCAGAAATTATTGAATTTATCCCGGAATATATCAAAAATCACACAATCATTCAGTTCAGGGATTGCAGGTTGAAGGCTCCGGTTATCCTTGTCAAAAATGAAAATCCCATTGTTCTCGGTACCAAGGAGAATTCTCTGATCGGGCGTTTCCGCCAACGAATACACAGAGTTTCTGGTGTCCTTAATATACTTTGTATCCACCATGTTCGTCAATGATGGAAAACGAACATAATTCCGGCTGTAAATATTGAGCCCGTCATTATAAGTTCCAATCCACCAAACCCCTTCAGCAGAATGATATATATATGAAAGGCGATTGCTTGAAATCGCATAGGGGTTTCCCGGATCCGGTAAAAATTCAGTCAGTTTATCCCTTTTGATATCATAAAGAAACAGACCTGAGTTAAAAGTGCCAATGGTTAATACACCTTCTTCAATTTCATTGATGAAAGTAATAAAATGGAAAGGGCTGCTGGCATCATTAAGTTTCAGGTTGAATTGCTTTATTTCTTCTGTTTTTGGATTATAACAATATAAAGCCTCCTTCCATGCACACCACACTTGATTTTCAGCGTCTATATATAAACCAGGAACGTTAATACGCATATCCGCATAAAACGTAAATCCTTCCTTTGTGATCCGGATATTATGAAATCTCCCGGTTCTGTAATCTTTCCGGATTAAATAACCATCAATTGTTGAAATCCAGATATTTCCCTGTTGATCCTCAGTTATATCGCTTAAATAATTACTGGCTATGGCAGATGGATTTGCTGAATCGGCCGTAAAACGGATAAAAGTACTGTCTTTCCGGTTAAATAAATTAAGTCCGCCACCCAGGGTGGAAATCCAGAGGTTATTATGGCTGTCATTGAAAATTTTCCTGATATGTTTATTTGAAAGACTTCTGTTATCACCCGGGTCATGAACAAATCTCTTTACAAAGGCGTGGTATTTGTTAATCATCACCAGCCCGTTTGTGTCGTTGATAAACCATAGATTACCCGGATCATCTTCAGCAATTCCGGTCACTCCCTGTAAAAGATTGTCGGTGGTATCTCTGATCAGTTGGGTAAAATTTTTGAAACCGACCCCGTCATAACGATCCACACCTCCATCGGTACCAATCCACATGAACCCCTTACTGTCCTGAAAAACACAGCGGACATCATCAAAACACAAACCGTCGCTTGTTGTCAGATACCGAAACATCAGGCCCGGCGTTTGTGCCTTTGTTTCATTTAAAGGCAAAATCAAACAAAACAAGAAAAGGAAAGATCCTATGATGGCAGTACGCATTTTGAAATTCATAGGTGCTGATCGAATTTGGTTTATTAATATAATAAAATATTCAATACCCAACAAGCATATACGGAACTAAATGAGAAATTCCATATTTTTGTCAAAAAAAATGTTGAAGAATCCGGTTAAAATAGGCCTTATACAGCATGCCTGCAGCGAATCAACGGAAGATAATTTCCGGAAAGCATCAGATGGAATTCGAAAGGCAGCTTCTCAAGGGGCTCATATTGTATGTTTGCAGGAACTATTTTTAACCCGCTACTTTTGTGATACGGAGAATTACGAATGCTTTAATTATGCGGAGTCCATTCCGGGCAAATCCACAGAGCGCTTTCAAAAACTTGCCGGGGAATTGAATGTGGTAATCATTGCTTCATTATTTGAAAAGGTGGATGCCGGGGTATATTTTAATACTGCGGCTGTAATTGATGCCGATGGCAAGTATCTTGGAAAATACCGCAAAAATCATATCCCGGATGACCCCGGATATTATGAGAAATTTTACTTTACTCCCGGTGATACCGGTTATCAGGTGTTTCATACGAAATTTGGCACCATAGGGGTTTTGGTATGCTGGGATCAATGGTATCCTGAGGCTGCGCGCATTACCAGTCTCATGGGTGCACAGATCCTTTTCTATCCTACTGCCATAGGCTGGGCAACTTCACAAAGCAGTGAAGTTAATCATGAACAATATCAGGCATGGCAGATTATGCAGCGTTCCCATGCTATATCAAACGGTGTTCATGTTGTTGCAGTTAACCGGTGCGGAATCGAAAAAGATATGAAGTTCTGGGGCGGATCATTTGTATCCAATCCTTTTGGAACTCTTCTATATCAGGCTTCTCATGAACAGGAAGATGTTCATGTGGTGGAAACAGACCTTTCTTTATCTGACTTTTACAGGGTACACTGGCCGTTCATGCGCGATCGCAGAATTGATACTTATGAGCCCCTGATAAAAAGGTATCTTAAATCGTAAAAAATGACCGTAAATCAATTGACTCCGCGGGAACTCGGCTATAAATTCCCTGCAGAATGGGAAAAACATACGGCTACCTGGTTAAGTTATCCACACAATGAGGCTTCCTGGCCTGGAAAAATTCATACGATTTTCCCTTATTACCATAGTTTCATTCGGGAAGTTGCGAAAGGTGAAGCGGTACATATTAATGTAACCGATACAGTTATGGCTGATGCTGTCACAAAGGCTTTAGCAGAAGCAGGTACAAACATGGATCAAATATTTATTCACCTGCACCCGACTAATGATGCATGGTGCAGAGATCATGGTCCTGCTTTTCTTATCCGGCCAGGAAAAGAACAGCCTAAAGCTATTGTAAGCTGGGAATACAACGGATGGGGTGGCAAATATCCTGCTGAACTCGACAATCAGATACCGGACAGAATTGCCCGTTTGCTGAATGTTCCGGCATTTTATCCGGGTATTGTGATGGAAGGAGGATCGGTTGATTTCAATGGAAAAGGTACCGTAATCACTACCACTTCATGTCTGCTCAACAAGAACCGTAATCCCCGGCTCACGCAGTCAGAAATTGAAAAATTCCTGATTGATTTTTATGGGGTGGAACAGGTTTTATGGTTGGGTGAAGGGATTGAAGGAGATGATACCGATGGTCATATTGATGACCTTACCCGCTTCATAAATGAAGATACCGTTGTTACAGTTGTTGAACATTCCAAATCAGATGCCAATTATAAACCCTTACTGGATAATCTGAAAGCGCTTTCCAAATTCAGACTTCCTAACGGTAAACAACTGAACATCATTGAGCTTCCCATGCCTGAGCCCATGCATTATGAAAATCAGCGATTGCCGGTATCCTATGCGAATTTTTACATTGCCAATGCAGGCATTATGCTACCTGTATATGGGTGTAAAAATGATGAAAAGGCTGTATCAATTCTTGAAGAACACATCAAGGACCGCCCAGTTATACCACTTGATTCTATTGAAATTATCTGGGGATTGGGAAGCTGGCACTGCCTGAGTCAGCAGGAACCGGAAGTCATTTAATAACTCCGGATCCAATGAGTTCATCTCCCTCATACCAGGCCGCAAACTGCCCTGAGGTAATACCCCGTTGTTTGCGTTCAAACATAATGTGCAGACCTTCGGGATACATGAACAATCTTCCTTCCTGTAACGGCTGTCTGTAGCGGACTCTTACCCTGAAATTTTGAGATTGACCAGGTAATAAAGCCTTATCCGGACGAACCCAATGAATGTCCGCTGCAGGAACAAACAAACCCCAACGGTTGAGACCCGGATGTTCATGCCCCATTCCTACATATAAGGTATTGGAAATGGTATCCGTGGCAATTACAAACATAGGCTCCGCTTTGCCTCCAATATGAAGCCCCTTTCTTTGTCCGATGGTATAGTAATGTGCGCCATCGTGTTCCCCGGCAAATATCCCTTCCTGTGGTATATAACTGAAGTCTGAGGTTAAAATGCCCGGATGCCCTTGCGTTTCAATCCATGCATCATGAAGTTGCGCATAAGAAGCATAGGCAGGATGGCTTTCAGAAATCTCGATGATGGCGCCCGGCTTTGACTTTAATTTTTGTTTTAAAAATTCAGGCAGATCAACCTTACCTACAAAACATATCCCTTGTGAGTCCTTTCTTTCTGCAGTTGCAAGCCCCTGCTCTTTTGCGATATTACGCACTTCATGCTTTATCAGGTGGCCAATCGGAAATAAAACCATTCTTAATTGCTCCTGCGAAAGCTGACACAGAAAATAACTCTGGTCTTTATTGGTATCAAGTCCCTGAAGCAACCGGTTTACAGGCCTTCCATCAAATTCAGTATGCTCAACGCGACAATAATGACCGGTGGCTATATAATCAGCCTGATGTTCCAGGGCAGTTTTAATAAACAGGTCAAATTTTATTTCACGGTTGCAAAGCACATCGGGGTTTGGAGTACGCCCTTGTTCATATTCACGGAACATATAATCCACCACCCTCTTGCGGTATTCTTCACTGAAATCAACGGTAACAAGCGGAATATTCAATTTGCGTGCAGTAAGCTCTGCAAAAATCAGATCATCATTCCATGGGCAATCTCCGGCTAGTGTTCCGGTTGTATCGTGCCAGTTGATCATAAATATGCCCATTACATCATAGCCCTGCTGCTTTAACAGATAAGCAGCCACACTTGAATCAACACCTCCTGATATTCCAACCGCAACTCTCTTCATGAATGAGATCTGAAAAATTTTGACAAAGATATAAATTCCGGAGACATGAGGTATTCACAGGATGTATTGGCCTTTTAGACAGGATGCACTAAAACCGGTGATATATATCACCTAACACATAAATGATGCCTGTCGTAGAAAAGCATACCTTTTATAATGAAAATTATCGACATGCACAGCGGATTCAGATGGATTGCCATCACAAGTGTTTTTCTATTCTTAGGAATTCGAGACCTCTTTCCGCAAGCTGCCACCATTAACGGATGGAGACATCCGGATTTTGTTTATTGCTCATCAGAAGGAGGAGATTCCATTATAGGAGCCTCTCCTTCAGGAAAACCTTTTTATATTGATGGTGTAAGTTACCTTACCGCCTATGCTTTGCAGAGAGCCGGGGCGGATGGCAGAGCCATATTATACGCCAACAGATTGTCGCTAGGTCAGCATACCATTAAATACGGGTCAATAGGTTCAAATGAAGTGACAGTGATTGTTACGATTGTGAGCCCACCAACTGTTACCCTGGCCCCATTTTCAAATGTTTGCAGAAACGCTCCGGCCTTTTCACTCTTTAATGCAGACTCCAGCAATGTAAATCCAAAAACCGGCAGGTTTTCAGGACCCGGTATTGATGTAACCGGCAATTTTAATCCGGCCTCGCTGGTACCTGGTGTTTATAATATCACTTATACTGTTACGGTTGGCAGTTGTTCTTCATCTGCCTCGCGTAGCATAACTGTTCTTCCTGTGCCTGCAGTTAACCTCAATGCTTTTCCGCCTGTTTGCGAAGGTACCGGACCTTTTACACTTACCCAGGGAATACCGGCCGGAGGAACATATTCAGGACCAGGCGTTATCGGAAATACATTTAACCCGGTCGCTACAGGAGTCGGAAGTTTCCCCATCACCTATACCTATTCAAACGGAACCTGCACAGGAACTTTGGTCAGAAATATAGTGGTTTCTCCTTTGCCCACAGCATCGTTTGCCGGATTGGGAGATCAGTATTGCACAAGTGATATTCCGGTGAATCTTACCGGAAATCCCACAGGTGTCACAGGCCGCTTTTCCGGTCCCGGCATCACCGACTTTGGAAATGGTACGGCACGTTTTACACCTGCAACTTCAGGTCTCGGCCTGCATCAGATCAGCTACATATATACTACTGTTTCCGGATGCTCAGATACATCAATCCAGGATGTTCAGGTGGGTACGAATGTGGTTATCGGAGGCCTTAATCCGACGTATTGTGTAAACAGTGCAGACATACCTTTTTCGGCCAGTCCTGCCGGTGGCAATTTTACCGCCATCTCCGGACTGACAGACAATGGAAACGGTAACGCTGTTTTTAGTCCGGCCACTGCCGGTGCAGGCGACCATGTGATTCAATATACCTTTACCGACTCTTATGGATGTATTAACATTCAGAATTTTACAGTGAGGGTATATGCGCTGCCTGTGCCTTCTATTCAAAACCTGGCCGCTTCATATTGTTCGAATGCCACCCCCATTACGATAACAGGTAATTTTGCACCTTCGGGTACATTTTCAGGACCTGCCATAACAGATAACCTGAATGGCACAGCCCAGTTTAACCCGGCCGGATTAATGGCGGGACAGGTCTATCAAATTACCTACAGTTATCAGAATCCCGTGAGCCAATGCCAGGCTTCAGTGGTACGACCGGTAATGATTCATCCTGTTCCGGTTGCATCCATATCAGGAAATAATTCCATATGCTATGGCGATGCGACTTCTCTTGCAATATCTCTTTCAGGAAACGGACCTTTTAGTTACTCCTATACGGATGGCCTTGGCGTATACTCCAAAAGCGGAGCCACAGCACCTGTCGATCTTATACAGGTATTTCCTATGGATACAACTACATATCTGCTGACACAGGTTACGGATAATAACGGATGCCAGACAACCGGAACAGGCAGTGCAATCATAAATGTTCAGCCACATGTTCAAATTACCAGCCAGCCCTTATCTGTAAAAGGCTGTCAGGGATCCAATTTATGGATGACTGTTGGAGCAACAGGCGTTAATATCACCTATCAATGGGAAAAAGATGGTGTTCTGATACCGGGGGCAACACATCCAACTCTTGCATTCAGCAATGTGCAGCCATCTGATATCGGAATCTACCGTTGCCAGGTTTCCGGGGATTGCGGGAATACCATAACAAGCAATGATGCCCTTTTAGAATTGTGGTCTCCTGTATTGATAACTGGTAGTCCTTCAGATGCGCATGTTTGCGAAGGTGACCCTGTAAATATGCTTGTTACAGCAACCGGTTCCAACTTAAGTTATAAATGGTACAAAGACAATGTGGCTCTGATTGATGGATCCGGCATTTCAGGAGCAGCATCAAGCAGCCTTCTTTTAAGCAGCACATTGCCGAATCAGGCCGGATCATATCATGCTGTGGTTACAGGAACCTGCGGGCAAGAGCAATCTGTTCCGGCTCTGTTGCAAATCGACCGGAATATTGTGTTGCAATCACAACCGGCTGATGTGCAAATTTGCATGGGGAATAATGCTGTTTACAATGTAAGTGCTACCGGCGACCATTTGCAATATCAATGGCAGCTGAATAATATGGATATGCCGGGTGAAAACACCAATACCCTTGCACTCAACAATGTATCATCAGCTGACCAGGGGTTTTATCGCTGCCGTGTTTTCAGTGATTGCGGCAATGAGGTTTTCAGTAATGCCGCATATTTGACGGTTATTGACCCGCCTGTTATCACTACAAACCCCGTATCGGGTAATATATGCGAGGGCAATAACATCGTATTTGCCGTTTCAGCCACCGGAACATCTGTTCAATATCAGTGGAGAAAAGACGGCGTAGTTATTTCTGATCATGTGAATCTGAGCGGAAGCACAACTCCATCTTTGACAATCTCAAATGTTGACGGAACAGAAATGGGTACTTATACCTGTGTTGTTCAGAATTCGTGTGGTTCTGTCACTTCAACAGGTGCAGTTTTAACCATTGACACTTCTCTGAATATCATTGCACATCCCGAAGATGTGCATACATGTCTTAACAAAAATGCATTTTTTACGGTTGCAGCTACCGGAAACAACCTGAGCTATCAGTGGTTCAAAAATAACATACTGATTGCAGGAGCTGTAAACCCTGTTCTGGTTTTAAATTCTGTAACCGGAGCAGATGAGGCCATATACACCTGCAGGGTAAGTAACACCTGTGGAAAGTCACTCATGAGTGAGGAAGCGACACTGATCATGGATGAGGACTTGCAAATTACCGCACAACCATCAGATATCGAAAGTTGTGCCGGAGATCTTGCCATCTATCATATCGGAGCATCAGGAAGCAATCTGATCTATCAATGGGAATATAACAGCGTTCCCCTGAATGATTTTGCCAATGTGAGCGGTACAAATACCAACACTCTTGTCATTCAGAAAATTGAAAAATCAAATGCCGGTGTTTATAACTGTCTGGTTACTGGCAGTTGTGGCAGCCAACGCAGCATTCCTGTAAGCCTGGTTGTCAACGACACAGCGACCATTACACAGCAGCCCGAAAACGATACCGTTTGTATTGGAAATAATGCTGAATTCAGAATCTCATCTGCAGGTGCAAAAACTTATCAATGGCAGAAAGACGAAACAGACATCCCCGGAAGCAATGCACAGGTACTCACATTGACCAATGTTGATGCGGCAGACTCGGGTGTATACCGTTGTATTGTTATCGGAACCTGTGACACACTCTATTCCGACGGAGCGTTGTTAAAGGTAATGACGCCGCCTCAGATTGCAATTCAGCCCATAGCCGTCAATGCATGCGAAGGTCAGCAAATTACGCTTCATTCTGAGGCCACGGGATCTGAATTAACCTGGCAATGGATGAAAAATGGAAATCCTGTGGCAATTTCAAGTGATATAAAAGGTGTTCAGACCCCTACCCTTGCCATAGATTCTGTATTGACTTCACATGCCGGAGTTTATTATGCACTTGTTCATGGATATTGTGCCCATATTCAAACAAATCCGGTTTTGCTTCAGGTTGCGCCTGCGCCCGTGATTGTTTCACAACCTGTTGCAGTTACAGTCTGTGAAAATCAGCCTGCAACTTTCTCAGTGAGTGTTACAGGACCGGTAAGCTATCAATGGCAGAAAGACCAGGTGGATCTTCCCGGCATGACATCTTCCGCACTGAATTTGCCAAATGTAACTCCGGCCAATGCAGGAGTATACCGTTGCCGCATTACCGGAAGCTGTGGTACAATATATTCCCTTGGCGCACTGCTCACAGTAAACACTCAGACATCAATTACTGCACAACCTCAAAACCTTACTATTTGCGAAGGACAACAGGCTTCCCTTCAGGTATCAGCAACTGGCACATCGCTGTCCTTTGCATGGAAACATAACGGAATTAACCTTGCTGATAATGGAATCATTCAGGGCAGCAATACTTCTACACTGATCATTACGCCTGCAGGCTTGGCCCATGCAGGATTATATACCTGTGAAGTTACAGGAACATGTGGTACCCTGACAAGCACCGCTTCGCAGTTGACCGTGAATGAAACCATTCAAATCAGCCGGCAGCCTCAATCGGTAACCACCTGCGAAGGCTTATCGGCGGCATTTGACGTAACTGCAACAGGTTCAGGACTTAGCTGGCAGTGGCAAAAGAACAACGTGAACATCGCGGGAGCCGTTCAACCCAATTTCAACATTCCTGCCGTTGCCGAATCTGATACCGGTGTGTACAGGTGTGTCATCGCAGGTTCCTGTGGCTCAGTATTCAGTGAAGCTGCCCGTCTTATTGTTGAAACTCCTCCTGTAATCGGCACACAACCTCCTGCTGTAATCAATATCTGCGAAGGCAACCTGCTGTCCGCAGGAATAACTGCAACAGGTTCAAATCTGAACCATCAATGGTTCTTCAATGGAAATCCATTGATCAACGGAGGGACTGTTTCAGGAGCCAGTCAGCCGGTTATTGTGATCAATCCGGTAACCTCTTCTGATAAAGGGGTATATTACAGCAGAATCAGCAACTCATGCACATCCCTTACATCAAGCGGCATGCAGGTTTGGGTAAATGAACCCGTAACCATTACCGGGCAACCCAAAAATACTTCAGCATGTATTGCAGATGATATTTATCTTTCAGTAACTGCCACCGGAGCTGTTACCAGCTATCAATGGACAAAAACCAATGTAAGCATCGCCGGTGCAACAGGTGCAGTTCTGTCATTGAACAACATCGCCATGGCAGATACAGGCATTTATCAATGTCAAATCACATCTGTGTGCGATAATATCCTTTCCGACGCAGTAAGGGTATATATCTCCGAACCTCCGGTAATCACTGTTCAACCGGCAGCCTCACTTTCACAATGTGAAGGTTCCGAGCTGATGCTTAATATCACTGCAACAGGCAGTGTCAATACTTATCAATGGAAAAGAAACGGCATGAACCTGGTGAATGATGCCCGTATTTCAGGCAGTCAGTCGCCCAATCTCCGAATCGCACAGTTATCATTGGCAGATGAAGGCACCTATACTTGTGAAATTTCGGGAAACTGCACAACGGTTACTTCATCCATAAGTTCAGTGGACGTCCGCACCAGTCCTGCCATTATATATCATCCTGCCAATTACAATGTTCTCGGTGGAGGCAATGCATCATTTACGGTAACCGCTTCAGGCGACAATCTTACCTGGCAATGGTATTTCAATAATAATCCTTTGGCTGACGGCGGAACCATAAGCGGAGCTCAATCCAGTCAGTTGCAAATCACAGGTGCCACGGCAGCAAACGTGGGTAGTTATTACGCAGTAGTTACCGGCTCATGCGGAAGCATAACCAGCAATCCTGCTAATCTCAATCTGCTGAGTTCCTCCATCATTACAACACATCCGGCAGGAGCTATCCAATGCGAAGGAGAAAGCGCCTTATTTTTCATAGAAACAACCGGATCCGGCCACACCTACCAGTGGACACACAATGGCATCAATCTGAATGACGGTGCAAGAATATCCGGAGCCCAACAGGCCGGTTTAAATATATCGGGACTTGTTCAGTCCGACGCCGGCTCTTATCAATGCCTTGTAGACGGAACAGAAAATTCAAACACAGCATTGTTATTTGTAAATCGTAATACAGCTATAGTGAATACAACCGGTGCCGGCAGCTACTGCGCCGGAGAACCGGTTGTTTTAACCGTACAGGCAACAGGAGATTCATTGGAATGGCAATGGGAAAAAGATCTGTCGGTAATTTCCGATAATGGAATATTGTCAGGATCACAGACAGCCGTATTATCCATAAACCCTTCCTCCATTGGCCTTTCAGGTTCATATGTTTGCAGGGTGACAGGTGCCTGCGGAAGTACATTGAGCACATCGCAGCAATTAATTATTTCAGATCCTCCCGTGATCACATCAAATCCAAAAGATACAGTGATTTGTGAGGGCCAAACACTTTCACTGAAAACCGAAGCGACGGGCACGGGTATTACCTGGCAATGGTATTACAATGGAATCGCATTGAACAATGCCGGCAAATATAACGGAGCCCACAACCATACGCTCACCATTTCAGAAATTTCCCCTGCAGAGCAAGGAGCATATACGTGTGTTGTATCGGGTAATTGCAGTCCGGCCTATTCATCACCAGCCACAGTTACCGTTCAGAAGGTTGCAACAATAACAAGTCAGCCTGCCAACATCGTTACCTGCGAAAATGATGCAGCTACATTTGTTGTAAGTGCATCACTCAGCAACGTTACCTATCAGTGGCGCCGGAATGGCAATCCGATTTCCGACAACGCACAGATTAACGGCTCCTCAACCCCTGTACTTACTATAAATCAGGTAACCATTGCAGACAATGGAACTTACGAATGTCTGATCACCGGAAGTTGCAATACAATTGCAAGTCAGCCTGCCCTGTTAACTGTATACAGTAATACATCGATTGTGACACAACCAACAGGAAATGTTATTTGTGAAGGACAATCACAGACATTAACCATCGTTGCCAATGGCAGCAACCTTTCCTATCAGTGGTTGCGGAATGGAATTCCGGTTGCAGAAGGTGGAAAATACAGCGGAAGTAACACGTCATCACTATTTATTGCCAATGCAACTATTGCAGAATCCGGATCCTATCAGTGCCGTGTTTCCGGCTCCTGTGGCAATTTAATCAGCAACCCCGCCCAGTTAACAGTGAACGAGGCTACCCTGATTACATTGCAACCGGAAAACAAACAGACCTGCCAGGGATTTGACATCAGTCTTTCCGTTTTTGCCACCGGAAACAATATCTATCAGTGGGAGCACAACGGGAATCCGCTTGCAGATGGAGGATCTGTATCAGGAGCAAGCACTGCAGTCCTGCTTTTGTCAGACATTACGCTGGCAGAATCCGGTACCTATCGTTGTCTGATCAATGGAACCTGCAACAGTACGTCATCACAATCTGTAAATGTAGATGTGCTGTCAGCGCCTTCAATAACTGTTCAACCTGCAGGAGCTGCAATATGTTCGGGAAATAATGTACTTTTAAGAACCCAGGCCACAGGCGATCAGTTGCATTACTTCTGGAAACACAATCAGGATACGCTTTCTGATGGCGGAAATATTTCCGGATCCGGAACAGGAGATCTCAACATACAACTTATTACATCCCTGCAAGCAGGAATATATACCTGCGAGGTTTCCAATGCTTGCGGAACAGTCAATTCAACCAATGCATTGATGGTAGTAAATGAAACCGGAGTTATCACACGCCAGCCGGTTAGTGAACAAAAATGTGCCGGTGATGCGGTTGCATTCTATATTGAAACCACCGGAAACAATTTGGTTTACCAGTGGATGCATGATGGTGTACCTATGGCAGACGTTTCGGATATAGCAGGCTCACAAACCAGAAACGTTTCAATTACCAATCTTAGTGCTATAAATGGTGGCGCATATCATTGTGTGATTACGGACGGATGTGGAAACACCTTGCTTTCAGACCCCGCTGTGCTTACTGTAAATCAGCCCATCAACATCACTGCTGTGCCTGCAGGTGACACTTTGTGTGCCGGGCAGTCGATTACCTTTACAGTATCGGCAACAGGTAGTAACCTGACTTATCAATGGTATAAAGATGGAATCATTCAGAATCCGGGAACAGGAATTTCAGGAACGAATACGCCTTCGCTGATATTAAACGGGCTTAGGCTTTCCATGTCCGGATATTACAGTTGTCTCATCACAGGTCCATGTGGAGAAAGGCTAACAGCTACAATACCCGTAAAAGTATATGAACCTGTCCAGATCACAGGTCAACCTGCAAATAAAACATTATGTACAGGTGAAAATGCAGTTTTTAGTGTCAATGCCATAGGAGATTCCTTAAAATATCAATGGTTTAAAGGACTTACACCCCTTTCCGACGGTATGAACATAAATGGCTCAAATACATCCATACTGTTGCTTAGTAGCATTACTGCGGGTGAAACCGGATCTTATTATTGCCAGGTAACCGGAGTATGCGGATCGATGAATAGCCAACCTGCAGTTCTTACTGTGAATGGATTTCCCGACGCAGCAAATGCAATAACCGGAGAAGCAGTTGTTTGCCAGGGTACTACCGGCGCTGTTTATTACACTTCAGCCATTGCCAATGCAGATTATTATAAATGGACATTGCCTCCGGGAATTACTGTAACTTCAGGTGACAGCACCCGGCAAATAGAAGTATCATTTGCCAACTATGAGCTCGGAGGCCCCATTCAGGTGGCCGGTGTGAATGGCTGTGGTACAGGTCCGGCATCTCCCATGCTTATGGTTCAGGCCAATCCGCTACCCCGCGCATATGCTGGAGAAAGTATAGGAATATGCGCTACAGAAGGAACTCTTGCAGCCTATGACCAGGGGGCGCCATCAACAGGCGTTTGGAATGCAATCAACGGTCCGGCATTGATCGATCAGCCGACCCAGCTGACTACATCTGTTTCAAATCTGCGCAATGGAGCCAACTATTTCTCATGGACTGTAACACTGAATGGTTGCACTGTTTCAGACACAGTCGCCATCTATAACAATCAACTGGTGGTAGATGCAGGAACAGACACTTCCATTTGCAACCATATCCATCAATTTAACGCTGTATTGCCGGCAAATGGAACAGCAAGCTGGTCCATAATTCAGGGCTCCGGATATAATATCAACCGTTATAATCCGTCCAGCATGGTCTCCGGATTGGCCAGAGGGACGAATGTATTTAAATGGTCTGTAAACAACAATGGTTGCATCAGTTACGATACAGTGATCATCACCAACAATATGCCCACAGATGCCGAAGCAGGTAATGATCAGTTTATTCAGGCCGACAATACCAACCTCAACGCTACGGATCCGTCAATCGGTACAGGTGAATGGGCATTATTAAGCGGCTCTGCTGTCATCAGCAATACAACTGCATATAATACACTCGTAACGGAGCTTGGACAAGGGAAAAACATATTCGAATGGACCACCTCTTTCAAAGGTTGTGTAAGCCGGGATACTGTTATTATTGAAAACGCCTTAATGGATAGCACAGATGCAGGTCCAAACCAGGTAATCTGCAGTAATTCAGTGAAGCTTAAAGCAAAAAATCCTTATCCGGGTTATGGTGAATGGTCGATCCGTCGTGGTTCAGCAACATTTGCAGATAACAGCAAGTTCGATACCTACGCATACAATCTTGCCCAGGGAGAAAACGTATTGATATGGACAGCATATCTGAACGGCACAACCAGTGATTCAGTAATCATCATCAACAATTTGCCAAGCACAGCCAATGCAGGAATTAACAATGCCGTTTGTGCCGATTCATTTCAGCTAAATGCCAATATCCCGTATATTGGAACCGGGGCATGGAGCATTGTAAGTGGTTCCGGAGTATTTGAGAATCAGAACTCTAACACCACCATGATACGCCAGATGGCGCAAGGCAACAATAATTACAAATGGACCATAACCAATGGAACCTGTACATCGTCATCCATTGTTTCCATTACAAACAACCAGCCTTCTGCTGCTGATGCCGGCTTTGATGCAACCACCTGTGAGGATACCCTTGTACTAACGCCCAGTGTGCCTACTTTCGGCACAGGTGAATGGAGTGTCTATTCAGGTTCTGGAAAATTCAGCGGCAATCTGGTATACGATCTGGGAAGAGATGACAATAGGTTAATCTATACGATACGCAATGCGGGATGTTATACGCGTGATACCATTACCATCACAAGCCATAAACCTACGGTTGCCAGATCAGGCGCAGATCAATCTGTTTGCACCGATACAATTGTCCTTTCGGGCAATGCTCCGGTAACCGGAAGCGGAACCTGGTCGCTGCAAAGTGGCAATGCATTGTTTGATGATATTCATGCACCGGGTACAATGGCAAGGAATATGGGTGCCGGAGAAAATATTTTCCGCTGGACCATTTCTTATCTTGAATGCAGTTCCTATGATGAAGTAACTGTCAGCAATGATTTTGTTTTATCCAACGCAGGAGCAGACCGTGTAATATGTGGCGACAGAATAAACCTTGAGGCTAATGATCCTGGCTACAGTGAAGGCACATGGACGATTATCGGAGGCGCCACCGGGGCAAACATTTTGAATCCTGACATGCCTAATTCAGAGGTCACAAACCTGGCTCAGGGAGCTAATGTTTTAAGATGGACGATTAGCAAAAATTCCTGTATGTCTTATGATGAGGTAATTATAACCAATAATAATCCTACCCGTGCATTTGCAGGTGAAGACATATTTTTATGTGTGGATGAAACAGCATTAAGAGCAACCCCGGTCACTGCAGGAACAGGTACATGGACTATTCTCAGTGGTTCAGGAACTTTTTCTGATATTCACGACCCTGCAGCAGTCATTTCCAACCTGGGTATTGGTAACAATGTGCTCAGATGGACTTCTGAAAATGCGGGGTGTATTTCTACCGATGAAGTAATTGTTGGTAACAGCCTTCCTTTGAATGTATATTCTGGTCTGGATCAGGTTCTTTGCAAGGACAGTACGGTACTGTATGCCAATCCGCCTGCTCAGGGTTCAGGATTGTGGTCGGTACTGTCAGGTTCTGCAGGCTTTGCCGATCCACTCAGATATAACACTTCGGTAACGAAGTTGGGTAACGGGCAAAACTTATTAAAATGGACCGTATCTACCACCGGCTGTTCGGTTTCTGATACTGTTAGCATTACAAACAACCTCCCATCTACTGCAATTGCCGGATCTGATTTTGCGGTCTGCAACAGCACGGGCACACTCAGCGCCAACACACCACAATATGGAACCGGAGCATGGTCGCTGATAAGTGGTGCAGCCAACTTTATGTATCCGGCACAAGCGCGGACTGTAGTTGAAAATCTTGCTCTGGGAACCAATGTGTTTCAATGGACTATAACAAACCAAAATTGTTCTTCAAGCGATCAGATTGTGGTTCAGAATAATTCTCCAACAGTTGCAGACGCCGGAGATAATGTAGAAGTATGCGAAACAACGGCTCTTCTTTACGCAAATTCACCCGTTGTTGGTACAGGTTACTGGATGGTGATGAGTGGTACAGGAGATTTTGTTGATTCCCTTAATTTTAACACTACCGTGAATGGCCTCAATTTTGGGGAGAATACATTCCGGTGGACTACCAAAAATGGCAATTGCTATACCATTGATGAAACCATCATCACCAATAACCTGGCTGCAGTATATGCCGGAGAGGACCAGGTGGTTTATGAATCAACGGCAACCCTTTCGGGCAATAATCCCGAATTTGGAACGGGCAGTTGGGCGCTGGTTGCCGGAGCAGGAACCATTGCCATTCCGGGTGCATTTTCCACCCAGGCTGAAAATCTTGGAGCTGGATTGAATACATTCAGCTGGAGTATTGTGAATGGAAGCTGTACGGCAACAGACCAGGTGGTGATTCATTATAAAGTGATGCCCCGTGTCGGATTTTCAGTGGATGCTACTGAAGGTTGTCCGGGAACAACTTTGCACTTTATCAATAGCACGCAGTATGGAACAACCTATTTATGGGATTTGGGAGACGGTTCTACCAGCAATGATGTAAATCCGTCGCATACCTATTATGTTGCAGACAAATATCTGGTAAAACTGACCGCCTATGGCCCTGATAACAGGTATGTGACTGCTGACACCATCATTACCATCTATCAGAAGCCAATAGCCCACTTCCAGTATGCTCCGGATACTGCCTTTGTGAATAAACCGGTTCGCTACTATAACGATTCCTATGGCAATGCATCGCAATATATATGGGATTTCGGTGATAATGAAACATCAGATGAGGAAAACCCACTTCATTACTACCGCAATAGCGGCAATTATGCGATCACCTTAATAATTACCACAAATTATGGATGTTCCGACACGACCTATCAAAACATTTTTGTGGCTGACGACGGTGTTATCCTGTTTCCCAATGCGTTCACTCCAAATTTAGATGGGCCAAATGGAGGCGTGTATGATGAAAACAACCGTTCCAATGACGTATTTCATCCATATCACGAAAATGTCAGTGAATTTCATATGGAAATATACAGCCGCTGGGGTGTTCTGCTTTTTGAAACGGACGACATCAACATTGGATGGGACGGCTATTATAAAGGCAAGTTGCTCGCTAAAGACGTATATGTCTGGAAAGCATCAGGCAAATATATCAGCGGATCTGATTTTCTAAAGACCGGGACTCTACTACTATTGATCAAGTAAAATGAAAAAACAACGGATATCGGCATTTCTTTTTGTTGCGGCTTTGCTTTTGCTGATGCCGGGTAAGGTTCATTTGGCTTCCGGTCAGGATCCTCAATTATCCCAGTTTTATTCCGCTCCATTATATCTTGGACCTTCATTTGCAGGATCTGCAGGGATACCACGGATTGGAATGAATATCCGTTCGCAATGGGTTCAGCTACCCAGGGCATTTACAACTTATTCTGCATTTGCTGATAAATATATTGAAAAATACAAACTGGGGGCGGGACTTTCAGTTATGGTAGATGATGCAGGCGGGCTAATCAGTTCGACCTATATTTCCACCCAATATTCCTACAGAATAGAAATAAACAACAGGTGGTTTTTTGTTCCCGGAATTCAGGCGCAGTATTTCACAAAGAAAATAAACACTTCAGCACTTACTTTTTCTGACCAGATCTATAATGGGAGCATTCTTCCTGTAAGCATTGAAGATATTGATGACCAGAGGTACGGCCATTTTGATTTTGCTGTTTCGGGACTGGTTTTCAGTGAGAAGCACTGGTTTGGTGTAACCGCCAACCATTTAATGCGGCTCAACCAGAATATTCCGGATAAAAATGAATATGCACCGCTGCTGGTCTCTGCATACGGAGGTATGATGTTTGACATGCTCAGCCGTGCACATCTTACAAAAACTGAGAAAAGTATCACCGTAGCCTTTAACTATAAAACACAGGAACAATTACACCAGCTGGACCTGGGACTATATCATACCAATGCTCCATTTCTGATTGGAATATGGTACAGGGGTATTCCGCTTATTTCAAATACACAGACGAAAGACGCCATCACACTTCTGGCAGGCTATCAGGCAGGAGCTCTTTCAATAGCTTACAGTTATGATATGACCATGTCAAAACTCATCAACACAACCGGCGGATCGCATGAAATTTCTGTAAACTACCGTTTTGAAAACCTCCACAACAAGCGCAAGAAAATCAGGGCAATCCCCTGCCCCCGATTCTGATGCTGTTTAGCTTTTTATTAAAATTTCTCTGTTTTCCTGCATAACTTATGGGATTTTATTGCGTTATTTCTTTTGTTTTTTAAGATCTTTGATATTACACTGTAATGATTTATAATCAAAACCCGCTGTCATGAAAAAGTTTTTTAAAATTTCCGGTATTACTCTCCTGGTACTGTTTCTTTTAATTCTCATTATCCCTATTGCTTTTAAAGGCAAAATCATGAAAATTGCCAAAGATCAGATCAATCAGAACTTAAACGCAAAAGTGGACTTTGATCTGTCGCTTTCACTGATTCGTTCGTTCCCAAACGTTTCCGTGAAGTTGAAGAATATGTACGTTGCAGGTGTCAATGAGTTTGAAGGAGATACCCTGTTCCAGGTGAAGTCGTTTGAGGTGGTGGCAGATCTGGTCAGTGCCATCAAAATGGAAAACATTAAAATAAAAAGAATATCTGTAGATTATCCAAGAGTGCATGCATGGGTTACCCCGGAAGGAAAGGTAAACTGGGATATTATGAAGGACACCGGTACGGAAGAGGAAGATACTTCATCTTCTGATATGAATATGAAAGTTGAGCTGAAGAAGTTTGAAATCAACCACGCACTTATCCGTTACGACGACGATAGCAGTAAAATGAATGCCAGTCTGGATGATTTCAATTTTCTTTTGAAAGGAGATCTGTCACAAGACTTCTCCTCCCTGAACATGTCTTCCAATACCAAATTTGTGAACGTTGTATATGGTGGCATCCGTTATTTGCGTGATGTTGCATTAACGATGCAAATGGATGTTGATGCCGACCTTAAGAATTCGAAATATACGCTGAAAGACAACTTTGTTGCTTTGAACGATTTGGTGCTGCGATTTGATGGAAATGTAGGTATGCCTAACGAAGAAGACATTGTTATAGATCTGAAATACGGACTTGACAAGGCCGATTTCAAATCACTGCTTTCATTGATCCCTGCCATTTATATGAAAGATTTCAAGGATGTAAAAACGGCAGGAAAACTGCAGCTTGATGGAAAAGTTCAGGGTACTTACAATGAGAAGACTATGCCTGACGTGGCCTTAAAGCTGCTTGTCGAAAACGCCATGTTCAAATATCCCGACCTGCCAAAATCAGCTGATCATATTGGCATTGATGTCAATGTATTTTACGATGGCGTTCAGAATGACAATACTACGGTTGATGTAAACAAATTCCACGTTGAGTTGGGCGGCAACCCGATTGATATGACATTGAATCTTAAAACCCCGATGAGCGATATGTTCATTAACGGTTCCATAGATATGAACCTGGATTTGGCCACTATAAATGATGTGATTCCTTTGGACAGCACTGTATTAAAAGGGAAAATACAGGCCGGTCTTGACTTTATGGGCCTGCTTTCCTATATTGAAAACGAACAATATGAGAAGTTTAAAGCCGATGGGTCCATGAGCATTAAGGATTTCACATACAGCAGTCCGGATATGCCCAAAGATTTTACCATCAACGATGCTTCAATGGTCTTCTCTCCCAAGTTTGTGGATGTAAAGAATTTCGATGCCATTATGGGCAAGAGTGATTTTCATCTGTCGGGCAAGGTGGAGGACTTTATCCCTTATGTATTTGATGATAAAACCATACGGGGTAATTTTGTTTTCACTTCAGGTGTTCTTGATCTGAATGAGTTTATGTCGGATGAAAGTGAACCAGTTACCGAAGAAACAGATACAGTTCCCTTAACGGTATTTGAAGTTCCTTCAAATATTGATTTTAAATTGGTTTCACGCATTGACAAAATGTATTACGACAAGCTCTCCATCGAAAATACCATTGGCACCATATTGGTGAAAGAAAGCCGCGTGATACTGGAAGGCCTTACCATGGATATGCTCGAAGGAAAAATGAAAGTTTCTGGTGAATACAATACCAAAAACGTAAAGAAACCCCTGGTTGATCTCGACTTTAGTGCCACATCCATTGATATTCCTTCCGCTTTTTCATCATTCACCACCTTACAGAAATTTGCCCCTATTGCAGGAAAAGCAATCGGAAAAATCAATCTGGGAATGAAATTTTCCACCCTTCTTGATGAGCAAATGATGCCTCTGTTGAAAACAGTAGCAGGCAATGGAAATCTCAAGTCAGACCTGGTAGGTATTAAAAGTTCTGCTGCTTTTGATAAAATTGGAAATGCCCTGAAGACAAAAGCATTTGATAACATGACCCTCAAGAACCTCGGAATTGACTTTGAAATTCGTGATGGTAAATTAATGGTAAAACCATTCGAAACAAATCTTGGAGGAGCAAAACTGCTGATCGGAGGAGATCAAAGCCTGGATCAGACTATGAATTACACCATTGGAATCAGTATTCCCAGATCTGAATTAGGTGCTGCTGCCAATGCCCCCATTGATAACCTGCTTAGCAAAGCTTCAGGTGCCGGTTTAAAGATTGACCCGCTCAAGAATCTGAATTTCAAGGCAAAGGTCACCGGAACATTTACAGATCCTAAAGTCGGACTTGATATGGCTGATAATTCATCCGGAGCTAAAGACGCACTGAAGGATGAAGTAAAACAAGCTGTTCAACAACAGATTGACACTAAAAAAGAAGAAGCAAAAGCTGCTGCACAGGCTGAAGTGGATAAAATTATGGCTGATGCGCAGAAACAGGCTGATGCCCTAAAGGCAAAAGCTGCAGATGCTGCTGATCTGGTAAGAAAAGAGGCCAATGCAAATGCAGATAAGCTGGTAGCCAAAGCAAAAGATTCGATCAGCAAAAAGCTGGCCGAGGAAGCTGCCAAAAAAGTAAGGCAGGAAGGTGAAACATCTGCCCAGAAAATCATTAAGGAAGCAGATGTAAAGGCCGATGCCATCATGAAAGCTGCACAGGAGCAGGGAAATAAATTGCTGCAATAATAATAGTCCCCGGGTTTAAACCCGGGGCAATTCATAAATCAAGTTTAATTCTGATTCATTTGCCCCGGGTTTTAAAACCGGGGACAAAATAAAAAAGGCCGCCCGATTGGGCAGCCTTTTTTTATATAAAAATGGATGTTTATTCTTTTTCCGGAGCTGTAGCAACAGCATCGGCAAATTTCATTCTCTTTTCCTGGATACGTGCTTTCTTACCAGTTAAACCACGCAGATAGAAAATTTTTGCTCTGCGAACACGACCATGTTTGTTCAATTCAATTTTATCGATAAAAGGAGATGTAACAGGGAAGATTCTTTCAACGCCAACGTTTCCTGACATCTTCCGAACGGTAAAGGTAGCACCAGCTCCTGATCCATGACGCTGAAGTACCACACCACGGTATTGCTGAATTCTTTCCTTGTTTCCCTCAACAATTTTATAATGAACAGTTATGGTATCACCCGCTTTGAATTCGGGATATTCTTTCATAGTGGTAAACTGATTCTCAGCAACTTTAATTAAATCCATGATTCTTAGTATTATTATCGTTCGTCCTTCAAAAATTCAGGTCGCAATATTACAAAAATATTTTTATAAAACGAAGAAAATCCCCTGATACTTTCATTCACAAATTTGAAACTAAATAAGAAAATCTTCACTGCTTTCAACATTCAGATCCTCAATATGCGGAGCCTTGGCCACCTGGTGAACTTCATTGCCATCCACAAATATAGCAGTATGGGGCCTTACCGGACAGGCAAATTCGCACGCTCCGCAACCTATACAGATCGAAATGTCTGTTTCAGGAATCGTCAGCCCGTCTTTAAATGGCACCATCTTCACGGCCTGTGTCGGACAATGTTCAGAGCAGGATCCGCATGAAGTATGATCGGTATACACCACACACTTCTCCGTTATAAAATGAACCTGACCGGTTTGCTCAAGTTTCTTTTCTTCCGTTGACAAAGGCAAAATGGCACCTGTCGGACAAACCTCACCGCATTTTGTACATTCATAATTGCAGTATTCGGTGTTAAAATCCATCCTGGGTTGTGCCATTCCCATAAAACCGTATTCCAGGTATGAGGGCTGCAAAACACCCGTAGGACAAGCAGTCACACATAAGTGACATGCCGTGCAACGGCTTGTAAAATGCCTGATGCTTACAGAACCCGGAGGCGTTACCGGATGTTTCTTTTTGTTGGGTATGGCCCCTGCTTTACGACCTGCATCAGTCTGGCTGAAAGCCTTACGGCTTAGTCCCAAAAATGCCAGTCCGTAAATAAGTGTTTTTCCGGCAAATTCGCGTTTACCCTGATCGGTTGCCGGTTTGTTTTTAACCAATGTAGTTCTTCTGTATTGGATGCTGTTCTCAGGACATGCTGAAATACAATTATAGCAGGCAACACAACGCGATTGGTCTACGGTCATGTTTTTTACACTGATACAGTTGGCTTTACAGGCAAATGAACATTTTCCGCAACGGGTACAAGTGGACCGGTCCATCCGGATTTTGAAAAATGAAATCCGTGAAACGAGTCCCAAAAGAGTACCTACCGGACACACCGAATTACAATAAATACGTCCGTATAACAACGCCAGGGTTATTACCAGCACCAGTGTAGCAATGGGTATGAACACCGTCTGCCATGAAAATATCTCCATGTTCATCCGGTACAGGGTGTAGTTGTCAAACCGTTCCAACAGACCTGCCATGCTGTTATTCAGCAATACCACGCCCGGCCTGATGATGTCGGAAAAAATCCTGCCAAAGCTGCTGTATGGATCGAGCAGATTCACAATAAAAAGACTGCCAAAAAGCAGAAACAGGATGGCCAGCGCCAATAAGGGATATCGCAGGTAATTCAGGGCCTTTTTAAAGGAGAACCTTTTAATCAGACCTGTTTTTTTGGAAATCCAGGTGAAAACATCCTGAAAAATGCCTAATGGGCATATGACTGAACAGTATACACGCCCAAATAACAGGGTAATCAGCAAAACCAGGATAAATCCGACTGAAACAACTGCCGGAATTGTAATAAAATGAATCAGCGATGGAACAAACTGAAGGAATAACAAACGGTCTGTCCACCGTGTAGGAATCAATTCCCTGAAATCAAGAAACAGAGCTGAAATGGACAAAAGCATCAGAATCGCAAAAACAACCCTGATGGCTTTCAAATGCTTTTGTTTCATGCTCCGATATTTATACGATTCACCTTCATGGCATCAATATTGCTTTTTCCGGCTCCCATCTGTTCGGCAAGGGTAATGTGCTTCACCTGTTTGGGATCGATGCCAAATACTTTTGCCGCTGCCGCATCAATAGCAACGATATCTTTTCCGATGATCTGGTATTTCATGGTAGCAACATCTGCAACAGATACGCCACGAGGACCATTCCGCTTTAATACCCTGAAAGCATCCACAATATTTAGGTCGGGTTTACGGTATGCAGCAAAGTCAGCAATACATTGATGCAGGTCGTTTCTATGCCAGTATTCGCGGTCCCATACAACGCCCATCATGTTTTTCATGGCCACCGATAAGGTAGATCCGCCATGGTTTTTAAGGATGGGAACATTGATGAAAACATCAGAATTCAGAATCAACTCATGAACCTTGGCTGTTTTAAGTTTCACAGCTTTGGGCAGGGTAACATCCTGGTAATAGCTGGCACTTCTTCCGGAAACCATAGTGCCCCCGGCTTTTTTCACTGCATCTTCAATTCCGCTCATTTTATAACAGCGTACACCCTCTGCACAGGTGTTATCAAAAACATAAACTGTTTTGGCACCGGCTCGTTTGCAGTGCTCAACAATCCTGGCAACAAGATCAGGATTTGTATTGGCAGCACGTTCCGGACCCGAATCCCAGCCGATATTTGGCTTTATAACAACAGTCTGGTTGGGCTTTACAAATTGTTTCATACCTCCAAGGGAAGCAATCCCCTTGTCAAACATCTCAGCAGCTTCTCCACCCTTGATGGCAACCAGATCGTAAGGCAATTGCATTTCATGCTCATTGGCCATCAGGTTCTCAAAACTTCCAAATGACATAGCTGCACCTGACAGAACACCCAGGCCAATTGAATTTCTGATAAAATCTCTTCTCTTCATGACATTGTGATTTTTTAAGAAAAATCTGTTTCAACAGGAATGATCATCAAAAGTACCGTATTTGCTACACATTTTGATTGATGATGCAAAATTTGGAAACAATCTAAATTAATCCATTCCGGTTCTTATACCTGATACCAAATGTACCATTTACCCCATTTATTGTCGCGAAAAAGCGTTTCAAAACATGAATTGAAAACAGAAAGGCATCATTCAGGCTATATAATATCTATATCTTCCATTTCATGTAATCCATCTGCAATTAAATGATATATATCATAACAGTGATCACATTGTGGACAGATATCTTAATTTTACCTGTTTCGCCGGTAAAATGAAAATGAGAAATCCTACATCGCTGTTATTTCGCTATCGCGTTTTTTGGCATGTTTTATTCTGGGTATTGATTTACCTTTTCTATGCGCTCACCTATGGGGGCTATGCTGAAAAATACAAGGAGGAGTTAATATCCAATCTGATCCTGTTACCGGCTCGGATTGCCTTTACCTATGCATTCATCTATTACCTGATGCCGGTATTTCTGTTTAATAAGCGCTACTTTACTTTTTCCTCCCTGGCTGTTATTCATGCCATGCTTTTTGGCTTTGCGCTTTGGGCGCTCCTGCATCTTTTTGTCTATTGCAAAGGCTGCATGTATGATGTGGAATATCCCTTATTTCACTGGCCTAAAATATTCGGACTGATCATTGGCAACTATGAAATTCCTGCAGTTGCCGGTGTAATTGTGATGTTCAAAAAATGGTATACCGATCAGCAAAAAACACGGGCTCTTGAAAAAGACAAGCTGGAAGCCGAATTGAAATTCCTGAAGTCGCAGATTCATCCGCATTTTCTCTTTAATACGCTTAATAATCTTTATGCGCTAACGCTGAAAAAGTCAGACAAAGCTCCTGACATGGTGATTCGTATTTCAGAAATGCTCGATTATATGCTTTACCAGAGCAATGAAAAGGAAGTTGAACTATCAAAAGAAATCAACCTGATTCAAAACTTTCTGGAACTTGAAAGGATCCGATATGGTGACCGGCTGGATCTGAAATTCCAAATTCAGGGCGACCCGGAAGATAAATTCATTGCTCCGCTGTTGTTGCTGCCTTTTCTAGAAAACAGTTTCAAGCATGGTGTGAGCAATAATACAGGGAATCCTTTTATTCATATGCAGATTGAGATCACCGAGGACGATTTCAGCATGCACATTTCCAATTCATTTGGAAATCAGACCAAAGAAAGTTATTCGGAAGGAATTGGCTTAAAAAATGTCGAGCGTCGACTGGAATTATTGTATAAAGAGCAATATATCCTGCGGATCAGTAAAAATGATGGTATATTTGAAGTATATTTTCGTTTAAACTGGAGCAATCAAAACGATGAAAATTAAGTGCATTCTTGTAGATGACGAACCCCTGGCTATTGAAGTGCTGAGATCGCATTTAGAGAAGATCGAATCTCTTGAAATTATTGGTTGCTGTCAAAATGCCCTGGAGGCATTTGATATACTTAACAAAAGAAAAGCCGACCTCATGTTTCTGGACATTCAGATGCCCGGAATGAAAGGAACCGATTTCCTCAGAAATCTAAAGAATCCGCCACGTGTTATCATAACCACTGCTTACCGTGAATATGCCCTGGAAGGTTATGAGCTGGATGTAGTTGACTATCTGGTTAAACCCATCTCATTTGAACGACTCTTTAAAGCTGTGAATAAATTTTTGAACCCTGTGGCAGAACCTGGGGTTATTACGCACCGGGAAGGCGGTGAGCCTTCAAATCCTTTCATTTATATCAGGATTAACAAGAAAGTGCATAAAATTATGATCAATGATATCATTTATGCAGACAGTGTGAAGGATTATGTCACCATTCATACCATAGAAAGAAAGATCACTGCAAAACATACGCTTACCGCTTTTGAAGAAATTCTCCCTGAAAAGGATTTCCTGAGAATTCACAGGTCGTATGTGGTTAATATCAAAAAGATCATTGGATTTACAGCCAATACCATTGACATGCCCGGTATTGAACTTCCTATTGGGCGCAATTATAAGCAACAGGTTTTTAATGCTTTGAATTACACTTCCATGAAGGAATAGTCTTCAGTATGCTGCGGGACTGTTCTGAATATTTAATAATTTCACCAACGATTAATTGGAACAATGAAGATACTATATTACGATTGTTTTGCCGGTATTTCAGGTGATATGAACCTTGGCGCACTGATTGACCTTGGTGTTGATGTGCAATTTCTGAAAAATGAACTGGCCAAACTACCTGTTCACGGGTATGAACTGAACGTTAGCCGGGATATGCGCAAAGGCATTTCGGGAACACAGGTACAGGTTATTGTGGATGAACAACATCAGCATTTAAATGTACACCACCACAGTCATGGCCACGGTGAACATGATCACCATCATCATTCATATCGTGAGATCAGGCAAATGATCCTCCAATCGACCCTGGACGACAAAATTAAGGAAACAAGCATCTCTGTATTTGAGAAAGTTGCAATAGCAGAAGCCAAAATTCATAACAAAACCATTGAAGATGTTCATTTTCATGAAGTAGGCGCCATAGATTCTATTGTTGATATCGTGGGCGCTGCCATATGCCTTGCATATCTGAATCCGGATACCATTCAGGCAACTCCGGTAGAGCTGGGCGGCGGAACTGTGAAATGCGCTCATGGAACATACCCGGTGCCTGCCCCTGCAACAGCCGAGATTCTTAAAAATATTCCTATTCGCAAAGGCGCTGTTGAATATGAAGCTACAACACCCACCGGTGCTGCTATTCTTGCTGCATGCGCTGAGATATTCACAGAAAAGGGAGATTTTAAAATACTGAAAACCGGATATGGAATTGGATCCCTGGATGGTCCGATACCCAATGTACTCCGTGTTTTCCTCTGCGAATCGATGGAACAGAAAGCGTCATCATTCATTGTGGAATGCAACATCGACGACATGAATCCCGAGTTCTATGATTACATCATTGATTCACTGTTTACCGCAGGAGCCAAAGATGTATATCTCACTCCCATTATCATGAAGAAATCGCGGCCTGCTGTGAAGCTCTCGGTTTTATGCACTGCCGATTGCGAGCATCAGGTGAATGAGATCCTGTTTAAAGAAACCTCCACAATTGGCCTGAGAAAATATGCTATTGAAAAAACCATGCTCGAACGCAAAATCGAAACGGTTCAAACCCGCTTTGGTGCGGTCAGGATCAAGTCAGCTTTTTATCAGGGTGTTTGCATTAAATCCAAACCTGAATACGACGACTGTAATATGATTGCCCGTAAGCAGGGTATTCCCATTAAGCAGGTATATCAGGAGGTGGAGCAATTATTAAACTCCGGAAAGACTGAATGAATAATACCGACCCATATCAACTGCTTCAACAATGGTTTAACAAATACGACAAAATTGCTGTTGCATTTTCCGGAGGCGTAGACAGCACCCTCCTTTTGGAAATAGCCAAAAGGATATTGCCGGGAAATGTATTGGCATTAACCCTGAAAACGCCTTACATACCGAAATGGGAAGCAGATGAGTCGACAGCATTCTGTAATTCAAAAAACATTCCTCAAATCATCATCCAGTCGGATCTCATTCCTGAAATCAAAAGCAATCCTGAAAACCGGTGTTATTTGTGCAAACACCATCTTTTTTCACTTCTGAAAAAAGAAGCAGCAGCACATGGATTTTCCACGGTGATTGACGGCACAAATAATGATGATTCGGGAGTATACCGGCCGGGATTAGCTGCACTAAAAGAACTTGGTATTAAAAGTCCTTTTTTGGAGTTGGGTATTACCAAAGCCGAAATTCGCAAACTTTCCCTGGATTTTGGACTTCCCACTGCCGGAAAGCATTCCAATTCGTGCCTGATGACGCGGTTTCCATATAACTATGAAATTATCCCGGATGAATTAATCCGGATTGAAAAAGCCGAAGCGTTTCTTTCATCACTGGGATATGAAGGATGCCGGGTTCGCAGTCACGGAACCCTTGCAAGAATTGAGATTGATAAGAAAAGACTTGCTGAGTTTGTGATTTCTGAAGAAAATGATAAGCTTGCCGGATATTTTCACAAACTTGGATTTGAATTTATAACTGTAGACCTGGAAGGATACAGAAGTGGAAGCTATGATAAAAGCCTAAACCAACAGAAATATGAGTAATGAATATCTGAACAGGATTCTTTCCGATGTAAAAAATGGCGTAATCGATGTGGAAGCTGCGTTGATCCAGCTGAAAGATCTTACGGCCAAAGAATTAGGCTACGCCACCATCGACAACCACCGGGAAATTCGTACAGGTTATCCGGAAGTCATTTTCGGACAAGGCAAGACCCCGGAACAGGTAACAGGGATTATTGAATACATGCTCACCCGCGACAACAGCATTCTGGCCACCAGGGTGACTGATGAAATGGCTGAAAGGGTTTTGAAAATATGTTCAGATGCGGTATACAATCCCCTGGCCCGCACCATTTCCATAAAAAGAAAAAATCCGGAACCTCCTGCAACTTATATCTCAGTCATTACCGCCGGCACATCCGATTTACCCGTTGCAGAAGAAGCTGCTGTGACGGCAGAACTTTTCGGTAACCGTGTTGAACGGATCGTTGATGTCGGTGTTGCTGGTATTCACAGGCTGTATCATAAAATGGATGTCATTCGTAAAGCACGGGTAAACATTGTTGTAGCGGGTATGGAAGGGGCTCTGCCCAGTGTAGTCGGGGGTATTGTTGATAAACCCGTGATTGCAGTGCCCACCAGTGTGGGGTATGGTGCTAATTTCGGAGGGATTTCTGCACTGTTGGGAATGCTTACCAGCTGTGCCAGTGGTATCAGCGTGGTGAATATCGACAATGGTTTTGGTGCCGGATACCTGGCCAGCATGATTAATCATTTGTAAGAGGCCAGCCTTATTAATTGATGGGGACTATCCTCCCCCAGCCCCCTCTGCGCCTTCGCGTAGCCGATTCGGCAGAGCAAGGCCAAAGAGTATTTGCATATTTATTGGCAAAATGATTTAGCAAATCAAAAGAGTTTTTTAACTTTTTGCTGCAGCCCAAAAAGTTACAAAAAGGCCGCCGCTGCTGATAAATTGCTAAAAATCAATTTGCATTTGTGTTCAAAGAAAAGAACTCGCCCGATTAAGAATTCTGTGAATTTCAGTACCTGAAATCCTACAGATTCTAAATCGGGCTCAGACAGCTTTTCTTTTAAATATATTCTGTTAGCTGTCCCAGCACAAATTGATTTTCTTAACCTGCCTGCGCTGCCGCTTCGGCAGGCAGGCGCTCTTTCTCAGAGGCGGGAGTGCATTACTCCATAGGCGTTTAACGCTTAGTTCAAAGTTGTGGATTGAACCTTATGTTACCAAAACTGGCGCAAAAAAACCTCCTCAATAAGCAACCATATGGATTGAAAATTCATCTATAGGGATATACGCATTATTATGAAAAAAATACCCCTGATAGTACTTCTGTTTTTCATGATAACTGGTTGCGAAAAATGGAGTGATGATTCCACAGATCAATACGTTGCAGAATATGTAGGTTTTGATCACTTAGAATTCAATAAAACCATTTATCTGGGATATGGAGCATGCATAAGCGATTGCGGAATGCAGAACACCATTTGCTTTGATTCGGTTCTGGCAGATTCACGGTGTCCTGAAGATGTTGTTTGTGTTTGGGCCGGTGAGGCGATTGTGAGATTCAGATTTGAATCGTCCGGAAAGGAATCCAGGGTAATTGATTTACATAGCGGGACCATGGATACCCTCATCAATGGTTACAGTTTTTCATTTGTTGATTTGTTGCCCTATCCCAATACGAAGCATCCAACCTCGCTTCATGATTATAAAGCCAAAATAATTATAAAACATTAGCAATCCGGTCTATCTGTAGTTATTGTTAGAGAGCCAACCCGAAGGGGTTTAATTTGAATAACCGCGGGTGAAACCCGTGGATGTTGACCCACCCGTTACCACAACCCTAAAAGGGTTGAATTTAAAGGTCCATTGGGGCTTTGCCCCAAACCCCACTTCATTCTTTGCCATTGCCGCAAAGAAATAAGCATACTTCGACAGGCTCAGCAACAGAGAAAGGTCTAGACAAAACGATCCCCCACGCGCTCTGCCGGAAGGCAGGAATTTCTAATAAAGTAGACACATAAACGGCATAATGGATATCTTCAATGTTGAAATCATTTTAATCAAATAATTGAATTTGCCCGCCAATCCGTTTATGCTGAATCCCTATCGGGAACTTTATAAGAAATTCCAGCCTTTCGTCATTCACAGCCTCGTCGCCATCGCGTTTTGTCATGGCCACCCCACGGTTCTTCGATTGAGGTTGGTTTATGTTCGAATGTTGCAAAGTGTTACTGAATGTAACAACCTTCCTACAACGTGTGCGGAGCAAAATAAAAAATACCATATCCGACGGCCTGCTGTCTGAACGAAGCCGAGGCACGAGGCGGAGTGAGTTCTGGCCGTTAGCCTTCTTTGGTTACTTTCTGTGGCGACAGAAAGTGACAAAAAAATTCATTTCTTTGTGTCTTCTTTTTTAATAATGTTTGATGATAACCACTCACAAATGATCCTCCTCTCAACCGCATACCTGCCCCCTGTGCAGTACATCTCCAAACTGCTGCTGGACCCGCAGGTGAAGATTGAACGCTTTGAAAACTACCAGAAGCAGTCGTACCGCAACCGATGCTACATCTACGGAGCCAACGGCATGCAATGCCTCTCCATTCCGGTGAAGAAAAACCACGGAGAGAAAACAATGATCACCGATGTCATGATCGATTATACCTGCAACTGGCAGAAAATCCATCTGAAATCCATGGAATCGGCCTACCGCCTGTCCCCTTTCTTTGAATATTATGCCGATGAACTGCTGGAGATTTACCGGAAAAAAGTTCCCTCCCTGTTCGAATGGAACCTGCGACTGCTTGAATCCCTCCTTGCACTGATGAACATGGACGCAAAACCTGAAGTAACTTCCGGCTGGGAGCCACTGACGGAAGAAAACGGAGATTACCGGCAAAGCATTCACCCCAAAAAGCGCCTCAACAAGTCCGACACCCTTTTCAATCCAATCCCCTACCAACAGGTTTTTATCGACCGCTTCGGCTTTATCCCCAACCTGAGCATTGTGGATCTCCTTTTTAATGAAGGCCCTGAAACCCTTAACCTGCTTCGGAAAACTGTTATTCCTTCAAAATAAACCTGTCTTTTTGTCGCTCTAGGAACATGTAATGTGTCAATATGGCGCATTTTTGCCCGTGGCATTCTATTTGAGCTGGATGATGCTAAATAACAAGTATTAACCAAATTAAAACATAAACATATGGCATACATCACTTATTACAGGCCTTACTTTATGGCAAACAGGGATGAGCAGTCGAATTCCGCTTATGAAAACTGGTCGAAACGCTTTAACAGCAACGTCTGTGGTTGTGGCAACAGCTTGCCCTCAGCAAACATCACCGAATCGGACAAATCTTTCCGTATTGAACTGGCATTACCGGGCGTGGATAAAAACCGTATTGAAATCAAACACGAAAATCAGGTTCTGACGGTTTCCGTTAAGCCTGAAAATCAGGAACAGACCGGTGAAAGCCAATACCAGCATCAGGAATATGATTATACAGGCGCTTCACGTTCATTCAGGACAGGAGATAAAATTGATGCCGATCAGATTTCCGCGCATTATGAGAATGGAATTCTCTCCATCACCCTTCCGAAGAAAGAAGAGTTTGCAAAGAAACCGGCTCAGACGATTGAAGTGAAATAAAGTAACAAGTGACGCGTGACGAGTGACGAGTAGCGGTCTACCTGTCACCTGTCACCTGTCACCTGTCACCTGTCACTTGTCACTTGTTCATTGTTCATTGTTCATTGTTCATTACTAATTGCTAATTGTCACCTTCCCCATCCCCTCAACAATCCTTCCCACTTCCCACAATCCATGTTCTTTGGCGAAAGCATCAAAGCCTGTATCTTCAGGATCAACGGCAATTAAAAGTCCACCGCTGGTTTGAGGATCGGCAAGAATCAGTTTTTGATATTCCGTAATATCTTGCACTCGGTTGCCATAGCTTTTCCAATTCCGGTATGTGCCTCCGGGTATGCAATTTTTTTCTGTGTAATAATTGAGATCGGGATGTACCGGAACACGGTCAAAATCTATTTCTGCAGATACTTTACTTCCCGAGCAAATTTCAAGGAGGTGACCGAGCAAACCAAATCCAGTTACATCGGTCATGGCCATCACCCCTTCCATTTTCCCCAGTTCCATCCCGATCTGGTTCAGCCGGGTCATCCATGCCACGGCATTGAGGTAATCCTCCTGCCGTAAAGCGTTTTTCTTGGATGCCGTACTCAGGATTCCAATGCCCAGAGGCTTGGATAAAAACAAGCGGCATCCTGCCCGCGCCGTATTGTTTTTCTTAATCTGATCCTTCTGCACCATTCCGCTTACCGCGAGTCCAAAAACCGGATCAGATATATCGATGCTGTGTCCGCCGGCCAATGGAATTCCTGCCGTCCTGCACACTTCCACCGCACCTTCAATGACCCTGCTGGCGATTTCTGCAGGTAATTTGGCAAGCGGCCAGCCCAGAATGGATATGGCAAGCAGCGGCTTACCTCCCATGGCATACACATCACTTAATGCATTGGTTGCTGCAATCCGGCCAAAATCCCAGGGATCATCCACTATGGGTGTAAAAAAATCGGTGGTGCTGATCAGGGCCTGTCCGTTTCCGATGTCCATTACGGCTGCATCATCACTGGTATCACACCCTACGATTAAATTTGAGAATGCTTTGCCATCCGGAACACGCCGGATGATTTCCTTCAGGTCGGCGGGAGATATCTTGCATCCACAGCCGGCACCCGGACTAAATTGCGTGAGTTTATATTCTTCCATTGGTTTTTGGAGTATTGGATTTATTTCTGTTCACGGACCATTCAACGATTGCATCCGCAATATCTTCAAAAGATTCACCCGATACGGTGATTTTACCGTATTCACTACGCGCATGCTGACTCATGCTTCGGGTGTATTTTTTATCATAATACACAAGGATCCTTTCAACCGCCTGTTCAATCTGTCCCTGTTCTATATATCCTGCAATTTCTGCGGCGTTCTGAAGCCCAAGCCTGCGTTCAATTTTTCGTACGGCAGCAATCAGGTCTTCTGTCTTTGCTGACCCATATTCTTCCATCAGCAGTTGAATCCTCCTTTCCGCAGGCATGAAGATTTCCATGAGCGGGGCGGTAATCATCTGATTATAAAAATTTCCGGGAATGAATACATTCCCAATGGAAAGACTTTCATCTTCAATGAAAACGGGCTCCCCGGGATTAAGCTGAGCCATCCGGGCATACAAGTCATTTTCAAACTGTTCGGTCGAAGGCTGCGGAGATTGACCGATACCTCCGAAAACAGAACCTCTGTGACCGGCAAGTTTCTCAAGATGGATGATCTGTTTCCCCTTTGATGCAAGAATTTCCAGTATTTTAGTCTTTCCTGTGCCGGTCATTCCACCTATGACAACGAGATTCAACGGCTCGTTGAAAGATTCCCGCACAAAACGCCTGAAGGTTTTATAACCACCCTGCAACGTATGCGTTTCAATACCCACTGCATTCAGCAACCAGGCGAGACTGTTGCTGCGCATTCCTCCCCTCCAGCAATACATCAGGGCTTTTCTCTCCGGTGCTATTTCATATCCCACTCTGGCATAAGTGGCCATTTTGGGACCAATGATCTCAAGTCCATGGATCATGGCCTCGGTAGAGCCTTTCTTCATGTAAAGTGTGCCGATTAATGAACGTTCTTCGTTCGTAAACAACGGCAGGTTAATGGCTCCGGCAAAATGACCGTACTCAAATTCTGCAGGCGACCGGACATCAATTACAGGCATTTGCCGGCTTAATCTTATGAATTCACCGATATCCATTTATTGACTCAGACTTTTGATAAAACGTGATAAAGATAATATATTAGCATTCTCATGCACAAAATCAAAAACAGTTGTTCCATGTTAAAGATATTTGTGCATCATGGCATCACGAGTTTTTAGTGTTATAGATGGATTCCGTAGAAAATAAAGCCAAAACCTCAGAGAAAAAAGTGAATCGCAACATCGTCATTGTTTTACAAGTCGTTGTGATGCTTTATGCCTTTCATGATTCGGCATATTCTGAAAAACCGGATAGTGCCCGATTGTTTCATTTCGACTTTTACTATTTTGGTGATGCCGGGGCAAACCTTAGCGGCGGTATCAAAACAGGGCCCTTTTACCTGGGATTTACCAGCGCAGATTTGACGATACATCCCTGGAAAAACGGTAACTTTTTTGTCAGCTTGGCCAATACGCATGGAAATGAGCCGTCTGTGGATTTTCTGGGCGATTACCAGTATGCCTCAAATATGGAAGCAGGAAACCATTCGTTCATCTATGAACTATGGTACCGCCATAAATTTGGGATTGGCGATGTTACCATAGGCCTTCAGGAGGTGAACAACGATTTTGCTTTTACCGATTATGGGGCCTCGTTTGTAAACAGCTCATTCGGCATACCTCCATCCATGTCATGCAATACTGCAGCGCCTACCTTCCCGCTTACATCACCGGGCATTACCACGAGGTGGTATTTATCTGCCAAAACGCAGTTGAACCTGGCTGTTTTTGATGGCGCACCTACCGATTTTCATGACAACCAGCTCAATCTGAAATGGAAGCTTTTCAAAGAAGACGGCATCTTCTTTTTGTCAGAAATTCAAAGGAAGGTTGAACTGGGCTCGTTGAATGGCACAGTGAAAGGAGGCTTCTACTTTCATGAGCATTTTAGCTCCGTCGATTCAACAACCCGCGACAACCATGGAATTTATGTGATTGCCGACCAGGAAATATGGAAATCAGCTTCCGGCAGCCTGGGTCTTTTCTTTCAATACGGCTATTGTCCGGAAATTGATGGCAATGATCATTCATACTACCTGGGTGGCGGCATTCATTACAAGGGAATATTCCACAAAGAAGGTGAGGACATCGCTGGTTTCGGGCTGGCTCATACGCGTTTGACTGATGCAAGAAAGGAAACAGCTCTTGAACTTACCTATATGTTTCCCGTTTGCAGTCACTTTTATTTACAACCAGACGTTCAGTATATCATCAATCCTGCCGGTACAGAAAACGACCTTGATAACTGCCTGGTGCTGTTTCTGCGCTTTGGAATCAGCTTATAATGACACGGTCAGATATTCAACCGCACAATACGCCCGAATAAATCCTTATGCTTTTCAATGACGGACTCATTCCCATATACGCAATACACCTGTTTGCTGATGATATCACAGATCATGGCCCCTGCTTTTCTGATATCCGCGGCAGTGGTAGATAAAACTTCATCGCGTTCAGTCTGCAAGATATCTTCTGTCATCTTTTCATAATACCAGCGAAAAGACTGATCCCCTTTTTCAGCAGGAGTCAGCGGATAATCCAGATTTGCAATTGTGCCAATGATATAACGTGTCATGGTATCCTGATCCGCATCAAATTGCTCCAGGTATCCGGCAGTGTTTTTAAATACTTCCAGCGTTTGCTTCAGGTTGGGATCGCGATATGAGGCAAATGATACTGAACCCTGCCTGTTCATATTCGAATATCCTCCATAGGCACCGCCAATAACCCTTACCTGTGTCTGCAACCAATCGGTTGAAAGAATCTGGTTGAGTACATGCCAGGAATTGTTCCATGAGATTCCAGCCTTCATAAAGTTGAAGCCCTGTAATACGTACTGAACTTTCGACGATGTCGCAAATCCCTCATTAAGCGGTTGAGGTTCCAGCAGCCATGTATGTTCAGCATTGGGACGGATGGCCATCTTATCAGCAAATGGTGCAAATTCATGGGAATAACTCCTGAAATCGCTATCTGCGCATGTAATTCCAATGGTCATGTTATTTTTTGAAAATACCATCCGGCTGATGTCTTTCAGAATTCCTGCTACTTCTGCTCCCTTAACGTTGAATTCTTCTGTCAGCCTGGTAATAAAACGATAATAATCAAGACCTCTGATTTTTTCCAGCAATTGTCCTCTTTTCGAGTGATAAGATTCCAGCCGTATGCTTGCAACCTGGTATCCATTCTGCATCATTTGACTTTCGACCTGTGAGTGGTGCCTTTTTAGCAAATCCTCCAACCGGGTAAGATCATCAAAAACAGAATGATTAATTACATGTTCAGCCAATTCCAATGCCCTGCCAACTTTTTCATTCGTGGTCTTTAAATACAGCCTAATTCTGGGCATGATCTCATGATCATTGTATCCCGGAAAAAGCGCCTGAATTGAAGTGCTGAATCCCCCTGTATTCAGGTTTATTTGAGTATCCAGCTGATCATATGTAAATGGTCCGGCATTTAGTTTACCCAACAAATTTGTCAGCAGCGAAGCATACGGAATTAGCGCTTCGGGTATGACTTTCAGGTTAAACCATATCTGCAAATACACAATATTGTTGGAAAATGTATTATAGTACAAATGAGGTATATTAGCCACATCAGTTTTTTCAGCCTGCAACCAGCTTACAGCAGGCTCAATATCCTTAATCTTTAAAAAAGGAATGGTTGCCAGCGCTTCCGGTTTATCTTCTTCCTGTTGGTATTGAATTAACGATTGTGTATTGGTTACAATCTGCCGGATTTCGTCTGCAGACATAAGATTTTTAAGCTGTTTCAATTCATCCTGCCTCTTCTCATCATTTTTTCTTTCCAATCCCTGAAGGGGCTCGTGAACGTATATCAATGCAGAAGAATTATCCACCAGGTCCTTCTGAAGAATATCTTCGAGATCATTGCCCTGTATGGCGTCTTTTACAGATGTTAGTACACTTTCGTATTCAAGAGGCAGGAAAGGATCATTTGCATAAATCCAGTATGGCATGCAACGCATCAGGTAATGAATGCCCTTTTGTGCATCATTTCCTTCCCTGAGCCTGAATTCCACTCTGTTCAATGTACCCTGTAAAGTTTCGCGGTTGATCCTGCCGCTTATATTTTGACGAAGAGCATCAAATACAATCCGTATAAATGACTCTTTATCAGCAGCATTGGCGTTAACAGCAACAATTGAAAACATATTCTGCCGCATCGTATGGCAACTTGCGTAAACATCCTTCCCAATATTTGCCTCCTGCAAAGCTTTTCGGATGGGCGCCGACTCCTGATTTACAAGCACCTCGGCCAGGATGTTCAGGGACATATTCATCACCGGATCGGTTCCCGAACCGATGATCCAGGATATGGAAAGAAAGGTCTGGTGATCCGTCTGATCGGTATCTGTTACAGCGTAATAGCCGGAATGTTCCTTTATTTTATCAAAGGGGGAAACCAGAGGCATTGGCGCTGATGGTTCTGCGTGATCATAACCAGACAAATAATTCGTGTCAATAAAATCCAGTTCCTCATGGAGCGGAGCATCACCATATAAAAAAATATAACCGTTTGACGGATGATAATTCTTTTTATGAAAATTCAAAAACGCTTCCCTTGAAAGCGTAGGAATGCTATCCGGGCGCCCTCCGGCAGAATACTTATAATTTGTACCCTCAAATAAATATTTTTGGATCCAATAGAACATTTCCCGTTCCGGATTTGAGTAGGAGCCTTTCATCTCATTATAAACAACACCTTTATAATCGAGCGGTTTTGCATCATCTTCCAACTCAAAATGCCATCCTTCCTGCATAAAAATCCTGTCGTCGCTGTAAATCCTCGGATTAAAAACCGCATCCAGATAAACATGCATCAGATTAAAATAATCCTTTGTATTCATACTGGCAACAGGATAAATGGTAAAATCATCGGCAGTCATCGCATTCAGAAAAGTGTTTAGCGAGCTTTTTGATAACTGATCGAAGGGACTTTTAACGGGAAAATTGAGGGATCCGTTCAATACAGAGTGTTCCAGAATATGTGGTGTTCCTGCATCACTTTCCGACAAAGTTGTAAAAGCAACTGCAAACGTTTTGTTAGCATCATCTGCTGCAATTTTGAGAATACGGGCTCCGCTTTTCCTGTGTTCAATCAACTGGCAATGCGCATTCAGCTCCCTGACAAATTTCTCGTATTTCAACACATATGCAGGATGCAGATTTTTCTCAGATGTCATGTTCATTCATTTTCAGCAAAAATAGAACATATGCGGCACTTCTCCCCCATATGAAATGAATTCCTGATTTTATGGCTGATTCACTATCCCTCAATCCATTTTCTAAAACCATCCAGCCGCTCGCGGCTCACCAAAACTTCTTCATCACAGCGGATTGTAAGCTTAAGTTTGAGCCTGGAATTGGAGTAATGAATGATATCCTGAATGGCCTTAATATGAACAATGTATTTTCTGCTGACCCTGTAAAAAACGGAAGGATCAACCAGTGTTTCCAGTTGCTCCAGGGTGTAGCCAATTCCATAGTCCCTGTTATCAAAAGTTCTTAGAAAGGTGGATTTCTCAGAACTCAAAAACAGGGCAGTTTCGGAAGCCGCTATCATTTTTAAATGTTCGCCAATGCGGATCACAAACCGCGATTTGTAGTTTTGAGTCATTTGAGCGAATGCAAGAGCTATGGCTTCCTGACTCTTTTGTATATCTGTGGATGCGTTTGATTTAAACTTTGCAACTGCGGTTGAAAGATCCTTTGGGTCCAGCGGTTTTAATAAATAGTCGATGCTGTTCACCTTAAAGGCACGTATGGCATATTCATCAAAGGCCGTGGTAAATATAACCGGGAATGCAAATGCAGCTTTTTCAAACACCTGGAAACTCAGGCCATCAGATAATTGTATATCAAAAAACGCCAGATCGGGATGCTCGTTTTCTTCCAGCCATTGTACAGTGCCATCCACAGAATCAAGTATTTTAAGCAGCACCAGTTCAGGAAACAATACTGAAATCATCCTTGCCAAACGCTCAGCGGATAATGCTTCATCCTCAACAATAATGTATTTCCAGGTCATCATAATCTCCTAAATCTCCTTCATTTGTATGATGGGTATTTTCACCGTAAACTGTTTCCCGTCATTTTCAATACCTACAGGCCGGTCAGTAAACCAGGCATATTGTTTCTGCAGTGCCTGTAAACCGAAACCGTTGGAAACAGAAACCTGTTTTTTCCGGATGGGATTGCTCACTATCATATGTTCAGAATCCCGTGAAATACGCACATACAAAGGTGCACTTTCAGAAATGATATTATGTTTGAAGGCATTCTCAAGGATCATTTGCATGGATAAAGGAACTAAATATCCCGAGTAATCCTGGATTTGCATATCCACCTGCAAATGATTTCCATGACGGACGGTATATAATGCAATGAAATTCCGGGCAAAATCCATCTCTTCTTCAAGGGGTACCAATTCTTTATCTTTCTGTTCCAGCACATACCTGAAAATGCCCGAAAGTTGTCTGATGAATTCCTGTGACCGTTCTTTATCCGTATCAATGAGTGAACTCAAAACACTCAGGCTGTTAAACAGAAAATGTGGATTCACATAGCTTTTAAGTGTTTCATACTGCAGCGAAACTGCTTCCCGCTTGTATTTTTCTTCATTGATGACAGCCTGTTTCCAGAATTGAAAGAAACGCGTGCTGTAAAATGATGTGGTGATGATCATTGTAATCCCCATTTCCACAACCATTTCAATAAGAATATGCCTGTCTGTGAAACTGAAAGACGTTTTATATACAAATTCATAATAGATCCAATTGACAACGATGATCACAAAAGCGGCACTCACGATGGCAGCAATGATATTAATCCTGAAAACCCGCCCCGGATTCTGGTCCCACGGAAACTTCCTATCAATCAAAACACCAACGATCGTGCTGACTTTCCAGATGGAGAGGCCTACAATAAAACCATAAAGGCTACGGGTGATCATGTTTCCGAATGAACTGAAAAGCTGACCACCCGTATAAAAGTAGGTTACAAACACGCTGATGCCAAAAGCGATCAGTGCATCAAGGATTTGTCGTAACCAAAACTGTAAGGCATTGTTTTTCATTACAATATATTTGCAATACGCCAAATAAAGATACACTTTTAATGGTTACACTGCACAATCATCTGTTCATTTGAGTCGGCTCCCCATTGAGGCTGAAAACCTGTGCGACCGGCTTCAGCCTTGAACTTTTCCTTCGCCATTTGAAACAGGGGAAGTGCATTGCGACTGCCACCGCCAAAACCTTCAGGCGTATAAAATATATTCATTCCCATTAAGTAAAAAGCGCGCGGGTTTTCTGAATTTTCCTTCATGGCATTATCCAGCAGATCTTTTGCTACCAGTGAAAGGGTCATCCCTCTTGAAGGATTCACCTGGATCCGGCATTGCGATGAAAATGCAGATAATGTATGCAATTCCGACTTATCGCCATTCAGCAGCAAAGCCTTCTGAATATTTTCATCTGCCTGGTCAATGATCCGGTCGGCGGTTGCAGCATCTTTTTCCTGATTACTGAGGTTCAAACGACTAAAGGCCAGGTAATACAAAGGTTCCCACTTGTCAGGCACTGCCTGCGATATCCGTTCAAAACGATTCACAAGCTCCAGGTAATCGTTTTTGCTTTTGGCACTGTCCAGCAAAATGAGTCCATCGCTCATAGCCTGATTATAGGCAGAAATTTGAGCCGATAATGAACCAGCCATAAAAATGGCTAAAACTGCAATAAATAAAGATTTCATAAATGTTTGGATTTTAATTATTAAATGGTGACGATAAATGCAATCATAAAGAACCGCCTGGATTCGGATGTAACAGGAACTGATTTATAGATTCCTTCTGCATCAGGCGTTTCATAATACCTGTATCCATAAATATTTTGTTTTCCGAAAATATTGCTGAGCGAGCTGTAAAGGATGGCAGGTTTCCCAAAGAATTTGGTCAGGTAACTGATGTTGACACTGAGATCCGCATAATTGCCGGTAACCTTGTGCATGAATTTTTCCTCGTTGGGATCGTTATAAGGCCGGCCATCCGACCAGGTAAAGACAGCCCCAAATTGGGTGGTAATGGCAGTTACGTATTCTTTTGCAACAATACTCAGATTATTGCGGGCGGCAAAGGTTGGTTTTGCCTCGTAAGGGAAATCGCGGTAATAGCGCTTTGCATCCAGCAAAGAATAGCTCACCCAATAATCCAGGTTTTTAATGCTTTTCCTGTCTCGGAAGAAAACATCAATGCCCCTGGAATATCCATATCCATTGTTATGATACAGGGCGGGATCATAGTAAAGATCCGGATCAAAGACAACAAGATCTGAATACTTTTTATAATATCCTTCAAATCTCAATATTCTGTCGTTGGCCTCATATTGAATGTTCAATATATAATGGTCTGCTCTTTCATAATTCAGACGATGTGTAAATCGGAGCAGCGACTCCTCGGGTGTCTGAAAAAACGATCCATAGGCTACTGATGCCTGAACGTTTCTAACAACCGGCCATGCCAGGGAACCCCGAAATGCCAGGGCATTTTTATCCAGGATGCTGCTGTAATCATTCCGGATTCCTGCTCTGACAGCAAGCCAGGGGAATGCTTTGACATCTCCTTCGGCGAACATGGCGGTATTGAAATCCCTGAATTCACTGACATTCAAAAATTCAGTAAGATGCTCCGTATAGCGTTGCTCAAAATAATTATAAACCTCTTCCCAGCCGAAAGACAAAGAGGCCCTTTCGTTGAATTTCTTTTTGAGTACCAGCCTGGTCTGCGCATTGTTTACTTTTTCGGTAACGTCAAACAGCCGGAATGTTTTCTTATCTGAATCATAAGTAAAGGAGATTCCGGTTTTCACTATCCACCCTTTACCTGCAGGTCCAGTGAAATTGACATTGGTATACTGGTTTAGGGATTTCAGAGAAATGTCCTGCATGCTGCCCGGAGTGGTCATTTCAGGATACAGCATGGCACAATTCCGAACCTGAAGTGTTGAAAATACTTTCAGCAGCCCTTCCTTTCCTGTTCTGAAGCGGGCCGACAGGGTACCTGAGGATCCGCTCGGGTATTCGTACCAGTGAATATTCTGGTTGACGACGCTGTAATAGGGCTGCATGTTAAAATATTCAAATCCGGCAGAAACCGACTTACGGTCAGAACGGAAAGTTTGCGTAACATCCAGTCCCATGGTCATCAACATGATTTCGGTCTGGGTTTTCTCAGGAAAAGAGTTGGTTGTAAGAATAAGCGCTGAAGAAAGGGCCTGCCCGTACTCTGCGGAGTACCCACCGGTGCTGAAAGTAGTACCGCTAAAAAGGAATGGTGAGAATCTGCCCCTCGAAGGGAGGTCTGGTGCCGATGAAGTATAGGGTTTCTTAACCAAAAGCCCGTCAATAAAGGTTTTGGATTCATATCCATCTCCTCCCCTGACAAACAGGCGGCCATCCTCACCAACTACTGAAGCACCGGGTAAAGATGTTAATGCGCCATAAATATCCCCGACGGAACTGGGAGTGGTAACAATATCCAGAGGCTGTAAAGTCACGCTCTTCTTCTGGTCGGCAGTCTGAAACATGCCCGCAGTAATGACAACATCGCCAATCCGGCTTTTGTCTTCCTTCAGAATAAAGTCAGCAATCAGAGGTTTTCCGTCCAGAATAACGGTTTTTTCCAGTGTGATGTAGCCGATATAGCGGACTACCAGGATCTGAGAACCCGTAATTGAGGTTCTTAATTGATATTTTCCCGAAGTATCTGCTGTGGCGCCCTCAAAGCTTCCCTTGATCATGATATTTGCTCCCGGCAGGGAAATGCCAGCAGCATCAGTAATCTTTCCCTGAATACGACTTTGTGCCCATGTCATTTGCAGAGACAAAATCAGGACGAATATCAAACTTGGGATATTGCGCAGTGTGCCGAAGCATAGGAAACGTTGCATGGTGATATTTTTGGGCAAATATCACGGTACGCCTGCATGTATTAAAAAAAAGGTGGATGAACTGCAAAATAGCACTACCGAAATGCAATGTATTGCAACCGGATTATTGGTTGAAAAAAACCCTGCTGCACAAAAAATAAAAAGTTGACTTTTATGAAAGGTTTTTTATTATTTTTGCGTGCCTCTGACAAATTATGTTTTGCACAACAAATTAGAAGAGACAAACACTATGGTTCCGTAGCTCAGTTGGATAGAGCAACAGCCTTCTAAGCTGTGGGTCGCGCGTTCGAATCGCGCCGGAATCACGCATCTTGGCCACCTTTATGGTGGCCTTTGTCATTTCTAATGAGTGCGTGATCATGAGCGGGAATAATACTACATTTTCTTCCCAAACCCTTTGAAAAATGTATAACAGAAAACGCCATCGGGTTCTGCTGTGCGGTAAAGATCACGAATGCCGCGGTCAAAATCGTACGGATCCATGATTTCCTCGGTGATCGCCTTTTCCCTGATGCCTTCAATCATGGAGGTAAACGTGTTTTTTATAAATCCTTCAACCAGGTTCGGACGTGTGGCATCTACATAAACCATACGGGGCATAACATAGATATCCGTCAAACCGGCCTCCTTAAACAAAGGATATAGTTCTCTTCCGATATTTGAATTCCCTCCGTTCTGCCCCTGAAGAATCACCTGGCAGTCAATAGCACTGTGTGCGTATGCACTGTCCGGATAAAAGTATGTCGACCCATGGTCGCCCTCTATAGCCATAACAATACCTCCCTTTTTAAGTACCCTCTTCAGTTCGTTCAGGGCCAGTTCCGGATTTTTAAGATGCTCCAAAACAAAACACAAAATGATGCCATCAAAGGATTCATCCAGAAAAGGCAAACTGTAAATATCGGCCTGCCTGAATTCCACATTATCAATATTGCAGACTGAAGCCATGGATTGTGCTTCCCTGATGGATTCTTCTGATACATCAATGGAAACAAAATGTGTCTTCCTGTTTTTGGGCGCTATTATTTTCGTTTGGGCCCCTACTCCGCATCCGGCTTCAAGAACACTACCTCCTTCCGGAAAAATGGAATCATGGTGAATCAGATCGTTGAGGGTTGTTGCCTGATCATGCAACCTCAAGGCTTCCCTTTCTGAATAGCCGTGTACATATTGAGCATTCTTCATATAATCGTCTTTCTCGATTTTTGATGGTATTCAAAAACTTTCGATAAGCTCAGGCGTTTCCGAGAAATACCGCAGGTATTTCACCTTAGTGTTCTTAGTGCGTTTTACCTTCTTGCTCTTCGTGTTAAAATCAACACCCACAACCACATAGTCCTATCACTTATGCATCTTTCCTGATACTCTTATAAACTAAAATATTTATGGCTTAGCCGTTTCTTTTTCAGCACGGTCAGGGCCATAGTCAGGTGCCCACCCGGTAGGCATTTCATCAGGCCGGTTTACAATTACAGCTTGTATTTCTTGTATCAGGCCCGATTTTACTGCAAAAAACTCAGCAACGAGCCGGTCATGCGTTGTTGCATCACTTCTGCTTTTCAATCCCGGTTTAATTCCAAATCTTACAATAGATAATACCACGCCCCGTTCTTCATCTACCACCGGATAGCGCCGGTCCCATATGTTCCGTTCCTTAAAGAAACCAATATCAAAACCATTGGCAGTAGATTCATACTTTCCGTCGCGCACCATCCCGGTAGTCTGCCATCCGTTCTCGAATCTTTTTGAATCAGGAAGTAAACGGGCAGGTCTGTAATCAGGTGAGCCATTGGTCTGAAATGCACGCCAGTATCTTTCTGCAGTGCCGATCAGGTCGTAGTAAGAATCACGCTCCACTTCCCTGATGGAAAACGTATAAGAAGGAGAAACGGTAGTCAGGTTTTCTGCTTCCCAAAGATTATCAGCCTCACCCTTATTGCATTTGATGATTTCAATCTCAGTGATTTTGTCATTCTGAATTCTCATCCGGAGCATGAACATGGTCAGTGATCCGTCTGAATTCTTTATGACGGCTTCTGTGCCTGTATCTCCTCTGCGCACATTCATGATATCAAAACGGAAGGCGACACTTTCAGCCTGCTCCCAAAAAGTTCCTGCAAGTGTCCGAATATCTCCGTTCAGTGTAATCTTTGCATGCCCATCCAATGCAACAAAAGTTGTGTTATTTGAAATCAGTGCATTGAAATACTGATCGATGTATCCGGTTAAAGCAGCCCGGTCGTAATTGCAATATGCAGGAATGGCAACCAGTATTGCCAGTATTAAAAGGGATATCCGATTCATGATCGTTCTATTTATCTTATTGTTCATTGTTCATTGTTCATTGTTCATTGTTCATTAGTACTGATGCGTTTAATTTTTATTAAAAATTTTTTGACGTTTTACTATTCATGCTGTTAAAAACAATAACCGCTCCGCGGTAAAGAAGGTCTATCTAATCATATTTCTACAATACCAAAACCGCTCCGCGGTAAAAGAAAAGTCAGCAGAAAAAACAAGACCATTTAAAAAATCAAAGAACACTATTATTATACTTAATATCAATATATTAGAATAGTTTCTTAAAAATCAACGCATTATTACTAATTGTTCATTACTCATTACTCATTGTTCATTGCCCATTACTCATTACTCACACCCACTTGTCACTCGTCCCTCGTCCCTTGTCCCTTGTCCCTATTGTTCATTGTTCATTGTTCATTGCCCATTACTCACACCCACTTGTCACTCGTCCCTCGTCCCTTGTCCCTATTGTTCATTGCCCATTACTCACTACTCACTCCCACTTGTCCCTCGTCACTCGTCACTCGTCTCTATTTACATAATGATTCAACTGAAACAGCGCCTCATCCAAAGGATTATCATATCCTTCGATCGCCCTTCTTAAATTGTCCTGCACGAATATATCGGGAGCAATACCATTTCCCTCAATGTACTTCCCATCCTCTGTTGTATATAGTAATCCTTCCGGAGTATAAACTACCTGGGAACCTATCCTGTAAGTCCAACCATTCGGCAAAACCCGGTTGTGAACCTGTGAAAACGCCCCGCATGTAGTATCACCGATCATGCGCACTTCTTTTTGAGATTTTAATCCCAGAATAAAGTATTCAGATGAGCTGGAAGAAAAGCTGTTAGCAAGAACAACGATGGGCTTATTCTTGCAACCCTTTGATGTAGGACTGGTATAATGTTCAAACATCCCGGAAAAGTCATTATGTTCCTCCCCGTTTCTAAACCGCGACTTTAGATAAAGCTTTCTTTCCGTGCAAAACAAGTTCATGGCATGCTGAAAATTTCTGGTGTTGCCCCCTCCGTTAAATCTGATATCAATAACCACAGCATCACAATCAATGAATTCATTTGCAGCCTCCTCAACAAAATCAGCGGTATAGTCAGCTGAAAACGTTGGAATATAAAGATATCCGACTGAAATGTATTCATACGAAATGGTGCCTTTTAAAAACCTGTGCCTGTTGGAAACTTTACTTTCAGCATTATTTAAATATCTGTATTCTATTGTGTTATATATGATATGGATTTTTTGACCGTCTCTGGTATCCGAATCGCCAAAAAATGATTTGTCTCTGCGGTTCCATGATCTGTAGGTTTTTCCCGGAGCACTGATATCTGCATGACCGTCATTTAGGGCATCCAGAAGCTGGCATATGGATTTATATAAATCATTATCGCTGGATTTGTCATTCAGATTTCCACCACAAGCCACTTTTAAGGAGTCCCAATTTACTCCTTTTGCTTCAAATGCGCCATAAAAACAATCAAACTCGGTCCAGAATGCATCGAATACTTCAGGAGGAGAATCATCAAACTCTTCCTTTATAAGATTTTTCTCGCACGACGTGCAAATGGTCACAATGGAAATCAGAATCAGAAACAATCTCATGGCTAAAAATTAATTGTAAATCCGGCACTGTAAATACCACTGACTGACCTTAAAGGTCTTGGTTCCTGATAAGAAATATAGCGAAACTGATATCTTGCATCAAAGGCGATTCGTTTTGAAAGCGGATATTGATAATGAAGCTTTGCATTTAAAACAGCCAGATTTCCAAAGGATTCGACCTTCAGATTGTCAATAAGATATTTCAATTCATCGTAATCTTCATCTGTCTGAGCTTCAGAAATATAATAAGGATCCCGCAAAGCAAGAGAAATTACCGGGACTGAGAAATCCAATCCGATTATATGCTTCTTAAATTTATATTCCAATAATGCCCCGGGAGCCAGGGAGCTTAAAAATACCTCCGGATCATCTTCATTTACAGTATAGTTAAAACTGTTCATCCAGGTAATCGAAGCAAATATTGTTAAGTCGCCAGTATGAATGCTGCGCTGGTATGAGTAATCCAAATCAATTATCATACTGTTCATTACCTGATACCTGTGTTCTAAAAGACCATCCGAATAAATGAAATGGTTGCATCTGCGTTTTATTTCTGAATACTGAAATGAAATCAGATGCCTGCTTTGAGGTTTAATAAAACCAAAAGATAAGCCGCCAAAAAAATGATTGCCGTAATATTTCTGAAATGAGTACATCTCATCAATGGATGCCAGATTCCAGATACCACCATAAAGTGAAACATCCATGTGTTTCTTTATAGAATCATTTCCGGGTGGTAAGGCAACACAAGAATCCCATGCAAGTAATAAAACAACCAGTAAAATCAGGCTTTTTTTAACAATCTTTTCAGACAAAATAATCATTGAACCGGATATGTTATGCATATATTCTTCCGAAAGTTAAAAGTTTGAAAATTAATAAAGCATAAATAAATAAAAAAAGCGATCAAATAGTTCACTTAAGCCCGGCTTGGTTTAGGCAAAGTCCGCCTTCGCTATGCTCAGGCGTTTCCAAGAAATACCGCAGGTATTTCCCCTTTGTGTTCTTAGTGACGTTTTACCTTCTTGCTCTTCGTGTTAAAATCTACACCCACACACACATAGTCCTCAACCTTAAATCTCTTATACAACTTTCCTGATACTCATATTATTTTTTTAAACAATCGGGGCATTATACGGTTTTTTATTCGTAACTTAACTATACGTTTCAGTTGAACTATTACCGCCATGCCCTACCCGAGTATTAGCATTCATCAGAAATTAAACCGCAGAGATCTGCGCGATTTTAATAAACTGCTCAAAAAAGAGCTCCCCGGAATTTTGATTCCCAAAAAGCCTGTTGTTTCAATACGCAAAATCGTGTTTTTTTTGTCCCTTCTTATGGTAGTAACTTTTATCGGGCTCATCCAGTTATTAATCCTGACCTCAGAGTCCTTTAATGAGGTGCATAAGACCGTCAATTCCATCTTTCTATGGTTGCTTAGTACTATTTGGTTAACAATCATTATATCCCATATAAAATCCCCTTCCCGGCCGCGCGCTTCGATACCGCGTAAGCACATTAGAAAATTCAGTATCTGTAAGAACTAAGCATCCTTTCTATTGCTCTTTATACAAAAATTTGAGGGGTTTCATATCTTTGGCAAGACACTTCTCATTTTTACATCATGAAACTGAATTTTTGGAAGGCCTCCCTTGTCGGGATGATCTGCACTTTAATAACTCCGGTATGTACAGCATCAAAGGTCAATGGATACATTGTTGACAACCATGAAGATACGATATATGGGACATTCCGGCTGCGGAATGTGAACCAGACAGGAGCATTGCTCCTCAGCGGTTTTGATGAATTATCCCTTCATTTAGCGGTTGTGTTTAAAAAAAACGGGGCATCTTCATTTGAAACATTTGCTCCCGAGATGATTAATGGATTTCATTTCGTTTACGATTCTACAACCTATCATTATAAAAGCTTTCTGATAGAATATAACAGCATATCATACAACGACCGGAAAAGACACCGGTTTTTAAGGTTGATCTATGACGGAAATCTCGACCTATACGAAGATATTGTGATTGTTGAAAAGACAAATGGTTCTTTTGCCGGCGAGCGTACCCGGTATTATGAATATTTTATTAAAGAACAGGATCAGAAACTTACACGGATCAGAATAGATGATCAAACACCCAATTTACGGGCTGTATTGAAGCAATTCTCCATAGACGAAGATTTTCTTAAAAGAATATCTGATATAGCTACCATTAAAGATCTCCCTGTTATTCTTCAGGAATATGATTACTGGCTGGAGTCTGAATAAGTTTTAACGCTTTTTATTTATATTTTTTTTCAATTCCTCGTTCTCCTTGATCAAAGCAGCCAGCTTCTCTTCCGTTGCCTTCAGCTTCTTTGATTTTTCATTGGCCTCCATTTCCAGCTTCTTGATTTGGGTGATCGACTTGCTGATTCCAAAAGTCCCTATGATTTTGCCCTTTTCATCTTTCAGAGGCATCTTTGTGGTATTTACCCAATTCACCCTTCCATCCTCCATCATTTCTTTCTCCTGAAGGTCTATAATCGCTTCGCCTGTTTTAATAATATTCTGTTCCACCAAGTATGCAGGACGTGCATGCGCTTCATCAAAGAAATCGAAGTCCGACTTTCCAATCAGTTCTTCAGGGCGCTTCAACCCGAATAAACTCAGCAGCGATTTGCTGAAACGCAGAAAGCGGCTCTGCTTATCTTTAAAATAAATCGTTTCCGGGATATTATCCATGAGTGCATCCATGAGTGCCTTTTCCTTGCTAAGCTCTGTTTTAATCCTGTCGTTTTCCTCCAGTTGACGCTTGAGATCCTCCTGAGTGGTAAGCATTTCTTCCAGATTCTGTCGCAATTCTTCTTCCTGGGAGCGTAACTCCTCTGTATGCTCCTGTGCCTCTTGTTGCAGTCGTTTGATATGAGAAATATTTTTACTGATTCCAAAGGTGCCGATGATCTCTCCATTATTGTCCACCAATGGCATTTTAGTAGTATTCACCCAATTAAAGCGGCCATCTTCCATAATTTCCTTTTCTTCCAGGTCGACGATGGCTTTACCTGTTTTAATAATATCCTGCTCGGCAACATAGGCTGGCCGTGCATGTTCTTCCGAGAAGAAATCGAAGTCTGATTTTCCGAGAAGATCTTCTTCTTTCTTAAGTCCGAATAATTTAAGCAATGATTTGCTTACCCTGATAAACCGGCTTTGCTTGTCTTTGAAGTATATGGAGTCCGGAACATTGTTCATTAAGGCATCCATCAGGGCCTTTTCCTTGCCCAGTTCGTGTTTGATTTTTTCATTGGCTTCAAGCTGACGTTTCAGATCTTCCTGGGTTGTTTGCATTTCCTCCAGGTTCTGACGCAATTCTTCTTCCTGCGACTTTAATTCCTCGGTATATTCCTGAGCCTGTTGCTGCAAACTCTTTATATGCGAAATATTCTTGCTGATTCCAAAAGTGCCAATGATCTCCCCTTCAGAATTAAGTAACGGCATTTTGGTAGTGTTTACAAAGTTCACACGTCCGTCATCCAGCACTTCTTTCTCTTCAAGATCAATGATTGCTTTTCCGGTCTTGATAATATTTTGTTCGGCCACGTATGCTGGGCGCGAATGTTCTTCGGAGAAGAAATCAAAATCGGACTTGCCGATCAATTCTTCTTCTTTCTTCAACCCAAAGAGTTTGAGCAGTGATTTGCTGACACGAATAAACCGGCTTTGCCTGTCTTTAAAATAAATAGAATCCGGCACATTGTTCATCAGGGCATCCATCAGGGCCTTTTCCTTGCTCAAATCATGCCGCATTTTTTCATTTTCATCCAGTTGCCGTCTCAGATCTTCCTGGGTAGTCTGCATTTCCTCCAGGTTTTGCCGCAATTCTTCCTCCTGAGCTCTCAGTTCTTCGGTATGTTCCTGTGCTTCCTGCTGCAATATTTTAATATGTGTAATGGTCTTGCTGATGCCAAAAGTTCCGATTATCTCACCCTCTGCATTCGTCAACGGCATTTTGGTAGTGGTGATCCAATTAAACCGACCATCGCCGAGGACTTCTTTTTCTTCAAGATCAATAATGGGCTTACCGGTTCTGATAATACCCTGTTCATCTTCATAAGCCGGCCGTGCATGCTCTTCACTGAAAAAGTCGAAATCAGATTTTCCAATCAGTTCTTCGTATTTCTGCAAACCAAATAACTTAAGCATGGATTTGCTGGCCCTGAGAAATTTGCTTTGTTTATCCTTAAAATAAATAGAATCCGGGATGTTGTCCATCAATGCATCCATGAGCGCCTTTTCTTTGCCCAATTCATTTTGCATCTTTTCATTCCTTTCAAGTTGCAGCTTCAGGTCCTCCTGAGTTGCAAGCATCTCTTCAAGATTCTGGCGCAATTCCTCTTCCTGTGATTTCAGCTGCTCTGCTGCATCCACAGCTTCCTGCTGCATTTTCTTAATGCTGGTAATATCTTTGCTGATACCAAAGGTTCCAATAATATTTCCATTGGTATCCCGGAGCGGCATTTTAGTAGAATTCACCCAGTTTTCGCGGCCATCATCCATAATTTTTTTCTCTTCACGATCTATAACCGCCTTGCCTGTGCGAATGATCATTTGTTCATTTTCAAACGCAGATTTAGCCTGTTCTTCAGAGAAGAAATCATAATCAGTTTTGCCAATAATTTCTTCCGGCTTCTCCACTCCTAAAAGTTTCATCAGAGATTTACTTACGCGAAGGAACCGGTTTTCCCGATCTTTAAAATAGATATTTTCAGGTACGCTGCTAAGCAAGGCTTCCAGTAATGCGGTCTCTTTTTGCAGATCTACTTCCTTACGTTTGTTTTCCTGGTCAATTTCGACAAAATCGGTAACGTCCATTTGATATCCCAAAATTCCCGTACTGTTCAGGTGCTGAATAAAGAAGGGTATTTTTGTGGTTTTCAGATATTTTGTTTTGCCGGAATGGACCTCTTCCTCAATATAGGTTTGGGCACCATTTGCCATAATTTTCATCTCCTGGTCACGATTGGTTCTGGCTTCTTCAAGACTGAGATTATCAAAGTCGGAGGTACCGATAAGATCGTTTACTGTTTTTCCATAAACTTTTGCGAGTTCAGAGTTCAGCAATAAGAACTTCCCGTCATGATCCCTGACAAATATTTTTCCGGGCAGCTGATCAATAACATCAAGCAATAGTTTGCGATAGTCTTCCATACCCTTCATCAGGATCTGGTGTTGTTTGGCCTCTTCCTGTTTTAGCCTTTCCATCTGCTCATGAGTGGCCTGCATTTCTTCAATATTTTGACGCAGTTCCTCATCCTGTGCTTTCATTTCCTCAGCCTGCTGCTGGAAACGCTCAAGATACTGGCGTGTTTGTATGTGCAATTTTACTGTAATCATTGCTGATGCAATACTTTCGCCTACTTTTTCAACAAAATCCACTTCATGCGGCGCAAAGTCATCAAATGATGCAATTTCAACAACGCCCAGTACTTCCTGATCCTTAATCAGAGGTACAATCATCAGACATTTCGGTTTGGCTTCGCCCAATCCTGATGTTATGGTGATATAGTTATCGGGGATCCTGTTGGTGAGCATGGTTTTTTTCTCCAGGACACACATCCCAACCAGTCCCTCTCCTTCCATGATTTGTTTTTTCAGGAATTTCTGACGGTTGAATGCATAGGTTGAAATTAAATTAAGATTCCGGGTACTCTCTTCACTATCTATCATAAAGAACCCTCCCTGATTTGCATGCAGGTATTCCACCAGGTTCTTAATGATTTGGAATGAAAGATTTTCAATGCTGTTATTGTCGGTTCTGAGAATCTCATTCATCATGGCGACGCCTTCTGTAACCCAATTTCTGATATCGTCTTCTTTCTGCCGCGTTTCAACATCCTTCTTTTTCTGAATCAGGCATAATTTCAGATTATTTAAAGCCTTACCGTAATAGTCCTGTTCGCCATGAACCGGAAATTCCACGTCCAGATCATCTTTGCTCAGACGGTCAAATATGTCTGCGGATTCAGTCAGCCTTTGATTCAATTGTTCCAAAGAGGCTCCAATAATACCAATTTCATCTCCATCGCTCATCTCAGATTCTGTAATTCGCTCTCCACGTGTTAAAGCCATTACACCTGATTTCAGTTTATCGAGCCGGTTGGCTATAGAGTTATTGATAACACCCGACATATAATACAGAATCAATGCAATCATCAGCATGATCCCAAAAAGAGCATAAAGAAAATGATTCAGGGGGGCAAGCACTTCGCTTTGATCTGCCTGGGTAATAAGAATCCAGTTTAAATCGCCAATTTTCAATGGCTGGTATGCTGCAAGTACTTTTGATCCCGTTTCAGTTATATATTTAGTCGCACCTTGTTTTCCTCTGGTTGCTGGTAAAAAAGCGTCAGCATTCACAGACTGAGCTGAGGATGTGCTTCCTGTGCGCAGGCATTCCTGCACCACACCGATGTTTTCAGAATGCCGTTTCAGTTTGCGAAGATATTTGTCCTTATCAGCCAGAAAATCAGGATCATCATTGCGATAAATCAAATCATTTCCGACGATTAGGGATTTCAATGTTCCGGTGGATTGAATTTCTTCCTTGTTATAGGTAAGCAAGCTGCTTATTACCCGATGATCAAATGCAAAAACAACAACCCCTGATATTTGCGAGCCACTGAATAAAGGATATGAAATGAAAGCTTGTGGCCGGTTTATAGCAGGCAGATAACTGGTAACATCTGAATACACAATTGCAGGAGACTGCTGATTCGCAATGGCCTTTTTAAAAGCCATACCCAGACCGGTGTTTTTATAAGGTCCCTCATACAAGTTTGTTGCAAAATCGAGGTTTTTATTTACCGTGTAAATGACATCCCCCGAAGCATAATCTACAAGGAGTATATCGCTGATTCCTTCCTGACGTAAAAATTGAACGAATTGTGGGTGAAACTGCGCATGAAGGTAACTGTATGAGCTGGCATCATCAGCTTTGTTGACAAGACTCTTTGAACCCAAAGGTTTATTGTTTCCGGCTATATAAAGATATTGAAGTATAGATTGTCTGGTATTTTCCGGAACCAGTAAACTGAGTTTAAATTGGTCCTTTCCAATAAGCGGCATAACTTCATTTGTATAATACCCTTCCAGTAAGGGCCTGATCTGGCTGCTATCTCTAACGGCCGGGGTATAATAATTGTCGTTTTCAATGTTTAAATAAGCGCCTTTCAGTTGATTAAACGCATCCAGTAACTGGCGGTCAGACGCAAAAGTCTTAATTTGTTTTTCAAGTGCATTAAAATAACTCTGTACAAATTGGGCTTTTGATCCGGATAACAGAGCAAGTTTATCATTGGCTTCTCTGATAAACATGGCCCGCTGAAGAATATTAATCAGCAATAGCAAGAGTCCGATTGCAACAATTGCCCTTAGAAGAAAATTAAACCTCGATTTCCATTGAATACTCCAGCTGGCGGGGTTCAACAACATCATCAGCTTCTTTTTATCAAAGCCTGCGTTGCTGTTTGTATCAGAACCATTTATAGAATGACGCATAATTCCTCCATGTTAACAATAAAAGATTTACGAGATATGAGGCTCCTGTGTTACCAAAACAAGAAATATATTGAAAATAAGAAAAAAAATACAATGTCTGGGGTTTTTCGATCATTTAAAAGTGAAAATTGGATGGAGAAATCATAAAATAAATTACATTTGCGATCGTCAGAAAAATTTTTTGCAGTAATGAGTAACAATAAGATCGAAGAAAATCCCACAGGATTTCAAAGCGTGGAAAACGCTCTTAGCCGTACAGAACAGTATATTGAGGAAAACCAGAAAAGCCTTACTATAATTATTATAGCTATTGTTGTTGTGGTTGCCGGATATCTGGGTTATAAAAAATTATATCTTGAACCAGCCAATAAAGATGCCCAGGCAAATATGTTTATGGCCGAGAATTATTTTGAACAGGATTCTTTCAAGCTTGCGCTTGAAGGAGATGGTGCTAATTTTGGCTTTCTGGATGTTATCGATGAATACAGCGTCACCAAAACTGCCAACCTTGCTCATTATTATGCAGGAGTTTGCCTCATGAAAACCGGTAAATTTGAAGATGCCATCGAACATCTTGAGAAATTCGACGGTGAAGACATTATGGTAGGCACAATAGCAATTGGTGCTATTGGCGATTGTTATCTCGAACTTGGCAACAAGGAAGAAGCTGCATCATTTTATTTGAAAGCCGGAGCCCGTAACAAAAACGAGTTTACCTCCCCCATATTCCTTAGAAAGGCCGGGATGGTTCTGGAAGATTTACAACAGTATGATAAAGCGATGAAAGCATATCAAACCATTAAGAAAGAATATCCGAACACAGATGAGGGCAGAAATATGGATAAATACATCACTGCTCTTGAGATAAAAATGAACTAGATTCCTGGTTTTCATTCCGGAAAAGTATCAATGAATTATTTTTGTTGATACTTTTTTATTTTAAACCCATATGGCAACAGCTTTAAAAAATCTATCGCATATTTCCGGTGAAGTTCCCAGTGCCAAAGGCATGCGGTTCGGAATTGTCGTTTCAGAATGGAATGAAGCCATCACCTTTGCCCTGCGTGATGCAGCCATCAACACTCTTCTTAAGCAGGGTGCAGTTGAAAGCGATATGGACGTCAGGTATGTTCCCGGAAGTTTTGAACTGGTTTTAGGAGCCCAACTTATGGCTGAGTGTCAGAAATTTGACGCTATAATTTGCCTGGGTTGCGTAATTCAGGGAGAAACACGTCATTTCGATTTCATTTGCCAGGGCGTTACACAAGGCATTATGCAGTTGAATACCCTGTATAAAATTCCTTTTATTTTTGGCCTTCTTACTACACAAAATCTCGAACAGGCCCAGGACCGTGCAGGTGGCAAACATGGAAACAAAGGGGATGAAGCTGCTGTTACTGCAATAAAAATGGTAGCGCTCAAAAAGGACCTTTTTTAAACAGACCACCATGTTTAAGGACCACTTTGAAGATATAAGACCTTATTATGATGAAGAAATAAACGCTGCATTAAGAAGAATTGTGGCAGTACCCGAATTTAAGAAAATTCTTGAATTTCTATTTCCAGGTGGCGACAAAGATCAGATGATAGCCGATCTGAAAAAGATTGACTCTGCCCTGGAATTTCAGAAGCAGTTTATGCACCCACTGGTAAATTCTATTGTAAAAAAAACGTCGTGGGGCTTAACTACCAGTGGTTTCGATAAACTGCCCAAAGGGAAACCTTATCTTTTTGTCGGAAACCACCGTGATATCGTGCTTGACTCTGCTATATTACAGGTTATTTTGCTGGATTACGGACATGAGACCTCTGAAATTACCTTCGGCAGCAATCTGATGACCAATCAGTTTATTATCGATCTTGGAAAGGTAAACAGAATGTTTAAAGTAAACCGTGGCGGAAACCGGATGGAATTGTTCCGGAATTCACAGATTTTATCTGCTTACATCCGCCATACAATTACCCATAAAAAAACTTCTGCATGGATTGCACAACGGAATGGCAGAACCAAAGACGGGTCGGATAAAACAGAAACGGGACTCCTGAAAATGTTCCATATCAGCGGTGCGTGTGATTTCTTTGAATCGTTTTCCGAGCTTAATATAGTGCCTCTGTCCATTTCATATGAATATGAACCCTGTTGTGCCTTTAAAGTAAGAGAGCTGCTTTCTGCGACATCGGAAAATCCCTATAAAAAAGAGCCAAATGAAGATTTTATGAGCATTTTAACCGGGATAACCCGGCAAAAAGGCCACATCCATCTGGCGGCATGCGAAGAAGTAAATCATCAGCTTTGCGACATAAACCCATCAGGGAGCCAAAATGATAAAATAACACAATTGTCAGCTGTAATGGATGCTTCCATTTATAAAAATTATAAATTATGGCCTACGAATTATATCGCCTTTGATCTTTTAAATAATGGCCATCAATATGCCGATCATTACACATCCGAAGATGAAAGCGCCTTTCGGGAATACATGAATAAAGAGCTATCCCTGTTCATAAGTAACAAAACAGCTGCCCGGGATGTGTTTTTGAAAATATACGCCAATCCCCTGATAAATTTACTGAATATCAGCTGATCTATTTCTGAAGGACCATTTCTACGTTCAACTCCAGCTTCACTTCATCAGAAGCCACAGCTCCTCCTGCTTCGGTAAGTGCATTCCAATGAAGGCCATACTCTTTTCTGTTCAATTTACCGACAAGGGTAAAACCTGCCTTTTCGTTTCCCCATGGATCCTTCACCCTGCCTCCAAACTCTACCTTCAATTCAATTTCTTTTGTGACGCCCCTGATGGTGATATCCCCTGTAAGCTGATAAGTTTCGTCGTCTACCCTGGTAAACCTTCCAGATTGAAAATAAATCGTGGGATGGTTTTCTGCATCAAAGAAATCCGCAGATCTTAAATGTGCATCTCTGTCGGGGACATTTGTGTTGATGCTGTCTGCATATGCTGTAAACACAATTTTAGCATCTGAAAAGTCATCCGAAAACGTCTCCATTGACCCTTCAAACTTTGTAAAACTGCCCGTTACAGTGGCTACCACCAAATGCCTTACTTTAAAATGAATTTCACTGTGCATCGGGTCGATCATCCATATCTGTTTTTTACCTGTTTCCATAATTGTTTATTTATAATAGATAAACAATTAAACAGAAAGAAGGTTTAAAATAAGTGAAGAAGTTATGAGGTGAGGAAGTGAAGAGGTGAAGAAGTGACAAGTGACGAGTGACGAGTGACGAGTGACGAGTTGGCAGCTGATCGCTGACCACTGAATACTGATTGCTGACCGCTGACTGCTATACCGATCACCGATCACTGATTCCTCTTCTTCACTTCTTCACCTCATTACCTCATTACTTCATTACTTCATTACTTCTTTCACAATCGCCTCCACATGAATCCTGGTAGTGTTAAGCATGGGAATGCCTGCGTAGGAAGGTTCGGTAAGAATCAGCGGAAACTCGGTACATCCCAGAATTAATGAATCAATACCTTTTTTCTGTACCAGCTTTCCAATATGACGTACCAGCAACGTCCGTGTCTCATCTTTAAGAATTCCCAGCTCTATTTCTGAGAAAAGCTTCTCGTTAATCACCTTTCGGTCTTCCTCTTCCGGAATAGTGATCTCCATACCCTGCTTTCTGAAAGCATTCTGATAAAAATCCGATGCCATGGTAAATCCGGTTCCAAACAGACCCGGCTTTTTAAAGCCCATCTTAACCGCATAATCACAAGTAGCGTCCACAATACTGATTAATGGAAGTGGTGATTTTTCCTGAATCCTGTCGAAAAGAAGATGCGGCGTATTAGCGGTAATGGCACCAAAATCAGCACCGGCATTTTTCAATGCTTCCAGCTTGGATACCAAAAGATCAACAATTTCATCATATCTTTTAGCTTTCATTAAATCCAGAAAAACCGAAAGATTGATGCTGTAAATAATAATCTCGGGATAATTCATAATCCCCTGGTCATTTTTAAACGCTCCAATAATTTCCCGGTAATAATCAAGTGTTGACTCCGGACCCATTCCTCCAATCAAACCTATTTTCTTTGTCATAAGAAAGATGTTAACTGTTTTTGTGCTATTAAGGCAAAATCAGGTTTTTTGTTCAAATTGACCCCGGCTGTAAATAAATCGAAGGTAATTCACTCCAAATGGTCAGATAACGTCTGATAGAAATCTTCCATCGAAAACGGTTTAAGCAGTACTGCTGTGCATCCGGCATTTAAAATTTGCTCCATCTCAAATGCAGACCTTGAAGCAGTTTGTGCAATAATGGGTATGGAAGAATTCTCGGAGCGGATGTCCCGGGTCACCTGTTTGCCATCCATATCGGGCAATTGAATGTCCATTAATATCAGATCGAAATCTTCATGATTTCTGAATTGCTGCAAAGCATCAATTCCTGTTTTTTCACGAATAAATGTACATTTGCTTAGTAACAGCAATTGGTTCAAATATAGAAAACTCATGTCATCGTCTTCTACTACAAGGAGTTTTTTGTTTTGAAGATTGGGAATAGCCATAAAACTAACGGGACATTTAAACGTAAATATATAAAAAAACCGTATTTTTATTGGGAAGAACAGTTTATGAAAAAGAATATAATCCAAAAGCTGACTCAGTTTTTTGAAAAGGATATCTGGGTCATTTCGGTGAAAGACAAGCATCCGGTTTTTAGTTTTCTGATCCGCCAGGGCAGAATCCTGTTTATAGCAATAAAAGGATTTAACAAGGCCATGATCCAGCTGCGTGCATCCGCTCTTTCATTTTACACCATGCTTTCCATTGTGCCTATTCTGGCCATGGTTTTTGGAATTGCGCAGGGATTCGGACTTAAAGAGAAACTGAGCCTCCTGTTGAAAGAACGACTTCAGGGTCAACAGGAAGTACTTCAGACGGTCCTGGGTTTTGTGGAAACATATCTTGGACATATCAATTCCGGATATATCGCTGGAATCGGTCTGGTGGTCTTATTCTGGACCGTTATGAAGGTATTCAAAAACATTGAAAACTCTTTCAATAACATCTGGCAGGTTAAAAGATCCAGAATTTTAACCCGTCAGTTTACCGATTATATTTCTATACTGATTATCGCTCCGGTGTTTCTGATTATTGCCAGTAGTTTCAATATGTCGCAACTTGAAAACATATCACAAAGCATCCCGTTTCTGCATTATCTCGACTCCATATTAAAGATACTGGTAACTGTTTTGTCTTATACACTGATTTGGTTTGTATTTACCCTGATTTATATAATTATTCCAAATACTAAAGTGCAGTTTGTGCCTGCCATCGTTGCAGGCGTTATTGCAGGTACCCTGTTTCAACTTTTGCAGTGGGGATATGTGAATGTCCAATCTATGCTCACTAGTTACGGGGCTATTTACGGAACCTTTGCAGCCTTGCCGTTGTTTATGATGTGGCTCGAACTGAGCTGGCTCATTGTTTTACTGGGTGCCGAAATCAGTTTTGCCTATCAGAATGCATCTCTTTATGAACAGGAGGCTGAACCTTTAAGTGTGAGTCATAAACACCGCAGAGTGCTGATATTATTAGTGACGCAACGGATTGTCAGGAATTTTATGGAAGGATTGCCCCCGATGAATGCGGCTGAAATATCAGATAACCTTGGTATTCCTGTACGCATTGTACGTGAACTGGTATATGACCTGCTCAACACAAAAATCATCGTGGAAACCGTAAGTCCGGATGTGAGAGAGGTTTCTTACCAACCTGCCCTTGACCCGTCTAAAATTACAATCAGTTTCATTATTGATACTTTAGAGAAGCAAGGACAGCAAATTATGTTTGACAAAGAAACGGAAGACCTGGTAAAACTGAACAGGATTGTGGAATCGTTTTATGACGATATCAAAAATTCTGCAAACAATACCGCCTTAAAAGATCTTTAATTATCGCTTCACACGGGCATTGCCTTCCCAAATACTCCACACCTGTTCTTCATCTGCAGGTTGGGCATAATCGGTAAGAAATGTCGTGGCCAATGCCCCGCTGGCCCAACCGAACTGAATCCACTTTTCGGGTTCCCAACCTTTTAGTATGGCATAAAGCATACCGCCTACAAAACCGTCACCACCCCCAATACGGTCCAGCACAGTTATTTCCCGGGGCTCTGCAATATGCCACTGATCGCCTTCAAACATGATGGCACCCCACATATGGGTGTTGGTATTGATAACCTGTCGAAGGGTGGTTGCGAAAACCGAAGCATTTGGGAATGCTTTTTTTACATTATGGATCATTCCTCTGAAGCCCTGAATCTTTCCTGAAATATCCTTTCCTCCAGCTTCGGGGCCTTCAATCCCCAAACACAACTGGAAATCCTCTTCATTGCCAACCAGAATATCAGAAACGCTGGCAATTTCAGTGAAAATATCATGGAGTTCCTTTTCTCTGCCTTTCCAGAAAGAAGCCCGGTAATTCAGGTCAAATGAGATCCTGGTTCCGTATTTTTTTGCCGCCCGCGCTAATTCCAGACAAAATGTACTGGTTTCAGCAGAAAGCGCACCAATAAGTCCTGATAAATGCACAATCTGAACCCCCTCTTTTCCAAATATCCGGTCCAGGTCAAAATCTTTTACATTAAGGGTTCTGCCCACCTCTCCTGCCCGATCGTTGAGAACTCTGGGACCTCGTGAACCATAGCCGCTGTCGGCTATATTAAACTGATGGCGGTATCCCCAGGGACCACCCTGTGCAACCTCTTTGCCTTCAAATGTTAATCTCCGGCTTGCCAGGTTGTTTTTTATGAATTGAGCTATTGGACTGTCTTTAACAAACGTGGTAAGTACCTTTACCGGCAATCCCAGATAGGATGAAATGCTTGCAACATTGGTTTCAGCACTTGTGGCTTGCATCGTATATAAGTCACTGCTTTGAACGGGTTGTCCGTTTGCAGGGGTAATCCGGATTCCCATACTGGTTGGAACCAGTAATGCCCAGTTACAATCTTTCTTGAGTTCAATTTTCATGACCGTTTCAATAAATGGGTTTTCATTTTGCAGGTTTCAAAGATAGAATAATTGGACCAATTATTTGTTGATTGGTTGAAGTGAAGAGGTGAGGAGGTGAGGAGGTGACAAGTGACAAGCTGATAGCTGATCGCTTTACCAATTAACAATTACCGATTACCAATTACCAATTACCAATTACCAATTACCCGTTTACCAATTACCCGTTTACCAATTACCGGCTGCCCACCGATTACCAATTACCGATTACCTGCATCCCCATTATTCCTTCCTGAAATCAAGTTTCAGCGTCAGTCCAATCATATATTGCATATTCAGATAATCTTCATCCTTATGGGTTATCTCGGATATGTAATAAACATCGATTTTGGATTTGAATACAGGCATTTCCGTGCCGAGATAAACACGGATAGTATGTACTTCATGGTCAGAAATACTAATGTATGGTTCGACTGAGATATATGGATTCATGGCCTTCGTCATGCGATAGTCAACCGTAACCTTATTGCGGATATATTGCTTTGGACTTTTATCATGCACGGATGCATACTGATACCTGAGCCGGTTGCCGATTCTAAAGTCATTATCTAACCTTTTTGTCTGATAGTTTACATTTATGGCAAACCGGTTTTTTTCCTTGTTTTCATTTGCTTCATCCAGGGCGTGTTCTCCACTTTCGGTAATACTGGAATAGCTGTATAATAAACCAGCGCTCCACCTTTTTGAGAACACATAATCCACCTGAAACTGGGCCATTCGGGTAAAATAGGATTCAGGAACCCATCCCCCCCTCATTTCCAGCTCTATTTCTCCTTCAATCTTTGGAAGAATGCTGAAATCTGCCGATACTCCGCCTCTGAATTCCTGTGAATACAGCGATTGCACAATACCAAATGCCAGTAAAAGAAACCAATATCTCATTCAGATTGCTATTGAATAATGAGTTTGCCGATGTATGAATTCTGCACCGTGCGTGCTTGTAAAATATAAAATCCTGCAGGCAGTCCTGTATTTAATTCCACGGGGCTTTCTCCTGTATATGGCCCGGTCCATTGATACATCAGAATTCCTTTGGCTGAAAAAATGCGCACTTCTACCTTTTCCGCAGGCAAAATGAGATCCAGATAAAAGGAACCTTCTGATGGATTCGGATACAGGGTTAGCGGATTGCCAAAATTGTTCTCAAGCTGATGCATGATCATTTGTGGCCTTTGGGCAGCAAATTTCTTCAGTTCATCTACATTAGACTTCCATTTTGGATAATCAGGCGGCTCATTCCACCGGTATGTATGTTCCGGTACCAATGGAGCATAAATGGTCTCAAAGTGGTTTATTGCTTTAAGGACCGTTGAACTGCTGAAAGCAGTGTTCATGAGTTCATAAAAACGACGCCGGAATTGTTCTCTGAAAGTTTCGTTTTGCATAGCCGTTCTCAAAATGGTCATGCTGAATTCAGCAAATCTTTGTGTCTCTTCCCGCTGACTATTATACTCCGACAGCAAATTATAATCCAACCACATCATGCTGCCATCTGAATCAAACATAAAAAAACGCCATCGGGCAGTGTCTGACCTGACTTTCCATATTTCGAGATTGCTGTGTGGCCAGTCGATATCTGAAAGGTACAGCTTTGTAATAAAATAATCGATCATCTCAGGGACATCCATTCTTTCAGACAAATCATCATAGAAAGATTCCGATGAAGGATCTGCACTTTTAAAGAAGGAAGTCAACTCGTTGTATGCATCAATCGACCCTTCTTCAACAACCAGATGCCGGTCATAGGCGATGATATCAGCTTCGATATCGCCCAGATTGAAATTGCTTTTGATATAATCTTCGTTTTCACGCTCCATAAGGTTGTAAATTCCCCAATATTCACCGTTTATGAAAAGGATGACGGTTCTTCCTGCCTGATAATCAATATCCAGATCCTGCACGAGATAATTGCAAAGTTCTTCTTTAAATAAAGGCCCCAGTGTACCATTGGTGTTTCGTAATAACAACACCTTAAATTGATCAATCTGCGGTTTCTGGCTAAAAAAGGGGTAATTGAATGCGCCAGCCCCATACTCCGGATCAGCATACAATCGCATGGATTTCTGAGGCGTTCTGCGGGATCCGCGCCCATGAATTCTGATGCCTGCATCCTGGTCAATAATTTGTATGCCTGTAGTATCAAAAATTTCAACATGAACAGGGCGTTCCCATTTTTCACCATGCTGATCAAAATTTCGGTATAATCCGTGTGTATAAATTCCGGTCTTTTTATCAAACAGATTGTTTTCGTCAGTGATCAGCGAAACAACCGGAATATGATAGGTTTTTCTGATTCCGGGGTTTACAAAATAGACGTTGCTGATCTCATTACTAGCCGGACAACCATTGCTATAAACAACTGCTCTGAGAACATTTCCTTTGAATATCATATCACCCGGCTTATCCTCCATTTCAACTTCATTGGCAAACCGGTTTTTATAAGGAGTCCGGTCCTGAAACAAAATCGCATCCAGGTATGTATCTTCGTTTTCGTCCGGGTCATCACCATCCAGGGTATATAAGATCTTGTTCTCCGGATGAAGATTCGACAGTGTAACTTCCACGGGACTGTTATAAAATCCACTGACATGGCTGACAATCAAGGTATCTCTGACATAGTTTACAGGGATCTGTTCAGCAGTATTATTTGATCTGTCGGGCGTAGGCGATGTTACGAACAGTTCAGATGCCCCATCCGGTATCCTTGCTAGGGATAAGTTCGAGGGTACACATTGCGGGTAAACTGTATTCATTATATGATCCTCCCGATCCAAAAGATATAAGGTCTCTTTTAAACCGGCAATTTTAAAGCCCGTATGTATTTCGGCATTTACAGCTGTATCTTTATCCGAAGCAAACACCATTAAAAACGCATGGGGCTGGATCACACATGAAGGAAAATGCCAGAAGTCATTCTTACTGGTATCATCCGTAAGGCTATAACCTCTGAGCTGAACCGGTTCATCAGAAGTATTGTACAGCTCAATCCAGTCGGGTGTATCCCCTTCAAAATCCAGAATCAGATTTTTATTGGAGTAACAGACCTCATTAATCACAACAGACTGTGTCATAGCCTGAACCGTGACCATCAACAACACCAATCCCAAAAAAACTTTCATGAATTACCTCCGGATTAACCCTAATGTAATAACCAACATATCATAATTCATGGCTTCCTTGTAATCCTGCCCTCCAAAAATCTCATATCTCATATGTGCAAACTGGTGCCGGTAACTCAACTGAAACAAGACACTACAGTTGGTGTTAATGGAGATTTTTCTGCCAACACCTGCATCAAAATAGACGCCGCCGTGAAAATGATATCCCTGAATTTCCATGTTTCCGGAATACCATGCAAAGGAATATCCTACCTGCATTTTTATAAGCGGTGTAGTGGGTTTGTTCTTTTTGTAACCCATAACTTCCAAAAACAAGGGCACAAAATTTTCATGTTCAAAATGCATATATCCGGTACCAATACCCACACCGACAGATTCATTAATCATTCTGCCATAGGCTCCCTGAAACGAAAATCCGGGATTATAAATCAGTGAATTGTTATAAACCTGACCACCAAAAATATAAGAACCTTCCAAACGCTGATATTCAGGAATGGAATCCTGACCCTTCCCCACCAATGCAAAGAGAGACAATAAGAAAACGAGTGAAAATTTTTGCATGTTTTTTTGAACCTTTTGATGCCGCAAATATAAGGACTTTAAAAGTAAAAAAAATATACTGCGGAAACTTTTTTTATATTTTTTGTTTCCATAGTTTTTTTCGTTTATATTTGCCCCATGAATGATGAGATAAAAAACATCCTGCATAAAGTGCGCAATTTATACCGCAAGTATGGTATAAAGAGTGTAACCATGGACGATGTGTCCCGCGAATTGGGCATTTCAAAGAAAACGCTATATCAATACGTTCAGGACAAAGACGACCTGGTTCAAAAAGTAATTGACTTCGATCTTCAGTCCCAGCATTTCTATCTGATGAATGGTTGTAACGACCATATGAATGCCATTGAAGAGCTTGCCGAAATAGCAAACTGCATCAGTTATTTGCTTAAAGAATACAGTGCTGTTACGGAGTACGACCTGAGAAAATATTATCCCGACCTGTACATTCGGATCAGGGAGGTAAGAAGAGAGCGTATCCTGAAATTTTCCACTGATAACCTGATTAAAGGAAAGAAGGAAGGCTTATATCGTGATAATCTGAATATTGAAATCATTTCAAAACTAAACCTGACACATATAGATAGCATTTTTGAAAGCGAGATTATCTCCATCACTGAATTTCTGGAACCGAAATTTTTCATGGAATATTTTCTTTACCATACAAGGGGTATTGTTAGTGAAAAGGGTCTAAAAATTCTTGAAAGTCAAATTCAACGAATGGAAAGTGGTAATAAATCCTAAAGTTCATTTTAAAAACTGTTAAAAATCAATCCAATGAAAGTGATCAAATTCTTAAGCGCCATAATGATTTGTCTGATGGTACTTCCTTATGATGTTGATGCTCAGAAGACAGGAACACCCATGCAATTTAGTCTCAATGAAGCCAAACAATATGCTTTGACAAACAGTCCCGTCCTGCTCAATTCACAACGTGATATTGAAATCGCTAAAAAGAAGGTATGGGAGACCACGGCTACCGGACTGCCACAAGCCTCTTTGGATGGCACATATTCTCATAACCCGGAGTTGGCAGGATTTACAAGCTCTCTGAAGGACTTTCCCGGTTTTGAGGATTTGGATCCGAACGATCTGAAAACAAACCTGTTTGCCAATATAACAGTGAGCCAGCTGATTTTTAGCGGACAGTATCTTGTGGGTTTAAAGGCATCCAAAGTTTATAAAGATCTTTCAGAACTTGCCAATACCAAATCTGAAGTTGGAATAACTGAAAATATTACAAACACATATTTTACTGCATTGGTGGCACGTGAATCCAAAAGCATCATTGATTCTTCGCTGGTTGCATTGGAGAAGACGCTTTATCAGACAGAACAAATGTTTGCCAATGGATTTGTTGAAGCAACGGATGTGGATCAGCTTAAAATTCTGGTTTCTAATTTAAAATCCAATTTATCCGTTGCTAACCGTCAGATTGATTTGCTGGACAGGCTGCTTAAGTTTCAAATGGGAATACCTATTGATCAGCCCATTGAGTTAACGGATCAAATTGATCCATTAATTACTATCCTCAATTTGCAAACGGAAATGCGGGACAGTTTTAAAGTGGAACAGAATATTGATTATCAACTGATGATGACCAATGAAAAGTTGGCCAAGCTGAACATGCAACAGCAGAAAACCCAGTTTTTACCTACGTTATCCGGTTTCTATCAAAGATACGAAGATTTGGATGACAATTTTTTCAACGACCAGTCGAAAAACACTTTTGGCTTGTCTTTAAGCTTCCCCATATTCAGCAGTGGGCAAAGAATTTCCCAAGTACAACAGCGAAAGCTCGAATATATGAAAGCGCAGACTGAATCAAAAATGGGAACAGATAACCTGATCATTCAGTATGAGACCACCATATCTGATTTTCTTTCAGCCCGTGATATCTATAATATGCAGAAAGAGAGTAAAGATCTGGCAATGAGAATTTATAAAAAATCAATCATAAAATTTACTGAAGGCGTTGAATCCAGTATGGACCTGAATAGTTCACAAACTCAGTACTTTGAGGCTGAAGGAAACTATTTCTCAGCTTTGATGTCACTGGTATCAGCCAAATCAAAACTGGAATCCCTATATGCAACTTATTCAAACTAAATAAGAAATAATAAATCCATGAATACAATGAAAACGAAAATCCTGATCATTGCAATGATAGTAGTCGCCGCTGCTTGTGGCGGAGATAAACAGGCTCAATTAGATGCACTGAAGAACAAACGCGATAAAATCAATCTTCAAATTGAAAAACTCGAATCTGAAATTGCCGCTTCAGCTGATTCATCTGATCTGCTCAAGAAGGCCACGTTTGTTGCCATCACTGAAGCCGCACCCACTTTGTTCAGTCACTATATCGAAGTACAGGGAAAACTGGATGGCGATCAGAATGTGACCGTGAATCCCGAATCCATGGGTAACATTGTTGACATCAACGCACATGTAGGACAGCGGGTTTCAGCCGGTCAGGTCCTCGCACGCATCAATGATGCCGGTTATCGCGAGCAGTTGAAAGCGCTTGAGACCACCTATACCCTTGCTGATGAAACTTTCAGAAAACAGGAAAACCTTTGGAAACAACAAATCGGTTCAGAGATTCAATATCTTCAGGCAAAAACCAATAAAGAATCGCTTGAGGCTCAAATTGCAGCTTTGAAAAAACAAATCGACCTGACTCTGATCAAATCACCCATAAATGGTACCATAGAAGAATCTCTGATTAAAATAGGTCAGGCAGTTTCTCCTCAAATGCCGGCTTTTCGGGTGGTTAATTTTGGCGATCTGAAAGTAACTGCTGAAGTTGCTGAAGCTTATGCTTCAAAAATAAATAACGGAGATGAAGTGATTGTATATCTGCCCGATATTAAGAAAGAAATCACTGCCAAAGTGACTTTCACAAGCAAATACATCAATCCCACCAACCGTACGTATGCAGTTGAAGCACAACTCAAAACATCTTCTGATAATCTGAAAGCAAATATGATTGCCGTTCTCAAAATCAAGGATTATGAAGTTACCAAGGCCTTTACGCTACCGGTAAACCTGGTTCAGACCGACAATAAGGGCCAGTTTGTTTTGGTTGCTGAACCATCTAATAATACCTATATCGCAAAGAAACTGCCTGTTCAGACCGGCCAGATTTATAACGGCGTTGCTGAAATTATAAGCGGGCTTACGAATGGACAGCGCATAATTACGAGCGGATATATGAGCCTTGACGAAGGAGAAACAATTCGGTTCTAATACAAGTTAAACAGCAAACTCATGAGTGAGCAATTTAAAGAATTTAAACCCACCAGTTGGGCTATAAATAATAAAACCAGCATGTATATGCTGGCCATCATACTGGCAATCTTTGGTTTTATCAGTTATGTGACAATTCCAAAAGAACAGATCCCTGAAATCAAGCTTACCTACATCATGGTGTCAACCGTGTATCCAGGTGCTTCTCCGGCAGATATAGAGAATTTTATTACCAGACCTCTGGAGAAGAATATGAAATCGCTGGAAGACATGATTGAAATTACCAGCAACTCTGTACAGGATTTTTCTGCAATTATCGTGGAATTCAAAGCAGGAACTGACATTTCTGAAGCCAAACAGAGGGTAAAGGACGCTGTAGATAAAACAAAGAAAGACTTACCCAGCGACCTCGAAAATGACCCTGATGTTGCAGAACTTGATTTCTCAGAATTTCCCATCATGAATATCAACCTCGTAGGCGATTACAGCCTTCCTCAATTAAAGGAATTTGCTGATGATATGTCTGATGAAATTGAACAGATTCCTGAAATTACCCGGGTGGATATTGTAGGTGCACTTGATCGGGAAATACAGGTAGATGTGGATATGTATAAGATGCAGGCTGCAATGGTCACATTTTCAGACATTCAGAATGCCATCATGCGTGAAAACGCTACTGTTTCCGGAGGCAATATCGATATGGAAGGTATGAGCCGTTCCATTCGGGTTGTAGGAGAGTTTTCCGATATTGAAACCATAAAAAATATTTCCATCATTTCATCCAGTGGCGCCATTGTTAAGCTTTCTGATATTGCCGATGTTCAGGACTCGCATAAAAAAGCAGACAGCTTTTCACGACTTGCCGGAAAAAATGTGGTTACGCTGAACGTCATCAAGAAAAGCGGAGAAAACCTCATCAATGCGGCTGACCAGATAAAAGTTGTTACAGATAAAATGCAGGCTGAAGATTTGCCGAAAGACCTTAAAATTGTTATTTCCGGCGACCAGTCGCATTTTACCCGCGTAATCCTGAAAGAGCTGAATAATACCATCATTATTGGCTTTATTTTGGTTACCATCGTGCTGATGTTCTTCATGGGCTTAACCAACGCAATTTTTGTCGGATTCTCCGTTCCGCTTTCCATGGCCCTGGCCTATATCATTATTCCCCAAATTGATTTCACCATGAATATGCTGGTGATGTTCTCATTCATTTTTGCATTGGGAATTGTGGTGGATGATGCCATTGTGGTCATTGAGAATACGCACCGAATTTTCACGAAAACAAAGATGGATATTGTGAAATCGGCTAAGGCAGCAGCAGGAGAGGTATTTGTTCCGATTCTTTCGGGAACATTAACCACGCTTGCGCCTTTCTTTCCGCTTGCTTTTTGGCCGGGTGTAATTGGAAAATTCATGTTCTATATCCCAATTACGCTTATCATAACCTTAATTGCATCATTAATTGTTGCATATCTCTTTAATCCCGTTTTTGCCGTAACGTTTATGAAGCCTGATGAAGAAGAAGGCCATGTACGAGATAGAAGAATGATTCTTAAAAACGGATTGATCATTTTTGCCATATCCGCATTATTTTATATTCCGGGATTTTCGGGTAACAAGTTCTTCATGGGACTAGCCAACCTTGGGGTATTCATTGCGCTGAGTTATGTGGGCCATAATTTATATATGTGGAAGGTCTTGCTAAGATTTCAGCAAAGGGTAATACCCCGCATGCTCCAAATATACGAGCGGACACTCAGATGGGCGCTGCGTGGAAAGAGACCCAGGAATCTGATCTGGCAGCTTATCGGACTTTTTATTCTGAGTTTATTCATCTTTGTCCTCAGCAAACCCAATGTGCTGTTCTTTCCCAGTGGTGATCCGGCCTCCATCTATGTCAATATCAAAATGCCTATTGGTACACAGGTTGAAATTACTGATTCTGTCACCAAGGTGATTGAAGCAAAAGTATTTAAAGTGCTTGGCGACAGCAATCCGATTGTTGAGTCGGTGATTGCAAATGTTTCCAAAAATGCAACTTCTGAAATGTTTTCCAGTGGTGCATTGAATCCAAACCTCGCCCGTATTTCAATTAATTTTGTGGAATTTGCAAAACGGCATGGAGAAAAAACTACGCCATACATTGATAGATTGAGGAATGAGCTGAGAGATCTTGCTGGTGTGGAAATTACCGTTGACAAAGCAGAAGACGGTCCTCCGGTAGGTGCTCCTATTAATATTGAAATTTCGGGAGAAAACCTGGAAGATCTGATTCTTACCTCCAACCGTTTGAGAAGGTTTATCGATTCACTTGAAATTGGAGGTATTGAGGAACTTAAATCTGATTTTGAGACTTCACAACCCGAGTTGATCATTAAAATCGACAGGCAACGCGCTAACCGTGAAGGGATTACCAGTGGCCAGATCGGCATGGAAATCCGCACAGCCATTACCGGATATGAAGCCTCAAAATACCGTGAAGAAGAGGATCAGTATCCGATCCAGGTCCGCTATGATGAAAATGTGCGTGAGAACATTGACCGGCTGATGAATCTGAAGCTCACCTTTATGGATATGTCGTCCGGCAAATTAAGGAGTATTCCGCTTTCATCTGTGGCTACTGTTACCTACCAAAATACATACGGAGGAATCAACCGAAAAGACCTGAAACGACTCATCACCCTTTCGTCGAACCTGCTTTCAGGTTATAACTCGAATGCTGTGAACATGAAAATCCGTCAGGCTATGCCTAAGTTTCAGAAACCTGAGGGCGTTGATATTTCACTTACTGGGGAACAGGAAGATCAGGCAGAAAATATGGTGTTCTTATTACAAGCCATGCTGGTTTCCGTATTCCTGGTGTTGTTTATCCTGGTCACCCAGTTTAATTCAACGAGTAAACCTGTCATTATTCTGTCAGAAATCCTGTTCAGTATCATCGGGGTAATCCTTGGATTCACAATATTCAATATGGACTATTCCATCATCATGACAGGTATGGGTATTGTTGCATTGGCCGGTATTGTAGTCCGAAACGGTATATTGCTGGTTGAATTTACGGATAAAATGAAGGAAGAAGGAATGCGTACCCGTGAGGCTATTATTCAGGCGGGTAAGATCAGAATCACACCGATTGTGCTGACAGCTACAGCAACAATCCTGGGTTTGATACCACTGGCTATCGGGTTGAATATTAATTTCGCTACGCTGCTGACTGACCTGGATCCGCAGTTCCATCTGGGAAGCGATACAAAAGCCTTTTTCGCTCCCCTGGCATGGTCCATCATATTCGGACTTTCATTTGCAACGTTCCTTACCCTCCTGATTATACCCGTAATGTACAGTGCACTGCACGTTTCGAAAATCAGAGTCTCCAGAGCAATGCATCATAGAAAGCTCAGAAAGGAAGCCAAAAAACTGGCCCGGGAAAATAACAGCAGGTACTAGAAAGACTTAGCTATACTAAAAATCCGGTTTCACTCAGATGATACCGGATTTTTTTTGATTTGTTTACCATTTTGACGACAGGCAGGCTTATTGATTCGCCATTTCAAACGACAACGGCCACGAAGTGGCGAAATATGAATAACCGCGGGTGAAACCCGTGGCAGAATGATACCCCACACTCTCAACTCTGAAAGAGTTGAATCTATTCAAATAGCATGTTCCTTGAAATTCAACCCTTTCAGGGTTGGGAAGGGAGGGGATGGTTCGCTCCACGGGTTTCACCCGCGGTTATCAAGATTTGACCCTTTCAGGGTCAGCACAAATAGTTCATTGTTCCTTGATCATTGTTCATTGTTCATTGCTCATTGTTCATTGCATTTCCTAACTTTAGCCTCTCATTATTAAATTCCATGCACATCAATCATTATGGTGAAATAGCGTCACTTCTTGTGGCATTTTTCTGGGCCATTACCGCGCTTTCCTTTGAATCCGCCAGCCGAAGAGTAGGTTCCATACCGGTAAACATCATCAGGCTTGTTATTGGACTGCTTTTCTTATCGTTGCTTACCCTGATATCCAGAGGAATGTTTATGCCTTCCGATGCCAGTGCACATCAATGGATTTGGCTTTCCATATCCGGATTAATAGGATTTGTTATTGGTGACTTTTTCCTCCTTAAATCCTTTACCATCATAGGTGCCTGGATCGCCATGCTGATCATGACGCTCGCTCCGCCAATGGCGGCAGTATTTGGATTGATCCTATTGGATGAGCGTTTGTCCATTCTGAGCATATTGGGAATTGCAATTACGCTGTCGGGCATTATCATTGCTATGTTCCGGCGTGATAAAGCAGACCGGAAGGTAAAAATGGACAAGCCGGTTGCCGGCATCCTCTATGCTTTTGGAGGAGCGGCAGGACAGGCTCTGGGAATCGTTTTCAGCAAATATGGCATGCAGGACTATAACCCTTTTGCGGCAACACAAATTCGCATTATTACCGGTATTATAGGCTTGATTGTTGTAATTACGCTGTTGAGAAAATGGCGTTCGGTATGGGATGCCATACATCAGAAAAAGGCCATGTTCGGAATCACCATTGGCTCGTTTTTCGGTCCTTTTCTGGGTGTTTCATTCTCACTAATCGCCATCCGGTATACATCCACAGGTGTCGCATCCACCATTATGGCCATGGTTCCGATTTTCATCATACCGCCCAGCATATGGCTGTTTAAGCACAAAATCACCACCCGTGAGATTATCGGAACATTGGTGTGTCTGGCGGGCGTTGTTTTATTCTTTCTTTAATTTGCATAAGATCGCTGCAAATTGTACTTTCGATTTTTAAAATCATCATAAAATGAATGACTATATCAGAAGAGCAGGAAAATTTCTCCTTTACATTGCAGTAATATTCGTAATTGTTCTTTATCTCATACCTATGGTTGCTGGGGATAAAGTGTATTCATTGGAAGAAATCCTTCATGAAAAAAGATTTAAGGTATTCCTGGCCTTCATTATAGCCTATTCTTTTCTGTTTCCACTTATTACTTTCACGCGTATGAAACGGCATCTGAACGGTTCTTTTGAAGATAACCGTGATGTATTTGATACAGCGTTTAACACCTATAATTATAAGAAGACTGAGGAAACGTCAGAGAAGATTGTATACAGGAAAAAGTCTGTTGCCGGACGGCTCATACAATTAAATGAAGATGCAATTACCATTTACACCAAAGAAGATCCGGTGATTATTTCAGGAAATACCAAATATGTTTCCAGAGTAAACAGAATGATTGATCAGCTGATTCAGCGCAAAAGCGAAGCCTAGATCACGGATTTTTTGTTCTTCAGCACATGGTATCTGTGAGAAACTTTCTCCCAGTTTACCACATTCCAGTAAGCAGAAACATAGTCAGAACGTACATTCCGATTTTTCAAATAATAGGCATGTTCCCAAAGGTCAATGCATAATAGCGGCATTCCTTTCTTTTCGGCATTTTCCATAGCCGGATTGTCATTATTCCGGGTAGATGTAATCTGAAGTCTTCCTGATGGATCCAATATAAGCCATGTCCAACCAGATCCGAATACCGAACCGGTTTCCTTGTAAAACGACTCTTTAAAAGCATCAAAGGAGCCAAAATCACGATCAATGGCTGCTATAAATTCTTCAGATGGATTGCTGCTTTTATCTGAAATTGAACGCCAGAATACATTGTGGTTAAAATAACCTCCGGCTTGCTCTATAACCACATCGGGATATTTTGAGCTGTTCCTGAGAATCTTAAATGCACTTGTACCTTTGAATCCCTGGGATTTTGCCAGATCATTCAGATTTTTGGTATAGGATGCATGATGTTGATGGTAATGAATTTTTAAAGAGCTTTCATCAAACCAGGGTTCAAGACTGTTGAATGAATAAGGTAATACAGGCAACCTGTATACACCGTCCCACGAATTGCGCAGAGATGCAGCCTTAAGTTTGGATTTGAAACTCAAAACAAAAACTCCTGCAACTCCGAGAACTGCCGATTTGATGAAAGTTCTTTTATCCACTATTTCAAAGTAATGATAGTAAAGGACAAAGATACAAAAAAAAAATTATATGATCAGGTCCTCGCTATTTCTTCGGTTTTTCAGGATACAGAACCACCCGAACATAATTTTTTAAATTGATTTGGTTGGCGGCATTCTTTATCACGTCAGAAGAAAGTTCACGATTCCATTTGTCATAATCCAATATCAATTCAGGGTAATCATAACGATATCCCCTCATTAACTCACTGAGCCAAAAGCTATTCTCTTTCATATTCTTTTCAAGATCGCGTTTTTGAGCTTCCCTGACTTTGGCAAGATCTTCGGGTTTCACGCCTGTCACCTGTATGGTCTTGATTTCGTTAAAAGCTGCTTTTGTGATGGTGCTGATATTATCAGGCGAACATGGAATCATGATCCTTAAGGAATATCTGGAATAGGGTACTTTTCCCGCATTTCCGGAGGTACTCATCGTATAGGCACCGCTCAGTTCTTCACGGATAACATCCAGATAACGAACCTCCAATAACTGCGACAGGGATTCAAAATCATAATTGGCTTTAAAACTCCATTCAATGGGCATTTCAAATGAAAGTCCCAATAAACTCTTTGGATCAGTTCCTTTATATGCAGAAACATCTGTTTTCTTTGAAGGAGGACGAATGCCCATATCTTTCCAGCTTTCCTGTCTGCGTGTGGAAGGAAGACTGGCCAGGTAATTTTCAATAAATGGCTTAACACTATCCACTTTAAACGATCCGACCAGGAAAAATGTAAAATCGGAGGCATCCGAAAAACGATCACTGTATATTTCCATCATCCGGTCGAGTTTTACAGATTCCATTTCCTTTTCTGTTGGAATTACATCAGCACGCCGGTTATTTTGGGTAGTGGCCTGTATGAACTGATCCCTAAAATAGGTCTCGGGACCCGATAAGGAGTTTTTAAAATAGTCTTTCTGCATTTTCAGGAGCGAAACATACATGGCACTATCCTTACGGGGTTGTGTAAAATACAGGTAGTTCAATTGAAACATGGCCTCCAGATCGCGGGGAGAAGCCGAACCATTCACGCCTTCGTAGTATTCATCGATATAGGGAGCAAGGGACACCGTTTTCCCTGCCATCATTTTGGTAAGGTCGTTCAATGAATACTTACCTGCTCCAAACTGAGAAATCAAATCATCGCAAAAGTAAGCGGAGAAATGGTCGCCCATTTCGTATACTGAATAACCACCGGAACTATATGCGCCGAATAATACCTGGTCATTCTTGAAATCAGTCGGTTTAAGAACGACTTTTGCCCCATTGGAAAGTTTCATTTCAACGGTTCCCAGTTTTTCATTCTTCCGGGCCAGAAGTATTCTGCCTTTTGCCGGCATGTCTTCGATCAGCTGATCACCTGTAATTTTATCCTCATAAGGTTTAATATCAGATGCCACTACAGCATTAATCCTGTCCAGAACTTCTTTTTCTGATGGCAGTTTGAACCCTTCTTTTTCAGGTCCCAGCAAAACAAGAACACGATTATCGTTGGTATACAGTTCTTTCGACCATGCATTCACTTCCTCAACAGTGATTCCTCCAAGATTTTCCTTTGCAAAATTATACTCATAATCAATACCAGGAATGCATTCCTTCAGAGTAAAATTCCGTACATACTCTCCTGCCAATGACTCGGAATTGGTTTTATCGCGCTCGTTATAAGCATTCTCATACATGGTAAGCAGTTCCTTCTTTTGACGTTTGAGCTCGCCTTCTGTGAATCCATATCGCAAAACACGTTCTGCTTCAGCAATTAAGGCGTCAAGACCTTTATCAACGCTATTCTCGTTGGTAGCAATCGCTAACTGAACAAGGGATATTTCAGGGAATAAAGCTTCATAGGAAGCCTGTCCGCCCAGAATGGGAGCATCCGCTTTCTCACGAAGATCATTGTACCGTTGTGTTAACATCCCGCCAATAAGCCGGATACCCAGTAATTTTCTGTAATCACTTTGTTTTTCTGCAACAGTGGGATTCACTTTGCAAAGCATGGCGATTTGTACAACAGGCATTTCCTTATCGGCCAAAATTAAAGTTGAAATGCCCGGCTTGTTGGGTATTTCAAAGCGATTGCGGGCTCTTTCAGGTTCAGGATTTTTAATGCCATTAAAGTGCGACAGAATTAATTGCTCCATGGCGTCGGGGTCAATATCACCGACAATAATAAAAGCCATCAGATTCGGACGATACCAATCGGTATAAAACTTGCGGATTCGCTCATATGGTGCACCTTCGATAACTTCCTTTTTTCCAAGTGGAATTCTCTGACCATACTGTGAACCTTCAAATAAAATCGGAAACATAAGGTTATTCAGTCTTTCAGAAAGACCTTGATACAAGCGCCATTCCTCAACGAGTACGCCTCTTTCCTTGTCAATTTCCACCGGATCGAAGGTAATATTGTGTGCCCAGTCTTCCATAATCTGAAACCCCTTTTCAACAACTCCGGCTGAATCTGTAGGGAGTGTCAGCATATAAACAGTCTGTGCAAAGCTGGTACCTGCATTCACTTCGGGACCAAACCGTGAACCAATGGATTGCATGTAATGAATGAGGTCGTTTTTGGCAAAGTTTTTGGTTCCGTTAAATGCCATGTGCTCAATAAAATGAGCCAGGCCGCGTTGATCTTCTTCTTCCAGTACCGATCCGGCGTTAACTGCCAACCGCATTTCAACCCGGTTTTCCGGTTTTTGGTTTTTCCGAATGTAATAGGTCATTCCATTTTCAAGTTTGCCAATGCGAACTTTCTCATCAACCGGAACCGGTTGATCCAGGTTATTTTGAGAGATAACGGGTACAATACCTAACAAAAACAACAAGCAGGATAAAATCGTAATCCTGAAAAATTTAAATTTAATTTTATTCATGGCTGCTTCAGATATAAATGATATTATGGGTATGAAAAAAATACATATGATAAACGGGTTCATGCGGTTCCAACGCGCTCTCCCATGCGAACCAGGGTTTCCTTCCCTTTTAAAGACTGAGCAAGAATATCCCCATCGGGTTGAATGCGGTCACGCTCAAAAAACTGTACAATGGTGGAACCACCAAATTCAAACCATCCCTTTTCTTCTCCTTTGCTAAAAGAGCCTGCTTTGCGGTTATGCAAAATGACCTTACCTACCATCAATGCCCCCACCTCAAAATGCAAAACTTTTCCAAAATGATCCGTATGCAAAACAGACATTTCGCGGTAATTGCGTGCCATTAAAGAATTAACAGAAGCAAGGGCAATCGGGTTTACAGAATGAAGTACCCCTTTAATGCGCCTGACCTCCTCCTGCCTTCCGCTGTCGATATAGCAAAAACGATGGTAATCACAAGGTGCCAGCCGGTATACAAAACACCATCCTTTAGCAAACGCCCGGGCAAGTGCTTCATCACATATAAAGTCATCCGGCGTATGCCAGTATCCCTTCACCGGAATGGAATTTTCCTTTGACATATCAAACACAAACAAGCGTGAATCAGCCGGAGAAATCAGATGCACAGGATCAGCGTCAACAGGCCTGGCACCCGCCTTTAATTCGCGGATAAAAAAGTCATTCAGGCTTCTGAAACGATCCAAAGGATTTCTGATCTCTTCCGTGTTTATGTTGTACTGTTTGATAAAATTCGGGATCATTCTTTTCGTTCTTCCTGATCTCACGTATCTTCCGTAAAGTGCTGAAATATATCGATGGCTAAGTATTACTGTAAGAGCCTTTCCTGTAAGCGAACGATATAAAAATGAAAGTGGCCCGGTATTTCCTGACACTTCAAATTCGTCTGTTCCGGTTGTTCTGTTAAATATGGTATATGTGTTCACCTGCTTGCTGTAAAACCTGAACAAAAATAATAATATCCTGCGATTTTCATATCCGATTCATTCGCACCATCTAAATTTCCATTCACCGGGAAAAATGTCTGCTTTGTCTAATTTTCATGGCCTTCTCCTCAACAGGAATATACATTTGTACTGTATTTATACATCATTCACAAGCAACCTTTTTAAAAACAGATGGTCTTTGCCTCAAAACACTCAACAAAAAAATGTTAACCGCTTTTCAGTTATTTGCACTCCTTCTTTTTGATTCCGTGTCTTATGAATCATCTCACACCCCTAGCATAAAGGCTCCCATACCGGTATATTCAAAAATGCAGTATGCAGGCAATATCGGAATGGGATCTGTTGGAGTCGGCACTTATATGTTTCACAATAAACTGTCCGTTGATGTAAGTTACGGATATCTGCCTGCTTCAAAGCAATCAAACAGGGTTAGCACACTGGCTCTGAAACCAGCCTATCATTTAGTTTCATTTAAAAACCGTGCCTTCCAATGGGGTATGTATTCGGGAATTTGTGTTACCTACAGTCTGACAAAGAATACTTACATCACTTATCCGGATCGCTTTCCAAAGGGATACTACCAAAGCAACGCTTTTCATTTAAACCCTTTTTTCGGACTTAAAATAATGCCCCGTAAAAGCACCAGGCCCAATGCATATAGTATCTATTCTGAAATTGGCACTGTAGATTACAAAATCTGGTATGCCCTGTCAAACAAAAAAATCAGCGCACTGGATATCTGGAATGTCTGCTTTGGCATTACAATTCCATTATCCTGACAGGTTCATGAAGACGCTGAAATTCTATATGATGATTGCTCCAGCCCTATTGTTGCTTTCATGTGACGATTGGTTTGAATTCAGTCCTTATGATTCTGATATCAATAAGTTGCATCCAAACCTGAATGAAGCATCTACTTTGGAAATAAATCAGTTCAATTCAGATACGCTGAAATTTGCTGTGATTTCTGATGTACATGACAATTATGACGACCTGTCGGCAGCCATTTCCAGAATCAACCTCCACAATGATCTGAAATTTGTGGTTTGTTGTGGAGACATCACCAACAGTGGCCTTCTGCAACAATATGAGTGGTTCATTGATATCGCCAGAAAGTCGGAAGTTCCATTTTTCACCTTGATTGGCAATCATGATCACCGCTCAAACGGTAAGGATATTTATAAAGAAGCCTTTGGAGATGTGAATTTCACATTTCAGAGCGACGGGTATGAATTTATTTGTTTCAACAATACCGTTTGGGAGAATAAGAATAGAACCCCTGAATATGAATGGCTGAATGAAGAGCTCAACAACGACAATAACCTGGAACATATTGTCATCTGTCATATTCCGCCCTGGCATGATCAGATGAGCGGAAATAATGAATTACAGTTTAATACCGTGGTTACTCCCGAAAACACGATGCTTTGCATCCACGGGCATACCCATAATTATGAGGAACGGATTTATCAGGGAATTCCCACGCTGGTATCAGATGCCTTAAACGACAGAAGGTATTGTATTGTAAGTCTCTCTGGTAAAAGCATATCTATAAAACAATTCAGCTTTTAGTAATTTCAGAACCCTTATGGTTTTGGGTGATCAGATCGCCGTGTAAATGCAACGCGCATAGTTATGGTCAAAACGGGCCACCGGGCAATGCAAAATTTTGCTAATTTCAGGGTGCTGAAATGAGCATTAAATGAAAAACGGAAAAAGTCAATTCTGGAGGTTTATTTTCGCGGGAATTATAGTTCTGTCAGCCGCATCCGGATGTGAAGATCAGGATAAACCTCCTGTTATCAGCCATTTTAACACAGAAGAAATACTTAAATTGCCATCATTCCCTGTGAATCAGGACACTGTGAAGTTTGTGCTGGTTTCCGATATTCATGAAGATTATGATTTGTTAAGCGAAGTCGTTGATGAGATCAATCAGATGCCGGAAATTTCCTTTTTGGTATGCTGTGGCGATTTAACCCATTTTGGAAAAGATGATCAATTCGACTCTTATGTAAAAGCAATCGCTCAGGCTTCATATCCCGTTTTCTCCGTGGCTGGTAATCATGACTATCTGTCACTCAGCAATTTGCCTTTTAAAGAATATTTTGGCCAGGCAAATTTTTCGTTTATATGGGGGCCCTATCAATTCATCCTGTTTGATGATTCAGGAGGCCTGGTCCCTGTAGATACTGAATGGCTTAAGGAGCAGGCAAATCAGCAGGAATCGATGAACATTGTAATTGCGCATAAGCCGCCATGGGATACGGATTATGAATCGGTTTTCAGTCAAATCGCTTCCCAGGATCAGACCATCCTGTTCCTGCACGGGCACACACATGTATATGCCAATACTACGTTTAATGGTGTTCCCATGCTGATATCCACACAACTTGCCCAAAGGAAGTATTACATTGTGAGCTTGTGCGGGAGTAATCCGGAATTTAAAACGGTAAGCTTTTAGGGGTGAGGGAATTATGAATTATGAATTATGAATTGGGGGTGACTGGTCACTGGTTACCGGCCTTGCCTTTCGTCCAGACGCAAAACAGAGCATCTCTACAACCGATTACCTGATTACCGGCTGCTCAGCGATTACCCTGCTAACCTTTTGTTCATTACTCATTGTTCATTGTTAATTGTCTCTCCTCCCTTTTCATTATATTTACTTCTGCTAAAGATGTTTATTGCCAACACACACGCTGCTAAACTAAAGCTTTATCCGTATTTTTGAGGTTTTATAACTAAATGAAAAACGAAAAACTTACCAGGAAAGAAATTATTGACAACCGCTTAAAACAAGCGAATTGGAATGTTTCTGACCGGACTCAGATAATCGAGGAATTTGATATTCATCTCACAGATGTTGAGGAACCGACAACTCCATATGCCGGACATCAGTACAGCGACTATGTTTTGCTGGGGAAAGACGGTAGTCCACTGGCAGTGGTAGAAGCCAAAAAGACTTCAGTTGATGCAGCCATCGGACGGGAACAAGCCAAACAATATTGCTGCAACATACAATCAACCCAGGGAGGTGATTTACCCTTTTGCTTTTACACCAACGGATACGATATTTATTTTTGGGACTTAGACAATTATCCGCCAAAAAAGGTCTACGGTTTTCCGACCCGTGAGGACCTTGAACGCTATTTGTACATGCGCAAGGCGCGAAAGCAATTGGCAGGTGAACTGATCAACACCAAAATTGCAGGACGTAATTATCAGGTTGCTTCTATTCGTGCCGTAATGGAAGCTATCGAAAAACGGAAACGCAAATTCTTATTGGTAATGGCAACCGGAACCGGCAAAACAAGAACTTGTATTGCTTTGGCTGATGCCCTTATGAGAGCCGGATGGATTGAAAGAGTTTTGTTTTTGGTTGACAGAATCGCATTGCGTGACCAAACACTGGAAGCATTCAAGGAGCATCTGCCCAACGAACCACGTTGGCCCAAAAAGGGCGATAAGGAAATTGAAACCGACAGACGAATTTACGTTTCCACTTATCCAACTATGTTGAACATCATTCGCAATGAGGATAAAACGTTAAACCCTCATTTCTTTGACTTGATTGTAGTGGACGAAAGCCACCGCAGCATATACAACACCTATCAGGAAATTCTTGACTATTTCAATACGATTACACTTGGCCTGACAGCCACACCAACCGATGTAATCGACCACAACACGTTTCAATTATTTGAATGCGAAGATGGTGTGCCCACTTTTGCATATTCCTACGATGAAGCGGTAAATCATATTCCGCCCTACCTGTGCAATTTTCAGGTAATGAAAATCAAAACCAGGTTTCAGGACGAAGGCATAAACAAGCGGACAATTTCTCTGGAAGACCAACAAAAGTTGATGTTGGAGGGAAAAGAAATAGAAGAAATAAATTACGAAGGCACAGAGCTTGAGAAAAAGGTAATCAATCGGGGAACAAATGCTTTGATTGTCCGTGAATTCATGGAGGAAAGTATTAAAGATGCCAACGGGGTATTGCCGGGAAAAACCATTTTCTTTTGCATAACCAAAGCACATGCAAGACGTATTGAAGAAATTTTTGATTCACTTTACCCCGAATACAAAGGCGAATTAGCCAAAGTATTGGTAAGCGATGACTCAAGAGTCTACGGAAAAGGTGGTTTGCTCGACCAGTTTGTTCATAACGACATGCCACGCATTGCCATTAGTGTGGATATGCTCGACACAGGCATTGATGTTCGTGAATTGGTGAATTTGGTTTTTGCAAAACCAGTATACAGCTACACCAAGTTCTGGCAAATGATAGGCCGGGGAACTCGTTTGCTCGAACCTGAAAAGATAAAACCCTGGTGTACGCAAAAAGACAATTTTCTGATTCTCGATTGCTGGGACAACTTTGAATATTTCAAACTGAATCCAAGGGGCAAAGAACTGAAAGGACAGATTCCTTTGCCTGTCCGCCTGTTTGGTGTGCGGTTGGAGAAAATTGAAGAAGCTCAGAAACAAAATAAATCTGAAATTGTAAACAAAGAAATTCAGAAAATCAGAAAACAGGTTGAAGCACTTCCAAAGAACTCGGTGGTAATCATGGAAGCCCGAAATGAGCTGCAACGTCTGGAAGATGAAAACTTTTGGAATAACCTGACTTCCGACAAAATGGAATTTCTGGATGCTTTTGTAAAACCATTGCTTCGCACGGTTTCGGATGTGGATTTCAAAGCCATGCGATTTGAAAAAGACATTGTGGAAGTTTCATTGGCGCATCTGGCAGGAGAAACAGAGAAATTCGAAACGCTGAAAGAAAGTATCATCGAAGAAATTGGAGAACTACCGCTGAGTATCAATATTGTAGCACGCGAAGAGGAATTGATTCGTCAGGCACAAACCAATCATTATTGGGCAACCCCCGCCGGTAGCGGGGCAGGCATCCTTGAAGACAAGTTTGAAGAACTGATTCAGAGACTTGCACCGCTGATGAAATTTCGTGAAGCGGTTATTCCTTTAGCTCCTGCTAAATTCAATTTAAAAGACATTGTTACAGAAAAGGAATTTGTCGAGTTTGGCCCGCAACACGAGGCATTGAGCATAGCCAAATATCGTGAACTGGTTGAACAGAAAATTAATGAATTGGTCTTAAGCAGTCTGGTTTTACAAAAGCTAAAACAGGGACAGGATATTACATCTGAGGAAGCGGAACAATTAGCCGAAGAACTTTACAATGAGCATCCGCATATTACCATTGACTTGCTTCGCAAGGTTTACAACCACCGCAAAGCAGTATTGGTGCAATTTATCAAGCACATATTAGGCATTGAACACTTGGAAACCTTTGCTGAATCCGTAACAAAAGCCTTTGATGATTTTATTTCCAAGCATAGTTACCTTACCAGCCGACAGCTTCAATTTCTTGACCTGCTCAAAAACTTTGTATTGGAAAAAGGCGATGTGAGTAAGCGTAACCTGATTGAATCTCCGTTTACCATGCTTCACCCCGAAGGCATCAGAGGAATATTTAATCAGAAAGAGATTGATGAAATATTACGTTTAACCGAAAAAGTATTGGCAGCATGAGCAAACAAACTGATATTAAAATATTTGAAGATAAGAAAGTCAGAACATTGTGGGATGAGAACAATGAGAAATGGTATTTCTCAATAATAGATGTGATTTCGGTTCTTACTGATCAGGCCGATTATCAGGGTGCAAGAAACTATTGGAAAGTATTAAAACACAGGTTGTTAAAAGAAGGAAATGAAACGGTTACAAATTGTAACCGTTTGAAGATGGAGGCTGAAGACGGAAAGCAGCGCTTTACTGATGTTGCCGATACCGAACAGCTTTTTCGCCTGATACAATCCATTCCATCACCTAAAGCAGAACCTTTTAAACAATGGCTGGCACAGGTTGCCTCAGATCGTTTGGATGAAATGCAAGACCCTGAACTTAGTATTGACAGGGCTCTTGAACAATACATGAAACTTGGTTATTCAGAAAACTGGATTAATCAACGCCTCAAAAGCATCGAGATACGAAAGGAGCTAACAGACGAATGGAAAAAACGTGGATTGAAAGAAGGGGTTCAGTTTGCTACGCTTACCGATATTATCACCAAAGTATGGAGCGATAGAACCACCAAAGAATACAAAATTCTGAAAGGTTTGAAAAAGGAAAACCTGCGGGATAACATGACCAACACAGAACTCATTCTGAACATGCTTGCCGAGGCATCTACAAAAGACATATCGGCCGCTACCAATCCGAAAGATTTTGAAGCAAGCAGGAAAGTTGCCAAACAGGGCGGTAATGTAGCAAGGGTTGCACGCAAAGAACTGGAAGCCAAAACAGGTAAGAATGTTGTTACCTCTTTAAATGCCAAAAAAAGTCTGAACCTTGATAAAAAAGGATTAAAGGATTAGCATGATGATGTATGAAGAAATAACAAAAAGAATAATTGCTGCGTCTATGAAAGTACATTCTGAATTAGGGAATGGATTTCAGGAAGTAATTTATCAAAGAGCATTGGAGATTGAAATGTCTTTTGAAAACTTATCTTTTCAAAGAGAAATGGAAATGCCTGTTTTTTATAGAGATAGGCAAATAGGAACAAGAAGAGTTGATTTTTTTGTTGAAGAAAAAATAATGGTTGAACTCAAGGCAATCATTCATTTGGAAGATGTGCATCTGGCACAAGCAATGAACTATTTAGAAGCCTACAAAATGGAAATAGGATTACTTATTAATTTCGGATCGAAAAGCCTGGAATTTAAAAGAGTACACAACAACAAATTAATCAGGTAATCCAATAATCAAGTAAATCAAGGTTCAGACGATGTTACAAAATAACGCACAACTAAAATCTCTTATTGAAAAGCTCTGGCAAAACTTCTGGGAAGGTGGCATTGCCAACCCTTTAACCGCCATTGAGCAAATAACCTACCTTATTTTTATGAAGCGTTTGGACGATTTGGAAACCAAACGAGAGCGTGATGCCGAGTTTACAGGAGAAAAATATGTAAGTCGGTTTAAAGGAAAATTTACCATTCCCGGTAGCGACCAAACCGTTGATAAGCATGAACTCCGATGGTCCGTTTTTAAGCATTATCCTGCCGAAAAAATGCTATTGCATGTTCAAACAAAAGTATTTTCATTCCTAAAGGAAATACAAAATCAAGGCAATCAGGAAAATCGAATTAATCAAGGTTCAGACAGTTTTACCCGCCACATGGCAAACGCCGTGTTTATAATGCCAAAAGCAAGTTTGCTGGTTTCTGCTATTAATATTGTAGAAGATATTTTCAGGGAAATTGAAAAAGATGCCACCGAAGGCGGACATGCTTTTCAGGATATACAGGGCGATGTTTATGAAATGCTCCTGAGTGAAATTGCCTCGGCTGGTAAAAACGGGCAGTTTCGCACGCCACGACACATTATTAAGCTGATGGCTGAATTGGTTGCTCCCCGGCTGGGTCAACGCATTGCCGACCCTGCTTGTGGAACAGGCGGTTTTTTGTTGGGCGCTTATCAATACATGCTTACTGATTTGGTTCGCACTTCGGCTACGCTCAGTGCCCACAACAAACCTAAGTTGCAAAAAGACGAAGACGGTTTTGAACGTGCTGCTATTAGTGCTATGTTAACACAAAAGGTAAAAACCATTCTCGACCAGAGTTTTACAGGTTATGATATTGATACTACCATGGTGCGCTTGGGTTTGATGAACCTGATGATGCACGGCATTGACGAACCTAAAATTGATTACAAAGACACGCTGAGCAAAAGCTACAACGAAGACAGCCAGTACGATATTGTTATGGCCAATCCCCCGTTTACAGGTAATATTGACAAAGGCGATATTAACGAAGGGCTGAAACTGCCCACCACCAAAACAGAATTGCTATTTGTAGAACGTATTTTTAATATGCTCAAAATGGGTGGAACGGCTGCCGTTATTGTGCCCAGCGGTGTTATACAAAACAGCGGGAAAGCATTTGAAGCGCTGCGGAAAATTCTGATTGAAAAAACCGAACTCAAGGCTGTGATTGCTATGCCAAGCGGCGTCTTCAAACCCTATGCAGGGGTAAGCACCGCCATATTGATTTTTACCAAAGGAGGCGAAACCAATCAGGTGTGGTTTTACGATATGCAATCGGACGGCTATAGCCTGGATGACAAGCGAAACAAAATTGCTGAAAGCGATTTGCCCGACATTGTAGAAAAATACTGTCAGCGAACATCTGCGGGAGACAGAAAACAGAAACATTTTTCCGTGCCGAAAAAAGAAATTGTAGAAAACAACTACGATTTGAACCTGAGCACTTACAAAGAAGAAGTGTATGAAGAAGTGATTTACGAAAAGCCGGATGTGATTTTTGGGAAGTTGGAAAGCATTGAAGCGGATATTCAAAAAGGAATCAATGAATTAAAGCAAATGATATAATCCGCGAAAATCAGTTATATCTGTGGGAGATGGTTTCCCGCAGATTGCGCAGATGAACGCAGAAAAAGAAATATGACAGAAAACGATATTTCATATAAAATAAGAGGCGCAATTTATAAAGTGTTCAATGCACTTGGCCCGGGTTTGCTTGAATCGGCTTACGAAGCGGTTTTGATGCACGAACTGGCTAAAGAAGGACTTGCTGTTAAAGCACAAGTTCCGTTGCCTTTGGTATATGATGACATCAAAATGGATGTTGGTTATCGAATTGATTTAATCGTCGAGAACAAAGTAATTATCGAAATTAAGTCAGTGGAAAATCTGGCAGAGGTTCATCATAAGCAAGTGCTCACCTACTTAAAGCTCTCGGGCTTAAAACTTGGGATACTGGTGAATTTTAATTGTGCAGAGATTGATAAAAGCATATATAGGAAGGTAAATGGGTTATAATATACATCTGCGGAAATCTGCGGTATCTGCGGGAGATGGTTTCCCGCTGATTGCGCAGATGAACGCAGATTTTAAAAGAGTTGAATGAATTATAAGGAGTTGGTGTGATGAAGTTTGAAAGACTAGGAGAAAAAATTACTCAGATAAGAGGTATCTCATATAAGCCGAATGACATTTCTATCATGCCATTACCTGACTATATACCAATTCTTAAAGCAAATAATATTCAGGAAGGAGGCATTGATACAAGCAACCTTATTTACATCCATAAGAGTAAAGTAAAACTTGAGCAATACATTAAAAAAGGTGATTTACTTTTGGCGGCATCAAGCGGAAGTAAAGAAATTGTCGGAAAGAACATATATTTTGAAAATGACTTTAAAGGTTCTTTCGGGGCTTTCTGCAAACTTGTAAGACCAAAGAAAAATATCAATCCACGATATTTAGCAACATTTTTTAAATCGGATTCATATAAAAGACACATTAGAAAATTGCTTAGTGGAGCTTTGATTAACAATTTGAAAAATGAGTATATCGATAGTTTACTTATTCCTGAACTATCAGATCCCGACCAACTGCACATCGCCAACATCCTCAGCAAAGCCGAAAACCTTATAGCCCAACGCAAAGAAAGCATCCGCCTGCTGGATGAATTTTTGAAAAGCACGTTTTTGGAGATGTTTGGGGACCCGGTGAGGAATGAGAAGGGGTGGGCAATGCTTTCAGGAAATGATTATCTAAGTAGATTAACAGTAGGAGTCGTAATTAAGCCAGCATCATATTACGTTAGCGAAGGTGTAATTGCGTTAAGGTCGTTAAACATAAAACCTAACAGAATCCAACTAGATAACCTTGTATATTTCTCGAAATCAGACAATGAAAATGAACTTTCAAAATCCATTTTAAGAGAAGGTGATGTTGTATTCGTCAGAACAGGAATGACAGGAACTGCTGCAATTATTCCAAAAAAAATAGATGGATGTAACTGTATTGATCTAATTGTCTCAAGACCAAGATCAGGAGTTATCAATCCTCAATATTTAGTTTTCTTTTTTAATTCTGAAATTGGTAGAAGAATTGTTTCTGAAAAAGAAGTTGGTGGAATACAAAAGCATTTCAATATTGGAGCTTTAAGAAATTTAAAAATACCTGTACCCCCCATCACTCTCCAAACCCAATTTGCCCGCATCGCAGAAAAAACAGAAACCCTCAAAACCCAATACCAACAAAGCCTGCAGGAGTTGGGGAATTTGTATGGCAGTTTAAGTCAAAAGGCGTTTCGGGGAGAGCTAAGCCTAAAAGCTGAAAGTTTGTTAAGTTCTGCTGAGCAAAGTCGAAGCATGGTTGCTGAGCAAAGTCGAAGCATGGCTGCAGAGCCGGAAAGTAAATACGGCAAATAGAAAATGTAGCCCGGCACTTGTAACTTTTGGGGACCACCGGCTACTCACTGATTACCAGTTTTCCTAGTCACTCGTTCCTTGTCACTTGTCACTATTCTACATTGTTCATTACTCATTAGTACTAATGCGTTTAATTTTTATTAAAAATTCTTTGATGTTTTACTATTCATGCTGTTAAAAACAATAACCGCTCCGCGGTAAAGAAGGTCTATCTAATCATATTTCTACAATACCAAAACCGCTCCGCGGTAAAAGAAAAGTCAGTATAAAAAACAAGTCCATTAATTCAAATAAAAAAATCAAAGAACGCTATTATCATCGTCAAGGGGTCGGACCCGGCTATTATATAGAATTATGTTGTTTTGAAATTAAAAATATTTTTTAACTTTTTTCTGCAGCCCAAAAAGTTACAAAAAGGCCGCCGCTGCTGATAAATTGCTAAAAATCAATTTGCATTTGTACTCAAAGAAAAGAACTCACACCGCAGGAATCGGTGCTCAAACAGCTTTTCTTTTAACAAGATGATAATAGCTGGTACCCCAGCGTAAATTGATTTTCTTCACGCAATTTCTCAGAGGCGGGGATACACTACTCTAAAGATGTTTCAACACTATTAATGGTTTTGGATAGATAATAACGTCAGCAATTTTGGAATAAAACACAACCTCAATCGAAGCACCGTGCGGTGGCCGTGACAAAACGCGGAGGTGGCGAGGCTGTGAATGACGGAAGGCTTGGAATTTCTTTAAAGGGCCTTGGCTTCAGCAGGACCGGATATGGAAAATATCTATTATATATACAGAACGTTCAATATCCGGTGCTGCGTTTACTTTAAATAAAATTCCCGCCTTCTGGCAGAGCGGGTTGGGGATCGTTTTGTCTAGACCTTTCTTGCTTCATTCTTTGCGGCGATGGCAAAGAATGAAGTGGGGTTTGGGGCAAAGCCTTTGAGTGTTCAAAACATAATGCACATTTTTAAAATTTCGGGCT
>CAZTSR010000002.1:0-238882 GCA_964615995.1 uncultured Bacteroidales bacterium
CATCCGTTACACTGTAGGTTCTTGTGATAATCTCAGGACATGTGCCGCCGTTGCTTACATCATCTACAAAAGCTACTGCCGGATTTGCCGTGCAGTTGTCTGCTTCATCTGTAACTACTGTAATATCCGCAGCTGGTACATCACCAATACACTGTACATTTATCGCTGCCGGATTACTTGCTGTGGGATTGATATTGTCGTCAATGGTGACAGATGATTGACATGTTGCTTGTGACCCAAAGATATCTTCAACTTTAAGTGTAATATTATATGTGTTACCTATATCAGTACAACTAAAATCAGAAAGATTCAGACTTAATACAGGTGATCCGCAACCCACTGTTGATCCGTTATCAATGTCTAGCGGATTTAGGGTTAAAGTTCCATCCGACTCAAGGTAAGCGGTGTAAGTAGGTTTACATTTTGCAACAGGAGGTGCTTCCTGTGTAAAATTAGTAACCGTCAGATTAAATCCATTTTTATCAATACAACATCCGTTTCTTAATGTCAGATTGGTTACTACTACATCGCAAAATAACTGCACAACACCTGAACTATTCTCGATGATCAGATTATTAAATGTCTCAAAGCCCTTAAAGCCTGTAATATGTTGTGTACCGGCACCATTCAGAACAACCGTACAAGAATTCTCATCAAATCCATCAACAGTATTCTCATTTGTCCAGTCTCCCTTAAGATTTAATGTATGCCCCCCACCATTAAAATTTGCATTGTTGCTAATCTTAAAATTTCCGTTTATGACATTATCGGAAGTCAAAGTTTTTGTTCCTGTTCCTCCCAACTCAACATGATAATACTGAGTCGGCCCTGGAATCGATTGATTTCCTGCTCTGTCGAAAATTACGGTTCCTGTTCCCCAGTTAAAGGTGCCTCCTCCTGGAGCTTCTATCAAATCATCCCTGAAATAGCACTTGCCAGAACCCATGGTAATAGTACCCCCTTGGATTCTAAAATTATTATTCAGCGTAAAATTAAAATTACCTATTTGAAATGTTCCACCTGCATTTATTTCTAAATCATTGCAAAAGGCGTCATTGGTAAGCCAAACGTTATGTCCACTATTAATTGAGGCTGAACTACCTACGCCAGGTATCCCTGCTGGCGACCAAGTAGAATTAGTATTCCAGTTACCCGAAGTTTGAGAGTGATACTGAGCCCCCGCCCATTGTATAAAAAAGCAAATGAGTATCAAACATGCAAATACTCGTTTGCCTCTGTACAGTGAAAGTGAGATATGTGTGAAAGCGGCGCTCATAAGTTGGCCTTTACCGATAAATCGGACTGTTGGTTTATTTGGTTTTAGGTTCTATAAAATTCATTATCAATAATATAAATATTGACACGATTCCCCGTTCCTCAATTTAAATAAAATCATGGAACAGGAAAATCAATATTTTTTACGTAAACAAAAAGAAAATGTTATAGATTATCAGGAGTTTATCAGAAGTACATGTGAAGAATTAATGTACAATCATTGCTTTTTTCAGTTCATCCGCTTTTGCTTTCCCCAATAGTTTTTCCACGATTGTCAGTGAAAATTTCAAGGCAACACCGGGGCCTTTTGCGGTAATAATATTTCCATCAATCTCCACATCGTTCCCCGTGCACATTGCACCGGTAAGTTTTGGCTCGGTTCCGGGGAAACAGGTTACTCTTCTGTTTTTAAGAATTCCCGTACTTCCTAAAACAAGAGGGGCTGCACAAATTGCCGCTAGCATTTTATCATCATGGTGATACCGTAAAATCTGTTTTTTGAGTCCGTCATGACTGTTCAGATTGTCAGCTCCCGGCTGTCCTCCGGGTAGCAAAATCATATCGGCCTGATCATAATCGGTCTCGGAAAAAAGCTGATCTGCCATCACAATTACATTACGCTTGCTGGTTACAGCTTTCGTATCATTTATGGATACCGTTACTACATCCAAACCGGCTCTTCTTAATACGTCAACAGGCGTTATTGCTTCGATTTCCTCAAATCCGTCGGATAAATGAATTAATATTTTTTTCATTACATCTTGATTTATCCAAAATTAGCAAGAAAATATGGGATTTGGGCGAATTACCATATTTCTGGCGCATAATTGTTCAGTTCTTTGTCTAAAACCCTTGCCTTACCATGTGTCAGAATATCCAAAAACGCCCAGAATTCCTTTTGATGATTTTTGTGGACCGTATGTGCCAATTCATGCAAAATTACATAGTCACATAAATGCTGAGGCAATCGCATCAGATGAATGTTCAGGTTGATGTTGTTATGTCTGGAACAACTGCCCCAACGCGTTTTATTATCTCTGACAGTAAGTTTTGAAAATGAAAGACGCCATATGTCTGCCAGTTCTGCAGTCCGCTGCGGGAGGTATACTTTTGCTTCAATTCTCCATGCCTGAAGTACTGCTTTTCTTATGGCATCCTGAACACGCTTATCTCTGATATCAGCAAAATCAGGAAAAAGAAGCTGTATGATATTGCCGGCAATGGTAGTCTTTATGGTAGCTTTTGAATGTCTTTGTAATTTCAGTGTATGACTTCTGGTATGAAAATCGACATTCTCCTGAAAAACGGTGATGCCTCTTTCAAACTTTTTAATCTTTTGTTGTCCTCTTTTAATCCAATCTGATTTTTCAACTACAAACTTTCTAGCACGATCTTTTGAAATCATCCGCGGAATATAAACCGTAACACCACTATTTGGCCGGATAATGATTTTAAGATTCCTGGCTGAGCGCTTTTGGACAAATGTTACTTTTCCAATATCTGCCAATTCTTCGATATATGCTTCTTCCTCTCGCACAGCCACTAATTTTTCGGAAAAAATACACAGTTTTTACCAATTGTTGCTATCAAATTCTAATTTTACAATAAGAAAAAGTATGAACCTCTTTTAATAACCACTATGAACTCCCGAAAAATACTGACCTGGCTTGGCGTCACCGTATTTGTGCTTATACTATTTGCTGTCATTGGTAAAAAAGCTGGAATCATAGGTAAATCTGTTACTTATGATGTGGTTACAGAAAAAGCAATGTTACGCACCATTACTGAATCCATTACAGCGAATGGAAAAATTCAACCAGAGACTGAGGTCAAAATCACACCCGATGTTTCAGGGGAAATCGTAGAATTGGCCGTAAAGGACGGCGATTTTGTGCGCAAGGGTCAATTCATTCTGAAAATCAAACCTGACAATTACATTTCTGCAAGAGACAGAGCTGAAGCTGCCCTAAATGCAGCTAAAGCTAATCTTTCCAATGCGAAAGCAGTCCTTGCACAGGTGAATGCCCGATTTGAACAATCCGGACAATCTTTTGTCCGTAACAAAAAGCTTTGGGAAGAGAAGACCATATCTTTAGCAGAATGGGAAACTGCGCAATCATCCTATAATGTTTCAAGAGCTGAAGTAGATGCTGCTCAGCAAAGCGTTAAATCTGCTGAATTTTCTGTTCACAGTGCAGAAGCCACCCTGAAGGAAGCCCGTGAGAATCTTGTGAAAACAAGTATCAGCGCTCCCATGGATGGTACGGTTACGCTTTTAACCGTTGAAAAAGGAGAAAGAGTTGTTGGCACTGAAATGATGAGTGGTACAGAAATGCTTCGGATTGCCGACCTGAACCGAATGGAAGTTGTAACAGAGGTAAATGAAAATGATATTGTCCATGTTAGCCTGAATGATTCTGCGCTGATTGAGGTAGATGCATATCCCGATCGCAAATTCAAAGGCATCGTATCTGAAATTGCCAACTCCGCGACTTCAACGGGTTTAACAGCTGACCAGGTAACCAATTTTGTAGTGAAAATCCTGTTACTTAAAGAATCCTATCAGGATCTGATGAATAAAGGAACCCAACAACCGTTTCGCCCCGGAATGTCTGCAACCGTTGATATTCTAACCGAAACCAGGAAAAATATCATCTCAATTCCCGTTCAGGCTATAACCCTTAAAGCCGACTCCCTTTTGAAAGCTGACTCGGTACTTGCCGGTCCGTTAACCGACGAACCAAAGGAAGTGGTTTTTGTTTATGATGCAGGCAAAGCCCGGACTACTGTGGTTAAATCAGGCATCCAGGACAAGGATTATATTGAAATTAAAAGTGGTCTTAAAGAAGGTACGGAAATTGTAGTTGCTCCTTATTATATGATTACGAAAAAATTAAAAAACGGAGCAGGACTGAACAAAATTACCAAAGAAGCAATGAACAAGCAGCAATAAATCTGGAAATGGCCCTTATTCTCAACATTGAAACAGCAACACCTTTATGCACTGTGGCTCTCACATCCAATGGTAAATTACTGGCCATTCGTGAAAGTTACCAGGATAAATCACATGCTTCAGAATTAACTGTTTTTATTGACGAAGTATTGCATGAGGCAAAAAAGCTTATTTCTGATATTGACGCTGTTGCTGTTGGCAAAGGACCTGGATCATACACGGGCCTGCGAATTGGGATTTCAACCGCAAAAGGCATTTGCTATGGAAGCCAAAAACCTTTAATTGCTGTAGGAACATTGGATATATTGATCAGACAGGCGAAATTGACTGGCTGGGAATACAGTAACAATGATTTCCCAAAATGTTTATGCCCGATGATTGATGCCCGGAGAATGGAGGTTTTTACATGTATTGAAGACGAGAGCGGAAAAACGATCGAACCCGTTCAAGCGCGGATCATTGACCGTAATTCTTTTGATCATTATCTTTCCAATTATACCATGCTTTTCTTTGGCTCAGGCATAGATAAATGCCGGGCGTATCTGGATCATCCCAATGCTGTTTTTTTACAGGATATTTATCCCACTTCAACTGCTTTGGGGAATATTGCAGAAGAGAAATTTATCAAATCTGAATTTGAAGATATCGCATATTTTGAACCGTTTTATTTAAAAGATTTTATCGCTACTGTTTCTAAAAAAGGTTTGAAGACTTAACACTTTCATGCATTTCTCGTAATAAGAAACAAACACTGCTATAACATTTAAAAAATGAGAATTCCATATCTTATCATGGTAATGGTTTTAATACCTCTTACGGGGATCTCTCAGTTCACACAGGAATTGTTAAATGAAAAACCTTTTAAATCTGGAGAAAAATTAAATTACATTGTAAAATTCGGCCCCATTGTTGGAGGAACTGCCTCCCTGGTGGTAAAGCAGGAAACCCTAAATAATATTCCTGTATACCATTCAGTTGCACAGGCTAAAACTATTGGTGTGACCGAAAAATTATACAGCGTTAAGGATGTCTTTGAAAGCTATTTTGATATGCATAGTGGTCTTCCATATAAACTTATCAGAGACGTAAAAGAAGGCACATACAAAAAACATGAAGAAGCTCTGTTTAACAGGCAAAAGAATTCAGTGTATAGTGTCCGGCTTGATACCGTTATTCAGGTTTCTCCTGATATTCTTGACATGGTCTCTTTGTTGTATTTTATCAGAAGCATCAATTATAATAAAGTAAAACCAGGGGATGTGATTCGCACGGTGACTTTTTTTGATGACGAAATTTTTCCGTTTGAAATCCGCTATAAAGGCAAAGAAGAAATTAAGACCAAATTTGGAAAGATCCGTTGCCACCGTTTCGATCCTGTTGTTGAACCCGGCAGGATGTTCGAATCTGAAGATGACATGCAAATCTGGCTGTCAGACGATAAAAATGTGATTCCTATTAAAGTGAGATTTGACCTGCTTGTTGGCTCTTTAAGGATGGAACTTGACGAATTTGCCAATATCAAATACCCCCTTATGTTTAAAAAAAATTAGCGGGACAAATTTTTTTGTATCTTACATCGGGTTACATTCTTAAATATTATTTGTGAAAGAGACCAAACAAGATAAAGCTTCGATAAACCGTTTGCAGCTGACAACGTTCAAGCTGCAATCGTTATTAAATATCACACAGGCAATCAACGAAAATCTGACCAGAGAGGAATTGCTTGAAATCTATAAGCAGCTCCTGACCAAAGATCTTAATATAGGCAAGATCCTGGTTTTTATGCTTCAGGAAACATGGAAATGTTTACTTCGATCGGGTGATGTAGGAGAATCTTACGCTGCAATTAATGTTGAAAGTGATTTAATTCCCATACAGGACATTTCATTTATTACATCATCACCAAACAAAACCTTGAATGCTTTTGATATCGTAATTCCTGTTATTAATAAAGGAAAACCTATTGCATTTGTGATCATTGGAGATCTTGAAGAAGGAGAAGGTGTTAGTCCGATTATCAAGCATCTCAATTTCATTCAGACGCTTACCAATATTATTGTGGTGGCAATTGAGAATATGCGTTTTTTCAAAGAAAGTCTGCGCCAGGAAGCCCTGAAAAAAGAACTTGAATTAGCTTCAAAGATGCAGAATATGCTGATTCCGAATGCTTCAATATTGCCAAAAAACGACAAGATTCATATGACCTCGTTTTATCTTCCTCACTTTGATGTAGGAGGAGATTATTACGACTATATTCCGCTGAATCGAAATGAATTTGGTTTTTGCATTGCTGATGTTTCGGGTAAAGGAATGTCTGCCGCACTTCTTATGTCGAACTTCCAGGCTAATCTCAGAGCCCTGTTTACCTATGATATCTCGCTGGATGCCTTAGTTGAAAAACTAAATGAACGAGTCCTGCATTCTGCAAACGGTGAAAAATTCATAACACTTTTTGTAGGCAAGTTCAATTATAAAACCCGTGAACTTCAATATATTAACGCAGGACATAATCAACCTATGTTGTATCAGAAAGTCAATAAAGAACTCCTGCTGCTAAACAAAGGCTGCGTAGGAATTGGCATGGTCGACGAAATACCTATAATCCGAAAGGGATCTGTCACTATTGAAGAACCTACAAAAATATTATGCTATACAGATGGCCTTGTTGAATTGATTGATGGTAAGGAGGTATCCTTTGGAACTAAAGAAATTGAAGATTGTATTATGAACAATCACAGCATTGATGATAATATCCAGGCAATAATAAAAAAACAAGGAATTTTTGAAGGCAGTGCTGCCATTTTTGATGATATATCAATGCTTGGCATTGAGTTCTTTTAAGGAGAGATCCATTGAGACAAATATTGCCAGGATCCCCCAGAACAGCGCCGATGCTTTGTCTGTATCGAGAAAGTTATTAAGCATTCCATGGATCAAATAGGTAACAAAACCCAGAAATAAAAAAAGAATGGTTCTTTTGAGTTTTCTGTCTTCCAATCGACGATAAACACGCATCCCGGTTATAATTCCTGTAATACATATAAGCAGAAATGACAGCAATCCTGGAACGCCCATTTCCACTAACGGGCCTATATATTCGCTGTGTGCATTTCCAAGATCGCCAAAATCCGTACTGATTGCGGTTTTGTCATATGAACGTTGATAGGGTGCATACCTAAACATATAGGTTCCCGGACCCCATCCGAAACACGGTTTTTGTTCGGCCATCCTGAAAGCAGCATTCCACCGGTTCAATCGTTCGAGATTCGAATCATCTGTTGTAATATTTGAGATGGATTTTATATGTTCTGAAAATGCTGTCGAGGAAACCTGCCTGTTTTTTTCCATTTTCTGAACAATCTGTGCTCTTTGTCCAATTAAATAAACCGCTATCAATATTACCGGAACAATCAGAAACTTTATTTTTACCTTAAAGTGAATCAGAATCAGAACGCAAAAAGCAACTACCACACTTATCCAGGCCGCACGGGTATAGGATAATAAAAGACCAATTGTCAGCAATAACCAGGATCCTCCCAGTAAGGTGGAATACAATATGTTTCGCTTTTTGTTAAGAAATAATCCTCCGGTAGCAAAAAACAGTATGGCTAACACTGCACCATAAGATGTATGGTCTCTGAAAAAAGGCTCCATGACAAAATGGGCCGCCTTTTTATCAAATAAGCCATAAGAGAGATGGCGGCTTAAAGAATAAATTACAATTCCCAGCATCGGAATGGTATAGCATATAATAAACACCTGAATGCTGCGGGAATTTTTTAATATCAGGATCGCCAGAAAATAAAATACTCCGATAAACCAAATCCTTGCCAGCAAATATTTGAAGGATACCAAAGGTATGGAACTTGTTACCGAGGTGATAAATACCCAAAACAGGTAAACCAAAACAGCATAACTTAAGGGATGATTGAGCGTCTGACGATGAAATACTCCAACCTGTACACTTCTGTATATTAATATTACCAAAACGCCAAACAAAAGGGGCTCTGTGGGTATTGCAAAGTCTAAAGGACTTCCGGGCATAAATTCCAACAACTGAATGGAAAGCGGCGTACAGGCGATTATTAAATAATATGCAATATCAATCCTGGCAATTGTAAGGTATATGAAGATTCCAATAATCGGAAGCGTATTCAGCCAATAAAACTCATGATATGTAAAAATCATGTTTGCAGCCAAATACAGCAAAACAAGGATGACAACCGGACTGTTTTTCTTTAAATCCAGTAATATCTGCATGTTACCGGTTTCTTTTAAACTGCTCTATAAATAATAACGCAAGGAGTGTCAATGCAAATGTTGAAATCGTAGTGACAATAACAATGATGGATCTTTTTGGAACAGCTTTTCTTTCAGCTTTCTGCGCTTTATCAACAATGAAAATCTGAGGCAGTGTCTGCTCCATATTCACTTTTGAAGAAACATATTTTGATTTGAGTAAACCCAAACGTTCAATTTCAGATTCCAACTTTTTGGATAATTCCAGATAGGCGCCCCCATATTTGGATAGTGTATTCATCCGGTTCATAATCTTTTCAGCAGATTGCTGGTCACCTTTGGAAATAGCATTCGCATATGCATTATATAATGCCGATGCCTGGGAATTATAGTCGACAACTCCCAATTGTCTTATTTTCTGAAGAGAATCACTGATTTGCTGTACCTGCATTTCGGAACTGCGATATTCCTTTTCCACCAGGTTGAAAGCCTCAACCGCCCGTTGACGTTGCATTCCATGTATCGTAGAATCAATATATCCTGCGATTTCATTGGCAATATCTGCAGCCATTTGAGGATCTGTGTCAAGCACCAGAATCTCTATTGACATAAATTCAGTCCGCCTGAATTTAATGTTGCTTTTATAGCGGTTTTCAAGCTTGGTATATGGAAAGGGCTCTGACATACTGATGCCATAATGCTTCATAAGATCAAACTTCCGCATAATGTGATCCTTAATCTGGTTCGAATGCAAGATCTGAAGCATCCTTTCTGCCTCCTCATCTGCTCCGAATGAGAGTACATCACGGCTGTCTGTAGAAATAGATGATGTTTCAACAAGATTCTTAAAAGAAACTGAAGCCGCGGGAAATAAAACAACTGATGAGCGAAATCGTGGGGTAATCATAAGCGACACGATTATAGAAGCTATAAAACCAGCTGTTGAAAGCAGAATCAGGAACTTTCTTTTTGACCAGGCGAATTGAACAAGATCAAACGCATTAAACAGACCTTCTGACTTTTGTGACATAATTTATTTATTTGCAGGTTATCAGAAAATAGTTCTTCTTCCCCTTTTGCACAAGAATATAGCGATTATTAATCAGATAATCAGCAGTAATCATTGCGGATTCATCTTCAATTTTATCTTTATTAACCAGAAGGCCACCTCCCTTGATCATCCGGCGAGCCTCACCTTTTGAAGGAAAAATACTTGTGACTTCACCAACTAAATCCACGATTGGCAATCCATTTTGTAGCATGCTTCTTTCCACTTCAAACAGAGGCACTCCATCAAAAACACTTAAAAATGTAGCCTCGTCCAGCTTCTTTAAGGTTTCAGCAGTTCCTTTTCCAAATAGTATTTCAGATGCTTCAATGGCCGTTTCCAATCCCTCTTTCGAATGAACCATGATGGTTACTTCCTCGGCCAATTTCTTTTGTAAAAGTCTCATGTGAGGCGCCTTTTGATGCTCCTCAATAAGGCTGTCTATTTCTTGTTGACCCAGCAATGTAAACAACTTAATATATTTTCCGGCATCTTCATCAGAAGTGTTTAGCCAGAATTGGTAAAATGCATATACTGATGTCTTCTCAGAATCGAGCCAAATGTTCCCTTTTTCAGATTTACCAAATTTCCCGCCATCTGCTTTGGTAACAAGAGGACAGGTCAAAGCATATGCTTCTCCACCTTCTTTTCTTCTTATAAGTTCTGTTCCGGCCACAATGTTTCCCCATTGATCTGAGCCTCCCATTTGTAACCGGCATTTTTTATCAAGATAAAGGTGGTAAAAATCATATCCCTGTATCAACTGGTAGGTGAATTCAGTAAAAGAAATCCCTGTCTCAAGACGCTTTTTCACTGAATCCTTCGACATCATATAATTTACAGTGATATGCTTTCCCACTTCACGTAAAAAACCCAGGAAGCTGAAGTCTTTAAACCAGTCGTAATTATTAACAATCTCAGCAGAATTTGCCCCACAATTGAAATCCAGAAATTTCTCCAACTGCTTTTTCTGGCAACTTAAATTAAATCTTAACGTTTCTTCGTCGAGAAATTTTCTTTCTTCTGCCTTAAAGGAGGGATCACCAATCATTCCTGTAGCTCCTCCAACCAATGCAATGGGTTTATGTCCACATCTCTGAAAATGCACCAGCAGCATGATAGGCAGCAAGTTTCCAATATGTAAAGAATCAGCTGTGGGATCAAATCCGATATAGCCAGCTGTCATTTCCTTGTTAAGTTGTTCTTCGGTTCCGGGCATCATATCGTGAATCATGCCCCGCCACCTAAGTTCTTCAGTAAATGTCATAGAAAATTTTTTCGCAAATATAATATTTAGCAATCATTAATTCATTCCGGCAAAACTGCCAGCTTTTGCTTTGAATCGTCGGGATCCTCCGCTTTCAACCCCGGGAATATGGTTGTGGCCATTTTTGTCAGCGGTTCATAAAATAGCGACTGCTCCCTGGATTTTTCAGGTAATATGCGAACACGCAAATCAAAACGATTGACATAGGCTAAAATTACTCCGCAGATCAGTACTACCTTAAATACACTAAAAATAATCCCCAGTATCCGGTTTAGAAAAGACAGAGAACCTGTTTCTACACGATTTTCAATGATATCCCCTAACATATGAACCCCCATAAATACCAATATAAATGTAAGTGATAAAGAAACCAGATAAATTGAATCGGGGTGAATGTTCAAATAGTTTTCCAGCAAATCAGAAACCCATCCTGATAATTTAACAGCCAGAAAAATGCCCGCCAGCAGTGCAGCAACGGCTGTCAGCTGCATCATGAAACCCCTGCTGTAGCCGCGATAAACAGCCCATATAAGGAGTACCAGAAAAAACATATCTATATAATTCATAACCTGATTTTAACAACGATAAAGATAACGAATAAAACCACTTTGAAGACAGCCGTAAACGATCTGTATAATTCATAAATTGGTATCTTTGTCACATGGCCACATTTCTTTTTGATCAGGTAATATTCGGACCTGTTTGGAGCCGGCGGCTCGGTGAATCGCTGGGAATTAATCTGCTTCCTGTAGGTCGTAAATACTGCAATTTCAATTGTATATATTGTGAATGCGGATTGACTCCTCATGAATTAAAATCAGATTCAATGCCTGATGTGGCAACTGTAAAAAAATTGCTGGACGATAAACTTCAGGAACTCCATCAGAAAAAAGGATATCTGGATGCGATAACATTCGCAGGAAATGGAGAGCCAACACTGCATCCCCGGTTTTCTGAAATTATGGATCAAACCATCGAAAGTCGCAACCGTTTATTCCCATCAGCAAAAATCGCAGTTTTATCAAACGCTACTACAATCCAAAGTGATCATACGTTCCAGTCCCTGCTAAAAGCAGATTTAAGCATCCTTAAACTTGATTCTGCCATTGAAGATACCCTTCGCTTAATTAATTGCCCCGGGGAAAGCTATAGCCTTCACCGGACCATTGAGGCCCTGAAGCGATTCAAGGACAAACTCATCATTCAAACTTTATTTTTAAGAGGTCACTTTCAGGGTAAAACCGTTGATAATACCACCGAACATGAATTGGATGCCTGGCTTACTGTTCTGAAATCCCTGCAACCTCAAAGTGTAATGATTTATTCACTGGCAAGGGATACTGCAGTTAAAGGCCTTGAAAAAGTCGAAGCGGAAGAAATCGATCAGATCGCAGACAGGGTCCGTGAAATCGGACTGAATGTCCAGGTCACTCCTTAAATCTCCATGAAAAACTCCGTTCCTCGAATGATTGTGTGCCCGCTGAATTGGGGAATGGGTCATGCTTCCCGGCTCATACCGGTTATAGATCATTATCATAAAAAGGGATATGAAATGATCCTGGGCGGGTCAGGAAACTCCGGGGCTCTTTTGAAAACTACATACCCTGACTTTCCTTTTTATACGCTTCCTTCCTTTGAAATCTCTTATTCAAGAAAGAGCTTTTTACTCGGATTTTCGGTGATCAGGCAACTGCCCTCATTGATTCTCACCTCCGTTAAGGAACATCGGGCCCTAAACCGGCTTATTTCTGAATTCAAAATTGATGTGGTCATTTCTGATAACAGATATGGATTATTTAATAAAAAAGCCTATTGCATCTTTATTACACATCAGATTTCCCCGATACTCCCCGCCTTCTTCCGATGGGCAGAATACCCCATATATCTGATCTTCAAATGGATTATTGGAAAATTCAATGAATGCTGGATCCCGGACTTCAGCCATCCTGAAATAAACCTTACTGGTCGCCTTTCTCACAGATTCCGGTTACCTTCAAATGCGAAATTTATCGGGATTTTATCCCGCTTTAAAGTTCCGGAAAATGAACCTGACAAAAAACAGCTTTATGATGTAGTTGTTGTCATTAGCGGACCTCCTCCACATTCGGAAATTCTGGCCAACCTTATTCTGAAACAAAGCCTGGCGAGTACAAAGAAAACGCTGATTATTTCCGGTTTTCTGAGCATTCCTATTCAGAATATCCATTCAAATGTAACCATTGTAAAACACCTTGAAATTCCTGCATTCAGGGATGCGCTGATCCACGCAAAAATTGTAGTTTGCCGGGCTGGCTATTCCGGAATTATGGATCTGATTGCATTAAAGCGGACGGCCTATATCATACCAACACCTGGACAGACCGAACAACAATATCTTGGAAAATATCTGGGGCAACGATCCCTATTCAGATTAACAGATCAAAATCAACTCGAATTGAATCAATTATCCGTTATTCCTGAAGATGACAAAACCGAATGGCTGAATCAAATTCTGTCGATGCAGAAGGAACTGCCCGAAATCACTCTAAAATAAAAATGCAATAATCATAACGAGAAACCCCGTCATAAAGCCCAAATATATCTGCGCAGGCGTATGAGTTTCAAGTCTTAGCCTTGAAAAACCTACAAATCCGGATACAAGCATGGAAATGATAAAGAAAACCACCAAATTGGTATCAAAGCGAAGGGAAATATACAGAATAAGGCTTGTCAGTCCACCCCAGCCAATCATATGAGCACTGATTTTCCAAAAATAGGATACGATCAAAAGGATTGCCATTGATAAACAACCTGCCAGAAGTAATCTTTCATACAATATACTGACCGGCAACTTTTTTACAAGGAAAAATACCGCAACATAAAAGACGAGGGTAATATACATAGGGATTATCCGCTCCCTTCTGTCTGAAAACTGGATATTTTTGGACAGCCCAAAAAAATAAAAGAGGGGAATCAGTCCAACGGGTAATAACAATGTGAAAATAAATACGGATAAATAGATATAGTAATTAAACCTTTGATCAAGATCTGCGGCATAAGTCCCCGAATTACTGATTACCAAAAGCCCCAGAAGGGGAATAAGTAAAGGGTGTGTCACATAGGAGAATATTCCTGCAAAGCGTCTTTCTATATTTTTTAAGTAATTCATCAAAGCTCCTTTCGCATTCTTGCAACGGGTATGTTCAACTGTTCCCTGTATTTCGCAACAGTTCTGCGGGCAATATGATAACCCTTTTCTTTTAGAATGTCAGCCAAACGGTCATCAGTAACCGGGTGACGTTTATCTTCAGAATCCAGGCAATCCTGTAAAATTTTCTTGATTTCCCTGGTGGATACTTCTTCTCCGGATTCTGTCTGCATCCCCTCAGAAAAAAAGTACTTAAGAGGAATAATGCCAAAATTGGTTTGGATGTATTTGCTGTTTGCAACACGGGATATGGTGGAAACATCGAGACCGGTGATGTCGGCAATATCTTTAAGTATCATAGGCCTTAGCTTGGTTTCATCACCGCTCTGAAAATATTCCTGCTGATAACTGATGATGGCGTTCATAGTTATCAGAAGGGTGTTTTGGCGTTGTTTTATTGCATCAATAAACCATCTGGCTGAATCAAGTTTTTGCTTAACAAAACTTAAAGCTTCTTTCTGACTCTTAGAATTCTGGGATCTGTTATGCTGATAACTTTGAAGCATCTCGTTATACGTCTTGCTCACTTTTAATTCCGGGACATTTCGTGCGTTTAAACTCAGCTCAAGGTCTCCTTCGTTATTTTCCAGAATAAAATCAGGTATAATATGGCCATACCCCTTATTTTGGGGATCTGTATATGAACTCCCCGGCTTAGGGTTTAATTTAAGAATCTCCTCCAGCGCATCCTTTAGTTCATCATCCTTAATATTTAGACGTGCAAGAATTTTATCATAATGCTTTCGTGTGAATTCAGGAAAAAAGTCCTTCAGAATTTTATGAGCCATTTTCACAGAAGGGCTATCCAGATCTTTTGCTTCAATTTGTAATATCAGGCATTCCTGAAGACTTCTTGCTCCAATGCCGGGGGGATCCAATTCCTGAATAATTCTTAAAATCTCTATCAATTCAGGTTCGTCGGTTTTAATATTGAGCGCAAAAGCTACATCATCCACGATATTGTCCAGTCTCCGGCGCAGATAACCATCATCATCAATATTTCCAAGGATATACAGGGCAAGAAGCCGTTGCTTTTCGTCAAGAGATCTGAGTCCTAGCTGGTCTTCAAGATAATCATGAAAGGAAAGACCTACAGAAAACGGAATTTCTTCATGTTTATCATCTTTGGAGTGATTCTGGGCATTCAGTTTATAGGAAGGATATTCATCCTCATCCATATAATCTTCCAGCGTAAATTCTTCCTTATCTTTATCTTTTGGATCAATATCTTCTTCATACTCTTCATTTTGAGCGCTTTCTTCAATAGCGCCCTCTTCAAGAGCAGGATTTTCTTCTATCTCAGCCTTTATTCGTTGCTCAAGCTGCATAGTAGGTATCTCCAGCAGCTTAATCATTTGTATCTGCTGTGGAGATAATTTTTGTAATAATTTTTGTTGCAGCCGTTGTTTGAGCATATATCAGTCCAAATTTTTCTGTTTAAAAATCAGCGCTCTTTGGAAATCTGGGAAAAGGAATAACATCCCTGATGTTCCCCATTCCAGTAACGAAAAGCAGAAGCCTTTCAAATCCTAAGCCAAAACCACTGTGAGGAGCTGTTCCAAACTTCCTGGTTTCCAAATACCACCACATATCTTTATCGGGAATCTTCAGCTCCTGGATTCGCTTTGTCAGTTTTTCAAGACTTTCTTCACGTTGTGAGCCTCCGATAATTTCACCGATCTTAGGAAATAAAACATCCATACCCCGAACTGTTCTGCCATCATCATTCTGTTTCATATAAAATGCCTTTATGGCCATCGGATAATTGGTGACGATAACCGGCTTTTTAAAATGCTTTTCAACCAGAAAGCGTTCATGTTCAGTTTGAAGATCCACACCCCATGATACAGGAAACTCAAAGGTAACTTTTGAAGCCATCAGAATATCAATGGCATCGGTGTAGGTAATCCTTTCAAAACTATTATTCACTACAAACTGCAGTCGATCAATTAATTCCTTATCATACATTTCTGATAAAAACTTCAGATCGTCACTGCAATTTTCCAGGGCATACCGGATCAGATATTTTAAAAAGTCCTCTGCGAGATTCATATTGTCATCAATCTCATAGAAAGCCATCTCAGGTTCAATCATCCAGAATTCGGCCAAATGTCTGGGAGTATTGGAGTTTTCAGCTCTGAAAGTGGGACCAAAAGTATAAATATTAGAAAGGGCCATAGCTCCCAATTCTCCTTCCAATTGCCCGGATACGGTTAGATTGGTTTCCTTCCCGAAAAAATCCTGGCTGAAATCAACAGTGCCATCTTCTTTAAGAGGTGGATTTTTCGGATCAAGAACACTTACCCTGAACATCTCTCCGGCACCTTCAGCGTCTGAGCCTGTAATTATTGGTGTATGCAGATAAAAAAAGCCATGATCGTTGAAATATTTATGGATGGCAAAAGACATTGCATGCCTGATCCTTAACACGGCACCAAAAGTGTTTGTTCTTGGCCGCAGGTGTGCAATTTCCCGAAGAAACTCAAGGGTGTGACCTTTCTTTTGTAACGGGTATGTATCCGGATCAGCACTTCCATATAGCTCCAGTTCTGCGGCATGGATTTCCACGTTTTGCTCTTTACCAGTGGATTCAACCAATTTCCCGGTAACAGCAATACATGAACCAGTTGTAACTTTCTTCATCAGTTCTTCATCAAACTTGCTCAAATCAAATACGATTTGTATATTATGGATGATAGAACCATCGTTTAAAGCAACGAAAGCTATATTTTTATTTCCTCTTTTGGTTCTTACCCAGCCTTTCACCAGTTGGGTTGTGTTGTATTCACGTGACTGCAATAATTCTTTAATTCTCATGGAAGTGTAATTCAATTATAATGACCTGCAAAAATAGCATTTTACCCATGTTATTGGTTATTTAGTTGCAAGTTTTGCGATTCTATGGGCAAAACTTGCTTGTAATATCATAAAGCTAAAACTTATGAGTTATATTTGGTGATTAACTTTTCGATGTATGTCTATAGAAGTAGAACATCTGTTTAAGTATTATGGCAATCAGGCTGCACTTAATGACATAAGCTTTTCTGTTGGATCCGGAGAAATAGTGGGATTGATTGGCCCAAACGGCGCCGGAAAATCCACATTGATGAAAATTATTTGTTCCTTGCTCTTACCTGCATCTGGCGATGCAAGAATTAACGGATTATCTGTAATCAGTCATTCTCAGGAAATCAAGAAATTTATTGGTTATCTGCCTGAAAATAATCCGCTGTATACCGATTTATATGTGAGAGAGTATTTAACCTATGTAGCAGGATTATATCAAATGGGGAAAAATACACCGGACAGGGTTATGGAGGTGATTGAAGCCACGGGTTTAAAACCGGAAATGCAAAAGAAAATATCATTTTTATCTAAAGGCTATCGCCAAAGAGTAGGCCTTGCCCAGGCAATTATACACAATCCCGATATTCTGATACTCGATGAACCGACAACAGGTTTGGACCCCAATCAAATTGCAGAAATCCGTACGCTGATTTCAACATTGGGCAAACAAAAAACTGTAATCCTTTCAACCCATATTATGCAGGAAGTGGAAGCTATTTGCAGCCGGGTGATCATTCTCAATAAAGGACAATTGGTTGCCAGTGATCTTACAGGCAACCTTGGTAACTATGCCTCTGGAGGTTTACAAACAATCATTGTAGAATTCGATCGTGAACCAGACACGCTTTTTTTTGACCCCATAACTGAAATTAAGCAGCTGCGGAAGATTAATGAAAAAACCTGGGCTATGGAAACGCAGGTTGATGAAGATATCAGAGCAAGACTGTTTAAACAGGCTGTTGAAAAAGATCTGATCATTTTGTCATTACACAGAAAGGATAAAAAATTAGAGGAAGTATTTCGCGACCTCACCTCTTAAAAGGTTATCTTTATCAACTTATATGAATAGTATTTACTTGGTTTAATTCTCTTTTTTATCTTTGCCTTTATTTTATTAAAAACATTCAAATATTTATGGCTTATCTATTTACTTCAGAGTCCGTTTCAGAAGGACATCCCGATAAAGTAGCAGATCAAATATCTGATGCACTGTTAGATGAATTCCTCAGGCGAGACCCTGAATCCAAGGTTGCATGTGAAACTCTTGTTACTACTGGTTTAGTAGTTTTAAGTGGGGAAGTAAAAACGAATGCTTATGTTGATGTGCAACAGATCGCTCGTGAAGTGATCAAAAAAATTGGTTATATTCATTCTGATTATATGTTTGAAGCTGATTCTTGTGGGGTAATTTCCTCCATTCATGAACAATCTCAGGACATTAATCGTGGTGTTGAAAGAGGAAATGAAGAAGACCAGGGCGCTGGCGACCAGGGTATGATGTTTGGATATGCCTGTAAAGAAACAGATAACTATATGCCTTTGTCACTGGAATTATCTCATATATTGTTAAAAGAACTTGCAGATATCCGCCGTGAAGGCAAACAAATGAAATATCTGCGTCCCGATGCAAAATCACAGGTAACCATAGAATACGGAGAAGATGGTCGTCCGTTAAGAATACATACCATTGTTGTTTCCACTCAACATGACAATTTCGCTGAAGATCAGGCTATGCTCAAAGCCATTGAAACTGATGTTCGCAATATTTTGATTCCAAGGGTACTTGCTACGTTGCCTGCCCGCGTGAAAGCACTTTTTGACGATAAATACCTCCTTTATGTAAATCCTACCGGTAAATTTGTTATTGGAGGACCACATGGTGATACTGGTTTAACCGGACGTAAAATTATTGTAGATACCTATGGAGGCAAAGGTGCTCATGGTGGTGGAGCTTTCTCAGGAAAAGACAGCTCAAAAGTAGACCGATCAGCTGCATATGCAATGCGTCATATTGCTAAAAATATGGTTGCTGCCGGAATAGCAGAAGAAGTTCTTGTACAGGTTGCTTATGCCATTGGTGTTGCAAAACCAGTTGGCTTGTATGTAAATACTTTCGGTACTTCAAAAGTTAAGATGAATGACGGCGAAATCGCCCGCAAAATATCCAACATCTTTGACCTTAGGCCTGCTATGATTATTAAACGCCTGGGATTAAAGAATCCTATTTTCCTGCCTACAGCTGCTTATGGTCATATGGGTCGGGAACCTTTTACACAAAAAGTAACTTTACTTAAAAACGGCTCATCAATTTCTCAGGATGTGGAATTTTTCACCTGGGAAAAACTTGACTATGTAGATAAAATCAAAAAAGAATTTTCTTTATAGTTCATTTTATTGCTCATTAAAGATTAAAGCAATACGCATGGGTATATATGATAAACTTCTTCAAAAAGAAGTTAAATTGTCACTTGTTGGTTTGGGTTATGTTGGCCTTCCAATAGCCTTGGCATTTGCCAGAAAAATTTCAGTAATCGGTTTTGACATTAATGCCGAACGTGTTAAAATGATGAAAAATGGCATTGATCCTAGCGATGAGCTTGGTCCCGAAGCCTTTGCCAATACAGATATTATATTTACCAATAGCCTTGATGATTTAAAGCAAGCCAGTTTCCATATTGTGGCAGTACCCACGCCCATTGATAAACACAATTTGCCTGATCTGAATCCGCTTCTTTCAGCTACAAGAAGCGTTGGTAAAGTTCTCAAAAAAGGAGATTATGTTGTGTTTGAATCAACGGTTTATCCTGGTACAACTGACGAAGAATGCCGGATGATTCTTGAAGAACTTTCAGGTCTCAAATGTGGTAAGGATTTCAAATTGGGTTATTCCCCGGAACGTATAAACCCGGGCGATAAGGAACATACCATATCTACAATTACAAAAATTGTTTCCGGCTCAGATGCCGAGGCTCTTGATGAAATTGCAAAAGTATATGAGCTGGTTGTTCTGGCTGGTATTTTTAAAGCATCTTCTATTAAAGTTGCTGAGGCTGCTAAAATTATTGAAAACACACAGAGGGATGTGAACATTGCCTTGATGAATGAGCTTTCAATGATTTTTAATAAAATGGAAATCAATACATATGAAGTTCTGGAAGCTGCTGGAACAAAGTGGAACTTTCTTAAGTTTTTTCCCGGGCTTGTCGGCGGTCATTGTATTGGCGTTGACCCTTATTACCTTACTTTTAAAGCAGCTGAACTTGGACATGCTGCTCAGGTCATTAATTCCGGCAGAGCAGTTAATGACGGAATGGGAAAATATATTGCTACTGAGGTTGTTAAAAAAATCATCAGAGCAGGAAAAAATGTTCTCAATTCCAAAGTACTGATATTGGGAACGACTTTTAAGGAAAATGTAAGCGATATCCGAAATTCCAAAGTTGCAGATGTTGTGAATGAGTTGAAATCATACGGTGTCTTGGTAGAAATTACCGATCCTTATGCTGATTCACAGGAACTTTTTAAAGAGTACGGATTTGCTCTTACTGAAAAGCCAGGTAAAGATTATGCCGCTATTATTGTGGCTGTTGCTCATAAAGAGTATTCAAATCTTACTGAAGATTTTTTTCTTTCACATTCCGATCCAAAAGGAATTGTCATGGATGTAAAAGGCATATACAGGAAAAAGATTAAAAAACTTACCTATATGAGCCTATAATAATTTTTATAAAATGGATCAAAAAAAGTTTGCAATTATTGGCGTAGGCGGCTACATAGCAGTCAGACATTTAAGAGCGATAAAGGAAACAGGAAATCAATTATTGGCTACTCTAGATCCTAATGACAGCGTTGGAATTATTGACAGCTATTTTCCGGATAGTCATTTTTTCGTTGAATTTGAGCGATTCGACAGACATGTTGATAAACTGCGTCGTTCAGGCGTTCAGCTTGACTATGTTAGCATCTGTTCTCCAAATTATCTTCATGATTCACATATTCGATTTGCATTGCGTTCAGGAGCAAGTGCAATCTGTGAAAAACCACTTGTATTGAATCCGTGGAATATTGATGCCCTGTCAGAAATTGAAAAAGAATATAACAAAAAGATATATACCATCCTTCAACTGCGATTGCATCAGGTATTGATCGACCTGAAGAACAAAATCGATAATCTTCCGGAAGGCCCTATTCACGATATTGAACTTACGTATATCACCAGCAGAGGCAATTGGTATTTTAATTCCTGGAAAGGGGATGTTCAAAAATCCGGAGGCATTGCAACAAACATTGGTATTCACTTTTTTGATATGCTTACCTGGATATTTGGTAATGTAAAGGAAAATATTATCCATGTCCTTAAACCAGATAAGGCAGCAGGATATCTTGAACTGGAAAAAGCCCATGTTCGGTGGTATTTAAGTCTGGATAGCAACGATCTTCCGGAAGAAGCCAAAGCAAGCGGCAAAAGAACTTACCGGTCAATCGTTATGGATAAAAATGAAATTGAATTCAGTGAAGGTTTTGCAGATCTTCATACTAAAAGTTATGAAGAAATTCTTAAAGGCAATGGTTTTGGCTTAAAAGAAGCTCAGTCTTCCATACAAATAGTCTATCAGATCAGAAATAGCATCCCTGTTGGCTTAAAAGGAGATTATCATCATCTTTGCAAAAAAGCTTTGTCCTAGAAATATTTTAACCAAACAACATGAATCCTCAAAAAGTTGCTTTAATTACAGGTATTACCGGCCAGGATGGTGCATATCTTGCTGAGTTTCTTCTGAAAAAAGGTTATATTGTGCATGGCACAAAGAGAAGAAGTTCTCTGTTCAATACAGATAGAATTGATCACCTCTATCTTGATCCTCATGTAGAAAATCGAAACTTTGTACTTCACTATAGCGATTTAACCGATTCTACCAACCTGATCCGCATTATTCAGGAAACACAGCCGGATGAAATTTACAACCTGGCTGCCATGTCACATGTTAAAGTAAGTTTTGACACCCCGGAATATACCGCAAATGCTGATGGTATAGGGACCCTGAGAATTCTCGAAGCCATCCGTATCCTTGGACTTGTAAATAAAACAAGATTCTATCAGGCTTCAACAAGTGAGCTTTATGGACTGGTTCAGGAAATTCCGCAATCAGAAAAGACCCCTTTCTACCCCAGAAGCCCATATGCTGTAGCCAAATTATATGGATACTGGATCACTGTAAACTACCGCGAGGCATACAATATGTTTGCTTGCAACGGAATCTTATTCAATCATGAATCTCCAATCCGTGGTGAAACATTTGTTACCCGAAAAATTACAAGAGCTGTTGCAAGAATTGCTCTGGGTTTGCAGGATAAACTTTTCCTGGGAAATCTTTCCTCCAAACGCGACTGGGGACATGCTAAAGATTATATCAGGGCTATGTATTTGATTTTGCAACAGGATCACCCTGAAGATTATGTGATTGCTACCGGCATCACAACAGAAATCAGAGAGTTCGTGAAAATGGCATTTGCTGAAATCGGTATTGAAATTGAATTCAGAGGTGCCGGTATTGATGAAAAAGGTTATATAAAATCATGTGCTGATAAGCTGTATCAGTTGCCGGCAGGGAAAGAAATTTTAGCCATTGATCCCAGATATTTCCGTCCCACAGAAGTTGAACTGCTAATTGGTGATCCTTCCAAAGCCAAGTCAAAACTAAAATGGGAACCGGAATATGACCTGAAAGCTCTTGTGAAAGATATGATGCTTAGCGACATAAAACTCATGCAGAAAGAGCTATATCTTAAAAATGGCGGATATCAAACGCTGAACTATTTTGAATAATTGAAAATTAGGTCCTATGAAGAAAGATAGTAAAATATACCTGGCAGGGCATACCGGTTTGGTTGGAAGCGCGTTAATGCGTAACCTGATGAAAAAAGGCTTTCATAACATTGTCACCCGTTTGTATCCTGATCTTGATTTAATGGACCAGAACTCTGTTCATGCTTTTTTCGAAAAAGAAAAACCTGAATATGTATTTCTTGCTGCAGCCAAAGTAGGAGGAATTGTTGCCAATAATATTTACAGGGGTCAGTTCATTTATGAGAACCTGATGATTCAAAGCAATGTAATTCACGCCTGCTATATTCATGGTGTTAAAAAACTTCTTTTCCTTGGCAGTTCATGTATTTACCCTAAAGATGCCCCTCAGCCTTTAAAAGAAAAGTATCTGCTTACCGATGTTCTTGAGTACACCAACGAGCCTTATGCGATTGCCAAAATTGCAGGCATTAAGATGTGTGAAAGCTATAATATCCAGTATGGCACGAATTACATATCTGTAATGCCAACAAACTTATTTGGTGTTAATGATAATTATGACCTTGAAAAGTCTCATGTTTTGCCTGCCATCATCCGAAAAATGCACCTTGCCAAGTGCTTAATTGAAAATAACTGGGATGCCATACGAAAGGATTTTCAAAAACGACCCATTGAAGGTATTGATGGAACAGCAACTCAAATTGAGATAGGAGAAAAACTGGAAAAATATGGCATTTTCAGACATAATTCTTCAGAAACACCTGTAACTGTAAAATTATGGGGAAGTGGCGCTCCACGCAGAGAATTTCTCCATTCCGATGATATGGCAGATGCATGTGTGTATATCATGGAAAGCGTAGACTTTAAAGATCTTGTAAAAGATAAATTCTCTGATAAAATCACATCACGTGACAGCAAAGTTGAAATCAGGAATACGCACATTAACATCGGTACAGGGAAGGATTTAACAATCAAAGAACTTGCCATGAAGGTAAAAGAAATCGTTGGTTTTGATGGTTTTGTGGAGTGGGATACTTCAAAACCGGATGGAACTTTCCAAAAGCTTTTGAGTGTTAAAAAATTACATGAGCTGGGATGGAAAGAAACCATCTCACTTGAAGAAGGTATTGCAAGAGTTTATAAAGAATATATCGGCTAACCATGCGCATCCTCCGAATCCAACCAGGCAAATGGCTGATTTTTGCATCCATTCTTTTTATTCTTGGAGCTTCCTGTACCTCACACAGGCAGTTGGTTTACTTGAATAATCTGGATTCAGCTACTGCTGTCAATGCGTTTTCCAAAGCCCGTCCTGAATATCGGATTCAAACGAGAGATATTATGTATATAAAAATATACTCGTTGAATGAGGATATGAGCAGTCTGATTAACCAAACAATCGGAAGTTATCAGCAAAATTTGTTTCAGAATGAGACAAGTCTTTTTATCAATGGATATGCTGTTAGCGACTCTGGGAATGTGGAAATTCCGGTTTTAGGAAAAATAACTGTGGCGGGCAAAACTATGGATGAAGCCATCAAAGCTATCAGGGAAAGAGCAGACAAATATCTTAAAGACGCGACTGTTATTGTAAAGCTCATTTCATTTAAAATCTCCGTTATCGGAGAAGTAGGCCGGCCCGGCACTTACAATAATTTTAACAACCAATTGTCTGTACTCGAAGCAATTAGTATCGCCGGTGATATTACTGATTATGGCAATCGCAGAGCGGTGCTGGTATTACGACCTACCAATTCGGGTACAAAATCTTTCCGGCTTGACCTTACTGATAAAAATATTTTGTCATCTGAAGGTTTCTTTTTGCTGCCCAATGATATCGTATACGTAGAGCCTATAAAGAATAAGGCTTTCAGGCTCAATATGCCGACCATTTCGCTATTCTTCGGTTCGGTTTCTACACTGATTCTTGTTCTGAATTATATCAGATAGGGAGTAATTCAATTATGAATGATGAATTATAGATTATGGAAGAGGCATACTGCTGCTTTTTCAACTGCCCCTTGTCCCTAGTCCCTATCCTACCTGCTTCTATATCTGCGGAAAACGATATTAAAGACAGCTCTCCAGAAATATTTCCAGTCGGTTTTGAAAGGACGTTTTTGGAAAGCTCTGAGGTAACGAAGTTCTGAAGCAATAATTTCATCCAATGTCTTAGGGTAATCCACATAAAATGGCGGAATCAGTCCAGGTTTTGCCAGTATTCGCAAGCGCTGTAATTCCATGGAATAAAGTCTGAAATATTGTCTGCTTAAAGGTCGCACACCGACAATTTTTAAATCACCTTTAAGAAGATTAATGAGCATGGGCAATTCATCCAGCCAGAAAGTCCGCATAACCTTTCCCAGAGTGGTGACTCTGAAATCATCCTTGAATTTTCCTCCTTCCTGTAATCCTCCACGCTCATAAATATAATCCTGCAAATACTCTGCAAAGGGGTGCATGGTTCTCATTTTATAAACTTTAATAATTTTCCCACCCTTGCCGATTCGTTCCAATGCTATTAAAGGTCCGTAACTCGGATTCTTGGGGAAAAGAGGCTCCTTAACCTTTATAGCAATGAAATAAAAACTTTTATTGATTACCTTTTCATTCAGAATTTCGAACCCACATGAATACAGGCGTCCAAGTGCCTCAGCTTTCGATAAAACCCGATTTTCTCCGCGGGTTAAAACAAAATAGATGCTCTTAGTAAGTGTGAATTTTGGAAATACCCGTTTTATTAGGAAGTCTAGTGCATAGTACAAATAATTTAAGCCTATGGGGTATTTTCCAAGAATTCTCTTCTTTCTTAAATTTTTGGTTTCCAGATAGTCAACATAGATTCCTCCAACCGGTAACTTGGCATTCACTGCCTCGAAATATTTATTGATATAACGGAAATCATTCACCCTCCTGATGTTCACGATGCGTTCAAACTGATTCTGCAAATGGGCATTAATGTTAAATGGAGTGGTAGTATCAAGTATTAAGGTATTGGGTGAATCGATCGCAATGTAGTTCTTTATGAAATTATAAGCATCTGGTCCTATTTCATGAATCAAATATTCTTCTCTGAGTTGAAAATCATAACTTTGAATACTGTTAGGGGTAAATGCTTCTTTTTGGACAACCTTTTTTTCTCCGGTTGATTCAATAGGATCCAGTTCATACTTGATTTTTGTGTTAGCAATAAAGTAATATACCGAAGCAATAAAGAGTTCGGCAAGTGTAGCTACTCCAATGGTTCCCAAAACTATAAATCTCGAATAATTAAAGCTTTGGAACAGATACATCATGCTCGTTACAATCAGAAATATCAGAAGATTATTGATCAGGATCTTTCTCAATACCTGATTCCAACTTGAAATCAAGGAAAAGCTATATTTCTCCATAGCAAAAGAGACGACGATCCAAATAAATAAAAAGAAAAGAAACGACAGGAGATAATTATTGTAGTAATTACCGCTTAACCCGGGCTTTAGCCAAACACAAATCACATAAGAGGAAGTAACTAATAAAATGTCACCTATAAAGCCAGTTTTGAAATTTTTCTGCATTTGATTGAATTGGAAACTTCCTAATAAAACTGAATCACAAATTTAGCGAAATCCTACATCGCTGGTCATTCAGTATCGTATTTTCTTTTTTCAATCTTTTTGTAGAAAAAGCCCTCAACGCTTCAAGTGAGATAACCTATAACGGGTTTGTATTTAGAATAAGCTTTGGGCGTTAGAGGGCTGTGATTTAAGGGTTTGGGCAGATATCATTTGCGCTGCCAGGTGTTCCTTTATCTCCGGTGTTATAATTGCTTGATGATCTGCACCACGAACTTCCCAAACCAATCAAGGAATTGGAGAATAAATCAGGAGACAGAATAATGGAAGCACCTGTTCCTGAAGGAAATCCATCTGCTCCATAATTAACAAGACAAATCTGGTTTCCATCTGTGCCATTTGTCCCATAATTATTTAAAGATAAACTTGCTCCGGTGTTGTTTAATGTAATAGCTGTTCCGTATATGTATTTCTCAGCTGATACTGCGTTTTCGTTTCTGGAACAAACATAATACTGATGCGGGTATAATATAATAGAACTGCCAATGACATGTGAATCGGTATCGTTTCTCCGAATCACCACCTGATAAAGATCTACATTATGATTGGTATTGTTATAAATCTCAAACCATTCTCCTTCCGCATCAGGGATAGCTGAAGGATCATACATAATTTCTGTAATCAGCAATTCTCCGGGTTGAAAATCTCCGGAAAACGGAAGTTCATGATCTGTAATATTGACTATTTCAACAGGTACAGTGGTTTCATCTACAGTGATTCCAAAAGTTCCGGTGCCATGTACATCGGCGGATTCTACTCTTACTTCATATTTCTTCCGGGCTTCCGGAGCAGGAATAATTCCGATGATTATTTTTTCTTGTGTCGCACCTTCATTGTCCTGATACTGTAAGTGAACGGTTATATTGATCGGTAATGGCTGAAAGTATCCCATACGCACTTCATCCCGGTTATATACCAGAGATCCTGCTGATGTACTCACAGTAGCTGAGTATTCTGAGTAATTCTCCCGCAAGGATTCTGTATATATTACCGAAACTATTGTATTAGCCAATGCACAATTCACTGTTACTGCAGTGGTGCTTCCGGGATTGATTGAAAACACATCTGATTTCCCATAATAATAGGGATTATCAAAAGCGGCCGGTAAATTATTATTTGAATGGGCTGAAATATAATATTGTCCGGGATCTAAGGAAACCTGATCAGGTATTTCAGATGCTCTGTCAAATTGCAAGACGAGATGATCACTTACATCATAAATAGCCACCGGAAAATCGTCCGGAGGTGCAAGTGCAGTTTTTGCTGATTTTAGCTGATTTTCAACTTCACTGACATTAAGAAACAAGCCAATATTGATGTTAAGCAAGCCCTTTTCAGTGTCAGCCTGATCTTCTTTATGACATGATCCGGCTAAAACCATACATGCCATCATGAATAATACCCCGAAATTTCTCATAACTGTTTAGATAAGATTCCCCTTAACGTATTTTACTATTAATACCAGAAAGTATTAAAAAGTAACCTTGGATTCAAAAAAATATATGAAAGTCAGGACTTCCGGATCAGATAGCCTTTAACGGTATCAGAAATAGATTCCTGAACAGAAAGGAACTTCACTCCGGGAATTTCCAAAATTTTCTGATTTGAATAGTTCAGGTTTTCAAAAGCTATTTCTAATGATTTTGAAGATAAGCGCGGAGATGTCCCGGTCAAAAAAGCACGTATATTCTCTATATATAAAGCTACTTTGGCCAAACCCGGAGAAATCATTACAGAGGGCTTCGGTTTATCCATCTCTGTTGCTATATAGTCTAAAATGATTTTATGTGAAAGGTTTTCACTATTTAGAATATACCTTTCTCCCTGCCAGGAACCTTCAGTAAGCAGAACCATAATTTTTGCAACATCCCGCACATCGACAAATCCTGTTGATCCTGATGTATAATATTTAAATCCTTTGTACACACTCTTAAGTATGTCGTTTCCATGTCCTAACCACATCCCCGGGCCAATGATAACAGAAGGATTAACGATAACAGCATTCAATCCTTCATAAATACCCCTCCAAACCTCCATTTCTCCCCGGAATTTGCTTTTAGCATATGCAGTGGCAGATTCACCCTGGTTCCAAATCAGGGTCTCTGTTAACGTTTCGTTATTTGATGTTTCTCCCAGGGTAGCAATGGTACTGACATGACATAGCCTTTTAACTCCTGCTTCAAAGCAACCGTTCACAATATTTGCTGTTCCTGTACTATTGACGTTTTCAAGTTTCTTTTTATGACGATCATTAAAAGAAACAAATCCCGCAGCATGATAAACAACTGAAACATCCTTAAGAGCATCCAATATGGAGCTATAATCCGTTACATCACCTTCCACCCAATCAATTCTGCGAATCAGTGTGTCAGGGTCCTGACTATATAAGGCGAAAATTTTACGCGTGATTTCTATACGAGAGTGGTTTCTGACAATGGCTCTTACCGGTTTGTTTCCATTTACAAGCTGATATAGCAAATGAGCTCCTAAATGTCCGGTACCTCCTGTAACTAGAATCATTCTTTCTATATTTCAATTTCCTTAATCAGGAAGGAAAAAAGCCGAATCAATTCTCCTTCTGCCTTTTCTGCAGTTTCGATAATCTCTTCAATTTTAGCAGGAGCAAGGTTTTCAGGGTCGCATTCATCTGTAAGTACTGAAACCGCTGCACAGGGAAGAGACATGTGATTAGCAACAATAACTTCAGGTACAGTAGACATCCCCACTGCATCAGCAAAATTTCTAAACATGCGGTATTCTGCTCTTGTTTCAAGATTAGGGCCCATTACCGAAACATAGATCCCTTTATTCAAATGAATACCCTCACGTTTTGAGATTTGTAACATTCTGTCATTCAAATATGAAGAATAGGGCTGACTCATATCAGGAAACCGCGGTCCGAACGAATCTATATTCTTTCCGCGTAAAGGATTATCTGGAAGAAAGCTAATATGGTCATCAATTAACATCAATGAACCTTTTTTGAATTTCAAATTGAGTGCTCCTGCAGCATTTGAAAGCAGAAGATATTTGATGCCGAGTAACTTTAAGACACGAATTGGAAAGGTGACTTCATCCAGAGAATACCCTTCATAGAAATGAAATCTGCCTTGCATGGCAATAATGATCTTGCCCTGAAATTTTGCATATATGAGCTTGCCAGAATGAGATTCTACAGTTGACAGCGGGAAATTGGGAATGTCACAATAGTCAATTGTTTTTATAACCTCAAATGATTTGGATATTTTTCCCAAACCTGTGCCAAGAACAATACCAATTTGGGGTTCATCAATACCTGCAGATTTTAAAAAACGGACTGTCTCATTAATTTTTTGTACCATAGGATATGAGTTGTTATCCCAAAAGTACTAATTACCTTTCAATTTCCATTAAAACTTCATCTTTAGACACCGTATCTCCCGGCTTAACATTAATCTTTCTAATTTTCCCCGGCACAACTGCAATAATTTCATTTTGCATTTTCATGGCCTCAAGAATGAGAATGGGCTCTCCTTCTTTTACTGCTGAATTGCCATCCACAAGAATCTCTACAATTTTTCCGGGCATGGGTGCTAAAACCATTTCGGTTTTGTTTTTCTCTTTAAATTTTTCCAGATATTTCCTGCGTCTGTATGAAATGGGAGATTCAATGGTAAATATGTAACTGAGACCATTTAGCAGAACGGTATACTTGTTCTGGTTCTTTTCAATGATTTCAGCGATGTATTTTTTGTTATTGTACTCAATGACTGTAAATCCCTGGTCATCTTTCGTAATTTTGATATCTTGCTTGTGACCGTTAATTCGCAAATCTTCACTGAATAAATTCCGGAAGATGAACTTCTTGTTTGCAGGAGTTACTGCTATGTATTCAGGTTTTTTATTCTTTGATTTCAGGATTTTCATATTCCAGCCTATTAAAGTGATTTTAACCGTTTGTTGAGCACCCAGGGACTGATGTTTTTCCCTCTTTCAAAATCAGGCTTGGCTGACTTGTTGCTTTCAAGTTCAGCAGCAAAGTCTAATGCTGCAACAAATGCAGCCAATACTTCATCATTCTCTTCGCTGTAATAAAGCTGATCCATTTCTTTTTCAATAAAAGAAGTATTGAAATCTCCCTTTTTAAACTTTTTGTGATTCAGAACAGCAAGACAGAATGGTATGGTAGTTTTTATACCTCTTATCCAAACTTTCCTTAATGCCATAGCAGCCGTTGATATTGCTTTCTCGCGTGTTTCAGCATGTACAATCAGCTTTGCTACCATGGAATCAAAATAGGGAGTAATTACAGAATAGTCTGTTATTCCCGTATCAATTCGAATATTTTTTCCCTTTGGAAAAGATATTTTTTCAATAATCCCCAGATTTGGGGTGAAACCTGCCTGCACATCTTCGGCATTGATCCGGCATTCTATAGCCCATCCCGTTAGCCTGATGTCGCTTTGCTTCATTTGTAAACTCTGTCCTTCAGCAATGCGTATTTGCCATTCAATAAGATCAATGCCAGATACCATCTCAGTAACCGGATGCTCTACCTGTATCCGGGTGTTCATTTCCATGAAGAAAAAATTTTTGTCTGCATCCAGCAGAAATTCTACAGTACCCGCTGAAAAATACTGAACTGCCTTGGCAATTTTAATTGCAGCATCTCCCATTTCAGTTCTCAGTTTTTCATCAAGAGCCGGAGAAGGGGATTCTTCAAGTAATTTTTGATGTTTTCGCTGAACCGAACATTCTCTTTCTCCAAGATGAACATAATTACCTGCCTGGTCACCGAGAATCTGGAATTCGATATGCCGCGGATTTCTTACATATTTTTCAATAAAAAGGGAGGAATCATTGAATGCCTTCTCTGATTCATTTGCTGCCATTTTAAACATTTTTTCCATAACTGCAGCTTTCTCAACAATGCGCATTCCTCTGCCACCTCCACCTGCAGCAGCTTTTAGAATCACCGGGTATCCGATTTTTGAGGCAATGTCCGCAGCCTCCAGGGGGTCCTTCACAGTACCCTGACTTCCCTGCAATAATGGGATTCTATGTTTCTGTGCGATCTGTTTGGCAATAGTTTTATTGCCCATTTTATAGATGGCAGATGCAGACGGTCCAATAAAGATGATATGTTCTTCTTCACAGCGTCGTGCAAAATAGGGGTTCTCTGCCAAGAATCCATATCCGGGATGCACCGCATCAGCTTCACACTGCTTTGCAGCTTCAATAATCCGCTCAACATCAAGAAATTCAGGAATTTCATCAAAGTTCTGTGAAAAATCAATTACATCATCCACCAGGCGTAAATACAGTGCATTGGGCTCCTTTGCAGTTTTTATACCAAAAACTTTAATACCCATTTTTTTTGCAGTCTCAGTGATTCTGACAGCAATTTCGCCCCGGTTGGCTATGAGCAGACTTTTAATTTTCATTATGAAAAGAACAATTTATTTTGAACAAAAGAGCTTATAAAGGAATATTTCCATGTTTTCTGGAAGGCACGCTAACATGTTTGCTTTCCAGGGCTTCAAAGGCCGATATTAGTTTTCTGCGGGTAATAGCAGGATCAATTACTTCATCTATATACCCTTTGTCGTCAGCAACATATGGATTTGCAATTTCATCTCTGTATCGGATGGTCAATTCCTTTTTCAGTTTTGCAGGATCCCCTGATTCAAGCAGTTCTTTACGATATAATATAGAAACTGCACCCTCTGGTCCCATTACAGCAATTTCTGCGGTTGGCCAGGCAAAGTTAAAATCGCCACCCAGGTTTTTGCTGTTCATTACACAATAGGCACCTCCATATGATTTTCGCAGAATTACAGTAATTTTCGGAACTGTAGCATCGGCATATGCATACAATAACTTGGCACCATGCCTGATAATTCCCAAATGTTCCTGGTCGACTCCCGGAAGAAATCCGGGGACATCCTCCAGCGTAAGGATGGGAATATTGAACGAATCGCAAAAACGAATGAAACGGGCTCCCTTCACTGATGAGTTGATATCCAAAACCCCTGCAAGGACTTTTGGCTGATTGGCGATAATTCCAATCGTTTTTCCTTTTAACCGTGCAAAGCCGACAACCAGATTTTGAGCAAACCCGGAAGATACTTCATAAAATGAATTTTTATCAATCAATAAATTAATGATTTCTTTAATATCATATGGCTTATTCGGATCATCCGGAATAATATCACGTAACCGTTCATCTACTAGGGAATCTGTGTCATTATGCTCAAGAAAAGGCGGATTTTCAAGGTTATTGGACGGAAGATAGGATAAAAGTTTTTGAACACCCCGTAAGGTATTTTCCTCATCCTCATATACGAAATGTGTTACCCCGCTCTTTTTCAGGTGTACTAAAGCGCCCCCAAGATCGTCAAAGGAAACATCTTCATTCAAAACTTCCTTGACTACATTAGGTCCTGTTACGAACATGTAACTGGTTTTATTGGTCATGAATACAAAATCGGTGATGGAGGGAGAATAAACAGCGCCACCGGCAGCAGGACCCATAATAACTGAAATCTGCGGAATTACACCTGAAGCATCCACGTTTCGCTTAAAAATTGATGCATAACCAGCCAGACTGGCCACACCTTCCTGAATACGAGCACCTCCCGAATCTATCAATCCTATGATGGGGGCACCCATTTTTAATGCCATATCCTGTATCTTGGCAATCTTTGCGGCATGTACTGAACCTAAAGACCCCCCCAATACATTAAAATCCTGTGCAAATGCAAAAGCAAGCCTTCCACTAATCTTCCCGTAACCGGTAATCACTCCGTCCCCAAAGGCCGTAACCTTTTTCCCAAAATCACCACCAGCCGGTGCAGGCATTGAAAAAGCATCCACTTCTTCGAATGTATCAGCATCAAAAAGCAATTCAATGCGCTCCCGGGCAGTCATCTTGCCTTTTAAATGCTGTTTTTCACTTAAAACCTCGCCCTGCTGTTCAGCATAAGAGGCGTTTCGTTCCAGAAATCTTGTGAATAGCTTTCCTTTTACATCCATCGAAAATGTATTAAGCGATTTTTAAAATAAAGTATGTGGAAAGATAAAAGAGACCCGAAGGGATGAGAAACTTTTTGGTATGAAATACTATCAGTACTATTTCTCAATTTCATATCCTTGCATTTTCTGCAACTTAATAACCGCATTTATAATGCGGTTCTAAAGAACGTTATTTTTAAATAAGCCCTCCAAAGTTAACAATAAAAAAACGAGAATATCAATAGATGGCTCCCATCGAAATTATAAGGCATTGATGTTCTTATCTTTGCCAAATAATATTTTAGGATATCTGCTGGTTCTTACGATGGCCTTGTGAATACAGATCCACATTATCTATGGACTAATCAGGGTTTTACACTTAAAACATCATCTATGGCCTGCTTAAAAGTTTCTTTAGGTAAAGCACCCATGGCCATTTGAGGCTGTCCGGAAAGCGGTATAAATAAAAGACTTGGTATACTTTGTATGCCAAACATTGCCGATAATTCCCTTTCTTCTTCGGTATCTACTTTATAGATTTCCAGCTTTTCACCGTACTCTTTTTTCAAATCTTCAAGGATGGGAGCTACCATCTTGCAGGGACCACACCAATCAGCATAAAAATCTATAATTGCCGGTTTTGTTCCCGCATACTTCCATTCCTTATTTTCTTCGTAGTTGAAAACTTTCGATTTGAATGTTTCTTTTGTTAGATGTTCAAGTCCCATGACAATAAATTTAAATTGTTTATGATACAACCTACAGCAAATATGAAGCCATATATCTATATATGTTCATATGTCATGCCAAAGCTGACTTTTTGTCTCTTGAGTCTCAAAACAAAAAATCATTTTCAGTCGGCCAACTCAGCGTATTTATGGAAGGAAAAAGAAAACCGGCGCAGAATTTCCTGATATATTTCTCCTGATTCCAGCATTTCATCATCCCCTTCCTCATATAACCATTTTACATTAACAGTTTGTATCGACTTTTTGTTATCGATATTTTTGAATAAATCCAACAATTGTTTGGAAACACTGGTATTAAAATAATCCAACTTGATTTCGACGTTTACTTCGTGTCCTTCAAATTCACGAACCCATGCAAGTAATGGATTAAAAAACTTAGCGGCATCTTCCGGCAACGCTCTTCCGGAGATCTTAAGATCTCCATTAGTGCTAAAGGAAACGGTTGGTAAGGAATCTGTTCCTTGAATGAATAAATCCTGCATTTCTGGCTGTTTTTCAGGTATTATGGAAATCTTTATTCTCGTCCAATAGCGTAAAGAAATCCTATCACAAAGTAGTAATTATTACAAATAAAAACAAATTGAGGGATAGGCCTTAGCCCTTTTAAAATAAAAACAATTATCTTTTGTCATTAGTGTCCACTAAAAATTAAAGCACAATTGAACTTGACCATCATCAGAGATATCATCCAGTTTATCTACTCTTTCAAAGAGCTCTCTGATGGGTGTTTTGTCAAAAAGCGACATACTAAGAATGCGGAGCACATCAAAAGTGCTACGATTAAGGCTAAGATCATGTTCGACAATGGCTACAAGACAATATGTTGCGATCGCCGAGAATATCTGGATTCTTACGGCATTTTCGGTAACACCCCAAAAAGATTTTATTTGGAGGTGCTGCTTGATCCATTTAAAGAACAATTCTACTTGCCATCTATTTTTATAAAGCAATGCAATATGTCCAGCTTTGATTCCAAAGCTGTTTGTAATATAGGTGAAAGTTCTCCTATGTTCCGTCGAGTATTAAACAACACGCCGGAGAATACCCGGATATTTCTTTCTTGTCTGTTGTCCCGTAAGCCGTATCGTTTGGTCGCAGAGAATATTGTCGGAACATTCAAGAAGATCTTCACCATCAACGATTTCATATTGAAGATGACCTCTTTCCCTTATTATGAAGTTGGATCTGATAAGATTGACAGTAAAAAGCCGTGCAAGGTCAAAGTATCCTCTGTCAAAGATATAGTAGGCATTCGGCTCGTATGGAATCTCATCCATGGCATTCATGTCATGAACTTTGGCTTCAGTAATATGAATAAAAGTAGGGATTTGAGTAACAACATCAAAGAGCGTATGTACCTTGATACCTCCCTTTGTCTTGCGAAAGTTCGCCCACCAGAAAAGATTCAGACACAGATCTATTGTAGTAGAATCGAAAGCATAGAATCTACCGGAGATTTCAAATTCTTTAGTAATACGCTTTCCCTGGGCGATAGATATCATTTTGTAAGCAAATTCCTCAAAGACATTGTAGTCTCTGTTCGCATTTGCCTTGGCAAGATTGCTGCGCGTTAATACGGATTTGCCGAATCCGAGATGATAGGACTTTGGAGTATGTGCAGATACAATGCAGACAAGCTCTCTAAGACTTTCACAGCCGGACAACTGCCCGTACATCATGATCAGCAGTTGATTCCAACAACTGAACGACTTTATGTATTTGTCCCCTTGATATTTCATAACGATACAATCAAAGACTCTCTTTGGAAGAAAATCAACGAGTTGACTGAAAACATATTTTCCTTGGTTCATAATACCCGCTTTTACAAGTCGGATACTATATTACAGTTTCAAATCGACACGTTGAAATATTAGTTGTATGTCTCTTATTAATAGTCTTTTATAATGTATTTTTGCTTTTTTTAGTGGACACTAATGATCTTTTGTAATAATTTACAATATGCAAAGAAACAATTCGCAGATATTTTCAGTATACTTAGATAATAAATATGTAGCCTAAAAATCTGTTTATGAAAAACATCATCGTTCCTATTGATTTTTCATCAGAGTCATTCAATGGTTTGAAAATGGCCCTGCTTTTTTCCAAAAAAATCCCCGTTAACATACAAATGCTTTATGTATTGCAAAAACCAAATGATACAGATAAAGCTATAATAGAAAATGAGCAAAAATCAGCTCAGGATCGATTTGAGAATATATTAAAGGAATATCGTCCTTTATTGGATAAACAATCACTTATTTCATATACTATTGCTAAAGGCAGAGTATATCAGGAAGTTATAAATCTGGCCAATATAAATGAAGACACTCTGATTACGGCATCAACACATGGAGCCTCTGGTTTCCAGGAATTTTTCATAGGCAGTAATGCGTTTCGTATCATTTCGGCTACAGATAAACCGGTAATTGCACTCAGAAAAAATTTCTGTCCCGTTGATATCAGCCGTATTGTTTTACCAATCGACTTATCTGCCGACTCGCGACAGAAGGTTCCTTCCACCACTGAAATCGCTCGTATTTTTAATGCAGAGATCCATGTAGTAGGTATTCATACTACGCGCAACAAACAGGATATCAAAAAAATCCGTTCATATACCAGTCAGGTTGCCGGATATATCGAAGGGAAAGTCCATTGTGAAAGCAATGAGGTTTTTGGGGACAATGTTCCTGAAATGCTTGTTAATTATGCCAATACCATTAAAGCTGATTTAATTTCCATTACTACGGAACAATCCGCAGGAATCAGTCTGATTATTGGAAATACAGCGCACCAGATATTAAATAAAGCTGAAATACCGGTTCTCTGTCTCACACCACGTCAAATCACCAGATCAGGATCTTTTGCCTCAATGGGCGGATGATGGTTTTATTTGCGTTTCCGGCCTTTTAATAGCCTTGTGACTTTTTTCCTCAGTTTATTGATTACAGGAGCATCTTCTGCATAATACCCGTGTTCATACCCATAGCCGTATCCATACCCATAGCCGTAACCGTACCCATACCGGTATGAATAGCCGTAATAACCTTTGGTTTGGACATCATTAACAAGAAGCGTCATATTATGCAATCCCCTTTTGGTATACAAATCCTCCACAAGCTGCAAAACCTCCTTACTTGAATATCCATGCCGTATTACAAACACATGCATATCAACAAGATCTTTCAGCAATAAGGCGTCAGTCACAATTGCAATCGGAGGGGTATCAATAATGATGAAATCAAATTCCTTCTTCATCTTATCTATAAATGCACCCATGCGATCCGACTCGATCAGTTCAGCCGGATTTGGTGGAACCGGACCCGATAATGCAACAAAAAGATTCTCTATATAGGTGGGTTGTATGGCTATTTCCGGATCAATTCCTGCAAGATAAGAACTGATGCCCCGTTCATTTCTTAATTTAAAAAGCTTATGAATCTTCGGTTTCCTAAGGTCGAGGCTTATTAAGAGTGTTTTACGACCAGCCATTGCAATTATTGATGCCAGATTAGCTGAACAAAATGTTTTCCCTTCTCCGCTTATGGTTGAAGATATCGAAATTATTTTATGGGTTTCATTCTTCAGCAAATATTGCAAATTAGCCCGCAGGGAACGGAACGACTCAGCCAGTGCAGATTTAGGATTCTCATGAACAGGAATATCTATAGACTTTTCGTTATGCCCGATAGATCCCAGAATGGGAACGGAAGTTTGTTGTTCAATATCACGCTTGTCCAGAATTTTATTATTGAAATACTCAATAAGAATGATCAGCAACAAAGGGAGTAAACCTCCCAATACCAAAGCCATCATATAATTCATGGAAGTCTTGGGCTTTATCATGATCGCATTTTCCGACCGTGCTATATCCAGCAACCTGTGATCCGATGTGTTGGATGCTTTTGTTATGCCAGCCTCTGCTCTTTTTTCCAGAAGAAAGGTGTAAATCTGATCATTGATGTTAAATTCACGCTGAATATTAATTAATTGCCTTTCAGTTCCAGGAAGTTTTTTTATTTCGCCTTCCAGATTACCAATGCGTTTTTGAAGTTCACTTTTTGAAATCTGATTGGCTTCAATCAGATTGTTTACATTCTCGAGTATGTCCATGCGAAGATTCTCCAATTGCATTTGAAGCATGGTCAGTCGCGGGTTGCTTTCATTGGTACTGAACTGCAAATTACGCCTATCAGAATTCAGGGTATTGATTTGCCCTACCAAAGAATTTAACAAGGGATCCTGAATACCCATAACTGAAGGAGCCACTATATCCAGGTTGTCTTTTTTCGAGTCGATATATCTTTTAATGTATTCGAAATACATGTTTTTGATTTCAATATCGGCCTTTTCTGTATTCAGAATTTCCATTTGCTCGAAAAGCATGTTTCCTTCCTGGCTGATGTTAATAATTCGGTTGGCCGAACGGAAGTTCTGTAATTTAACGCCTGCCGTCTGCAAAGAGTCGATTGTTTCTTTAAGCTGCTGATCAATAAACCGGATGGTATTGGATGATGTGGCATTTTTATCGTCAAGATTTGACTGAATGTAAACCTTAGACAGCATGTTCAGATAATCACAAATTTGCTCCTTGTTCGGGCCTGTCATCGACAAAACTAAAATAGACCCCTTCTCATCATTCACTTCTACATTTAAACCTCCTCTGTATAGATTCACCAAACCATTCAACTCATGAATGACAAAGTAATATTTCAGCGGAAAATTTTCGAGATTTTTCAAGCTTTCTGGCGTACGGGGAAGAATGGTGAAATTGAAACTTTCATGCTCAAATTTCTGTCCAAAATACATCTCCCTGGAAATTCCATATTTGTCATCAATGGTTAAGCGGTATTTGCTTGGTGATAATATCGTAATCGAAATCGGATAATTCACCTGGTTCATGCGGGTGGTATCTAAAATAACAAGGAAAGGGGAACTGTTATAGAGTTTTGATTCGGCAATACCACGTCGGCCCACAGCTGTATAAGTAATTCCAAAGTCAAGATTTGAAAGTGTCAGGTAAGACATCTTGTATGACTTCAGCACAGTGATTTCATTTTGTACCACAGCTTTTGTTCTGCGATTACGAATATTGGTCATTTCTTCAATGACACTTTCAATGTCTCCCCTGGGTGAATTTTCATTGGCAACAATAACCGAGCAGTTGGCGCGATATATGTCCTCCGAATACCTGTTTACCAGGTATGCAATGGTTAATGCCACAAATATGGATAGCGCAAACCACCACCAATTAAATAATATCCGGTACAGATATTTCTTAATATCAATACTTTCTTCTTCTCGGTAAATTTCAGGGTACTGATCCATTACACTTAAATGCTGATTATGAAACGCGTAAAGATAAGTAAAATAAAAATCCCTATATTTGTTTGAATGAACATTTATGAATGAAAAAGCTTGTAGTTCTAACCGGTTCAGGAATCAGTTCTGAAAGCGGATTGAAGACATTCAGAGACAGTGGCGGATTATGGGAAAACTACGATGTAATGGAAGTCGCCAGTTTTGACGGATGGATAAAAAACATGGAGTTGGTACTCCGGTTCTACAACGAAAGACGTGTGCAACTTAAAAATGCAGTTCCTAATGCAGCCCACTTAGGTTTGGTAACACTAGAAAAATATTTTGACGTAAGAATTATCACGCAAAATGTGGATAATTTACACGAAAAGGCCGGAAGTACTCATGTACTGCATCTGCATGGCATCTTGACACAAGCCCGAAGCAGCGCAGATCCTGATCTGATTTATGATATCGGATATGAACCCATTCATTTGGGAGACAAATGCGAAAAAGGTTCACAGCTCCGTCCCAATATCGTTTGGTTTGGAGAAGCTGTACCGGCAATTGAACAAGCTGCGATACTTGCCTCAGAAGCAGATATTTTTGTGGTAATCGGGACTTCCATGGTCGTTTATCCGGCAGCAGGACTGATTGATTATGTCTCAAAAGACACGCCCATATTTCTTATTGATCCAAATGATGTTACTATACCTGCTTTCAGGCATGTTCACTTTATCAGGGAAAAGGCAGGTGCCGGAATGTCTCTGTTACAGGAGAAACTGATGAATTTAGCCTGATCCTATGTTGTACGCAAGGTTTTGCCTCTGCATACTATTGCTTTTAACCGGCATTTGCAGCATAGCTCAAAGTTACTCGGGAGGCCTTTTTTTAGGATTTACTGCCAGTCAGGTTGACGGAGACAGCTATTCAGGTTTCGACAAACCCGGAATTGCTGCCGGAGTTTTTGTTCAGCGGTCGTTTTCTGCCCGGCTGACAGCCGACATGGAAATCCGCTATGCCATGCGCGGTGCAAAAAACCCTCAATCGGATGATCATACCGGACTTTATGTTCTGTCGTTACACTATATGGATGTGCCTGTTACCATTGCCATGAAAGTTCAGAAAATATTCTCGGTTGAAGCAGGAGTGATTCCAGGATTTCTGTTTGCTTCGGGAGCACGCGATGATCATGGAAAAATGCCCGGGGAATCCATTGCAGATCTTAAAAAATTTGATCTCGGAACATCATTGGGTGCCGCAGTTTATATCACACCGAAACTATTCTTACGCTTCCGCTATAGCTATTCCATTTTTTCCATACGCGACCTTTCATCTTCTGGCAATTCATATAGCTGGTTTGGAAAACTTCTCGGCCATTCAGGCGGTGATTTTAACAACTATATTACCACAGGCCTGTACTATAAAATCAGGTAGAACTGCTCCCAAAGAAGTAGTAAGCAAGGAAAATGGCAGCAATCACTCCCGCAAGGTCGGCCAGCAAACCTCCTGCTACTGTATACCGTGTATTGCGGATATTCACGGACCCATAATAAACAGCTACAGTATAAAATGTGGTTTCGGTAGATCCCTGCATGATACAAGCCAATCTGCCAGCAAATGAATCGGGACCAAACTGGTTCATGGTATCAATCATCAATCCCCTTGCGCCTCCCCCACTTAATGGTTTCATAATTGCTACAGGCATGGCATCCACAAAACGGGTGTCAAAACCAAAAAGTGCAAAGAAATTCCGGATTCCGTTCATGATGAATTCAAATGAACCCGATGCCCTGAAAACGCCGATGGCCACAAGCATGGCCACGAGATAGGGAATTATGGTGACTGCCACATGAAACCCCTCCTTTGCACCTTCAATGAAGGTCTCATATAAATTAATCCTTTTACGGATGCCCAACAGAATAAAAATGATAATCACCGAAAACAAAAGAAAATTACCGGCAAAACTGGTTTGTGAAGATACGGCCGACTGTGGGAGGCTCGAAAGATAGGCAATTATTCCTGCTACAAAAGCTGTAATACCACCCACATATAATAGAACCACCTTATTAAATAATCTGATCTTTTGCCTGATCGCTACATAAAGCAGCCCTATCAGGGTGGATACATAGGTTGCAAGAATCATCGGAACAAAAATATCCGTAGGATTGACAGACTTTGCAGCAGCTCTTAAAGCGAGAATGCTAATGGGGATAATGGTGAGACTTGAGGTATTCAGGACTAAAAACATGATCTGCGGATCAGAAGCCTTATCGGGATGCGGATTGATTTCCTGCAACTCTTTCATTGCTTTCAATCCAAGCGGTGTGGCAGCATTATCCAGTCCCAGCATATTGGCACTGAAATTCATCATGATAGATCCCATTGCCGGGTGATTCTTAGGTATTCCGGGAAATATCCGGCTGAAGAACGGGCTGGTAACACGTGCCAATGCGCCTACAGCCCCACCTTTCTCCCCGATTTTCATAATTCCCAGCCATAAGGTCATCACCCCAATCAGATATATGGATATGTCAATGCTTGTTTTTGCCATATCAAAAGTACTCTGTACGATTGCAGAAAATACATCCCGGTCAGCAATTGTAAATATGATGTCGACATGCTGCTGAAAAAAATCCCTGAAATAATAACCCAGCACTCTGAATATAGCCACTAAAAAGCCTATGACAAAAAATCCAATCCAAACGTAGTTTAAGATCATGTTGCTGTCTTATTTTCTTTCTTCAACCAAAGAAAAATCGATTTGTTTCCGCTCAAGGTTCACCCGCATGACTTCAATAAAAACAGGATCGCCCATTTGATATTTCTTCCCGGTTCTGCGACCCCGGATACAGTAATTATCCTCATCGTATTCGTAAAAGTCGCCGGCCAGACCGCGTATCGGGATCATCCCTTCGCATTTATTCTCAAGAATTTCAACAAAAATACCCCACTCCGTCACTCCTGAAACAACGCCATCGAACTGTTGCCCGATTTTATCCTTCATGAATTCGGCCTGCTTATATTTAACTGAAGCGCGTTCAGCTTCCATGGCTAATACTTCCATCTTTGAAGAATGCCTGCACATTTTTTCGTGCTCCTTTTGATTTCGGGAAGGAGCACCTGACAGGTAGTCGGCAAGCAACCTGTGGACCATCATATCCGGAAAACGCCGTATAGGAGATGTAAAATGGGTGTAGTAATCGAAAGCAAGTCCATAGTGTCCGATATTTTGAGTGGAATAGGCGGCTTTTGCCATGGCACGTAATGCCAGGTTTTCCACAATGTCCTGTTCTCTGGATCCTTTTACATCAACCAGAAGCTGGTTCAATGATAATGCCAGTTGTTTTCCGGATTTCATGGAGAGCTTATAGCCAAAACGCTTGATAAATCTGGAAAATTTCTGCAATTTTTCGTTGTCGGGCCGGTCATGAATCCGGTAAACAAAAGTCCGTTTTTCAGATTTGTCCTTTACCTTTCCGATGCGCTCCGCAACCTTTCGGTTTGCAAGCAACATGTATTCTTCGATGAGCTCATTGGATTCACCATGTTCTCTCGCGTAAATCCGCACCGGTCTTCCTTTTTCATCCACTTCAATTTTAACCTCTTCCCGCTCAAATGCCACTGCACCGGCCTTAAACCGTTTTTCTCTGAGTTGTCGTGCGATTTTATTCAATGTAAGCAACTCATGGCTCAAGTCTCCTTCTCCGGTATCCAGGATATGTTGTGCCTCCTTATAGGAAAACCTCCGGTCCGAGTTAATAATTGTACGGCCGAACCATTCATCTTCTATTTCAGCATCTGCATTTATTGTAAACACAGCAGAAAAGCAGAGCTTCTCTTCATGAGGTCTCAATGAGCAGATGTAATTTGAAAGGCGCTCCGGCAACATCGCAACCACCCTGTCGACCAGGTATACTGAAGTTGCCCTTTGCAAGCCTTCATCGTCAATAAGGGTTCCGGGTTTTACATAATGTGTGACATCAGCAATATGAACGCCAACTTCAAAACGGTTACCGGGTAAAGTTCGCAATGACAGGGCATCGTCGAAGTCTTTGGCATCTTCCGGATCAATCGTAAATGTGAGTATTTCACGGAAATCACGACGTGATTTAATATCTTCTTCAGTTATCCGGTCATTAATCCGCGCTGCTTCTTCTTCTAAATCTTCGTTGAATGCATTTGGCAATCCGAACTCAGCCAGAATCGCATTCATTTCGGTATCATTGTCACCCTGATTGCCCAGTACTTCAACTATTTCTCCAAAAGGATTCTTGACATTCCTGGGCCATTCCGTAAGTTTGGCAATCGCTTTTTGTCCGGTTTTTGCTCCTTTAAGTTTTCCAAGCGGAATAAAAATATCAAAAGGCATCTGCCTCGAATCGGGTACCAGAAAAGCAAATTTTTCAGTAATCTGTATGATGCCAACAAATGTTTCCTTAGCTCTTTCAATAATTTCTACAACCTCACCCTCCAATGTTCTGGATTTACGCTGCGCATAAACAAGTACCTTAACAGTATCCCCGTTTAAAGCATGGTTTAGATTGTTTTGAGATACAAAAACATCATCTTTTATGCTGTCGGAAACTATATAACCATAACCACCCCTGGCCATATCAACCGTTCCGATTATCGTACCGCCCCGTTCCCTGAATCTGAATTTACCGGTTGATACTTCATCCAAAGTTTCCTTATTCTTTAAATCATACAGAACGTCTGTAATCAAACGCTTTTCTGCTGAATCAGTAATCAATAATGCACTGGAGAGTTGCTTATAATTAAAAATCTTCCGGGGGTGTGCAGAAAAAACTGCGAGAACATTGTTCGTTAATTCCTTCTTATCAATACCTTTCCGACGGTTTTTGTCCTTTTTTCCCATAGTTTACAATTATTTTGAAAAGGTATGAAAGATTTCTTTACTGCAGATCATAATATCAAAACCTAAAGATGGTTTTTATTAACTCCCAGCTCCTTTTCTTCGATATGATCACCAATTGGTTCAATGTGAATCACCACATCAAAAACATTCTCAATTTTCGATTTTATGACAAATTCAACCTGATGGGCTATTTCATGAGCCTTTCGTAAGGTCATATCCCCATCAACTTCAAGATCTATAACCATCATTATTTTATCTCCAATATAACGGGCTCTGATGCGGTGGGGATGATGAACTCCTTCAACAGATTCAACCGCATTGAATATCTTCTCATAAATGGTACAATCCTTTACTCCGTCCATAAGTACAAGACTTGTTTCTCTGAAGATCTTAAAAGCAACCCAAAGTACCCATAAACTCACTGCAAGGGCACAGATGGTATCTAATATGGGCATTTTTAAAACATAAATGAAAATCAACCCAATCAAAACGGATGAAGAAATAATCACATCATTTTGCATATTTTTTCCATTGGCAATCAGCATGGAACTTCCGGTCTGTTTTCCTTTTCTGGTTTGATGCCAGGCTAAAAGCAATTTTCCAATGATTGAAATGATGGTGATATATATGGCAATCATTGAAGGCATTTGATGGCTGGCTGGTTCAAAAAGCCTTTTTATAGCAGTGATGAACAATTGTGCACCTGCAAAAAAGATGATAAACGAAAGCAGTTTGGTAGCTACTGCATCTGCCTTTTCATAACCATAGGGGTATTTGATATCAGGTGGCTTTGAGAGAATCTTTGCAGTAACGAGTGTAATAATGGAAGTAACGATATCGCTCGATGAATCAATACCATCGGCAATTACTGCAAGACTTCCGGAAATAAATCCAACAGTTATTTTAAGAATAGACAAAAAAGCATTTCCAAAAATCCCTGTCCACGAAGCGTTCTTTATGATCTGCTCCCGCTCTGATCCCATGAATATAATTTTTATGCGGGTTAATCGTTCAGATTCCCTATTTTATAAAGCGATTTCTCGTCAATGATCTTGATTCTCCTGCCTTGCAATTCAATAAGTCCATCCTGTTTAAATTCGGATAAAAGACGGATTACCGATTCAGTAGCAGTTCCTACCATGTTGGCAAGCTCTTCACGGGTAAGTGTAATTTGTAAGTATTGATCGGGGTCCAGGTCAAAATCTTTCCGCAAATGGATAATGACTTCAGCAAGTCGTTCACGGACTGTTTTTTGAGCAATATCTGTAATATAATCATTAGCTTCGCCAAGCTCTTTACAAGCTATTTGCAGTAGTTCAAGTGCAAAATTACCATTGTGTTTCACGAATTCCAAAACAGTCTCAGCATGTACAAAACAAATCAAGGCATCTTCCAATACTTTTGCCGATGTACACGCTCTTTCACGGGTAATAGTAGACCTGAATCCCATGATATCGCCTTTCTTTGCGAAACGAATAATTTGTTCCTTCCCATCAAATCCCGTCTTAAAAATTTTGATGATTCCTTTTTGAACACAGTAAAAACCATTAATACGACTGCCTTCAGAGTATATAATTGTGCCCCTTTTATACATATCAGGTTCCTGATCAATAGGAATAGCGGCTAACTCCTCCTGGGTTAAATGTCTGAATATCGATGAACTATCAATAAAGCAATCTCTTTTTGCTGATACGATCTGATTTTTCATAAGGTATAAATGACGCTGAGAATATTGACTAAATTTGTTACAAAGTTACCAAATTAAGGAAAAAAAATGAAAGATGTTATTAATGTTAAGTGGGCAGGTAATATGGCATTTGAAGCAAGCATCGACGGGTTCTCGCTTGTTTTTGATGCCAGACCTGAAGTAGGAGGAATGAATACCGGACCGCGGCCTAAGCCTCTATTGATGGCATCACTGGCTGGCTGTACCGGGATGGATGTGGTTTCCATTTTAAAGAAAATGAAGGTGGAAGTGGATGATTTCAATATGAAAGTTGAAGGAACTCTTACTGAAGAACATCCTAAACAATTTACGTCGATGCATATTATTTATGAATTCAGTGGTTCTGATCTGCCAATCGACAAGATAAAACGTGCTATCGAATTATCACAGGAGAAATATTGTGGTGTCAGTGCTACCCTGAAAAAAGCCATACCCATAACCTATGAAGTATTCATTCATGCGCAATAAACAGAGCAATTGCATACGTTAAGCAAAATTTTAGTCCGTTATATTCAGGCTTTTGTTAACACCGTATACCCCAATTGCTGTCCTGCATGCGGAGAAATTCTGTATCAGAATGAAGAACTGTTGTGTTTAAAATGCCTGTTTAACCTTCCCCGCACCCGGTTTCATCACATTGCTGACAATGAGGTCGCTCGTATTTTCTGGGGCCGAATTCCGGTGACTCAGGCAACATCCTTTATGTATTTTGCAAAAGAGAGTCCTTACAGACGTATCATTCATGAACTAAAGTATAATAATCAAAAACACATCGGAATTAAAATGGGCAGGTTGTTTGCCCTGGAATTAAGGGATACCGGATTTATGAATGCAGATTATATCATCCCTGTTCCGCTTCACCCAAAAAAGCAGCGAAAAAGAGGATACAATCAAAGTGCGCTTATTGCACAGGGTATGTCAGAAATCATGCATATCCCTATCCTTCCTGACCTTCTCGTCCGAAATTTCCCGACTAAAACACAAACCCGGAAGACCAGATATGAACGATGGGAAAATGTACGAGATACTTTTAGCATTAAAAATTCAGCACAAATTCAAGACAAACATTGTTTGCTGATTGATGATGTTATTACAACTGGAGCTACTTTGGAAGCATGTGCGGGCGTGCTTTTGGAAGTGCCGGGTGTATCAGTAAGTATCGCAACACTGGCATGTGTTAAATTTCAATAAATGAGCACTCCGAACTATTTTTTTTTCTTTACATTACATTAAATAAATTTACCTCCTGAAAAATAATTCAGAAGAATAACAGTTAGCTTATTTGATTATGAATGCCTATTAAACACTAAATTAGCAGCCATCTCTAAACCATTCAATAAATTGACAGGAAAATCATTCATCATACTTGCTTTCATTGCTTTGCTTCTGCTATTTGGTTGCAGTGCGCAGAAAAACACCGGGCTATCCAGAACCTATCATAACATCACTGCCAGATACAATGTGCTTTTCAATGGAAAAGAAAGCTTTAATGATGGGGTTGAGAAAATCGAAAAGGATTTTAAAGACGACTATTCCCAATTGCTTCCTGTTTTTAAGTATTCCAATAAGGAGGTTGTTTCTATTGCAGGGGCTGAGATGGACAGAACCATAAAAAAGTGTTCGAAACTAATTACACTTCATTCCATTACTGCGAAACCAAAAGTAAATGAGAAAAAAACACTGTCCCCGTCAGAAAGAGCTTTTTTTAGCAAAAAGGAATACAATCGTTATGTGGATGACGCATACCTGTTGATGGGGAAAGCTCATTTCTATAAACATGAATATACCCAGGCATCCGATATTTTCAAAAAAATCATAAATGACTTTAAAGGACAACCGGTCGTCTTTGATGCACAGATATGGCAGGCCCGAATTTCAATTGAAACCGGACAATTTATTGCTGCCTCTGATATTCTGGCATCCTTAAAGAATAATGCAGAATTTCCGGAACGGCTTTTTCCGGAATTATATACTACCCATGCAGATTTTTTTCTGAAACAAAAAGACTTTCCAAAATCGATTGAAAACCTTCAAAAAGCCATAGAACTTGAGAAACGAAAAAAAATCAGGACCCGCTATTGCTTTATTCTTGCCCAGTTGTATGAAAAAACAGGTGATCTGAAACTTGCATCTGATGCATATGCTGCCGTAATTAAAATGAATCCTTCGTACGAAATGGCTTTCAATGCCCATATTAACAGAGCTCTTGCCTATGAACAGGGATTTGGACAGGCCGCGGCCATTGAAAGTGAGCTGAATAAAATGTTGCATGACGATAAAAACATTGAATACAATGATCAGATTTACTATGCCCTGGGTAATCTGGCAATCAAAGAAGGGAATAAAGACAAAGCCCTCGAATACTATAAAAAATCTTTGGATGCCAATACCGGTAATGAAAGACAACAAATCAGATCCTATCTTACCATTGCAGATATCTATTATAATATTCCGGATTATTCAAACGCACAGGCTTTTTATGACAGTGTTTTAACCAAAATTGATGCTGATTATCCCGGATACAACAACCTTTTCACTAAATCCAGAAGCCTTACCCGGCTTGTTGAAGCAATAAACACAGTGCATCTTTCGGACAGCGTTTTATTCCTGGCCTCATTACCTCAAACAGAGCTCAATGCAAGAATTGATAAAATGATTTCTGATGAGCGACAAAGACAGGAAGACGAAAAGCAAAAGGAATATAATGAAAGACTTGATCAGCAATTCAATCAGGAATTATCTGACAATGTTTCCAGACAGGCATCTGGTTCAACCAGCACATCAAAATGGTATTTTTATAACGAAGCGGCTAAAACCCAGGGATATCGGGAATTTAAACTTAAATGGGGCAACCGGCGACTCGAAGATCATTGGCAAAGATCATCCAAAGCGATGACAGCTTTTATGCCCGGAGCAACAGAAGAAGATGTACAAAGCGTTCCTGAGCAAAAAACCAATGAGCCCTCATTCGACAAACTATCCAGGCAGTACTATGTCGCGAATATCCCCTTTTCTGACTCCGCAAAAAACACACGCCTGAACCAAATTGAGGCTTCCTTATACACTATGGCGCTCATTTATAAAGATGAACTGAAGGATTATGGCAAAGCCAATGAGAGTTTTAAAGAATTAATCAGGCGTTTCCCAAATAGTTCCAACGCACTTGCAGCCTATTTCAATTTATATACAATCGCCAGGGAACAAAACAATCAGGCGATGATGGATTATTACAAAAATATCATTGCAAGTCGTTTCCCTAACAGCACCTATGCCAAAGTACTTACTGATCCGAATTATTTCCGGGAAATGGAACGACAAGATCAGCTGGTTCAGGAATTCTATAAGCAAACCTATAAATTCTTCACTGAGGGCAACATGAATGAAGTAATTTATAGAAGTAATGAAGCAGAAAATAAATACAAGAATCACAGCCTCATTCCTAAGTTTCAGTACTTACGCATCCTGGCATTAGGAAAAACATTACCGCAAAGTGTATTCAGAGATTCATTACTTGCCATATCAAACAGGTATCCTGATACAGATATTGCCGCTGATGCACAAAATATAGTTGGATATATGGACCAGGAGCATCCCGAAATTAAGGAAGCACAGGAAGTAAAAATCAGCAGAGAACTTTATACAGCTCAGAATCAAGCTAAATACCGGTTCGTTTTTGCTTTGTCTAAAAAAATCAGTACCAATCAACTGGTATTTAATATGATCAATTTCAATCTGGATCGGTATGATAGCCTAAACCTCATAGTGGACGTAATTGGTATCAACGCAGATCAAAATCTGATATCTGTAAAAACCTTCAGTAACAGTAGGCAGGCACAACAATATCTTTCAGAAATTGTTGCATCAGATGAGATTCATAAGGACCTGCCTGAACTCACCTTAACACCTTTTATCATTTCAGAAGAAAACCTGAATACCCTTTTGGATGATAAATCTTTGTCCCGCTATTTGAAATTTTACACTGAAAACTACAAATGACGCCTGAAACCAAAAGAAGTCGGATTTTATGGGTTGACGATGAAATTGATCTTTTAAAACCGCACATTCTTTTTTTGCAGGAAAAAGGATACCAGATAGAAACTGCCACTAACGGAAACGATGCCATTGACCTGCTTCAGAACAAGATGTTTGATCTGGTTCTGCTTGATGAGAACATGCCGGGCTTAAGCGGGATTGAAACGCTCAATAAAATCAGAATATTGAATTCCGTGATTCCTGTTGTGATGATTACCAAGAGTGAGGAAGAACACATCATGGATACGGCTATTGGTTCAAAAATCGCAGATTACCTGATTAAACCTGTCAATCCGAATCAAATACTGCTATCGATCAAAAAAAACCTGGACACACGCAAACTGATTACCAGAGAAACAACTTCAGCTTACCAGTCTGAATTCAGGAGTTTGGGAGAACAAATCAATAATGCCCGTACCTATAGCGACTGGGAAGAAGTTTACCGCAGGCTTGTATATTGGGAATTGGAACTTGAGCGTTCCGACGATGCCAGTATGTTTGAAGTTTTACGGCTTCAAAAAGCTGAAGCAGGCAATGGGTTCTCGCGCTATATACGTAATAACTATCTTTCTTGGTTTACAGATAAATCAAAAGATAAACCCCTGCTTTCACCAGCGGTTTTTAAGGATAAAATATTCCCGCTTCTTGATCAGAACAAGAAGGTTTTTGTTATTCTCATCGATAATCTGCGCCTCGATCAATGGCGGATTCTCAATACAATTATCAGCGAATATTATACCCCCGTCGACGATTCTCTGTTTTGTTCAATCCTTCCTACGTCAACACAGTATGCCAGAAATGCTATGTTTGCCGGTCTTATGCCACGTGAGATTGCGGTTATGAATCCTTCGCTCTGGCTGAATGATGATGAAGAAGGAGGAAAAAATCTGAACGAAGAAGAACTGCTGCAAAAGCAAATGAACAGGTTGGGAAAGAAATATAAAATTTACTACGAAAAGATTATTCACACCCGTAATGGGAAAAAACTGGTTGACAATTTTAATAACCTCCTGAATAACGACCTTGTAGTTATTGTTTATAATTTCATTGATCTCTTATCACATGCCAATACAGAACTTGAAATGATCAGGGAACTTGCCGGAAGTGATTCGGCTTATCGTTCATTGATCCTTTCCTGGTTCCAGCATTCCCAATTGCTGGATATGATTAAACTAATGGCAGAGAACGGAGTTACGGTGGTTTTTACTACCGACCATGGTTCAATCAGAGTTAACAATCCGATTAAGGTGATTGGGGATAAAAAGACTTCCGCGAATCTGAGATATAAAGTGGGTAAGAATTTGAATTATAATCCCCGCGAAGTATTTGAAGTCAAAGACCCTTTTGCGGCCCACCTGCCTAAAATTGATGTCAGCTCCACATATATATTCGCAATGAATGCGGACTTTCTGGCTTATCCAAACAATTATAATTATTATGTGGGGTATTACAGAAACACCTTTCAGCATGGAGGTATCTCCATGGAAGAAATGCTCATACCTCTTGTAACGATGGACCCTAGGTAAATGCGATAGATAGATCATGAAAAAGATTGAGATCAATGGATTGGATACATTAAAAGCTGCTGCCCGACAATTTGTTCAATTTACTAAAGGAACCTCGTTGTTTGCATTTTATGGTCCGATGGGATCTGGTAAAACAACTTTTATAAAAGCCATCGGAGTCGAGCTCGGTGCAACAGGTCTGGTAACAAGTCCCACTTTTTCACTCGTTAATGAATATACACTTCCAAACGGCCAGATGCTTTATCATTTCGACCTGTATCGGATAAATCGCGAAGAGGAATTGTATGATATCGGGTTTGAAGAATATTTTATGGGAGACAATTATATATTTATCGAATGGGCAGATAAGGCGCCTGATCTTTTACCGGAAGACATTGTTCATGTTACAATTGAAGAAACCGGTCCTGAAAGCAGACAGGTTACCATCGACCTGTAACCTGTCAGAAATATTTGAAGTTTTATAGTTTTTATAGTACCTTAGTTTGTTGGTATTATTAATAAAAGTGAATCATTATGGTTGAGCCGCGGCCGGAATCAGCAAGCAATCCTCTCATGTACGGGGGGCTGTTGCCTCAGGAAGAGATGGTTGCGATGGGTAAGAAATTTAAAAAACTCACCATCGGTATACCGCGTGAAAAACATCAGATTGAACAACGTGTCTCTTTAACTCCCGAAGCCGTTGAAGTATTGGTGAACAACGGTCATGAAGTACTTCTTGAATCCAAAGCCGGAGAATCTGTTAAATATGCCGATACAGATTATAGCGAATGTGGCGCCTTCATTATTGATAGCCGGAAGCAGGTATTAAATGCAGATATCATCCTGAAGGTTTCTGCACTGGAACCCAAGGATATTGAAATGCTGAAAGGAAACCAGGTGATACTTTCTTCTGTGCACCTCTCAAAACAAACTGAGGACTATATCCGTGGTTTAATGGATAAAAAATGCACAGCTTTTGCAATTGAACAAATAAGGGATGAGCATGGATGTTATCCGGTAATCCAATCTATGAGCGCCCTATCAGGTATTTCTGCCATTAATATTGCATCTGAATTATTAAGCAATCAAAGCGGGGGCAAAGGGGTATTGCTGGGTGGAATTTCCGGTATTACACCTTCTGAGGTTGTTATTATTGGCGCTGGTACGATTGCAGAATTTGCTGCCCGGGCTGCATTAGGAATGGGCGCTCATGTAAAGGTATTTGATAATTCACCGCAACGTCTTGAAGATTTACAGCGAAACCTTGGCCAACGCTTATATACTTCTATTTTCCATCCAAAGGTTTTGCGCCGGACATTGAAATCAGCTGATGTGGTCATTGGTGCTTTAAATCTCTGGGATTCCGGACCACGCTACTTTGTTACCGAAGATATGGTTAAAGAAATGAAAAAGGGTTCGGTAATCATCGATCTCAGTATTGATATGGGAGGATGTATTGAAACTTCAGAATACAGAACCTTACAGGATGCTGTTTACGTTAAACACAACGTGATTCATTATTCAGTTCCCAATATGCCCTCAAGGGTAGCAAGAACGGCTTCCATTGCCTTAAGTAATATTTTATCCCCTATCCTGGTTACAGTAGGCGGTTCAGGAGGATTCAAACCCTTTTTAAAGGCAAATCTGGGTGTCCGGAACAGCGTATATGTTTATAACGGAATTCTAACCAACGAATTTTTGGGCAGCCAGTTTGGTATCCCTTCTAAAAATATCGACTTGCTGATGGCAGCTTTTTAAGTTGTATGACAAAAGCTTTTGTTATCCTTCTTTTTGCAATGTAATTTTATTACGAACCAATTCTTTCATGTAATGAATTACAATAATATGCTTATCCTGAAAAACAGGCTGAGCATGTATGACGCAGGCCTTTTGCTGGATGTAGGCACGGGCAGAGGTGAGTTCCTTCAATTTGCTTTAAATGCTTTCCGGTCCTTTAAAATAGCTGCTGCTCTTGACACTGATAATGAAAGCCTGGGAATTGCTCATCAATTGTTGGGAGCGTACCCTGTAATTCTCATTCAATCTTCAGCACTTTCCATGCCTTTTACTTCAGGCTATTTTAATACGATTACCCTTTCAAACGTTCTTCATCATATGGAGAATATACCGGGTTTGTTGAGCGAAATAAGTCGGGTTGGCAAATCAGGCGGATTGTTGATTATCAATGAAATGCTCAACGAAAATATTTCTGATTTGCATGAATCATATCTGATGTACCATAAGCTGGCAGCAGAACTGGACAACAATCTGGGATTGTACCACCGTGAAACTTATACATTGAAAGAAATGATTGCCATGCTCAAGCCGGTGAACCTGCAGATCTGCGATTATTTTATCCATACTGAAGAGGCAGATCATTTCATGAACCCTGCCGAGTTAGAAGAAATATCCAAACGCCTCAGAAATAAAGTAGCCCGGTTAAAAGGATCCGATTACTATTACTTTTACGAGAATAAAGCACGCGAGATTATCAACATGTTTAAGAATACCGGTATTCATCGACCCCGTCATGTTACTTTCATTCTTCAAATTCCCTGATGACACTAAAATTCAGGACAGGGGACCATTCTTATCTTATGCTTAATAGGACGTGTGCGGAAGGTGTAGCTCATGGAAATTTCGTGCGCACCCCCTGTGTTTGTGATAAGTTTCGAAGTTGTGAAATCGTAACTGTAACCAATATTGATATTGCCCGATTTTATGCCAATTAAAAGCGTTACAGCATCCCGGTTGAAAACCTCTTTATAGAAAGGAATTCCTCTGTACCATATTCCGGCAACAAGCGGGCTGCGGTACCAGTATAATCCCAGATCAAGCTGCCGGTATTGCGCCTGTTGTTTATATAAAAAAGCTAACTGTATGCTTGTAGGAACAGGCCTTAAAAGTTGCTCCGGACGAACGAATTTTATCCCTCCAAATACTGAATATTTCAATGGAACCTGTGCCTGATTCTCTTCATTTCCTTCATACTGGTACAATGATTGATTCGGTTTTAAAATATGATCGACTGCAAATCCAAACCAGATTCTATCGGAATATGTAAGCAGAGACGTCGAAAAATCAATATCTCCGGCTTTTCCAAGAGTCCGCACTTCATTGGAGGAGGAGGCCGTTCCGTCAGGTGAAATCTGATCATTCCAAATGAGCCGGTCAAAATCAATACCCCTTTCAGTATAATTAAAGTGCATGCCAGGACGGCCATGCCATGTCTTTGAAATTCTGAAATCAAATGAATACTGTAGCCCCAGACTAGTCGTCCGCATACGCCCTGTGCCTGCTATGTCCTGATAAGCCAGAACTCCCAGCCCGCTGTTGAACTTTTCTATGAATTTATCAAAGGAAACAGCGTATGTTTGATATCCATGCTGGATTTGAGGCCACTGATTCCGGTAGTTAAATGATATCCGGTTCTTTTCAGTCAATCCGGCAAAAGAAGGCGCAAGATATAAATAGTTGGAATAAAATTGTGAAAATTGAGGATCCTGAGAAAATAGTTTTCCGGCAATCACAATCAGCATCAATATAACAATCCATTTTCTCATCATCACCTGAGTAAAGTAACATCACCTGTCTGAACAAATTTCTTTCCACTGGTAAAAGTGCCTTCAACCTTCCATATATAAACATCTTCTTTGGCCAGCTTACCATCGGCCATCCCATCCCAGCCTACATCCTGACTGAAACTTTCAAAGATCAACTCACCCCAGCGGTTAAATATCATGAGATGATAATCCTCTACAAAGTCTATCAATCCTGGTTTAAAGATCCGGTTCTCTTCAAGTTGAGCATCCGGACTAAATACATTCGGAAATACTATGGCTCCGATGGGCTGTACAATAACTGCTGTTTTGTATTCGTAAATATCATAACAACCCTGATTGGTCCATACATTCAATGTTACATCATAAGTGCCCTCACGGTCATACATATGTACAGGACTCATTTCAGTAGATCCGTTTCCATCTCCGAAATCCCATAAATATGTATTTCCATCCAAAGGATATGAACCATTATCAGATTGATTTTCAAATAAAACTGGCTGTTCATTTGCGTAAACACGTCTGGGTTTGGCGTCAAAAAAAGCATTTGGAAGCACGTAAACATCATTTGTTGCACTGTAAGAATCAGCAGTCCCGTCTAAGCCCCATGCGGTGAGCTTTATATTATATGTGCCCGGCTCATAATAGGTGTATTCAGGATTCGGTTTGTTTGAAACTGCACCATCACCAAATTCCCATAAGAATGAATTTGAGTATGCCGAAGTGTTTTCAAACTGAATGGTCAAAGGCATACATCCCGGTTCAACAGGCCTGAATGCTGCAATGGGCGGATGCGGTATAATCTCAATACTGGCCCATGTGCTGTCGGAGCAATAATTCCCTTTTACAATCAAATAGGCAAGATAATTTCCAGGGCCAGGATATTCATGTGATCCCGGATTACGATCTGTTGAAGTCTCATGATCTCCGAATCTCCATAAATAATCATAGTTGCCTGCAGTGGTGTTTACAAATTGAACCGTACGATCAGGGATCATTTGTGATTGCGGATCTGCCGTAAACGAAGCCGTCGGTGAGGGATGAACGATGATTACTGCTGTTCCTGAATCCTGACAGCCAAAATAAGAAGTCGATACCAACTGGATCAGGAATGAAGTATCATGATCTGTTGTGTTTTCAAAGGTATGCATGGTTGTGAATCCACCCGTAGAATTATTTCCATCACCGAAGTCCCAATGATAATCATATCCACCCGGAGTGGACGAAAGCAGAATATCTGCCGGCGCACACGCTGTTTCAGGATAGGTATATATTTCCAGAACGGGATTCGGATATACGGTAATATATCCATTGGTTGAATGTGTACAGCCGTTTGCACTGGTTGCTGTGAGAACAACATTCCTGTGCTGAACCGAGTTTGACTGATTTATAAATGTATGCAAAGGATCTTGATCCGAACTTGTATTCCCGTCTTCAAAATCCCATAAATAGCTTACTGCATTATTTGATTCGTTGGTAAAATTCACGGAAAGAGGGCTACAACCTGGTACAGCATTGGAATTAAATGCTGCAAGTGGTGAATCATTCCTAATGCTGATGGAGTCATTGGCCACACACCCATAAGTGTCGGTCACTGTAAATCTTAAATGATATTGTCCCCTTAGAAAAGTATTAAATATCGGATCAGTGATAACTGAGGAAGAAAGTGGCGCAACATCCCCACTCCAAAGATAGTTTGTGTATATCCCGGAACCCCCGGATACCTGGGCATGTAAATCCAGATCATTTCCGGCACAAACTACTGTATCAGGAGCAATTATGCCTGCAACCGGATTGGAATGCACAGTAACCAGGATGGTGTCGCTGGAATGATTGGCATTGATATCGTTTACTGTTACGGTAACCATATAAATCCCGGCAACGGAAGCTGAGAAAACAGGATTTGAAACATCTGTTGCGTTCAGATATTGAATGTCACCCCCCCATTGAAAAGTATATGACGGGGTTCCTCCCGAGGGATTTACGGACAGCTGCAAAGGAGCATGTTCGCATGCTTCTCCCTGGGTGGTGTTAATATCAAGAATGATAAGGTCGGCCTTTACTTCAATGGGCTTTAATGCAGGAGGTCCCTCGCAGCCCACGCTGTTGGTTTCAGTAACAGAGAGATTATAATTGCCCAGATTCGGGAAGTTAACGATTACAAAATTCTGATTTTCCAATAATAAACCAATACCGGGAGGAACATTCCATTGATATGTGGATCCTGGCTGATAATTCACAGAATAAATCACATTGGTTTGACCAATTCCTACGACCGAGGGCCCTATAATAGTTGCTGCCGCCGGTAAAGGCAAAACTGCGGCTGTAATTGGACGGCGACTGCTTTCGCAATGTGTGGTCTCATTATAGGTTGATACGTAATATTGTTTTGTTGTGGTGATAAACCCAGGGATATAATTGTTGCCCTGAAATAAAAGACTTCCGCCAGAAAGACTGTCATACCAGCGACTAATGGTTCCCTGAATTCCTGGTATAGCACTCAGAGATAAGGTATCAGGACCGCATTGAGTAACATCAGATACTGTTGGGAATCCGGGTACCGCGTGGATATATGCAGTTACGCGAATACGGGGACTCTGACATCCGCTTGACTCATTTATGGTAGAAACCCAGTAAGAAGTTGTTGAATTCAAATAGGGAATATCGAGATTTTCTGTGGGATCCAATGGCACTCCTCCACTGGAAACATTGAACCATAAATTTTGGGTGCCGTTAACCCCTATGGTAGCATTAATGGTTACTGAGCCTTCGCCACATCTTGAAGTATCTGCAGTAATTGGTATTGCCGGGATAGGGTCAATCTGTATATGTACAGGTACATTATTGCTTTCACAACCACTGATTTCATTATAACTGGTTACCCAATACGTTATTGGAGCAGTCAACATCGGCGTTTGCAGGGTATCTGCCTGGCCGATCATTGTTCCCGCTACAGCAGCAGAATACCAGCGTTTAGTTGTGCCATTATTTCCTGTTTCTCCTGCTACTTCAAGGCTTGCATTACCGCAATGCTGAATATCATTCATAATGGGAGGATCAGGGATGGGATAAACATTTACGATTACCTGTTCTCTGAAGCTTTCACAGCCTGTAACCGGATCATAAGTGGATACCCAATAATCTGTTGAATTCGTAAGATTTGGCGTTATATATGTATTGCTCTCAGCCAAAACAGGTCCCCCGTTTAAATTGTCATACCAACGATTTATCACTCCGTTAGATCCGGGCGTTGAGGTTAATGTAACGCTACCGGGCCCGCATTGACTTCTGTCTGAAAGTACCGGATTTCCTGGCCGGGGTTTGTAATAAATGGTCACAGTGTCTGCCGTTGGAGGACACGATCCACTTGTAATACGGTATTCAAAAGTATATGCACCATCTTCATTTGAGGGAATCTGTGCTATGGCAGAGGGACTATGATTATTTGGAACGAAGTGCACAACACCGCTGCCCGATAACTGCCTCCAGGTACCTGTTCCTATTCCGGGATTATTGCCGGCAAGCCCATAAATAGTGCCACATACGGTATCATCGATTCCGGCATGCGATGGTACTGCCGGAAGACCGAAATCAATAACAACTGTATCTGTGGTTCTGCAACTGCCGTTCACAATATTCCAGGTCAGTTGATAAATTCCTTCATTTCCCGGTAAAATCTGAATTACTGTATTTGGAGATGTAACAGACGGATTAAATACAGGCATCACCCCCGAGGGGTTGGAAATCACACTCCAGGTTGAATTTCCAACAGTTGCACTATTAGCCCCAATCGGTGCCGAAATTGAGTTGCACAAATTTTGATCCGGGCCTGCATTTGCAGGATCAGGAGCTTCATCACTTCTAATAAGCACATTATCCGTACTTCCTGGACATATACCGAGGCTGCTTGTAATGGTCCAGCGTAATTGTGTATTTCCATACGACAATCCCGCTATCAGAGAAGCCGGGTCGTGGATGTCCTGAATAGCACCTGAGCCCGAAACAATGCTCCATGTTCCCATTCCTCCATTTATCACGGAGTCGGCTAACATTCTTATTGCAACGGAATCACATACGCCGCGATCGGGACCTGCGTAGGCCAGTGCAGGCGTTAAGTCTCTCAGAATTTGAACAGTATCTATGGAAGTATTGCAAACACCAAACTGGCTCTGTATGGTCCATACCAACCTGTTTTCTCCGGCTTCCAGCATTGTTGCAGATGTATGTGCATTATGTATGTTGTTGAAGAAAGCATTCCCCTCAGCAACAGACCATGTTCCTATACCATTTGCAGTAGGTGAGTCCCCCGCTAAAACAGTTCCTGAGTCATCACATAATTGCTGATCAGGTCCTGCATACGCCGGTAAAGGTTGCATATCCCTTGTAATATTCACCACATCATCGGAAATACAAGGGCCGTTTGTAATGGTCCAGTGAAATAAATTTTGCCCGGGCTGCAAATTCGTTACGGTGGATCCCGGATTTAACGGATCTGTTATAAGGGCAGTTGAAGTTGTAGTCCATCTTCCAGTTCCGATAACTGCAGTGTTTCCCTGAAGTGTGTATACATCATCACAAATGATGGTATCGTTTCCCGCATTTGCTGCCGGAGCCGGAGTATCGAAGATCCTGAAAGATACTTTCCCCGGTGCACTGGCACATGCGCCAATTGATTCGGTAACCCAGAAAGAATAGGTACCTCCAACAGAGTTGTCTATATTGGTTGGAGATCCTGTCGGATCAAAATTGTTGCCTGTATGAACGGCAGGAGGAGTAAGCAGCGAATCACTGTACCATGTTACATCACCTCCCGACGTAGAAAGAGTGAGGTTAATCGGGCTCCCTGCACAAAACTCCAGTGAGGGATTGGTTATTTCAGGAGGCGTTGTAATAATTTCAATGAAAGCCTGGGTTGTGACAGGAGCGTTATCTCCATTTTCCAGATTGCTGGGAGGAATCGCATCAAAAGGATTCCGGTCGTATGGGTTGCATATATTCCAGTTTCGGAGGGTGATTTCAAAAATGTCACCGGCTACCCCGCCTGCAGGAGCACTAATAGGCCATGAAATCTCAGTTGGGCCATCTGCAGGAATTGGAATTTCAACAATCGGACCGGCAACAGGAGGTAATGAATTTCCCATGGCATCCGTCATCTGATAAACATTCCCAAGTGGATCACGAATGGTAATATTGGGGATGCGGTCACCTCCTGTAAAATGCGTTCCATATATAAATTGTACCCAACGGGTAATCCGGTTGGGCTTATCAGGTTCTATATTAATATTACAATTAAAGGTGGAATTATCTCTGAAACGGACATCCACAATATCTTCTCCTTCACAAAACTGAGCAACTACCGGATCTGTTGTAACAACCGCCCCATTTTCAACATCGCGTGCCCATGCACTGAAGGTTTGCTCCTGGCGACTGCTGCTTACACATTGTTGTCCGTCGAATACCACATAGGCTTCAGCTGTGTAGGAACACTGATCAGCAGGAGGATAAATATGAGTGGCTGTGGCAGTAAATACGGTGTCACCCTGAGAAATTGCAGGTACCTGAGTAGTAGCCCCCGTACCATCATTCCAGACATATAGAATTTCCACATGGGAAGGATCTACAGGAAGCATAAATTTATAGCGTACATCCATGTTGAGATCAACAGGAGCACAAACGCTGTTGGTAACCTGCCCGCTATAATTATCAGTAATGAGTTCACACTGACTTGCAACTTTCTGCGTAAACAGCATTGCAATTAACGTGGCTGTAGTTAGTAGTTTTGTTAATCTGCCCCTCATACCTGTATTCCCTGTTGTTTGACAGAATCCGTTGCCCATCCGGATTCATTGTTAAGCTCAATACACGGGTTTAATAATTCAGCCTTCTTTGACTAAAATATACGAAGTTTTTGACGAAGGGTTGCAAAAGTTTGACGAACGACAAAAGCGGACCAGTATGGGTGTTATCGATAGAGGTGCAAGAACCCTCTCATAAGTGAATTTTCGATGGCATTGGATTGATCCTCATAAGCACCTAACCGGGAGATTACGTAAAAATATACACCTGTAGGGGCTTCTCTTCCTGAATCCAGAATTTTTCCATCCCATCCCAGCCAATCGCGGATATTGCCTTTATATTGGTGTACTTTAAGTCCGGTTCGGGTAAAAATGGTAATTTCTATATTAACAACAGAAACATCCGTTGATCTGAAAATATCTCCGGCCTTAAATACATTCTCTCCCTGATTGGGAGTAAAAACATTCGGAATGCTGAAATTATCCAGAGATGCAAAAGCCAATTCCACTTCAAGAGATATTGAATCTCTGCATTCGAAGGGAGCACTTGATTTTGTTGTTAACACCACTTTGTATTTCCCGGCTTTCAAATATTCATGAACTATTGAAACAGAATCTGCAATATATTTCACAGTATCCCCATCTCCAAAGCTGAGTTCATAATTTAAATAATTTTTGGATCCGGATAAATCAAAACGGTATTTACCCGGGGCAGATAAAATGTCGTCTTCATAAAAATCTTCATAATTCCTGTCCGGATAATACGTTTCATCACTCAGAGGAATATATGCACCGGTAATGGAAGCATGAGATTCTATGGAATTGTATATTACGGAATCTGAACGCGACAAGCCAAAATTATCAGAAATGGTAATTTTATACCAGGTGTCCTGCCAGGGCAGATATGTTGCACGGGTTAATAACCGGTTGGGAGGGGCTGGCGCATCCGGATTGTCCGCAGTCCAACGTATAATATAACCGTTTGGAGTATTTATCCGGGCTCCGTTATTGGGGTTGTAATAGTAAAGTGGAGGCCTTACGGTATCAGCGCGAAAATCAACCGATCCACAGGCGTAATAACCAAATTGAAGGGTATCATCGGAAGTTTTGTTGGTAATCTCAACCTGAAGGTCATTGATGATTACCCAGACCCGGTATGTATTGCTGATGGCACCTTTTGTAGCAATTACCTGATACCCGCCTGATGCAGTAATACCATCCATAACTGAAGTTGTTCCGGATCCTGCCGGTGGAATTGAAACATAAGTTAATGTTTGGGGATCATACTTGTACCAGGAAAAAGTCCATCCCGGGGTATTATCAGGAGATATGGCCGTTATAGAAGCATTAACAGGGGCCTGATATTCCGGACGGTTAAACACAAATACCTGGTGGGTATTGTCATAACTGGCATTGAAAGAGTCATTTGCGGCAGGGGCAAATATTTGTGCACCAGCGCTTTCTATCATGAAAACTGCTATAATGAATCCTATAAGTTTCTTACCTGAAAGCATTCGTCTGAATGATTTTTCTACAATGCTAACTAAAAAATTTCAGAAATATTATGGTTCTCAAGATAATCAACTATCAGATTGACTATAAATCAAACAGACCCTCCGGCGCTTCAATCTGAATTTCTTTCTTTTTTTGATCTACCTGTAAAATAATATCCTCATGCCAGGGAATTAAAATTTCCTGTTTACCCTGTTGTACAATGAGTAATGGATTGCCTGCTATATCAGCAATATCAAATACAACGCCAATGAAACCCTTTTTTACATCAATAACTGAAAATCCTGATAACTCAAAGGGCTGGTCCATTGATTTTTTCTTTTTGGAAATCTTATCCTTGCTTACATAAACATTCAATCCTGAAAAAGATTTTGCCTTTGATTCAGAATCAAGATCCTCAACTTTGACTAAAACAGCATCGTTTGAAGAAGGCTGAAACAATTCAATAAAAAAAGGGACCAGTAATCCGTCTATTTCAACGAACACTGAATCCCTCTTTTTGATTTCGTTTGCTTTTATATTCCTGAGCAAAAGTACAAATGCACCCTTAGTTCCATGCGGTTTTCCAATTGAACCAAAAAGTATGCAATCGTCCTTCTGAATCATCCCGTTCATCTGTTTTAAAAATCAGCAAAACCTATGATCGGCCAGGAAAGAAACATCATTAAGCTTCAGCCGGAGCCTCAGGATTATCCTGAACTTCTTCTGTTTTTTCAGCTGCAGGAGCAACTTCTTCTGCTTTTTCAGCTGCAGGAGCAACTTCTTCTGCTTTTTCAGCTGCAGGAGCAACTTCTTCTGCTGTAGCATTTTCTGCTTCTGCTTCTGCTTTTGCAGCTTCAGCTTCAGCGGCTTTAGCTTTCAGTTTTTTAGCCAGTTCCTCTGCTTTTGCTTCTTTTACCTTGGTTTCAGCTTCCAGACGTTTCTTCATCTCATCGGCTTTGCCTTTGGAGATGTTGTCCATCTGTGCTTTAATACGGGAAGCTTTGTCGTTGTACCATTTCTGGTATCTTGCTTCCGCGTCTTCCATGGTGAAAGCACCTTTTTTAGCACCTTCGATAAGATGCTTTTTCATAAGCACACCTTGTTCTGATAAAATAGCCCTACAGGTGTCAGTAGGTTGAGCGCCCTTTTGTAACCAATCTAATGCTCTATCAAAATTTAATTCAATAGTAGCAGGATTAGTCTGGGGATTGTACAAGCCAATCCTTTCAACGAATTTACCATCGCGTGGCGCCCTGCTATCTGCTACCACAATGTGGTAGTAAGGCAACTTTTTACGGCCTTTTTTCGATAATCTGATTTTTACGGGCATACAAATAATTAAAATGAAACCTACTTAAATTTGAGCTTGCAAATGTATAATTTTTTTTAAAAATTTTTCCGTATTGAAAAATTAATTATTTTTGTCGCTCTTTTTAAAACAGATCTCATAAGAAATATTATAACAGACATGGCAAATCATAAGTCATCAGAAAAAAGGATCAGACAGGACGAAGCTAAGAAGGTCAACAATAAGTACAATGCTAGAAGTACCCGAAACGCTTTGAAAGAAATTCGTTCGGTTACAGACAAAACACAGGCTGCTGAATTACTGCCTAAAGTTTCTTCTATGCTCGATAAACTTGCAAAGAAAAATGTTATTCATGCCAATAAAGCAGCTAACCTGAAATCGGAAATTACAAAACAGGTAAACAGCCTTAAATAAATATCAGGCATATAAAATATTGCCCCGGTACAAAACCGGGGTTTTTTTTTCTACTTTTCAGATTGTTTTGATTTTATTAAATTTATTTAATGAAATCCGTTAGGCAAAATGACAACATATCAAAATCTGACCATCAAAAACTGGGCTGTTGAAGACCGCCCACGTGAAAAAATGCTCGTATCCGGTACTCAAACCTTAAGTGATGCAGAGTTAATTGCCATCATCATTGGATCAGGCACCAAAAACCTTTCAGCCGTTGACCTTGGCCGTCAAATATTGCATATGGCCGGTAACAGTCTTGACAAGCTGGGACGCTATTCCGTTTCGGATTTGAAAAAACTTAAAGGTATCGGGCAGGCTCGCGCAGTTATGATTGTTGCAGCTTTGGAATTGGGACGAAGGAGGAACACCTCAGACAGACCCGATGCAATGAAAATTACGGGCAGCTCAGATATTTTTCATGAAATGGTAGGCCTGCTTTGTGATCTTCAGCATGAAGAATTCTGGGTTGTATATTTAAACAGATCCAACAAGGTAATTCACAAAACCAAAATCAGTCAGGGAGGTATTACCGGTACAGTTACCGATATCCGGCTTATTCTTAAAACAGCCCTTGACGTTTTGGCTACTTCGATTATCATATGCCACAATCATCCTTCCGGGAATCTTCAACCCAGTGAGGCCGACATATCCATTACCCGAAAGCTTAAAGAATCATCAGGGCTGATGGATATTAATCTTCTGGATCACATAATAATTGCAGGAAAAGCATATTATAGTTTTGCAGATGAAGGGCTATTGTAATGAATCTGCAATTTTTACTTCCAGGCTGTCATCACAACGGTCGAGCAACTCTTTCATGGTATGTCCTAATACAGGATGAATCCAGTTTTCAGCAATTTCAACAAGGGGGACTAATACAAAACGGCGCTGATGAATGAGCGGATGCGGGATCATTAACGTATCAGAAGTCAGAATCAATTGCTCATAAAACAAGATATCAATGTCTATCACACGGGGTTCATAGCGAATTTCAGAAACCGTTCTGCCCATCTGTGATTCAATGCCTTTTAGGAATGAGAGCAGTTCAACCGGAGGCAATTCGGTAACTATTTCAACTACCTGATTGAGAAAATTTTGCTGATCCCTATTACCCCAAGGTTCTGTTTCATATACTGAAGAAACCCCAAGGATCCGGTTTGTACCCTGGTTTATATGGAAGTTCGCATTTCTCAGATTCTCATTGCGATTTCCTACATTACTACCTAATGACAAAAATACCTGATGCATTATAAATGGCCTTAGCGCAAAATTAGGGTTATTCCGTTGAAATCATTAATATTGTTGTATAATACCAAATATAAATCATATCATGAAAAGTTTTTTTAAATATTTGCTTGCCAGCATTCTGGGCTTTTTCATTGCCTCCTTTATTATTGTCCTCATTTTCATTGGAATAATATCGGCAGCTATTTCTTCCGGTAGTGAATCCGAAGAAATAAAAGCAAACAGCATTCTGATGCTGAAACTGGATCAACCCATTAATGACCGTAAATCTTCCTTGCCTAAGGTATCGTTGAACCTGTCGAATTTTGGAACTGAAAACGCTATGGGGCTGAACGAAATATTAATAAACATACATAAGGCACGGCTCGATACCAATATCAGAGGCATCTATCTGCAATTATCCGGATTGCAAACAGGAATTGCAACTATTGAAGAAATCCGGAATGCACTTCTGGATTTTAAAAAGTCTGGAAAATTCATTCTTGCCTTCAGTGATACTTATACGCAAGGCTCATATTACCTAGCATCCGCGGCTGACAAAATATATCTCGTTCCAACCGGTTCCGTAAATCTTATCGGATTGAGTGCCGAACTTACTTTCTACAAGAAAACCCTTGATAAACTCGATATTGAACCTGAAATAATCAGGCATGGAAAATTTAAAAGTGCTGTTGAACCCTTTATGTATGATAAAATGAGTCCTGAAAACCGGGAACAGATCCGTACATACGTGGGATCGATCTGGAATCATATGGTAAACAATATCGCTGAATCACGCAAGATCAATGTAAACCAGGTGAATAATTTTGCAGATAGCCTGCTTCTCTGGGACAATAAAGCGGTTGTTCACGCAGGAATTATTGATGCCTTACTTTATAAAGATCAGGTTTTAGACACCCTTGCAAAGCTGGTGAATGAAAAGAAAGCAAAAGATATTGAATTCGTTTCATATCAGAAATACCTTAAAGTCCCCCAGAAGTCTGGTAACAAAGGATATTCTTCCAATAAAATTGCTGTTGTGTATGCTGAAGGAGATATTGTTTCAGGAGAACAGGGCGAGGGTTTTATAGGCTCTGATAAAATTGCCCGGGCGCTTAGAATGGCACGGCAGGATTCATCCATTAAAGCAATTGTATTTCGTATTAATTCAGGAGGAGGCAGTGCTCTTGCTTCTGAAGTTATCTGGCGCGAAGTGGATCTGGCTCGCAGAGTGAAACCCGTGATTGCTTCAATGGGAGATGTTGCTGCATCGGGCGGCTATTATATCGCTTCTGCCGCTGATACCATAGTGGCAAGTCCCAATACCATCACCGGATCAATTGGCGTTTTCGGACTGCTGATGAATGTTGAAAATTTCTTTGAAAACAAACTGGGCATTACAACAGATGTTGAGAAAACAAATCAATGGTCTGATTTTGGCTCGGTATTCCGTCCGCTATCTGAAACAGAACGGCTTGTATTGCAGCATATGGTTGATGAAACTTACCAGGTATTTGTTTCCCATGTTGCTGAAGGAAGAAACTTAAAATTCGCAGAAGTTGATGCAATGGCCGAAGGCAGAGTTTGGAGTGGCTCTAATGCAAAAGAGCGTAAATTGGTCGATGTTTATGGCGGACTTGAGACTGCAATTAAGATAGCAGCAGAAAAAGCAAAATTGGGAGAAAAGTATCGCATTACGGAATTGCCAAAACAGGAAGAAGCTTTTGCCCAAATCATGAAGGAACTTACAGGCGAGGTAAAGCAACGTTTTGTCCGGAATGAACTGGGTGCACATTATAACCAGTATATGTACATCAAAAAAATGCTGGAAAGCGATCGTATTCAGGCCAGAATGCCATTTGAAATCAGTGTTCACTAATTTATGCACATTCTGAAAAAGATTCCCAGGCCATACCTGTTGCCACTCACACCGTTGTATGGCCTGGTCGTTTTTTTTCGTAATCTTCTTTTTGACTTAGGGATAAGTAAATCTGTTTCCCCAGGATTGCCGGTTATTACAGTAGGGAACATCACTGTTGGGGGAACAGGGAAAACTCCGCATGTTGAATTTCTTATCAGGAACCTCTTCAAAAACATCCGAATTGCAGTAATAAGCAGGGGCTACAAAAGAAAAAGCAAAGGCTTTGTTTTGGCTTCTCCTGATTCAGATGTAGATGCCATAGGCGATGAGCCCCTCCAGATTAAATTAAAGTTCCCCGGAATTCCTGTGGCTGTTGACGCAGACCGGTTAGGAGGAATTCAAAAACTGGAATCCTTGTATCAGGAGCTCCAATTGATTATTATGGATGATGGGTATCAGCACAGAAAAGTAAAAGCCGGTATTTCCATTCTATTAATCAGCTATGTTCAACCTGTTTTTGACGATCTGATGCTGCCTGCCGGAAATCTTAGAGAACCCATGCGCAACATGAAAAGGGCGGATATCATTATTATTTCCAAATGCCCGGAGGATTTGTTGCCATTTTTAGCCCATGATTTTGAAAAACAACTGAAAGTCTGTCCGCATCAGAAAGTATTTTTTACAAGCCTGATTTATGGATCTCCTCAATTTCTGCAAAAGAAGGAGGACACGTTCATCGATCTTTCATCCTATACATCCGCTCTGGTTGTAACAGGTATCGCCAACCCAGGGCCTTTTTTAAAATATCTGTCGGGTAAAATAAACGTTGAAAAACAATTGGCGTATCCTGACCACTATTCATTTACCCAAAAAGATCTGGATCACGTTCTTCAAACATTTCACAGGTTGTCCGGTGAAAATAAAATAATCATTACTACCGAAAAGGATGCCGTTCGCCTGAGGGAAATCATTGGCAGTAACCACACCATACTTTGTAATATCATTTACATCCCTGTAGAAGTGACTTTTCTCCTGAATGGAAAACCGCTGTTTTTGGAAACCATACACAAAATGTTAAGATTGGAATAAAGATCATTCCACCCCTCTTACTTTTGTTTGGACGGTATATACTGATGTTCGCGCTGTTATAAATAGTATATTTCTTTCCTTACCACCAAAGCACAGGTTTGAAGGGGCCTCGGGCAAAGTAATTTCGCCGATAGTATTCCCAAGCTTATCAACGATAATTACTTTTCCTGTTGTAAGGTATAAATTACCCTCTTGATCCAGGGTGATTCCGTCGGACCCATAAGGCGCAAAGAATTCCTTTTTGCCCAGCGTCCCATCTGCACCAATTTCATAGCGCCATGTCTTCTGGCCCTTGATGTCTGAAACAAATAAGAACCTGCCATCTGGAGAGCCAACAATTCCGTTAGGTTTAATCAGGTCGTCTATTACTCTCACAATTGTTCCTGAAGGACTCACATAATATACCCCTTCAACACGCAGTTCTTGTTTATGCCCCGGGGCCCAGTAATTTCTATGATAATAAGGATCTGTAAAATAAACCCCGCCTTTTTGATCCATCCACAAATCATTGGGCCCATTGAGAAGCTTGCCATCATAACCGCCCTCAAAAACAACCGAATAGTTACCATCCCGGTTAAAAGAGATCAGACGGTTATGCAGGTCTGCGCAGGCAATGAGTTTACCTTCCCCATCAAACCAGGTGCCATTGGATCGTTCGGTCCCTTCCTTAAACAAGATAACACCACCCTCCTCACTCCACACATAAATTTTATCATTTGGCTGGTCCGTAAAGTAAACACTGCCATCGGCTGCTACCGAAGATCCTTCAGTAAAGCCATACCCTGTAGAAACACATACAGGTTCCGACAGGATGAAATCAGGGTTCATATTGTCCTGTGCATGAATGGGCATCCATGTTAAAAGATTCCCTATTGCAATGAATAACAAATTTCTCATGACCATTCTTATTTACTTTTCAAGTTTCACTTTTTTATGCCCAAGTGTTAGTGCTGATTTTTATCTTTGTTTAAAGATTATCATATAAAGATACAACTATGAAAAGATTTTTGGGACTTATGCTGGGGCTAATTGCCGGGTTAACCTCTTTTTCACAGGGTACACCACATTACAAAAACTTCACGGTTTCGGTTTATACCCGTGCCTATGAGGTTCAGGAAATGTCGGATACAAAAAAACTCGAGCAAACATGGGATCTGATTAGTAAACAGGTAAAAATTGACAAAATCTACCTGGAAACGCATCGTGACAAGATCATTGTTGATGAAAAAACACTGGAAAAGGCCATTCAGTTTTTCAAGTCAAAAGGATTGAAAGTGGCCGGAGGGATTACCTATACCATGGATGAGGGTAACAGTTTTGAAACTTTTTGTTTTTCGAATCCTGAGCACCGAAAAAAGGCCCGCGAAATCGCCGAACTGACTGCCCGCCATTTCGATGAATTTATTCTGGATGATTTCTTTTTTACAAGCTGTAAATGTGATTTATGTATTCAGGCTAAAGGAGATCAGAGTTGGACCAACTATCGTTTGAAATTAATGACTGAGGCAGCAAATGACCTGATCATTAAGCCGGCAAAAGCCATTAATCCAAATGTAAAAGTCGTTATCAAATATCCCAACTGGTATGAGCATTTTCAAGGACTGGGATTTAATCTGGAAACAGAGCCCAAAATGTTTGACGGAATTTATACAGGGACTGAAACCAGGGATCCTGTATTCAGCGATCAGCATTTGCAACAATATGAAAGTTATCTGGTCATACGCTATTTTAATCATATTGCCCCCGGACGAAACGGAGGCGGATGGGTGGATCCTTTTGGAGCAGCATATGCCGACCGTTATGCAGAGCAGTTCTGGCTTACCTGCTTTGCCAAGGCGCCTGAAATAACCATGTTTGATTACAGGTCAATTCAAACTCCTGTCAACATCAATCAAAGAGGATCCTGGCAGGGAAATAAAACCAGTTTTGACTTTGACCAGGTTGTAAAGCCTGTTTCATTAAAGAATGGGGAAGCTGTTCCTGCAACCGCAGCCTGTATTGCCGGAAACGCATTTATTCAGGCAGATCAGTTTATGGGGTTGATGGGAAATCCGGTAGGCATTAAGAGCTACAGACCTTATCATGCTTTGGGTGAAGACTTTCTCCAGAATTATCTGGGTATGATCGGTATTCCCATGGATATTGTTCCTGAATTTCCTGCAGATGATCCAATAATAATCCTTACAGAGACGGCATCTGCAGATCCTGACATTATTTCAAAAATTAAAACCCGGCTACAGGGAGGCAAAAGTGTCATTATAACATCAGGTTTCCTGCGTGCCATGCAGGATAAAGGACTGGATGATATTGTTGAACTACGTTATACAGACCGGAAAGCCCTGGTTACAGATTTCAGGGCCGGCTGGATGGTGAATGCCAAATCTGAAAAACCTGTCTTGATTCCTCAAATCAACTATCTTACTAATGATTCATGGGAAGAAATTTCAGCAACAAATGGAGCTACAGGATGGCCAATCCTTCATCGCGCCCAGTATTCAAAAGCCAATCTTTATGTGTTGACCATTCCGGATAATTTCTCAGATCTTTACCAATATCCAACTCAGGTATTGAACCGAATACGCGCATTGGCCATGCAAAACATGGATGTGAAACTTGAGGGGCCATCAAAAGTGAGCATTTTTAATTACGATAATGGTACATTTATTCTGCAATCATTCAGGGATGAACCTGTTACCGTAAGAATCATTGCAAAAGAATCCATTCATGCACTCCTGGAATTAACTGATCAAACTACACTGAACGGAACACAGGAAACACATAAATATTACAGAAATAAACCTGCTGTCATAGAGAATGTTTTTGAAATTACCCTAAAACCGCATTCATACAGGGTTTTTCAGATGAAATAATCGTCCGGGGTAGTTGAACATATAGCTTGATATTGTTTTTTAATACATTTGCAGGCCTCATTTTTTAATCTAAAACCAAACAAAATGAAAAAGCTTTCTTTCCTTCTTTTGGCTTTTGCTGTTGGTTGTGCAGTAGCCCCTATAACCGGAAGAAAACAGCTTCTGGTGATACCATCAGGTGAAATGCTGTCATTGAGTGCGGATAGTTACAGCCAGGTTCTGAAAGAATCCAAGGTTTCCACAAATCAGAAGTATAATTCGATGGTCCAGAATGTGGGAACAAGGCTTACAGCTGCCGTTAAAGAATACATGAAAAACAACAATTTGGAGTCTTCCATTGAAGGTTACGAATGGCAGTATAAGGTTTTACAATCCAAAGAAGTGAATGCATGGTGCATGCCAGGCGGTCAGATAGCCTTTTATGAAGGAATCATGCCCATATGCCAGGATGAAAATGGAGTTGCAGTTGTTATGGGCCATGAAATTGCCCATGCTGTTGCACAACATGGGAATGAAAGAATGTCCCAGCAATTGGTCATTCAAATGGGTGGAGTTGCTTTATCTGAGGCCTTAAGTACAAAAAAAGAATCAACACAACAGCTTGCCATGGCCGCATTTGGTGCTGGCTCTTCTTTGGGTGTTATTTTACCTTATAGCCGGACTCATGAATATGAAGCCGATGAACTGGGTTTGTATTTTATGGCTATGGCCGGTTATGATCCCCGTACTGCTCCGGAATTCTGGAAAAGAATGATTGCTCAGGGCAGTTCAGGCTCCCCCGAATTTCTTTCAACTCACCCGGATCCTGAAAACCGGATTAAAGAAATGGAACGAAAAATGCCTAAAGCACTCCCCTATTATCAGAGTAAAAAGTAAATTAAAAACCCCGCCTTTTGAGCGGGGTTTTTTCTGACTATTAATTTACTCTCTCTTGTCAATAACAGGGCCTGTTTTTTGAGAAACAAAGGCGGCCCCAAAATAACCCAAACCTTTATCAATATTACCAACTGCATTTGCCGGAGGACCTGTAACACTGCCCATCCCGCCGGTTGACTCTGAATTCAATATGCCTTCCAGAAACTTGTAAAAACCTTTTTCAATGGAATAAATTCTGAATGTTAACAAATCATTTGGAACCAAATTACAAATGAATATTGTAGATAATGTGTAATCCCCATTCCAGGTCTCATCATTGTAAATTCGGTATTCCTTTGCTGTTTCTTCAAGTGGAAGACCATTACAGAATGTTTTGGTCAGATAATAATTTCCTGTTTCCACAGGTTCCTGCCCGAAAAAATATACTTCCAGTATGGTGGAATCCTTTTCTTCATCATCATCTTCCTCCATTTCAAATTCCGGCATTTCATACAAGCTAAATTCAGCGGAATCTATTTCAATTCCGTTAGGCATGGTACTTTCAGCCGTGTAATTGGTTAACCCGTTAATTTCCCGGGCCAGGTCAATATTCAGCACGTAGGTCTTCAAAGGCGCTCCGGCAAATGGTTCATCTGAATAATAGTATCCAGGCTGCAATTCGCTTTCAGTAAAGCTATAGATGTTTGCGCCTTCTGAAACAGTTATCTGTGCATCGGTAACAGCCCGGGATGGTGAGGCGTCGTAATAATCCCCTGAAAGTGTTAAGTGAACACATTGTTCCACTAATTCATTTGTGATAATGCTTTCCACAACAATCATGTCAGGTGAACGGTCAATATTCCAGCTTATTTCTTCTTCCATGTCATCGGTACAAGCAAAACATAACATTGCAATGGTGAAAATATATAAGAGATTTTTCATGTCTGTAAGATTAAAAATTGAAATTCCAGGTTATTGAAGGCATAAAGCCCAGGAAATTTTGTTTGTATGCATGAGTAACATTTTCGTGGTCTTCATCCGATTTGAAATATATAGCAACAGGATTTTTGCGGTTGTATACATCGAAAATGGAGAACACCGTTTCACTATGAAATTTACGGCCGGCTTTTTCTTTGCTTCTAAAAATTATACTCATATCCAATCTATGGTACAAGGGCATCCGGTCATTATTCCTTTTTGCATAATATGGAATCTCTGCATTGCCCCATGTATATCCGCTTGTTGGAGAAGTGAACGGACGGCCGGATTTCAACTGAAAATTGGCTGATAACGACAATCGTTTACTCATATTATACATGGCAACAACCGATAAATCATGCGTACGGTCGAAAGAAGATAAAAACCATTCTTTCTCCTGAATATCCTCAATTTTCTTTTCCGTTTTTGATAACGTATAACTGACCCACCCTGAAATTTTTCCTTCATTCTTTTTTATAAAAAACTCAATTCCATATGAACGACCCTTCCCAAATCTGAAATCCTCATCCATCCTCTGGTTAAACTGGGGCGTGGCAAATTCACGGAACTCAATCTGATTGTACATATCCTTATAATATACCTCAACTGATGCTTCCAACTTGTTATTAAGGAAATTTCTAAAATATCCCAAGCTGTATTGATCAGCCAATTGCGGCTTTATGTTCGGACCCGAACCAACCCAGATATCCACAAGCGATCCTACGTTTGAATTGGAAGCTACATGAACAAACTGGCTGGTACGGCTATACCCTGCTTTTAATGAACTGTTTTCATTAATCATATAGGTAAGTCCGGCCCTGGGTTCGAACGACTGGAAATGATGGTAAATATCGTTTCGTTTATAATTTACGGTATCAATCGTTGAATATTCGGAATTCAGTACAAATACCTTAGCGCGTCCCATATTCTGATAGAGATTATATCTCAGACCTAATTCCAGCGTTAATTGCGGAGTGATCCTAATTTCATCTGAAATATAGGCCGAATGTTCCAGCGCATTGTTTTTGGGAATGCTGAAATCATAATTCAGGGTGTCGTTATGGCCGTATATCTCGCCAGGATTAAATTTATGCAAGGTATGCATCAACCCTGCCCTGACTGTGTTTTTTTCATTCAGATAGTAGGTTAAATCATATTTGGCTGAATAATCCAGCAAATCAGCATCCCACTTAAAATCGCTTTCCTTCTCATCGCCATAATCAAAATTATTGCTGAAATCATAATTGTAATTACTTACAAGGAGCGTAAGGTTGGTGAAAAGTTTATCCGAAATAATATTGTTCCATCGGACTGTTCCGGTATAATTCCCCCAGGAAAAGCCCGTTTTTAATGCATTGTTTTCCGAATCCATTTCAAAAACATCTTTTCCAAAGTATCCTGAAACAAAAATCCTGTTGTTTGAATTCAGACTGTAATTGGCCTTCAGATTCAGATCAAAGAAATAATAAGGAACTTCTGCGATACTGTCATCGATTTTATGCATCAACTTTGTAAGTAAGTCAATATAAGCCCTGCGTCCTGATAAGATAAATGAACCTTTCTCCTTTTTTATCGGACCTTCAATCGCAAAACGGCTTGACAAAGTCCCGATGCCTCCTGAAGCTCCAAAACGCTTATTGTTACCATCTTTCATTCGCATGTCAATTACTGAAGACAACCGACCTCCATATTGTGCCGGCAAGTTGCCTTTGTAAAATTCAATCCCCTGCAATGCATCACTGTTGAATACAGAGAGCAAATTTCCGAGGTGACTGGCATTATAAACCGTGGCTTCATCCAGAATAATCAGATTCTGATCACGTCCACCTCCACGAACACTTAAGGTAGAACCACCATCATCGCTTGATTTTACACCCGGTAACATAACCAGTGTTTTCATTACATCGGATTCTCCAAAAGCTACCGGTATCTGTTTCATCGTTTTGCTTGACATCGTAACCACGCTCATTTTGGTTGACGTAACATTTTCCTGGATACGGTCTGCTTTAATTACTACTTCTTCAAGTTGCCGGGCCGATTCTGATAATTCCAGATCCATTTTAACATTTTTATCAAGCTGAATAAGGGTATCAATAGTTTGAAAACCCAGATAACTGATAATAATGTTATAATTCCCCTGTGGAAGACTTAAGGAATAGAAACCATAAGCATTACTGGAAACTCCTGTTGTGGTTCCTTTTACATAAATGCCCACTCCAATTAGTGTTTCTCCATTTTTACCATCCTTGACACTGCCGCTCAATGTGACTTTTTGTGCACCTAAATAGCTGCAAAAACACAATAAGATAAGACCTGTAAGAAGGGTTTGTGCAATTTTTCTCATTTTATCCGCTAATAATTGATTTAAAATTTCCCTTATGACGTAAATGGTTTTAAAAACCCTACCTCATACAAAATAATAGTAGCTGTATTGCACTATTTTGGATGAGTATAGCTATTTAATAGTAATCTTCCTTCTCCTGACCGATGACACCTGAAAATAGCCCAATGCTTTTGGGGAAAACATTTGAGGAAGATTGGTCTGATAGCTTATACTGCTCAAATCCATTTCAAATACATGATATCCGAGCTTATAATAATAATCAAACATCTCCCGTGACAGAGAGTACGCTGTTATGGTTGCCGTATCATTTAACTTTAAAGGTACCGGTACGAAGATCCCCTTAATGTATTCCAGGTATCTGTCTTCATATAAAAATAACCGGCTCCCCTGGGTGATTCTGATGCTATTGCTGTCTAAATCAACCATGTAATACTTTGTGTTCCCGGGATCAGGCTTTGCATAATCAAAATAAATATAGTAGGAAGAATCAGTATTATTCAGATTGCGTCTGTATTTGTAATACACTGAATCAAAGTCTTGTAACTCCTGTATCGCTCCGGAAGACCTGTATGTTTCGGCATCTATTGTTACTTCAAGAGAATAAGTGATCCCCGCTTGAGCGCTGAAAACCGGACTATGATACCATCCATCATTTACATAATCGAATAATACTGTGTCTCCTTTGGAAGATATCATCTTAACCAGGCTGTTATCGATTATGCGACTGGCCGATGAATCGTTCACACTCACGCTCCAGGTTACCCTCACTTTTTGAACTTCAGGCACATCGGTAAGTATAGCCTCAATAACCGGCAAATATATATCGGAGTTCTGATCCGGGAATGAAACAAAGTCTTCGCAGGCAATTATAAGGATCAAAGGCAGAAGGAAAACCATTATGAAGGGTTTGTATTTCATCTATTTTCCAAATTTAAATTCATAGGACAGGGAAGGGAAAAAATTGAAAAAACGGTATTCCATCATGCTGAAAGATCTGTTTTTATATCCTCTGTTGGGGTCATTTTCAAGGTTACCATCTGCTACATCACCATAGTAATAAAAAACAGGGTTTCTATGCGCATAAGCATTATATACCATAAATGTAAGATAATGTCTGATTGGAAGTTTTCTGCCCAGTCCCATTCTGATGCTTAAATCCATTCTGTGATAATCTGGCATTCTTTTATTGTAAATCTGATTGTCATCGTATAAAGGAATGGAACGACCCCGCAATTCATATTTTCCGATGGGCAAAGCATAGGGATTACCACTCATATATACCCAATTAGCTGACAAAATAGTTTTTGGCCCGGTCTGATAACTTAAACTCACCACCAGGTCGTGCCTTCGGTCATGAAAGACTTCATAGTATTCGTTCTGATTGATTCCATCTTCCTGTCGCATGGTCTTTGATAAAGTATAACTCAGCATGCCTGTAAAGCGACCTGACAGCTTGCGGGCAGAAAACTCCAATCCGTATGATTTCAGACTGCCGACATAAGGTAATTCCTCGGGTTCACGATTGAAAAACACATCATTGCTCACAGGAACCCTGTATTGATTGCGATAAATTGAATAATAAGGCTCTGCCGAAATTTCTATAAAGTGCTGATTCGAAGCATAAAAAATACCCGCAGAAAAATGATCGGCATATTGAGGTTTCAATGATTTACTGATCATCATAAACTTATCAAAGGGCAGCAGCATCTCGAATACACTGACTCCATGATAATATTGATAATTTCTTGAATAAGCAGCTTTAAATGCCAGTGTTTTAGCGGGTTTATATTCAAGGGAAGCAGAAGGCTCCGGATGAATCTGGGTTTTAATATTATTGGGTCGTTTTTTTGAGGTGATATTCAGGCGGACTCCAGCATCAGCCTTAATTTTAGGGAACAATTGAACTTCTCCGTGCAAATAACTCCCATAGGTGGTCTGAATATAGTTTTGCTTTTCCCGCGTCTGCCATTCTGAAAATAGATCACTTCTTGAAATGGAAGTCGGGGGTAATACGCTGGTCCGCATATTTAATCCGAGTTCAATCCTGGAATTATTCGAAGTAAATATTGAAACATCATATTTCAGATTGTAATTCCTGATGCGAATGGCCAGCTGGAATGTTTCATCTTCACTGCCGGTATATCCGTCGAAGCTATGCTTATACCAGCTTCCTGCAAAACACAAATTTGAAAATATATGATCGGAAAAAAGATGATTCCAACGTCCGGAAATAAAGGAGTTACCCCAGCTAATCCCTCCGGCATCGTCAATTACGTCTTTACCGATATAGGAAGAAAAATAAACCCTGTTATCATGATTCAGTGTATAATTAAATTTGGCATTCACATCATAAAAATAGAGCTTACCCATATCCACCGTTTTCTGCATCCCAAACATCCTGATCAGTTGGTCAAAATAAGTCCGCCGGGCCGAAACGATAAAAGAAGATTTATTTTTGACAACCGGTCCTTCTACAGTAAACCTGCTGGTTATGGATCCGATACTCCCTGAAGCATTATAGTTCTGGTTATTCCCGTCTCTTAAGCGAATTTCAGCAACTGATGACAGCGATCCGCCAGTTTTTGCTGGCATATGACTTTTGTATAATCTGACCTCCTTAACCGCATCGGGGTTAATGGTGGAAAACCACCCCGAGAAGTGAAACATATTATACATGGGCGCATCATCGATTATAAAAGTAGTATGCTGAGGCATACCTCCTCTTACAAACAACCCGTTCATTCCTTCTGTGGTGGTTTGAACGCCCGGCATCATTTTTATAAATTGGATTACATCGCTTTCACTCAATAACGCAGGATATAATTTCATTAAACTTGTCGGAGCAATATCCGTTCCGATTTCCCGGTCAATGGCCCTGTTGAATTTGGCAGATTCCAAAGTAACAGCCTTAATCTCCTGAATATCCGGAACCATAGAAAAGGAAATCTCTTTTTGCCCGCGTATATCCATTTTTAGGGTGACTGTTTTATACCCGATAAAAGCACATCTGACGGTATAAGTTCCAGGTGGTACCTTATAAGTAAAGAATCCGAAAGCATTGGAAGTTGTGCCACCCGGTTTGTCGGTTATATAAACCGCTGCACCAATGAGACGTTCTCCGGTTAATGAATCGCTTACATATCCGAAAAAATTGCAACCCGCCTCTTCCTCCCTTTTCTCCAGAATAATCTGATCTCCATTTAAATGAAAATTGATACCTGCCTGATGGCAAATTTCTTTCATAACAGCTTCGGGGGTCCAGCCGACAGCATTTAGAGAGATTTTCTGCTTTAAATTGATTTTACTTGAACTATAGTAAAAATTAATGGAATATTGCAGATGCAATTGTTGAAGTACCTCTTCCAGGGGCTTTTCCACTAAATGAATGGTAATCATTTTTGGCAATTCCGATTCCTGGGCAATGGCCAATTGGAAAGATAATAACAGAAACAGGGGAAACAAAACCTTGTGCCTCATGCACAAATATAATATATCCCTTGAAAAAAAAGATTTTTCAGTTCATGCAGGAAGTGCCCCTGATCAGGATAACACTATCCCGGGAAATTACCTCAGATCCGGTAGCAATAGAGAGTACCTGAAGAATATTCTGCAACCGGGGATCTTCAAATTCTCCGGAAAACTTACATGAGTCGAGTGCTTCAGAAAGTTGGATTTCAACGGAAAAATATTGTTCCAGGTCTTTTTCCACCATGGTAAGAGGTGTATTAGAAAAAACTAGTTTCCGGGTAGCCCAGGATGCATCGTTTTTGCCGGTCATGTCTTCTTTGATAATATTGGTGGCGCCGTTTGTATAGATTCCTTTTTCCCCAGCCTCAAGCATAACAGGTTTTATTTTGTTTTTATCAGCCCGCAAAATCACCTTTCCTTCGTCCACAGAAACCTGTGTAATGCTATCCCGGATATTTCTCACGTTAAACCTGGTTCCTACCACCTGCACCACTGCGTTCCCTGAATGAACTCTGAAGATTGAGCCATTCTTTGTTACATGGAAAAAAGCTTCTCCGGAAATTTGAATTTCTCTGTTTTTGAGAAATTGCTTCATATACCTGATTTCTGAATGCTGATTCAACCAGATTTCTGATTTATCGGGAAGTATGAGATGTTTTTTATCCATTCCGGAATTTACGGTAACCCAATCGCTATTACTAGGCTGATGATTATAAAAGAAATACACCCCGGAGAGCAGAATCAAGGGAACCAGAATAGCTGCTACCTTAAGCAGCATACTACGGCGACGTCCTATCATAAAATTTTCAGTCCCGGCGGGTTCCAAATCACGGATTTCCATAAATTTATTCCATTCGGCCTGCGGATCAACTTCAACGGAGTCTTTGTTTCCGGTAAGCATCCATATACCGGCAAAATCATCATACGTCTTTTTATGATCCGGGGAAGCATGAAGCCATATGTCAAGTTCTTCCTGTTCCTTCGGCGATATCGTCTCTTTAAGCCGGCTTACAATAATATGGGTATAATCCTTTTTCACAATTACCTCTGAAGCTATGACAAATGTTGTTTATAAAACCCTACCTGTTCCATGAAAAAAATGCATATTAACAGCATCATTAAACCGCTGCTGTAATCTTTTTTATAAGGCAACAGGCTTTCACGTAAAACTTTGAAAGCTTTGGTAATATGTTTTTCTACCGCTTTTACAGAAATATCCATTTCCTCCGCTATCTCGCGATTTGACATATCACTGAACCGACTGAGGCGGAAAACCTGCTGGCAAACAGGAGGCAATTCATTCAATGCCTTATCCAGTAATTTTCGTATAGATTCATTGTCCGGCTGGTCATTTTGTTCAGGAATATAATGAGCTTCAGATTCCGGAAGGCGAATCACCTTTTTATTTTGATTAAACCGTGTAATAGAAGCATTCAATACGCTTTTATATAAATAGCTTTTTAAGGTACCGCGAATTACAATTTCATTTCTTTTCTGCCAGAAGGTCACAAAAACATGTTGAACAATATCCCGGGCGTCATCTTTATCTCTGATCACAGAATACGAAAGATTTGCCAGAGCATTGAAATGATCCTTGAAAAATATTTCAAAATCGCGGTCGGTCATGCCACAAAAATATTTCAAAATATGAATAGATCCTAAAGATCCTAAATCACATGAATACAAAACAAAAGCGGTTGTAACTCAGAGTTTCAACCGCTTTGCCTGGTGGTCCCACCTGGGTTCGAACCAGGGACTCCCTGATTATGAGTCAGGTGCTCTAACCTGCTGAGCTATGGGACCAGTTATTTCGGGTTGCAATATTAATGAATAGTTGATAAATAAACAAACGCTGTTTTGATGTTAATGTTTCTGAATGAATGCTCAGGTTATTGGCTTTTACGGAAGCATTATTCATCTACTTTTTTCAGCGCACACGTTAACAGTTTGATCAACCGGTCGTGGTTCTTTTGGATCAGCTCCATTTTATCCTTTCCGTTATCTGAAGGATCACTCATTCTCCACGAATCATAACCAGTGCATAAGGATATTGCTGCATATTGCATACCCAGCTCATTAGCCAGAATCACTTCGGGAGCTGTAGTCATATTAACCGCATCAGCGCCCCAGCTTCTGTAAAGCTTTGATTCCGCGCGTGAAGATGATCGTTGTCCATCGATTGAAAGGGCAGTACCTTTGGTATGAACCGTTATTCCCTGAACAATTGCCGACTCAACCAGACAATCCCTTAATAATTCGGAAAAAGGTTCGGCCATGGATACAAAATTGCTCGATCCGGGATTCATTTCTTCCATAATGCCTGTAACAGGCTGACGGGTCATGTCGATAAACTGATGAAAAATAATCACTTCACCCGGACAGATTTCTTCCTGTAAGCTGCCGCATGTACCGGTTGCAACGATGTGATCGCAGCCCAGTTTTTTCAAAGCAAACATATTTGCTCTGTAATTAATTTTAGTTGGAGGCAGCTCATGATTTTTACCATTTCGGGCCAAATGATATATTTCAACGCCATTAAAATTCCCGCTGTAAATTACAGGATCTGGTTTCCCAAAAGGCGTTTCTACGCTGATTTCTTTTACATGATCGAGATAGTCAGGCATTGTCATACCTGTACCACCTATAATTGCAAGTTTCATTCCGGAATTGGATTTAGTTTTTCAGGAAATAGTGCAAATATACTTTTTTTGTTTGCTTGTGAAAATCCTCTTTCAGTGATAATTCCATTAACAAGTCTGGCAGGTGTAATATCGAATCCGAAATTAACTGCCTGTGTTCCGGGCGCAAGAATCTCTACAGGGCAGACTTTCCCGTTAAATAATCCTTCCATAATACGGACTTCTTCACTACCGCGCTCTTCAATTGGTGTTTCTGAAGCTCCTTCAGAAAGGTTCCAGTCTATTGTCGAAGAAGGTAAAGCAGCATAAAAGGGTACATTGTTATCAAAAGCTGCCAGAGCTTTAAGATAGGTGCCAATTTTGTTAACAATATCTCCATATGCTGATGCCCTGTCCGATCCAACAATCACCATATCCACCATACCTTGCTGCATCAGGTGACCTCCGGTATTGTCAGCAATTACCGTACATGGAATGCCATGTTGTTGTAATTCCCAGGCAGTAAGCCTGGCCCCCTGATTACGAGGACGTGTTTCATCTACCCATACATGGATATCAATTCCTTTTTCAAATGCTAAATATATTGGGGCAGTGGCGGTTCCATAGTCAATACAAGCCAGCCACCCCGCATTGCAATGTGTAAGAATATTTACAGTTTTTCCACCCTTTTTTTTATGAATGCCTTCAATGATTGGAAGACCAAACTTCCCAATATTCAAACAGTTTTCCCGCTCTTCATCAACAATCTTTAAAGCAGCATTACGGGCATTTTCAACCATGTCTGACTTCCGGCCTGACTTTCCGATAACTGATACCATACGATCAACTGCCCAACTTAAATTCACGGCAGTAGGACGGGATGACTTCAAAAAGTCAGCCTTCTCCTTTAAATATTCTTCTGAGATCCAATCTCCACCAAATTCAACAACCGCAAGATAAACTCCCAATGCTCCGGCAGCACCAATTAATGGAGCACCCCGAAGATGCATATCCTGAATAGCTATATACATCTCAGAAACCGTATGTAAATTTTCGATTACCAGTTCAAAGGGTAGAAACCGCTGATCAATGATCTGGACCATATTTGAATCAGCCGGATTTATCCAAATTGTTTCAAAATGCCTGTTGCCTACTTTCATAAATGCCGGGAAAACGCTTCTTTTGTAAAAAACTAAAAATATGAATTTAGCCGGTACAATATACAACGGAAAGCATAAAATTAAGAACATAATTTTTGACTGGGGTGGTGTTATTACAGATCTTCACTTTGAGGTAACACGCAAAGCATTTATAGAAATGGGACTGGAGATCTTTAATGAATCCACTCCCCATGACCCGCGAAATGATCTTTTTATTCCGTTTGAAACCGGTAAAATATCACCTGCCGAGTTCAGGTCACGCATTAAGCAGGAAACCAAACTAACCATTACCGATGAAATGATTGATCAGGCATGGACCGGACTATTGGGAAATTTTTTTGAAGACCGCTACAGAATTCTTCAGAAGGCATCCCAATCGTTTCAAACCTATCTGTTAAGCAACACCAATGCCATTCATAAGGAGTTCTATTATAATAAACTTCGTAAAGAGTATCATATGGACGGGCTTGAGCCTCTTTTTAAAAAAACATACTTCTCCCATGAACTTGGAATGAGAAAGCCAAATGAAGATATTTTTTTACACGTTCTTTCTGATGCAGATATTCGGCCTGAGGAAACAGTTTTCATAGATGATTTCATTGAAAACATACAAACAGCAAGGAAATTGGGCATTCAAACCATCCATCTCAAAGCACCGCTTACATTAGGTGATGTTTTTGTAGATTATTAATAATGTGTGTGTTATAGTTTAATTTTTTACTACTGATGTATAAATGGAATAAAACATTTTGAGTAATTTTCCGTTAATTATCCTACAATTATAAACTTGGGCAAGCTATGAGAAAAATTACGCTGATCGCTTTGTTGGCATTCATAACTGCTTTTGCAGCAATGAGCCAACCTGTAAAAGCAACCATTCGTTTAAAGAACGGTAAATTAATTGAAGCCTTCCATTTTGGTAAACTTAAATGTGAATCAAATGCTTATGCAGCCAGTTTCACAACCCTAAAAGGAAAATTTCATGATACCTATTCTGAAATCAGCGACTATAAAGATATAAGCAAGCTTGTTTTAAGCGGATTCACAGCACCTCCTGCTCCTTCAGTGGGCAATCAGAAAGGAACCATTACCGTAATTAAACATAATGGTGTAAAAGCTGATCTGGAAGATGCCGAATTGGTGATGTCTTGTTTTAATCCTTCAGATAAGTATAATGAAATTCATGTACAGGTAATCAATCCCCTTACTGAAGAAAAGACCGATGTAACCATTGAAATGAGGAATATTGAATCCATCACTTTCTGAATCAGGATTTTTCTGTCCAGTCGCCATATTCTTTAATGACCGATATCAGTTCCTGAACTGCATTTTCCTCAGGGACATTTCTTTTTACGATTTCTTTGGCTTTATATAAGGTAACCTTTCCTTTGGCCGAACCGACATAACCATAATCGGCGTCTGCCATTTCACCAGGTCCGTTAACAATACAGCCCATTACCCCTATTTTTAATCCTTTTAAATGTGATGTAGCTTCTTTAATCTGAGCAAGCGTCTGCAAAAGGTTGAAATTTGTACGCCCGCAGGAAGGACAGGATATGAATTCTGTCTTGCTCATTCGCGACCGGCATGCCTGTAATATTCCCAGAGCTGTGTCTGTAACTGTACTATTTCCCAGTTCAAATTGGTTGGTCAGCCAAATACCATCTCCAAACCCGTCTATAAAGGCACCCCCAAGCGAAACTGCTGCCTTCAGCATAAAATCTTCCTCATTTTCCCCCTGAAGATGTAGCCTGAAAATTACCGGCACATCCAATTTCAAATCATCAAGATGATATCGTAATTCAGCAAGTTCTGCAAATATATTCCGGCTTACAGGGGTATAAACAAGCACAGAATCCGGTTTGGTCTGAATTTCTTTAATTATTGCATCTGATAAGCTGTATCCGGATTGCTGAATAAAATTTACCCGGGAAGCTATTTTATCTGTCCCAATCACAACAGGGACATTGTTACCGCCCAAATTTCCAACTGCCTTGCTTTTTCTTCGCGCAAAGACCTTTGGAAAAAGGCTGCCGTAAGTTTTACTTTCAGCGGCGTTTTCAACCCCGCAAACTGCAAATTCCACCAATTTCCGTGCTACCGGAATTTCGGATTCCGGCTCCTCTGTTAAGGAAACCCGAATGGTATCTCCCAATCCCTCACATAGCAGTGTACCAATTCCAACAGCAGATTTAATTCTTCCGTCTTCTCCAGCTCCGGCCTCTGTTACACCGAGATGCAACGGGTATTTCATGCCTTCTTTTTCCATCATTTCGGTTACCGTTCGTGTGGCATAGATCATTACACGCACATTGCTTGATTTCATGGATACCACCACCCTGTCGAAATTCATGGATTTACAAATCCTCAGAAATTCCATTGCTGATTCAGCCATTCCTTCTGGTGTATCACCATATTTTTCCACTATTCTGGCAGAAAGAGATCCGTGATTCACTCCAATTCTAATGGCTTTTCCGCCCTCCTTACATTTCTGAATCAACATCCTGAATTTATCAGGATCATTGAAATTTCCAGGGTTCATGCGCACTTTATCTGCAGAATCGGCAACCTTCAATGCAATGTCCGGATTAAAATGTACATCAGCAACCAAGGGCGTATGAAAATTCTTTTTTCTGAGTTCACAACTGATTGCGGAAAAAGCATCGGCATCTGCTATAGAAGGTACTGTGAACCTTACCAAATCTGCACCCGACTGAATAATACGAATACATTGATTCACACTTGCAGCAACATCTCCTGTTGGGGTATTGGCCATAGATTGAAGACGAACCGGATATATGCCTCCCAATGTAATTTTGCCAACCTGAACAGGAAGTGCTTGCCTTCTGTAAATCACAAATTTTCTATCTGAGTTCATTCCCAAAAATCCGGTAAAATCACTTTATTCGCTAATTGATCTCCCATTCTGTTCCTTCCTTGGTGTCTTTTATAGCAATACCTAAAGCATTCAATTGATTGCGGATATTGTCAGAAGCAGCATAATCTTTACGAAGCTTAGCTTCCTGCCTTTGTTGCAGCAAAATGTTTATCACATCATTAAGCAATTTAAGATGACCGGAGTTTTCAGTTTCTTCGTTCTTCAATCCCAGAAGATCATAGGTAAATACGTTCATAATATCACGAAGAGATTTGAGATCATCAGCATTCAGTGAAGATTTCCCTTCATTTACTGAATGAATCAGCCTTACTGCTTCAAATAAATGACTAATAACAATGGGAGTATTCAAATCATCACTCATTGCGGTGTACAAATTATCCACTATTTCAGAAATATTGGCTGTAGACCGTTCTGCCGGCTTGAGTTTCTGAATTAAGGCAATCCCTTTCATCAACCTGGTTAATCCCTGTTCAGCAGCCTTCAATGAGTCGTTTGAAAAATCTACCTGACTCGAATAATGAGCCTGAAGCATATAAAAACGAATGGTCATTGGAGAATAAGCGCGTTCAAGTAACGCATGGTTACCTGTAAACATCTCTTCCAATGTGATAAAATTGTTTTTCGACCGCGCCATTTTCTGACCATTGATGGTGATCATGTTATTATGCATCCAGTATTTCACATGAGGCTTGCCGGTAACAACCGTCGATTGCGCAAGCTCGCATTCATGATGCGGAAAGATAAGGTCCATGCCTCCACCATGAATATCAATGTTTTCACCAAGATATTTCATGCCCATCGCAGAACATTCCAGATGCCATCCGGGAAATCCTTCGCTCCATACTGAAGGCCAATGCATTAAATGCGTAGAATCTGCTTTTTTCCATAATGCAAAGTCCAACGGATATCTTTTTTCATCCTGGCCTTCCAGTTCGCGGGTATTACAAATCATATCATCCAGATTCCGGCCGGATAACAAACCATATCCAAATGTTTCATGATACTTCCTCAGGTCAAAGTATACTGAGCCATTGGCTTCATAGGCAAAGCCCTTATTAATAATAGATTGTATAAGCTGCTCCTGTTCTATAATATGTCCCGATGCATGAGGTTCAATGCTTGGAGGAAGTGCACCCAAAAGATTTAAAAACAAATGATACCGGTTTGTATAATTCTGAACCACTTCCATGGGTTCCAGCTGTTCAAGCCTGGCTTTTTTCTGTATGCGATCTTCTCCTGCTCCGGCAACTTCATCTTCAAGATGCCCGACATCTGTAATATTACGGACGTAACGTACTTTATATCCCAAATGCCTGAGATACCTGAACAAAATATCAAAGGTAACCGCCGGCCGGGCATGTCCCAGATGCGGATCGCTATATACTGTGGGACCACAAACATACAAACCTACATAAGGTGCATGATACGGTTCGAAAATCTCCTTTTTTCGTGAAAGTGTATTGTAAATATAAAACGAACGGGACATAACCAATTAAAGGTTTATTAAACAAGCGGATAAAGATAGAAAAATATATGCGAACTTATTTGAGTATTCCGCTTCAATCGACTGTAGTATTTGATACATCTGTCAATGTAAAGCAGTTGCTGGTCATAATATTTAATCATGATGTAACTATTTATTCTGGAAAGTTTACATTTGTATTTTCCGACTAATATTACTCTATCATGGACCAATCACAAGACCCTCAAAAAAAGAAGAAGAACCGTCTTATCCCTTTTTTCTGGTTTTTTGGCCTCGGCCTCGCCGGTGGCGTATTATTACTTGCACTTTTATTGGGTAAAAAGAATACCCAGTTAAAAGGTCTTGAATCTGAATTATCACGCACATCTCAAACCCTGGGACAGCAAAACAATTCACTTCAAACTGAATTGCAAAAACTGAATGCAGCCAATACAGAGCTGTTAAGCAAAAACAATGCGCTCGATCAAAAACTCAAAGACCAAAGCCATCGATATCAAAATCTGGCAAATAAAAATAACCGGCAGCAGGAACAGGAAAAACAAAATCAGGACAGGTACAACACACTGCTTGGTACAGTTAATGCTTTGAAAGGAGAAAATGATCTTTTAAGAGGAAATCTTTCCAATGAACAGGCAGAAGCAAATAACCTCCGGAAAAAACTAACCGAATTTGAAGATCTGCTTAATACGCAAAAGAACCTTGCTTCAGAGCAGACTGAAAAATATAAAAACGATTCTGTGCAAACGGTTGAGGTGATTGATTCCTTCATGAATGAAATTCGTCTTAAATTTTGCAATATCACCGAATTGAATGCTGCTTATGGTGTTTATAAGAGAGAAATTCCCTATGCTCATTATTTCGGGGGAATCAGTAATGTAAGCGGATTTAAAATCAGCAAACATTTCACCAGCGGTTTGGGTATTGGAATATTCGGTTATAATGAAGGTTTTACTATGCCTGTATATTTAGATTTCAGATATCATTTTAACAAAAGAAAATATACCCCCTATTTCTGGTTTGATTCAGGCCTGAATTTGAAATTTGAAGACATGCTTGAGCCCATGCTTTTCATAAATCCGGGCGTTGGTATTTACAAAAGCATCGGAAATAATTTTGCTTTGAATATGGGCGCAGGCTTTTTCGTTCAAAGAGATATCCTCACCAAGTCCAGTTTTGTCAATTTTAAACTGGGCTTAATGTATGTCAAGAGCCTGAAAAAAAGAAGAGTGATTCGCTAAAAGCTTACCCCGACTGTAAAATTTAATGCAGGTACCGGTGTACGCTGGCTATTGTCATTCACATTCCCCATAAAATCATGGGTAAGTTTGTTTTCATCTTTATCATAATACCTTAACCGGGCAAATCCAGGGTTAAATTCGAATCCCAACATAAGGATTGAATACCTGACATTCAATCCGATTGAATATTTGAGTCCCATAAAACCCAGAAAAAACTGATCTTCAATTTCATCCACATCGGAAATTTGAGTATTGGCAGCTACCCAAACCGGATTCAACTTAAAATAGGCATCAAGGGTCAATCGTTGAACAGGACAAAATGAGAAAGAAGGCCCTATTTTTGAACCAATGAAAAACAAATGCTCCTTACCGGCATCATAGGTCAATTTGTGATAATTTAAGGATAACCAGTCGATATTTATCCCCAATTTCATTCCTGTCCCCAAATGGATCGAATTCAACATATAAATGTTTCCTGTTTCAAGAATAAAGCCAAATCTTTTATCTGGCGCACTTATCCAATCGCTCTTCCCTGAATATCCATTGTAATGCCAGGTTGGCAATGAGTATCCTACTCTGAAATAAGTCTGTTTTTCAAGTCCGCTTTGCGCCTGCAGACAAAAAGAATATAAGGATATGATTATCAGAAGATAAATTTTTTTCATGGCCATATTAGTAATGAGTTTATAGCGTATACGCAATAATTTCATGTTGGATATATCCGGAAAGAAATATTTAACATCTATTCTTGTAATCATCTCAGCAACCAATAATTTGATATTTTTGTGGGAACCATTAAACAGGAATCAAAATGAGAATCAATAGCAAATCCATGGTGTATAAGATTTCATTTTCGATAGGGATCCTATTATCAATCACATGTGCCGCATGTAATAAACCAATTGCCAATCAGGGTGTTGCACTTGCTTCACCTCAAATTGAACAAAAAATTGATAGTATTATCCGTGTATTAAGCCTGGAAGAAAAAATACAAATGCTTTGTGGCAATACTTTGTTTAGTTCACCAGGAATTAAAAGACTCGGAATAAAAGATCTTACCTATACAGATGGACCTTTTGGTATCCGTGAAGAAGTTGATCCAAAATCATGGGCTCCTTTAGGACTTACCACTGATTCAGCTACCTTCTTTCCTACTGGTTCTGCGCTTGCCGCTACATGGAACCCGGAACTTGCTTACCTCTATGGTGTAGGTTTGGGTGAAGAAGCCCTGTCGAGGGGTAAAGACATTCACTTAGGGCCGGCGATAAACATCACACGTACCCCTTTAAACGGACGTACTTACGAATATCTCAGCGAGGACCCATTTCTGAATTCAAGATTGGCTGTTGGTTACATTAAAGGCGTACAGTCAACCGGCACTGCATCATGCGTGAAGCATTTTGCTGTTAATAATCAGGAAAGTCAACGCAGCAATATGAATGTTGAAATGAATAAACGTGCTCTGTATGAAATATATCTTCCGGCCTTCAAAGCCAGTATAATGGAAGCCGGCAGTTATTCAATTATGGCCGCTTATAACAAATTCGATGGTTATTTCTGCAGTGAGAATAAGTACTTGCTGCGAGATATGCTGCGAGATGAATGGAAATTTCAGGGAATGGTTGTTTCAGATTGGGGTGGCACACACAGTACAGTACCCGCGGCGCTAAACGGTCTCGATGTTGAAATGGGCACGCACAGGTATTTTACTCCAAATATGATTGATTCCGTGAAAAATGGAAAAATACCTGAATCAGTCATTGATGAAAAGATACGTAATATTTTGCGCGTATACTTCTTTGCAAACAGCAGTGTTAAAAATAACCATGCTGGTTATGGAAAGGTTACAACTCCCGAACATCAGAAAATTGTTTATGATGTCGCTTGTCAAAGTATCGTTCTGTTGAAAAATTCGATGAATATTTTGCCTGTGGATGTTACCAAATACAAAAATATTGTAGTAATTGGTGAAAATGCCATTCAGAAAAATGCATATGGAGGTTTTGGTGCCAGTGTAAAAGTTTCATATGAAGTGTCTCCGCTGGAAGGCCTTCAGAATCGTTTGGGAAAAACGGTTCAAATTACATACGTACCTGGCTATAAAAGCAAATTTCTTTCACGCTTTGTTCCAGATAATACACCGGATGATCTATTAATAAAACAGGCAGTTGCTGCTGCCTCTAAAGCTGATGTGGTTTTGCTGTTTGCAGGGAATAACCGGGAAGTTGAAACCGAAAGTTTCGACCGGCGTTCATTGGATTTACCTTTTGGACAGGATAAATTGATTCAGGCTGTTTGTGCTGTAAACCCAAAGACTGTAATTGTTGTGGTAGCGGGAGCGCCTGTAAATCTGCATGTTGCAGATTCCTCATCAAATGCAATCCTATACTCCTGGTTCAACGGTTCAGAAGGCGGAAATGCCCTGGCAGATGTAATCACCGGAAAAATTAATCCGTCAGGCAAACTACCCTTTACAATTCCGGTTAAATTAGACGATTCTCCGGCTCATGCCCTCAAAACCTTCCCTGGAAAAAATACTGTAAAATATGAAGAAGGCTTACTTGTAGGCTACAGATGGTTTGACTATAAAAACATAAGTCCGGCTTATCCTTTCGGATTTGGCCTTTCTTATACTCAGTTTGAATATAAGGAAATGAAATCTGACAAATCCGCTTACAGTAAAAAGGACACCATAACACTCATTGTCCGTATTACTAATGTTGGGAAAAGAGAAGGGATGGAAACAATTCAGATCTATTCAGGAGAGAATGAACCAACTGTTCTTCGTCCCGTGCGGGAATTAAAGGCATTTAGAAAAGTAAATCTGCCTTCCGGCTTAGAAACTGAAGTAACATTTAGAATTGCTGCAACAGACCTCGGCTGGTTTGATGACAATAAAATGAGTTGGGTACTGGCTTCAGGTACTTATCAACTTTCAGCAGGCAGCTCATCACGTGATTTGCGGAAAGTTATTTCAGTACAAATCAGATAGCTTATTTATTCAACAGCAATCAACTCTTTAAGTTCCGGAAAATTTTTACGGATAGCCTGTTCAATCCCGGCACGAAGCGTCATCATGCTGAACGGACACCCATCGCAGGCTCCTGTAAGCTTTACCTTAACCGTGTTATCCGATGTAAGCTCAACAAGCTCAACATCTCCCCCATCGGCTTTAAGGTAAGGCCTTACCTCCTCAATTGCATGTTTTATTTTTTCTATGATTGCGCTTTTTTCTGAATCCATAGGAATTTGGTTTGAATTGGTACTATTTTTTTGTAATCTCCACGGGACGCGTGGGTTCCAAGTTGGCGTTACGCTTAATTATTTGAATAACCAGATTATCAGCAATAGTCTTAAAAGCTTCACTGGCTGCGCCTTGCGTAAGGACTACCGGTTCACCTGAATCGCTTCCCTCTCTGATACTCTGAATAAGCGGAATCTGGCCCAAAAGAGGAATATCAAACTCACTGGCTATTTTTGAACAACCGTCTTTTCCAAAAATATAATACTTATTTTCTGGCAATTCAGCCGGTGTAAACCATGCCATGTTCTCTATAAGTCCTAAAACCGGAACATTTACAGACGGATTCTTAAACATATTGATCCCCTTCACAACATCTGCAAGTGCAACATCCTGAGGTGTGCTCACAATTACAGCACCCGTTACAGCTACAGTTTGCACCAGTGTAAGGTGAATATCACTGGTTCCGGGAGGTAAATCTACAAACATATAATCAAGTTCACCCCATTCAGCATCACCTAGCAACTGCTGAAATGCACCTGAAGCCATAGGGCCTCTCCATATCGTTGCCTCATTTGGATTTACAAAGAACCCCATTGACAAAGCCTTGATACCATAACGCTCTACAGGAATAATCAAATCCTTGCCATTTACTTTGTTAACATACGGATTGGTATATTCAGCCTTAAGCATTTTTGGAACCGATGGTCCGAAAATATCAGCATCAATCAATCCTACTTTGGCACCGGTTTTAGCAAAAGCTATTGCCAGGTTAACGGCAACAGTTGATTTTCCCACACCCCCTTTACCCGAAGAAACTGCAATGATATTCCGGGTTTCTTTCAGATATTGTCTTGATTCTTTTGGTGCCGGCTTTGCAGTGTTAACCTCTATCTCAATCGCTACCTCTTCCCCAAAAGCCTCTTTGAGCAAAGCGGTACAAGCTTTTTTAATAGAGTTTTTTAGCGGATCGTTAACGGTATTAAAAACCAGGGAAAATGAAATTTTCTTCTCTGAAATTTCCAAACCATTTACCAGGTGTAGTGTAATAATATCCTTTGAAGTTGCCGGATGTATAACGCGTCTTAATACTTCAAGAACCTGATTTTCGTTGAAAAGGTTAGCCATTATGCACGTTGCTTAAACTGCGCAAAGGTAATATTCTTTTGAGCGAATATAAAATTATTTAGATTAATTCTTTATAAGGGTCCCAGTAATGCTTTTCAAAGCCAACAATAGCATCATCTTCTATGATGATACCCTCACTCTCCAACAGTTCCTGCATCATATCAGGATTTCTGAAGTGAGCTTTGCCGGTAAGCATTCCCTTTCTATTGACAACACGATGTGCGGGAAGATATGGGTCATATGAATGAGAAGCATTCATGGCCCAACCAACCATTCGGGATGACATTGCAGAACCGAGATAACGGGCGACGGCACCATAAGTAGTAACCCTTCCTTGAGGGATAAGACGTACTACCTGATATACCCTTTCAAAAAAGCTATCTTCATTCTTCAATTTCGGGCTCAATGATTTCTTTTTCATGAGGCAATTCAAAACACAAGTAATTGATTCTCATTCCCTGACTCAGAAATTGGTTTTCGTAGAACGTTTTAATCTCTAATATATCATTACAAACACCCGAATGGTATAAATCATCCGTTTCGTATAGTATTTTAAAGCCATTAGCGCGCGCGAGTTCTAACGTATATTGATATAAAACATCGTTGTCGGTTTTCAGATGAACCAATCCATTGTTTTTTAAGAACCGGGAATAATTCATTAAAAAACGGGGTGCGGTTAATCTCTTTCGCTTCTTTTTTAATTGAGGGTCCGGAAAAGTAATCCAGATTTCATCCACCTCATTATCGGAAAAGAACGAATTGATCATTTCAATTCTTGTACGCAGAAATTTTACATGATTCAACTTCTCTGCAATTGCTGTTTTTGCACCGCGCCAAATCCGCGAACCTTTTATATCAATTCCTATGAAATTCTTATGTGGAAATTTTTTGGACAATCCGATGGTGTATTCACCTTTGCCGCAACCTAGCTCAAGAACAATGGGATGATTGTTTTCGAAAACACCCGCATGCCATTGACTTTTTAAAGGATGATCTTGCCTGAATGCTTCTTCAAAAGTAGGTTGGAAAACATTAGAAAATGTTTCCATTTCGGCAAAACGCTGGATCTTTTTCTTAACCATTTAGCAAAGGGGTATTTTACTTTTCTGATCGTTCAATGCGAAGTCCTATATGGCTGATATGCATAAGATCAGAGATCCACATGGCCTGCTCAATCTGAAAAAGGTAGATTCCTTTCAGAGGAAATTTGATTTTTTCTTTATAGGGGAATTCTAAGGTATAGGCTGCACCGGCTCCCTCTCCAAGCCACTTACCATGTTCATTTGCCATAATAATTTCAGTGGTATCTTTTAATATGGATCCGTTTGGTGCCTGTGTTGTAACAAATAAATACAGGTTGCTGAATTGATACTGCGCAGTATTTCTGATAATCAGATGTATGTTATGCACATTGGCGGTATCACTGATATTAACATTAAATCGTACCGGAGCAGCAGCATTCCATTTTTGCTGATCAATAGTAACGAAATCTTCATAAACCTTCTCTCTGTCACAAGAAAGAACACCAATAAAAATCATTGTTACAGAAATGATCCAGCAGATATTTTTCATTTTTCCCTGCGGTGTTTATTATTATGATGATGCTTTTTTTGTGGCTTTGGAGCCGGCTTGTCTTCAAACCGGGTCAGAATTTTCTCGTCTACGGCATTCTTATATTGATAGTCAATAATGGGCGCAATATTTATATTCTCAATGCTCTCCAGTTTCTTTACCTTTTCGCCTTTTTTATTTTTTTCAATAATTTCTTTAACCTGGTCTACTGAAAGACATACAATCTCCGATGGCATTTCTTTTTTGGAAGAATACCACATCAGTTGCTTCAGAACATCCGTTTTTTGATGAAAGAACAATCCCTGTTCTGTTTCAAGTGGAATTGATGTGTTCGGAAAGTCCTTTTGTGCATCCAGATATGCTGCCAATTCATAATTGAGGCAGCATTTCAGCTTACCACACTGGCCGGCAAGTTTCTGTGGGTTTAATGAAACCTCCTGATAACGGGCGGCATTCGTTGTTACAGAAACAAAACTGGTAATCCAGGTTGAACAACACAATTCTCTACCGCAGGATCCAATTCCGCCTATTCTGCCAGCTTCCTGCCTTGCACCGATCTGTTTCATCTCAATGCGCACTTTCAGCTGTTCGGCTAAAATCTTGATCAGTTCCCTGAAATCAACCCTGTCATCGGCGATATAATAAAAAATGGCTTTGGTTCCGTCACCCTGATATTCCACATCGCCTATTTTCATTTCGAGCTTTAAATCGAGTGCAGTTTTACGCGATTTAATCATGGTTGGAAACTCCAGAGCCATTGACTCGTTCCACTTTTCAATATCGGCAGGTTTGGCTTTCCGGTAAACTTTTCTGAATTCGGTTTCCTCAATCGGAATGTTGTTCCGCTCAATTTGAATTCTAACAAGGGCTCCAACCAGGGAAACAATACCAATATCATGACCAGGTGAAGCTTCCACAGCAACTATATCGCCTTTTTTAAGCTTAAGGTCATTTACATTTTTATAAAAGCCTTTTCGGGTATTCTTAAAACGAATTTCAACAATATCACAATTATGGTAAGATTCAGGAATATCCTCTAACCAATTATATGTATCTAATTTATTACCTCCTATATTAATGCAGGTAACAGATTCTGTGGCGTCTTTAATTAATTTATGGCATCCACGGCCATTACAACCGTTGGTCATTGTTCTTCAGATTTTATCTCCAATTGGCAAAAGTAAAAAATTAATCGTAAGGCCGTAACTTATTTCAAGCTATTTGCAGTTGTTCCACTAAATGTTATATTCCAACTCAGATCCACATCCCAATTTGAACGTATCTGTTGCGGGATATCAGATATAAATACCTTTTCCGGTTGAATTCCATGTAAATAATCCCCTGTATCCCATTTGTTGTTGCCATTGGAATCGTAAATTGCTTTAAAATCATACGATCCCGGTAAAATATAATCAAATACCACTTCCCCTGCTTCCTTTGAAGTATATGATCTGACAATGTTCGATTTGGAATCCATCAACTGAATAACCATGGGGTAATTTGTACTGCTGAAATTCAATACAATGGTCCCATAATAATCAATCGGCCTTACCGAAAAAGCGACCTCCAGCGAGTCGTTTGTTAAACCATAAATATCATGAACAGCTTCAGGCTTAATGAGCAATTTGTATCTTGAACCTTCCTCCCAGGATGCAGAAATGGCAAATTTACTGATAGACATAGTATCAAGGATAACCTGAAACGATTGCGGAACAAACACAGTGTCCACTTCCATAACAAGTTCAATTTGCTCCGGATTCACATTCCTTATGGGCTTAGGACTCGAAATTCCTAAGGATTGATTGAATTCTAAAACATCCCCTGACTTCAGGTCTGAAAACAGTTCTGCGACTTTTCTGATTTCAGGTTTTGCTTCATTTCGTGAACGTCTCTGATTGTTTCTGTTTGCCCTTACTGAAACAGCAGGATTTTTAAGACTGATGGTGTCAATCTGGGTTATGAAAGCATCAGTTGAATCTTTCGCTATATATGCAACCTTAAGATTTATCGTATCCATCCTGGCAACGGTCGTATCAGTTATCCAATAAACAATTGAATCGCTTTCTCCCTGCCTTTCGGTGAGAAGCCAGTTGGAATCAGGTTGAAAATTCAGAGGAGTTATTTCCAATGGCTTATATAAAGGTCTGTTAAAACTAAAAGAAAAGCCTTCCTTTGAAGTCCTTTTATAGGAATCCAGATAAACGCGGTTCTCATTTTCCAGGAAGAAATAAAGCGCAATTTTTTGTGCATTCAGTGACTTCTCTCCCGAAATTATAGTATCAGCTTTAAATTGAGCCGTATCCTTTCTTGAAGGCTTTGAAGGAGGAGTAATGATTCTTATCGTATCTTTAATAAAATTTTCTTTAATTACATTACCGGCATTGATAACCAGTAATGAATCTAAAAAAGCTATTCTTTCAAGGCCTCTGTCATATAAAAGATTACGGTTGTTGTCATCCAGCGCAATAACCTTATAGGTTCCCGGAGGAATATTATTAACTGCAAACAGCCCAAATTCATTTGCCTTTCCAAAATATTGAGGTAATTCAACAAATGGTGCAGAATCACTGTTGTTTTTATAGAGCATGACATTAAACTGTGCCTTTTTATCCGCAAAGCTGCTAAATGCATCTAATACTTTACCAGTTACAGATAAGGAGTCGACAACATCACCGGTTGAAAAGACAAATTCAAAATCAGGCAACCCATTTCCCTCATTAAGATCAGCAATTGATTTTCCAAAATTAATGGTGTAGGTTGTATTCTCAGCCAATGGTTCATCAAAAGTTATCCGAATGGATTTTTCCAACTCCCTCACCAGAGGTTTCCTTTTCATGGGCGGAGATATGGTGACTTGTTGAGTAGGGTCTTTTAACTTGATATACTCATCAAACAAAATCCTAATCTCATCATCATCAAAATGAGTGGATCGAAACCCGGGATTGCTTGATAAATAGGAAGGGGGCACACGGTCAATCACACCCCCGGTCGGTCTGCCAATATTGGCGCAACCCTGAATGAGAAAAACAATAAATGTGCCTAGAAATATTCGGATCGCTATTTTAACCATCATGTTACAAATATAAACAACAAAACTATTGCCTTATAGGTAGTTTTGCTAGATTTGCAATAAATATTTGCCTAAGCACATGTCTCTTAATTATGTAATCTGGAATATCACCCCGCAAATTGCGGATTTTGGAAAGTTTGAAATACGCTATTATAGTTTGCTTTTTGCGTTGGGTTTTATAATGGGCTATTGGATCCTTTTGAAAATTTTTACAAAACAGGGATTGAAGGTGGAATTGCTCGACACCCTGACGATTTACATGGTATTGAGCACCATTATTGGCGCCCGGCTTGGACATTGTCTCTTTTATGAATTTGATTATTATATTAAACATCCCCTCGAAATCATCCTTCCCTGGCGGGGATCTATTGGCAATGATTTTGAGTTTACAGGTTTTCAGGGCCTTGCCAGTCATGGCGCTGCCGTTGGAATTTTGATCGGAATTTATCTTTTCTCGCGAAAAACCAAGTCTTCTTACCTGTGGACAATGGACATGATTGTTTTGGTTACTGCTTTGGCAGGAGCTTCTATACGTGTAGGCAATTTAATGAATTCGGAAATATATGGCAGTCCCACTCAAACTTCTCATGGATTTGTATTTGTTAATGACTTTACCAAGGTTCTGAAAATTAAATATGCCGATGAAATTGATGAGATTCGTTTTGACCGTATTGAAAATAAAACACTTGCAAATCAAACCGGTGTTCCGATTGAGTTGACACTAAAATTTCATCGTAAAATTAAAGATGAATCCATTGTGCGTAAGTTTGGCGAAAATATCCTGCCTGAAGACCTGATACGCTATAATTATGATCATAATGTGTTTCCTGTTGAAGGAAATAGTATGAAATACCGTATTGAAAAAGACGATAATCACTTGATCCTCATAACAGAGATTGGCGGTCTGCCCCGTTATCCTACCCAAATATATGAGGCAGCGAGCTACTTTCTGATATTTCTTATTTTATTGGGAATTTTCTATTACTATGGGCCAAGGCTTAAAAACGGGTATATCTTCGGGGTCTTTTTGTTTCTTTTATTTTTGGCACGGTTTTTCATAGAATATATCAAGGAAAATCAGGAGGCCTTTGAAGACTCCATGGCCTTGAATATGGGCCAGATTCTGAGTATTCCATTTATTGCTGCAGGTATTGCCCTTTTAATCTGGAAATGGCCAAAAAAGAAGGAAACTGTATGAGTTTTGCACACAACCATAATCATTCTCATCATGACGTGCACCACAATCATGTGGAAAAAAATCTATTATTCTCTACAATCTTAAATTTATCCGTTTCTATTGCGCAGATCATCGGGGGATTATTTTCCCACAGTCTTGCACTTATTTCGGATGCCTTACACAATCTGGGAGACACCTCAGCCCTTTTTATTGCCTATTTAGCCAACCTGATTGGCAAGAAAAATTACAATTCCAAAAAGACCTTCGGGTATAAACGCATTGAGATTCTTGCTGCCCTTTTAAATGCAGTGGTTCTTGTTGTAATCATTGTTTACTTGTTTATTGAAGCCATTAAAAGATTACAAAATCCTGTTGAAATAAAAGGATTGATCATGTTGGTAGTGGCTGTTATTGGTTTTCTTGCCAATTTCATATCTGTATTGCTGCTCAAAAATTATAAAAAGGAAAATATCAATATTCGTGCTGCATACTTGCATTTACTTGGAGATACAATATCATCAGTCATCGTGATCATTTCTGCCATACTCATTTATTTTCTCCATATTGTCTGGATTGATCCCCTTGTAACATTCCTTTTGGGTATTTACCTGCTCAAGGAAACATTCGTCATTTTAAGAGAGGCTGTAAATATTTTAATGCAGTCGACCCCTTACGGATTGGATCTGAATGAGGTCAAAGAAACGCTGGAGTCCATACCTGAAATTGATAATATCCATCATGTACATGCATGGAATTTAAATGATCAGGAAATTCAGTTTGAATGCCACATCGATCTTAAATCAGATATCAGAGTCAGCGAAACAGAAAAAATCCAATCCATAGTCCATCATATTCTTTTAAACAAATTTAACATCCATCATGTTACTATTCAGTACGAATATAATTGCTGTGATAATAAAAGCATGATCCTTCAGGATAATTAATATGAAAGAAGCTAAAATAAAAGTAGATGGAATGAATTGCAATCATTGCAAGATTGCTGTAGAATCGGGACTGAATAAAATTAAGGGCATTAACCTGGCCATTGCTGATATCATCAATGGCGAAGTTGTTCTTAAAGGCGACGCTATTGATCTGCTTCAGGTCAGGGATGTTGTTGAAAATCTTGGTTATCATTATAATGGAGCAATTTCCAAATCCTGATCATTCAAATTTTATTTAGGGAAATTCCGCACTCCACATCATGGTTTTTTATGGGGTTTTGTATATTTGCAGGCACGTATTAAATCATGCTATTTATACCTAAACTTTATTATTAAATGTATAAGATTGTTTTGTTACGCCATGGTGAAAGCACCTGGAACAAAGAAAATCGCTTCACGGGATGGACCGATGTTGACCTTAGCGAAAAAGGCATGGAAGAGGCCCGTAATGCTGGTAAACTCATGAAAGAAGCTGGTTATGAGTTTGATGTTGCTTATGTTTCTGTACTGAAAAGGGCTATGAGAACATTATGGCTGGCTTTAGAGGAAATGGATCAGTTATGGATTCCCTGGATTAAAACCTGGCGTTTAAATGAACGTCATTACGGCGCTTTACAGGGCCTTAATAAAGCTGAAACAGCAGCATTACATGGTGATGAAAAAGTAAAAATATGGAGACGGAGTTACGATGTGCCCCCTCCTCCACTGGAAAGATCCGACCCAAGATATCCGGGTAATCATCCGGCATATAAAAGTCTTCCCGCAAAAGATATTCCTACTACAGAATGCCTAAAAGATACCGTTGAGCGATTTCTCCCTTATTGGCACGAAACTATTGTACCTGCCATCAAATCAGGGAAAAGGGTGCTTATTGCAGCTCATGGTAATAGCCTTCGCGCTCTTGTAAAATATCTTGACAATATGTCTGAGGAAGAAATCATCGAACTGAATATTCCTACAGGAACGCCTTTGGTTTACGAGTTAAACAATGAATTAAAACCACTGCGTCATTATTACCTCGGTGATCAGGATGCCATTAAAAAAGCAATGGATTCTGTTGCCAATCAAGGAAAAGCAAAATAATTACTCTTGATTTTATGGATGAAAACCCTGCTTATAAAAGCGGGGTTTTTTATTAATACCTCATTTGTCACCTTTTACCGATAGTCTCACCTGCTTTACCGATTCCTGTTTCAGCACTTTCAATTTTGTTGTTACATTTGATATACATTTAATAATCAAAACAGATCATTATGAATACCATGAACGAAGATATGAGAGATGACGGGTTTATGAATAAAGGGTGTCATTTCAGAACTAGGTGGGAACCCTGCCATCAGCATCATAAAGAACGTCATCTTTGGATGGGAGTCATCATCATTCTCATTGGAGCTATTCTCTTAAGTAAAAATCTGAACTTTCTGTCTTATGAAATTCAGCGGTATGTCCTTAACTGGGAAATGTTGCTCATTGCCATCGGTCTGATATCTATATTTTTCAGGGGAAAAAGAACTACAGGTATGATTCTGCTTGTGATAGGCGGAGCTTTCTACATGAAGAACATTCTTTACATGATCGATTTTAACTGGACCATCTTCTGGCCTGTGGTATTAATAGCTGCTGGGGTGATGATCATATTCCGCCATCATATCGACCATCATACTGAAAAAAAAACGGATATTAATGATGAAAACGCAATTGATGAAGTAGCCGTTTTTGGAGGGGGCGACAGGGTAATCACATCTCAGGAATTCCGTGGAGGTAAAATCACCACCATTTTCGGAGGACTCAATTTTGACATGCTTAAGGCCAAAATGGCGCCGGGAGAAAATGTAATTGATGTATTCTGCTTGTTCGGAGGTATGAAACTGATTGTTCCTGAAGGATGGACGGTTAAAATTAAGGTTATGTCTTTCTTCGGAGGTTTTAGTGATAAACACAGATATCGTGTTCCTGAATTAAACAAAGATAACAACGCACAATTGGTGATCAAAGGAACCGTATTTTTCGGAGGAGGAGAAATTAAAAGTTATTTCGACAATTAGTGTTTGAATTGCCATGCAGAATCCCTTCTTAAGCAGCTCACGAAACTTTTACTATTATGCAAGTGTTTGGGCATTCATCACCTGCTTCCATGTTCTTTTGCTGACTGTTTCCGGCCGCATCGATATCATTCCGGCAATTACAGATTCCCTTCTGTCCAATATACTGTTCAGCGCACTTGGATTGGGAATCTGGTTTCCTATTTTCTTTGGAAAAGCCGATCAGGAAAAATTTGGCAGCACCATAATTAACAATGTGGCCGGCGGATTTATAACTGTCGGCCTATGGCTGGGTTTGAGTTACTTTCTGCTTTCAACAGTACTTACAAATGATTACTACCGTGGTTTTTTGCTAAATTCCCTGCCCTGGCGTGCCGGAATCGGTTTTTTATATTATGAAATGCTGATTCTGGTTTATTATCTTATCATTTATTATCGTAACAATAAGGAAAACGGAATTAAAGAAGCAGAATTAAAAGCTCTGGTCAAAGAATCGGAACTGAATTCCCTGAAATCTCAGATCAATCCCCATTTTTTGTTCAATAGTCTCAACTCCATCAGTTCGCTTACCATGATTTCTCCTGAAAAGGCTCAGGAAATGATCATTAAACTTTCGGAGTTTTTGCGATACACAACCTCTCATAATGACGAAAGACTGACAACCCTGGAACATGAAATCGGCAATATCAATCGTTATCTGGATATAGAGAAAATAAGATTTGGGAACCGACTGTCTGTAAGACAATCCGTTGATGAAACATGTTTTCATCTGAAACTTCCCGGATTAATATTGCAACCGCTATTGGAAAATGCAATTAAATACGGAGCAAATGAAAGCACTCAGGAATCTGTTGTTGAGATTGTGTGCACATGCAATTCATCTGCACTTAGCGTAACCATACGAAATCAATGGGATCCTGAATTCCAATCGAATAAAGGAGAGGGAGTCGGACTGCGAAATATCAGAAGCCGCCTGCGTATTCTTTATAACAGGGACGATCTGTTTATCATTAAAAAGGATGCTCAGTTTTTTGAAGTAAAAATAGTATTCCCTCAACAATAAAAACCAATGAAACCTGTAAAAGCGCTGATCATAGACGATGAATTCCTTGCCCGGGAATTGGTCAAAAATTACCTGAAAGGAACGCCTGAAATAGAGATAATCGGAGAATGCGAAAATGGTTTTGATGGAGTTAAAGCCATATCAGAGTTAAATCCTGATCTGATTTTTTTGGATATACAAATGCCAAAACTCAATGGATTTGAAATGCTCGAGCTTTTAGACACACAACCACAAGTGATATTTATTACTGCACATAACGATTTTGCAATCAGAGCATTTGAAATGAATGCCATAGATTATCTTTTAAAACCATTTTCAAAGGATCGGCTCATTGGTGCCGTTAAAAAAGTGGCCGATAAGGTTCATTCCGGTGAAGCACGCAATGAACAGCTATTACATCTTATTCATCAACCCCTTACAGAAAAATTGGAACGTATTGTGGTTAAAACAGGATCCAAAATAAAAGTGATACCTGTTGAAAAGATTAACTATCTGGAAGCTGAAGATGATTACATCATGGTTTTTACAGATGAAGGCAAACACCTGAAACAGGGAACCATGAAATACTATGAGGATCATCTTGATCCCAATTGCTTTGTACGCATTCACAGATCATATATCGTAAGAATTGACCAGGTAGTCCATTTGGAGCCTTATGCAAAAGATAATTTTGTGGCCAAGCTGAAAAATGGTACTGCTTTGAAAGTAAGCCGAAACGGATTACGAAATCTGAAGGCCAAACTCAATTTTTAAATTTTCGGCTGGGGACGTATGAGGGATGCAATTTTTAAGGCCAGATCAAGCATAACTATCCTTCCATTGGCGTTTCTTTCAATATCTGAGATAGCCCGGTTAATCTCAATTACTAAAGGTGTTACATTCTTTCCGGTAATAAACGGAGCGAAGTTCGGAACAAACGATTTTTCTTCACCTGCTATAAAAACCAAATCGCTCTGATTGAAATGAAGAGCCAGAGATTCACGTATTGTTTTTAAACTGTATTCCAAAAACGATTTTTGCTTCTCCCTGGTGAGTGAAGCAAGTTCTTCTGAGTGTTTGATGATCTCGGATACATTGGCTTTAAAGCAACTTCGCATGAGATCCCTGAATTTTATGAAATTGTAGTTGTTTCCTTCTTCTGCAATAACTTCCTGCATCTTTAAAAAATTCCCTTCTGACAGCCTTGTGATTTCATGGCACTGCTCTGCAGAAACCTGATATTTCAATGACACATATGCGTTCATGTCCTCATCGGAAATTCGGGGGACCTTAACGGGGATACAACGCGAACGGATTGTGGGTAACAGCATTTCCGGATTCTCACTCACCAAAATAAAGATGGTCAATGATGGCGGCTCTTCAAGTAATTTAAGAATCTTATTACTGGCCTGGTCATTCATCTTTTCTGGCTGCCAGATAATAGCAATTTTATAATCTGATTCAAATGATTTGAGAAACAGTTTATTGGTAAGAATGCGGCTTTCTTCTGCTGAAATATTCCCTTGTTTATTCTCCAGTTCTATAAAATCATACCATTGTGTCAGCCTGCCATATGGATTATTTAAAATAAAATTCCTCCATTCAGCGCTGTAATCATCACAGGTAACATTATCCTTATCTTTACCTTTCGACTTATTTACCGGAAACACAAAGTGCTGGTCGGGATGTATGTATTTATGGGTTTTGTTGCAACTGATGCAACTGTTACAGGAGTCATCGTCCAAACGGTTTGTACAAAGAATATATCCTGCAAATGCCAATGCCATAGGCAGAGAGCCTGAACCCTCAGGACCAAAAAACAGCCAGGCGTGGCCTACACGGTTTTCCTTTACGGTCTGAATGAGTCTTTTTTTGAGGGTGCTATGACCTATTATGTCCTTGAAATACATCGTCTTATTTCCCTGGTAATGCTTTTAAAAATAAGCATTTGCCAAAGGTAAATAAAAATAGTTTTTTATCTTTGTTCAAATTAATAACTCAATACAACAGAACATGCAAACGATTGATAAATTTAACTTTAAAGGAAAGAAAGCTATTGTAAGAGTGGACTTTAATGTTCCCCTGGATAAAAAAACCTTTGAAGTGACTGATGACACACGCATCAAAGGTGCTTTGCCTACTATAAAAAAGATCCTGAAAGACGGAGGTTCTGCCATTCTGATGTCACATTTAGGCAGACCCGATGGTGTTCCTCAGGATAAATATTCGTTAAAGCATGTAATTCCTGCCGTACAGAAATTGACCGGAGTTACGGTTAAATTTGCTGATGACTGTGTGGGTAATTCTGCTTCTGAAATGATTTCAGGTTTAAAATCCGGTGAAATCATGTTACTGGAGAACCTCCGCTTTTATTTGGAAGAAGAAGGAAAACCAAAACTTCCCGAAAACGTTACAGATGAAGAAAAAAAGGCAGCCAAGGACGCCCTTAAAAAGAAACAAAAGGATTTTACAGCCAAACTTGCCTCATATGCTGATTGTTATGTAAATGATGCATTTGGAACAGCACACAGAGCTCATGCTTCAACTGCTCTTATAGCTGATTTGTTTTCAGATGAGAACAAAATGTTTGGCTACCTGATTGTTGCTGAATTGGATGCCATGGATAAGGTGTTAAAATCCTCCAAGAAGCCATTCACTGCAATTATGGGTGGAGCCAAGGTTTCAGATAAAATTCAGGTTATTGAGAATCTTTTGCCACGCATTGATAATCTGATTATTGGCGGGGGAATGACTTATACTTTTATAAAAGCCCAGGGCGGAAAAATCGGGAATTCTCTTTGTGAAGCTGATAAACTGGATCTTGCACTCAGCATACTCGAAAAAGCCAAAACCAACAATGTTAAGGTATATCTGCCTGTAGACGCTGTTAACGCTGACAAATTTGACGCAGAAGCAAATGCTTCCAAATCACGCATTGATGAAACTCCTGATGGTTGGATGGGTCTGGATATCGGTGATGAAACCATCAAGATTTTCTCAGAAGTAATTGGAAACTCTAAAACCATCCTCTGGAATGGTCCTATGGGTGTTTTTGAAATGCAGAAATTTGCTGCAGGTACTTCGGCTGTCGCAAAAGCTATTGCTGAAGCAACCAGCAAAGGGGCATTCAGTCTGATCGGTGGCGGCGATTCTGTTGCTGCTATTAATAAAAATAAGCTGGCCGATAAGGTGAGCTATGTTTCTACCGGTGGCGGTGCTATGCTGGAATATATTGAGGGAAAAGAATTGCCGGGCATCAAAGCTATCCGTAAGTAATCGATCTCGATCATCTATAAGTAATGCCCGTTCTGACCTTAAGTGGGTCATTACGGGCATTGCGCTTTTATCTGTTTTATCCGAATATTACTGAATTATGAAAAAAATGAATATCGCCATTTTGGGTGGAGGTAACCTGGGTACTTCTCTTGCAAAAGGACTAATCCATTCCAAGCAATATACCCATAAGGATATCATGCTGACAGAGAAGCGTGAATCACGTATTAATTATCTGATATCACAGGGATTTCAGGTTACTTCAAATAACCAGGAAGCTGCCAGCCAGCCGGGTATTGTTGTCACATCAGTTAAACCTCAGCAGTTTCATGCCCTTGCCATGGAAATTAAAGATGTGATTACTCCTGAACATATCCTCATCTCCACTGTTACAGGAGTATCATTCAAAGAAATAGAAAGCGTTCTTGGCCCAATACCTATGTTGAGAATTATGCCAAATACAGCGCTGGAAATATGTGAATCCATGACTTGTATCGCTTTTAAAAATACAAGTCAGGAACAAGAAAACCAGATGGTTCAATTATTTGATAAGATGGGTAAAACACTGATCATTCCTGAAGATATGATGGATGCTGCTACTGTTGTAGGAGCATGTGGAATTGCTTTTGCCCTGAGATTCATGAGGGCCATGTCACAAGGAGGCATTGAAATCGGATTTAATTCAGAAATGTCACAACTCATTACTGCCCAAACTGTTAAAGGAGCTGCCCAACTTATTATCGAAACCAACAATCACCCTGAACGTGAAATAGATAAAGTTACTACCCCGCAGGGAATTACGATATCGGGATTAAATGAAATGGAACATCAGGGACTCAGTTCAGCCGTAATTCGAGGGCTGATTACTTCATATAACAAACTGGGTAATCTGGATACCAAAACACATAAATCCAAGGATTAACAGCCCATCTCAAATCAATAAATTAGTACCAGGCCATGAGTAAAATAGATAACTTCCCCCAATACCTGCTTGATCAATTCCATAATTTCAAGAAGGAAGTTCCATCCATGACAAAAGCACATCAGTTTATTGATAATCTGATCTATTTTATATTCCCTTTTAAAATAGACAAAAAATGTTCGCTTCCATTGATTGAATTGAATCAGGCGCAATTACAATTAGATTTTAAAGACATTTTAACTCCAATGGAACCTATCCTGGAAAAATCTATTCATGATATTACGATTGAATTTTTTGAAGCAATCCCGGCCATCTATGAGAGTCTGATTAAGGACGCGCAGCTGTTTGTTGATTTTGATCCCGCCGCCCGCTCCAGAGAAAGTGTTATTTTATACTATCCCGGATTTTATGCTATTTCTGTGTATAGGCTTTCTCATAAACTTTTTGCGCTTAAAATACCCTATCTTCCCCGTATGATTTCTGAATATGCTCACAGTAAAACCGGAATTGATATACATCCTGGAGCCAATATCGGAGATCATTTCTTTATTGATCACGGAACAGGAGTTGTAATTGGTGAAACCACCAAAATCGGGAATAATGTGAAAATTTATCAGGGCGTTACTTTGGGTGCTGCTTCTGTTTCAAAAAAAATGTCTGGGAAGAAACGACACCCGACTCTTGAAGACAATGTAATTGTATACTCCGGGAGTACGATCTTAGGTGGAGAAACTATAATCGGGCACGATTCTGTGATTGGAGGTAATGTCTGGCTGACAAAAAGCGTCCCCCCATTTTCTCAGGTTTATCATGAAAGCAAAATAGTGATAAGGGACAGTAAAACTTATTTACCTCCTGATAATTTCATCATTTGATTCACATTAACCACAAATCTGCAGTATGAAAGCAAATACCATCCTTGAGACGATCGGCAACACACCCCACGTCAGAATTAACCATCTTTTTGGTAGTGCATACGAAGTTTGGTATAAATTAGAACGTTCCAATCCGGGCGGCAGTATCAAAGATCGTATTGCTCTGGCAATGATTGAAGACGCAGAAAAGAAAGGCATACTAAAACGTGATTCTGTAATTGTTGAGCCAACATCTGGCAATACCGGAATTGGATTAGCTATGGTCGCTGCCGTTAAAGGATACCGGCTCATTTTGGTAATGCCTGAATCTTTTTCATTGGAACGCCGGAAAATTATGTCGTCCTATGGTGCCGAACTTGAATTGACGCCAAGAGAAAAAGGAATGCAGGGAGCTATTGATAAGGCTAATGAAATCATTGCCGGCAATTCTAAAGCATGGATGCCTATGCAATTTGAAAATGAAGCCAATATAGAAATTCATAAAAGAACGACAGCTCTGGAAATCATCCATGATTTTCCCGATGGTCTGGATTTTGTTTTTGGAGGTGTTGGAACCGGAGGACACATTACCGGGGTTGCCTATGAATTGAAAAAGAAATTTCCAAAGATTAAGATCTTTGCTTTTGAACCAGAACTATCTCCCATCATTTCAGGAGGAAAGCCCGGCCCACATCCTATCCAGGGAATTGGAGCCAATTTTATTCCAAAAAATTTTCATCGTCAATTGATTGATGAAGTTCTTACTGTTTCACGCGATGATGCGTACGAATACACGCGCAGAGTAGCCAGGGAAGAAGGAATATTTGTGGGCATATCATCAGGCGCAGCTTTGGCAGCTGTAGCCGGAAAATTGTCTGATATTCCCCAGGGTTCCAAAATCCTCACTTTTAGCTATGACACCGGAGAACGTTACTTATCTGTAGAAGGGTTATTCTAAAATTACGGTTCGCGGATAAAGTACTTTTCCAACAGTTCGCGCGAAACAATTTTAATGGTTATTTCCTGCTTTGATGTAAATGTCCCAAAATAACCTTTGGTCAACAAATCTTCTTCCATATTTGGCAATACAGTTCTGGTAAGCATGATGACTTTTTTTTGAGCAATGGATGCTGAATCAGGAACATATTGTATCAGGCACAGGTTTCCCTTGCTTTCATTTGCCTTCTTCATCTGCCATGCTTTTTTCATGATATCTATACCTGTACCTTTTGACGCAATCAAATAGCTCAAGGTATCTTCTGATGAAACCGACCTGTAAGCATCGCCCTTTTTATAGCTGCATCCCGCTGTAAGCAGTAAGCAGCCTATTATTAAAACCAATAATCGACTCATCATTCCATTTATAATGTTTTCGCAACTACTTTTTCAATAACAGTCCGGGCAATTTCTTCATTTTTCGAATTGGCCACTCCGATCAGCAAATTTTGCTGCTGCTTTAAATATACTGTTCCGTTAAACAAATCCTGTATAATGTATAGGCCATTATTTATACTGACTTTGTCTTCTTTCATGAGTGCCGTATATTGTTCAATCATTTGTTGTATCTCGGCAGGTGATAACTTTATTATGAATAATTGAAAATCTGAAGGCTGATTGTATCTTGCAGAAAAGGCATGATGCAAAAAAGAATATCCCAGAAAATTCTGTGCGACATATGTATCTGATAATATCATTTTGCCTTCTGCAGGAAATAAAGCCAGAACATCAGGTAAAGCATCCGGTTGATTCATCTGCCTCGCAACACCTGAAGCGATCATGGCAATGATACTTTCTTCAGCTTCCTTGATACCTGCTGACATAATCTTAACGTAGTAAGGACCTGACAGGAAATTAACAATCCCCTGACTTTTATAACCAAGAGTTCCAACCTGAACAGGAGGGTAATCAGGCATTCTTTCGGCTGTATATATGCCATAGGCATCATCCGTTGTTTTATGCCGGTAAATTTCTACCCGTATCATCTGATCCTTCCGGGTATACTGTGCAATGTGTAAATCTTCAAAATTGTAACTTAAAAAAATATCGGCTGCCCCGTCTATCAGTTCCCACAAATCACCGGAATTATAAACGCGTTCATTTGTCTTTAATTTCCATCCGTCAATATTTGGAAACATCTCAATTTCAGAAGCATTTATTTTCGCAAGAAGAAATAAAGCAGCCAGCGCAAGCGTCATTTTGTGAATCATTGTTGTATGATTTGTTTGTTCAAATTTCAATCCAATTTACCAACTTTAATGTTTCTGAATGTATTTTTTATATGAATTTATTTTTAAGCCAATACTAAAAATATTAAAACTGACGTTTTGCGGATGAAATGCAAAGTTTCATAACTTTTTTAGTAAGGTTAACGTAAATATGCTAAAAGTTCTAAATTTGAATATGGAACCAACCTTTTGATTGAATCACTTTTTTGAACTGCAGGTATGATCGGGAAAAGCGTTATTATAGGTGTTGTTGTAGTTGTTCTTTTCTGTTTATCAACCCTTGATCTGGGTTCTATTACAGATGGATCTTATGAAATTAAAAGTGCGGCTTTTGTCAGAAGCCCTAAACCTGCTTCATTGGACAGTATTGTTTCAGCGTACGATCATTTTCTTGAGAATGCCATAGACAGTCTTCAAAGTCCTGGAGCCGCCATAGCCATTGTTTATAAAGGTGAAATTTTGCTCCTTCGGGGATATGGCGTTAAAAAAGTTAACGATTGTGATTCAGTTAATGCACATACTGCATTCAGATTAGGATCTGTTTCAAAAGGATTCGCTTCTGTTCTCACTGGCATTATGGTAGAGCAGGGGACCCTAAGTTGGGACGACAAGGTGAAATCGTATCTGTCGGATTTCTCTATGCGTGATACAGCATCTTCAAATCATCTTACAGTCCGGCACATTCTCAGCCAAACATCCGGATTCCCGGAGCATACTTATACTGATTTACTGGATAATGGCATGGAATATGAAGCTATCAAAGCTTCGCTCGGCAGCGTTCCGGTTGTTGCGAAACCAGGACAAATATATACCTATCAGAACGTAGTTTACAGCCTTATTTCAGATATACTCTATAATGCTTCCGGAAAAGACTACAACAATCTCCTTCAGGATAAGATTTTCAAACCTCTGCATATGCAGGATGCTTCTACAGATTATACCTCATTCTATTACAATCCCAATACTGCCATGCCTCATTTAAGAATGGGCACTGCATGGAAAATGAAGCCAAAAAACAGCAGATATTATTCAGTATCTCCCGCATCGGGTGTAAATGCAAGTGCATCAGATGTGTCGAAATGGTTACTTGCGCTTACCGGATACTATCCCGAAATTCTTCCGCTGAAAACCATTGAAGAAATTGCCAAACATAGCATTGAAACTCCCAGAAAATCTGTTTATCAGCGAAATTGGAAATATCTCGAAAAAACATATTACGGACTGGGCTGGCGGGTTTTTAATATTCAGGGACATGATGTTGTTTATCATGGAGGTTATGTTGAGGGATTCCGCACAGAAATAGCCTTTGATCCTGATACAAAAGTGGGAATTGCTGTTATGTTCAATTCCAACACTTCTCTTGCATCAGTTTGTATCCCCAGATTTTTGAATTCATTCCTTGACAAATGCTGCTCTGACAATACTGAACCTATTTATGCAGATAAGCTCTGATGAATTCTTCCCAATCCCGATATTTTGATATTCTGGTAGCTTTTTTTGTAGCTGTTTTACTGATTTCCAATATTGCTTCTACAAAAATCCTGACACTCTGGAATGGTTTATTAACTTTCGATGGTGGAACCCTCCTGTTCCCCTTAAGTTACATCTTCGGAGATATCCTTACTGAAGTATATGGTTTTCGGAAATCCCGCAGGGTAATTTGGCTTGGCTTTATTTCAGCATTGGTCATGTCTTTGGTTTTATATGTAGTTCAAATATTACCTCCTGCAAAAGACTGGACAAACCAGCAGGCATTCGAGTCACTGCTGGGATTTGTGCCCAGAATTGTTTTGGGAAGCCTCGTCGCATATTTTGCTGGTGAGTTTACCAATTCAATTACACTCTCCCTGCTTAAAAAAAAGACTAAAGGACGCTTTTTATGGTTGAGAACGATTTCTTCTACAATTATCGGAGAGGGAATTGATACAATTGTTTTTTGTGTCATCGCTTTCTATGGTACTTTACCTTCGGAAGTCCTCATTTCTGTTATTGTTTCCAATTATATTTTTAAATGTTCCGTTGAAATATTACTGACGCCTGTAACCTATAAAATTGTAAATTTCCTTAAGAAAAAAGAAAAAGTGGATGTATATGACTATCATGTGAAATATAATCCCTTTCAGTTTTAAATCCGGATGCGAAATCTTCTGATAATAGGATTTCTTTTGTTGTCCTTACATGGAACCTGTCAGAAACTTATGACATTGGACCAGGCTTTATCCCGGGTACCTCGTATTACCAATTATCATTCTGACAGCCTGAACAAGGTAGTTTCCTCTCAAATCAAGTCGGCATGGAACACCTATATTTTCCAAATACAAAAAGCCAGGCTTTTAAAGGAATACAGTGAAATGATGAACGACCTGATCCGTGTAAGTAACTTGAGATATAAAGCCGGAGATATTGATTTCTTTGAGAATGAATCTCAAATAGAAAAAATTGTTGATATCGAACAAACCCTTGCCATATCTGAAAATGAACTTAAAATGGCGTGTATTCAGTTGCAACAGTTACTTTGTTCTTCAGAAGAAATGATCCCTGCCGACTCCACCTTTTCACTTTATGAAATTGATAAGGGTTTATCACTTTATTGGGAACCTGTTTCAGAAGGTGATACTGGAGTAGTATTCAACAGGAAAAAAAACATGGAGTACAAACTTTTGGAATTGGATAATATTTTCATCAAAATTCATTACTATAAAAGCTTTCGATTGCCGTATGCAGAAACAATCATGCAGACTGCATTTTCACGTTACCAACATGAAGAAATTGATTATATGGAACTGATGCAGATGGTTTCCGAATCTTACAAAATCAGACTGGATTTCCTTGCAATCATGAATGCTTATAACCTATTTGCCATAAACCTGGAACTCTATGCAAATGAATAGTTTTCATAAAGTACTCTTTCTGTTAATATCTGGTGCATTAACAGGCTGTAACCCCTCTCAGCATTATGCCCCTTTTAAATACGATCAGGCCGGGTCAGTTCTGGCAATTTCGCCGACAGAAAATTCAATACATAAAATAAATCTGCGTTTCGATTCTGTGCATTTTAGGCAAAGTTTTTATGAAATCCCTGCTTCAGGATATGTGTGCCTGGAAAACAATCATGTAATTACTGCACCTTTTGATGGAAAAATCACTTTTAAAAACATCCCGGAACATTCGATCAGCAAAGGACAAGCAGTTGCAATAATTCAAAATATTGAACTGATTACTTTACAGCAGGAGTTTCTGGAAGCAAAAAATCAGTTTGACTATTACAAGGAGGAATACACACGACAGGGTGATCTCACAATTGAAAATGCCACTTCAATTAAAAAAATGCAACAGGCCAGGCGGGATTATCAATCAGCCGAACTCCGCCTCCATACTTTCGCAACTAAATTGAAAATACTGGGAATTAATCCTGAAAAACTTTCGGTTAATTCTCTTATCCCATATGTAAATGTAGTGAGTCCGCTTCAGGGTTCAAAGCTGAAATTTACTGTTTCAGAAGATACATATGTCCATGCCGGTGATCCCATTGCGGAAATTTCTTCATCCCAGGCTCCGTTTATTGAATGTTCAATCCCTGAAATTTACTATCGTAAAATTAAAAGAGGCAATGATGTTGATTGTATGATGGCCTCTGATACATTAAATGCCCTGAAAGGTATAGTTGTGCAGATTCTAAATGAAATTGATCGTGAAAGCAAAGAAGGTATCATACATGTGAAAGTCCGTGATACCTTGGATCTGATACACGGAATGGGAGTAAAATGTTCCATACATACCGCGGAAGCATCCGGGATGTGGGTACCATCTTCTGCTATACTCATTGAACACAATACCTCCTTTGTGTTTTTAAAGCATGAGGGTCTTTTGTTGAAAGTTCCTGTGAAAACCGTTTCAACAAATAATGCTGAAACAGAAATTTCAGGCCTTCCTGCTATTTCTATGGATTCAGTAGTGATTTCGGGATTAAAACGACTTGCTCCTCTTTTCAAATTACAGTAACATAGCAATATAGAATTGCATTTGTTTAAAAAAATTGGTTTCCTGCAATATTTATTCAAACCAGTTGTTCTATATTTGCTTAAATTATTTTTTTTGAAACAACCCAATAATTATGGAAACTACAACAAACACTTATCAGAAACAACCTGAAAAAAAGCCTTCATCCGCATTAGTAGTACTTGTTATCATACTATCTGTTGCTGTGATCTTTTTAGGATATAAGTTTTTTTCTAAGTCAAGTCAACTCGGTCAAACCACAGAAGAAAAAGCTATTTTGGAAGACGTAAAAAGTGATTTGGAAAAACAATTACGTGATATGATTGTGGAATACGATTCACTGAAAACAAACAACGACAGCGTGAATGGTTTGCTGGATACTGAGCAGGATAAGATCAAAAATCTTCTCAGAATGCAGGCTACAGACGCTGAAAAAATTCGGAAGTACCAGGGTGAACTGGAAACTTTAAGAAAAGTAATGCGGAGTTATATTGTTCAGATTGATTCCTTAAACACAAAGAACAGAGAATTAACCACACAGAATATAACATTAGGCGAGCAGTTAACAACAGCTGAAACGCAAAATGTAGAACTTTCCAAAGAAAAAGATATTTTACATACGCAGGTTCAGCTTGCCAAAGTGCTGTCTGCTAAAAATATTTCTGTTACACCGATGAATAAATCGGATCGTGAAAATTCAAAAATAAGCAAAGTTGCCAAAGTGAAAGTTTGTTTTACTGTAAGAGAAAATGCTGTTGCGGAAGCTGGAACTAAGGACATTTATATTCGCGTCATCCGCCCTGATGAAGTAGTTCTTCCTTCAGGAAGCGGTGAAACCTTCCTCTTTAACGGAGAACAGGTTATCTTCTCGGCCAAGCGTCAACTTGAATACGAGAACAAAGACCTCGATATGTGTATTTTCTGGGATAAGAACGCTGACCTGATTGCAGGTAATTATACAGTGATCATTTATGCTGAAAACTATGAAATCGGTTCAGCTACTTTCACTTTAAAATAGAGTAGAACACGGTTATAAAAAGACCCCCGGTATTACCAGGGGTTTTTTTATGCCTCAAAAAGATTCGAAATGATATAATCAGAAATTAACCATCCCTTGGGTGTCATTTTGCATACCCCTTCCTGAATAACCAAATGACCTGATTGGACAAATGGATCCATTGCACGGAGCAGATGCCCGCTCCATGCATTACCATACTCCTGTTTGATTTTTGGTAAGTTTATGCCCCATTTCGTACGCAATGAAACCATGATGTACTCATTAAACAGGTCTTTTTCATTTAAAATTTCACGTTCAAAATAAGGAGTGTTTTGTTCAATAGCCCTGAAATAGGTATTTAGATTGCGCACATTCCATTGCCTGCTTTTTCCGTCATACGAATGAGCTGAAGGTCCCACACCAAGATAATTGATCCCTTTCCAATAGTTTGAATTATGTTTTGAAATATATCCGGGTTTTGCAAAATTGGAAATTTCATAATGGTCATAACCATTTTTACTCATAACTTCTTGTAAAACTGAAAATTGCAACATACTTGTTTCGTCATCAGGTAATGCAACCTTACCCTGTGTGACAAGATGTGAAAGACGGGTGCCTTTTTCAATTGTGAGATGATATGCTGATACATGCTCAACCCGGGCAGCCATTTCAATATTATTCCACCAATCCTCTAAATTCAATCCGGGAATGCCGTATATCAAATCAATACTTAAATTATCAAACCCGGCTTCACGTGCATCAGAAATACTCTGTAATGCCTGGGCAGCAGAGTGTCTCCGCCCCAGTAATTCTAAATCCTTTTCCCTGAATGACTGTATACCAATACTTAAGCGGTTTATCCGGGTAGAAGCAGCAAGGTCTTTCAGATAAGCAAAAGTTAAATCATCCGGATTGGCTTCCAGAGTGATTTCACAGTTTTCCGAAATTTTAAATACTTCATAAACTTTCGAAATCAAATGATTGATTTGGTCTGTTGTAAGCAGCGAAGGGGTTCCTCCGCCTATATAAATAGTCTCAATGATCTCATTTTCAAGATAGAATTGCCTTTGCTCCAATTCAACTAAAACAGCGCTTAAATATTCGGGAATCTGGTCAACTGCTATAGTCTTATAAAAATCACAATAACTGCAAGTCTTCTTACAAAAAGGAATATGAATGTATACGCCTGCCATTACTCATCAACCATAATTAACAAAGGTGCAAAAATTCTTTTTGGAACCGTAAAAACTATAACTTTATTGTCCCTTATACAGTATATCTTATTCTGACATTTTTTAAACCCTATGAAAGTTCGCCGCGGTAATAAAGAATCCTCTGACGTGCAAGCAGAAAATAAAAGACGCCTGGCAGAAATACGTGCATTGAATGAAAAGCTTACACTTACCAATGAAGAGCTAAAGGTTACGAATGAGGAACTCAAGGCTTATCAGAATAAACTGGAAGAGATTGTAGCAATAAGAACACATGAACTGAAAATTAAAGAGGATTCCTTAAACTATAAAAGTAAACTTCAAAAACTGGTATCCGGTATTTCAACACGTTTTTTTAACCTTTCTCCGGAGGTAGTTGATAATTCAATTGTTAACTCGCTTAAGGAAATTTGTACGTTCTTCAACGGTGAAGCTGCTTTTTTGGGGGAAATCATCTATTCTGAAAATGCTTACAAATTGACTCATGTTTGGAAAAATGAGCAGGTACAATTTAATGAGACCTATTTTCAAAATGGTCCCATTTCAGATATCATGTGGTGGCTTGACAAAATTTCTGAACAGGAAATATTTGTGGTGGATTACCGGGCCAGGCATCATCAGAAATATGCTCTTGAAAACAGCAATCACTTATCGGGGACCGGACAAATAACCTTTATTCCAATAATTTTCCAGGGCAACATTGTTGGGTTTACCGGATTAAGTTGTCTGAAATCAAGAGAAAAATGGGAAAAAGACGAAATTACATTGCTGCATCAAATCGGAGAAGTTTTTGTTAATGCAGTTAAAAAGAAAGAGTCTGAGAAAATTCTTATTGAAAACGAGCGCAACTACAGAGAAATATTTAATGCCACCAGTGAAGCCATTGTTATTTATGATTACAAAAACCGGAATATCATCGACATTAACTATGCTGGCATAAAGCTGTTTGGTATTACTTATGAAGAGGCTTTGGCAGCAGATATAAACTTATTCAGTGATACTGAACTCGGATACACCCGTGAATCATTGCTGGCACAAATCGATCAAACCATTAGTTATGGTTCTGTTGTTTTTGAATGGCATGCGCGCCGGAAAAACAGAGATTACTTCTGGGTGGAAGTTTCTTTGAAAAATACTGAGATTGCAGGCGACTTACGAATAATTGCTGTTGTAAGGGATATCACTGAAAGAAAACGCGTACAGGAAATCATTATTCAAAATGAGGAAAGATTCAGGTATATCGTTCAGTTCCTGACAGACATCATTATAATTATTGATAAAAACCTGAATATCACCTATGAATCCCCGTCATGCAGTAAGGTCTTTGGATACAATCCCGGATTCTTAATGGGAAAGAGCGGTCTTGATATTATTCATAGTGAAGATGTATCAAGGGTAACGCATGATTTAAGAGAGGTTTTTGAAAAACAAAATGATCATCTACCTACTGAATTCAGAGTAAAAGGAAATAAAGATCAATGGATTTCAATTGAAGCAATAGCAGATAACATGCTCGATCATCCTGCAATTAAGGGCATAATTATAACTGGCCGCGATGTTACAGAACGCAGACGTGTTGAAAAAGCCTTAAAAATCAGTGAAACAAAATTCAGGGATATTTTTAACAATACCAGCGATCCTATAGTGATTATCAGCAATAAATATAAGTTTCTTGAGGTGAACGAAGTATTTCTTCGGGCTGCAGGATATTCACTCGAAGAAACCAAAAAAATGAAACTTACGGAAATAATAACCGATGCTTACCTTCCTCAGCTGGTTGAAAAGCTCGTTAAAATATTCAAAAATGAATACCAGCCTGCGCTTGAATGCGAAATAAAATGCAAGGAAAAAAGAACATTTCCTGCAGAAATAAACAGCAAACTTATTGAATTTGAGGGTGAGGTAGCGCTTATTGCCGTGATCCGGAATATCACCGAACGCAGGCAAATTGAAAACCGAATTCTGGACACAATTATTTCTACAGAAGAAAAAGAAAGAGAGAAATTCGCAAGAAATTTGCATGATGAGCTGGGTCCGTTACTCTCAAGTATAAAAATGTATGTGAACTCTTTGTCATCATCCATAGAGCCCTCTAAACATGATTTCATCATTGCCCAGTTGAAAATAATCCTGACTGAGGTCATTCAAAGTACGAAAGAACTATCAAATGATTTAAGTCCGCATGTCCTTGCCAATTATGGATTAATTGCAGCATTGGAATGGTTCATAAATCAACTTAAGCCATACATTACAATTACATTTGAAACCAACCTGAGGGAGGAGCGCTTTGCTTCCTCGCTTGAATTATCTATGTATCGGATTATTAAGGAATTAATCAACAATACCCTGAAGCATGCCCATGCAACCAAGATCAACATCAAATTGTTTCTGATTCTGAAATCCATTCATATGGATTATTCAGATAACGGGAAAGGGTTTGATGAAAACTGGCAGAGCAATTATGAATATATGGGTATGGGAATGTCGAATATTACAAGCAGATGCAGATCTATCCATGCTACCAGTAAATTTTTCAATAATGGACCGAATGGAATGGCTTTTGAGATGCAGGTTCCTACTGACGACTACATAGCGTAAAATGAAACTACCTGGAATCATAATTGTGGATGATCACCGCCTCTTCAGAAGCGGTATTAAATATATTCTTGAATCTTCAGGAAAATATGAGGTGATTGGTGAGGCAGCTAATGGATTTGAACTTTTGGAACTGCTCGCCCATATCCATCCTGAATTGGTAATTATGGATCTGATCATGCCAAAAATGAATGGACTGGAAGCATCACGCATCGCTTTATCCCGCTATCCCAATCTGAAAATCATGATCCTTTCAATGTATGGACAACCTGAATACTATAATGCACTTCTTGATTATGGTATAAAAGGATATTTAATGAAGGACGTGGATAATGAGGTGTTTTTAATTGCAACCGACAAGATCATTGCAGGCGAAAACTATTATGCGCAGGAATTGCTCCAATCCATCATGTCTCAATCCAATATTTCGAATCTGGTTAAATTGTCCCACCGTGAAAAAGAAATTCTGGATCTTATCAGTCATGGCTTATCAAATTTACAAATTTCCAAAGTTTTAAATATAAGTCAGCGAACCGTAGAAAGACACAGAACCCATTTACTTGAAAAAACGGGATCAAAAGATTCTGTGAATCTCGTTATTTATGCACTAAAGAACAAATTAATCGTCCACTAAACTTCAGTTTTTACCTAACATATTGACGGTTTTTACTTAAATGCGAATAAGTAAAAACATGTCAATTTTAAGTATAATATCCCTTATACTCCACTTGTCAACATTTTATATTTGTACATCATCGAAAACAATATTTATACAGAATTCAAAATACTTAAGATAGGGTTTGGTTGGATTTAGGTAGGAAAGCGGGGAGTTGGTTATACTGACTTCCCGCTGGATTTTTATAGCCCTGAGAAATATCTTGTTCATTTCAAATTATTCTGTAATTTTAGTATATTAACGTGCATAATAGTATAATCGGGTTGTTTTAAGGCTTTGGTATCAAAAATATCGGTTGATGAAAAAGTTGAAAGTACTTATTGTGGATGATAATCCTCATTTTGTGAATGCATTGAAATTCATGCTTTTTGATTATTTTGAGGATCGTTTGGAATCCATTTCAACAGCTTACGATGGTGTGGATTGTCTGAATCAATTGAAAAATAAGGTATGTGATTTTGTTTTTATGGACATTAACATGCCTAATATGAACGGAATCGAAACCACCCGTCAGGCTACTATATTATACCGGAACCTGATTGTTATTGCCGTTTCATTTCACTCCGAAATGAAGTATGTAGTTCAAATGATTGAAGCTGGAGCCAGAAGCTATATCATAAAAGATGAAATCAGTAAGGAATCACTTGAAAAAGCCCTGGCTATAGAGTACACATTTTAGAACGATTCCTTTTATTTTTAGTCATTTTTCTTTACTTTTTGTTCTTACAGTTAATAATTAATACATAAGAAACGTCTATTGTATTGGGAAAACCTTTACTTTTATGTTATAATACGGGAATAGATATGTATTTAGCGATTAAGGAAACGGGATTCACACCATCAGTAAAGATTCTTGGAGATGAACATCGCATTGTAATTTCCGGCCAGTCAAGATTAGAAGATCCTGCGCCATTTTATGAAGAATTGATAGAAGTACTCGACAAAAACATCAATGATTTTAAGACCAGCCTGTCTATTGATTTTTTTCTGAGCTACATCAATTCCAGCTCCTCCAAATGGCTCTTCCATATTCTTAAAGGAATTCAGAATAAATTTGCCGGAAAGAAGCTGATTACAATTAACTGGTACTACGATCCTGACGATGAAAGTATGCTCGAGGCCGGTGAAGTTTTTCAATCATTGCTTCATATTCCTTTTAACCTCGTTGAACAAAATTCATAATTTTAGATTCTAAAAGAATGATTTCCGGTACTATCCGGTTTGCTTTTGCGTTTATTCTTTAAACGTTTAATTTAGAAATCATGTACAAAATTTTTCTTTCGGGATGGTTTTCCATCATGGCTTGTTTCAGCTTGCAGGCTCAGGATGCAGCAAGCCGAACTATACAACCATTTACAAAACTGGATGTTAGCGATAAAATTATTGTCCGTTTGGTAAAATCCGATAAGGAATCCGCATCCATTATTGCTCAAGGGGTGGACCCTTCCGTTGTCAAAACTGTAGTAACAGATCAAACTTTATCAGTTAAGCTTTTCGGAGAGCCCTTTACAAAAAAGAAAATCACCATTACCCTGAATTATGTAAAACTAGATGAAATTATCCTTTCGGGAAGCGCTGATGTTTCTACCACATCGCTGCTAAAAGCCGATTATTTGAAATTGGATTTACGCAGTGGCGCAACCCTATACCTTGATGCAGATATTAAAAATCTTACAGCTAAACTCACCGAAGGAGCTACAATCAGTGCCAGCGGTTATGCAGATCAGGCAGATATTATAGTCGCAACAGGAGCCACATTCTCAGGATTTGATCTCGAAACTGAAATATGTAAAGTTAAAGCCTCTTCCGGAGGGAAAGCCAAATTAAACGTAGTAACAGATCTTCAAGCCGAATCTGCATCCAATGGATATGTTTCATATAAAGGAAATCCTGAAAAGGTTCAGCAAAATGCAACCTCAGGCGGAACAATCAGCAAATACGAGCCCTAATGAGCCTGACGTTTTTTTATTAATACTTCTGCTATCTCAATATCCCATGAATAGGTAATCTTAATATTGTCAACATTACCTTCAACGATATGAATGGGTTCTCCTAACTGATCAACCAGACTGGCATCATCGGTATATTTCTCGTTGAACTCCTGCATATATGCCTTTTTGATTAATTTGCCTTTAAAAACTTGTGGAGTCTGAACCAGCCTGTATAAATTGCGATCGGCAGCCTCATTACCGGAAGGGGTAATTTTCCTTAAAGATTCTGAAACAGAAACCGCAGGGATCGCATTCCCATACTTCATCGCCGTAACGTAACAACGGTTAATCGTATCCGGATGTACCAACGGCCTGACTCCATCATGAATACCAACTAGTGAATCGTCATTCACCAGGTCCAGATTATTTTTAACAGAATAAAATCGCGAATTCCCCCCTGACCTGATTTCATGATGAATTCCAAAATGATGGGTCCTGCACAGATCTTTCCAAATGTCTATCTGCTTTTCAGGAAGCACTAAAATGATTCTGATGCTTTGGTCATATTGATAAAATACATTAAGCGTATGCATAAGAACAGGGAGGCCATGAACGGGTAAAAATTGCTTTGGAACATTGGAATTCATCCGCGTTCCACTACCTCCGGCAACAATTATTACAATTTTTTCCACAGAACGATATCTTGTTTGATTAAGTCCTAAATTTACACAATTCCTTATTCATCATTGAATATGTATATACTTTTGTCATTCATCCTTAACTCAATCTGACTGATATGATTCCTAAAGAATTGCTGGCCTTTTTGCGGGAACTGAAAAACAACAATAATAAAGAATGGTTTGATCAAAACAGGCCTTTATACAATAAACTCAGAGGTGATTTTGAACTTTTTATCAATCATGCCATTGCTGAAATCAGCATTTTTGATAAAACTGCAGCCCAAACTACTGCCAAATCAGCAATTTTCAGGATTAACAGGGATATACGATTCTCAAATGAGAAAACTCCTTATAAGACAAATATGGGGGCTTATATTGCAAATGGAGGGCGTAAAAGCATTTATGCAGGCTATTATATCCATTTAGAGCCGGGAGCCTGCTTTTTATCCGGGGGAATCTATATGCCTTCTGCTGCGGTATTGAAGGCCATACGGAATGAAATAGCAGATAACCTTGAAGAATTTAGAAGTATCGTTCAAAATCCTTCATTTATCAAACAATTTGGGACAACGCTGTGGGGAGATCAGTTAAAAGTAGCTCCAAAAGGATTTCTAAAAGATATGCAGGGTATTGAATATATCAAATACAAACAGTATACGGTTTTTAAAACCGAACCAGATACCCTCTATTCGCAAAAATCCATTTTTAAGGAAATTCAATTGGTCTTTAGCGCGCTCGCTCCTTTTAACGCCTTTTTAAACAAGGCTATTGAAAACCAGGAATAAAATCAGATCAGTTTTTTGATTTCAGCAGCTTTCACAATAATATGAACGATTTCCTCAATCGTAAAAGACATGCAGTTAAGCCGCAAATCAAACCAGGTATAATCCGTTTCCTTACCCTGAAAATAATCCCTGAAATCGTTACGTTTTTTATCGATATCAATTGCCGTTTTCCTGGCTTCTTCCATAGAAACCTTGAAAGTTTCAGCAATCCTTAAAGTCCTCCATTCTAAAGGGGCTTCAAGCCTGATATGCAATGATCTGGCCATATCATGGGTAATAGCAACACCACCCCTCCCCACAATTATTGTATTTCCTTCATAGGCCATATTACGGATCACCTTGGCAATTGTACTTATGATCTTTTTCTCGCTTTTATAATACTTGTCAAATTGCGCGGCTATGATTTCATCAAGTATGCCTTTCTGTTCATATTGAAAAACATATTTAATTTTTTCAGGATCCACCTCTAACGCGCGGGCTGATTCAGCCATGATTTCCTTTGTAACAAACCTCCACTTATCCTCCCTGCCTTTAACAGCACTTTTCCGGCTCAATTCTTCCGCCAGCCGACCAGCAATTATCTTTGCCGGACATCCGTATTCACGTGATACAGTTATGACCGGTCCAGCTTCTTTTGCTCTATTGCAGCCTGATTCATTGCTCCGGTCTGACACATATTTTGCTAAATCCAAATGCATGAAATCCCACTTTTCTTCTTACCTAAATGTACAGAAAAATTTCGGAATATTTTACTTAATAGTTCAAATATCGGTTGTACTATCATAAGATTCATTAAACTTATGCATGAATGATTATATTTATATCTGCTTAAAAAATCATATTTATCATGAATGAATCCAATATTCAAAGTATCAGAAACGCCATCCGTAACGTGTCCGATTTTCCCATTCCCGGTATTCAATTTAAAGATATTACAACGGCTATTAAGCAACCTCATTTGTTTAAAATGATAGCGAATGAAATCACAGCTCATTATATGAAGAAAAATATTACCAAAATAGTAGCCATTGAATCCAGAGGTTTTATCATGGGAGGAGCTGTTGCTTATCAATTAAATGCTGGTTTCGTGCCTGTCAGAAAACCCGGAAAATTACCCGCTGATGTATTGAAAGAGACTTATGATCTCGAATATGGAACAGACACCCTGGAAATTCATCAGGACGCCTTATCTCCTGACGATATTGTGCTTTTGCATGACGATCTGTTAGCTACAGGTGGTACTGCTTTGGCTGCATTAAATCTGATCCGTCAGTTCGGAGTAAAGCAAATCTATACCAGCTTTATTATTGAGCTCGATTTCCTTGAAGGCCGCAAAAAACTCTCCTCTTCGGATGATGTTTACGCTCTGGTACACTTTTAATGAAGCTGTCGCCGGTTTAAAAGTATACGCATTATTGCATGGTATCATTTCAAATGATGAATTAAAATGAATGGCCGGGAAAAGATTCGTTATAAATGTGCAAATTTGAACAGGATTTGAGAAATAATCACGGATGATTGATAAAGCAACCATTGATAGAATATTTAATGCAGCTGATATCGTAGAAGTTATCAGCGAATTTGTCAGCCTGAAAAAAGCGGGACAAAACTACCGTGGATTGAGTCCGTTTAAAAATGAAAAAACACCCTCTTTTTTTGTAAGCCCTTCAAAGGGCATTTTTAAATGTTTCAGTACTGGCAAAGGCGGTAATGTGGTTACTTTTCTTATGGAAAATGAAAAGCTTACCTACCCCGAAGCCCTTAAATACCTGGCAAAAAAATATAATATTGAAATAGTCGAAAAAGAAGAAACCGTTCAGGAAATTCAAATGAAGAATGAACGGGAATCCTTGCTTTCGGTGAATCAATTTGCTTGTCAGTATTTTATTGATGCCTTAAACTCTCAGGAAGGAAAAGCCATCGGAATGAGCTATTTCAACGAAAGAGGCATCAGAGAGGACATGATACTGAAATTTCAGTTGGGATATGCCCGTGAAGATAAAAATATATTTACAAGGACTGCTGTAGACAAGGCATATAAGTTGGAATACCTGGTGAAAACAGGATTAACCATCCAAAAAGACAATTATACGGCCGACCGGTTTCATGGACGTGTCATGTTTCCAATACATGGACTCACCGGACAAATATTGGGATTTGGAGGTCGTATTTTAAAAACGGATGAGAAAACTGCCAAATATATTAACTCTCCTGAATCGGAAATTTATCATAAGAGTGATATTCTTTATGGCCTTAATTTTGCACGGCAGGCAATCCTCAAAGTTGATAAATGCTATCTGGTAGAAGGTTATACAGATGTCATTTCCATGCACCAGTCGGGAATCGAAAATGTTGTTGCTTCTTCCGGAACTTCCCTGACCCAGAATCAAATCAGGCTCATTAAACGATTCACACACAATGTTACTGTACTCTATGATGGTGATGAGGCAGGAATAAAAGCTTCTATAAGAGGAATTGACCTTCTTCTGGAGGAGGGATTAAATGTCAGGGTGGTTCTCCTCCCTGCTGGTGAAGATCCTGATTCATTTGCAAGAAAACATAATTCCGAATCTTTCATTAAATATATTGATTCTGAGGAATCCGACTTTATTTCATTCAAAACTTCCCTGCTTCGCAAGGATGCAGAAAAAGATCCCATAAAAAAGGCTGCTTTAATCACTGAAATTGTGAGAACAATATCTGTGATCCCCGAAAACATTGTCCGGTCTGTATACATTCGTGAGTGCAGCAAAATTCTGGAAGTAGATGAAAAAATGCTCTATACCGAAACGGCCCGTATCCGTCGTGACAAATTCGATCAGAAAGCCCGGTCAGAACCCCGGTCCTTTAATATTACGCCAGAAGTGGAGCCATTGGCTCCTTTAAAATTTGATTCTGTTACCCAAAAATACACTGCTGAAAAGGAGGTCATTCGGTTGCTGTTACTTTATGCACATGAATCAATAAATATTGACAATAACGCTATTTCTGTTATCGATTATTTTATCAAAGAAATCGAGCAGGATGAACTTGAGTTCTACCATCCGGTGTATACCCTCATTTATGCTGAAATTTATTCCCTGCATCAGAAAAATGAAAGAATTACTGAACAGTATTTCATTAAACATTCCGAGGATCTAATTTCCAAAACCGTAGTTGATTTAATCACTTCAGCTTACGATTTAAGCAAAATATGGAAGCGTTATGAAAACTATTTTGAAACAGAAGAAATGCGGTTGAAAGAGGTCATTCCGGAAGCCATACTTGCTTTCAAAAACGAGAAAGTGTTAAAATTGATCAAGGAAACTGAGGAGGATTTAAAATTTGCTCAGGAACAGAAAAACGATGAACGCATTCAGAACCTGCAAATCAAATTTGTAGTACTCAATAATCTTAAAATGAGCCTTTCAAAAGGCTTAGGCGACAGAATCATTATTAATCCGAACTAATGCTGAAGTTATTTCAAAAATTTTTCCGAACAATCCTTACTGGTTTTTTGATTTTAGGACTCTGCCTTTCCCCTGCAGACAAATTGCCAACACTAGATCTTACGATAACATTTGCAGATCTGATTGCACATTTTATCATGTTTGGAGCTTTGGGTACTGCTCTTTATCTGGATCTTTCCAAAATAAAAAGGAAATTATCCAACATTTGGCTCGCAATTGGAGTCAGCCTGGGCTTTGGAATATTTACCGAACTGCTGCAATTTCTACTCGTCAAACTCAATAGAACAGGAAGCTTATTTGACTTGTTATTCGATCTCATCGGAGCAGTTATCGCAGTGTTACTCGCGCATTTTATAAAGCAAAAACTTGCGTCTGCATCTTGATATTCGCAGCCAATGAACCTACCGTTTGTTCCTTAAAAAGCTTTACAATTTCTGTACGGATGGCATGATATGAGTCATGCAAAGGACAGGGAACATTGTGGTCATGACAAGTGCGCATAGAAATCAGGCATCGGTCAAATAAATCGCTGCCTTCAATTATTGTGACAATATCAAATAAACTGATGCTTTCAGGAGGTTTATTAAAACTAAAACCCCCATTAGGTCCCTTAGTTGAATTTAAAATTTTGTTTCTGGCAAGTAATTGAAAAATCTTCGCAAGGAAGGGCGCAGGAATATCGAGGTCTTCTGATATTTTCTTAATTCCAGTTTTAATTTTTTTATCATCATTCAGGGCAATGTAAATTATTGCTCTCAGAGCGTATTTGCTAGTGTTGGATAACATCCCTACAGTGGAATTTTATCGATCCTTCTTTGATGCCTTCCTCCCTCAAAAGATGCAGTTAAAAATCTGTCCGTAATTCTTTTTGCTTCATCAAAGCTAACAAAGCGGGCAGGGATGGCACAAATATTTGCATCATTATGGGTTCTTGCAAGCTCAGCTATTTCCGAATTCCAGCAAAGAGCAGACCTTATTTTCGCATGTTTATTAGCCGTCATGTTAATACCATTTCCACTTCCACAAAGAGAAATACCAAGTTGGGAAGTCCCAGCCACAATATGCTTCGCAATGGCATGGCCAAAATCAGAATAATCTGTAGATTCTGATGAATAACATCCAAGGTCTGTAATGGTATGACCTTTCTCCTGAAGATAATCCATTAATTTTACCTTCATTTCAAATCCCGCGTGATCGCTGGCAAACGCAATTTTCATAATAATGAGTCTATAAAGCTTAGCTGATACAAATATACTTATTTTTAATCTTATACCCGTGAACAGGGTAAGGTTGTTAAAATAGATGTTAGTAAGGTTTTAAAAAAGGTGAATAACTCCTAAACGAACCACTTTCTGTTGCGCAATTTTTTAGAACCGACAGAAAACATTCCTTTTTTAAATTTATTCTAACAATTATCCAACATGTTGAGGTCTGCTTAAATCTCATTAATTTTGTACAGTCATGTTTATCAACAAGCGGTTAATAAAATGATAAATCCGCTAATTATCAGACTTAAAATATAAGCATGGTATGTTATTTGGTGTTAATAAAATGATGATATTGAAAGATTCAATAGTTGTCTCGTTTTTTTTCTAACACTATTAACAGACTATTATCATCATTATTTTTAAATTTTATTTATGAAAGAAAAAATATATAATAATGATTTGTTAATAAAAGGATATGTGGATGAAAAAATTGATCCGGGACTCCATTTATCTGATGAGATTTTCAAATTAAAAAAGGAAAAAAATGCGCTCATTCTGGCGCATTATTACCAGGATGGTAAAATTCAGGATATTGCTGATTTTGTAGGTGATAGTTTATATTTATCACAACAGGCTGCAAAGACAAAAGCTGATATGATCGTTTTTTGCGGTGTTCATTTTATGGCAGAAACCGCAAAAATATTATGTCCTGAGAAAAAAGTGGTATTGCCCGATTTAAATGCGGGTTGTTCTCTTGCGAATTCCTGCAATCCTGAACTTTTTAAACAGTTTATCAGTAAATATCCGGATCATATCGTGATAAGCTACATTAATACTACAGCTGAAATTAAAGCTCTTTCGGATATTATCTGTACATCTTCAAATGCTGTTCAAATAGTTAACAGCATTCCGAAGAATAAGGAAATCATTTTTGCACCTGATAAAAATCTGGGAAATTATATTGAAGGCGTTACAGGAAGAAAAATGGTGATTTGGAACGGAGCTTGCCATGTACATGAGGAATTTTCCCTTGAAAGAATATTGGAGCTAAAAAAGGAGCATCCCGATGCTAAAATTATTGCGCATCCTGAATGTTCAAAACCTGTTTTGATTGTTGCAGACTATATTGGTTCTACTTCAGCTCTTTTAAATTATACTATGAAGGATTCTTCTGATATTTATATTGTTGCTACAGAATCAGGGATTTTACATCAGATGCGTAAAGCCAATCCTTTGAAAAAGTACATTGGCGCACCTCCAAAGGATTCCACGTGTGGATGCAACGATTGTATGTATATGAAGTTAAATACAATGAATAAATTATATAATTGCCTTAAATTTGAGTTGCCCGAAATTTCTGTGCAAGAAAACTTGCTTGAAAAAGCTAAGGCTTCAATTGACAGAATGCTTGAAATTTCCGAAAAACTGGGATTATGAAAAGATATCCAATTGTATTTTCTGTTTTTATTATATTCAACTTTTGCTATTGTTTGAAGGCACAGGAGAATATTGAAAACGGCTATACGAGATTCTATTATCCTAACCAAAAAGTTTCAAGTGAAGGAACGATGCGTAATGGAAAGCCTGATGGATATTGGAAAAGTTATTATCCCAGCGGAATTATTAAGTCAGAGGGAAAACGGTTGAATTTTCTTTTGGATAGCACCTGGGTATTTTTTAATGAATCAGGTGACACTCTTCAAAAAGTGGAATATATTCTTGGCAAAAGAAATGGTTACACTGTTGAATTTGGAGTTTCTGTTTCAAATGATCCGATGAATCGGAACCGCATTTTGTCAAAAGAACTATTTGTAAATGATAAAAAAGAAGGTTATTCGTATGTATATCATACCAATGGAAAAATAAAGGAAGCTATTCATTATGCAAACAATAAGAAAGAAGGTTATTCAAAAGAATATGACCGAGAAGGATTGTTAATTACACTCATGAATTATAAAAACGGATTCCTGATAGAAAGAGAGAAGTTGAACCGTAAAGATGAAAAGGGGTTGAAACAAGGAATATGGAGAGATTATTATGTAAATGGTAACATAAAATCTGAAGCAAATTATTCAGAAGGAGTTCTGAATGGTAGTTTAAAAGAATTCGATGAGCAGGGTAACCTAAAAATGCTTCTTCAATATGCAAAAGGAGCACTTGTTGAAGATAAAGATACTACGGCACTTGGTATAGAAGTGAGAAATTCATATGATTCTGAAGGATACCTCAGTTATTCAGGTTCATATCGGAATTCAGTTCCGGTTGGAATACACCGTAAATATGATAAAACCGGAAAAGTGATCAATGGATTTTTATATGATCAGAACGGCATAAAAACAGGAGAAGGTATTATTACCAATGAGGGAAAGAAAGAAGGAGATTGGAAATACTTTTTTATTGATGGTTCAATCCGTTCAAGTGGCAGATATTCAAATAACCTGGAAACAGGTACCTGGAATTACTTTTATAGTACCGGAAAGAAAGAGCAAACTGGCATTTTCAAACAAGGAAAAGCGGATGGTTTGTGGCAATGGTATTATGAGAATGGAGACGTTAAAAGGGAGGAAGAATTTTTTGAAGGTAAGGCTGAAGGGAACTATGTAGAATATGATACTATTGGACAGGTGATCACAAGTGGGAAGTATTTTGATGGTCAGAAGGAAGAAGAATGGATCTATAAGGTGGGAGATTATACAGAAAAGGGAAAGTATCTTGGTGATTTGAAAGATGGAAAATGGGAAGCTTTTTATGCAGATGGAACTTTAAAATATGAGGGAAATTATATTCAGGGCAATCCTGATGGTGAACATAGATTTTATTATCCAAATGGAAAACTTAAGGAAGTGAATTATTATATTATGGGTATTGGTGAAAAAAACTGGCGGAAATATGATGTAAATGGACTTTTACTACTCACTATTACTTATAAAGACAATAAAGAATATCGCATAAATGGTGAAAAAATCGAGTTCGCAGAGAGTGATGTCAGACTTATCCAGTAAATTTGCAATATGACTGATGATTTCATATTCAGGGATGGTTCCGTCTCTCCGGAGGAAAAAGAACTTGAAAAAAGCATTAGACCCCTCGCTTTTGAGGATTTTAACGGACAGGATAAAATTGTTGACAATCTGAAGGTTTTTGTTGAAGCAGCAAAAATTAGAAATGAAGCATTGGATCATGTTATACTTGCAGGTCCTCCGGGTCTTGGAAAAACAACTCTTGCAAATATTATTTCAAAGGAGCTGGGTTCAAATATAAAAGTAACCTCAGGTCCGGTTCTGGAAAAAGCCGGTGACCTTGCCGGTATTCTTACAAACCTTGAAAAGCATGATGTTTTATTTATTGATGAAATTCACAGGCTGAATGTCACTGTGGAAGAATTCCTCTATTCGGCCATGGAAGATTATAAAATCGATTTAATTATTGATAAAGGTCCCGGTGCCAGATCCGTTCAGCTAAATCTGAATCCGTTTACTTTAATTGGTGCAACAACACGTGCAGGATTACTATCAAGTCCATTAAGAGCACGTTTTGGAATTAATTTGCATTTGGAGTATTATGATAGTTTTGTTTTGGAGAAAATCATCAGGCGCTCTTCACGCCTTTTGGATATAGAAATATCTGACGAAGCTGCTCATGAAATTGCGGGAAGGTCCAGAGGGACTCCTCGTATTGCTAATGCATTATTGCGAAGAGTACGTGATTTTGCGCAGGTAAAGAGGATGCGCGAAATAAATTTAGAAATCACTGAGTATGCGCTTGATGCTCTGAATATAGATAAAAGAGGTCTGGATGAAATGGATAACAGGATCCTGCTTACTATTATTGATAAATTTAATGGGGGCCCTGTTGGATTAAATACGATTGCTACTGCAGTAGGAGAAGATCCTGGAACTATTGAAGAAGTATACGAGCCTTTTTTGATAAAAGAAGGATATCTAAAAAGAACGCCCAGAGGAAGAGAAGTTACGCAAATTGCTTTCAAGCATCTGGGCAGAAAACCTTTTGATTCAACTCCGTTACTTTTTGATTGAATTTAGTAAGAGCTTCGGAATTGATTCATAAAACGAATGTCATTTTCAAAATATAAACGAATGTCATTTACCTGATATTTTAGCATTGCTATTCGTTCAATACCCATTCCAAAAGCGAAGCCGGTATACTTGTTACTATCTATATGAGAAGCCTCTAATACTGCAGGATCAACCATTCCACAACCAAGTATTTCTAAGAAACCGGTATGTTTGCATACATTACATCCAGATCCTCCACAAATGGTGCATGACACATCTAATTCTGCTGAAGGTTCAGTAAAAGGGAAAAATGAAGGCCTCATACGAATTTCTGTTTTATCCCCAAACATTTCTTTTGCAAAAAACAATAGCGTTTGTTTTAAATCTGCAAAAGATACATGTTCATCAATATACAAACCTTCAACCTGATGAAAGATACAGTGTGATCTTGCAGAAATGGCTTCATTACGAAAAACCCTTCCTGGAAATATTTTACGAATGGGAGGTTTTGTCTGCTCCATTATGCGTACCTGTACAGAAGAAGTATGTGTACGTAGCAGAATGTCCGGTTTATTCTCAATAAAGAAGGTATCCTGCATATCTCTTGCAGGGTGTTCCAGCGGAAAGTTTAATCCTGTAAATACATGCCAATCATCTTCAATTTCAGGGCCTTCAGCTACAGTAAACCCAATTTTGGAAAACACAGAAATAATCTCTTTCCGGATTAAGGAAACAGGATGTCGGGATCCAAAAGCTATGGGTTCACCAGGTAAACTTAAATCTCCTGTAAAAGCATGTTCAGATTTTTCAAATTGGGCTTTATATTGCTCAAATTTTTGTGATGCTGTTGTTTTTAAGTTATTCAGTAGTGATCCGGTTTGTCTTTTCGTTTCCGGGGTTACTGTTTTGAAAACGTCAAAAAGTTCCGAAATAGTTCCTTTTTTACTGAGGTATTTTAAGCGAAAGGTTTCTAAATCGCTTTCATTGTGAATTGGAAATGATTCTATTTCACTAAGATGCTTATGAATTTGATCAATCATGTTATTCCTGTATATATGCCGTGATAATTTTAATATCTGATAAAGGCCTGTCACGCTGATCAGTTGGTGCAGAAGCAATTGAATCTATTACTTCCATACCCTCAATTACTTCGCCAAATACTGTATAATTATTATCTAAGTGAGGTGTACCACCTATTGTAGTGTAATCCTTACGTTGTGATTCTGTAAATGGATCATGACGATAAGTTTTTTCTAAGGATTCCAGTTGTGCATTTGAAAGGGGTTGTCCCTGAACAATATAGAACTGGGAGCCGGAAGATTCTTTTTTAGGATTGATTTGATCACCTAAACGCGCAGCAGCTAAAGCTCCTTTTTTATGATAATATTTTGGATTAAACTCTGCAGGTATCGTATAATCAGGTCCACCATTTCCCAAAGCCTGGCCCATAGGAGCATTAATTGAATTGGGATCACCGGTTTGAATCATGAAACCTTTAATTACTCTGTGAAAGAGAATGCCATCATAATATTTTTGCTGAACCAGTTTAATTATATTTGCTGTATGAGCCGGGGTTTCAGGATATAACTGGATTTTTAAATTTCCGGCAGTTGTCTGAAATACTATTATAGTCTGGGCTGTCATCGTAAATTCTGATAAGGTTAATAAAATAAATACAAATATTGTTAAAACAGCTTTTGCTTTTTTCATACATCGTTTTTTTTTCAAATATATTTACAGAGCAAAACAGGCTGTGAAATTATAAATTATTTAGCATTGTTGAAATACATTCTTCAGTGTTCAAAATAGGTTATAATTCTTTGATATTTTATGTAATTTCTTTTAATTGATTCATTTTGTCTAATCCTTATAAAAAGCTCGGTGGACAGGCATTGATTTATGGTTTAGGAAACATTGTTCCAAGAATTCTGAATTATGCTGTTTTAACTGTATACTATACCCGAAAATTTCCTCCAGAGAAGTATGGGATTATTACAGAATTATATGCTTATGTTGCTATTCTTCTGGTCATTCTAACGTATGGAATGGAAACCGGGTTATTTCGATTTTCCGCTGCTCATGATGACAAGAAAGAATCATACAGCACTATTCTGAGTACTGTTGTCATTACCTCGTCACTGTTTGCTTTATGTATTATTTTTTTTAATGGGCAGATAGCACATTGGATGGGATATAAAGGAAATGATTATTTTATTATTTTTCTGGGACTTACCTTGAGTTTGGACGCAATCTGTTCGATTGTTTTTGCAAAGTTGAGAATTGAGAATAAGGTCAGACGATTTGCAGTTTTGAAGATAATAAATGTTGTTGCTACAGTGTTTTTTGTCTTTTTCTTTCTGGAATTCTTACCCGGGATTGAAGTTTTGACACAAAACAATTTTTACATCAAATATTTGAAAAGTATTGATGTTGGGTATGTATTTATTGCAAATCTTCTGGCAAGCCTCTTTATCCTGATTTTAATGGTTAAGGAACTTACTTCAATCAGATGGCATATTAACAGGCCTTTGTTACGCAAAATTCTTATATATTCTCTGCCTTTGCTTGTCTCGGGTTTAGCTGGAATATTTAATGAAAGTATTGACAGAATCCTTTTAAGACAATTTAGCCCGGATAAAAGTAAGGCCCTCTATGACCTTGGGATTTATGGGGCAAATTATAGAATTGCAGTTTTAATGACAATCTTTGTTCAAATGTTTCGCTATGCTGCAGAGCCTTTCTTTTTTAATTTGTCCGGAAAGAAAGAATCACGGGAAATTTATGCTAACATATTAAAGTATTTCACGATATTCCTGATGATTATTTTTATTGGCGTTTCGCTTTGTATCGATCTTTTTAAATTATTTATTGACGCTTCGTATTATGAAGGAATTAGAATCGTACCCGTTGTTCTTATGGCAAATGTTTTTGTAGGAATGCTTTTCAATGTTAATATGTGGTATAAGTTATCCGGTCATACCGTATATGGAATTTATATTACTGGTTTAGGTGCGCTTTTCACAATAGGTTTAAACATCCTGTTCATTCCTTTTTATGGATATTATGCATGTGCGTGGATTCATTTATTCACTAACGGAATCATGCTTTTTCTTACTTATTATTATGGCCAGAAATTATACAAGATCAATTATGATTTAAAACGAATCCTTGAATATTTATGCCTGGGAGTTGCGTTTTATTTTGTTGGTAGCTGGATACAAGGAAGTCATGCAATAATCAATGTTCTGATAGGTGTTATATTTGTAGCAGTTTTTATTTATATCTGTAACAAAAAAGAGAATCTGGTCCATATATTTTTAAAGAGAAATGAAAGTTAAAATTGTAAATCATTCGAAGCATAGTTTGCCTGCATATAGTACAGTATTTTCTGCGGGTATGGATCTATATGCAAATATTGATAAACCGGTTATTCTTAAGCCGTTGGAGCGTACTTTGATAAAAACAGGTTTATTTATTGAGTTGCCTGTAGGATATGAAGCACAGATACGTCCGCGGAGTGGACTCGCCTTAAAGAAGGGTATAACGGTGCTTAATACACCAGGTACCATAGATGCTGATTATCGGGGCGAGATTGGCATTATTTTGATTAACTTATCTGGTGAGGAGTTTGTTATAAATGATGGTGAAAGGATTTGTCAGATGGTTATTGCCAGGCATGAAATCATTGAATGGGAAGCATGTGACCATCTGAATGAAACTGATCGTGGAGTAGGCGGATTTGGTCATACTGGTCAATAATACTAAAGAAATGTTTAAAAGAGTTTTATTTTTTGTAGCTATTTTCTGTACTGTAAATTTAAATGGTATTTATGGTCAGGCTGTTGCTTTATCACAAAATGAGAAGGCATCGATTTTAAGACAGGAGTATTTGTACGCATTTACAGAGGCTACCAAGCAGTTTTTATTTGGTAACTATATACAAGCAGTAAGTTTATACAAAGAGTGCCTTAAAATTGATCCCAATAGCGGAGCTGTGCATTTTCAGTTATCAAGAATTTATATGAATGCAGGAAATACTGCTCTGGGTAAACATCATGCTGTTAAGGCTGTAAAATCCGGAGGTGATAATATCTGGTACCTGCAAAATCTTGCTACTATTTATCAGACCGAGGAGCGGTATGACAGTGCTTTATTGGTTTATCGGCAATTGATTAAATTAGAGCCTGAGAATGTGAATATTATGTATGCAATTGCAGGACTATGTGAGACTTTGGCAATGAATCAGGAAGCGATTACATGGTTAGATCAGATTGATAAGAGAATTGGTCATTCCAGAGAGGTTTCTGTTAGTAAGTACCGGATATATGAGAAATTATCTGAACCTGAAAAGGCTATTGAATCATTAAAAGATGGTGCCAGTGGGGAAGAGGCTGAAGATTATAATATCCTGGGAATGATTGCAGAATTTTATCGCAATCAGGGCAAATTAGATTCTGCTGCACGTTATTATAATTTGATATTTCCTGAGTATAATGCTGATCCACTGGTTACATTTTCTTATGCAGGCTATTTAATGGACATTGGTAATAGAGATAGTGCCAGAAACTTGATTATTGAAATGATAAAGGACACGTCTTACGATAATCGGGTTAAGACTACTTTTTTATATAACATTCTGCAAAATGAAAAAGAATTAACCCGGTATCATGAAATACTGGATACTGTATCTCAAATGATGTATGAAAACAAGCCAGATGATTTACAAAACATTGCTGTATATGCAGATGTCCAGTTAAGACTCCAAAATTATGATCATGCAATTAGCGTATTAAAGAAACTAATTTCTATTGATAAGAATAATTACACAGCTTATGAACAATTGCTTTATGTAATGAATTTTCGTGGTCAGGTAGATAGCGTGCTGTATTATTCTCAGCAAGCTTTAACGATCTGGGATAAAAAGCCATTCATTTATCTGTTCCGGGGTTCTGCTTTTTACCAGAAAAAGGCTTATAGTGATGCTATTACTGTCTTGAATACCGGGCTTGGAATTGCTGAAGACTCAGGATTAAAAGTAGAATTTATGTCACTGCTTGCCGAATGTTATCAAAGAGTTTCACAATATGATAAGTCAGAAGAAGTCTTTAAAAAAGCCCTGCGTTTTGATAAGAATAATGATGGCATCAAGAATAATTTTGCATATTATTTGTCCTTGAGAGAAAAAGATTTAAAGTTAGCAGAGAAAATGAGTGCTGAAACCATTAATAATGAGCCAAAGAATGGTACTTATCTGGATACGTATGGTTGGATTTTATATAAACAGGGAAAAGTAAAGAAAGCCCAGAAGTATATTCTTGATGCAATAATGTATGGAGGTTCTGAGAGTAGGGAAGTGCTCATGCATGCAGCTGAAATTTATCGGGTATTAAAGGAATATGAGATCGCACTAAAATACTATGAAGCAGCTATTATAAAATCTGAAGGAGAAGAATTGAATGAGGTTCTTGCAAAGATTGAGGAAGTCAAGAAAATGATTAAAGAAAAGTAGAATGCGAATCATTTTTACATCAATCATAATGCTGTTTTCATTAACGCTTGTGGGACAGAATGGTCTTGAGAAAATTAAGACCACGCGCGAGAAGACACTAAAAGAGATTGATTATGCAAATCAGCTATTACGCGAAACGCAAGGAAAAACTAAAGAATCATTGAATGAAATTAATCTTATTAATCATAAATTAAAGAAGAGGAAAGAGTATTTAGTGGGTTTGGAAGTAGAAGTAAATGTTATTAACGAGGCTATTGAGAGAAATTTGCAGGACATTGTCAGAACAGAATATGAGATTAATAGAATTAAAAAGATCTATGCTTTGATGATTGTAAATTTGTATAAAAAGAAAACGAAGAATTATCAGGGAGTGTATTTTCTCGCTTCCGATAATCTGAATCAACTTTATAAACGGATTCATACTGTCAAGCTATACAATAGTTTCTTAAGGAAACAAAGATTGAAATTTGAAGATTTGAAGGAAGTATTGGTTCAAAAAAATAGTGAACTTCAGGGTTTAAGATCCGGGAAAGATAAGGCATTGAATCAGACCAGAAAAGAGACCATTACAATACAGCAGGAAGTAAATGATAAAAATAAAATGGTCAAACAACTCCAACAGAAGCAAAAGCAGATAGAAGAAGAAATTAGAAATAAAGAGAAAACTGCCAGGAAGTTGGAGAACGAATTGAAAAAGTATATTGAAGCAGAACGAAAGAAGGCAAAGGTTGCAAACAAGGAAATGGTCACTCCAGCTGATAAAATTATATCAGGTGATTTTGAAAAAAATAATGGTAAACTTCCATGGCCTACACAACGTGGTATAATTACCGGAAAATATGGTGAACATGCCCATCCTGACTATAAAAATGTAATGGTCAGAAATGATGGAATTTATATCTCAACAAGAAGCGGAGAGAAGGTAAGGAGTATATTTAAAGGGGTGGTTTCAAGAGTGTTTAAGATACCAGGTGAGAATTATACGGTTATTGTAAAACATGGACAATATTTTTCTTTATACCACAACATGATTGATGTTGTTGTAAAACAAGGACAAACTGTGAATATTAAGGATGTTATTGGCACTGTTTTCACAGATGTTCATACTAAAGAAACGATCTTATATTTTCAGATTTGGAAAGAGACGGAGAAAAGGGACCCGGAATTGTGGTTGGCACCATTATAATTTTGAAAATCTTTTTAATAATTTAGCATAAAACTTTCAAAAAAGGGAAACAAAAGAAGATTATTTAAGTATATTAAGCAGTAATAGAAATATTAAGTATAATGGAAAAGACACTTAAAATAAACTCAAAGATTGAGAATTTACGAAAAGTGGAAAAATTGGTGGATGAATTATCCTCAGATCACAATATTAGTGCAGACATTTATGGTAATATTTTGATTGCTGCCTTAGAAGCTGCGAATAATGCTATCTTGCACGGAAATAAACTGGACGAAAACAAATTTGTAAACATCTTTGTAAGGATTGAGGACAAGAAGTTAAGGATTAAAATTGATGATGAAGGCAAAGGATTTGACTATAAAAATGTTCCAGACCCTACTGCTCCTGAGAATATTGAGAATGTAAATGGTCGTGGAATATTCTTAATGGAGAAACTTTCAGATCGGATCGAATTTACTCGAAATGGTGCAAGCGTAGAATTAGAATTTAATATTAAATAACGTTGAGTATTCGTTTTGATTGTCTTATCAAAGATAAAGAACAGGTTTTCAATAAAGAATTCGGTTATTTTTTAGAGTGCGTTATTCAAGAGGAGGGTAAAGTTTGCGGAAATATACAAGTTATTATCACCAGTAATGAGCATATACTGGATGTAAATAAAAGCTTCTTAAATCACGATTACTATACTGACGTAATCACATTTAATGACAATAAACGAAGTACGTTAAATGGTGATATCTTCATTAGTGCAGATCAGGTTAAAATCAATGCACAAATCTTTCATGTTCCTTTCAAAAATGAGTTAAGGCGTGTTGCCATTCATGGTGTTTTACATCTTTTAGGGTATAATGATCAAACTGAAGATGAAAAAAGGGCCATGAGAATTCTGGAAGATAAGTATCTTTGCAGATTTAATTAATTGATGTGAATTGTGGAATTGAGGTATGATGTTATCGTCGTAGGTGCTGGTCATGCCGGTTGCGAAGCTGCGCATGCTGCTGCTACAATGGGATGCAAAGTCATGCTGGTAACCATGGACATGACAAAAATGGCACAGATGTCATGTAATCCAGCTATGGGTGGAATAGCAAAGGGACAGATTATTCGTGAAATTGATGCTTTAGGAGGCTGTTCAGGCATTGTCACTGATTTGAGCATGATTCAATTTAGGATGTTAAATCGTTCTAAAGGTCCTGCAGTTTGGAGCCCTCGGGCACAGTGCGATCGGACACTTTTTAGCATTGAATGGCGCAATATTATTGAGAAAAATGAAAATATTGACTTGTGGCAGGACGTTGTTTGCGATCTGATCATTGAAAATGAAAGCATTGTCGGTGTTCGGACAAAAATGAATGTAGCCATTTATGGAAAAACAGTTATTTTAACCATCGGAACATTCGAGAACGGTTTAATTTATATTGGAAGGACTATTCTCAGCGGAGGAAGAATTTCAGAGTCTTCTTCTTCCGGAATCAGCCAGAAGTTATTTGGTCATGGAATAGTTTCAGACAGACTGAAGACTGGAACTCCTGCGCGATTAGACGGAAGGACCATTGACTTTTCAAAAATGGCTGAACAAAAAGGCGATGAAGATATCAGAAGATTTTCTTTTATAAATACTACTTTACCTGAAAAGCAACTCAGTTGTTTTATTACTTACACGAATCCTGAGGTTCACAATATTTTAAAAGAGGGGTTTGATGATTCACCGCTTTATAATGGAACGATAAAAGGAATTGGACCCAGATATTGTCCGAGTATCGAATCAAAAATTATTACTTTTAGTGAGAAAACAAGCCACCAGTTATTTCTTGAACCAGAAGGATGGAATACACAAGAATATTATTTAAATGGGTTTTCCTCCTCCCTTCCTTTGGATGTTCAGTTTGCTGCTATTCGGAAGATTGAGGGACTCGACAAAGCAAAGATTTTTAGGCCCGGATATGCTATAGAATACGATTTTTATCAACCCACACAACTTTTACGCTCTTTAGAAACCAGGAATATTTCAAATCTGTTCTTTGCTGGGCAGATCAATGGAACAACTGGTTATGAAGAGGCTGCTGCACAAGGACTCATTGCAGGGATTAATGCTGCATTGAAAACAAGAAATGATCCACCTTTCATTTTAGAGCGTGATGAAGCTTACATTGGGGTACTTATCGATGATCTCGTTACAAAAGGAGTAGATGAGCCTTATCGGATGTTTACATCCAGAGCAGAATATCGTATTTTACTCAGGCAGGACAATGCCGATGAACGTTTAACACAAAAAGCCATAACAATTGGCATGGCCTCAAAAGAAAGAATTGATATCCATCAGGCGAAAAGTAATTTGAGAATTGAGTTGATGAGAATTCTCAACGAAACAAGTATAACTCCAGACCAGGCAAATCCTTTTTTAAAAGAAAAAGGCAGTAGTGAGATTGGGCAAAAGGTTAAACTTAAGGATGTTTTGTTGCGCCCTGAAGTGCAGATTAGAGATTTATTCAGGATTTCAGGTACCCAAGTCCCTGTAATTCCCGTACCTGATATAAATGAAGTATTGGATTCTATTGAAATAGAGCAAAAATACAAAGGCTACATCGAAAGAGAACGGCTTATTGCACATAAGATTGGGAGACTCGATGGCATTAAAATTAATAAAAATATTGATATTGATGCGCTTTTATCCATCTCTACAGAGGGGCGATTTAAGCTTAAAAAGTATCAGCCTGAGACGATCGGTCAGGCTGCACGAATTTCAGGAATTTCACCGAGCGATCTCAATGTTCTTTTGTTATATATGGGGAGATAAAAATTGTTCCACGTGGAACAATTCAGTCAATAAAAGGATAAAATGAAGTCTGAATTGAATGAAATAGTAAACAGGCTTCCTGCAAAGCCGGGCGTATACCAATTTTATGATGTTCAAGGAAAAATCTTGTATGTTGGTAAGGCAATCAATTTGCGTAAAAGGGTGGGTTCCTATTTCAAAGTCGGAGTAAAGAGTTATAAGCATGAAGCATTGGTGGAGAAAATAGCCGAAGTACGATACATTCTTGTAGAGAATGAATCGGATGCGTTATTACTTGAAAATAATCTCATAAAAGAGTACCAGCCCAAATACAATATTCTTCTAAAGGACGACAAAACATATCCCTGGATTTGCATACGAAATGAAAGATTTCCCCGGGTATATGCTACAAGAAATTACATCCACGACGGATCAGAATATTTTGGTCCCTATACATCCGGATTTATGGTAAAGACTCTGCTGGATCTGATTCGTCGGTTATTTCCACTTCGAACTTGTAGTTTACTGCTTTGTGAACAAAATATTGAAAAGAAGAAATTTAAAAGATGCCTTGAATTTCAATTGGGAAATTGCAAAGCTCCATGTGAGGGCCTGCAATTAGAGGCTGAATATCTTGATTCGATCCATCAAGTTCGGGAAATTTTAAGAGGAAATTTATCACAGGTCATACGCTATTTACAAACGTCTATGGAAAGGGCCGCTTCAAAAATGCAATTTGAAACTGCACAAACCATAAAGGAAAGACTTGAAGTATTGGAGAAGTTTAAAGGCAAAACAACGATTGTAAATCCGAAAATCAGCAACGTGGATGTCTTTAGCATTGTTGACGATGAAAAGAACGCTTATATTAATTTCTTAAAAATCGTTCAGGGGGCTATTGTACAGGCACATAACATTCAGGTTGTGAAACGCACAGAAGAAGAACAGGACGAAATGCTGACAACGGTTATGTTTGATTTGAGAAATCGATATTCAAGCCAGGCTTCTGAAATTATTCTTCCTTTTAAACCTGAAATATCTTTCCCTGGAGTACATTACACGGTACCTTCAAAAGGAGATAAATTAAAATTATTACAATTGTCTACACGCAATGCGACCTCTTTTAAACTGGATTCAATACAGGCCAAAAAGAAAGAAGCTATTAAATACGAGACAAAAGATCGCGCACTACTTCAGTTAATGGAGGATCTTCGTTTACGGAGTATTCCGGAGATGATTGAATGCTTTGACAATTCCAATATTCAAGGTTTTGAACCGGTGGCCTCCTGTGTTGTCTTTAAAAATGGAAAACCTTATAAAAAAGGTTACCGTCACTTTAACATTAAAACAGTCACTGGTCCGAATGATTTTGCCTCAATGTCTGAAATTGTGTTACGAAGATATAAAAGAATCATTGAGGAGGCAGGTGTATTACCTGATCTGGTCATCATCGATGGCGGAAAAGGTCAATTGGGAGCGGCAGTACAAAGTCTTCAACAATTAGGTATTTATGGCAAGGTCTCTATTATTGGAATTGCGAAACGACTAGAAGAAATTTATGTCCCGGAAGATCCAATTCCAATTTATATCAATAAGAATTCTCAAAGCTTAAGATTGATACAGAGAATCAGAGACGAAGCGCACCGATTCGGAATTACTTTTCACCGTAATAAAAGAAGCCATAGCCAGTTGAAATCATCCTTTGAAAATATTCCCGGAATTGGAGCAAAGACGGTTGAGAAAATTTTAAAGGCTGAAAGTGATGTGGAAGTGCTGAAAAAATACAGCATTGATGAACTTTCCATGTTAATTGGCAAGAAGGCAGCAAATAAGTTGCATGATTTTCTGAGAAGTAATTAAGGCTATTTATTTCGTTGGGTGGTGAATGTTACAAATTCTTTAAGCATTTCATAGGTTTCTGCTTCTGTAAAAGCCTCAAGTTCACGTATGGCTTGTTGTGCATATGCTTCCATCCTGGTAATCGCATAATCCAGGCCATCGTACTTTTGAATGAATTGAAGAACCGTTTGAAATTTTTTTGGGCTTTTGTCAGCGTTTTGCATCAGACGGATGATGGCTTTACGCTCGGAAGGTTCGGCGCATTCCAATGCATGAATCAGAGGCAAGGTAAGTTTCTTTTCTTGTATATCATTACCTAAAGGTTTTCCGGTAAGGTTATTGATTTGGTAATCCAATAAGTCATCTTTTATCTGAAAAGCCATTCCCAGATTTTCTCCAAAACGCTGCATCTGCTTGATTATTTCTTCGGAGGATCCAATAGATTGCGCACCAGAAGCGCTACAACAACTAATGAGCGTGGCTGTCTTTTTACGAATGATTTCAAAGTATTCCAATTCGGTAAGTCCTAATTTCCGCGAATTTTTTATCTGCAAAAGTTCTCCTTCACTCATTTCCTTAACAGCATCGGAAACAAGATGGAGCAACTCAAATTCCTTCTTATCCACAGCGAGCAAAAGACCTTTAGCCAGTAAGTAATCGCCTACAAGTACCGCTACTTTTGATTTCCAAAGTGCATTAATTGAGAAAAACCCTCTTCTTTCATAGGATTGATCAACTACATCATCATGTATAAGTGTCGCTGTATGAAGTATTTCAATAAGAGCAGCTGCAGTATAAGTTGAATCATTGGGCTTCCCGAGCAATTTGGCTGAGAGGAAAACAAGCATGGGCCGCATCTGTTTTCCTTTTCTTCTCATTAAGTATTTCATCACAAGATTCAGAAGAAGTATGTCTGTATGCATTACCTGGGTGAAATACTTGTCAAACTCCATTAATTCATCTGCAACATGATTTTTGATTCGGTCGATGGACGCCATGTCTTATATTTTGAGTACCAAATTTAATAATTTATCATGAGCTTTTTCGTTTAGAATCAATTGGGAAAAACCAACCAAAATCATAAACTTATCTATTTAGCGTTATATTTGCATATATTTGTTAGTTAGCTATAATTATGAAAACTTCTACAAAATTTGAAGGATTAACTGCCGAACAATTAGAAAAAGCAGCCAGTTTTCTTAAAGCAATTGCACATCCTATGCGCATCGCGATTTTGCAATATCTGGATGGCGGGAAACAGGTTAATGTAACAGAAATCCATGAGCACCTGAACATTGAGCAGTCTACTACGTCTCATCATCTGGGTATACTAAAAGATAAAGGAGTACTTGGATCCAAAAGAGAAGGAAAGAATACTTATTATTTTATTAAGAATAGTAATTTGGGTAATATTCTTGAATGTGTAAACAAATGTGCCTGTTGATTCGGAATTAATATATAGGGCCGGTTGAAATTTCACCCGGCTTTTTTATGAAAAATGAGATGGAAAAGTTAGCCCGATTGTTTTTACTCGATGCGTATGCCTTAATATATAGGGCTTATTATGCTTTTATTAATAGGCCAATGATTAATTCAAAAGGGGTGAATACTTCCGCTATTTACGGATTCACAACTACACTTTTTGATATCCTTAACCGGTTTAAACCGGAATATGTCGCGGTAGTTTTTGATCCTCCATCGCTGACCTTCAGAAACGACTTGTATCATCTTTACAAAGCTAACCGGCTTTCTACACCAGAGGAAATAAAAAAGTCGATTCCTGTAATCAAGAAAATCATTGAAGCATTTAAAATTCCTGTGATCGAAATATGCGGCTTTGAAGCAGATGATGTCATTGGAACTGTTGCTAAACATGCTGAAACCGAAGGATTCATTACCTATATGGTCACTCCCGATAAGGATTATATGCAGCTGGTTACTGATAAAATAAAAATGCTAAAACCGGGCAAAGCAGGAGGTGATTTTGAGGAAATTGGGATCCCTGAGGTCAATCAGTTTTTTGGTGTAAGCAATCCGTCTCAGGTAGCAGATATTTTAGCCCTTTGGGGCGATGCCTCCGATAATGTACCTGGTGCTCCCGGTATTGGAGAGAAAACGGCTAAAGAGCTTATAAATACTTATCAATCAGTTAATAATCTACTGAATCATGTTCAGGAGCTAAAACCTAAACAAAGAGAAAGCCTAACTTTAAACAAAGATCAGGTTTTATTGTCTCATAAACTGGTCCAGATTCATTTGGAAGTCCCGCTTTCTTTTACAACAGATGACTTAATAGCCCGGGTATGGGATGAACAACAACTGAAAAAGCTGTTTAACGAGCTGGAATTCAAAACACTAACATCAAGAATTTTTAAAGAATCTGCACCAATTGCCGTACAAGGATCTCTTTTTGAGAATCCCATTCCTATAGAGAAACATGCTGAACCTGTCTGTGATACCATCCAATCAGTTACGCATCAATACCACATTGTTACTCCCGGCCAGCCATTAACTGAATTGGCAGGCAAACTTTCACAACTTTCTGAATTTTGCTTTGATACAGAAACCACCAATATTAACGCACGCGAATCAGAATTGGTAGGAATGTCATTTTGTTTTTCATCACATGAGGCTTACTATGTCCCTGTACCTTCCGATGCCAATGAGGTATCTGTAATCATTGATCTGTTGAAACCTGTTTTTGAAAATGACTCAATCCGGAAAGTTGGTCAGAATCTTAAATATGATATCCAGGTTTTGATGAATTACGGAGTTAAAGTTGAAGGGGAATTGTTTGATACGATGATCGCTCATTACCTGATTCAACCTGATCTTAAGCATAATCTTGATTATTTATCAGAAATCTATCTGGGATATAAAATGGTTCCCATTGAGGACTTAATTGGAAAAAAGGGACCTCTCCAGAAAAATATGCGGGAAATAGAACTGAATATCATCAAGGAATATGCTGGTGAAGACGCTGATATTACATGGCAACTATATCAAATTCTGTCCAAAGAGATTGAAAAGAAGGGATTGCTGAACCTCGCTAAGCTTGTTGAAATGCCTCTCATCAGAGTTCTGGCCGAGATGGAAAAGGAAGGGTTTAAAATCAGTTCAGAAAACTTAAGTGCATTCTCCGTTGTCTTAAAAAAGGAATTAGCAGAACTTGAGACTTCTATCTTTAATTTGGCCGGATGTTCTTTTAATATAAACTCTCCCAAACAATTAGGAGAAATTTTATTTGAGCGGCTGCAGATTTCTGATGGTGCTAAAAAGACAAAAACCAAACAGTATTCAACAGGTGAAGAAATACTTTTAAAACTGGTTGACAAACATCCAATTATCAATCAGATATTAGATTACAGAGCGCTGCAAAAGTTGTTAAGTACTTATGTGGATGCTTTGCCAAAGCTTATTGATAAAAAATCCGTAAAAATTCACACTTCATTTGATCAGGCTTGGGTAAGCACGGGACGACTCAGTTCAAGAAATCCCAATCTTCAGAATATTCCCATCAGAGACGAAAGAGGTAAGGAAATTCGAAAGGCCTTTATTCCTAGTTCTGAACGGCATATTTTGCTTTCAGCCGACTACTCTCAAATTGAATTGAGACTGATGGCACATCTGAGCGAAGATGAAAACATGATAGAGGCTTTCGGAAATAATGCTGATATTCATGTTTCTACGGCTGCAAAAATTTTCAAGGTCCCTGAAGAAGAAGTCACTTCTTCGATGAGAAGCAAAGCAAAAACAGCCAATTTTGGTATTATCTATGGAATTTCTGCCTTCGGACTTTCTCAGCGCTTGAACATATCCAAAACGGAAGCTGCTGAATTAATCAATGGATATTTTCGCTCTTTTCCGAGGGTGAGAGCATACATGGATCTTTCAGTTCAGTTGGCCCGTGAAAAAGGTTTTGTTGAGACCCTCATGGGTAGAAGAAGGTTTTTACCGGATATTCATTCCTCAAATGCTGTAGTTCGGGGTTTTGCTGAAAGAAATGCCATCAACGCACCCATACAAGGATCTGCTGCCGATATTATTAAACTGGCTATGGTAAATCTGCAGAGAAGACTCCGAATGGGCTTTCAGTCTGCTCTTATTCTTCAGGTTCATGATGAGTTGATTCTGGATGTTTTTAAAGACGAGTTGGAGCAAATCCGGCAGATTGTAAAAACGGAAATGGAAAACGTACTGCCCTTAAAAGTACCGTTAATTGTTGATATCGGTACCGGAAGCAATTGGTTTGAGGCACATTAAGCTGTTTGCTGAATGCGTTTGATTTCATCCATGTATTTTTCCCGAATGAGGTTTAGCCTTTCCAGTCCCGGATTGAAATCAAAAATCCGGACAAATTCAGTAAGAGGTCTTAAGTAAAAATAGCCTAAAGCTGCATCGAAGTTGTTATTATACAGGTTGTTTTTCACTTTTTTGGTGACTTGAACAAACTGGTCCCAGGTGAAATGGTAAGGGATCGTCAAATAGTAAGTATGATCACTTACAATATCACGAAATATGGCATGATCAATCTTTTCGCAAACAAACATTTTAACAATACGCATGAGAGCTGGATCATGAATGTTCTGATATTTCATAAATCCTATACCCTGTTTGATATAACAGGTTTGTGCTTCCCGAATGAGTGCATACTGATTTAATCCCCTGACACGAATTCCCGGATAAACATTGTTATAAATCGTTATTTCTACCGGACATGCATCGATATGTAAACCAAGGTCGCAACATAGATGCTGGGACACCCTGTATATTTTTTCTACAGGATAAGCTTTATCTGTCATGAAAAATAACGAGTTTGGATAGGGTTCCTGTGGAAGATTTTCGCCATGATATCCGGGAAATGGCTCAAGACTCTCAAGAACCAGCGTATTGTCAATGATATAATGATCGACAGGTTGCAGCGTTTCTCTTTTTAACAAAACGCCAATGGTTTCTATTTTTTCAGGAAAATTCATAGTGAATGATTTAATATCAGCTATAAATTAACCTTTAAAAAAAAGAAAAGTTTAATAAGAAAATTAATTTAAATGCTTTACGCAAACCATTTTATAAGCACACTTCGAATATTCTCCATTTTCACAGGTTTGACAATATAATCATTCATACCTGAAGAAATTGCCTTGCTTTTACTTTTTGAACTTGCTGTTGCAGTCATGGCTACAATGGGCATTTGGAACCCTAAAGCGCGAATGGCCACTGTGGCTTGAATTCCATCTTTTTCAGGCATAACCAGGTCCATAAAAACGATATCATAAGCACCTGATTTAACCTTTTCAACGGCTTCTTCGCCATTGTGCGCTATGTCTATTTTATATCCCAGATTTGAGAAAATGGTTTGCGCCACACGGATATTGATTTCATTATCTTCTGCTACCAGAACCGATAAACTGGATTTTAACTTCTTAACGATATCGGTTGTGCTTTTTTCTGCGTATGGAAATGATTCCTGAAGACTCTTAATGAAATCGGGTTGTTCAAAAGGTTCATAAAAATAGTAATCAACCCCAAAACGCTTAGCCTGAACAAAATTATCAGGTTTATGCGCAGCACTAATCAGCATAACTAAAATGCTGTCTGATATTTTGTCCTCTTTGAGTTTTTTGGCAATCTGGAAGCCATTATTACCTGGCTCATCCATAATTATAAGTATATGATAAGGTTCAACGCTTTTAGAAAGTTTAAGCTTTAATTCATCATATGCATTTTCTTGATAAACAAAATCATCATGTTCGATTTTTTCAAATTCCAGGATGCGGTTGAGTCGCTGGTGACTGTCCTGTGCCTGAGAAATTACAAGGCAACGGACTTGAGAAAACTGGCTTATGTTTTCATGATGGAGTGGTTTTATCACTCTTTCATTGGAATATACCTCGATGGTAAAACTGAAACGGGATCCAGGGTAATTAGGTTTTCTTGAAATGGATGAGGGACTTTGAACCCATATTTCTCCATGCATCAGATTGACCAATTGTTTGGCTATTGTAGTTCCCAGGCCGGAACCACCGTACTTGCGTGAAATGGATTCTTCTGCCTGCGTGAAGGAGTTAAATATCGTTTCAATTTTATTTTGAGCAATGCCTACACCACTATCTTCCACATAAAACAGCAATGTAATATTGTTATTATATTCTTCTTCGAGTTCAACTCCTACAATAATTTCACCTTCATGAGTAAATTTAACCGCATTGCTGATGAGATTTGACAATACCTGACGCAGCCGGAAAGGATCTCCGATAATATTTTCAGGAACTGCAGAACTAATTTTCAAAGAAAATTCCAGCTTCTTTTCCTCAATAATGGGTCGGAATAAGTCTGCGGCAAATTTAACCTCTTCACGAAGTCTAAATGGGATTTCTTCCAGTTGCATTTTGCCTGCTTCGATCTTCGAAAAATCCAATATATCATCAATCAATGTTAAAAGAACATCCGCAGATCGCTTCACAATTTGCACATATTCCTTTTGATTGAATGTGAGGTTTTCCTGATCAAGTGCTTCTGTCATGCCAATGATTCCGTTCATGGGCGTACGGATTTCATGACTCATTTTAGCAAGAAATTCTGATTTGGCTGTATTCGAAGCAGCTTCATATTTTCTGGCTTTTTCTATAGGCGTTACGTCCACAAATGAACTGAGGACATATTCTTCATGATCAATAATAAAGGGCAGATCTTTCTTATAAACAGCTACTTCTTCACCTTCATGGCGGTATAAAACAAACTGGTTGGTATCAAATGACGAATTGTCCCGGTTATCATAATAATCCCGCGAAAGCATGAAGCGGTCTGTAAGATTTTTTCCGGCTATTTGCTCCTCTTTATTCAAAAGCAACATTTCACGGGCGGTCTGGTTAATGATTTTAACCTGATGATCCTGATCCAGCACCATAATTCCTACGGGCAGGTTATCAAAAATGGATTGAAGATTGGAAAGATCATTTTTTGCCTGCTCTTTTTGAGAAAAGCTTTTTCCCATTTTACCCAACATCATCAACAAAAACAGTATCATAATGAGGGTACTGAAAAAACCCGCAATGATGACCCTGTTTAAAATCAGATCAAATACAAAGCTCTTTCTCATTGAAAAAAGAACGCCAAAATCGCTGTTTAGAATTTTGAGAGGTTCATAGGCTGAATAAAGCCATTCATTCTTTTTGTCAAATCCTACCTGATGCTTAAAGAAACTGAATATACCGGCATGAACTTTATTTTTGAATTCAGTACTATCTTTTAAGATCACATTTTTTCCGGAATTTTCATATATCACCTGTCCGTCTCTGTCTGTAACCCACTGCCAATATGCATCATCATGAAAATTTCTGTTTAGTTCCGTTTGGAAGAAAGAGAAAAGATCCAATTCAAAAACGATATTTGATACAAGTTCAGTTTGTTTGTAAACAGGGAAAGAATATTCAACCATTTCTTCATTGCGGCTTACCGTAATCTTATCTGACAATGGAAAAACATGTTGCGTGATATACGGGTCGATGAGCAAATTCTTCCTTTTATTAAAAGAAAGATTCAGAACATTGCCATTGAGATTGTAAATGTGAACATTCTTAATCAGATTGCTGTTATTTGAAAAAAGCATTTCAAGGCTTCTTATTCCAGTCTGATTGATATCATCACTGGTCAGATCAATGCCCAGAATAATATTTGAATACAAAAATGCATTTACTTCATTCTCAAATTTCATCAGTTCTTTTTCAATCTCATCGGCGCTGGCTTCTGCTTGTCCGGCAAGAATACTTTTTTGAAATGAAATTTGCCTGTGGTATATAGAAAAGCTAAAATATATATTTACCAGGATAACAACCAGGGTAATTAAAATGAAATATACCGTGTACTTCCTCATCATGGACGGGTTTGAAAATTAAACAATCAAAGTATGAAATATTCTTATAGGTCCTACATGGTTTCAGGAAATTTTTGAACAATGCGTCTTACCCATTCCGGTATTTTTGCTGTGAATCGGTAAAAATATTATAATAGCTTCTGTATCTGGACTCATGAAGATCTCCGGTTTCCAGGGCTTGCATTACCGCACAATCGGGTTCGTGTATATGTGTACAATTATAGAACTGACAATTCTTGGAGAGCTTGAAAATGTCTGTAAAGTATAAACCAATTTCATTTTTATCCAGGTCAGTTATTCCGAAACCTCTGATACCGGGAGAATCAATGATATAACTATTTTCATTGACAGAAACCATTTCCGGATATGTTGTAGTATGTTTTCCTGACTCATGATACCAGGAGATATCATTTGTTTTCAAATTCAGGCCGGGGCAGAAATAATTTATAAAGCTGCTTTTACCAATACCTGAATTCCCTGCAATTAAGGATAGCTTGTTTTGAAGAAGATCATATACTTCCGGCATATGGTCTCCTGTTTTCACAGAAATTGCAAATACCTGGTAACCTGCTTTCTGGTAAATTGATTTTACTTCCTCAAGCCATTGAAGTCGCTCTGAATGATACAGGTCTGTTTTATTGATCAGCAGATGACATGGAATATGATACGCTTCTGCTGAAACCAGGAACCGGTCGACAAATTCCAAAGGTGTTTCAGGATAATCGAGGGTAAACATGAGCAACACCTGGTCAATATTTGCGGCAAGGATCTGATTCTCCTTCGAGAGATTCGTGGATTTCCGGATAATATAATTCTTCCGGTCATGAATTTGAGTAATGACGCCGGTATCCTTATCTGTAATTTCATAACCAACCTGGTCTCCCACAGCAACAGGATTGGTGTTTTTTAAATTACGCATCCTGAAATTTCCTTTAAGACGACAATGAATAAGCAAATTGTCATCTTTGACTGTATGCCAGCTACCTGTGGTTTTTACTACCATTCCTGTTTTCACGGTGCGATACAAATAAATATTTTTGAATTGATAAAATTACTTTACAGATTTGTAAATTTATGATATAATTGAAACATATATCTGGTTCCTTATGGAGTCGGGAACAATTAACTGAAGTTTTTAACATTATTAAGAATCTGATTTGAAAACAGGATGTAATTTTTATGAAAACTTTTAAGAAACATTACATTATTAATGCTGCGCCTGAAGAAGTATTCTCTGCCATTACAAACCCTTTTACCATTGAATTATGGAGTGGTTTTCCGGCTCAGATGGAAGCGAAGGAAGAAACAGAATTTTCTATTTTCGAAGGTGATATTTCCGGAAGGAATATTAGGGTAATAGAAAATCAGTTATTGGAACAGGAATGGTATTTTGGAGACAGTCCTGAACAATCCATTGTTACAATTTCTATAAAGGAACATCAGCTTGGAACAAAAATTGATTTGGTACATACCAATATTCCGGATGATGAATATGACGATTTTGTAGAAGGTTGGAACGATTATTACTGGGGTGCAATAAAGGAGTTTTTTAAATAATTTAAGAACCCAAATCACTATTAATTCAAAAATATTGAAAAGAAGCGATATCGATCTGATGGTTCCTGTGGGATCTTTCGAATCGCTTATGGCTGCAATTAAGGCAGGTGCTGATTCTGTTTATTTTGGTCTGGGAAAGTTCAATATGCGCTCCAGATCCTCTGTAAATTTTGATGCAACAGACCTGAATAAGATTATGCGCATCTGCCGAAAATTTGGGAAGCGGGCTTATCTGACTCTTAATGTAGTTTTTTTTGATGAAGACTTACCCGAAATGAGAAATATGGTTGATCTGGCTAAAGCAAACGGGGTGAATGCCATCATTGCTTCAGATCAGGCAACTATTGAATATGCACATAAATCGGGCGTTGAAGTTCATCTTTCCACTCAAATCAATATCAGCAACAGCGAATCTCTAAGATTTTATTCAAAATACGCTGATGTGGCAGTCCTTGCCCGGGAGCTAAACCTGGATCAGGTAACCCGTATTACAGATTATATTGCTGAAAATCAGATAAAGGGACCATCCGGGCAGCTGATGAAAGTTGAAATGTTCGCACATGGCGCCCTCTGCATGGCTGTTTCTGGAAAGTGCTACTTAAGCCTGCACCATCATAATCACTCTGCAAACAGAGGAGCATGCTTTCAGGATTGCCGGAGGGGATATCTGGTTAAAGATAAAGAAGGTGAAATTGAACTTGAAATAGATAATCAGTACATAATGTCTCCCAAAGATTTATGCACAATACACTTTCTGGATAAAATCATCGCTGCGGGCGTTACTGTACTGAAAATGGAAGGCCGGGCGCGTTCACCTGAATACGTTAAGGTCGTTACCGAATGCTATGGTGAAGCCATACAAAGTATTGTTGATGGCAATTATGCAGAGGATAATATCCTTCAATGGAAAGAGCGGTTGTCATCCGTTTTTAACCGTGGCTTTTGGAATGGCTATTATCTGGGACAGAGACTGGGTGAATGGAGCACAGTATATGGATCAAAGGCTACTCATAAGAAAGTATATGCAGCTAAATGCCTGAATTATTTTTCGAAAATAGGGATTGCAGAATTTTTATGTGAAGCAGGAACTATTCATAAAAATGATCGTATTTATATAACCGGACCCACAACTGGGGTGATTGAACAGCTGGTAGATGAAATCAGACTTGATTTAAAAGAAGAAGCATTGGTTGGTGCTGGAATACGATTCTCAATGCCCGTATCAAGAAGAGTAAGGAGGGGAGACAGATTATACATTGTGGTTTCTGCGAAAGTATAGCAAATAAGGCTTAAATATATTTACAACCAATTCTATTCGTATGAATAAACCTTCTGTTCTTACCGCCGCACGGTACCTGCTCTTTTTGTCATTGATTATTACTTCCACGCAGTGCAAAAAAGGGCACGTTTCCAATTCTTTTGATCCTGCCTTCACAGAAAAAATTACTGCTTTTACTTCAGGGGTTATTTCTTCTGAATCTACCATACGCATTATCCTTGCAGAAGACAATCCCCATGCAGGAGAAGTCAATGCACCTGTAGATGATGATTTGTTCCGGTTTAAACCTTCGATTAAAGGACAAGCCGTATGGGTTGACAAAAGAACCATTGAATTCAGACCTTCTGAACGACTCGTTTCCGGACAGACGTATCAGGCCCGTTTTAAATTGGGCAAAATTGTTAAAGTGAAAAAACAACTGTCCGTTTTCGTATTTGATTTCACAGTCGTAGAGCAATCATGGAATGTTACTTTAGACGGTTATCAAACAATTAATGAGAATGATCTGGTTTGGAATCGAATTAAAGGTGTAGTTAACACTGCAGATAATATTGAAATCGACCAATTAAAGAAATATTTTATAGCTACTCAGGAACATGAGAAACTCAAAATTTCCTGGGAACCTGGCACCGATCGCAGAACCAGTTATTTTACCATTGACAGTGTCAGACGCCAGGAAAAAGAAGGGCGTGTGTTAATCGCCTGGGATGCCACTACGGATTTTCCCAAGCTTAAGGGGAATATGGAGATGGTCATACCTTCTCTTGCAGATTATAAAGTACTGGACGTAAAGGTTATTCATCAACCTGACCAGTATATTCAAATTACATGCAGCGATCCAATCAAGAAGAATCAGTCGTTTGACGGACTGATATACCTCGATAACGGAGAAGCTCTTGAATACAATGTTACAGGAAATATCATTCTTGCTTTCCCGGTTTCACGGCAAAGTGGCGAAACCAATCTTACCATTCAGGCCGGATTGAAAAATATTCTGGGATTCGAGCTGAAAGAACCATACATTACAAATATCACTTTTGAGGTTCCAAAGCCTGGCATAAAATTAACCGGCAAAGGCGTCATTCTTCCGTCATCAAAAGGGATGATTTTCCCTTTCGAGGCCGTGAATTTGAATGCAGTTGATGTAAAAATCATTAAAATCTTTGAAAACAATATCGGACATTTTCTGCAGGTCAATAAACTGGACGGCAATAATCAGCTAAAGAGAGCCGGACGTTTAATTCATCATCAAAAGGTTTCCTTAGGACTTACACCTACTGACCTGACCCGGTGGAATAAGTTTTACATCGATCTTTCAAAATTAATTGAACCGGACCCAGGTGCAATCTACAGGATTGAATTGTCATTTAAAAAACAATATTCACTTTATCCCTGCGATGAAGGAAGTGATGGTGCGGAAGAACCGGAGGAAGAAGAAGAGAATTATGATGATCCGGACGCAGAGATATCTTATTGGGACTCCTATGAGGACTATTACGATGAATATTATGATTACGAGGAATATGATTGGGAACGCCGTGAAGATCCATGCTCCCCTTCTTATTATACCAACAGCAGGTTTGTTGCACGTAATATTTTAGCATCCGATTTAGGTATTATCGCAAAACAGGGAACAGACCGTACACTTTTTTGCGCTGTTACAAGCCTTGTGACTTCTCAACCGATTAAAAATGCAGAAATAACTTTATATAATTATCAGCAACAGCCAGTTGGACAGGGATTAACAGATGAGTCAGGATTTTTGGATATCAAGTACAAAGAGAAACCTTTTTTGCTGGTTGCCCGATATGAAAAACAACGAGGTTACTTAAGGCTGGACGATGGATCTTCTTTATCCTTGGGAGCTTTTGACGTATCGGGGCGGACTGTGCCCAAAGGTATTAAAGCTTTTATATACGGCGAAAGAGGAGTTTGGAGACCCGGAGATACCCTGTTTTTAACCTGCATTATTGAAGATAAGCAAAAATTGTTACCAGCCGGACATCCTGTAATATTTGAAATTATCAACCCAAAAGGTCAGTTATTTGCCAAAACTACCAGGGTTACCTCAGTCAATGGATTTTATACATGGGCCGCTGGTACTCATGCTGATGCCATAACAGGTGATTATACCCTTAGAGTACGAGTGGGGGGTACGCAATTCAACAAAACACTTAAGATTGAAAGCATTAAACCAAACCGACTCAAGATTGATTTAAAATTTCCGGGGAAACGCCTGTCGTCTTCAAAGCCTGATATAAAGGGAAATTTAAATGTTACCTGGTTGCATGGTGCGATTGCATCCAACCTGCGTGCAAAAGTAACGGTGACTGTTACGAATGCAGCTACAAGTTTTCCAAAATATCCTGATTACACATTTACTGATGCAGCAAAGAAATTCGAGCCTGAAGAACAAACATTGTTCGACGGTTCTGTTGATGAAGCAGGAAATGCTGTAATACCAGGGAGAATTAATCCTGATCATCATGCTCCGGGAATGCTCAATGCGAATTTTACTACAAGAGTGTTTGAAAAAGGAGGAGACTTCAGTGTCGATCGTTTATCAATACCCTATGCTCCTTACAGTGCATTTGTTGGAATCAAAACGCCTCAGGGAGATAAAAGAGGAATGCTTTTGACAGACACCCTGCATCGGATTGAGGTTGTTTTACTGGATGAAAATGGAAACCCTGTTTCAAGGAAGCAAATGAACGCTTTTGTTTATAAAGTCGATTGGCGCAATTGGTGGGAATCTGATGACGATGAACTTGCAAACTATGTTGGGAATGAATATAGTAACCCCCTTGTATCAAAAGAATTTTCAGTATTGCAGGGCAGGGGAAACTTCCTGTTCAGAATCGACCGTCCGGAATGGGGCAGATTTTATATTAGGGTAGAAGATCCGGTTAGCGGACATTCTGCCGGGAAAATCGTTTATATCGACTGGCCTGGTTGGGCTGGCCGACCTGTTAAGGGAAATGACGAAGCGGCCAGTTTACTGACTTTTAATACGGATAAACAGAAATATGTCGTTGGAGAAACAGCGGAAGTAATTATTCCTGCATGTGGAAAAGGAAGTGCTTTATTTTGCATTGAAACCGGATCAAGAATTATTTCCAGAGAATGGTTACCTGTGACAGGGAAAGAAATACGGCATAAATTTCTGGTTACACCCGAAATGACGCCAAACGCATATCTGAATGTCACGTTGATTCAGCCTCATGCCAATTCGGAAAATGATATGCCCATGCGTTTATACGGTGTTCTGCCTTTATTCGCTGAAGATCCGGCTACAAGATTGACTCCTGTAATTTCAACCCCGGTTTCTCTGGAACCGCAAAGCAAGTATTCCATACAAGTAAGTGAGAAACAGGGGAAGGCTATGACATATACGCTGGCTGTTGTTGAAGAAGGGCTGCTTGACCTTACGCGGTATCAAACTCCAAATCCATGGGATGAATTCTATGCCAGGGAAGCTTTGGGTGTGCGGACTTGGGATTTATACGACATGGTGATAGGCGCTTTTGGAGGTAAATTGGCCAGTATTCTTGGAATTGGAGGTGACCAGGATGCTGCAAAGAATCCCAATTCTGAAAAGGCCAACCGATTTAAACCGGTTGTGAATTATTTAGGTCCATTTACTTTAAATGAACATAAAACAAACCGCCATACACTGTCAATGCCGAATTATGTTGGGTCGGTCCGTTTCATGGTTGTAGCAGGTTATCAGGGAGCCTATGGCATGGCTGAAAGGGCGGTTCCTGTAAAAAAACCTTTGATGGTACTGGCGACTTTACCAAGAGTACTTGGACCCGGTGAATCTGTAAAATTACCGGTTACGGTTTTTGCCATGGATAAGCAGATTCGCAGGGTCGCTGTATCCTTTAAAACGAACAGTCTGGTTATTGCCGAAGATGCGAGTTCAAAAACACTGGAATTTGATCAACCTGGCGAAAAAATGGTTGAGTTCAACCTGAAAATCGCCTCAAAAACCGGAGTCGGAAAAGTTCAGGTGACTGCCAGCAGTGGAAAAAATGTTGCGGTGTATGATGTTGAACTCAATGTGCGAAATGCAAATCCTCCTGTGACTACTGCTATGGGAGATATTTTGGAAAAAGGTAAACAGATTACGCTTGAATATACTCTGCCGGGTATACCCGGTAGCAATCAGGCAACTTTGGAGGTTTCGGCTATTCCTCCGCTGGATGCTGATCGAAGAATAAAGTATTTGATTAATTATCCTCATGGATGTGTCGAACAAACAACGTCATCTGTCTTCTCACAATTATTCCTACCTGATCTGACAGACATGAACGAACAGACACGCAATCGGATCACGGATCATGTAAAGGCGGGGATCAAACGGTTGCAGTCGTTCCAGATTTCAAGTGGTGCCTTTTCTTATTGGCCGGGACTTTCATATTATGATTCCTGGAGCAGTTCATATGCCGGACACTTTTTGCTCGAAGCTGAGAAAAAGGGATATTCTGTGCCTTCAGCCATGAAATCGGCATGGATTAAATCTCAAAAGCAACTTGCCCGCCAATGGGCTCCTATACATCAGAACGAACCTTATTATCAGGAAGATTTTGAACAAGCCTACCGGTTATTTACACTCGCTTTGGCGGGACAGCCGGAAATGAGCGCGATGAATCGACTGAGAGAACGGAAGAATTTGTCCATTCAGGCTAAATGGAGACTTGCGGCAGCTTATGCATTAAGTGGGCAATCTCAGGCAGCAAAGGCATTAATAGGAAGAGAAACCTCAGATATTCAACTATATAATGGATTATATTCCAGCTATGGTTCAAGGGAAAGGGATTTGGGCATGATACTGGAAACACACATTATCATGGGCAATCCTACGCAAAGCGCCGTGCTGGCTAAGAAAATTTCTGAAAAGCTGTCATCTGAAATGTGGATGAGTACCCAAACGACTGCATACTGTCTTTTGTCAATGGCAAAATTCTCGAAAAACATGAACAGCGGCAAATTGCAGTTTGGCTATAAAATCGGTCAGGGAAAGCAAATACAGGTTTCCTCATTAAAGCCCATTGTTCAGATTCCGATTCCTGTAGGAAACAGCCAAAAAGGTTCTGTATCAATGATGAATAACAGCAATGGAACCCTGTTTGCCCGAATTATTATGGAAGGCATACCGGGTACCGGAGAGGAAAAAGAATTCTCAAACAACCTTAATTTGTCCGCATCCTATTATACTCTGGAAGGAGACGAAATTGATGTTACCAGGATTTCACAGGGAACCGATTTTATGGCGGTTGTTACCATTTATAATCCCAGTGCCATATTTTATAAAAATCTTGCCCTGACACAGATATTTCCTCCGGGATGGGAAATCAGCAACAGCCGGATGGAAAACGATGATTTCGCATCATATGATAATCCCGAATATATGGATATTCGGGACGACAGGATATACACCTATTTTGATCTGGGAAGCAATGAGCGTAAAACATTCCGTGTGAAACTCAATGCCGCATATCTCGGAAAATTCTATTTAACAGGCGTATATTGTGAAGCCATGTATGACAACAGCATATCTGCCATGGAAAAAGGTATGTGGATTGAGGTAACGAAAAGCGGGCAGTAGTTACTTTTTATATTTAGCAACCAGCTCAATGAACTGATCAAAAAGAAATTCTGTGTCTTTTGGTCCGCTTGAGGCTTCGGGGTGAAACTGGGTAGAAAAGAAAGGCTTCTGCTTATGTTTCATCCCTTCATTGGTTTGATCGTTCAAATTGATAAAAAGAGGTTCCCATTCTTCAGGAAGTGTGGCATTGTCGATCGCAAAACCATGATTCTGTGAGGTGATGTATGCATGATCAGATTCTCTGAGAATAACAGGCTGGTTGTGACTCCGATGTCCGTATTTTAACTTGTAGGTATTTGCCCCTGCAGCCAATGCCAGCAACTGATTTCCAAGGCAGATTCCATAAATGGGAATATCCATTTTCAAAGCCATTCTCAGATTTTCAATTGTTTTAGTGCATTGTTTGGGATCTCCGGGACCATTTGAAATGAACAAACCGTCGTATTCTTCTTTTGAAAAATCATAATCCCAGGGTACCAAAGTTACAGTGGTATCACGCTGTAATAAGTTTCGGATGATGTTGTATTTTACTCCACAGTCGATTAATAATATTTTGTAACGGCCATTTCCAAAAACCTTCTTTTCCTTAATGCTCACCTGTTCCACAAGATTCACATTATTAGGATTGTACATTTCAATATCCTTTTCGTCACAAATAATTTTCCCCAGCATGGTTCCTTCTTCTCTCAGAATTTTTGTAAGCTCACGCGTATCCACTCCATGGATTCCGGGAATCTTAAACTCCTTAAGCCAATCACCCAGGCTTTTTTGAGCATTCCAATGACTGTATTGTTCTGTATAATCAGAAATTACCAATCCACTGATGTGCAATGCATAGGATTCGAAAAACTTATACATCGAATCTTCGGTTAATGCTCCTGGTACCCCGTAATTTCCAACAATAGGATAGGTGAGTACAAGAATCTGACCTTTGTAAGAAGGATCTGTCAGACTTTCCGGATAACCGGTCATTGCAGTGTTAAACACTACTTCTCCGGAAACCGACGCTTCGTATCCAAAGGAATGCCCGGAGAATTCCTTACCATCTTCAAGTACAAGTTTAATTGCTTTTTTTTTAGTCATTGATTTTGAAATATATCATTTAGTGATAGTCTTAATGATTTCTTCCACCTGTTCTGGAGCAATTCTCTTCGCGATGATCTTTTTGTTTTCATCCAGAATGTAAATCTGTGGCGTTGTAATGACATCATAATTAAGTTTAAACTCATATGAATATGGGTTCCATGCATTGATCCAATCGTACAGCCCATGTTCATTCACAAAGTTTACCCACTTAACTTTACCATCCTCACCAAAAAGCGTGCTGATCGCAAGGACCTGCACACCACGGCTTTTGAGGGTGCGTTCATATATTTTATATAATTCGGGAATCGCTGTTTTGCAATGGCCGCAATCAGCTTCCCAAAATACCAATACCAGGTATGGGGATTTGATCTGATGCATGAATGATGTAAACCCAACATGCGGAAATTTTCTCAGGGCCGTGTCCTGTTTCGCTTCAATAAAGTGCTGTGTGGGTACAAACATTAAATTCATATCCGGAGCTATGGAACCTATCAGCAATGGCTTTGCTTTTTCAGTTTTCTCTTTCAGATCAGCGAGAAACTTGCTGTCACTCCACCATGACTCCTTAATGTAATATTTGTCCGCTATATGTACCTGTACAGCATCCATTCCCATAATGTTGCTTTTTGCAAAGTGATTGAAAAGTGTAATCAGCATAAACCTGAATAAGTCAGAATCTTTTCGGGATTTTTCAATTAAAAAATCGACGGTTTGAATCAGACTGTCAGGTACCTGCGGAACTACTTTTGTGACATAGGTCATCACTTTGTCCTCATAAAAGGGCGTTCTTAAAAGCCTGGAATCGGAAATATTAAAATGATCAAAGTAATGATTGCGGTAATAATAATATTGCCAGTTGGAATCCACAATCATTCCCTGTTCATTCCGGGGTGGATCAGGTACGTTTACTTCCAAAGTGGCGCGCAGGAAATCGGATACAAATAATTCAGGATATTTGCTTTTGATTTCATTGATTTTATCAATCCTTTGTTCATTTATAGATTTTAATCGTGTGGTCAATTGCTCTTTTTGCAACGGATCTGTCTCTATGTTAATCTGTTTGGAAATGCTATCGGCTTTCTCCCGCAGCCCGGCAAAAAACTTTTCGAAGTCGCGTAAAACCTGGTTTTCATCAGATCCTTTTACAACCAATGTACGGTCAAAATCAGAAGTATCTGTTTCAATTGAAAAGACCTGATCATTTCCCATGATAACATTGAAATACTTTGTACTAGGCAGATACATCAGATACATTCCGGAAGGTAGTTTCCTCTTTCCGGATAAGATGCCGATACCTTTATTATCAAGCATTACTGTATCATCCGGATACATAGATTTGCTCAAATAGTGGCCAAGAATGACTCTTTGATTTGAGAGGCCATTAACTTTCAATTTGATTTCATACCCTTGTGAAAACAACGGGATGGATAGCAATACAAGGAATGTGAACGTGACAAGGCTGCTTGTTGATTTCATGGTTCGTAATATATATAACGTGTCCATTTTATGCTGGCCAAAATTAATTATTAATTGGTGAATATAAAAATCGCGCTGACAAGCATAATTCCTATATTTGAAATAAAAAAGCATATGCTTAGTCTGGAATATTGTCAGCAGTTGATCCAAAAAAGTCTGAATGATGTAAAACTGCCTGAAATCCCATCCAATTTATATGACCCCATCCGGTATATTCTGAATCTTGATGCAAAAAGAGTTCGCCCATCGCTTGTGCTGATGGCATGCAATCTTTTCTCAGAAAAAGTTGATGAGGGTATCCCTGCAGCCATGGCCATTGAAGTATTCCATAATTTTACGCTGATACATGACGATATTATGGATGGCTCCGATTTGAGGAGGAATCAACCCACGGTTCATAAAAAGTGGAATGAGAGCATCGCTTTGCTTTCAGGAGATGCCATGCTCATTAAAGCCTATGAGATTCTTTTTCAAAGTAATAAGCAATTGCTTCCGCTTTTGTTTCCTGTGTTCAATCAAACCGCTCTGGAAGTTTGTGAAGGTCAGCAATATGATATGGATTTTGAAAAAATGACCGATGTATCTGTACAGGATTATTTGCTCATGATTGAGCGAAAAACTGCGGTTCTTATTGCTGCATCACTTCAAATGGGTGCCATTTGTGGCAGGGCTGATGATCGTGATGCTTTTTTACTTTATGAGTTCGGGAAGAACATCGGTCTTGCCTTCCAACTTCAGGACGATTTGCTGGATGTATTTTCTGATTCTGAAGTTTTCGGCAAGGTTTGCGGTAACGATATTGTTTCAAATAAGAAGACTTTGTTAATTATTGAAGCCCTTTCAAGGGCAGGAAAGCCTGAAAAAGAAGTATTGAATTACTGGATGGAAAAAAAGGTATTTGATCGCCGGGAAAAAATCGAATCCATTCGAAATATTTATTTATCGCTGGGCATTGACATGATTGTAAGACAAAGAATTGAAGCATGTCATCAGAAAGCACTGAAGTGCCTGGGTGAGGTATCAGTTTCAGCTGACCGGAAAGAAGTACTCATCAACTTTTCAAATCAACTGATGAAAAGAAAAAAATAATCCGGATGTTTTTCATCCGGATTGTTCTGTGTTATCTGGCCGAGGTCCGAAAACCATAATAGGTTTTATAGTGCTTATCTGCAATTGCTTCCAAATCCTTTCCCAAGGTCTCCTGGTTATATGTTTTACTCAGATTCACCAGTTGCTGTAAAACCTGAAAGTTATACATGATTTCGTCATTAATTGCAAGAATAAACTTGGGTTGCTGACTCAGATAATAGGTAAGTTTTGCATCACAATCTTTGCCCAGGCTGCTAACAATACGATCAGCTTTTTCATAGGCATTGCACTTGTAATAAGCTCCGGCAACCTGAACTATGGTATAATCATAGGGCACTTTTTTGTCAGGCGTGATTTCAATGCACCGGTCTAATACCTTTAAAGCTTTAGCAGTGTCCGATTCATTAATTAAGGCATTTGCCAGCTGAACAAACCGGGTTCTAAGCCGGATCATGGATATCGTTCTTTTATGAAAGTCATCGAGATATACATTTGAATCAGGAATTCCACCATATCTGAATTTATTCATCAGATTATCATAGAGCACATCGCTTTCTATCCGGGCAGCTTCATACCTTGAAACACCTGGTTCAAGAATGGGCACCAACCGGTAAGCAAACCCTTCAAGTTGCATATAATTTTCAAGTCCCAATGTACCTTCATGACCAATGGACGCAAAATAAACAGGTCTCTGCCAATTGTTATTTGCCAGAATATCCAGTACAATCATGGCGCTTTTACCCATGGTATTTCGCCTGTAGGTCCATTCCACTGCAGGAACAATTTTATCGCGGTCGGTTAATGAAACAGTTCCATTTTTGAGAACTACAGCGGTATCAACCGGAATCCGGAACTGTCTTGTCGGGATAAAATTGTAAGAATCACCCATACTCGATTCTACTTTTGCTTCAGGCAAATCGCTGGTAATAAAATTGATAATATCTTTAATGTCAGCAGGTTCTTTAATTAACTCCTGCACAAAAAGAACATCCCGTGTGCCGTTAATATACTGGTTTGGCTTAAGTGATATCGGTAAAGTTTCAGATTCATATGCTTTTCTTCGCATTTGATCAATATGCCAATCCATATTGAGCAGCATCAGATTAACCACTCTTACATCAGTTCTGATCCCTTCAACTTCCTGGGCATACCATAACGGGAAGGTATCATTATCGCCACTTGTAAAGAGAATGGCATTCGGGGCACAAGACATCAGGTAATCATAAGCAATATCCCGTGTAGTATACCTTCCTGAACGATCATGATCATCCCAGTTTTCAGCGGCCATAACAGCCGGAACTGCACAAAGACAAACTGCAGAAGTAAGGAGCGCAGTTGCCGTGTTTTTCATCCTTTTATTAAGGGCGTCATATAGTGCCAGAACACCTAGTCCTATCCATATTGAAAAGGCAAAAAAGGATCCGGCATAGGCATAATCCCGCTCTCTTGGCTGAAGTGGTGTCTGGTTCAGGTATACCACTATGGCCAATCCTGTTAGGATAAATAGCAGCATTACAACCCAAAAATTCCGGACATCTCTTTGCATCTGGAATATTAAACCAAACAGTCCCAGCAATAAGGGCAAAAAGAAATAGGTGTTTCTGGAAGGATCGTTTTTATCCCTGTCTGGTAATTTGCTCTGATTGCCGATAAGTATGGTGTCTATGGCCCGGATACCTGTAATCCAGTTCCCATTTAACGGATCCCCAAAACCCTGAACATCGTTTTGCCTTCCTGCAAAATTCCACATAAAATAGCGCAAATACATATGGCCTACCTGATACGACATAAAGAATTTGAGATTGCTGAAAAAACCAGGAGGACTCTTAGGTGCCGATCTATCGTAAACAGGTCTGCCATTCTCATCCTGTAAAATATTGCCAGAGGCATCTTTTTTGGGATAGTAAAGCTGACTTTCCTTTAGTCCGCCCCATTCCAAATAAACATCTATATGGTCATTATCTGAGCTCCACATTCTTGGGAACAGAGTTTCAAATTTGCTGTCATAATTATAGGAAAATTTCCTGCTTGTAATTTCATATTTGCCATTGATTGGGGAATAGGTTGGTTTCCCTTCCCGAATCCGATCCGTGGTAGGTGCGTTAAAGTATTGCCCAGACATTAAAGGCCGGTCTCCATATTGTTCCCGGTTGAGATAATACTGAAGGGAAAAGATCGTTTCAGGATTATTTTCATCCATGGGCGGATTTGCCATGGATCTTAAGACAATTACTGCATAGGATGAATACCCGATAATAACAACTGTGGCAACGAGTAAAATGGTATGGGCAAGTCTGCGATTTTCATAGGTTTTCCATAAACCATAACCCAGTCCGGCAAATAGTGCCACAAAATAAAATATAACTCCTGAGTAATAAGGCAATCCAAAACCATTTACAAAAATCAATTCAAAACGCGAAGCCAGCCAAATGACGCCTGGTATCATAATATACATCATGGTAGCCAGTAAAAGAACTGAAATAAGCAGCGCTTTCACAACACCCTTTGGAGTGACCTCGTTTTTCCGGAAATAGTAAACCATTACAATTGCCGGGATTGCCAAAAGGTTAAGAAGGTGGACTCCAATGGATAATCCCATCAGATATGAAATTAGGATAAGCCACCGGTTCGCATATTTTTGATCTGCTTCATTTTCCCATTTAAGTACAGCCCAGAAAACAACTGCGGTAAAAAGTGAGGAGCTGGCATATACTTCTCCTTCTACAGCAGAAAACCAGAATGTATCGGAAAATGTATAAGACAATGCCCCGACAATTCCGCCTCCCATTATAACAATCTTATCAGAAAGTCCAAGTTCGTCAGGATTTAACTGTCCCTTAAAGTTATATCTGTATGAAATCAATCGCAGTGCGAGATGGGTAATAATCCAGTATAAAAACAGAATTGTAAAAGCACTTGATAATGCTGAAAAAGAATTCACCATCATAGCCACACGTTGCGGCTCACCGGCAAATAATGAAAAGAAACGTGCGAGTAACATGAAAAGAGGTGCTCCCGGAGGATGACCAATTTGAAGTTTGTAGGATGTGGAAATGAATTCGCCACAGTCCCATAAACTAACAGAGGGCTCAATGGTAAGCAGATACACAATTGCTGATATCAAAAAAACCATCCATCCCAATATGATATTCGTTGTTTTAAATTTAACCATCAGTTAGATTTATTAATTTCGTTCTGCAAATTTCAAAAAAAAACGGATATTATTAACCCAATCATTTTTAATTCGAAATCAACTTCCCATGTGTGCAAAAAAAAGAGATGGAATCGTATATTCTACCAATCCGGATTTTAAGTTTGATGATGGCAGTCGCGAAGAGGAACTATCCATAACACCTGAGGAACAAATGCTTTATGTATGGATCGACTCAAAAGGAAGAAGTGGAAAAACGGTTACTTTAATTAAAGGGTTCCGGGGACCAGATAATCAATTGGAAATATTGGCGCAGGAGTTAAAAAGACATTGCGGTACCGGAGGATCCGTAAAAGAAAGGGAAATCATCATTCAGGGAAACCTGCGCGATAAAATTGTTGCTTTTTTATTACAAAAAGGGTATAAAAAGACCAAAAAGGCCGGAGGATGAATATTGAAATTTCCATTTCACTTGCTTCAAAAAGAAAAGATATTTCAATGGCTATACAAGCATAAAATATCGCTTTCAGGTTCTGCAATTTGCCTGTTCTTGTATGCGGTGCTCCTATCAGGAAAACTATTCAATGATCCTTATTGTACCGTAATTACAGATCGCAACGGCATTTTGCTCGGGGCAAAAGTAGCTTCAGATGGCCAATGGCGATTCCCTGCACGTGATTCTGTTCCAGAAAAAATAAGTAAGGCTGCCATTGCTTTTGAAGACCGGTATTTTAGGTACCATCCTGGAGTTAATCCGGTTTCCATGTTTCACGCGTTGGTTTCAAATATCAAAAGCGGGCACATTGTAAGGGGAGGAAGTACCATTTCTATGCAAACAGTGCGGCTATACCGGAAAAACAAGGCAAGAACTTTCTGGGAGAAGGCAATTGAAATCGTTTTAGCCACGCGTTTGGAGATTAAATACAGCAAGGATGAAATCATGGCTCTTTATACCTCTCATGCTCCCTATGGTGGAAATGTAGTTGGAATTGAAGCAGCATCGTGGCGATATTTCGGAACAGAGTGTGAAAAATTGTCGTGGGCTGAGGCCTGTGCTCTTGCTGTTTTACCGAATGCCCCGGCCCTGATTCATCCGGGTAAAAACCGCACACTGCTTCTGAAAAAGAGAAATCAATTGCTCCACAAACTTTATGAGTTGGAGTGGATTGATCATTTAACGCTACAAACATCTTTGGCAGAAAATATTCCTGAACATCCTAATCCGATGCCAGTTCTGGCACCTCATCTTTTGGGACGTGTATTTAAGGACAGTCCAGGAAAAAATATCAGAACTACTTTGGATGTTGCATTGCAGAGTGCCTTACTTAAACTGGTAGACAAACATCACCAGCGACAAAGAGTTAATGAAATTCATAATGCAGCTGCAATCATTATTGATACAAAAACCGGAAATATTGTTGCTTATGTTGGAAATTGCGGTTATCCTTTGGAACGGGATCATTCGAATGATGTGGATATTATCACTGCACCCAGAAGCACAGGTAGTTTGTTAAAGCCATTGCTATATGCTGCAATGCTGGAAGATGGAAAAATTCTCCCCGGCAGCCTTATTGCAGATATTCCCATGAATTTGTCAGGATTTTCACCGGAAAATTTCGATGGACAATTTGAAGGAGCTGTACCAGCAAGTCGTGCTTTATCGCGCTCTCTTAATGTTCCGGCAGTTCAAATGCTTAAGATTTATGGTGTTGAACGATTTCATCATTTAATTCGTTCTCTGGGAATGCGTACAATTAATAAGCCCGCTGATTATTACGGTCTGTCGCTTATCTTAGGCGGAGCAGAAGGAACATTGGAAGAGATGACAAATATTTACGCCTGTTTATCACGCGTATTGCTGCATTATGGTGATTCAGGAAAATATTATCCTTCAGATTTCCGTCCGGCACAATATACCGGAAAATACGTAAAGCCCGTAAAGGGTGTTATCCAGCCTACTCACCTGAACGCTTCTTCCATATGGAGTACTTATGAAGCCATGATTCAGGTAAACCGTCCTGAAGAAGAAACAGGTTGGCAATTTTTTTCACATGCCCGAAGGATTGCATGGAAAACAGGGACCAGCTTTGGTTACAGAGATGGATGGGCTATAGGTACTTCGTCGGGATATGTTGTTGGAGTATGGTTTGGCAATGCAGATGGAGAAGGAAGGCCCGGTCTGACCGGTGTTTCTGCCGCAGCACCTCTGTTGTTTGAAATATTCGGAATTCTTCCGGGAAGCAAATGGTTCAGTTATCCGACGGATGAATTTGTTAAAGCAAAGGTTTGCCGTGCGAGTGGTTATCTGGCTGGTCCGGATTGCGGAGTGTCAGATACCCTGTTCATTCCAATGAACACGGTCAAATCTCCGGCTTGTTCGTTTCATCAGATCGTGCATCTTTCCGAAGATTCAAAATACCGGGTATCAGACGTGTGCTATCCTGTTGAAAAAATGCTGCATCAATCATGGTTTGTCCTGCCTCCGGTAATGGAGTGGTATTATCGCAAAAGACATACCGATTACAGAACGCTCCCGCCGGAAATGCCGGGATGTTCAGAAAATATGGGTACATCTATGGATTTGGTCTATCCGGGCAGAAATGTGCGCATATTTATTCCAAGAGCATTAGATGGCAAAAAGGGTAAAGTGGTTTTTGAGGCTGTACACAGAAATGCAGAGGCTACAATTTACTGGCATTTGGATGACTCCCTGTTGGGAATAACAACTGATATTCACCAGGTAGAGTTGCAACCAGGTCCTGGAAGGCATAAGCTAATTTTAGTGGATGACCGTGGAGCAGAACTTGTCCGGTATTTTACGGTTATGGAACCATAATATACCTCCAGGGCATGCTTTTCCAAGGTTCTGATGCATATGAAATACCGTATCTTGGAGTTTGCCTGTAAGCAGGGTAGTCGCCCGGATCGGTGATCCACATCGAATCAGAATTTACCAGGTCCATTCCATAGTATGATTTGTTGACTCCAAGTTCACGTGCCACTTTTCCGGGGCCAGAAAAGCCTTCAATACCTCTAATAAGAACAGCCTGGGGATCGTCTTTTTTACCGGTTACGATATTTAGCATCCAGTACATACCGTAAATGAAATAAACATAAAGAAGGCCGCCTTGATCAAACATGACGGCATTTCGTGTGGTTTTTCCGAAACGGGCATGGGATGCCAGATCCTCTGTTCCTTTGTATGCTTCGACCTCAGTTATAGGATAGTGGGCTTCTGAAGCAGAAGTCTTATAAACCAGTGTTTTGCCAATTAAAGAGGGAGCAACAGCCAATACATCCTGTTCATAAAAACTTCTGTCAAGTCTCATGAATGAGGCTATAAAATGAGCATGGCATCCCCATATGTGCCAAAGTGGTATTTTTCTTTTATGGCAACCTTGTAAGATTCAAATAAAAGATCATATCCGGCAAAAGCTGATACCATCATCAGCAAAGTAGACAGGGGAAGATGGAAATTGGAAATCATGCGGGTAGGAACGCTGAATTCATAAGGAGGAAAGATGAATTTATTTGTCCATCCATCATACGGTTTGAGATGTCCGGCAGTGGATACGGAGCTTTCAAGCGTTCTGAGAACTGTTGTTCCAACAGCACAAACATGCTTATGCTGATCTTTAGCATTATTTACGATATTTGCAGCTTCTTCCGCAATGATAATTCTTTCAGAGTCCATTTTGTGTTTGGTAAGATCTTCCACATCAACAGTCCTGAAATTTCCGAGTCCTACATGCAATGTAATTTCAGCAAAATGGGAGCCTTTTATCTCCAGGCGTTTAAGAAGTTCACGGCTAAAGTGCAAACCTGCAGTTGGGGCAGCAACGGCACCTTCATGCTTGGCAAAAATGGTCTGATAACGATCACTATCTTCAGGCTGAACAGCACGTTTAATAAATTTTGGAAGCGGAGTTTCACCCAGTTTGAAGAGTGTTTTTTTAAACTCTTCATAATCTCCATCGAATAAAAAGCGCAATGTCCTTCCTCTTGATGTGGTGTTATCAATTACTTCAGCAACGAGTGTTTCATCGTCATCTCCAAAATACAGTTTATTACCGATCCGGATTTTTCTTGCAGGATCAACTAAAACATCCCAAAGGCGTTGTTCGCGATTCAGTTCTCTGAGAAGAAAAACCTCAATTTCTGCGCCTGTCTTCTCCTTGTTGCCATACAAACGAGCAGGAAACACCTTAGTGTTATTCACTACAAAAACATCTCCTTCTTCAAAGTAATCAATAATATCCCTGAAAACCTTGTGTTCAATTTTTCCTGTACTACGGTTAACAACCATCAGTTTGGATTCATCTCTTTTATCAGCCGGAAATTTGGCGATCAGATCGTCAGGCAAATTGTATTTGTACTGTGAAAGTTTCATGGATTAATTATAGTGTGTGATGACAACATAATAAACTATTCATTAACGAAAGAATAGGAAAAAGGTTACAAAAAAACAAAATTTCTTTCAAATTCTTCTATATTTAGTGCATCCTTCAGTAAAAAACTACCAATTGCTGATCTGACAAGACCTGAAAGATGCGCTCCCGATTTGAGAGATATTCCAATGTCATGAGCAAGTGAACGTATGTAGGTTCCTTTGCTGCAATTCACCTTTATTTCCAGAACAGGCGATTGAAATGAAACAAGTGAAAGATCATAGATGGTAATTTCCTTTGGTTGAAGTGCAACAGTTTCTCCTTTTCTGGCCAGTTTATAAGCCCTGGTACCGTTTACAAAACGTGCAGAAAAACCAGGAGGTATTTGCATGGATGTTCCTATAAATTCACCGATCACTTTGTTAACAAGGGTTTCATCAATATGATCTATAGGAAAACATTCATTTATCTCTGTTTCCAGATCATAAGAGGGTGTGGTAGATCCAAGTGTCAGTCTGGCCATATACTCTTTGGGCTGATCCTGATAAGCCTCAATGTTTTTGGTTTCCTTTCCGACACATACGATCATCAATCCAGTGGCCAAAGGATCAAGCGTACCGGCATGACCTACCTTAATTTTTTTTAATTTCAGTTGATATTTCAGGATGCTTTTGACTTTATTAACCAGATCAAAAGAAGTCCAGTACAAAGGTTTATTAAACAAGAATACCTTACCGTTTAATAGCTCCTGAGTTAATAGGTCATGTGAAACATTCGAAGAACCGGATTCAAGCATATTTATTCTGTATCGGAAGATTTGGGTTTTCTCATAATGGCCCAAATTTCAAAAACAAAACCAAATAGAACCAAAACAGGAGCAAGGGTAATACGACGGAAACTAAAAATTTCTTCTTTATTAAAAACATTCGGATCAGGTGATTTCCCTCCAACCATCAGCAAAAAACCAAGAATAATGATTCCGAAACCGATAAGCAGGTATTTATAATTTTGTTTTGCCAGGGCAAACCCCTGGAAACTTGATTCTGAAGCATTCTTTTTAGCCATAATGTTATGAATTAATTGTAGAGGTGATCGGTTTTCATTTTTAAATACTTATTTACCGAAAACATGGTTGAAATCCAGGCAATTAAAAGGCCGAGCAACAGGATAACCCCAAAGACAAATCCCAGAATGCGGTAGTCCTGGAAGCTAAAAAGATCGGCCAGTTGTTTTTCAGCAATATACAGAGCAATGACCAGCAAAACTATAGCAAAAACGGCAGCAATAAAACCCTGTGTAATACCCCGGATGATAAATGGCCTTCTGATCAAGGAGGGAAAAGCTCCAACCAATTGCATCGTTCTGATTATAAACCTTTTTGAATAAACCGTTAAACGGATTGTGTTATTTATAAGCGTAACTGCAATGATAAACAGTAATATACAAAATGCAAAAATCGCTGCGCTGATTTTCCTGATGTTGTTATTGATGTCAAATATTAAATCCTTCTGATAGGATACATCGGCAACAAGCGGATATTTCATAAATATTTTGCTGATCATTGCAAAACTATCGGGATTGGCATAATCAGCATAAAGTTTTACATCAATTGAAGAAGGCAATGGGTTGTAACCCAAAAAGTCTACAAAATCCTCACCCAATTCCTTTTGAAAATCTTCCGCAGCTTTCTGGGGTGTAATGAAACGTGTTTCTTTAACATATTTCATGGCATCCAGAGTCTTTTGAAAACTGAAAATATCAACCTCCCGGGCATCTTCTGTTAAGTAAACAGAGATCCCGACATTTTCCTTAACATAGGTAGAAAGCTTTTTGGTATGCAGAATCAGAATTCCTACAATTCCAAGCATGAATAACACCAATGTAATACTTACAACCGAAGTAACATAGGAAGTGGTCAGGCGGCGCCGGATGGTATGGTCTTTTCCCTGCATAATCAGATATTCTGAGGGCAAAGATATAACATTTTTAAGCGATAATTTCTACCCATCCGTATGAGTCGCTTTCATCGCCATTTTGAATTGCAACAAGCTGATTATAAAGTTTGGTACAAACCGGACCTGGTTTTCCATCGCGGCAATATTCGTAGATTTTATTCGTATCCGGATCCACAATCTTTCGGATGGGAGTTATCACAGCTGCAGTGCCACATGAGCCAACCTCCTCAAAAGTAGACAGTTCTTCAAAAGGAATCTGTCTTCTTTCAACTTTGATTCCCATGTCTTTACAAAGCTGCTGAATACACATATTGGTGATGGAAGGAAGTATTGACTTGGATTCAGGGGTAACATAGGTATTGTTCTTGATTCCGAAGAAATTAGCAGGCCCGGCCTCATCAATATACTTCTTTTCTTTAGGATCAAGATACAACGTTGTAGAAAAACCGCTGTGATGCGCAGCCTCAAGTGAAGAAAGACTGGCGGCATAATTTCCTCCAACTTTATAACACCCGGTTCCCAAAGGAGCTGCACGGTCAAAGCCGCGGCAAACCATAATATCAATAGGTTTAAAACCTTCTTTAAAATAAGGACCTACAGGAGTTACAAATATCATAAACAGATATTCGCATGAAGGTTTGACACCAACTTCAGCACCGGATCCGATTAATAATGGACGAATATATAATGAAGCCCCGGTTCCGTAAGGAGGAATAAATTTTTCATTCAATTTAACAACTGTGTGAACCGCTTTTTGAAATATTTCAGCAGGAATGGGAGCCATTTCAATACCCTTAGCAGTGTCAGACATTCTTTTTGCATTGGCTACGCTGCGGAAAACACGAATTTTATTGTCTTTACCCCTGAATGCTTTCAGACCTTCAAAAGCCTCCTGTCCATAATGCAGACAAGTAGCCGCCATGTGTAAGTTGACATACTCGGAAGAAGATATTTCAAGCTCTCCCCATTTTCCATCTCTGAAATAACACCGAACATTATAGTCGGTTTTTACGTAACCAAAAGGTAAATTTTTCCAATCAAAAGCATCCATGATAATTAATTATGAGAATAGGCTTCAAAAATAGCTAATTATAGCAGATTTACAAAAGAATGCCTGTTGTTTAACATGCATTTTTTCCTGTTTTTTAGTCTGATATTCAAAATAAAAAAATAATTTTATAGTTTTAAGAATCAAATAGCAAGAGCATGGAACACGAAAAAAATGTGATTATGGTCACTTGGGATTTCACCGAGAAAAGTGTTTATGCCATTGAGCATGCCGTTCAATTGGCCGCTGGCATCAAAGGTGAAATTGCCGTTGTTCATATAGTCAAGAAAGAAGACGAAATTCCTGATGCAAAAAAGAAAATGGCTGAGGAGGTTCAAAAGAAATTCAGCAGTCCGGATATTCATTTTTCATTTATTACCCGCAGTGGTTCCATATTTCATACAATTGGGGAATTAGCCACAGAATTAAATGTTGTGATGGTGGTTATGGGAACTCATGGAATTACTGGTATGCAGAAATTTTTGGGCAGCTGGGCCCTGAAGGTCATAGCCAGTTCAAAAGCTCCGTTCATAGTTGTTCAGGAATCCCCAAAGCCTGAAGCTATGAAAAATATTATTGTTCCAATTAATTATAAGAGAGAAACAAAAGAATGTGTTTCCTGGACACACTATTTTGCTAAAAAATTCGGTACCACATTTCATTTGTTCCGCGCGAAATATTCAGACAGCAATTTTCGCAAAGGACTCGATTCCAATCTGTTCTTTATCACTAAATATTTCAACAGCAAAGGCGTTCACTTCGAATCGCTCAGTGCGGTTGGTGAAGAAAATTTTGGAAAGGAAACCATCCAATATGCCAAAAGCGTCGATGCAGATGCAATATTGCTCATGACCACCCGGGATATTGGGTTTACAGATTATGTAATGGGAGCTCAGGAACAATATATTATTGCTAATAGTGAGCGCATCCCGGTAATTTGTATCAATCCACGTCCGGCTAAGGTAGGTGGTGGATTTAGTGCCAGTGGCGGATGATCGTTTGCATATTAGCTATATTTACACGAATCAAAAACAAGGATTTATTCCTTGTTTTTGTTTTTAAAAGGATGTCATTTGAAACGAAGTATGAATTCTGAACATGTTCTGATAGTTGCCACCAACAATCCTCATAAATTGACTGAAATCCAGTCAATTATGGGTAGGAATGTATTGCTGAAAAGGCTTGCCGATGTCGGATTTGAAGGGGAAATACCGGAGGACTTTGAGACCCTGGAAGAAAATGCTGCACAAAAGGCGCTCTTCATATACAATAGATTTGGTGAGAACTGCTTTGCTGACGACACAGGTCTGGAGATTGATGCTTTAAATGGGGCGCCGGGTGTTTATTCAGCAAGATTCGCCGGGAAACAGTGTAATTATGAAGATAATATAAGCCTTGTACTGCAAAAATTATCAGACAATGACAACAGAAAAGCAAAATTCAGGACTGTTATCGCTGTGGCAGTTCAGGGAAAAGTAACTTTGTTTGAAGGAATAATCCATGGAAAGATTACTTATGAAAGACGGGGCATCCTGGGTTTTGGTTATGACTCTATCTTTATTCCTGACGGACATGCTCTTACCTTTGCTGAAATGAGTGCTCAGGAGAAAAACAGAATTTCACACAGGGCAAAAGCCCTGGAAGAATTTTCAAAATTTGAATTGTTTAACCACTGAAAAAGCATGTTTTTACGCGTTCGATCTATTACCAGACTGATCTGGATATTTTTACTGGGCGCAGCTTATCATCTGAATGCGCAATTGCCTTCAGGATCGTGGCGTGACCATTTGCCTTATGGCCATGGAATGCAGTTAAAGGAATATGACCACAGAATATTTTGTCTGAGTTCCGACGGAAGCTTGTTCTCGTGCAATATGGGCGATCGTACCCTTAAAAAGCATTCCAAAGTGAACGGACTTTCAGATGCTTTTATCACAACCATCGGCTGTTCGCCTGATGGTAAAACCTTTTTCATCGGATATGATAACGGGAATATTGATCTGATTAGAAATGACAGCATTATCAATATCCCCGATATCAAGCGCAAGATGCTTGCCGGTAACAAATCCATTAACCAGGTTTTCTTTATCAATCAATATGCTTATCTGGCGTGTAGTTTTGGCATTGTAGTATGCGATTTGAATCGAAGGGAAATCAAGGATACTTATTTATTTGGATTTCAGGGAAGCCAGATCCATGTGAATGCGCTTACATCCTATCAGCATTTTCTGGTAGCAGCTACTGCAAATGGCATTTATAAAGCCGACCTAAATCATCCGAATCTTTTGGATTACAATGCGTGGGTACGTGTAAGTTCCCTTCCTGATCCCGAGGCCAATTATAGCTATATCGTTGTGCACAATCAAAAATTATATACGGCATACAGACACGAATCACCCATAGTAGATGAAGTGATTGAATTCGATGATACGGGATGGGAAACATGGATCCATAATCCCTCTGAAGAAATATTTTACCTGGGAGCACAGAATGATGAAATCATTGTAACTACCGCCAATCATTCATTCAGTTATGATGTAGGGGGTCAGACCAGGCTTGATTTGGTCTCCTATTATGCAAAGGATGTTTTAACTGATTCTAAAGGCCACTTGTGGTACGCAGCATGGTTTGGAGGATTGGTATCTGTAGCTTCAACCGGCGGTGGTAGTGCCATTTCTCCTGAAGGCCCTGAATACAGAAGTGTTGGTGATATTGAAAATTATGCAGGAAATACCTGGGTTGGCGGGGGAACCATTAAATCTCAATGGTCGGGCTATGGTGCATTTTCCTTTTTGAATGAACAGTGGGAACAATATAATGGGAATAACATAGAAGCGCTGAAGGATTTTCTGAATATTTCTGAAATCGCCATTGACCCTCAAAATCCTAAGCATGTGATCGGAGGTTCTTATGGGTATGGTATCGCTGAATTCCTTGATGGAACATTAATTGATATTCAGGATGAAAAGGATGGCGTCCTGAAACCTATAACGGGTTATGAAAACATACCCGGAAATATCCGGGTTACCGGAGCCGATTTTGATTTAAATGGCAACGCGTTTATTGCCGTATCCAATAGTGAAACAGGAATATATAAAAAGCCTTCGGGAGGGGCATGGATGCCGGTAGAAATGGAATTTGAAGATTTTTCACAGGATGTAAATACCGGGGAATTAATAGCAACAAATCAGGGTTCTATATGGGTTTCTTTGCAGAACAGGGGAATTCTGGCTTTTAAAGAAGAGAATGGTTCAGCCGTCAGGGAAAAGTTTTTTACAGTAAGAAACCAATATGGAGATGTTTTTGATGAAATCACTTCTATTGCAGAGGATAAAGATGGAGTAATCTGGGTTGGAACCAATAAGGGGCCGGTTACATACAGCAATCCTGAGGAAGTTTTTGATCTGGATCAGGTAGTTGGTTATCAACCTTCCATTCCAAGAAACGATGGAACCTCCTATGCTTCATTACTGCTGGCATCTGAATACATCAATGATATTGAAATCGATGGGGGCAACAGAAAATGGTTTGCTACTGAAAAGTCGGGTGCCTTTCTGATTGCACCCAATGGGAAAAAAGAATTGAGCCATTTTTCTGAAAGCAATAGTCCGCTCTTTTCGGATAACGTGTTGACCATTGCAGTTGATGAGGATACAGGGGAAGTTTTTTTTGGAACCGAAGCCGGAATAATTGGTTATAGAGGCACTGCTACTGAAGGGAATGACGATTTCTCAAAAGCATATGTATTTCCTAATCCGGTACGCGAGAATTTTGAAGGGGACATAACAATTACGGGATTGGTACGTGATGTAAACGTCAAAATTACAGATATATCCGGAAACCTCGTTTATGAAACCATTGCAACAGGAGGATCTGCAACATGGAACGGCAGGAATTTCAGAGGAGACAGGGTTCATACCGGAGTGTATTTGATTTTTTGTACCAACGAAGACGGATCAAAAACTTTTATTACAAAGCTGCTGCTCATTCATTAATCTTTGGAAAAAGTACTTCCATGCTCAGCAAAACCAAATCCATTGTTCTTCATCAGGTTAAATACGGTGAATCAGGAGTTATCGTAACTTTTTACACCGAAAAATACGGAAGGCTTACCGGAATGGTTCATGGGGTGCGTTCAACCCGTTCCCGTTTTCCAGCTCCCTATTTTCAACCATTAACACTTCTTGAAATCAGCTTAAATCACAAACAAAATAAAGAAATTCAAAATATCCGTGATGTCGCATGTCCTGTACCTTATCAGACTGTTACCTTTGACCCGCTAAAAAGTACGGTTGCCCTTTTTTTGGCTGAAGTACTGTATTTGTCCCTGCGTGAAGAGGAAAGCAATTTGGTAATGTTCTCTTTTGTTTACCATGCTTTACAGATTTTCGACACCCAGAATCACAACACTTTGTTCCATCATTGGTTTATGTTTCACTTGTCACGATTTCTCGGGTTTTCAGCAGCAGAATTGATGCAAAGTACTGATCCTTCTGTTTTTCATCATTTGCCGGAAGACCAGAAAATGCTGCTTCATCAAATCGGCCAGAGTGCAGTGGGTCCACCTGAACTTCCTTCTGTGTCAAGAAATGATCGAAATCAGATTCTGGAACAACTCATCCGTTATTACAGCCAGCATATTGATGCATTTTCCCGGATGAAATCCTATACTGTATTGCAGGAAGTTTTCTCCTAATCATAGGATTACTATTTTTGAAATACAAATCCACCAAGATGACAGAACATAAAATAACAGATCCGGAAATAGAAATCATCACATTTGATGCGGTCTCTACCACTTCGCATTCCCTTAATAATGTGAAAGAACTTAAAGAATGTATTGACAAAGATAAGGTGAACTTGCTTTTTATCAATACAGTAAATAATAGCGAGATTAATGAAGAGTTCAGCAGCTTTTTCAGCATGGATGCCATGTTAATGGAAGATATTATGGGGACAGAGGATCTTCCTGTTATTAAGGAATCAGAATCTCAATTGCTGCTGACCATGAAATTAATGGATATTTCAGATAGCGGCGCTGTAAAACAGAAACACGTCAGCATTGTTTTGGGAGACTATCATGTTATTGTTTACCAGGAAGCCCATACGAAAACATTTGAGGATCTTAAAAAGAGAATCCTTAATGGAAAAAGCAAGGCGCGGCAAAAACGAACCGATTATTTATTTTATTTGTTAACAGATTGTGTAATTGATACGTACTATAATATAGTAAATGAAATAGATAACAAAATTGATAAAATGGAGGAAATCTTGCTCGAGCATCCGGAGTCCAATTATATCAGTCATTTATACCGGATCAAACAACCCATGAGCGATTTACGGGGAGTTTTGTATTCATTACGAGAAGCACTTCTCAATATTATACAGGGAGATTTTGATCTCATAGATGAAGAAACCATACCGTTTTTGCATGATGTGAAGGATCACATCAACAATATTGTTCATATGTTTGAATCAAGCAGGGATACATTATCTGATCTTTTGGAGATTAACAACTCTAACATAAATAACAGGTTGAATAAGACGATGAAAATTTTGACGGTGATTACCACCTTATTTATACCACTTACGCTTATTTCAGGAATTTACGGGATGAATTTCAGATATATGCCTGAATTGTCGTGGAAAATCGGCTATCCTTTGGCGCTTTTGCTGATGCTTATTACAGCGGGCATCATGTTTTTTATCATGAAGAAAAATAAATTGCTTTAATGGAAAATCATAAAAAATTCGATTGGCTTAGGTTGGCGCAGAGATTACACGCTATTGCACAAACAGGTTTGGAGTATAGTGAAAACAAGTATGACATTGAGCGGTTTCAGGAAATCCGGTCGTTGAGCATGAAAATTATGAACGAGTTTACAGGGATTGAAATGGAGAAGCTCATGGATTTATTTTCATTGGAGAAAGGATACCAGACTCCTAAAGTGGATGTTCGCGGAGTTGTTTTCAGGGACGACAAGATCTTGCTTGTTCAGGAGACTGTTGATGGAAACTGGTCAGTACCCGGAGGATGGGCCGATGTGGGTTATACGCCCAAGGAGGTCGCATGTAAGGAAGTACGTGAAGAATCAGGGTTGCTTGTAGAACCAGTAAAATTACTTGCCATAATGGATAAGAGCAGGCATAATTATCCGATGGACGTCTTCTATATCTATAAAATTTTTATTTTATGCCGGGAAACCGGGGGTTCGTTAAAGACGAGCATAGAAACCAGTGATGGTGGATTTTTTGGACTGGATGAATTACCTCCTTTATCCACCCCAAGGATTACAAAAGAGCAGATCCAATTGCTTTTTGAATACAAAAACAATCCGGATAAGGAAGCAATTTGCGACTAATATTCAGCCCAGCTCTTAATGGCGATGTCTTCCAGATTTATTTTACAAAGTGCGGTAAGAAATGCACTGGCCAAGCGGGCATTGGTAATCAACGGAATGTTAAAATCCACTGCACTTCGCCGGATCAGATAGTCATTGCTCAACTCACTTTTAGATAAATCCTTGGGTATATTTATCACCAGGTCAATGGCTCTGTTTTTAAGATAATCCAGTGTATTTGGCTTTTTATCTTCATCAGGCCAATGCAAGGTGGCACATGGAATGCCGTTCATTTCCAGAAACTGGGCAGTACCACGGGTACCAAATAAGTTATATCCTTTTGCCACAAGTAATTTACAGCTGGAAACCATTTCTACTTTAGAACGCATGGGTCCGGTAGAAAGTAATATGTTTTTTTTCGGATAATTATAACCAACGGACAACATAGATTTCAGAATCGCCTCGTAGAAATTCTCTCCGATACAACCTACTTCTCCAGTGGAAGCCATATCCACACCCAAAATAGGATCAGCTTTCAGTAAACGTGAAAAAGAAAACTGGGGTGCTTTAATTCCAATGCAATCAAGATCGAACACCGATTTTCCCGGTTTTTCAACGTCCTTGCCCAAAATGACCATGGTGGCCAGTTCGATAAAATTGATTTTCAGTACTTTTGAAACGAACGGAAAGCTTCGTGACGCCCGGAGGTTGCATTCAATCACCTTGATGCCATTGTCTTTTGCTAAAAATTGAATATTAAAAGGCCCGGTGATTTGCAATTCCTTTGCAATGAGTCTGGATATGCGTTTGATCCGGCGCATCGTTTCGAAGTATATTTTCTGGGCAGGGAATACGATGGTAGCGTCACCCGAGTGAACACCGGCAAATTCCACATGTTCGCTGATGGCATATGCAATCAGTTCCCCGTTTTTAGCAACAGCATCCAGTTCAATTTCTTTTGCCTGTTCGATAAATTCAGAAACGACCACAGGATATTCCTTGGAAACATTTGCAGCAAGTTCGAGATAATGTTCCATCTCTTCCTTATTCGAGACCACATTCATTGCAGCTCCCGAAAGAACGTATGACGGGCGGATGAGAACAGGAAATCCAACTTCGTCAACAAAATCATTGGTTTCTGAAATGCTTGTCAATTCTTTCCATCTGGGCTGATCAATTTTCAACTGATCACAAAGGGTGGAAAACTTATGTCTGTTTTCTGCCTGATCAATTGAAACAGGGGAAGTGCCGAGAATTGGTACCTTTTGTTTATGCAAACGCATTGCAAGGTTGTTGGGTATTTGTCCGCCCATTGAAAGAATCACTCCATGCGGATTTTCCAGCTCAATAATATCCATAACCCGCTCAAAAGATAACTCATCAAAATAGAGCCTGTCGCAGATATCGTAATCCGTACTTACAGTTTCCGGATTATAATTGATCATTACAGAACGATAACCTTCCTTATTAATCGCATATAATGCATTTACACTACACCAGTCGAACTCTACACTGCTTCCAATGCGATATGCGCCGGATCCTAAAACAATAACCGACTTATGATCACCCAGATACTTAACGTCATTTTCACTACCGCTATAGGTTAGATATAAATAATTCGTTTGTGCGGGATATTCAGCGGCCAGGGTATCAATTTGTTTAACTACCGGAACAATTCCTTTTTGTTTCCTGTGGTTTCTGACAGCAAGCATTTCGTCCTGCATGGTTTCCTGCAGGTCCTTAAGGACAGACCGTGCAACCTGGAAATCTGAAAAACCCTTAATTTTGGCTTCTTTAAGCAGCTCATCCGGAAGAGTCCCGAGCGAATGATACTGTTCCAGCTCGGTGTTCAGGTTAAAGATATTTTTTAACTTATGCAAAAACCAGGGGTCAATGCGGGTGACTTCGTGAATTTTTTCAATGGACCAGCCTTGAGAGAAAGCTTCAGCAATGACGAATATGCGCATATCCGTAGGCTCATTCAATTCCTTCCCGATATTTGGAAATTCCAGATCACGGTTCCCCACAAAGCCATGCATGCCCTGGCCTATCATTCGAAGTCCTTTTTGTATGGCCTCTTCAAATGTGCGGCCAATAGCCATCACTTCACCGACACTTTTCATGCTGCTTCCAATCTGTTTGGAAACGCCAATGAATTTATTCAGGTCCCAGCGCGGGATTTTACAAACGATATAATCAAGAGCGGGTTCGAAAAATGCAGATGTCGTTTTGGTGATGGAATTTTTTATTTCATGCAAACCATATCCAAGGGATAATTTAGCAGCAACAAAAGCCAACGGGTAACCGGTTGCTTTCGATGCAAGAGCACTTGAACGTGATAAGCGGGCATTTACTTCAATAACCCTGTAATCCTCAGAGACAGGATCAAGCGCATATTGTATGTTGCACTCTCCAACGATACCGATATGACGTATAATTTTAATGGCTAGTTGCCGCAGACTATGGTATTCTGAATTTGTTAATGTTTGAGAAGGTGCAACTACGATGCTTTCGCCGGTATGAATACCCAGAGGGTCAAAATTTTCCATGTTACAAACGGTAATGCAATTGTCGTAACAGTCGCGAACAACTTCATATTCAACTTCTTTCCAGCCTTTGAGCGATTTTTCAACCAGTATTTGAGGGGCATAAGAAAAGGCCTTCTCGGCCATCTTGTTCAACTCATCTTCATTATTGCAAAATCCGCTGCCCTGGCCGCCAAGTGTGTAGGCAGCCCTTATAATTACAGGATATCCGAGTTCTTTGGCAGCCTTAATGGCTTCATCAGTTCGTGTAACAGCAAAACTCTGAATGGTCTTTACTTGTATTTCATCAAGCTTTCTGATAAACAAATCACGGTCCTCAGTGTCCATTATAGCCTGTACAGGCGTTCCAAGAACACGTACCTTGTGACGTTCCAAAGCACCGTTTTTAAATAAGGCGATGCCGCAGTTCAAGGCAGTCTGACCTCCAAACGACAGGAGAATACCATCCGGCTTTTCTTTTTCAATAACTTTTTCTACGAAATAGGGTGTTACGGGAAGAAAATAGATGGTGTCCGCGATTCCTTCAGAAGTTTGAACCGTAGCAATGTTGGGGTTGATCAAAACAGTTTTTATTCCTTCTTCACGCAAGGCTTTTAATGCCTGAGACCCTGAATAATCGAACTCTCCTGCCTCTCCAATTTTCAGAGCACCTGAACCCAAAACGATTACTTTGCTGATTGATTTATCCATATGTGTAAAAAAAGCTCAAAAAAATAGTCCTATATTTGGACCAAAAGTACAAATATTTTTAAATTCCCTTTGCATAATAATTAATTTATGCATACATTTGCACCACGAATGAATATATATACATCATGGGAAACAGAACAGAACGCCTATTAGCCATCAGAAACATTATTTCTTCTCAAAAAGTATCCAGTCAGGAGGAATTACTCGATCTGCTCGAAAAGAAGGGTCTCAATTACACACAGGCCACCCTGTCACGTGATCTTAAATTTCTTAAAGTGAATAAAATTTCTGATGTTGAAAAAGGTTATATCTATGAACTGCCTGATCAGCATCACCTCCCGGGCCAGGAATTAGCTGAGAGCTATGCTGCACAGGGTTTTGTATCTATACAGTTCGCAAATAAACTGGGTATTATACGTACCCTCCCCGGATATGCCCCAAGCATTGCTTCGCTGATTGACAAATTTAGCCCTTTTGAAATCATTGGCACGCTTGCCGGAGATGATACCATTCTGATTATCCCGCATGATAATGTAACAGAGAAGGATGTGATCAACACCCTCATTATTATTATACCTGAATTAAAAAATAAGATTAAGTAAATTAAAATGAAAGAAAAAGTTGTTCTTGCCTACAGCGGTGGATTGGATACGTCAGTAATTTTAAAGTGGCTGATTGAAAAAGGTTATGAAGTGATTGCCTATGTTGCAGATGTCGGGCAGGATGATGATTATGCTGAAGTAGAACGCAAAGCTTTAATGATCGGTGCTTCTAAAGTTTATATCAAAGATCTCAGACGCGAGTTTGTAACAGATTATATTTTCCCCGCTTTAAAAGCAAATGCAGTTTATGAAAGCCGTTATTTGCTGGGGACAGCTCTTGCCCGTCCTATAATTGCCAAATATCACATAGATATTGCAGAAAAAGAAAATGCACAATGGGTATCACATGGGGCAACAGGAAAAGGAAATGACCAGGTTCGTTTTGAACTGGGTTATTATGCATTGAATCCGAAGATTAAAGTACTTGCTCCCTGGAAAATGCAGGAATTTCTGGATCAGTTCAAGGGACGTACCGACATGCTCAATTATGCCCAGGAGAAGGGAATTCCAGTTAAAGCCACTGTTAAAAAACCGTATAGCGAGGATGATAATTTAATGCATATCAGTCACGAAGCTGGTGTTTTGGAAGATCCCGCATACAAACCGGAAAAGGAGATGTATACAAAGATTGTACCCCCTCAGCTTGCTCCGGATCAGGAAACGCATTTAGAAATTCATTTTACCGACGGAATTCCGGTTAAGGTAGTTAATAAAGACGACAAAACAACCATTACCGACCCGCTTGAACTTTTCCTTTATCTTAACAAAGTTGGTGGCGCCAATGGAATCGGTTTGCTCGATATGGTAGAAAATCGCTTTGTGGGAATAAAATCACGTGGTGTATATGAAACGCCTGCCGGCACCATACTCCTTCATGCTCATATGGATATTGAAGGAATTGCAATGGACCGTGAAGTCATGCGTCTTAGAAATATGCTATCACCCATATTTTCAGAAATTGTTTACAATGGTTTCTGGTTCAGCCCTGAAATGGAATTTCTCATGTCGGCCATTAACAAAAGCCAGGAGTTAATTACAGGAGTAGTTTATATGACCTTATACAAAGGAAATGTGATTATTGATGGAAGGGTTTCCCCAAGCTCCTTATATGACAAAGAATTGTCCAGCATGGATATAGCCGGTGGTTTTGATCAGAAAGACAGCGCTGGTTTTATTAAAATCAATGCCATTCGGTTGATGGCCCACCATGCCATTACCAAACGCAGGAAAAATTAATCTATAGCTCCGATTATGATTTATTCAGGCTTCCGGGGCAACTTCCGGAAGCTTTATTTATGTAGTGATGAAACTGTGGGATAAAAATATACAGACGGATCAGATGATTGAACAATTCACGGTTGGCAAAGACCGTGAGTTGGATGTTCTGTTAGCGCCTTACGATATTCTGGGATCATTGGCGCACATTACCATGCTTCAGGAAATCGGTCTGATTAGTAAAGAAGAGTGTGATAAACTTACCGACGAACTGATCCTTATTTTTGAGTCTACTGAAAAGAATTGCTTTTCCATTGATCCGGAAATGGAAGACGTTCATTCACAGATTGAATTTCTGCTTACCCAAAAGCTGGGTGACATGGGGAAGAAAATTCATTCTGCCCGTTCCAGAAATGACCAGGTGATCCTGGATATTAAACTCTTTATTCGGGAGCAGATTCAGCAAATTGTAAATCAGGCTTTTTCATTATTTCAGTTGCTTCAAAAACAGAGCAATTTGTATCGGGAAATTCTGATTCCTGGCTATACACATCTTCAGGTAGCGATGCCTTCTTCATTTGGCCTTTGGTTTGGCGCATATGCAGAAAACCTTACCGATGATATGCTGATGCTCCAGGCTGCCTATAAAATTGCGGATCAAAATCCTTTAGGATCTGCCGCCGGCTATGGATCATCTTTTCCCATAAACAGGAAAAGGACAACCGAATTACTCGGTTTTGGAAACCTGAATTATAATGTGATCAATGCTCAAATGAGCCGGGGAAAGACGGAAAGAGTGGTTTCATTTGCCATGGCTTCTCTTGCCGGAACATTATCGAAAATGGCCGGAGATATCTGTCTTTATAACAGTCAGAATTTTGGGTTTCTCTCATTACCTGATGAGCTGACCACCGGTTCCAGCATTATGCCCCATAAAAAGAACCCGGATGTTTTCGAATTGATCCGTGCCAAATGCAATAAAATACAGGCATTGCCTGGTGAAATCGACCATATCTGGAACAATTTGCCTTCCGGCTATTTCAGAGATATGCAGATTATCAAAGAATCATTTCTTCCGGTATTTGAAGCTTTGCAATCGTGTATTTTTATGTGTGAATATGCCATTGCCCGCATAACTCCCAAGGATGGCATTCTGAACGATAAGCGTTATCAATATATATTTTCTGTGGAAGAGGTGAACAGGAAGGTATTGGAAGGTGTTCCTTTCAGAGAAGCTTATAAGCTGGTTGCCTCTGAAATCCAAAAAGGCACCTATAAACCCCATGTCCACATTTCTCATACCCATGAAGGAAGCATCGGCAACTTGTGCAATGAAGAAATCGCCTTGAAAATGCAGGAAATTATTCCTGGCTTTAATTTTGACAGAAAAGAGACAGCATATCGTAAACTTTTAAAGAGATAAGATGGGGAAGAAGAAGCAGACGATTGTGGTGCGGATTGAAATTTCTACACTCCTCGGACCTAATGGTAGAATCAGCCATAAGAAAATGGACCGTTTGGCCATGGTGATTACTAATTTACATAACAGCGGAAAACACGTGCTTGTGGTATCCTCCGGAGCCATTGTGCTGGGTTCTGAGAAACTGAAATTACAGCAGATTCCGGACAGCCAGATTGATATGCAGGCCACTGCCGCTGTCGGACAGGCAGAGCTGATCCGTTGTTACCAAAGATATTTTGACGATTATAATCAAATTATTGCCCAGGTATTGCTTACCAGTGATATTATTGGGTATCCTGAAAGAGTAACGAATACCCGAAATACGTTTAACACGTTGCTCGAAATGAACATCATTCCCATTATTAATGAGAACGATCCCGTCTCCTCTACGGATATCGAGTATGACGATAATTATCCGCTTGCCAGAATCGTCGCTGATATTGCACAGGCAAATTTCATTGTCATTAAAATGGAAATGAACGGAAAATACCTGATTGTTCCAGGAAGAAAACACAAAGCAATGCTGGTTGATGGCGAAACAGAATTGCAGGAGAAAATAGAATCATTCAGTCAGGTATTAATAGCCGATGAACAGAATGAAACAGCTATGTTCCCGAACACTATCGGAGATATCGTTTTTTAATATTGATGAATGCAGCGATGGATTATAGAGCAGTTTTAAAAGACAAACACAGAGTTGTAATAAAAATAGGAACCTCCTCCTTGTCATACCCCAATGGCCGTATGAATTTTCACAGTATTGAGAAACTTTCATATGTTCTTAGTGCATTGAGGCGTCAGGGAAAACAGGTTATTCTTGTCACTTCTGGTGCTATTGGAGTGGGATCAGGAAGACTCGGTCTTTCCAAACGACCTTCAGAACTTTCTAAAAAACAGGCTCTTGCTGCTGTGGGACAAGCGGAGCTCATGAAAATTTATCAAAAGTATTTTGAAGAATACAACCAGATTATCGCACAGGTATTGCTTACAAAGGATGTAGTAACCATTCCTACAAGAAATTGTAACGCCAAAAGCACTTTAATAAAATTGCTTGAAATGGATATCATCCCCATTATCAATGAGAATGATACCATTTCTACTTTTGAAATAGAATTTGGTGATAATGATACCCTGTCTGCAATCGTTGCCTCGCTTGTAGATGCTGATTTGCTTGTAATTTTATCTGACATTAACGGATTGTATAATGCGGATCCGCATATCGAAGAATCAGCTGAAATCATCCACTCTGTCCATGAAATTACCCCTGAACTTGAGAAATTGGCTTCGGGAGCCGGCTCATCTTTTAGCACAGGTGGAATGGTTACCAAGATTTCAGCTGCAAAAATTTGTTTAAAGGATGGAATCGATTGTATCATTACCAGTGGCTCTGATCCTGCTATTCTTTTTGATGTTCTCGCAGGCAAAGAAGTCGGAACCCATTTTGTAGCCAACCTGGAAAAACCTACACACCATGTCTGAATTGAAAAATACAATAACAGCTATGGCAGGCCGTGTGAAACAGGCTTCACGCGAACTTGCCAGAAAAAATACAGCCGAAAAAGATCAGGCTCTGAGAGCAATTGCTGAAGAAATCAGTCAGAATAAACATCTCCTTCGCGAGGCAAACGAGCTCGATCTGGCTGCTGCCCGTGAAAAGGGATTATCTGCTGCCTTTATTGACAGGCTTACGCTTACCGATAAGCGTATGGATGGATTAATCCAGGTTCTGAACGATGTAACCGGTTTAAAAGATCCCTGTGGAGAAATTTTTAATATGAATTCGCTTCCCAATGGATTGAAGGTGGGTCAGATGCGCGTTCCGATCGGTGTATTGGCTATTATTTTTGAATCCCGTCCCAATGTATGCATTGAAGTTGCTTCGCTTACCATTAAATCGGGTAATGGCGTCATACTCAGAGGCGGTTCCGATGCCATTCATTCGAACCTTGCGCTTACAAAACTGATCCGTAAGGGTCTGGCTAAATCCGGATTGCCCGAAGATTGTGTAGCCATTGTGGAAAACACAAACAGAGATTCTGTTCTTGAGTTGGTGAAACTGAAAGAATATATTGATGTCATTATCCCAAGAGGGGGACTGCAATTGATACGTATGGTGGAAGAGAATTCCATAATACCTGTAATTCGCCATGACATGGGTATCTGCCATACCTATGTGGATGAATTTGCTAGTATTTCAATGGCTCGCGAAATTTGCATGAACGCTAAAGTGCAACGTCCGGGAGTATGCAATACCATGGAAACTCTCCTGGTACATAGTAAAATTGCACCGTCTTTTCTCCCGATCATGAAATCAGCCTATCAGGAAGCTGGGGTTAGACTGAAAGGTTGCGAAAAAACAAGAGCCATCCTTTCCGGAATTGAAACTGCAACACCAGAAGACTGGCAAACAGAATACCTCGACCTGATTCTTTCTGTAAAGGTTGTGGAAACACTCGATGAGGCAATCGAACATATTAATTTATTCGGTTCGCATCATTCAGATGCTATTATTACCGATAGCTATGAACGCGGTATGCGGTTTATTTCTGAAGTCGATTCAGCCGCCTGCTTTATAAATGCATCAACCCGTTTCTGTGATGGCAATGAGTTCGGACTCGGTGCTGAAATGGGAATCAGTAATCAGAAACTTCATGTAAGAGGGCCCATGGGACTTAAAGACCTTATGGCACCCAAATACATCATTTTTGGAAATGGTCAGATTCGCACCTGACCCCCTTTTTATTCACTTCGTAAATTTAATTTACCATGCAACCATTAAACGAATTCATGCAAAAGCTTGAGGAGATTACGGTCAATGCTTCTCAAATTGACAAGGAACTCTTTGATACTTATAATGTCAAGAGAGGCCTGAGAAACCAGGATGGCTCCGGCGTTCTGGTCGGACTAACCAACATCGGTGATGTTGTAGGTTATGAAAAAAAAGAGGGACAAATTATACCTGCTGATGGTAAATTATTCTACCGCGGTATTGATGTGGATGACCTTGTTCACGGCTTTCAAAAAGACAACCGGCATGGATTCGAAGAAACCGTATATCTTCTTATGACAGGAAAACTGCCTGGCAAAGAAGATCTCGATTTGTTTTCTTCATATATGGCAGGGCACCGCGATTTGCCGAATAGCTTTGTAAACCTGATTCTTTCTTTCCGCGGAAAAAATATTATGAATATGCTCACCCGCTCTATTCTGGTTATGTATACCCAGGATGATGAGGCAGAAAATTATTCACATATTAATTTGCTGAAACAATCTTTGAACTTAATTGCCAAGTTCCCTGTTATAGCAGCATATGTATATTTCGGATTCAGACATACGTATCAAAGAAAATCTCTGATATTCAGACACCCGGATCCTTCTTTAAGCACCGCAGAGAACTTTCTGTATATGCTAAAAGGAGAAGACTACAGTCGTCTGGAAGCCGATATACTCGATTTGTCCCTGGTTCTGCATGCTGAACATGGTGGTGGTAATAACTCAACCTTTGCCACCAGGGTTATTAGTTCCGCAGGAACAGACACCTATTCGGCGATATCAGCAGGACTTGGTTCACTCAAGGGATATCTGCACGGAGGAGCAAATTTGCAGGTAGAAGATATGATGCGTGATATCAAGAAAAATGTGAAAGACTGGAATGATAAAAAAGAAGTACTTGAATACCTGAAGAAGATTCTCAAATGTGAGGCAGGCGATGGCACTGGAAAAATTTATGGCATCGGACATGCTATTTATACCCTTTCAGATCCCCGTGCTGTATTGTTGAAAGACAAAGCCAGGGAATTGGCCGGATCCAAAGGAAAAATGGATGAATACAAGTTATATGAGGCGATAGAGGAGCTGGCCCCTGAGGCTTTCGCAAGTTTTAAGGGAGGCAATTCCAAAGTGCTGTGTGCTAATGTCGACTTCTATTCCGGGTTTGTATATAAATGCATAGATATTCCTAAGGAGCTCTTTACACCGATATTTGCTATTGCCCGTATGGCTGGCTGGTGCGCACACCGCCTTGAAGAGGTGACATTTGCATCACGACGGATTATCCGCCCTGCTTACAAAAACGTATTTGGCAGGGTTGATTATGAACCAATTGAAAATAGATTGTAATTAATTATTGAGCCCCCTAAATAATCGGGGTATAATTATGAAAAAACATATCATTTTTATATATTTGCCCCCGATTAGTAAGGTGACTATGACTACAAATTCTATTTATATTAAAAACATAAAAAAAACCCAGCCAACGCGAGAATGGGATTAAATTCATTTATATAAGCCATTCTCCAGTAAAGAATGGCTTTTTTTTCGAATATTAATACAAACTATATGAGTTACGGATTGCCAAAAAGAAAGGGATTATATGACCCTTCATCGGAGCACGACAGTTGTGGTATCGGCTTTGTAGCCCAAATCAAGGGCCTGAAATCTCATGATATTATACATCGTGGACTTGAAGTGCTTGAAAACATGTCACATCGTGGTGCTGAAAGTGCTGATAATGTTACCGGAGACGGAGCAGGAGTGCTGATTCAGGTCCCACACAGTTTTTTTAAAGCGAAGGGAGTAAAAGTGCAGGATGAAGGCACTTATGGAGTTGGAATGGTCTTTTTGCCCAAAGAGGAGGCAGAAAGGCAGCAATGTGAAATGGTACTGACCAGAATCTTTGAATCAAAGGGATTGAAAGTAATCGATACACGCGATGTTCCTGTTGATTCTTCCGTTCTGGGTGCCATATCGAAAAGTTCGGAACCTTTTATCAAGCAGATCTTTGTTACAGGATCATTTGAACAGGATGAGCTGGAACGTAAATTATATGTTGCTAGAAAACAAGCAGAAAGCGAAATTCGGAATAGTTCCATCCCGGGAAAGGAGACGTTCTACTTCACCAGTTTGTCCTCCAGGGTAATGATTTATAAAGGGTTATTTACCTCAGAGCAACTGCGGCTCTACTTTAATGATTTACGGGATCCGAAGCTCACCAGTGCCATTGCACTGATCCATTCAAGATTCTCAACCAATACATTTCCAACCTGGGATCTGGCACAACCTTTCCGCTATCTTGGACACAATGGTGAAATCAATACCATTAAGGGCAACAGGATGTGGATGAATGCCCGCGAGGCTCTTATGAAAACAAGTGTGCTGGGGGATGAGTTAAAGCATGTTTTTCCGGTCGTGGAACCTGAGAAGAGTGATTCCGCATCACTCGATAATGTTCTGGAATTTCTTGTAATGACAGGAAAAACACTTCCACATGCATTAAGTATGCTGATTCCTGAATCATGGAACGACAAAAATCCCATACCTGAAAGCCTGAAAGCATTTTATGAGTATCATTCAACCATTATGGAACCATGGGATGGTCCTGCTTCAATCGTTTTCAGTGACGGAAGGTTTATCGGAGGAACGCTGGACCGAAATGGACTGCGCCCTTCCAGATATATCATTACCCAGGACGATATGATTGTTATGGGATCAGAAGTGGGCGTGCAGGAATTCCCGCCCGAACAGATCAAGGAAAAAGGACGGCTGCGACCTGGCAAGATCCTTCTGGTGGATACCAAATTCGGAATTATCGTACCGGATGATGAGCTTAAAAGACAGCTTACGGAGAGAAATCCATACGGAAACTGGTTGAAAGAAAACCGGATCGACTTATCTGATATTGTGGTTAAACAACGGGTACCTACTACACTTGGAGATGCTCATGATCATTATCTGAAAACTTTTGGTTATACCAAGGAAGATCTGAATTTCCTGATTCGCCCCATGGCTATTGAAGGACAGGAACCAGTCAGTTCAATGGGAAATGATACCCCCCTGGCTGTTATGTCGGATAAACCACAGCGGCTGTTCAATTATTTCCGGCAGCATTTCGCTCAGGTTACCAACCCGCCCATCGACCCCATCCGCGAAGGCCTGGTAATGTCTCTCACCAATTATATCGGGTCTGTATCCCGGAATATTCTGATAGAATCTCCTTCGCATTGCAAACTCATTAAATTCCGCAGTCCCCTCATTACCAATACGGATCTCGGAAAACTAAAAAATCTGGATCAGTCACAGTTTTCCCACTGCATCATTCCCATGCTTTTTGATGCAAAAAATGCCAACCCGGGAGAAGCTTTGAAAATGGCTATTGATAGTATTTGCCAGCAGGCTGAGCAGGCAGTTGATAAAGGAACTAATTTTATCATCTTATCAGATAGGGGAATTAGCGAAGATCTGGCACCTATTCCCTCGCTTCTTACTGTTTCAGCTGTACACCATCATCTGATATATGCCAAGAAGAGGATGCAGGTGGGACTGATTGTTGAATCCGCTGAACCGCGGGAAGTAAATCATTTTGCATTGCTTTTTGGTTTTGGCGCCAGCGTTGTAAATCCTTACGGAGCTTATGCAATGATTGAAAAACTTTGCCAGAGCGGAGCCATTAAGGACGATTATGTTACTGCCCGTGAACATTTTATAAAGGCTGTAGATAAAGGGTTGCTGAAGGTCATGTCAAAAATGGGAATCTCCACCTTGAGAAGTTACCATGGTGCCCAGATATTTGAAGCAATCGGACTTTCTCAGGAAGTCTCAGAAAAGTTTTTCGGAATTGAATCACGAATTGGAGGAATCGGCCTTGAAGAAATTGCAAGAGAAGCATTGATGACTCACCAATCGGCTTATAATCCGGATATTCAGGACAACAATGATCTGGCTACTGCAGGCATTTATCATTATCGTAAAAATGGTGAACAGCATGCCTGGAATCCTGAAACCATCGGACTGTTGCAATGGGCTACCCGTACGAACGATTACAACAAGTTTAAGGAATTTAGCACGCTTGTGAATGAAGAAAATAGAAAACCTTTGTTTCTTCGTGGATGTGTAAACCTCAAAAAAGGAAATTCGGTACCCCTGGATGAAGTAGAGCCGATAGAATCCATCATGCGGCGTTTTATCACAGGTGCTATGTCATATGGATCTATCAGCAAGGAAGCCCATGAAGCACTTGCTGTTGCTATGAATTCCATTGGCGGAAGAAGCAATACCGGAGAGGGTGGAGAAGATTCTGAACGGTTTAAAATACGTGAGGATGGTACCAGCGCACGCAGTGCTATTAAGCAGGTGGCTTCAGGACGTTTTGGTGTTACCACCAACTATCTGGTTAATGCCGATGAAATTCAGATTAAGGTGGCACAAGGCGCTAAACCTGGTGAGGGAGGACAGCTTCCCGGCCACAAAATCGACCAGATTATTGCCCGATTGCGCCATTCAACTCCCGGTATTACGCTAATATCGCCACCTCCTCATCATGATATATATTCTATTGAAGACCTCGCGCAACTGATCTTCGATTTGAAATGTACCAACCCAAGAGCCAGGATCACCGTAAAACTTGTTTCTGAAAAAGGGGTGGGAACTATTGCAGCCGGTGTTGCAAAAGCACACGCTGACGGCATTACGATATCGGGTTGTGAAGGAGGCACCGGTGCAAGCCCTGCCAGCTCTATTAAGCATGCAGGTCTGCCTATGGAACTTGGTATTTCAGAAGTTCAGCAGACACTTGTTATGAACAACCTGCGCGATCGTGTAAGGCTTCAGACAGACGGTCAGCTCAAAACAGGAAAAGATGTTGTATATGCAGGCCTTTTAGGGGCTGAGGAATTTGGGTTTGCCACAGGCTCCTTAATTGTACTGGGATGTATTATGATGCGTAAATGTCACCTGAACACATGTCCTGTTGGCGTTGCTACTCAGAATCCCGAATTGAGAAAGCGATTTAATGGAAAATCAGAATTTCTGGTAAACTATTTCAGATTTATTGCCACAGAAGTAAGAGAAATTATGGCTGAAATGGGCTTCCGGAAATTTGACGATTTGGTGGGACGAACCGACCTCATTGAACAACGTACCGACCTTGCACATTGGAAGGCGTCAAAACTTGATCTTTCACGGATCCTGTTCCGTCCTGAAGAAGCTTCGAAATACGACACCCGCTGTACCTGCCTTCAGGTTCATAAGATTGAAGAGGTCATGGATCATGAACTCATCAAAATGGGCGATGCCGCCATTAAACGTCGGGAGAAAGTATGGATATCTAAAAATATCAGCAACACCGACCGTACTGTTGGCGCTATGCTTTCGGGCGAAGTAACCCGTATCTACGGAGAAGCCGGTTTGCCTGATAGTACCCTGATATGCAAGTTTAAAGGATCTGCTGGTCAGTCGTTCGGAGCATTCCTTGTCAGAGGAATCAATTTTGAACTCGAGGGCGATGCCAATGATTACCTGGGTAAGGGATTGTCGGGCGGCAGAATCATTGTGGTTCCACCCAAAGGTTCGAAATTCAAACCCGAAAACAACATCATTGCAGGAAATACCTTATTATATGGTGCTACAAGCGGAGAGGCATACATTCACGGTGAAGTGGGCGGCCGGTTTGCTGTAAGAAACAGCGGTGCCATAGCGGTTGTTGAGGGAGCAGGTGATCATTGCTGCGAATATATGACAGGAGGAAGAGTCGTTGTACTCGGAATTGGAGGCAGAAATTTTGCTGCTGGTATGAGCGGTGGAATTGCCTATGTTCTGGATAAGAGCGGAAATTTCGACTATTTCTGCAATAAAGGAATGGTAGAACTGAGCGCTGTTCAAGACCATGATGATGTCATGGAACTTCAGCAGTTGATCAACAACCATTTTTTATATACCCGAAGTGAATTGGCAGAACGGATTCTGGTAAACTGGAATGAATACCTGCCAAAATTTGTTAAGGTAATTCCGCTTGAGTATAAGAAGGTTCTGGAAGAACAGAAAATTTCCCAGATTATTCAGAAAATTCAACATACGGAAGACGAACCACATTTTCATTATTAATCATCTCAATTAACAATCAGGATTATGGGAAACCCGAAAGGTTTTATCGAGATAAATCGCAAAGTTGCCGGATACCGGCCATTGAACGAAAGAACGTCCGACTTTAGTGAAGTTGAACAAACACTGAATGAGCAGGATCGTAAAGATCAGGCATCACGATGCATGGATTGCGGTGTCCCTTTTTGCCAATGGGGATGCCCGGTTATGAACAACATGCCGGAATGGCAGGATGCTATTTATAAGGGCGACTGGAAAAGTGCCATTGACCTATTGCAAGTGACCAATAACTTCCCCGAATTTACCGGGCGCATTTGTCCTGCTCCTTGTGAAAATGCCTGTACTCTGAATATCGGTAACGAACCGGTTACAATTCGTGAAAATGAAGCAGCAGCCGCTGAAAAGGGTTTTGAACTCGGATTTATTGTCCCAAAACCCCCTGCTACCAGAACCGGCAAAAAAGTTGCCGTGATCGGATCAGGCCCCTCCGGAATGGCCTGCGCTGATTTGCTTAATAAATGGGGACATTCTGTTGTACTTTTTGAAAAAGATGACGCCATAGGCGGACTGTTAAGATACGGTATTCCCGATTTTAAACTCAACAAAAAGCTAATCGACCGCCGTTTGGACGTTTTATTAGCCGAAGGTTTGATTTTCAAAACCAGCACGCATGTGGGTGTTGATGTAAAAGGCGCGGAGCTGCTGAAGGAATTTGATGCTGTTTGCCTTACCATTGGTGCTATGAAACCACGTCCGCTTACTATTGAGGGTTCGCAACTAAAGGGCATCCATTTCGCGATGGACTTTCTCACCCAGCAGAATAAATTGAACAGAGGTGTCAGTATACCTGAACAACAAAGAATTTCCGCTGCAGGAAAGGATGTTATTGTTATCGGAGGCGGTGATACCGGTTCGGACTGTGTTGGAACTTCTATCAGACAGGGGGCAAAAAGTGTTAAACAAATAGAGATTATGCCGAAACCCTCTCAGACACGTTTGCCTAACAATCCATGGCCTTACTGGGCGAACGTTCTGCGTAATTCCAGTTCACATGAAGAAGGATGTGAGCGACTCTGGAGCATCTCTACCAGGAAATGCAACGGCGAGAACGGGAGTGTCAAAGAAATCGAAGTTGTGGAAGTCGACTGGGTTCCGGAAAACGGAAAAATGAAGCTGGTTGAAAAACCTGAAACCATCAGAATCATGAAGGCAGATCTCGTATTACTGGCTATGGGATTTGTTCATTGTATGCATGAAGGACTGGCATCAGAATTCGGACTGGAATTCGACGCCCGTGGAAACATAAAGGTAAATCAGCACTTCCAAACCAGTTCTCCAAAAGTATTCGCTGGCGGTGATGCTGCAATAGGCGCAAGTCTGGTAGTCCGGGCAATCGCACAGGGCAGAAATCTTGCCAGATCGGTAGATAAATATCTTCGGAATATTTAATACTTTAGCGTCCTCAAAAACAAATTATATTGCCATGCACTTCGGTGCATGGCTTTAATTTACGGATATGCCCCTTTACGTAAAAGGAATTATTTATGCGATCATAACAGCCTTTTTATGGGGCGTTCTCGCTATTGTATTAAAAGTATCTTTAAGTGACATGAGCCCGGTGGATGTTACCTGGTTCAGGTTTTTTATGGCTTTTGTTACGCTCGCATTTTACTATATCTGGAAAAAACCGCATTACCTCCGAATTTTAAAACGCCCGCCTTTATTGTTAATTATTGCTACGCTTTGCCTGGCGGCCAATTATTATGGATTTATTGAAGGTGTGAATCTTACCAGCCCTAGTGTTGCACAGTTATTTGTTCAAATCGGACCTGTTTTACTGGCTGTTTCCGGATTCCTCATATTTCATGAAAAAGCAAACTGGCGTCAGGTTGCCGGACTCATACTGGTCGCACTGGGTCTGCTTATTTTTTACAGAGACCGGCTTCAGGGCATTGCTGCCGGACAAAGTACCTGGCAAACAGGCATCATTTGGGTCCTCATTGCCGCAATTACATGGGCTGCATATTCCATACTTTTGAAGGTTCTTGTACTTAAGCATCCTCCCATGCAATTGAACCTGGTGATTTTTGGTTTGCCCGCCTTATTGTATCTGCCATTTGTTAATTTCAGCCATTTTCTTGGAATAGGCTGGACAGGCTGGCTGATCCTTCTGTTTTTAGGGCTAAATACGCTATTTGCATACGGATTACTCTCGTTGGCCATGCAATATACCGAAGCCAATAAAATAAGCGTTATCCTCGTATTAAATCCACTTCTTACCTTTGCCATTATGGCCTTTATTAATACTACCAATGTGCAATGGATCAGTCATGAAAATTATACCCCGGTTACTATATTAGGTGCTTTGGTTGTTCTCATGGGCGCCGTACTTACCATTTTGAAAAAAAAACAGGAAGCAACCTGATTTGATCAATTTCAAAAAATGAATTCATTATCTTTAGGGTATAATTCAATATTCCTGCAATGCCCTTACTTACTTCTATTATTAATTGGTTGAATGTTAAAAGGATCCATCAGATGAATCTTTTCAGGAAGTATCCTGCCGAAGTTCAGAATGATGTCTTTCAAAAATTGATCAATAAAGCAGAAGAGACTGAATGGGGCCAGAAATATCAATACAGCAGCATCCAAAGCATAAAAGATTTTCAAACCCGGGTTCCAATCCAAAGTTATGAGGAGGTAAAGCCTTATATTGACCGGTTGAGAAAAGGAGAAAACAATCTTTTATGGCCGGGTGAAATGCGTTGGTTTGCGAAATCATCGGGGACTACCAATGATAAAAGCAAGTTTATTCCGGTAAGTTCAGAATCGTTAAAAGAATGTCATTTTAAGGGAGGAAAAGATTCATTGGCGATGTATTGCCAGAACAATCCGGAGACCCGGATTTTTTCAGGAAAAGGCCTGACACTTGGGGGCAGTCATAAAATCGATAATTATAACAATCAATCCTTTTATGGTGATCTTTCGGCGATCTTAATTGAAAATCTTCCGTTCTGGACTGAGTTCATCCGCACTCCCAGCCAGGAGACTGCTTTACTGGATAAATTCGAGGAAAAGCTGGAACGTATTGCTGCAGAGACCATTAATGAGAATGTAACCAGCATCGCAGGAGTTCCTTCCTGGAATCTGGTAATGCTTAAATATTTATTGGAGCACACCGGAAAGTCAAATGTACTGGAAATCTGGCCTTCACTCGAATTATTTATCCATGGGGGCGTTAGCTTTACACCTTATCGGGAACAGTTTAAAAAACTGATTCCATCTGATACCATGCATTACCTGGAAACTTACAATGCTTCAGAAGGTTTTTTTGCAATACAGGATGATCCGGCAACACAGGATATGTTATTGATGCTTGATTATGGAATCTTTTATGAGTTTTTACCGATGGAGGAATCCGGCAATGAAAGTGCCACTGCCTTAACCATCGATCAGGTGGAAACCGGAAAGAACTATGCACTGATTATTTCTACTAACTCAGGACTTTGGAGATATAAAATCGGAGATACCGTACGTTTTTCTTCCATATACCCTCACAAAATTATAATATCTGGTCGTACCAGGCATTTTATCAATGTTTTTGGAGAAGAAGTTATGGTGGATAATGCAGACAAAGCGCTTAAAATTGCCTGCGATAAAACAGGGGCAGAAATCACTGACTATACAGCAGCTCCTATTTATATGAGCGATAAAGATAAGGGAGGGCATGAATGGTTCATAGAATTCAGTATTCCTCCGTCTGATTTGGATTATTTTGCTACATTGCTCGACCATGCATTAATGTCTATCAATTCGGATTATGAAGCGAAAAGGTATAAGAATCTCACTTTGGGAAAACCAGTTGTTCATGCCGCCAAGCAAGGTGCCTTTTATCGGTGGTTTGAAGAAAAAGGAAAGCTGGGAGGACAGAATAAAGTTCCCCGCCTTTTCAATGAACGGAAATATTTAAACGAATTAATAGATATTCAGGCGCGAATTAATTGATATGAACTTATGAGTATGCACATTGCAGTTGCCGGAAACATCGGCTCAGGAAAAACAACATTGACAAGTTTGCTTTCAAAGCATTTTGGATGGGATGCCCATTTTGAAGATGCAGATGACAATCCTTACATGAACGACTTTTATAACGACATGCAGCGATGGTCGTTCAACCTTCAGATTTATTTTCTGAATACAAGGTTTAACCAGATGTTGTCATTCCGGAGATCCGGAAAAACGCTTGTGCAGGACAGAACTATTTATGAAGATGCATATATATTTGCTCCAAACCTTCATGCAATGGGACTCATGTCAACCCGCGACTTTGAAAACTATTTCACACTGTTTAACATGCTGGGATCACTGATTCAGCCTCCCGATCTTGTGATTTATTTAAGGGCATCAGTACCTACACTGGTAAAACAGATCCAGAAAAGAGGGCGGAAATACGAAGACAATATCCGGCTTGATTATTTAAAAAGATTGAACGAAAGGTATGAGGCCTGGATTGAAACCTACAAATTGGGAAAAATGCTGATTGTGGATGTAGATACTTACAACTTCATCGATAAGCCGGAAGATATGAGTTTTGTAATTGATAAAGTAAATGCATCCATTCACGGGTTGTTCTAAATACACTTTAGCGTTACTCCGATATAATCCCATGATGTTTTGCAGATCTTTGCTCCTGCTTCTTCTATAACTTTACCTGCAAGCAGGGAACCTATTGCCCCGCATTTATCCGGAGCAAGTCCTTTCACATACCCATATAAATAACCGGCTGCATATAAATCGCCTGCTCCTGTAGTATCGAGACAATTTACTTCAATGGCATCAGCTGTATAGGTTTTGCCCTCATGATAAATCAGTGAGCCTTTGGCTCCGGTTTTAACGATGGCGGTCGTACAGATATCCGAAAATAACTTCAAGGCCTTACTGGCGTCATGTGTTCCTGTGAAGGCCCTGGCCTCCTCTTCATTTGCAAAAACTACAGGTTTGTATTTACTTATCAGAGCTTTCAGAAAATCAAGATTGGCTTCTACAACATTGTAGCTTGCCATATCAAGTGAAACGGTCATCCCGTTGTTGTGTGCGATTTCAAATGCTTTTTCTACTAATGCCCTGTTGGGAACCAGATAACCCTCCAAATGCAGGTGGTCATAACCTGAGAAAAGCGTTTTATTTATCCGGTCTGCTGAAAGCTCAACAGCTGCACCCAGATATGTGGCAAATGTTCTTTCACCATCATTGGTAACAAGGGTAATCGCTCGGCCGGTACTCACTTCAGAAAGAGATAAAAGGGGAGTGATGCCACATTGTTTCAGATCGTTCATAAAAAAATCACCGAATGAATCATGGCCCACCGTTCCTATAAAAGCAGTTTCAATTCCCAATTTTGCAAGTCCATGAATGGTGTTGGCTGCGGAGCCTCCTGATGCCATGAATTTTTCAAACGAAGAAGCGGCCTGCTCTACCTTGGTGGCTTTAATAGCATCTACCAGCTGCATACTCCCTTTTGGCAGGGAAAAGGCTTCAAGGATGACTTCATTATTTTCCAGAAAATAAATAATGTCTACCAAAGCATTACCAAGGCCAAGTATTTTTTTCATAAGTTTTTGATTTAAAAAGAAAAGGCCACAAAGATTGGAATTTACCGAAACTCTTTGTGGCCTTTTTCACATACTGAGATCTTTAATTTGATCTGCTCCTCAGCTAAGACTCGAACTTAGGACCCTCTGGTTAACAGCCAGATGCTCTAACCAACTGAGCTACTGAGGAATTTTTCAGGCTGCAAAAATAAGCGATTGGCTTGAAAAAACAAATAAAATTTCAGATTATTTTAAAAAAAGTTAGTTGAAAGATGGGTTTTCAGCAAACAAAAAAACCACCCGCATGGGAGTGGTTTATTTTGTTGTCCGATCAGGATTCGAACCTGAACAGGCAGAACCAAAATCTGCAGTGCTACCGTTACACCATCGGACAGCAGTTATTTGAGGGGGCAAAGTTATACAAAAAACCGTCTTTACAAACAATCACCGTTTTTTTATTTAACAGGCTCTAATTTACCATCTTCGCTCATCATTACGACCTTATCCATAAAGGATGAATCTGCACAAAATTCCTGCTGCTGTTTTTTGTTCAGCATCTCACACACCTCATCTTTCAGGATGATTTGTTGTCCCGGAGGCAATAATACCTCAATCTGAACATTCGGAAACAGCCAGAAATATTCATCATCTGTTTGAAAATACTGGTCGAGCCGGATCAGGGAATCCTGCTGCATCCAATTATAATCTACTTTTCTCAGGAAGTGATCTGCATGAGATGCATCCACATTTTTGATCTTTTTAATTACGCGCACGGAAGGCTGTTCTTCATTGGACTTCCTGACCACTATTTCTGCCTTGTTGAAATAAGCATCATCATACTTATTATAGTGAAACCCGAAATGGAAGACTTTATGGTGAGTAGTTCCCCGATATCCCAAATTATCGTTAACACTTAGAACAAGCGGGGAAGAGGAAGATTTGGATGCCGGAAATGAATCTGTTCCTGAAGCTTCGATTGGACTGTTGGGCACATTGATTGCAATAACTGTAATAAACAGAATCAATGCCAGTATCCAGGAAGTGAACAGAAATGCCCTCATAACCGGATGACGGGTTGTTATATGAAATAGAATTTTAATTCCCCCATATATTAAGCCTATGATTGGTATAATGGAGAGTACAATCAGGGATATTAATGCAGCATAATAATGGGTTGAATTCAGGAAAAAGGAGGACATTTCAGGTATCTGGAATTGAGGCCACCAGCCGGTTGCTCCAAGAATATTCGTAAAGCCCAGAATCATCACCAGGAATACTGCCATAAATATAGAGCCGAAAATCAAAAACAGGACGCCTAAAAACATCAGGAAAAACTTCATAAAGCCGACGAGAATCAAACCTGCAGTATGCATTAAACCCTGGTTTCCTGATGATTTTACTCCTCCCCTGGACTTGTCTATTTCTTCCTGCACGGTTTCCTGTATGGTAGAGAGATTAACAGGCCGTCCTTTCATCTGCAGTTTTTCAGCAGCACTTCTCGCCTTTGGAACAGCAAGCCAGAGAATGAGGTAGAGCAGCACCCCAAAACCTTTCAGGAAAACAAGCGCAATAAATGCAAGACGGATCAAAACCGGATCGGTGTCAAAATATTGGGCAAGTCCCGATGCAACACCTCCCAGATATCGCTGATCCGGATCACGGTATAATCTGCGGTAATTCCTTCTTCCTGCTTTGGATTCCTCATGGTATTCCTGATTGGCGGTATTATGAACTTCTTCATAGGTAAAATCATCCACATTGCCCAGGGTATGAATTACCTGATTAATGTCTTCAAGCGTCACAGGTTGTACTGAAGATGTTGATTTTTGGGAAAGAATTTCCGCTATGCGCTGTTCAATGTCCTCTACAATATCTTTTCCAGCTTCACCATCTTTATTAAAATGGGCTTTCAACGAATCAATATAATGACCGAGCTTTTTATAAGCATCCTCATCAATCATGAAATGTTGGCCACCGATATGAATTTGGGTTGTCTTTTTCATGGGTCTAATTTGTTTTAATAATTGAATCCACGGCTTCTATAAGTTCTTTCCAGGTAGCTTCAAGCTCTTTAAGAACTTCACGACCTTTTTCTGTAAGTGCATAATATTTCCTGGGAGGTCCCTGTGTCGATTCCTCCCAACGATAACTCAGAAGTCCTGCATTTTTTTGTCGTGACAATAAAGGATAAAGCGTTCCTTCTACAACAATGAGCTCCGATTTTTTCAAAGTGTTCAATATATCGGTTGCATAAGCATCATCCCTCGAGAGTATGGAAAGAATACAAAACTCCAATACACCCTTTCTCATTTGTGCTTTTACATTTTCGAAATCCATAATGGTAAAATATTACAAGGTTTATTTATTTCTTTTTTGAAAGGTTTTTTTTACGCTGTCGAATTCTTCGCGTACAAAGTTTCCAATATTCGAAGCATTTACCGGTTCTCCGCGCATTTCAAGCTTTTGAGCTGTTGTAACCGCTTTAGGAACTACAATCCAAAGGATGAGATACAACAGGAACCCAAAACCAAACACGAAAAACAATACAAGCAATACAATCCGGATGATCACCGGATCTATATCGAAATAAGTTCCAAGTCCGCTGCAGACACCACCGATAACCCTATTGTCGTCATCCCTGTATAACCTTCGGCGTTGAGAAGTCGCACGGTAGCTATCATAAACTGGTTCTTCATCAGCAATCTGTTTTCCTTCACCACCAATCTCCTGTGGATTGCCCATGATCTTAATGGCTTCCTGAACATCCTCCATTGTGATCACCTGACGGTTACCGGCAAATCGGTCCGTAAAAAGTTCGGATAACCTTGTTTCAATATCATTGATGATATCAGTCCTTTCCTTTTCATCGGAAAAATAGCGTTCAATGGTATCCAGGTAAGCCTTAAGCCGGATATAAGCATCCTCGTCAATATAAAAAACCCTGTTTCCAAGGTTTACAGAAAATGTTTTTTTCATAATTTATATTTTAATACTATGTTATAGATACAAGAATTCAATACAAAGATATGTGAAAAAAATAGAAGTAGGCAAAACATAGTAGTGGAAAATTTCAATTATTCGGTAAAACCATTAATTTTACCGGCGAGTTGAGGTGAGGAAGGGAGGAAGTGAGGAAGGGAAGAAGGGAAGAGGTGAAGAAGGGAGAAGGAAGAAGGAAGAAGTTTGTGACGAACCTGCCGTCAGGCAAATAAATCAATCATTAACTTGTCCCCAAAGTCTCAAATGTCTCAAATGTCCCAATTGTCCCAACAATACTTTCAAACCAATCAACCAATCAACCAATCAACCAATCAACAAATAATAATATGCGTGCAGTAATTCAAAGAGTCAGGGAAGCTTCTGTTGAAATTGACGGAAATATTAATGCCTCGGTGTCAGGCGGACTTTTGGTTCTTCTGGGTATCGAAGAATCTGATGGCCCGGATGATATCGAATGGTTGTCAGGGAAAATAGTCCGTATGCGGATTTTCGGAGATGATAATCATCTCATGAATCTTTCCGTGCAGGAAACAGGAGGAGATATTTTAGTAGTGAGCCAGTTTACGCTTCATGCAAGTACCAAAAAGGGCAACAGGCCTTCATTTATAAAAGCAGCGCGACCTGAACAAGCCATTCCTTTATATGAAGCGTTTCTGGTAAATATTGGAAAAGACCTGGGAAAAGATGTTCAATCAGGAATTTTTGGAGCCGATATGAAAGTAAGTTTATTAAATGATGGACCGGTAACCATTATCATTGACAGTAAAAACAAAGAGTAATATGGAAATATCAGAGGCACAGAAAAAGGTAGATCAGTGGATCACAACTTATGGCGTAAGATATTTTAACGAACTTACCAATCTGGCATTATTGGTGGAAGAAACGGGTGAGTTGGCCCGCATTATGGCACGCCGTTTTGGCGAACAATCATCAAAAGCCGCTGAAACAGAAAAAGATATGGCAGATGAAATGGCAGACATACTTTTTGTGCTTATTTGTATTGCCAACCAAACCGGAGTTGACCTCGATGAAGCATTCCGGAAAAATCTGGATAAGAAAACGAGACGCGATCACAAAAGGCATCTTGAAAATCCGAAATTAAAACAATGAATATTGCTTTTTTAATTCCGCAACTCGTATTGGAACTACTTTTCGAATAAAAAAAGTCCTATCTTTGCCGCTAATTTCAGCCTTGAGGAATGACCGCGTTATACCTTTATCCGCAAATTCAAGATACCATTCTGGCTCCTCAGCAACCTGATACTTCGGTTCCAAAACAACCGCATGTTTCAGGGCAAATCCATCGCGTTGATACAGTCGCTCGTCGCAACCAATATCCTGTAAGAAAAGAAGTCCCGGCTGTCCAGGTGTCCGTAGCACAAAAGGATGAAGTGAAAACTCAGGCCCAACCTGAATGGAACCGGAATAAGAATTTTTTTACTGAAAATGGATTAAGCGGAATGGTGGGTGGTCTGGAAAGAGACAGCGGAAAGCTCACTTTATCAACGACTACTTCCGAAGTGGCCAGGGAAAGACTCAATTATACCTACGATTGGCTTTTTGGAATATTTCTTTTTCTGGTCGTCTTATTTATTTGGATCCGGATCTTTTACAGCAAGTTTTTTGGTACTCTTGCCAATGCAATGGTTAGTTTTCATCTTTCAGCCAAATTGTTCGAAGAAAGAAATGTATTATCACATCGCGTTTCCATTGTTCTCGATTTTATTTATATCGTTGTATTTTCAATTTTTATTTTTGAATGGATCGATTACACGCAATTTTCAGGTCCGGGAATGACAGGTTTTAACCTGTTTCTGCTTCTGATTAACATTATCATGATTTATACCCTTTTGCGTGTTGTGGTGTTGAGGCTGGTTGGATCCCTGTTTCTTGTGAGGCCGTTATTTCTTGAATACATTCATAATACTTTTGTCATCAATAAAGGACTTGGCATTGCTCTTTTTCCACTTGTCATTATGGGTCAGTATCTGCCTTATGCGATCATTCCTGTTGTGCTTTGGATCGGCATAATTGCCCTGAGCATTGGATTTTTATTTAAAGCCATCCGGGCATATCAAATAATAATTCGAAGAGATATTTTATTATTCTATTTGATTTTGTACCTTTGTACGCTTGAAATTTTGCCCCTTCTTCTTGGGTATAAATTTGTTACTACATTGATTCAGAGTAATTAACGAAGAAGAAACGTCTATATGAAGATTAAGCGAATTCTCGTTTCTCAGCCCAGACCCGAATCTGAAAAATCACCTTATTTCGATCTGGCTGAAAAAAATAATGTTAAAATCGATTTCAGACCATTCAGTCATGTTGAAGGGATCCCCTGTAAGGATTTCAGAAAACAGCGCATTGATATACTTGCCCATAGTGGTGTGATTTTTAACAGTAAAACCGCAATAGATCACTTTTTCAGAATGTGTGGAGAACTGCGGATTATTGTTCCTGATGTCATGAAGTATTTCTGTATTTCCGAATCCGTTGCTTTTTATTTACAGAAATATATCATCTACAGGAAGCGGAAAATATTTTTTGGCGCAGGTACGATCACAGACCTGATTGAAATCGTTAAGCGTCATGGTGAAGAAAAATTTTTACTGCCCATTTCCGATCTTCCCCATGAAGAGTTAACCGAGCAACTCGACAAGTCAGGAATAAAATATGAAAGAGCGATCTTATATCACAATGTAAGCTGCGATTTATCTGATTTTTCTGTGATCAATTATGACCTGCTTGTTTTCTTCAGTCCTTCCGGCATAAAATCACTCATTAAGAATTTTCCGGAATTTCAGCAGAACGATATCAAAATCGGTTCTTTTGGAACAAGTACTGCAAAAGCTGTTCTGGATGCTGGATTGCGGCTTGATCTTCAGGCGCCCAGGCCAGAAGCTCCTTCAATGATTATGGCTCTGGATATGTTCATTCGTGAACAAAATAAGAGCTGTAAGAAATAATAAAAGCCGGGTTTCATTGTACTAACTTTTCGCTGTTCTGCGTAACCTGTATGCTCTGTTCTTCGTACAATACAGGCAAAACAGTATTTCATGAAACCGTTAACTGCCGGGAAATTGTGTAGAAGGTGCAATAAAAATACATCAACGGATATCGTATGTCCTTCCTGCAAAAACGAGTTAATAGCCATATACGAAAACAAGCTTACCTGGAAAACTGCCTATGAAATAGAGCGCATTAGCAAAAAGGCAATGCGTTATTCAGGAAACCAAACCGAAGAAGAATTATATTAACCATTTTTAACTCAAATTGAGGCAGATTTCAACGTTTGGTAATCTGATTTGAATTAATTTTGATTTCCTTAAATTATAGTGTAAATGAAAGCATGGTTTAAAAATAAAAAGACCTGGATAGCAGTATTTGCCTTTATTGCTGTTTGTTCTGTTGGATTCATCTCAATTAAAGATAAAGAGTTCGAAATCGTTAAGAATCTTGAAATATTCACGTCCTTATTTAATGAACTGGATCGTTATTATGTAGATGAAACGAAGCCTGATGAATTAATTGAGTCGGCAATTCAAGGAATGCTGGAATCACTTGATCCATATACATCTTATATTCCTGAAAAGGATCTTGAAGACTTTAATTTTATGCTCACTCAGGAATACGGTGGTATTGGTGCTCTGATCCGTAAAAGCGGAGATTTTTCAATGATCGTTGAGCCATATGAGAGCTTTCCTGCACAAACGGCAGGTTTGAAAGCCGGAGATACCATTTTAAAAATTGATGGTGTTTCTACGCGTGGAAAGGAAATCAGCTCTGTGAGCGAATTGTTGAAAGGAACACCCAATACAGAATTAAAGCTTACCCTTAAAAGGCCCGGCACCCAGGGAGAAATAGAAAAAACTCTGATTCGTCAGAAAATATCGATACCCAACGTGTGGTATTACGGAATGATTGATGATCAGGTTGGATATATCAGTCTTCGTAATTTTACCAAAGATGCCTCACAGGAAACCAAGAATGCCTTGAATCAACTTAAAAAACAAGGTGCTAAATCAATTATTCTTGATCTGCGAGGAAATCCGGGGGGTCTGCTTCTTGAATCCGTGAATATTACCAATCTCTTTATCCCAAAAAACAGGGAAGTCGTAAGCACAAAAGGAAAAGCAAAGCAATGGGATAATGTTTACAAAACGATGTATGAACCGGTTGATACGGGCATCCCTCTTGCTGTCCTTGTAAACCGTGGATCTGCATCCGCTTCTGAAATCGTTGCAGGTGCACTTCAGGATTTGGACCGTGCTGTTGTTATCGGTCAGCGTACGTTTGGAAAAGGATTGGTTCAAACTACCCGGCCTTTGAATTATAATTCTCAACTTAAAGTAACTACTGCAAAATACTATATTCCCAGCGGAAGATGCATTCAGGCAGTTGATTATTCACACCGGAATGAAGATGGCAGTGTAGGCTATGTACCGGATTCCTTAATCAATGAATTTTCAACAGCGCATGGAAGAAAGGTTTTCGATGGGGGAGGCGTTGCACCCGATATAGCAATTGATCAGAACTTACTTAGCAATATTGCGATCAGCCTTTATGCAAAAAATCTGATATTCGATTTTGCCACCCTGTATGCTCAGGAATTGGGAACGGTTCAGGATGTGAGCCAGGTTTTAAAATTCGGTGAACCAGAGTACAACCGGTTCATTGAATTTCTTAAAGGCAAAAGTTATGATTATACCACAAGAAGTGATGACAAACTGAATGAACTGATTAAAACCGCTGAAGAAGAAAAATATTACGATCTGGCAAAGGCAGAATTCAATGCATTGAAAACAAAACTTGCCCATGATAAGGATAAAGATCTTCAAACATTTAAGGAAGAAATTATTGAATTGCTCCGCGAAGAGATTGCAAGCAGATTTTACTACCAGAAAGGCCGGATTCAGGCTTCATTAACAAATGATCCTGAATTGAATAAGGCTGTTGAAGTGCTTAGAAATCCCCAGAGTTACAGTAAAATTCTGGATAAATCGTACGGACAATCCAATATACGTGCGGGAATGCAAAAATTAACAAATTAATACATCAACCGGATTCTTAATGAGTCCGGTTTTTTTGTAATAAATAAGTATGAATCATGTCATCATATGCCTGCATGAGCCGGCGTAAAATTTCATGAGCCGGGTTGTATTGAATGTGGGCTATTCTGGAAATGGGCAGTATTTTTGGTGATGTACCAGAAAAAAAAGCAGCTTCATAAGTTTCCAACTCGTGAATCGCAATGATCTTTTCCTCTACCGGGAAGCGCAGGTCTTTGCATAACTGAATGACTTTCTGCCGGGTTATCCCTTTAAGCACAAGAGCCTCCGGAGCAGTGTACAGAACTTCCTCGCGAATGAAAAAAACATTGGTCCGACTGCCTTCTGTAATTGTTTCATCTTCAGAAACTAATAAGGCATCATATAAATTTTCAGTTTTAATAAATGTGGAAACTCTTAAGATCAATTCCGGATTCATTTTTTTTACGTTTGGATTCCGGCGTTCGGCAGTAAATAAATCCGATTCCACACCCCGGAAATACATTGCAGAATCAGGGTATGCATGTGGAATTTCAAAGGCATAAATTACAGGTGCTTGATCTTTTGTAAATTGCAAAAGTATTTTCAGATTTCCATTCCGCAGCAGGTTCTTTTTAATGAGACTTCTCAGAATGTGATGAATTACGGGCAAAGACAAATCATAAGAAAACCCGGAAAGAGAAATGGATTCCTGAAACCGGCTGAAATGGTCCTCCAGGAAAAGAACCGTTTCATTCAGGACGCGAACCACCTCATATACGATCACCCCATTTTCAAGAATCTTAGAATCAAAGAATTTGGTTTCTTTTAAATGCGAGTTTTCGGAATAATAGTCACCAGTAAAATCAGCCATAACTTTAAATTAAAGTTATTATTGAGGTAGGAAAACGTATGTTATTGTTCCAAGCTGTTTTGCAGAAGCTTTAGCATCAGCATTAAACTGGGCAGTGGTTGCTGACCGGTAGGCTTCCTCGCGCAAACAGGGATCAGCCGTCGATTTGTTATCAGAAATTAAAGCAGAAACAACTTTTCCGGATTGACTGATAACAATATCCAAAATGACCGTTCCGCCCCCCTGACACTTGTAAGTGGGAATATAAAGATACTTGTGCCAACGGCCTTCAAGAAAATAGGAAACGGTAGTATTATCTTTCCGTATCACATTTGGGACATCAAATTCCTGCTGATTGGCAGCGTTTTCTTTCTGCTCCCTTTCAATAGCATTTTCATCCGTTTCTTGTTGGACTTGTTTTTCCATTTCTGCCCCGGGTGATCTTAATGTTGAAATGCCAAGCTCATTTAGAACCTGCTGTTCATAAGAACTTGTACTGATCTCGGATTCAAGTTTAGAGGCAACATTGGAAGCAATGTTATGTAATGTGCGCTGATCCAACTGAAGTGGTTCACCAATTGCTTCGCCAGATAATTCTGCCGGTTTATTTTCCGTTTCCTCGGGAAGAATCTCTTCATTAAATTCAATAAGAATTTGCTCTTTCTGAACTTCGCCCATTTCACCAAGCTTAAATCCTAGAAAAGCAATTATGATCATCAGATGCAAACTTATTGCCCCGAGGATGCTGTTAACATTGTCTGTAAAAAACCTGCGCAAAACTCTTTTTCATTTGTTATGACAAAAATAATAAAATGCACTCATCTGAACTCGAAAAAAAACAGTTGAATATATCAAAATACTTATTTTTGAATCAATTCATCGGATTTATGAAAAAACTATTCGGACTCGCATTTTATTTTCTATTCTACGTAAAAGTTTCAGCACAGTTTTATTCTACAGGCGAGCCTCCCTTTTCTATAAAATGGAATAGCATCCAGACGCCGCACTTTAAGGTAATTTATCCGCGCGAGAATACAAATCAGGCAGAGCGGATGGCGAATCTTCTGGAGTTCTATTACCCGTTATGCGTTTCTGATTTAAATCCGGTTCATCAGAAAAAAATACCCGTAATTCTACACAATAGTTCTGTGATATCCAATGGATATGTTACCTGGGCTCCATGGCGTATGGAGCTGGTTTTAACTCCACCCCAGGATTCCTGGTCGGAGAATTGGCTGAATCAACTGGCGGTCCATGAGACAAGGCATACGGTTCAATTGAATATGCTCAATACCGGGTTTACCCGAGGGCTAAAAATATTAACCGGACAAATCGGTCCGGGATTGGTCTCGGCAGAAATTCCACAGTGGCTTTATGAAGGGGATGCAGTGTATGCAGAGACTGCTTTTTCAAACTCCGGACGTGGCAGATTGCCATCTTTTTCAATGCCTTTACGTGCGCTTCTTTTGAAAGAGAATTCTTATTACAGTTACAACAAATTCATGTTCGGTTCTTACAGGGATTTTGTGCCCGATCATTATTTGTATGGTTACCAGCTGGCCTCACATGGACAAAGGGCCTATAATAACATTTGGCAAAATACCTTTAAGACAGCGGGCAAATATCCCTTTCTTTTTTCTCCTGTAACAGTCAACTTGAAAAAGAAAACGGGTCTAACAAAAAGTAAGTTCTATATGCAAACATTAGATGCTCTAAAGAATTTATATATCAACGATATAGAGCATTCTACCTATACTGATTATAAAAGCATTTCCCCTATAAATCGCACTTATACGCAATATATTCTTCCACATCAGATTGCTGAGAATCAAATCGTTTGTATGCGATATGGTTTATCTGATGCCGGAAGTATGGTCCTCATGGATTCCACCGGAAATATTTTAAAGTTAAAACCTACCGGCTATGCCGGAAAGATAAAATCCAGTGTTTTTAAGAACCTTGTTGTCTGGGACGAGATTGTAACGGATCCCAGGTGGCAATCCCGCAGTTATTCGGTTATCAGAATATGGGATGTTCATTCAGGAAAAATCAGGAACCTGACGCATCGATCCAGATATTTCAGCCCCGATTTTTCTCCTGATGGCCATACCATTGCTGTTGTGGAGATCGATTTGAAAATGGCGCATTCTATCACCATCCTTGATGCATTTACAGGAAAACGGATCGGTCAATACCCTTTATCTTCAGAAGCTGTAATCACTCCGGAATGGATCAATGAAAATGAGATTGCCTATATTTCTGTCGGAACTTTCGGAAAACAGCTCGAAATCCTAAATTTGACATCAGGAACCTCAAAAGTTATCTTACCTTATACTTACGATAACATATCAAAACCTATACATTATAAAGGGAATATACTTTTCAGATCATCCCGAAGCGGTATTGAGAATATTTATTCGGTTTCACTCAGCGACCCTACAATGATCAGGCAGGTTACCCGTTCTGCTCAGGGGGCATTTTATCCTTCTGCAAGCGGGGAAATGCTCTTATTTAGCGAATATAGCAGCAATGGTTCCCAGATCAAGCAAACAATGCTTGATAGTACGCAATGGACCAGATGGAGCGATGATTCGGTTCACTTGCCTGGGCCTCCTGTGACACATATTATGGAAGACACCGGCGTATTTAAGAGTTATCCTGAAAAGCGTCATTCAAAACTCAGACTTTTGCGAATTCACTCATGGCTGCCGTTTTATACCGATATGGGAGCACTATTGGATGATCCTACTGAAATATCAATTTTACCTGGACTTACAATATTCTCACAAAATGAATTAAATACACTTATTTCAAGTATAGGTTATGGTTTTGATGATGGATATCATATCATAAAACCATCGTTTCAATGGCGGGGTTGGTACCCGATAGTAGAATTTGAAGGACAGATCGACGGACCTCAAATGTTTCTTGGAAATTCCGGCGAAGTAAATATTCACCAATCGACATATAATGAATTCATATTGCGGTCATATATCCCATGGCTTTTTCAACACGGTAAATCTTATACGTCGGTAAGACCAGAACTGGAATATGAATGGTCGTCCATATTTTATGAAACAGATGGCAGCATTCATAAAGGAATTGCATTTTACCATTTGAAACTTCATGCCAGTAACTTTCATAGAGCTGCACCAAGAGATATATACCCAAGGTGGGGCCAGAGTATTGCTGGAGCCTATACACGTTCATTGGCAGATATTGGTTTGTTTGGAGATATGTTTTCCTTAAAAGGCAGCTTATACTTCCCGGGTATCATGAGGCATCAGAATTTCATCATCCGTGGGGGCTATCAATTGCAGAATCCTGAGAATTATTATCTTCCTTTCAACCGGATTGATTTCCCCCGGGGCTATACGAGTGCCGTCTCCAGGGAAATTAAAGAAATCAGCCTGAATTATTCTTTTCCGTTTGCCTATCCCGACTGGGGTTTGGGCCCTGTTATTTATATAAAAAGATTACGCGCAAATGCCTTTTATGACTTGCTCTATGCTAAAGATTTAAGAGGCCCATACAGAAAAGGGTCAACCTCATATAATGGTTCAATATACTCATATGGAACGGAAGTGCTGGCAGATTTTCATGCCTTTCGAATTGTATTTCCTGTTTCTGCAGGAATCAGAATTGGAGCAACAAAGAATCAGTCCTTGTTTTCAGAATTTGTCATAAACATTCAGGCTTCGATTCTCTAGCAACTGTTATATTTATCAGCCGGTTAAGTACTTGTTCCATGGCAGTTTTAATATCCTCAAGTGATATATCAGCCTGATTACCTGTATAAATAACCCCTACATTTAAACAAAACGAAAAATAAAGGTTTTTTTCCAGCAATCCTTGCTTTTGAACGCGGTATGACTCCCGGCAAAGCCTTTTAATCCGGTTCCGTTCTACTGCTTTCTTGAATTTTTTCTTGGGTACTGAAAAAAGAATCCGGACCCCAGGGGATTCACATAGAGAATAATAATATATAATTCTGAAAGGATAGATGCAGAAGCTTTGACCATTGGAAAACAATTCCTCAATACGACTTCGGGAAGCGAGCCGCTCATGTTTGGACAGGGTGTTTTTCATAGCCGGTTAAGGATAATCCTGAACACAGTGCCTTTGTTGAGTTCAGATTGTGATACAAAAATTTTCCCCTCATGGTATTCTTCAATTATCCGTTTTACCAAAGAAAGTCCAAGTCCCCAACCTTTTTTCTTGGTTGTATACCCGGGTTTAAAAATGTCAGAAAACATCGATTTAGGAATGCCTTTCCCGGTATCTGCAATATCAAGAGTGATATTCTGCGTTGTTGCACCCAGATTTATTTCAATGGATCCGCTGCCCTGAATCGCATCAATGGCATTCTTGCATAGGTTTTCTATAACCCATTCAAAAAGAGCAGCATTAAGCGGAACAATTAATTGTTCACTTGATAGATTTAAAGAAAACTTTACCTTATCTGAAGAGCGGCTTTTGATATAATGAATTGCTGCCTGGATTACCGGAACTATATCCTGCGGGATCAAATCGGGTTTGGATCCGATTTTAGAAAAACGCTCTGTAATCTTTTCCAGGCGGGTTACGTCTTTTTCCAACTCGCTAACCATTTCTTGATCTCCGTTTTTCATTTTCATCATTTCCAGCCAGGCCATTAACGAAGATATCGGCGTTCCGAGTTGATGCGCAGTTTCTTTAGAAAGTCCAACCCAAAGCTGATTTTGTTCGAACTTACGGGAAGTATTAAAAGCCAGGTAAGCAACAAGAATGAACAGCAGTACAATGCCTAATTGAACGTATGGGTAGTATTGCAATCTTGTAAGAAGAATGGACTTGTTAAAATACAAATATTGCCTGTCAGATGGAGGTAGAGGAATAATTACAGGTTCAGCATTTTCTTTCATCCGCTGTAATTGTTTTTGCAGGTACTTTAAATTATTCACACGTTTAGAATCGAGATTCCGCGTCATGATAATCTGATTTTGGGAATCCGTTACAATTACAGGGATGGTTTCGTTATCTTCAATAACTCCGGCGTAAAAGTCGAGATGTGTATCCTCAGCCGGTGCATTGATAATTTGCGACCATGCATGTGCCAGCATACCCGCCTTTAATTGCTCCTGGCGCGCCATGTTTTTTACAAGACGGTTTGTATAGATCAATGATGCCAATCCTGTAAGAACAGCTGCAACAAAAAGCAGAAACTGCCAACGGCGCTTGTTTTTATACATGCTTATTTAACATGGTTTTATTCGTCTTCCCATTCAATTTTAAAATCAGAAGCATTGCTTTTGGTCTGCGTTTTAGTGGATTCAGCGGGTTTTTCCGGCGTTTCATCCTCAAAGGTAAATTCACCGGGGTTCGTTTTAACGGCAGGTACATTCTCTTTCGATTTATTTCCGCCTAAATTCAGAACCCTCCGCTTATCCAATTTGACGGTATTATTATCGGGTGTTCCGGCAAATATCAAAGGAATTGCAGCCTGTTCACTTTTGTTATCTTCCACCATAAATTCATCAAAATCCTTTTTCTTTTTCCGGGCTTTGTTAAACAGTACTTCAGAGAGCAGTACCTTTAAATGATATTCAAAGTGATTGTCGAAATTATGTGTACCAGAAACTTTTATGTTAAAAGCAGTGGAATTAATATCCATTTCAGGAATACTGATGGTACGATTGCTGATTGAAATGGTATTCACAAGGGTCTTAAAGCGAATATGCCGGAGCTCTTCTACATTGATATATTTTGATAGTTTCAGCATGGGATCAAACTGAACCAATTCCCCGTTGGAAATTTTAAAATTTCCCTGAACATTCATGGAAGCAGGAATTAATTTTAAAGTTGAATCCCATTGTGCATAAAATTGGATATTTCCATCCAGCAATCCTTTTAAATTCTTGTCAAGAATAAATTGCTGTGAGAAATTGTTAAAAGCATAAAACAACTGCTGGATATTTATTTTTGAAGGCTCAGCCTTGCAGGCAAACGCAATAATATGACCCGGATTGATTGTAAGTAATCCCTGCCCCTGAATGGAACCATTCGGAAATTTAAGATAAAAAGATTTGACATACAGAGAATCCCTTATCGACGACAGGTTCAACAGGCAATTCTGTGCTTCAAAATTTTCAGCAATGAATTGGTTTGCCGTAATTTTTGCAGAAATTGAAATCCCGGGAGGAATAATCGACAAACTTTTATATCCTGATCTTGACTTACTGCTTGAAGGGTTATTTAAATATTTGGAAATATTTAATATATCAGTACTTAAGTTAAGATTAGCTTTAAGATAACCGCTTTTGTTCAGATATGCGTCCAGATTCGTGATGGTTCCATCTGCCAGTATTTCCGTCTCATTTACACGAAGCGAAAGACTGTCAATCGAAACAGATTCCGACCATTTGGCTTTTCCATGAATACGGTCAATCTGAACCGGAATGTTTTTGAATGATACAGAGGCATCCTTAAAAATAAAGGATCCCTGCTCGATCATGTGAAGCGTCCTCAAAGTGGAATCCGAAAAATCTTTGAGCGAACCAGAGATGATTATGTCAGATATAAGGCTACCTTTCAATTCATTAATTGAATCGAGTTGTATAAAATTTTTAACAGCTTTAAGATCCAGATTGGCTTCAATGCGCGAACGAAAATTTTGGGCATCCAGATTGTTTAAAGAAAATACGCCGTGCAAAAATCCTTTCCCAAGGCGGGCGTATACAGAATCAAGCTCCAGCCTGAAATTATTGCGTTGGGTTCCGGAAACGGTTCCTTTGAGATTTATATCAGTGAGGGCTACCCGGGAATGGTTGTTTTTAATGGCACACCGGGTAAGTTCAAAGCCTGATTTAACCAGCAAATGATTCCGGTTGGTCAGGGAGCCCTTGACAACAATAAAGAACTTTCCCTTGCCACTAAAAGAATATTTACCCGTGTTGAGTGGGGTTGAACTGGGAATCGCAGACATGATTTCATCTAATCCCGCAGATGGCATATGGATGGTAAGATCAATTGACTGAGTGGGCTTATTTTCAATATTCAGGTCAAGTGTTCCGGAGGCTTTATTATAGCTGAATTTGCAATCAGAAATATTCAACTTTTCTTTACTGTAAACTAAATTCAGGGCCAGATTAAGTCGGACCTGATTTGCGAGCAGGCGGTTTTTTGAGCGAACGTTCTTCAGGTAAGGATTCCCTTTTATTTGTCCCGAGAGTATGCCGTTGGTAAGATCCCCTTTAAAATGCATCCGGTTAGAAAAGCCGTTAAATATAAAAGCTTCAGACAAGTACTGGATCTGTATCCTGCAATCCTTTATAAGAAGGCTTTTAAGCTGAACGGAATATGCGGAAGAACCACCCGATGATTTCCAGATATCCAGGTTATGGCGCTTTTTTTTGTCATAAAGAACGTTGAGGAAGCCCTTTGAGATTTCTATTTTCTTTAATGCATAGTCCTTTTTTATCATCCGCATCAGATCAAACTGCAAAAAGAGCTTGTTCGCATACAATAAAGTATCGGCATATGAATTCCTGAAATCTGCCGGGGAAAAATTTCTGCCGGACAAGATCACAGCATCTGAAATCTCAATGGTACCGTTTGGAAATCCCTTAAAAAGCCGAAATTTCATATCAGTCATGGAAATTTCGGTAAGCAGGTGGGCATCCAGGTAATTCTTTAAATACCTATTTATTTTTTTTTCAAAAATGGAAGAAACAATGATAGAAGCAGCTATGAGTAGCACGAGTATACCGGCTAAAAAGAAGGAAGTCCATTTTATGATCTTTTTGACCATGTTCATTTTAATTAGAAAAATCAGTCAAAATATGTTCATATTAACTGTATTCCGGCGAATTTATTACGATTCCCGCAAAAGTAACCTGAAATTAAATTGAATGTGGAATTTAATTGGAAATAATATGAGGTTTTGCCGATGAATGGTCCGGTTGTTTTTTCAAAACAGGTTTTTGAATCAGAAAGTGATGGATGGCAGATAAGATACGCTTCGGATTCAAAGGTTTGGAAACATAATCATCGCATCCTGCCATTTGCATCTTTTCCTTATCTCCAGCCATAGCATAAGCGGTTTGTGCTATGACCGGAATGCGGCTGTCAATTTTTTTGATGAGCCGTGTAGCTTCAATCCCATCCATATGTGGGAGCCGGATATCCATGATGATGAGATCAATGGAGTCATATTCCTTAACCATATCCACGGCGCTTATCCCGTCATGTGCATGAAGAATTTCAACTTCAGTCTTTCTCAGAATTTCTTTCAAATACCTGAAGCTGTTTTCATCATCTTCTACGATAAGCAGCGTTTTACCCTTCCAGTTAAATTCGGATTCCTGAGATTTGGGAGTCTGGTCTGAAGGTTGCTGCGTAATTCTTAAGAATGGAATGGTAAATAAGAAGGTTGTTCCTACATTGGCAGCAGAGTCAACCCACATCTCTCCGCCCAGCAACTGAACCAGGTTTTTAGCAATGGCCAGTCCCAGACCCGTTCCTACAATATTCTTTTCTTCAGACCTGCGCGCACGCTTGAACCTTTCAAAAATCATGTCCAGCTCTTCACGGGTTAAACCGGGCCCGGTATCTTTTACATAGAATTCTATATTTGAATCATCCTGAAGGGTATAACCAAATTCAACTGAACCACTATCTGTAAATTTGATGGCATTGTTGATCAGATTTACCAATACCTGACGAAGCCGGAAAGGATCGGTTTTAATATGTGCATCTTTCAGGGCAGGATCTGCTTTAAAAAGCAGTTCAATGTCATTTTTATTAAACTTCTTTTTGGTTTCAAGTGAAGTGGTGAGTAATTCATTGCCCAGGCTAAATAAATCACAGTCCTTTTTAACGATTTTAAGCTCTCCTGCTTCAATTTTAGCAATGTCAATGATATCATCCACCAGATTGAGTAAAATCTCGCTGCTGGTTTGAATATATTGCGTAAAATCTTTCTTTTGAACATCGGGTACCTGCTCGGATGCCAGCAAATTTGAAAATCCGATAATTGAATTCATCGGAGTACGGATTTCGTGCGACATATTTGCCAAAAAGGAGGACTTAAGCTCATCCGATGTTTTTGCCTTATTGGTTTCCTGTTGCAGCGATCTGATATAGTTAATACGGTCGGTGATATCAATAATGATCCCTCTTCTACCCGCAATCTTGCCGTTTTTAATGATGTTATCGGTATATACAGAAGCGGGAAATTTCGTTCCGTTTTTTCGTATCGCTGTAAAATTGGAATTTTCGATTTTTTGTATTCCCAGAATATCTTCCTCACATGATTCTGAAATCAGCGTTTCGATTAGGTTAAGTCCTTCAGCCAATTCACGGGGTTCGTATCCAAACGACTGGTACCATGCCTTATTTACATAAGTATAATTCCCGTATGCATCGGTTTCAAAAACACTTTGTGGCAGCATATCCGACAATTCCTGGTACCGTTGCTGATTATCATCTGCAAACTGAATGGCATTATCACGCTGCATTTCCCAGATTTTTCCCTGAGATACGAGGTTCTGGAATTCTTCATATATCTGACGGATTTCCAGGGAGGAATGGGTAAGATCAAATGGATGCTCAATCTTTTTATCAGACAAGGAAGAAATATAACGCGCCAGGGATTCCAGATCCCGAACAATACGCCTTGATGCATAATAACTAAATGCGACGGCCATCGCCAAAATCAAAATAATTGAAAGGCCATAGAATAATTTGAGCCGGCTCATCAGGGCCTGCTGGTTATTCATTGTTTTGGCCGAGATATCCGAAAATTTGTTTTCTATGATTTTTGCTACATCATTCAGAGAGGCACTTAAAGCTTTGTTTTTCAAGATCCCTGTTTGTTCATCAACAGCAACAAGACGAAGAAACGATTGAGCGTAATTTTTCAAAAGCTCTGAAGAATGGGCCTTTTGGAGTGAAGAAAGATTTTTGTTGTTGTTGACGGTTGCATTTAATGATGCAATCTGTTCTTTGAAATCCGCAACAGCATTTATGTTTTTACCTGAAAAATAACCGGACTCGATCTTCTTCAGTTCATAAATATGCTGCATCGAAAAACCTGCAGTATTCTCAATCCGGGAAGTATAATCTGAATGCTCTCCTTCAAGTCCAAACTGATCATAACCTCTTTTGTAAACCAGATACAGCAGGCTGTCAAACAGCACATTATAACGGTCAATTCCTGCCTCCAAATCGATAAGATCTTTCTGTATCCCAAAGGAAGATAAATGTTTTGATTGGCTGAGATCCGAAATTCCCGAATGAATTTGTGTGCTGAATTGATTGTGTGCTAAAAGCGCAGGGTTTTGTCCCTTTATAAAGAAAGTATCGGCATCATGGTACTTGAGAAAGTCGTTTATGGCTTTCTCATCCCGCAAAAAGTCAAAATGCAAGGCATTGATTTGCGAGCCAACTTGTGTTACTTTTTTCTCCTGAAAGTTAAAAATCAGGTTTGCCGGAATCCATAATCCGGCAGTAAGTAGCATACATGCAATAAACCAGGTTAAAAGCCTGTATTTAATAGAGTTATTCATGCTGCCACATAGGTTTTCATCATCTATCCAAAGTAGTTATTTATACCATAAAGCGATACCTGTTTGAGAAAAAGTTATTGACATGCTGTTAAAAACCGCATGGAATTATAAAAAAAAACAGGAGACCGGTTACGATCTCCTGCTATAAATTAAAAAGGATTTGTTTAAAAGTTTAATGCCAATCCGATTGTAAAAGGATGCAATTCAGGACCTTTATCGTTAACAAACTCTGTTGTGAAATAGTAATCACCGAATACACACATATTTCCAAATCCCATTCGGGCCGTTAATCCATAACGGAACGGATTGATGTTGAAATCATCATTGTTTTTATCTTTATTTTTTCCGTTATCCCCTTTATACACCACCTTTGTATGAGACCCCAGTTTTAGTCCTGCAACAATTCCTGCAGAAATAAAAACACGTTTGGCACGTATGGTATTGGGAAATTGCACCTCAAAAATTAGAGGTATGCGCAGGAAGGTACTTGTAAGTTTTGTTTTTGAAACATTCCCTTCCAGAGAATCCACAACAACCATATCATTTACTTCTACAATAGAAACATCATTGTCAAAGAAATAGTTGTTGTATTCCAACCCCAATCCTGTTAACAGGCCTAAATGAGAAGTACCAAAACCGAGGCTGTATTGGAAAAAGTTCAGGTTAAAAGCCCATGACCGGCCGGTATTTAAATCCATGAACCAATTTTCTCCTTCACGGGAGATGGAATTGTTATTGTCTACGAAGTTATTGATACCCCATTCAACACCAGCCCAATGGCCACGGAATTTTTTGTTGACAATCTTAATATCATCATTATGATCTTCCACATCGCCAAACGTAACATCCGTATCATCATCCCGTTCCACAATCCGTATTTCTTTTTCTCCTACCCGGATGCTGGTGGAATCTGGATGATCAATTACCTGAATGACGCCTTTTTCACCTACTTTAACCGTGGTTGAGTCTCCGCTTTCTACCACAGAGACTACCCGTTTATCCATTAGCTTTACATTTACCTCATCACCTTCATCATCTACAATTACCGGAGATGAAGGCGAAAAGGGAGCAGGAGGAGGGGGAGGAGGAGGTGGCAGAACCTGATCATTATTCGTGCTTTCTTCCTGGACAGAAGTTTCATTCCCCATGATGCGTTTCAATGAATCCAACTCTTCCTGACCAAAAGCGGACCACGAGAATAGCGCAACCAAAACCAATATGTATATCTTTTTCATAGCAATATTTGTTTTATAGTCGGACGTTTCAGGAAAGGAGAAAGTTACAGATCCACTATTTTTTAGCGAAACTTTCTATGGAATAGCTTTCAGTGCTTACAAGCATGCTGGCGCGACCGTTTTCATCATATATTTTGCTTATGGACAATTGGGATTCGGTGAGTTGATTAAATCCTTCAATTGCTGTTTTAGCGGTTTTCCAGATATCCACGCGTGCAATCAGCGAACTGATCAACCCTTCTGAATCAGAATTGGCAGGTTGATCTTTTTTATGATTTATTGGACTTAAAACAGGATAAGATAAAGGGAATTCGTTATCAGGAGGAGGTATTGAATTGATGGCTATAGGATTCAGTGATTTCATCGCCGGGAGTTCACGCGCGGATGTATTATGTTCCACAGGTGTTTCAATTGCTCCCTGTATTTCAGAAGCAGAAGATACCGGCGCAAGGGTTTGTGAACGATCGGACGCTGCCTGTTTTTCAATTTTTAAGGTCTGGGTATTTTCGGTATGGGAGTTGGCTGGAAAAGATTCCTGAATGGTAAGCTCTGAAATTGGATGAACATTTGATGTATTATGGCGTATAGAAATCAGAAAAATCAGAACTATTAAGGCTGCAAGGCTTAATGCATAATACAAGTGCTTTTTGCTTATGGCAAAAGGAACCGGTTTTTTCAACAGGGATTTCTGCTGATAAACAATTTGCTCATCCGGAGTTACTTTTAATGTGGAATAGAGGTGAAGGATGTTGTGCTTTTCCGGATCGTTGCCGATATATCTGAACAGCCGGATGATATCGGATTGCTGCAGCAATTTTTCTGAATATGCAATGCAGAATTCCTCAAAATTACGGGGATTGATTTCAGGAATGTCATTTAAGTTTTTTTTGAGACTTTCCTTGTCAGCATATTTTGCATTTTCTGCCACGGGCAACAAAAAGTCAAGCGAGGGCATGGATTTTTCATATTCCGGATGCTCTGTCAGAAAAACCATTAGTTCGGCTGTAAGCATTGGATTGAGATTTCCCTCGAGATAATCCAGCAGATAGGCTTCAATATTGGAGTGGTTAATCTTCATCTCTTATAGATTAAATGACAGATTCAATGCTCCCTATATAATTTCTGAGGAACATACGCCCCCGAAATATATATACTTTAACCTGCGATTCACTAAGGCCGGTGATTGACGCGATTTCATCATAGGCGTAGCCCTCATAATCTCTCAGCATGATTACACTTCGCTGATCCTCGGGAAGCCGGGAAATGGCTTCATTCAGTATTTCATTAAGTCCGGAATAACTCATACTTTCAGCAGGCATATCATAATTTTCAGATTCAAACCGTGTATTCCGTCCCTCTTTGCGGATCATGTCAATCATCGTATGATAGGCTGCAGTGAATAAGTACGACCTTACTTTTGATGCTGTAACATCAGCAATTTTAAGCCACAACTTTTCATAAGTATCCTGTACGACATCCCGTGCTTTCTCCTCGTTTTTAAGGTTTTTAAGAATAAAGCGGAATATCCTGTCTGAATAATCGTCAATACTCTTGTTGTATTCTGCAATAGTCATTTTTTCCGGATTCAAAAATAAGACGCCTGAGGAAGGAAAAAGTTACAAGCGTAGAAGATAATTATGAATTAGGAATTACTAGTGATGCGTTAATTTTTAAAAAAGTATCGTAATATATAGATATTAAGTATGATAAAAGCGTTCTTTGATTTTTTGATTTGAATGGAATGTACTCCATTTTATCATTGACTTTTCTTTTACCGCGGAGCGGTTTTGGTATTGTAGAAATATTATTAGATAGAAATTGTTTACCGCGGAGCGGTTATTGTTTGGTGCCATTAAAGCCAAAATAAAACAATAACCGCTCCGCGGTATGGGTTAACAATCATGCTTAATTCTGCAATACCTGATGCCCTCCGGGCAAAAAAGTAGCAATACAGTAAAATCGGTTTGTAAACTATCATTTACACCTTTATGGATCTGCGGATTGAGCACTAAGTCAATCAAAATGTCAAACAACAATATGATTTATCTTAAAGAAAATTAAACGCATCACTAGTAATTATGAATTATGAATGGAATGATCTTTAGGGACGGGATTCATGTGTCTAAATATAAATCGATCAATCAACCAATCAACAAATAAATCTGCGAATGGCATATATTTAGCAATCAGAATGCCTGGTAATAAGCGTGTTATAAATCAGGATGATATATCTGGCCAATTCCACCGGATTTCAAATCAACCAATCCATCAATCAAACAAAAAACAAATATATCTGCGAAGGGTGGCAAAAATGCAAATAAAAGTCCTGAGAACTAAAGTGTTAATGAATCAGTAATCAGTAATCAGTAATCGGCAATCGGTAAGGATGATGCTGGATGCTGCGACAGATAAATCAACCTATCAACCAATAATTTGTATTTCCAATCAATAAATCAACACATCAACAGATCAACAAATAATTACTCCTGCAGTGCGTTGGCTCCCCCGACGATTTCCAGAATTTCATTTGTAATAGCAGCCTGGCGGGCTTTATTGTATGTGAGTTCCAGATCACGGATGAGTTCTGTGGCATTGTCGGTTGCTTTATGCATGGCAGTCATTCTGGCGCCATGTTCGGCAGCGTTTGATTCGAGTAATGCCCGGTAGAACTGTACCCGCAGGCTATATGGAATCATTTGGTTCAGAATTTCTTCCTCAGAGGGCTCGTAAATGTAATCAGGAGCAGGTTCATATTTGTCAACAAGCGTTGTATCAGGTAAAACAGGCAGCATAAACTCTTCAGAGAGTTCCTGCAAGGCAGCATTTTTAAACTGATTGTAGATGAGTTTAATAATCCCATATTTTCCCTGGACGAAATCATTGATGATTTGATCGGCCAATTGTGTTGCTTGTTCAAAATTGAGTTTGTCAAAGAGGTGATGATGTGAAGCGGCAACTTTATAATTTTTTGCGCGCAGCTGGTCGGCACCTTTTTTGCCTATGGCTATGATATCCAACTTCCCGGCTTTATATGCATCAGCATATTGTTCAGTAATACACTGCAAAGTTCTTTTAACCACATTGGTATTAAAAGCACCGCACAAGCCGCGGTTTGATGTGATCATCACAAGAAGAACCCTTCCTGTATCGGTGTTACGGGAGAATACATTTTCATGATCCTCTCCTAAACTAACACTTACACGCGTGATCACTTCATGAAGTTTTGTATAAAACGGCCTCAACTGGAGTATTGCGTCTTGCGCTTTTCGAAGTTTTGCGGCAGATACCATCTTCATAGCACTGGTAATCTGCCGTGTTGACTTCACAGAATTCAGCCGAATCCGTATTTCTTTGAGGTTAGCCATAATTTTAGTTCAAAATCCAACTACTTCAATCTGTCTACAATTTCCCTGGCAACGTCGGTCATTGTTTTCTCCACTTCATCGTTCAGTTTACCTTCTTTCAAGGCATTCAGAACATTTTTGTGCTTAAGTTCGAGCAGATTCAGGTATTCTGTTTCAAACTCCCTGATTTTTTCAATGGGCAGTTCAGCCAGCAAACCACGTGTTCCGCAGTAAATAACCGCAATCTGTTTTTCAACAGAGAAAGGAACGTGAAGGGGTTGTTTCAGAATCTCAACGTTCTTTGAACCTTTGTCAAGTATGGAAAGCGTGGCAGCATCGAGGTCAGAACCGAATTTTGAGAAAGCTTCCAGTTCACGATACTGAGCCTGGTCGAGTTTCAAAGTTCCGGCTACTCTTTTCATAGATTTAATCTGGGCCGAACCACCAACACGTGATACAGAAATACCAACGTTAATAGCGGGACGAACACCGGCATTGAAAAGGTTGGTCTCAAGGAAAATCTGACCATCGGTGATGGAAATTACGTTTGTAGGAATGTAAGCTGATACGTCACCTGCCTGAGTTTCAATAATGGGCAATGCAGTAAGCGATCCGCCTCCTTTAATAACCGGTTTAATAGACTCGGGGAGGTCGTTCATATTGGCAGCAATGTCATCATTGTTAATGATTTTAGCCGCACGTTCAAGCAAACGTGAATGCAGGTAAAATACGTCACCAGGATAAGCTTCACGTCCGGGAGGTCTGCGCAGAAGCAGTGAAACTTCACGGTATGATACAGCCTGTTTTGAGAGGTCGTCATAGATAATCAGGGCAGCACGGCCGGTATCTCTGAAATATTCACCGATGGCGCAACCTGCAAAAGGTGCATAAAACTGCAATGCAGCAGGATCAGAAGCTGTAGCGGTAACAATGACTGTATAGGGCATTGCACCATATGCTTCCAGTGTTTTTGCAATATTGGCAACGGTAGATCCTTTTTGTCCGATAGCTACATAAATGCAATATACCGGTTCGCCACGATCAAAAAATTCTTTCTGGTTGATGATGGTGTCGATGGCAATGGACGATTTACCGGTCTGGCGGTCGCCAATAATCAGCTCACGTTGTCCGCGGCCGATCGGAATCATTGCATCAATAGCTTTAATACCGGTTTGAAGGGGCTCGTTTACAGGACGACGGAAGATAACACCGGGAGCCTTTCTTTCAAAAGGCATTTCGTATGTTTTCCCTTCAATGGGGCCTTTACCATCAATGGGTTCACCCATCGTATTGATAATGCGTCCGAGCATGCCCTCACTTACATTTATGGAAGCAATACGTCCGGTACGTTTAACGGTGTCTCCCTCCTTAATTTTGTCGGTATCTCCTAATAATACAGCTCCGACATTATCCTCTTCAAGGTTCAGCACGATACCACGAACTCCTGAATCAAATTCAATCAGTTCATTGGAACAAACATTGGACATGCCATAAATTCTGGCAATGCCATCGCCCACCTGCAATACTGTTCCTATTTCATCAAGCTGGGCTCTGGTATCAATTCCCTGCAATTGCTGTTTTAAAACCTTTGATACTTCTGATGGTTTAAGCGCCGACATTTTTTATAAAATTTAATATTTTCAGGAATGTGAATTGGTTAATGACTGTTTAATCTGAGCCAGCTTACTCGAAATGCTGGCATCAATCTGCTGATCTCCAACGCGGAGCACAAAACCTCCGATGAGATTTTCGTCAACAGTTTCAGTAATTTCAACTTGTGTACTAAATCTCTTTTCAATAAATTGCACAATCGATTTCCTTAATGAATCTGAAAGCGGTGTTGCTGTTACAAGTTCAGCAAGCTTAATTCCGTTTTCAGTTTTCAACAAGTCCAGAGCATAACGGGAAATATCCCGGAGATGTTCTTCCCTTCGGCTTTGCAATACAAGTTGAATAAATTGCAAAGTAAGCGGATTCAATGAAGTTTTAAAGGTTTCCTGAAAAAGTTTGATCTTTTCGGATACTTTAATTACGGGACTTTGGATGACGTACTGCAATTCGGGAATTTCACCGATGCACTGATAAAGCAATGTCATATCCTGCTTCATCGCATCCAGCGAATTTTGTTCTTTGGCCAGTGCAAACAATGCCTTGGCATATCTTACGGTAATTTTGCCTTCGTTCATCTTATGGGAACAGATCAGTTAAGCTTTGCCTCTTCAATCGACTTATCAATAATCGCTTTCTGTTTGTCAGTATCTGACAATTCCTGTTTCAGTATTTTTTCTGAAATGGAAACCGACAATTCAGCAACCATTTTTTTGATGTCCTGAATGGCGGCAGACCTTTCATTTTTTATAGCCATACGGGCATCTTCAATGAGTTTATGACCTTCTTTTTTTGCTTGTTCACGGGCATCATTAATCAATGATTCCTTAATTTCACGGGCTTCCTGAAGAATCTTGTCCCGCTCGATTTTTGCTTCTGCCAGTAAACGTTCATTTTCAGTATGAAGCTGTGAAACATCTTTTTTGGCAGCCTCGGCAGCTTGTAAAGCCTGGGCAATGGAATTATCCCGCTCTTTCAATCCTTTCAACAGTGGTTTCCAGGCAAATTTTGCCAGGATCAGAAAAGTGATCAGGAAACCAATGAATGACCATATAATCGTCCCGAATTCAGGAATAAGCAAATCCATGTTCTTTTTTTTAATAGGTTAAAATAGCCGGGAAACATACCAATCGTACAGTTTCCCGGATCTTTTTAAAGTACAACAGCAAGAAGGCTGATGATAACTCCGAAAAGAGCAACACCTTCAATCAGAGCTGCAGCAACAATCATATTGGCGCGAATATCACCTGATGCTTCAGGTTGACGTGCAATAGCTTCCATTGCACTGCCACCAATACGACCAATACCGAAACCAGCACCAAGAGCAGCTAAGCCTGCACCAATGGCACCACCAAGCTTTGCAAGACCGGCACCTACTGTCATCCCGGCAGCAACTTGTAAAATAGTATTCAACATAGTACAATAATTAAAATTAGTAAAACAAATATCTTAAGCGTGCTCAGGTGCTTCATGGTGATGCTCTTCAACGGCCAGTCCGAAATATATTGCAGACAGGAATGTGAAGACAAAAGCCTGGATAAATGCTACCAGGAGTTCCAGAAACATCATAAACACGTTAAACGCAATCGATACAATGGAAACACCATATGCCAGACCATGCGACATTTCACCGAAAATGTAAATAAGGCTGATGAAGCCAAGAGCAATAATATGCCCGGCAGTGATGTTTGCGAAAAGTCGCACCATCAGCACAAAAGGTTTTGTAAAAATTCCGATAATTTCTACCAGCGGAATAATAGGCAAGGGGGGCAGTTTTAACCATGCAGGCACACCTGGTGTGTTGATGATATGCTGCCAGTAATTTTTATTACCGCTGAATGTGGTAACGATAAAGGTAAATAAGGCAAGGACCATGGTCACTGCAATATTCCCGGTAAGGTTTGCTCCGCCCGGAGGAATGGGGATCAGACCCAGCATGTTGTTAATCCAGATAAAAAAGAAAACAGTCAGCAAATAGGGCATATATCGCTCATATTTGGGACCTATGGAAGGTTTGATTACATCATCACGTAAAAAAGTGATCACAGGCTCTATGAACGATTGTATACCGCTTGGAGCTGAAACAGGGTTTTCACGGTATTTTTTTCCGACCGTAAGAAATATCAGGAGCAAAAGGATGATGCTGCAAAACATGGCAGCCACATTTTTGGTGATGGAAATGTCAAACGGCATGGAGCCATCGGCTTCAAAGATTTTACCCTTGTTTTCACCGGAAGTTTCCAGACGAAATCCCTTATATGTTGCATGTCCGTGTTTAAATTTCGAAGACATAAAAACAGAGAGTCCGCTGTTTTTGCTGTATACAATAACGGGCAGTGGAATGGAAACATGCTTGCTTTTGGTAGAAAGTATATGCCAGTCGTGCGCGTCCTTAATGTGGTCAAACATGAAATCACCGGGATTGAAAGCTTCAGACTCTGCTTCATGTGAAGCATGTTCATGTGAAGCTTCAGCATTTTCATGTTGTGGATTTTCCGTCGCGGAAAGCATAAAATGAGATCCTTGTCCGAAAAGGAGCAGGGAGGTTATCATCAAAACCTTACAAATCTTACTGTACATATCCAAAAAATGTGGCCATAAATATAGGAAATCATTTGATAATATGGACCGGGAAAACCCTAATTTATTTATAGTGTTTTATGAGAGAAAGCATGATTGCAAGATCGTATGCAGTATAAATTAAATACGAAATAGCAAGGGTTACAGAAAATGGGATCGCGGTTTGTGAAGTTGTGAGAATATATGACAGGATGAGAATGAGATATATCACCAGTTTGATACCTGTGGATGCCATAAATCTCCTGATAAATGTGTTGGCAGGTTTACTAAGCGACTGATGGAAAAAATAAAAGAATCCGGAGTTCACCAAAAAGAGGATGAGGATTAAAAAAGGAAAAAATTGAAAATAGTAGGGTTTAAAGATGGTACGAAACAAGATCATCCCGGTCGCAAAAAGAAAAAATGTAATAAGAATCAATCCGGTCAATGTTTTTTTCATCGTGCTTTTATTTCATTTTAAAAAATCCTTAATACCAATATAAATTGCGACAACAGTGCCCGTAAGTGAAAGCACAACAATAAATACCGGGAACTTCATGTGAAGCCATTGATCCAGTTTTATTCCTCCGAATACGCCCAACAATATGACGGCGATCATTTGAAAGGCGAGATTCGAATATTTGGCGTAATTACTTAGGCTTTTTGATATCTTCTCCTGTTTTTTCGGCTTCTTTTCCTGCATAGGAATTTGTTTCATCTGTCATGTTGCAATTCCCCGAAAACCTGGCTCCAGGTTCAATAGCCAGTCTTCTGGTAGTAATATCTCCGGTTAAACTGGACGTTGATTTCAGTGTGAGTAATTCAGCAACAGTAATCTTACCTTCTACTTTACCCTCCAAAACAGAATTTTTACAATTGATTTCACCTTTAACCGAACCGGTTTCACCAATCACTACTTTTCCCTTGGTTTTAAGATTGCCTGTGAGCACTCCGTCGAAACGAATATCACTGTTGGTTGAAACATCACCTGTAATTTCTGTGCCAACGCCAATCTGATTGATAACGTTGTTTTCGGTTTCAATAATTTTAGCCATTTGTGTAAATATTTTGAGACATACGTCTCAGGATTTTAAATCTTCGGTTCATGAGAAACCCCTTAAGGTCATCATAACAAAGATAGACAAACCAATGTTAAAATTTACATTGAAATGTTATTTTCTGGATAAACACAAACGGGAATAATCGGTAATCGGTAATCGGTAATCGGTAATCGGTAATCGGTAATCGGTAATCGGTAATCAGGTAAACGGTAAACAGCTCGTCATGCCAATAAATAGGCAATTACTATCTACCGGGGATTATATGCCCATTTCAGATAAATGGAGCCCCAGGTATATCCGGCGCCAAAGGAAGCCAGAATCAAATTATCACCTTTATTCAGTTTTTTCTCATAGTCCCATAGACATAAGGGAATGGTTGCGGCAGTAGTATTACCGAATTTCTGAATATTAATGATCACCTGATCCTTGTTAATTTCCATACGGCGGGCCGTAGCTTCTATAATGCGCATATTGGCCTGATGGGGTACAAGGTATTTAATGTCGTGGTGACTGAGATGGTTTCTTTCCATAATTCCAACGGAAACATCAGCCATTTTGGATACGGCCATTTTAAAAACAGGCTGGCCTTCCTGGTATACAAAATGCTGGCGCGCATCAACAGTCTCATGTGAAGGTGGGTGAAGCGATCCGCCGGCATACATATAAAGATGTGTGGTTCCCGAACCATCAGTGGCAAGCATGGAGTCAATTATGCCGTTTTCGTCTTTTGAAGGTTCCAGAAGCACAGCAGCAGCACCATCCCCAAACAGCGGGCATGTGGTTCGATCCGTGTAATCAGTGATGGCCGACATCATATCTGCACCAACCACAATCACTTTTTTATAAGCTCCGGATTCAATAAATCTGCGTCCGGTTTCCAGAGAAAAAATAAAACCCGAACATGCTGCATTTAGGTCAAAACAAAATGCATTTGTTAATCCTGCATGATAGCAAATCAGATTTGCAGTGGATGGAAAGTGCATGTCAGGGGTAATTGTAGCGCATATCAGCAGCTGAACCTCAAGCGGGTCTGTTCCGGTTTTTTCGAGTAGCTCTTTAACGGCTTGTGTTCCTAAAAAAGAGGTTGCTTTACCTTCTTCTTTAAGAATTCTTCTTTCCTTGATACCTATGCGTTGCATGATCCATTCATCGCTGGTATCCACCATTTTGCTCAACTCATCATTATTGAGAACGTAAGGCGGAAGGTAACCGCCAACTCCTGTAATTGCTGCTTTTATTCCGGACATTCTTTAAACGCTTCTTTAATTTTTTCGCATAATTTACTGCTGATGACATCAACAGCATGAAAAATCAGGTTTTTGATGGCAATATCGTTGGATACTCCATGTGCAATCAATACGGGAGCGTTAATGCCCAATATGGGAGTGCCTCCGTAATTTTCAAAATTGAATCTTTCAAAAAAATCATCTACAATTTTGCGTTTGCGGATCATGGTATAAAATGCTTCGGCCTCCTTTAGCATGATATTTCCGACAAATCCGTCGCATACGAAGACATCAGCCTTGTTCGAAAAAAAGTCACTGCCTTCAATATTTCCTATAAAATCATAAAGACGGGAGTCTTTCATCAACTGATGCGCTGCTTTGGTAACCAGGTTTCCTTTACCTTCTTCTTCACCGATACTCAGCAATCCAACTTTGGGATTGGTTATACCCATGACGTACCGGGCATAAATACTTCCCAAAATAGCATACTGGCTTAATTCCTCCTGGTTACAGTCGGGATTTAAACCTACATCCAGTAAAAGAGATTGTTTTTCGAAAGGACGGGGAACCATCGTAGCGATACAAGGCCGTATTACGCCAGGGATTGATTTGATCACCTGCATAGCTCCTACCATCATAGCTCCGGTATTACCGGCACTTGCAAAAGCATCAATTTCTTTGCGGGCGAGTAATTTAAAACCCTTTACCACACTGGCATCGGTTTTTTGCATAAAAGCCCTGGCAGGATGTTCACCCATTTCAATGAATTCGGTGGTGTGAACAACATCAAAAACGCCATAATCAAAGTTCGCTTCTTTGCATATGCTCTGAATGCGATTTTCATCGCCAATCAAAACCAGCTTAGCATCAGAAGGTAAACTTTTAGCGGCCAGAATTGCACCCTTTACGGTTGCATCCGGTGCAAAATCTCCACCCAGAATATCGATACCTATTCTCATGATCCAACGATCAATAATGGATATGATTAAGCGGCAACTTCTTTTTTAATCGCAGGCTTTCCTTTATAATATCCGCATTCAGGACAAACTCTATGATATTGTATTGCAGCACCGCAATTCTGACAGGATCCCAATGTAGGCACAATGGCCTTATCATGTGTTCTTCTTTTATCTCTCCGCTGCTTCGAATGCTTACGTTTCGGATTAGGCATCGCTTTAAATATTTATGTTAAAAATAATGTTCTGGTTTTATGCAGTAAAGTTTATCACTTTCCTGAATGTTATATCTTTTACTTTTATACGACTATTCTTCAATTAAATACTGATCCAGTTTTCTAAGCATTTCCTGATCACATCCCGGTTCCCCGTTCGGAAGATCCGGATGAACCTTTCGAATGGGAATGCTTAAACTCAGGCATTCATATAAATAGTGCTGCAAATCAAGCTGGTACTCGTCGGGATGAAGAAACAGCACTTCTTCGTCCGGCTCCTTCTCAGTTTCACTGAATTTCACCATCAGATTTCCTGAAAAATTAACCGGCAAAGGGAAATATTCCAGGCATCTGTCACATTGTACCTGCAATTCTCCTGTCAGATCAATGCCCAGCTCCATGAAACCGGATTTCTTAACCAGTTCAACATGTACCTGCACTGCTCCATCAGGAACTGCTAAATAATCAAAGGTCTCAAAGAACGGTTTGCCAATTGAAAATGAGAACGTATGAACCCCCTCACTCAGCCCTTTGAATTCAATAATATATTGATTTTCAAATTTCAAAACTTAGCCGAATAAAAAAAAGTGGTGCAAAAGTATGAATTAATTTGAATAATGCAAAGAGAAAAAGGATTGAGGGTTGAAAATGAATGAGCGAATGAAGGAGCGTTGTTTCAGTCGAGTTTTTCCATGAAGTAATTTTCCACGGTTTCAATCAGGGTATTGATGAAGAAATCATCTTTGATCACATATTGCATAGCACCATAGTCCATGAACTTGCTGATCAGATTTTTATCTTTTTCCCGGCTTAGAATTACAACCGGTATTTCCGAATGCGTTTCATGAATCTTTTTAAGCGTGTCGAGTCCTGACATTGCGGTGGATTCCCCCTCACCCAGATAATAATCGAGAACCACCATACTTGGAAATAAATTCAGATTTTCAAGACACTCTTCTCCTGAAAAGTATGATTTGACATCAAAACCCTCTCTGCATTTAAAGGTGTATTCCATTAAATTCAGCATCATCTTGTCGTCGTCCACAAAAAAAATTAGTTTGTTATCCATGCCGGAAAGGTGCTTATTGGTTGATGTCGTTTTTCCCGTTATACGCAGTTCTGAAAAATGGTTGTACTATTTGAGGATATTTTTTCAAAAAAGAGTCTTTCTATAACGAATTTAATAAAAAAAAGGGTTAATCCCTCAGGCATCTCGCCTTTTCAGGAATAACCCTTTATAGCAAAAAGCTTATTAGAATTTAAAGGAAATAGCAAGTTTCAGCCATGCAACACCATAGCCAAGTTCGCCATTTGCAGCAATGTTATCTGTAAAATAGTAGCGGGCACCACCAAAAAATTCAGCAAGCACACCGCCCGAGGGATCACTTTTAGCACCAACGTTAGGTCCGTGCCACTTGGCGTTTTCAATTTTACCTCCCAAAGTTATTCCGCCATATAAGTCGAGCTTGTCAACCAGATCTGTGAAGTGATAAGTTCCACGTGCCCCTAACATAAACGTATTGTATTTCCAGTAATAGTCATCAGATAAGTAATAGTTGTCTTTATACGACGAGTAAGCAATAATTGCTCCAACTCCCAGATTGCCCGGACCGAGATCTTCTCTGAGGCAATAGTCGCCTGATGCAAAAATAACAGGCATTACCATGGAAGTTCCGCCCAAAGAGTAATAAGTCGCGCCAAGGCCCAGGCCAGCGCTTATCACTTTATCTCCCTTATCAAACAATTGTGCATAGGTAGATGCAGCAGGCATCGCACATATCAGGGCAACACTAAATACAAGAATTCTAAGCGTTTTTTTCATACTACTGTTTGTTTAGATTTATTAATTCTAGTTATGCAAAATTAAGAAAAGCTTGTAACGGTTTTTTAATAAACATTTTTTTTTGATAATTATTTGATATTTCTGGATGTAAAATATTTGCAGGAGGATCAAACACTAAAAGTGGCTGAAAATTTAGGCTTTAATGACCGGTTGTATTTGAAACTTTGTTCCATAAAGGGTTCATTTCTCTTAACAATCATTAAATGAAAAGTGACAAGGGACGAGGGATAAGGGACAAGTGGGTAGTGGGTGTGAGGTTGGGGCATGGAGTGGGTAATCGGTAATCAGGTAATCAGGTAATCAGGTAATCAGGTAATCAGTAATCAGGTAGTGATGTAGGATGCTGGATTTATTTCCAATCAACAATTCAACAAATCATTAAATGAATTGGAAACCCCTGATAACATTCTCTCCCCCCACAAAACCACCCATTTTCAGCATACCGTGTTTTCATGCTAAATAATCTAAGGTCTGTTGTTATAAAGTAAACAATTTAGATTTATATTTGTGTCGATAAATTTTAAAGCGTATTGTAATGACACAATTGGTGGGAGAAGTTATCCAGATTATTGGCCCTGTTATCGACATTAGTTTTGAACGGGCAGGGAACGAATTACCCAATATCCATGATGCTCTTGAGATAAAAAAAGATGATGGTCAGGTCATCGTTGTTGAGTGCCAGCAGCACATTGGCGAAAATTCTGTTCGTGCTATTGCTATGGACTCTACAGATGGCTTGCGCAGGGGAATGAAAGCTACGTCCACAGGCGGTGCTATTCGCATGCCCATTGGCGAACAGATCAGAGGCCGGTTATTAAACGTAATCGGAGATGGCATTGACGGACTGCCCAAAGTTGATAAGACCGGGGGATATGGAATTCATGCTGAACCTCCCATCTTTGAAAAGCTTTCTACTGAAACCGAGGTATTATACACTGGTATTAAGGTTATCGACTTACTTGAACCTTATCCAAAAGGTGGTAAAATCGGTTTGTTCGGTGGTGCCGGTGTGGGCAAAACCGTTATTATCATGGAGCTGATCAATAACATCGCTAATAAATATGCCGGTATTTCAGTATTCGCCGGAGTAGGTGAAAGAACCCGTGAAGGGAATGACCTGCTGCGCGAAATGATTGAATCCGGAGTTATCAAATATGGTGATGCATTTAAAAAGAGCATGGAAGAAGGCGGCTGGGACTTATCCCTGGTTGATCCGGAAGCTCTTAAGCAATCACAGGCCACCCTGGTGTTCGGTCAGATGAATGAACCTCCGGGAGCCCGTGCAACCGTTGCTTTGTCGGGTCTTACCGTTGCCGAATCATTCCGTGACGGAGATGAGGAATCCGGTGGTCGCGACATCCTTTTCTTTGTGGATAATATTTTCCGCTTCACACAGGCTGGTTCTGAAGTATCTGCTTTACTTGGCCGTATGCCTTCAGCTGTAGGATATCAACCTACTCTGGCTACTGAAATGGGAATTATGCAAGAACGCATTACTTCCACAAAACGGGGTTCCATTACTTCAGTACAGGCTATTTATGTTCCTGCAGATGACCTTACCGACCCGGCTCCTGCAACAACATTCTCACACCTTGATGCAACCACCGTATTGAGCCGTAAAATATCCGAGTTGGGTATCTACCCAGCTGTGGATCCGCTCGATTCAACATCACGAATCCTTGCTCCCGAAGTAATCGGTAATGAGCACTACGATACTGCAAAACGACTGAAAGAATTATTGCAACGCTATAAAGAACTTCAGGATATCATTGCCATCCTTGGTATGGATGAGCTTTCCGAAAAAGACAAACTGGTTGTTCACCGTGCAAGAAGGGTACAAAGATTCCTTTCACAGCCTTTCCATGTTGCTGAAGCCTTTACCGGAACTCCGGGTGTTTGGGTTTCTATTGAAGATACCATTAAAGGTTTCAATATGATTATGGATGGTAAAGTGGATCAATATCCCGAGGCTGCCTTCCATATGGTAGGTACTATTGAAGAAGCCATTGCCAAAGGTGAAAAATTGATTGAACAGGCTAAGAAAAGCTAATTAACTGAGCGATCGTGAAACTGGAAATCATAACTCCGGAAAAAAAGCTTTTCGAAGGAAAAGTAAAGCTGGTTCAGGTGCCTGGCGCAAAAGGATCATTTGAAATACTTAAAAATCATGCTCCTGTGATCTCCACACTTACAAAAGGTAAGATTAAGGTGATCCTTGAATCTGATAAGCAGGAATTTTTTGAAATTTCATCCGGAATGGTGGAGGTTAAATCCAATACTGTTTCAATCCTTGCCGTAACCGGCTGATTTGTTTTCTGCATGAGATGGATTGGCATTGCACTGCTTCTTGTTCTGAAAGCTTTTTTATTTAAAGCCTGCAGTCAGGAAGCGGTGTATTTTTTTTCTGCTGACAGCATGCATGTCCGTGCAGATCTTTACAGGAAGGACAACTCCAATCCATACATTATTCTTTGCCCCACAATGGGTTCCGACCGGAGGGAATATCAGGATATTGCACCCCGGTTGCTCAATCTGAACTACAATTGCCTTGCCATCAATTTGCGCAATGGTGATAAATATGAGGATGCCTTGAAAGACATCCAGGCCGCCATCCGTTTTCTCAAACCACTCAGCAACCAACCGGTAATTCTCTGGGGAAGTTCCATATCTGCTTCTCTGTGTATGCTGTCAGCCGTTAAAAACCCGCGCGTAAAAGCTGTTATTGCTTTGAACCCCGGTGAATATCTGCTTCCCTGGAAATCTATAAGGAATGAAGCTTCCGGAATTCTGACCCCCGTGCTCGTATTCGCAACTCCATCTGAATTTCCATATATTCAGGAAATGTTGTCCGGAATGCCTCCTTCAAAAGTCACATTATTTAAACCTGAGAAAGGTTTGCCTGCACGCGGAAATGAGGCATTTGCTGCAAAAAATCCGGGAAATGCCGAATACTGGTTCGCACTGACGCTGTTCTTTAAGAAAATGAATCCGTAATTCTTCGGCACATCATTGGGTAACTTCTGCCGGAAACTTTCCGTATACATCTAACATAGCTGCTTTACAAAAAAGCATCATTATTTTGAGGTTATTTATCAAAAAGTGGCTACATTACACAATCTTAAGCGGTTCCTTTAGTTTTTCATTAAACAGAATCTACTAAAACCAATGATCAATTTAAGAATTCTATTCGGTTGGGTGCCAAACACTGCCGATTATGAAAGCAGGCAGGATTCTTTGCGAAAAGAATATGCAGAATTAAAGGCGTTTGCCCAAAGTCAACAACTGAGTGACTACCTCGAGCGGGAAAAGATGGTTCAATCGTCCGACTTTGCACGCCGGAAGAAAAACATCATGCATCAACGGTTCTCTGACACCGCTGATTACAAAAAGGAAAGAGAATACCTGTCTCTTAAAAAACAAAGCGACATCAGGCGTTATTACAAAATTAAAGATTCTGTAGCACTGAAGGATTTCATCGAAATGGACACTTCACAGGATGTGAAACATTATCATACCCTGGAAAAATTCATTCAGTCGGATGATTTCAGTCGGCAAAAAGCAGCTTTGAAAAAGAAATTTAAAGAAAGTCCCGAATACGAGAAACTTCAGGAGTTCAACTCACTCAAAGCTTCAAAACGGTTTAAAGACTATTTTGCTTTTAAGAACTCAAAGGACTATATCAATTTCAACCTGCTGATCGGATCAGAAAAAATAACATCCTATGAAGCACTGGAGAAATTTCTGAAGACAGATGAATTTCTGAAAGTGAAAGAATATATGAACCTTCCGGCAAAGAAAAAGCTGGAAATTTCTGAAGAGTATCGGATGGAGCAGGAATTCAAAGAATGGAAACAATCCGATAAATTCAAATGGTATTTTAAAGTAAAGGATTCTAAGAAATACAATGAAATCAAACGTTGGGACCTTACTTTTTCAGAAGAATTTGATGCGCCAAAGCTCGATCAGAAAAAATGGCTTACCCGCTATTTTTGGGGCGATAAGGTTTTGAAAGACAGCTATGTGAATATGGGCGAAAAGCAATTCTATACAGAGGATAAAAACATTTCCATAGCAGGCAGCATTCTTAAACTACAAACCCGGCGTGAAAAGGCTGCAGGTAAGGTTTGGAACCCGGCCATTGGTTTTTTCCCAAAGGATTTTGAATATACTTCAGCTATTATCAACACAGGCAATAGTTTCAGACAACAATACGGACTGTTTGAAGCCAAAATCCGGTTCAACCGGAATTTCCCTGTGAGTCATGCCTTCTACCTGGTTGCTGATCTGATCCTGCCTCATATTGATATCGCCCGAGCATCGAAAAAAATTGCCATGGGAAATTTCTGGGGCAACCCCAACGCCAAAGGCGGCATTGATAAGCGCATGGTTTCAATCAACCGCGACAAATACGGATTCGACTTTTACATCTTTTCTCTGGAATGGACCAAAGACCGGATCACCTGGAAACTCAACGGCATCCCGGTTTATTCCACCAATATTGGCGTTCCTCAAATGCCCATGTATGTAAATATTAATTCTGCAGTTTACCAGGATATCAACGGATCAGTTCTTCCGGCTGAGCTGGAAGTCGATTGGGTGCGGTGCTACCAGGGCAATTAGAAATGAACAATTATCAATAGAGACAAGTGATGAGTGACAAGTAGGCAGGAAGACCTGACAGCGTCTGGATTGGTAATCGGGTAATCGGTGAGCAGCCGGTAATCGGTAATCGGTAATCAGGTAATCGGTTAATCGGGAATCGGGAATCGGGTAATCGGTAATTGGTAATCGGTAATCGGTAATCGGTTTACCAATCAACCAATCAACCAATCAACAAATCACCAAATCAATAAATAATTTTGCCCGTGTCATCATTTTCAATATTTTTGCAGCGCATTGAAAAGTCAGTGCATGTCATAATTTTTTCGGCCCTATAGTTCAATGGATAGAACGAAGGTTTCCTAAACCTTAAATCCAGGTTCGATTCCTGGTGGGGCTACAATTTATTGGTTGATTGGTTGATTGGTTGATTGGTTGATTGGTTTAATCCATTATCCAGAATCCATCATCCAGAATCCATCATCCAGAATCCATCATCCAGAATCCAT
>CAZTSR010000002.1:238982-329277 GCA_964615995.1 uncultured Bacteroidales bacterium
ATCCAGAATCCATCATCCAGAATCCATCATCCAGAATCCATCATCCAGAATCCATCATCCAGAATCCATTATCCGGAATCCATCATCCGGAATCCATTATCCGGAATCCATCATTCCCTGATTCTTAGAAGAATCAGGGATTTTTTTTATGGATTCGGGGATATTTATTTGCTCACCTTTACAGAATGCATTCCAGCCTTTACGAGGTAAATCCCTGAAGGCATGTTTTGCATATCCAGGACTTCATAATCCGACTTGAGGTCTGTCATAACCAGACATTCTCCGGATATGCTGTAAACAGATAATTTCAATCCTGAGGCATTTTCAACCCATAAATAACTGCCTTGGGGGTCCAGCGATATTTTCACCGATTCCGCGTCCGGTTCGTTAATAGCACTTGCCAATCCGGCCTGCTGAATTTCAATGGTTTTTGATTCAACCCCCAGTCCCGATACTGTGATAACACCCTCGCGTGTTATCCCTGAATTTGCATCAACGGTTATTTCGATCTTTCCATCGAACCACCCTTTCTGTTTACTGATGTGAATCCAGTTCTGATTGGCCGAAATGGTCCATTCTGTATTTGAGTTGATGGAAAATTCACTTTCAAGTCCCGCAATTTCACTGTTGAAAGAATTGTCAGATAATTCTAAGGAATATTCAATCTCTTCAATTGGAAAATGCTTCCAGAAATCGTGGCTGCTATAGGCTGCAAGAGAACCTTGTGGTACATAAAGTGTACTGTATATGGTTTCAATACGGGTGAAATCATATGGAGCCGGAACAACAGGCGGAATTATCGCATTGATCCAGATACTGTCAATGTTGCCACAGCTATTCAGGTTGGTATATTCGAAGTATTTCAGTTTGGATGGAAGAATCAGGGTTTTTAAATATCCATTTCCTTTGAATACATCGTGCGGAAGTGAGTCCACGTTCAGAGGCACAAGCATTCTTTCGAATTGTTGGCAGGAACTAAATGCTCCAACTTGAATTTCTTTCAAATCCTCAGGTAAATTTAGCGAACCAAGGTTTGAACAACCATCAAAAGCATATGCCCCAATCGAATCCAGATTCTGGGGAAGAATAATTTCTTCCATATTACGGTTCCCATGAAATGCATATTCTGCAATATAACTCACCGAAGCGGGAACTTCAAATATCCCGCCTTTTTGCATCGGGGCCTTGATCAGAATGGTCTTTTCCTTATTGAACAATACTCCGTTTAAAGAGGCATAATTCAAATTTTCCGCAGCTACCTGGATGTTTGTTAAATCTGAACAACTTGTAAATGGCAGCTCATACAATTCCTGAACAGATGCAGGAATCGTAATTGTACGAAGACGACTGATTCCGTTAAAAGAACCATAGGCTAAGGTTTCTACTGTTGAGGGGATTGTATAATCAAGAGCTGTTTTCTGCCCCGGATAAAAATAGAGTATGGTTTTGTCTTTATTAAAAAGCACACCGTTTTCAGCAATAAAATACTGACTTGCAGGGTCTACAGTAAAAGCAGTCACATTTGTGTAACTAAAAGCACTGGGACCAATAAAGGATACATTCGAGGGGATATAAATCTGAGTTAAAAGAATGCAGTTTGCAAAGGATGCACTACCGATCTTCTCTAACGAGGCAGGAAGATCTAATGGAGTTAACTTCGAACACTGGGTAAATGCATATATATCAATAACCTTCAATGAAGCGGGCAATTCGAGTTGTGCTAGTTTACTGCAACCACAAAAGGCATAAGCTCCAATCGATGTCACAGCAGGTGGCAATTTCACTGATTGGAGATTTAGAGCATTAAAGAAAGCATTGGTTGGAACCCTGTTGTTCACAACAGTCACTCCGCTTATATCAAGAGTTTCAAGATTGAGAATATCTCCGAGCGTCATAAAATCTGAAGAATCAAGGGTGCCTGTGACTGTTAAGCTCGTAAAATAGCCCATACCTGCAATTGTTTCGGCAAGGGTGCCAGGAATGGCAAGATTAACGGCCTGGGCTGACATCGTGGAAAAACTAAAGAATGCTGCGATGAGCATTAGGTAAATGTGTTTCATGTGATTTTTGATAAATTAGAGTTTGTGCATTAAATATACAAATTATTCCTGCTCCAACTCTGACATTTTAATGGATGCAAGAGAACAGATTCCGGATTATTTCTTCTTGCTTACAGCAATTCCGGTTACAACAGATGACCTTGGAAAAATACTGTCCGAATTGGTATAGTTAAGAATATAACCGCGAATGTGCGTATAATCTGTACTATCCAAAAGCAGGGTAGTTTCATAATCCTTAAACTGACCGGTTCTTAATGTGTATCGGATTTCCTTAAACGGAATTCTGGCTCCTTCCGGAGTTCCATCATCCTTGTAATAATATACAGACATGCGTGGAAACATGGCCGACTCCTGGGGAAACATTTTTACCCTGCTTCGCACCGTGTAAACGCCAGGGCCTGTTATTTCAACATTAACAGGAATCTTATAGCCCTCCAGCGGAGGAAACTGGTATTCAGCATCGTCTTTATACAGGGTAATCTCATTGGATTTTTCCCGTTCACGCATCAGCTTGCCGATTTCTTCTTCCTGTGTTTTGAGTTTTACAGTCACAATATTGTATAAATCCCTGAATTCCTCCGGGCGCCTGCTGTAATAGAGCATGGTCGAATCGAACATGGCCTTGGTAACATGGTATTTTTTAAACACAGAACCATACAATGATGCGGAATCCATTCTGAAATCCAATTGGGATTCGTTTTTAACCATCCCCATGGCTATGGCTTCAGAAATATGCATGTCTACCAGAAAATTAACAAACTTCTTTTTGGGGATCAGGTATTTTCGCTCCGATGATCCACATGACAGCAAAAGCAGCAGGGCTAAAGAAACGACTGCTGTTTTGACACATAAAAATTTTCGAACAACCTCCATTTAATCTTTTATATCATTAAACCGGTATCCCAGCATGATTTCGTGTGATCCGTAATTATGTGCTCCCAGGGCATTCAAAACCAAATCATAGGAATATCCGATGTAAATTTTGCGATCGTATGTATAACCCAGCATAATCGATATGGCCTCTTGTGTACGATATGCCAGTCCTGCCCATGCCTTGTTCTGATACCATACCCGGCAGTTAATGTCGAGCTGGAAAGGAGCAGGCCAAACCTTTTTAAGTACCATACTGGGTTCAATGGCCCATTCGCGGTTGATGTAATATTTATAGCCACCGGTGAGGTAAATGTGCGGCTTCATCCGGCTGCTGCTGTCGCGACTGGTTGATTTGTAAATATTGATTTTATTATTGAGAATGTGACGGAACACCAAACCGGCATGATAAGTAGACGACCAGAAATAAAAACCTACGTTTGCATCCGGTATATAATAGCTTTCCTTGGCATACATTACATTGTCATCCGGATCCTGCATTTCAATCTTGGCAAAGTCAATTTTATACTGCATAATACCAAGGTTTAAACCGGCAGAAAGGTTCATTTCCTCATTGATATTATACTGATAGGAATATGAACCATGAATGGTACCGGTGCTTACAGGTCCACATACATCATAGTAAATGGTACCGCCCCATCCCATGGGATGGTTGACAAGAGGGCCATAAACACTCAGCGAATTCGTGATCGGCGCATCTGCCAGGCCTACCCATTGGAAACGGCTTGACGTCATTACCTGAAAGTATTTGTTGGTACCGGCTATCGCTGGGTTCAAAACGAAAGGGTTGGTCATGAACATCGTGGATAACGGATCCTGCTGTGCAAAAGCTGAATAGCATGCAGCAATAGAAATCAATATTAGGCTGGCGATTCGTTTCATCCTCTTATCTTAATATGGTTACTGTTCCGGTATAGGGTTTAGATATACCATCCTTTATATCAACAATATAGTAATAGGCTCCTACAGGCATCATTTTTCCGTTACGGGTACCGTCCCATTCATCCGATGAAGCATATCCTCTGGATTCAAATATGAGCTCTCCCCAACGGTTGAATACGCGCACCAGGACCTGATTTCCGTATTGGTCTGCATTCTCAATCACCCATTTGTCATTTACGCCGTCTCCATTCGGACTGAATCCGGAGTAGATCTTAATAGGACGACGCATTACGATTGAAATGGTATCGCTTTCCGGACAACCTTCATGAATTCCTGTAACGGTATAAGTAATATCATTTTCAGGCCATATTTTTGCTCCGTTGCCAATAGGCAGGATATTATAGTTGGGTAACCAGGTATAGGTTTCGAAGCCTGGGTTTGCGATCAATAACAGTGTATCGCCAGGGGCCATATAGGCTATATCTTCATCAAAATCATCTATTGTTATGGCATTATCGATCCACATACCCAATTTCGGATAGGCAAAAATATCAACTGTATCCAGAGCTTCACAACCGCTTACTTTATCAATCACTTTATAGACAAATGAGGTAGGCTCATGAATAATAGCCATAGAATTATTTAATGAAGGATCATCTACCAGAATGGCAGGCTCCCAATGGACACTGTCTGCTATATTTCCATTCAACTGGAACGGAACATCGGCACAAACAGTCTGATCAAATCCTGCATCTATAGCAATGGGGTTATCTGTGTTAACAATGAAGGAGAATGTCTCGCTGTTACATCCGTTGGCATCGTTGATGATCACACTGTATAAGCCTGCTCCGACATCGTTCAGATCTTCAGTAGTAGCTCCGTTCGACCACTCGTAGACAAATACGCCGGTACCTCCGGTAACGGTCATATCAATGCTTCCATCCTTTGCAACTGATGGGCATGTCGCATTTTCCGTTACTGCGGTGGCAAGAATCTGTGTGGGCTCAAGAATATGAATTACATCCATGAAGATGCGTCCTTCACTGTCCTCAATCTTCACATCATAATCACCTGCAACCTGGCCTGTGAATGAAAATACGCCAACAGGTATGATCAGGGTATCTGTAAACGAACCGGTGAGCATGTAAGGACCAACGCCATCAAGCATCGTAAGGAAGAAGCTGCCATCGGATTCCCCGTAACATGACACATCTGTTTTTGCTACATCTACATCGAGCGGACTCACATTTAAATCCACATCCTGGGTGAAAATACATCCGTTGGCATCCACTACATATACCTGGTAAATTCCAGCTGCCAGGCCTGTGAATATGCCTGTAGTATTAGGATTGGCACCGTTTTCAATGGAATAGGAATAGGGGGCCTTTCCTCCTGAAGCAGTAAGTGTAATGCTGCCCGGAGTTGCTCCGATAACAGGTACAGCAACAATGTTAACGGTAAGTTGCGGATACTGGTATATATGAATCACGGTGTCGAAAACACAGTCATTCAGATCGGTTACCCTCAGAATATAATCACCGACTGCCAGATTCGTAAACACACCCGAATCGGCAACAGTCGATGCAATATTACCCGGCATCAGGGTATAGGTTAACTGGCCGGTACCTCCAATGGCTTTCGCACGGATTTCTGCATCAGCTGATCCAAAGCAGGCGATGGAATCCGTATGGCGTATGTCTGTAAATTTAATGCTGTCAGGAGCAGTTACATGAACAGTTGCATCGGCAGAACATCCGATGGCATCAACCACTGTTACAGTGTATACACCGGGTCCGAGATCAACCTGGGATACATCATCCTCAGCTGTTGGTCCGCTCCATGAATAGCTGTAAGGAGGAACACCGCCTGCAACTGTGACAATGGCTTTTGCATCTTCACTGTTGAAACAGGTGGTCATCAGTCGAATCGGAACAATATATGAAGTAGGCCGCATTTCGCTGGCAATGGGGTTCATGATTTCTTCTGAAATCACTCCTGAGTTATAGAAAACAACTGCAGTATCTCCGTCACTGTCGAGATCCACGAAAGTAATGGTGGCTCCGATGAGATAACCATCCGGATCGGGAGAAGATTTATCCTGATCATATACCCGAACCTGCCATGCTCCGTTTGAAGGATCCATACCATTAAGGACACTCCAGTCTCCGGCAGCACCAAAAGTTCCTGTTATATTTCCCGAGCCCACACAGTAATCTATAGTATCAGCATCAGTAAGCTCGTTATTAAAAGTAGCGTTGATGTTCACCGGAGTGTTATATACACAAGGTGAGAGTTCCGGATGTTTCAGCATCACTTCGGTACCATCAGGTGCTACCAGGGAGAATCCCATATCAAAAAGGAGGTAGTGCGATGATACATTCACATTAACCTGAATATCCGTTGTTGCGGAATTGATCATAAATGGTGCCGGTGTACCAATGGTGGCAATGATCAGGTCAACATCCAGTCGCACTTCATCCGAATACACAATACCGCAACCGGCACTTACCTGACAACGGTATCTTCCGGTATCAGCTGCCTCAGCGCTGTTCACTGTCAGTATGGAAGTATTGGTACCTGAATAATCCGAATTATCGCTCAGGTCGACCCATGATCCCAGGTAGAAGAACTGCCACTGGTATATGGGCATTCCGAATCCATCTGCGTTTACATGGAAATCAACAGCGCTTTCGGCACATACCAGCGTGTCGTTTTCAACAATATCAGCCGTGGTTGCAGGATATACCAAAAGATTTGCAGCATCGCTGGTGATGTTATCACAAAGACCATGAACAAGCACCGTATAATCACCCGATTGTGCAGGGGTTACACCTGTTAAATTCAATACAGGTTCGGTTGCACCGGGAATGTCAACACCGTCTTTTCTCCATTGATAAGTAAGATCTGTTCCTGTAGCAGCTACACTGAAACTTACATCACCACCTTCGCATAAATCCAGCGAAACAGGTTGTGTGGTAATGGCGGGACTGAATGCAACTGTGAGAACAGCCGCAGCGCTTGTTACATCACCGCAGCCATTATTTATAATTACATCGTAACTATCTGCATCTCCTGCAGTAACTGGATTTATAACCAGCGTGCTGTTGGTTTGTGCCGGAGAAATTGGAATTCCGCCTTTTCTCCATAAATAGGTCAGACCTGTACCTGTTGCCGACACTGTAAATGTTGCCTCTGTTCCCGTGCATCTTGTAATGCTCTGTGGCTGCGTGTTAATAACCGGAAGGTTATTTACAGTAAGGCTTGCAGTGGCACTTGTAATATCGGTTCCACAAGCACTGTGAACGATAACACGGTAATCACCGGCATTCGTATTGTTTATATTGGTGATTTGTAATGTGGCAGCAGTAGCACCACTTACATTGGCATTGTCCGTAACATTATTCCAGATGCTGCCGGATAACTTTTGCCATTGATAGGTTATGGGAGCAGTTCCGGAAGCGGTAACTGTAAATGACGCCGTTGTACCTGCACATTGGGTTAATCCTGCCGGTTGTCCTGTAATTGCGGTGGCGGGATTTACGGTTAAATCAGCAGATGTGCTGGTAATATCCGGACCGCATGAACTATGAACAACGACCAGGTAGCTTCCTGCATCTGTGTTGTCGATATTCGCAATTTGCAGGGTTGCAGCATTCGCACCACTGATATCTCCGCCATTGGTAAGGTTGCTCCATACTCCGGCAACAAATTTTTGCCATTGATAGGTAATCGGAGCTGTTCCGGTGGCAGTAACTGCAAAGGAAGCTGTAGTTCCTGCACATTGTGTAAGATTATCAGGCTGATCAGTAATGGCAGTAGCCGGATTTACAGTAAGCACAGCGGTTGCACTGGTAATATCGGTTCCGCAATTGCTGTGAACGATCACCCGGTAACTTCCGGCATCGGTATTGTCAATATTGTTAATTTGTAAAGCAGCAGTATTTGCTCCACTGATGTCACCTCCGTTAAGAAGATTGTTCCAGACAGCTCCTGTCAGCTTTTGCCATTGATAAGTAACCGGCGCTGTACCGGTTGCGGTTACCGTAAAGATTACGTTTGAAGTGGCGCATTGTGTAAGGCTTACAGGCTGAACGGTAATTGCCGTAGCCGGATTTACTGCAAGACTGGCAGTATTGCTGGTAATATCTGTACCACAGGCGCTGTGTACAATTACATGATAATCGCCTGCATCAGCTGCTTCAATATTTGCAATCTGGAGTGTAGCAGTTGTTGCACCTGAAATATCGCCTCCGTTTACTACATTGCCCCATACTCCGGCATTGAATTTCTGCCATTGGTAGGTAATAGGAGCTGTACCTCCTGCTGTTACTGTAAAGGTAGCAGTTGTACCTGCACACTGGGTTGCTCCAATGGGCTGACTGGTAATTGAAGTAGCAGGATTTACAGTAAGAATTGCTGTTGCGCTGGTAATGTCAGCACCACAGGCACTGTGTACAATCACATGGTAGCTTCCTGCATCTGTGTTATCGATATTTGCGATCTGAAGATTGGCCGAAGTTGCCCCACTGATATCACCGCCGTTTACAACATTATTCCATACAGCACCATTCAGTTTCTGCCATTGATAGGTTATTGGAGCAGAACCACCGGCTGTGACGGTAAAGCTTGCTGTTGTACCTGTACATTGTGTTATGCTTGAAGGTTGTCCGGTTATAGAAGTAGCAGGATTCACTGTAAGCGTAGCAGCAGCACTTGTAACATCGGTACCGCAAGCACTGTGAACAACTACACGGTAGTCTCCTCCATCGGTATTGTCAATATTTGCAATTTGCAATGTGGCAGAAGTTGCCCCACTGATATCGCCTCCATTGGTTACGTTATTCCAAACCGCACCTGTAAGTTTCTGCCATTGATAAGTTATGGGAGCTGAACCACCTGCAGTTACAGTAAAGGCAGCAGTCGTACCGGCGCACTGGGTAATACTAACAGGTTGACCTGTAATGGAAGTGGCAGGATTCACGGTAAGCGTTGCAGGGGCACTCGTAACATCGGTGCCGCATGCACTGTGAACAATAACACGGTAATTTCCGGCATCACCTGCTTCAAGATTGGCAATCTGAAGGCTTGCACTGGTTGCTCCGCTGATGTCACCACCATTTGTAAGGTCTCCCCAAACAGCGCCATTCTGTTTCTGCCATTGGTAAGCAATAGGTGCAGTTCCAGCAGCCGTTACAGTAAATGCTGCTGTTGTGCCGGCACATTGGGTAAGATTAACCGGCTGGCCGGTGATTGAGGTTGCGGGATTCACTGTGAGCAATGCCTGCGCACTGGTAAAATCAGCACCGCAATTGCTGTGAACGATAACCCGGTAGTTTCCGGCATCGGTATTATCAATATTAGCTATTTGAAGTGTTGCCGAATTGGCGCCACTGATATCCCCTCCATTAAGCAGGTTGTTCCATACAGCACCTGCAAGTTTCTGCCATTGATAAGTGATTGGAGCCGTACCATTTGCTGTTACCGAGAATGATGCAGTGGTTCCTGCACATTGTGTTACTGCAACAGGCTGAGTGGTAATGGAAGTAACCGCATTCACGGTTAAAATGGCTGTACTGCTGGTAACATCCGGACCGCATGAGCTGTGTACAATTACCTGGTAATTGCCTGCATCTGTATTGTCAATATTTGCAATTTGCAGCGATGCAGATGTTGCTCCGCTGATATCACCACCGTTTGTAAGATTCGTCCATACACCTGTAATTTGCTTCTGCCATTGGTAGGTTACGGGTGCAGTCCCTGTAGCTGTTACATTGAAAACAGCGGTAGTATTTGCACATTGGGTGATACTAACAGGTTGTGCAGTAATCTGGGTGGCAGGGTTTACTGTAAGAGTCGCAGCAGTGCTTGTTGCATCTACACCGCAGCTGCTGTGTACAATTACGCGGTAACTTCCGGCATCTGAATTGTCAATATTTGCAATTTGCAGGTTGCTGGAATTGGCTCCGCTGATATCTCCGCCATTTAGTAAATTGTTCCATACAGCACCATTCTGCTTTTGCCATTGGTAGGTAATCGGTGTGGTTCCAATTGCTGTTACGCTGAAAGAAGCCGTTGTAGTGACGCATTGTGTGATGTTACCCGGTTGTACGGTTATAGAAGTTGCAGCATTTACTGTAAGGGTAGCTGCAGCACTTGTAACATCAGTTCCGCAAGCACTGTGAACGATAACACGATAGTCGCCCGCGTCTGTATTGTCGATATTTGCAATCAATAAATTTGCTGATGTGGCACCGCTTACATCTCCGCCGTTCACGACGTTATTCCAGACAGCACCGGAAAGCTTTTGCCACTGGTATGTGAATGGAGCAGTACCTCCTGCAGTTACCATAAATGAGGCAGTTGTTCCGGCACATTGTGTAATTCCAACCGGTTGAGCGGTAATGGATGTGGCAGGATTTACTGTCAGGGTGGCCACAGAACTGGTAATATCTGTTCCGCAGGCACTATGAACGATCACCCGGTAATTACCGGCGTCGGCGGCTTCCAGGTTTGCAATCTGAAGCGCTGTACCGGTTGCTCCGCTAATGTCTCCGCCATTTGAAAGGTTATTCCACAAAGCACCATTCTGCTTTTGCCATTGATAGGTGATGGGCGCAGTGCCTGTTGCTCCTACCGTAAACGTAGCTGTGGTGGTAGCACATTGAGAAACATTTGCAGGTTGCGTGCCAATAGCAGTGGCAGGATTTACAGTGAGAGTGGCTACAGTACTTGTAATATCGGGACCGCAGGCACTGTGAACGATAACCCGATAGCTTCCTGCATCGGTATTATCTATGTTGGCAATTTGCAAAGTAGCTGAAGTAGCACCGCTGATATCTCCTCCGTTGGTAACCGGAATCCAGACAGCGCCGTTAAGTTTCTGCCATTGGTATGTAATTGGAGCAGTACCCGTAGCTGTTACATTAAATGAAGCAGTAGTTCCTGCACATTGTGTTACGTTGGAAGGCTGACCCGATATAGCCGTATTGGTTGTCACATCCATGGTGAGGATGTTGGATTGGGCCGGATTGCCTGAAGTACACCGTAGACTTGATGTAAGTGTTACGCGCACCTGATCATTATCTGCCAGTGTGGAATTGTTGTATGTTGCTGCATTTGTACCTACAGGACCTCCATTCAGCGTCCATTGATAGGTGGGCGTTGAACCACCGTTAACAGGGGTTGCTGTAAAGGTAACCGGGGTGGAGGGGCATATGCTTCCGGAAGGACTTGCGGCAATGGTAACGCTTACCGGAGAAATCGGTGTGGTAGCGATAATTTCATTGGCGGCTGTCTTTTTACAACCTCTGTCATCCATTGCCCAGGGCTGATAGGTCCCTGCAGCCAGTCCACTGAATGTGGAGCCGGCCTGATATCCCGATGCGCCACCGGTGGTGATGGAATACTGAATGGGCGAAATGCCACCATGTGCATAAATCGTAATAGAACCATTGGTTTGGCCTGCACAGGTATTTACAGAGCTTGCAGAATCAAAAATAAAATAGGGGGGGATGCTGTCTTTTGCAAAAGCTGGTCCGGGAATAAAGAAAATACCGGCGGTAACCGGGCCGCAACCATTGACATCATTAACGCGAACCTGGTAACGGCCGCTGTCAATGCCTGTGGCGATCATATTATACTGATTCATGGTAACCCATGATCCTGAGAATTTATACCAGTCGTAAGTATAACCGGATGATCCGCCCGTTACATTTGCTTTCAGTTCACCATCGGCACCTTCGTGACACGTAAGGCCCTTGTTAATGGATACTGTAACAGCAAGCTGATCGGGTTGTTTTAATATAAGGCTGCTGTTCAATACCCTGGTACATGCGGGAACATTTCTGTCTCGCATGATGACATTGTATGTACCCGGAACGAGATTTGTAAAAGTACCGGTCGAGGTCCATGGGGCAACTCCGTTAATGGTATATTCATACCCGGCGCCTGAACCGCCATCGGGATTGGTGATGACAATGGTTCCGTTTTTGGCATTATAACAGGTGATGTTTGACGAATCAAGATCGGCTGTCAGCTGGTCATATTGGGTAAGCTGCAGGTTGTCATTTAATACCAGCACACATCCGGGATTATTCCTGTCACGCACCCGCACATGGTATGTGCCGGCAGGCAAAGATGAAAATACCCGGGTCGTTAACCAGTTTGTTCCGTCGATGGTGAAATCATACTGTCCTGACCCTCCTGTGGGCGGATTAATGGTAATGCTACCCGTGGCAGCACCAAAGCAGGTGATATTGGTAGATGTATAGGTAGCAGCTAACGGATCAGGTTGTGTGAAGCTAAAAAGCCCACCAGTGGCAAGCCCGGAAGGTACTTCTTCCACATAGAATAAATACTGAACAACCGGACCGGGTTTCATGTTGGAAAAAACTTCGTGGGTGGAAGTTGTGGGTCCGATGGTGTCAGTGGTTCCGTCAGAAAGGTTCAGATAAATGTATTTATAATTACCCGAACCACTCGTCACATCCATGGTCATCGATGCATCATTGGCACCATTACATGTGACATTCTTTTTTGTCCAAGTTACAACAGGTTGTGCTTTCAGACCTGAAAACATACAAAGAAATGCGGCAGAAAGCAGAATGCTTTTATAGAATGACAATTTCATGAGACGTAGTTTTATTGGGTATCAACAGCTTCACCAATCTGTACCGATTTGAAAGAATAGAGCCCGCTGGCGTCCATTACACGAACGAAATAGGTGCCGGGTTTTACTCCTTTGAAAGTATAGCGTCCTTTACGGGTTTTTTCTGATTGCTGCAAAATTTCTGCATGAACCGGATTGTGCGTGGTGATATAATAAGTATAGTCAGGTGAACCCGAGGTAATGGTAATGGTAACATCGCCAGTTACACCTGCGGCTCCGGAATTCATTTTCACGGATATGTCAAAGTTAACCTGAGAGTAAGCTGTTCCTGTTATCAGGAAAAATAAACACAGCAATACTAGAGTCTTTTTCATAGGGTTACAATTTTATCTCAATATTTTCGCACAATTGCGGAGTGTTCATAATGCTGTTTTACGAAATTTTAAGACATTAAGTTTCGTTGCAGGAAAAACACGACAAGCCTGTAATCCAGCATACCATTTCCAACAAAGAATAAATGTAATGCTAAAATGAAACCGTTAATTGTCACTATTTTAACACGGAGGTTGTTGTATCAGTCGGCCAGGTCGCGTAAGAGCCAGAAATACAGTACGATAAGACCCATTACTGTAACGTACGAATTGTTAATAAGTTGCTGATTTTTTTTAAAGCAATTATAAATTATGAATTAGGAATGGGGGCAGTCTCCATAGAATTAAGAATTTAAACCACGAAGACACAATTGTTAATTTATTGGAGCAAACTATAAATTATGAATGAAGGGTATGTAGATGCTCTCATTTATAATTCTTAATTCATAATTCCTTTCTCCTTATCGTAAAATAACGAATCGGATACCAGGCTGCCAGAAATCCGATCAGCAGCACGGAAACAAAAGCTGTGATTACATCGGTAGCTTGTATATGGACGGGGTAAGCGTCGATGATAAATGATCCGGAGCCCTGCAGCTTGATGATGCCAAAACGCATTTGAATCCAGCAGATCAGCAATCCGAGCAATGTGCCAAATACCGCACCGGAAGCGGAAATAATCCATCCTTCAACCAGAAAAATCTTTTTAATCAGCTGTGGATCAGCGCCCAGATTACTCAGGGTTTCCACATCCTTTTTCTTTTCAAGCATCAGCATGGTAAGTGATCCGATGATGTTGAAAGAAGCAATAATCAGAATAAAAACCAGAATCAGAAATATGGCCCATTTTTCAGCCTGCATGGTCTTATAGAAAATTTCGTTTTGCTGATACCGGTCCTTTACAGAGAATTTGCTGCCCAGGATCTCCATGATTGCACTTTTCACGGATTCGGAACGTGCATTGGGAGTAAACTTGATTTCAATGGCGTTGATTTGTCTGTTGCTATAATCAAAAAGCGACTGTGCGAACTCCAAAGGGACCAGAATATACCGCATATCATAATCCTGCTCAATGGAAAACACACCGGCAACCGACAGGTATTTCCGGTTGAGCATCCGTGAGGCATCCAAAGAAACTTCCTTTGTCCTCCGCGGCGCATAAAATGTCATCTGTCGCGGCGACAGCAGCATTACATTCAGATAGATGCCTATTCCCCTTCCAATAAGTGCCAGGGGTTCACCCCGCTGCGATAAAGTATATTCACCGTCAATCATCATGCTGTCGATTCCTGTAATATTGGCATAATTTGAGCTTACCCCCTTTACAACAGCTGTGGTTTGCAGTTCGTCGTATTTCACAAGAGCTCTGTCTTCCAGAATTAGGCCTAAATCATAAACGCCGGGAATCTTCCGGATTTGTTCAAGCTGAACAGAATCGGGTACAAAGGTTTTCCCTTCAACAAGCTCAATTTTCAGGTCGGGATTGAAAGAGTTAATCAGTGAACGCACCAGAAGGTCGAATCCGTTAAATACGGAAAGTACAACAATCAGCGCTGTTGTTCCCACGGTCACGCCCATTACAGAAATGTACGAAATGATGTTAATGGCGTTATGCGATTTTTTGGCTACCAGATAACGCCGGGCGATATAAAAGGGAACATTCAAGACGGAGCGGTTATTTTTTCAGAAGCCGGTCAATTTTTTCTACATAATCCATGGAATCGTCGAGATAAAACGCAAGCTCGGGAATAATGCGCACCTGATGGCGGATCGAACGGCCCAGCTCATTGCGGATCATTTTGTGATGCAGGTTGATGGCACTGATATCATCTTCTTCAGGCTTTCGTGGAAATATGCTCAGGTAAACCTTTGCCAGACTTAAATCGGGTGTTACCCTTACCACAGTCACTGTTATCAGTTTGCCGGGAAGCATATTCCTTCCTTCTACCTGAAACAGGTTGCCCAGTTCTTTCTGAAGAAGGCGCGCTATTTTGCTTTGTCTTACCGAATCCATGATGATGAATATGTTACAAAAGTAGACAATTTATTTGCAATGAACAATGAAGTGAGTAGGTAATGAAGTGAGTAGGTGAGGAGGTGAGGAGGTGAGGAAGTGAGGAAGTGAGGAAGGGATGAAGGGATGAAGGACGAGGGACAAGTGGAAATTAGTAATGAACAATGAGTAATGAACAATAGGGAAATTGGTTACCGACCACCGGCTGCTCACCGATTACCGGCTGTTGACCGATTACCTGACACCAGCTGCTCACCGATTACCGATTTTCCCTATATTTGTCCGTTCAAAAAATATCTTATGAATAAGAAACGTGTTTTAAGCCTGATTCAGCCTACCGGTGAAATACATATCGGAAATTATTTCGGGGCTGTTAAAAATTGGGTGGATATACAGGACAAATACGATTGTGTGTTTGGAGTAGCCGACCTGCATAGTATGACCATGCCATATGATCCAAAGGTACTTCAGGAAAATACCACACAGATGTTTATCGACCTGCTTACCTGCGGAATCAACCCCGATAAGGCAGTCCTGTTCGTTCAGTCGCTCGTTCCCCAGCACACCGAGCTTACCTGGATATTCAACTGTGTTACCTCATTTGGTGAACTGTCCCGAATGACCCAGTTTAAGGATAAGACCGAACAACTTGAAGAAGGCGCCGGAAAAAAAGGTTATGTATCGGCAGGGCTTTTCACATACCCGGTCCTTCAGGCTGCAGATATTCTGATCTATAAGGCCAATATGGTTCCGGTTGGAAAAGACCAGGAACAACATCTCGAATTGTCGCGCAACATCGCCGTGCGATTTAACAACCAGTTTGGTACCTATTTTCCCGAACCGGCACCTTTGTATACCGATGTGCAAAAGCTGATGTCGCTTGCCGACCCGTCGAAAAAGATGAGCAAAAGTCTCGGCGATAAACATTTCATTTCTCTTTTTGAGACAGAAGAATCCATCCGGAAAAAAGTAAAAACTGCCGTTACGGACACCGGTTCAACACCGGGTACTATGAGCCCCGGAGTGGCGAATTTATTCACCATCATTAAAGCTTGTGGCAACACGTCAGATTATGAGCTTCTTAAAGAGAATTATGACCATGGCAATCTGAAGTATAGCGACTTAAAAGGAGTCACTGCTGATACTTTGGTAAAGACGCTGCAGCCATTTCGTGAAAAGCGTTCGGAATTGAACAGTAACCGGACACATGTTAAAAAAATGATGCATGAATCATCGTCAGTGGCACGACTTTATGCAACGAAAGTACTCGATGAGGTAAAGGAATTAACAGGATTGATCAGGTGATCCGGAGGAAACATTTTTTAAGTGCTTTTTTTGTTTTATGATTCTTTTTTTGGCACAGAATTTGTTTTTATTCCTTCGACAGTTCACCTAAAATATACCTGACAATCAGGGCAAGCTCCGGTTTTTTAGCCGGAGCTTTTTATTTGGTGACCTGCCTGCCCTGTATGCCGCCAGGCAGGTTTGTTGATTTGATGAAAGCCTTTTGAATGGTAGTCAGAGAGGCTATGTTATACAATATTGTTGTTATTGATTATATTTGTACATGGAAAAAGAAATCATTCAATATTTTATGTCCTTGTCCAAGCAAAAACAAGGAATCTTGCTTGATCAGCTATTAAGCCAACTTGGGCAAGACACAGAAGATGTTGATATTGTAAACGTAAAACGCGACCAATTAAATCGCTCCGGAATGATGTGTCCACATTGCAATGAAAAAAGTGTAATTGGATATGGGACATACAAAGGATACCAGAGATTTAGATGTAAGTCTTGTGGCAAAACGTTTTCACATTTAACAGGCACTTCTGTCTATAAGTTACACAAAAAGAAGTTGTTAAAAGAGTATCTATTTTACATGTTACAAGGATATTCATTAAGGAGGATATCAAATGAAATGGATATTTGCTTAAAGACAGCTTTCGACTGGCGACACAAGATACTATTATCATTGAAACCTGAACCGTCAAAGAAATTGGATGGTATATTGGAAGCAGATGAAACATTCTTTCTATTCTCTGAGAAAGGTTCTAAGAGTATAAAGAATAGGAAACCTAGAAAACGAGGTGGATCAGCAGGTAAACCAGGAGTAAACAAAGATCATGTTACAGTGCTTACTGTATATGAACGAAAAACCGGAGATGCTCTTAATACAGTTGTATGCAAAGGCCGAATAACAAAAAAAGCAATTCAAAAAGGCTTAGGTCAGTGGATTGATAAGAATCATTGCATATTATGTTCAGATTCACATTTAAGCTTCCAAGGCTTTGCCAAAGACAATAATATTGAGATAAAACGTGTCTTTGTGAGAAGAAAAGAATATGTACTTGAAAGCATCTATCATGTTCAGAATGTTAATAGAATCCATGGAATATTAAAGGGATGGATGCTTAGATTTAATGGTGTAGCTACCAAATACCTTCAGAACTATCTTTACTATTATCAACTTACCCAATTATTTAAGGATGATGTTAATAAAGCCAAGTTGGCAATGGAAAAAGTAATCGAATGTCAAAATTCTTATATTCAGAGAGATAGTATCAACCAACATTACTGTATAACATAGCCTCAGAGACTACATTTTAAGTGAGGCGTAGTTAAAAAAACTACGCCTAGCGCGGGCAACCACGCTGTGGTTGTTTAATACAATTGCCGCTACCCCCGGTTGAAACCGGGGGTTATGCACAGGCTACCGCTACGCGGTTGTTTTCTTAGCTTGACGGCAATGGGCACAGCCTCAGCCGAACACGGGGACATCGCTATAATTATCGTCCTTGAAAGCTTTTAGCATTACTGATTACCATCCAGCATCCAGCATCCAACATCCAGCATCCAGCATCCAGCATCCAGCATCCAGCATCCAGCATCCATCATCCATCATACAGTATCTGCTGACCGCTGACCGCTGATTGCTGACCGCTGATTGCTGACCGCTGATTGCTACTTATAACTAAACGCCCTCGCAATAATCTCCACCTTGGGCAGATCTCCATAGGCCTTGGTATAAAACTTGCTTTCTACCAGCACAAGATGTGCCTTCATGGCTACGGCCTTTTTTCTTAAAATTACAGCCGCTCTTCTGAACAATTCTTCGTTGCTTACATTGCCTTTATCAGCTTCATAGTTTGCCTTCACTGTTCCTACCTCCACAAGTGCATGGGCATCTTCCGGATCTTCCGTTACTACCACCTTCATCCAGTCTTTTGTGGTTTTAATGATGATGCGGTTGGTATCCACCAGATCATGCTGTTTTACATTTCTTCCTTCCAGTGCAATAAAAACATCCCTGCGTCCGTCCGCATATAAAATCTGACTGATGCGCGACTTGCTGATAAAATGCAACTGATCATCGGGAGGACATGAATAACGGACATCTGTGAAAGTGATGTTGTATACTTTGCCAATAAAGACTTCCCGGTCATATGTGATGATGCGATCGTATCCTGCCAGTGTGGTTGAGTCGATGTTGTGAAGCCTGCCGAACAGAGCTACCTGTTTCTGAATTTCCGATTCCGATAAGGGGCCCTGCCTGCATTGCGATTCCGGCAGGCTGGCTTGTCCCTCTTGCGCGAAAACACCGGAAAATGAAAACAGCAGAGACAGGACGATTGATATTTTAAGTGGTGAAAACATCATATTTCAAAAACTATTTTTACTGCAGCCCCTTTATCAGGCAAATTGGAGATTTGCATACGGGCCGACAGGGTATCAAGAATTACCTTGGCTGTTGCCAGACCGACTCCAAAGCCATGTGAATGAAATATCAGGTTGTCTGCGGTGAACAACTCATACAGGCTATCCAGTGCTTTTGTTGTAAACCCTGGTCCGCTGTCGAGGACTTCTACACCGGCTGACCCTGAATCACAGAAAGTGCGGATCAGCACAGTGCCATTTTCCGGGGAATATTTTAAAGCATTGTCTACCACAAGTTCCAGGCAGATATTCATCAGCCGCTGGTCCGTGTTTACGGTCAGATTTTCATCCGGACAATACTCAATCTTTATGCGTTCACTTGAATCGCGGAATGTTTCAATGATCTGGTTGACGGACTGCTTCAACACCAAAGGCTTCAGATTAATTTTATAATTGTTGGCCTTGATTTCAGTAAAGAGCAGCGATAGCTCGGACAGCTTCACCAGGCGCTTCACCAGGGTGTTGATTGATTGCAGGTATTCTTTTTCTTCCGGACTCTGCACCAGGTCTTCCATAACCTGCGTAAAACCATGGATGCCCTGCAACGGTGTGCGCAGCTCATGATTGATATGCCTTATAAACTCATCCTTGGCCTTGTCGAGATTCGATAATTCTTCATAGGCAATGGCCAGCTTATAATTTGATTCCCTCAGCTCCGAATTGGCTTTTGTAATTTCCGCTGTGCGCTGTTTTACCTGTTCTTCAAGTCGCACATTTACGATTTTCAGCGCTTCTGTTTTAGCGCGTAATTCAAGATGCGTTTTTACCCTTGCAATCAGTTCTGTTGCATTAAAGGGTTTCAGGATATAATCCACGGCCCCGGTATCAAAACCTTTTAAAATGTCTTCCGGCTCCGTCCGGGCAGTCAGATATATTACCGGAATGTCCTGTGTCGCAGGGTCCGACTTCAGTTGCGCACACACTTCATACCCATCCATAACCGGCATGGCAATGTCGAGCAATATCAGATCAGGATGTTTATATCCGGCAATTTTCAGGGCATCATCACCGCGCGTAGCCATAATTACTCCAATCCCTTCGAGATGGAGCACTTCGCTTAAAAAATTCAGATTACTGGGGATATCATCCACAATCAAAACCTCAGGCTTCTTATTCATCAGATCGCTTAGCATTTTCTGAATATACTGTCTCAAAAGCAATTAATGGGACCGGTACAATTTGCCGGCAGCAAATAAATGCAAATTTGAGAAACAAGATAGAGGTTTTAATAAACGACGAAATCAGATTTTATGAAAGGTTATGAACAGGGTTATGGGATTCTTTAAACAATGGGGTGTCGCTATGGAATTTAAGAATTTGAACCACGAAGACACGAATCATTTGATGATTTGTTGATTGGTTGATTGGTTGACCTGTCTGCCGGCAGGTTGGTGGATTGGTTGACTAGATGTTCGGCTTAGGCTGTGCCTAAGACGTCTTTATTTATTCAGGCTGCTGCCAGAAAACTGCCAAAGGCAAAGCCTTAAGAAATATGTTCGACAGAGGCACAGCCCATTGCTGTCAACTTAAGAATAGCTTGCGCCCCTTCAGGGCTAATTTTCAACGTATTATCATTTACACAGGGTTTCACCCTGTGCTAATGCTAATGCCCTTTCAGGGCTGGTATTTTGCTAATGAATATGCCCTGAAAGGGCATTTAGCACTAGCGCAGGGCATAGCCCTGCGTAGAATGCGTTATTAAACACAAGCCCTGTAAGGGCGTAAGCATTGTTTTCAAATCCTTAAGTTGACGGCTATGGGGCACAGCCTCAGCCGAACAAGGGTAATGGAATCTTTAAACAAGGTCATTGTTTTTGAGGAATATCCCCAATGAAGGCAGAATGGTAATAATCTGGTCAATCTGATGTTCGTTCACCAGGGCTTTTAATGTTGCACCAAATTCAGCCAACGCCTGATGGTTGTGTTTTTCACCGGCGCTATTCAATGCTTCTGCCAGCGTTTCTATATTTTCAAGTGTAAGCGCAATATTTACTTCTTCAAATAAGGGCACGGCCTTTTGTTTGATTTCGGCTTTTAAAGCAGCACTTAATGGACTTTCCGACGACAGCAGCTGATTTTTTATATCCGTTGTCCCGGCCTCTGCATGGGCATGTTCTGACATATGATCGGGCCTTGTTGCCAAAGGCAGGGTAAATGTAAAAGTGCTTCCTTTACCGGGATCGCTGTCTACCCGTATGGTGCCTCCGTTTTTTACCAGCATTTCATGACTGATAACCAATCCCAGACCCGCTCCATGTTCTGATTTTCCGGTGTTCGACTGCGAAAAATCGAAGTCGAACAGCTGGCCTTGCTTGTCCTTTGAAATTCCGCAGCCATTATCTGCAATGCTCATTTCAGCAATTCCGTCTTTTTCTACGCATCTGATTTTTATAAATCCGGATGATGGTGTAAAGTGAATCGCATTATTGACCAGATTTTGAATGACAGTGGTAATCATGGTGCGATCGGCACTCACAAAAACGGAATGATCCGACTGAATGGTCATATGAATGTCTTTGCGCGTAGTTTCCTTATAATTCATTTCTGCCACATCGCGCATCAATCCGGTTATTTCAACTACTTCAGGTTTCACCTCAAAAGTGCGTCTTTGTAAACGCGACCATTCGAGCAGGTTTGCGAGCACTTTCTGCACCTGGGATGATAAATTATGGATGAGTCCGGAATACTCCCGTACCTTGCCGATATCTTTTGCATCAGCAGCCCTGTACATCAATTCAGAAAACCCCATAATGGTGTTGAACGGGTTTTTGAGGTTATGGGCAACAAATGAAAAGAATTTGTCCTTCAGATCGTTCAGAGATTCAAGTTCGCGACTTTGTGCAGCCAGCTTGCGGTTCATAGCTAACTCGCGCAGATTCAATCGTCCCAGCATGAACAACAATATGCTCATGATGATTACAAGCACAGTAAATACAACGATTATCAGTGTGCGGTTTCGCATCTGCCGGATATTCCGGAATATTTGTTTCCGCAGGGAAACGTTTTCCTCTTCTTTTAAATTGACTTCATAGATGGTTTGAATGCGTGCCAGCTGTTCAGCTTTTTCTGCATTCAGAATGGTATCTGCAATATTTCTGCTGATGGTGGTATATTTATAAGCATCACTGAAATTTCCCAGGGCTGCATAAATATCTCCCATCAGGCGGGAGGCATCCCTGCGTATATGCGCAAAATGTCCGGCATTTGCCAGGTCATAACTTTCACGGGCATATTTCAGCGCAGCAGCATAGTTTTTCATCTTATAATATCCCGAACCAATCTGAAGCATGGCATCGGAGCGTGTCAGATCATCGGGCTGGTTTCCCAGCAGCTTCATCACCTGGTAAAAATGACTCAGTGCTTCTTCATGCTTTCCCAGGCGGGCATAGGCATAACCGATATTTTTCATCAATGGCACCTTTTCATTCTGCAGGTTCAGGCTATCGGCAATCATCAGGGATACCAGGAAATACGATAGTCCTTTATCTACACTGTCGGCCTGAACATAATTAAGCCCCATGTTCATGTAATTGCTGCTGATAAACCGGTAGTTGAGGGTTTTTTTATTGATTTCGAGAGCCTTTCCATAGTTCTCTCCTGCCTGTGTAAAATCGCCTGACAGCATATGGATCAGGCCGATTTGCTCATAGCATGATGCTTTTTGATTGTTGTTACCGGTCTTTTCAAATTCTTTGAGCGCATCAAAGGCATGGTTTAAAGCTTTATCATATACAGCTGTTGCAGAATAAACGCGTGACAGCGCCAGGTTGCTTGCGCCAATCAGGTTCCGGTTTTTGAGTGTTTTAGAAAGCGACAATGCCTCCCTTGCATATGTAAAAGCTTCACGGGGCTGGGAGTTCACAAGTTCGTTACTGATACTGAGCAGTAAACCGGCTTTTGTGGTATCCTGAACATGATCCAGTTTTTTAATGGATTCGGCAATTTCCAGATTGGTTTGCAACGATGCATTAGGTATGGCAAGTTGTACCGAACAAAACAAAAAGAGGATGGTCTGAAAAAGTACCCGACAGAAATTCATGAGAATTAGGTGTTTGGCTGATGCACGAAGTTAAAAAAATATTGGAATCATTATACACGGGTTACACCCCCGGTAAGCGCAAACTTCATAACTTCCGAAGCCGGCAGATTCAGAGGCCGCACATGTTCTTTGGGAACAATGAACAGTTCACCCGACCAGTTGTATGAATGCGGAAAGAGCACTGCAACCTTCCCTTCAACACCCAATTCACTTAAATCCTCCGAAGTGACAAACCCGATCTTCTCCAAATCGGAAACCAGGTTTACTTTAACAATCACCGGTTTTGTAAACTTTCTTTTTTCCCCGACAAAGGCATTTAAGAAGTCGTTTACCGAGGTGTAAATCATTTTTAATATCGGAACACGCTCAAACATTTTGTCAACGAACTGCCCGAGGGGTTTGAAAAGAAACGACTGTCCCAGCCAGCCAACCAGGGCTATGGAGAAAAAGGTAACTACCAGTCCTACCCCCGGAATGTGAATTTTGAAGATGGAATAGATGAGATTGCGGATGGGGCCGTCAAGCATGTTAAATACCCAATATACGATGATGATGGTTAGGGTGGTGGGTGCAACCAGCAGCAATCCCTGCAAAAAATACCGGAAAATTCGTTTCATGGCAAGTGGTTTTGGAAGTACAAAGATATTAGAACAATTAACAATGAGCAATTAACAATGAGCAATGAGCAATGAATAATGGTGACGAGTTACAGGTGACAAGTGACTGGAAGAGTGACCTGTCACTCGTCACTCGTCACTTGTGACTATTTTCTCTATCTTTGTTACATGACCGTAGAAGAAGTACGCGAATATTGCCTTTCGTTAAAGGAAACAACCGAAAGCTGCCCTTTCGGAGATGATGCCCTTGTTTTTAAGGTGATGGGTAAAATGTTTGCATTGCTCGGACTGGACAGCCGGTGGCTGAACCTGAAATGCGATCCGGAAAAGGCATATACACTGCGTGAACAATACAGTGATGTGACACCCGGTTACCATATGAGCAAAAAACACTGGAATACCATTAACCTGGACGGCTCTGTTCCCGATAAGCTGATCAAAGAATGGATCCGCGATTCTTATAACCTGGTGAGAAGAAAATGATAAAGTGACGAGTGACAAGTGACAAGCTGAAAGCTGATTGCTGACCGCTGACCGCTGACGACCGATTACCCGATTACCGATTACCGGCTGCTCACCGATTACCGGTCCTCCTGCACCCATTTCCCCCATTGCTTAAAAACACCATTCCCATTTTGATATTTATAAAGGAAGCATTATCCGGGTAGCTCTGGGTAAACAATCCGATACTGAATGTAAACACCATGTTCTGATCCGTCTTTGTCATAATGCCGATTCCGGGATTCAGCAAAAGTCCGTAATTCAATACATCATTAAAGTCGATCAGCCCCCCTGCATCTGTATACAGAAAGGGGGTGGTTTTACCCGGACTGAACCGGTAACGGATATCAAGATATGCAGGTACGCGCATACCTCCGTTATAGGCATGGGCACCAACACCCAGTCCGATGATATAATGATGGTTGATTACATAACCAAACACATTGCTGATGCTTGCAAATTGCGCCGTAAAATCCTGCGTAACATGACCCATTCCTTTTGCCCCTCCTACTTCAACGATATCACAAAACCCGGAGACATCTTCATGCCTCAGCGCCATCTTGTTGCGTGTGTTCATCTGTGCGAAGGATGTCGCTGATAAAGAAAAGAGGATGATGGCGCCGGCCATATTTCTTAAGAATTGCAAAGTAAAAAGGTGTTTGGCTTTCATACAAAAGCAAATATGCGAAAAGGTTTGATTTAATTTTTAAGATAACGCGTGTTTGGGGATTTTGTTGCGAAAAACAATTTTAACCACCAAGGCACCAAGGCACTAAGGCACTGAGTTTAATGACTTATGCGCCTGCGGCATATTGGGTTAAGGCAATGAACAATATGGTTTATTTTATACCGAACAATCATCTAATCAATCAATCAACAAATCAACAGGGCGATAAATGCAGAGACGCAAGATCTTGCGTCTCTACAGAAGTGCCATGATGACTATATCAGGAACTTTAATTTATGCGTTCGCCCTTTGTATTAATTTTAAATATTTCAAAACCCAGCTTAACAGTAGCTTGACCTTCATAAAACGTGCTGGCACTGTCATATTGGATGGGTATTACAATATTCCCCCTATTATCAATATAACCGTATTTCTTATCTTTTGCAAATCCTTCATTATCGTATGATGTTGCTGTTGCTGCTACTGACAGTCCTTCTTCAAAATCAAGTTGTTCTTCGTATTGTGGAGGTATTAATATTACGCCTTTGTCACTAACCAGGCCATATTTCTCTCCTACATGAAATCCATATTCTTCACTGAGAATTCCTCCCGAACTAAAAGCAAATCCTTCACTATCTTCTACTATTTGGTTAAAAGCAGGGGCGATAATAATTTTACCCAAAGAATCTGCCAATCCAAATTTTGCACCGATCAGAGAACCATTATCATTAATGCTTCCTCCCAAGGCTACAATAAAGCCATTGGTACTAAACATAATCTGGCTATATTTTACAGGAACAACCAGTTTTCCATTTCTGTTACATACACCATAGGATTCATTATCAGAAGCATCTATTAATTTTACAATGGTATGATTACCTTCAAAGGATGACACTCCATCATAAATCATAGGAACAACTTCTTTACCTTCAGAATTGATATAGCCTGTTTTTCCCTCCAATATTTCAAGATTATCATCAAAGAAACCGCCAACATTGACCAATGCCAAACCAGTTTCATCAAACAGATAAATGATATCATACTTAACGGGAGAAAGCAGCTTACCGTTAGAATCCATCAGTCCTGCCTTACCATTGAGTATTACTTGAAATAATCCCTTATAGCTTTTATTGAAGATTTTATCGTAGATAAATGGAACTACGGTAACTCCGGAGATTCGGTCGATCATACCCCATTTGCCTCCTTCTATTATCCATTCTTCATTTTCTTTTCGCTTACCGTCGATATTCGCAGCCACCAGGTTCTCCTTATCCTCACTAATAGCGGAATACTTTAGTGGAACAGTTATCGAACCGGTCTTATCAATATATCCACTTTTTCCGTTAAGTGTAACCATAGCGCTGCCCTTGTAATAATCACTTACTTCATCATACTGCGCTAAAATGATCATTTTTCCTGAGCGATCAACAAAACCCCATTTATTATCGGATTTTACAGCCGATAAGCCCTCGCTAAATGAATGGACACTCTCATATGTCAGTGGTAAAATTTCGTTCCCCGATTTATCAATGATCCCCCATTTATCGCCCATGCTTACCCAGGCAAGGCCTTCTGAAAAGTCCATTACCTGATTATATTTACCAGGAATGATTACTTTTTCGCTCAAACTATCCACAAATCCGTATGTACCATCTCTTACTACCGTGGCCATGCCGTCTTTAAAGGCCCCCATGCTTTGAATGACAGGCTTATTGCCTTCCTTATTAATGTAATAATAGTTTTCTCCTTCAAAAACCTTCGCCCAACCCGATACAAAGTTTTCAGCTTTATCGTAAGTATTTGGAATAACAAGTTTTCCTGTATTATCAATATAACCCCATTTTTCATCGAGCTTTACAGGTGCAAGGCCTTCCCTGAATTGTCTTGCATCCTCAAATTTATAATCGATAAACTGCTTACCGGTTTTATCAATATAACCCCAATGTGATTCCATTTTTACCGGTGCAAAGTCTTCATTAAAATCATAGCAATTATCATAAATAAGGGGCGTAATATCTTTTCCTTCGGTATTGATATAGCCATACTTATCTTCGATTCCAACGGACATGATACCTTCACGGCAATAACTGGCAAGGGAATACTTAAATGGAATGACCATTTTTCCCGATTTATTAAAATAACCTGTCATTTCGCTTATGTTCGTAACAGCAATAAGTCCCCCATAGCAATTATCTGCCGATTTAATTTTACTGCCAAATGAAATGAGGGTTTGACCCTTTTTATCAATACAGAAATATTCATTGTTGATTTCACCAACAAATACACCTTCGTGGAATTCATAGGCATAGTCGAATTTTAAGGGAATAACTTCAGTACCTTCCGTATTAATAAACCCATATTTGAAATCAATACATACTGCGGCCATTCCTTCATTAAATGATTGAGCAGCATTATATTTCAGAGGGGTTATTTCTTTTCCTGTTTTATCAATAAATCCCCAAATTCCACCACGCCAGCTGCCCCATGATGTTGCTTCTCCGCCTACACAAACTGTCGCAAAGTTCTCTTTAAAATCCGACATATAATCGTACTTAAAAGATACAACTTCTTTGCCTGTACTATCTATTGCGCCCCACTTTCCTTCAAATTTCACAGCAGCCATGCCATCATAAAACCTGTTTGCCTTTTCGTATTTGTAAGGGACAAAGTTGTCATATAAATTTGTATTGGTATATCCCCAGGTATTTGTGTAGGAATTATAAACCGGTATGAGTTTATTACTGGGATTTTGTGCAGATACTCCCATTACAAAGAATAGAACAACAAGCAAACATGTACTTTTTATTCGTATCATGATGATTCATTAATTTAACTAATGCCTACACTTTTAAAACAGGATTTTCGGCAAGCTCCTTATTAAATTGAGGATTGAATACTTTACGAAACGCTTATTTTATACTTAAGCGTTTTTTTATAAAGGGATTTGGCACTTAGAATTGATTGTAGTTAAAAAACAAGAAGTTGAAGATAATATAATAATAATAAAAACTGTGAGGGATATTTAATTATCTGCTGATTTGTTGATTTGGGATTTGTTCGATCCTGGCAGGCGCAATGAATCGCGATGCCTTTGGCACATAAAGAATGTTTTAACACAAAGAGCACCAAGAGAAACCAACACAAAGGCCACAAAGTAAGAACACAAAGGCACAAAGCTTATAAGTATGTCTGCGGCATTTTCAACTTTGTGTTCTTAATAGGGTAGCGTAACCGTTATTAATCCTTGGTGTCTTTGTGCCTTAGTGGTTAAAATTCCCCCAAGCCCCGCCAGGCGTAGTGTTGTTCACTACGCTTTTAAATTGTAGTATGCAACTGTCCTGCCGGGAGACCTGACAGCGTCTTCAGACCTGTCAGCGTCTGTTCATGGCGAAGCAATTAAAAACCGAAACTCACCCTTATCATCACCGTATTCTTGCTTCCCCTGAAGAATTCCGGCGAATATTTTTCAAGATAATATGCTGCCGTATGCCCGTCCACATCATAACCTTTGATATTGCTGTAGCGATATTCCAGCGTGAAATGGCAGTTGGTCAGAAACTCATACGAACACATGAGCGCATGGGTGGTGTTGGTCCAGGTATTGTCCTGCAGAATGGGATACGCTACGGCACTGTTGCCGTCGAGATATTGGTATTCATTTCCATGGCGGGCTTTTGAAAAGGCATAGCGCGAATAAAACCGCGATAACGGCCTCCATTCCAATGCCAGGTAGGTTTCTTCGGAGTTGTCGCGCAGCATGGGGCCCATGTTATACGAACTGGTTTCATAAGTGGTGGTGGGGATCACATGCTTGTATACAATGGGAACCGACCGGAAGTATTCTCCCGTAACACTTACATTCGATAACGGCCAATTGCTGATGCGCCCCCCGAGTTTATAGCTGTAGAAGTTATGGACATCCGGATCGCTGATCCGGCGTGACGAGAACTCATCCACAAACAGGGTGAAAAAGAGGTGGGTGTGTTTGATCAGCCGGGTGCTGATGTCGAAGAACATCTGGGAATTCTGATTATTGATTTTATACGAAGTGAGGGTGTGGTCGACTGATTTATAAAAGAAGATGGGAATGAGGTACGCAATATTCACATTCTGATCGCTGTAGATAATGGAATTTCCAAAGGAGAAATTGAGTCCCCTTACCGGGGTGATGGTAAACATGTTCGAGGCCATGAACTTGTTTTTGAAGGTGTCGCGGTGCTTGCCATCGGGCAGAATATAACTCAGCGTGCTATCCACCACATCAGAAACCAGCCAGGCGTGGAAGTAGTTAAAGTCGAACCATTTTGCAGGCCTGATATGCAGTTTGATCATGGGCATGGAAGGGGTGTGGCCTCCCTGGATGATGGCATCGTGGTAGCTGGTGCCCCAGTTCAGGTGTTCCTTTACAAAACCCAGTTCCAGAAAGGGCCACGAAAGGATGATCCCCCCGCGCATTTCGCTGAAATCTGCTGCTCCGGTTATGCTTCCTTTATAGATTCCGGCCTGTTCATCCGAGAAATAACCGGGTTTCATCAGGATGTCGCTCACCGTATTGTCGCGCAGACTGGCATAGAAGCTGAGGTATTTGGTGGCCGATGCAAATAATTCGAGGCCCCCGTATGTATGCTGATACGATCCCGAAGCATTGCTGTAATATTCGAGTCCCAGTATCGGCCTCAGTGCAAACTGAAAAACAGAGTCGCTGTAATAAAACCCCAGATGGTTGAGGGATGTGGCGGAGTGCCGGCTTTTGGGGAATGCGTTCAGCAATGTTTTTTCGGGGAGTGTGTTGGGTTCATTGCCGAACCGGTAATAGTCGAGATAATATTTGATTTCGTTTTTTATGCGTAGAGACGCAAAATTTTGCGTCTCAACAAAATCATTTGCATCCTTTAATTTTGAATAGATATAGGCCCTTGTGTAGGGTTTAATGGCGGCATTGAGGGTGATGATTTTTTCAGATGCCAGTTCATCGAGGAGGTTGTAGATGTTTTGATTGGAGATGTGTTCGTAGGTCGACTGGCCTGCAGCCGGGCTTAAGCCTGTGATAATAACCAGCAGGATTACAGTGAAGAATGGCTTCATGGTGGAGGAATATAACACAAAGTAAACTATTTTTTGTTACTTTTCCCTTCAGCTGGAAAAGTGACAAAAGGGGTTTAAGGGGTGAAACCCCTTTTTGAATGAGTATACTGCCGCCAGGCTACTGTGTTTTACCAGAATGCGCCAATTATATCTTGTATGGAAAAAAAACTTATATTTATTATGAAGAATTTCAGGTTATTGTAACCTGAAACCTAGTTTTATGAACCTAACCCAATCAACCATGAAAAACTACCCCCCTGTTCTTTTACTCGTTCTTGCGTCTGCGGTTTTGTCCGGCTGTATGACGACATTAACGGTGCCGGCTGAAACTGAACCCATTAAGCCTGGCATGGCCAGAATTTATTTTATCAGAGACAAAGCTGCCCTTGGTGCGGCTGTAACGCATCTTGTGGTGGACAGATGCGATAGCACTGAATTCGACGCAGAGATCACTCAGAAAAAGGATTTTCCCCTTGATAAGTATGACTTTGACAAGGCCTGGAATGTGCAAACAATTTATCAGACTTATACTGATACGACTTCTACAATCATAATGGGTAAAACCAACCGGGGCACATTTGTTTTTGCACCTTATTTTAAAGCGGCGGAAGACAGTAATGCAAAGATATTCCGTAATCTGGATGAATATCTTACATTACTTAGCTCAACGTATACTACAAAAAGGCTCGATTCCATGAAACTGAATGCACGTGTAGTGTGGATCGTTGATAATGGACATTCGATTACATGGGAAAGACCCGCGGGATATATGAGGCTGGAAGTTATAACATCTGCAGGAGATCAGGCTTTTGCCCGACTCATGTATGTAGGGCCGGGTAATACCTATTATGTGATTTATCATTATCCTCAGGCCAGATTCGCCTTCAACGATATGAAAAGTTTCAGGATCAAGAAGTTAAAAAGCGGCCAGCCAAACAATAAAAAAACTGTAATTAAGGTAAATTAAACAGCTATAGGAGCAATTCGCCAGATCGTGAAGAGGAGAAGGGGAGAGGAGAAGAGGTGAGGAAGTGAAAAGGTAATGAAGAGCACGAATCAACAAATAATTAGCCACAAATGCACAAAGCATATAGGTATACCTGCGGCATTTTTGTAAGGCACAAAGAGAGAAAATGGCTGCGACATTTTCAACTTAACAAATCAAAAAATCAACAAATGGTTTGTGCCTTCGTGGTTAAAATTACCTCAGGCAGAGCTGAGAGCCAGAATTAACACCTTTGGCATAAATGGGTTTAACACAAAGAACACAAGGTGAAATCGGCACAAAGGGCACAAAGAAGAACACAAAGGCAAATACCTGCGGTATTTGGAAAGATATTTCCCTGGAAGCGATGCGCATAATTAACAGGGGCTTTGCCCCTTGTACCCCACTTACTTCTTTGCCATCGCTGCAAACCATTTATTGATCTGTTGATTTTTCAACAAATCAATAAATAATAATGTATTATTACTTGCTAACAGGAATACGAATATCCTTATAAGGCTCTTTTAGATCGCCTTTTTTATCGATTATGCCGGCAGCCTCAAATGTAGCAGTAATTTCCTTTTTGCTTCTGGGGTTGGTCTGGGCTTCTTTAAGCAAACCAACCATTCTTTTAATATTTTCATTGCTCATAATGAGGCTTTTTTAGGGTTGGGATGGCAAATCTTAAACGTTTCAGATGGCACAGGGTTATTAAAATTTTGCGAAAATTTCAAATGTTTGGATAATAAAATCTCCAGAATAAGCTTACTATGGTTATCTAAAAATAGTAAAAAAAATTATGCTTTTGGCATAAATGGTTTTAACACAAAGAACACCAGATTCAGCATTGCCGGTTTTGTTTATTTTCTTATTGAATTTCTACCTGTACTGATATTCCAACCATTTCGAGAAAAAGACATCATAAACAATCCATTTACCCTCAGCCTCAACGATCATTTCTTTATCAACCAGTGCCTTCATGGAAGAAGCTACTGTACTTGCGCTAACCAGATTATGCTTTTTAATAAAAGCCCCGGAAGTAGGCTGTAAAATACCATTTTCAATAGCGATAGCCTGAAGCAGTCTGAATTGCTGCTTCGGGATTAGGTTTCTGTAGCTTATATACATGGGTTCATAGGAATCAAGAATCTGGCGGAATACCCGGTTAATATTTTCTTTATCAATATCTGTGTCTTCCTTTTCATATAGGAGATTACAAACATGCTGAACATAAAACGTGTGCAATCTTGTCCAGTCGAATATGTTTGTCAAAGCATCCTTATGAATCTTTTTATTTGAGGCTTCAAATTTTTCGGTAATGAAGGAGCGGTATTCCTTTTCCGGAATTTTATCAAGGTACATCAATTCAGCGCTTTGATAAAATGGCCTTGTTGCTGATGAAAACATGGGTTCCAGCATATGTTTGCTGCTACCGGAGAAAATAAAGGGGACTGCAGGATAAGACTGAATGATCGTCCTGATCAGATTTTCCATGTTTTTTTCAGGATATTGGCTGATCTGTTGAAACTCATCAAGCATGAAAACCAATTCATGTTTCATTTCAGATATAAAACGGAATATATGCTCAATCCCTGTCTGTAATTCGGCAGGTGTTTCAACCTTTAGTTCCAGAGATGGCTGTCCGGTGAGACTATCGTAACTGAGTCTGGGGCGGAGTGAGGAAAGGGCATTCAGAATCTTCTCAAAAAAACCTTTTTCATTTTGTTGGTAACGGATCAAGGCTGAAGACAAGGCATTAAGCATTTCATTTCCATTCATAGTTGGCATCAGATCCACATATATGACGGCAGCCGGCTCTTTTCTTTGGTTAAGTAAATATTGAACGTGTTTCAGCAGACCGGTTTTTCCCATTCTTCTAAGTGAGATGAGGGTAATATTTCTTTTGGATGCTATAGCATTTATCAGATGGGTTGTTTCATAGTGCCTGTCGCAGAAATATTCGGGAGATATATATCCGCCTGTAACAAAGGGATTGGTAATTTTCATTTTCATATTACGGTTTTAACGTAACGCAATTTACGTAAAATAAGCCAGTTTCTCCGTCGAAAGTAAAAAGAATTTCTCGCAGATTCCAATCAACAAATAATTAGCCACTAAGGCACAAAGGCACTAAGTTTATATGACATGCCTGCGGCATTTTTGTAAGGCACGAAGAGAGAAAATGTCTGCGACATTTTCAACTTAACAAATCAATAAATCAATAAATCAACAAATGGTTTGTGCCTTGGTGGTTAAATTCCCCTGGCTATGGTGTTGTTCACTACGCCTTTATTCATTCGAAGTTTAAAACTACCATTTAAAATGCTTTTAAAGGAATTTCACACCATTTTTCTGTCACTTTTCCCTGCAGCTGGAAAAGTAACCAAAAGAGCCGCCGCTGCTGAAAAATTGCTAATCCCGATTTAGAATCTGTAGAATTTCAGGTTACTGAAATTCAACAGAATTCTTGATCGGGACTCAGAGGCGGAGATGCACTGCTCCATAGACGTTTCAACACTATTAGAGGTTGTGGATAGATTGATAGGAACAACATTACAACAAAGTGTGCGGAGCAAATTAAAAAATACCATATCCGACGGCCTGCTGTCTGAGCGAAGCCGAGGCACGAGGCGGAGTGAGTTCTGGCCGTTAGCCTTCTTGGGTTACTTTCTGTGGCGACAGAAAGTGACAAAAAGATTCCTTTCCATCAGGAATGCCATTACTTATTGGTTTTTTGGCAAAACAAAAAAGATTTGTGTATCAGGGGGTCAATATGCCGGAATGGCTGAAAGAAAAACGTCCTAAGGGGGTCAATATGCCGGAACGGCATATATTAAATCACTCTTTCAGGGGGGTCAATTAGACCAGAACGGGGGGTCAATTAAATCAGAACGGGGGGTCAATTAATTTCAGAATATACAAATAGCAAATAAATTATGCCTTTGGCATAAATGGTTTTAACACAAAGAACACAAGGTGAAATCGGCACAAAGGGCACAAAGAAGAACACAAAGGCAAATACCTGCGGTATTTGGAAAGATATTTCCCTGGAAGCGATGCGCATAATTAACAGGGGCTTTGCCCCTTGTACCCCACTTACTTCTTTGCCATCGCTGCAAACCATTTATTGATCTGTTGATTTTTCAACAAATCAATAGATAATAATGTATTATTACTTGCTAACAGGAATACAAATATCCTTATAAGGCTCCTTTAGATCGCCTTTTTTATCGATTATGCCGGCAGCCTCAAATGTAGCAGTAATTCCTTTTTGCTTCCGGGGTTGGTCTGGGTTTCCTTAAGCAAACCAACCATTCTTTTAATATCTTCGTTGCTCATAGTGGGGCCTTTTAAGGTTGATTATTTACAAATTTACACAAGGAAAACTGTTAGTAATTTGTTCATATTGCGTGGTGATCAATACAGGCAATTCATACTATGAAGCAGATTATTAATTAAATATATACACCTGACAAAATTTAACACAAATTTTTAAAACATGATGATAATAATTAGTATATTTAATAAATATTATAACAACAAGTATTACAGTTAATTGCCGCAAATATGTATCTAGTCTTTTTAGATAACAGATAAATTTGTAAATTTGCTGCCTTTTTAAAACTCAAAAACATGAAAACTACTCTTAGTGAGTCAAGTAAGTTCTTTTTGGAAAAGAAACTTGGAATTACTATAGAGGAAATGGCCAAAAAGGATTCGCTTGAGTTGGATAAATTGATAGAGGAAAAATTAAATAAGAAGTTAGGCTTTATGAGTGCTATCAGAAATCAGATAGGGAGGGGTAATGTATTTTTGTTTCTTCAGCGTTTTCTTGAAATAGACACTGCGAATAAACGAATCGCAAAAATTTAATGGATATTTCTCAACTTCACACTTCATTAAAAGAATTATACAAAACTTACAATGAAGTAATAAAATTTCTTATTATAGAAATTGAATATAGAAGCCAAAAATTTCCCTTACCGTTATTTAATGAAATTAGGGCTTTCAACGATCATATTGCGCGGTGTTATTTAGATGGTGCCACGAATGAGACCGTAAATACGGAAGTTAAGATTAAAGCAGAAAGACATCTTACCAGAATTACGCTTGATTGCTATAAATTTCTCATTATTTTGCTTGATGATAAACTTAAGCTTTTTGAGAGACAGACTCGAAATATTGATTTATCTATTATTCAATTTGGAGAATTTTATAATCAGTACAGATTTTTGAAAAAAAAGTCCAGGAAAGCTGTAAGAGAAGCTGTGCTTTTAGAAAGGGGTTCATTTTATATAAGATATAAAGAGTTGGTTAGGTTATGTATGACAAAAGTGAAACTTGCAAAACGAAAAGAAATATCAAGTAATTCCGATGCAGTATCCTTATATAAAGAGGCTTATGAAAACTATGTTGAACTGGAATCCTTAATTGAAAGCATAATTCCTGACGTAAAATGGGCGAGATTTAAGTTTGGGGTATCCAGGTTACTTAAAATTATCCTATTCATAGCAGCAGCTATTATTTCAGGTTTAATATCACTGTTCTTTACTTGTCCTGACGTCGCTAATTTTCTAAAAAGTTTTATTGAATAGTTCATTACGTTACTTTGAACTTTTTTTGCAGGGGCTAAGTTGGGCAGGCAAAGTTTCAGGGGGTCAATTAATTTCAGAATATACACTTCGCCACCTCTGTTAGTTAACTTCTTCCAGCCAGGTGGTCAACATGGCCGGAATGGGTGAAAATTTTCTTCTGCTAGTTTTCATTTCCACTGTAAAGTTAAGTTTGTTTTTTTCAACTTAACCAGTGGTCTAAATTTTGGGGAGTATTATATATAAGCTTGCACCGGAACGGTGGTCAAAATCCACCGGAATATAAAGCATGAAACCAACCTCATTTAAAGCACCGTGCGGTGGCCGTGACAAAACGAGGAGCCGGTGTGGAGGTGAATGGCGGAAGGCTTGGAATTTCTTATAAAGTTCCCGACAGGGATTCAGCATAAACGGATTAAGAAGCAGTATTATTTAATTAAATATTATGATTTCAGTATTGAAGGTATCCATAATACCGTTTAGGCGTCCACTTTATTAGAAATTCCAGCCTTCCGGCAGAGAGCGTCGGGGATCGTTTTGTCTAGACTTTTCTTGCTTACTTATTTGCGGCAATGGCAAAGAAGTAAGTGGGGTTCGGGGCCAGCCCCGTTAAACAGATCTTTGATTCCTTTCCATCAGGAAAGTAATCCCCATACCCACAACAATCCCTCCGGCATTCGCCGCCATATCCCAAACATTAAAGGCCCTTTGAGGAACAAAAAGCTGAATAAATTCGGTAGCAACCGCCAGGAAAACCAAGGCTGCAAAAAATTTCAACAGGGTATGTGTTTTAAAAAGTTCCCATCCAAAATGCCTGCCTATGGCGAAATACAGACATAAAGTTATAAGGATTTAATGCTTCATATAAATGAATTATCAACAAAATGGAGAACATGAATATCAGATAATTAAATAATTTGCTATCTTTCACTGTCGTTATGAAACATTTATTTATTAAAAGCGTTATACATGTGGAAGACAACTAATTCCCAGACAATGGAAACTCCATTAAGCGAGGAACTTAGCCGGATAATATCGAATCCGAAGATGGGCTCTAAAATTATTGAGTACTTCAATAAGCTCGATAAAGATAATCGAACAACAGAGGGAGAAATAAGAATCAAATTAGATAAGGATACTACTTTGATACTTGAAGATATTGGCAAATCTTTTCCCAAGTAATTCATGTCTCTTTCCATTACCGCCCTATTAATAATTTTACTATTAATACCAGGAATACTATTCCGGCGGGCATATTTTGTGTTTCCTTTTTCAAGGAAATATACAATCAATTCCACGTTCGATGAAATTTCAGTTATATTAATACCTGCCATTATTTTCCATATTATTGGCTATTGGGTATTGCGAGAGACTAGATTCTATGGTGAATTTCGGAATTTGATTTTTTTTCTGACTGATATTTTATCTGGAAATCAAGATTTTAACACAGCCTCAGCTAACGATATATATCCATTTAAATTAAATGATATTATTTATTGCTTGGCAATATTATGGGGGAGCTCATATTATACCGGTATATTTTTAAATCAAAATATCAGGAAGCTTAAAATAGATGCAAAATTTAGGTTTTTTAGATATAAAAATGAATGGTATTATTATTTAACCGGAAGAGTATTAGATTTTCCTAATGTAATGGGGGAATCTGCTAAAATTAATATGACACTAGCTGATGTGCTTATTAAAGGGAACAATTATTACCTATATAGAGGATTTCTAACGGATTATTATTTGTCGGAAAATGGAGGTTTGTCGTGTATATGTCTTAAACAAGCTTATCGGACCATATTCGTCAATGATACTTCAAAGTATAATTTTGTTAAAATAGAAGGTGATTACTATATAATTCAGGCCGCTGATATCGTTAGTTTTAATCTCAGATATTTCCATCAAAAAGAATCAATACCAAGATTTAGGAATAATTCAATTTCTAAGTTTTTATCGGAGATCCTCGTTTTTTTGTTTGACATTTTTACATTAGCTACTCCTATTTACTTGGTATTTAAGTCAATAATTTGGATCTGTACCAAGGTTATAACATTATTATTAAAGTTTTTCCATGTGAATAAGAATAATGCTACTACTTTTATAAAAAACAACTTCAATAAGAATTGATTTATCTATAGCCGGCTTTCCTTTCGGCGTATTTTTTCATATAGATTTTTTCTATCAGGAAGCCAATCGAAATTCCCGAAATATTTGCAATCATATCCCAAACATTAAAAGCCCTTTCAGGAACAAAAAGCTGAATAACCTCAGTGGCAATCGCCAGGAAAACCATGACTCCGAAAAATTTCAGCAAGGGCTGTGTTTTAAAAAGTTCCCATCCAAAACGCCTGCCGATGGCGAAATACAAGCAAACAGAAAGATAAACAATAAAATGTAAAAAATAATCCAGCCGGATATGGCCTACTTCATGCCTGCTCAAATTGCCGCCCATGGATATGCAGGATTGAATCAATAAGACAGAATAGCCGAACCAGAAAATGTAACGATATAATGTTTTCATTAATGTTTTATTACGATCAAAGATCAAAAATCTAAGAACCAAGATCTAAGATCCAAGATCAAAGGTCAAAGAACCAAGATACGATTTTCGATTCTTCTTCTTCGATTTTAGATCTTCGATCTTCGATCTTCGATCATCCTTCCTCCTTCTTCGATTTTTGATCTTAAGATCTTCGATCTTCGATCTTACATCTTTGATCTTTTCAAATACGAGATGAATCCGGATAATGATTTGGAAATCTGTGTAGTTTGTGAATGGAACTTTTTGAATGTATCAGTGTCTATAAAATTTAAGTCGCTCAAAACATAAAGCATACTTCGGACTTCGCCGGCTGATCCTTTAGCTATATTCAGGAAATTGGCAAATTCTTTATCTGATAATCGTTCAAAACCTTCTGCAATATTATTCATAATGGAAAGAGTCGCACGCTGCAGTTGGTCAACTATGCTGAAATTACGTCTGATATTATCTTTAAATGTCAGTGTGTAAACATCTTTTACTAAAATTCTTGACAACTGCCATACTTCAATTTCTTCTATCATTTTTGCCATAACGGTTTTGTTTAAGTAATTTATTTTGAACTTTGAACTTTGAACTTTGATTTAAGATCCAAGATCTAAGATCCAAGATCTAAGGCCCAAGATCTAAGATCAAGATCCGATCTTCGATTTTAAATCTTCGATCTTCGATCTTAAGATTTTCGATCTTCGATCTTTGATCTTAAGATCTTCGATCTTAGATTTTATATTTTCGATCTTAAATTTACATAATTATATTATCGCTATGCCCAGAGATTTTACATTTCATGTTTTCACACAGATGCTTTCGGCCCTTCAGGAACAAAGATATACATTTCAGACATTTGCAGAGTTTTTAAAGGCACCGGCAGAAAGAGTTGTCATTCTCCGCCATGATGTAGATGCCCGGAAACTGAATTCATTGCATGCAGCAGAATTGGAAGCCGAAATGGGAATTCGAGGTACCTTCAATTTCCGGATTGTGCTGCAAAGTTTTGATGAAAATGTAATTCGTAAGATTTCAGAATTAGGTCACGAAATTGGTTATCATTACGAGGACCTTGCTTTGGCGCATGGTGATAAAGAAAAGGCTATTATACTCTTTGAGAAACACTTGGCTAAACTTCGGAATATCGTTTCTGTTGAAACTATTTGTATGCATGGAAGCCCTTTATCAAAGCATGATAACCGCGATATATGGAAAACGTATGATTATCGGAAGTATGGTATCATCGGAGAGCCCTATCTCGATCTGGATTTCAATAACATGCTGTATTTAACCGATACCGGAAGAATGTGGGACGGGGATAAGGTTAGCGTGAGAGATAAGGTAGCAAGACCGGTAAAAATGAATATAAATGACGGAATGAAAAATGTCCCCCTTTGGAGAGCTTGTCCCGATCTGTCGGGAGGGCTGGGGGAGGATGACAAAATTTCAAAAAAGCAACCTTTTCATTCGACCTTTGATATCATTCATGGATTAAACAAAGGAGAATTACCGGATAAAATAATGATCAATGTGCATCCGCAGAGGTGGGAGGATAGGGCAATACCGTGGGCAAAGGAATTAATTATTCAGAATTTAAAGAACAAGATAAAACAATTCCTCACTTAAGGCGTATTAATTTTGCTTGTAAAACTTCGAAATTCCTATAATGAATTTATTCTCAGTATTGTACCACCCCATGAGTATCCAACACCAAAACCAGCGATTAATACATTACCTTTTAATTTTTTATCATTGATAGCTTCTTTGATCGCAATTGGTATGGTAGATGAAACTGTGTTTCCAACATTTTCAATAAAATAATAAAATTTATTCTCTTCTATATTCAGCTTTTTTCTCAAAAAGCTCAACATGTACTTATTGGCCTGATGAAAAATAAACAGATCGACCTGATCTTGAACAGTACTATTTTTTTTATAAATATCTTGCAATAAGTCAGGCACAACGTCAAAAGTAAAACTAAAGATCTCTGAACCATTCATAAACAAATGATCCGAACTTATCGGATTATTATCTTCATCAATAAACAAGTCATTTTTTATTTGAGGGCAACGCAATCCTCCTGTTTTTATTATTAGATTTTCTGCTCCTTTTCCGTTTGTGCCAAGACTAAAATTGCTTAATTCTGCAAAGCCTGTTGTAGAAATTAATGTGGCAGCAGCAGCATCGCCAAAAATAGTACGGTTACCCTTATCCTTATTGTGAATATGTTTCGTATAAGTCTCAGAAGTTATTAATAATACATTCTTAGCTATATTTCCAGCTATCAATCCTTTGGCTAAGGCTAAACCATATACATAACCTGAACAACCTAAATTGAAATCCAAGGCTCCAGCTGTTGTTGGTATATTTAATTGGTTCTGCAAAATGCAAGCGGTTGTAGGAAGAAAATAGTCTGGACTTTGAGTACATAATAAAATAAAGTCAATAGATGAAGGTTCTATGGAATATTCAGCGAATAATAATTTAGCCGCTTTTACTGCCATATCACCTGCGGTTTCATCCAATGCCGAAATATGTCGATTTCTTATTCCGATTTTGCCTGCAATTTTTTCTGCCGACCATTCTGGAAACTCTATAGCAAGATCTTCATTGCTTAAAACTTTCGAAGGCAAATAGTAAGAGATTGCTTTTATATACGCTTTCATAATAATGTATACCCTCCGTCGATTAATAAATTAGAGCCGGTTACCCATTTACTGGCATCTGAAAGCAAATAGATTACAGCATATGCTATTTCTTCAGGTTGACCATAGCGTTTTAATGGATAATTACTCATATCTTCATTTAACTGGTCTTCAGAAATGGTTCCATCAGCAAATAAATCAGTTTTAACCATACCCGGATTGACGCAATTAACTCTTATTAATTTGGGTGCTAAATCCAATGCCATTCCTTTTGCCAAACCATTAATTGCTCCCTTGGAAGCTGAATATGACGAAGAACCGATAGCAGAACAATATACACCTGAAATAGATGAAATAAAAACGATCGAAGCACTTTTATTGATTTTCCTAGCCTTGAGTAGTTGTTGGGTTAAAATTGATGGAGAAGTAAAATTTATATCCAAAACACGCTTCAATTTACTTTCGTCTAGGAATTGAAAGGGCAATGGTTCTGCAATACCAGCGCAATGAACTATTCCATCAACACAAGGTAATGCACCAACTACATTATTAATATCTTCCTTAACAGTTAAATCAGCAATGATTTGTTGATGATTAGTGCCAATCAGATTTCTAAATGTCTTTTCTAAGCGTTCCTTATTACGACCAGTGATAATTACTTTAGCTCCCAATTTAGAACATTCTATCGCCACTGATTGTCCAATGCCTGAAGAGGCTCCAGTGATGAATATGGTTTTTCCGGCAACTGTGAAAGGATTATATTTTTCCATTTTATCTTGACTTAACCAAGGTAAAAAGATCTTCAATGGTCTGACAAGCTTTTATATCTATTCCTTTAATTTTTTTATTGTATTTCTCATCTACCATTGCGATAATGGCAAGAGCCAATAATGAGGACCATTCATCATTATCTCTAAACTTGGTCTTTGCAATGAAATTTGTGGTATCAGTTTCTTCAAATAGTGATGCGAAATGTTCAATGAAGTCTTGTATTTCCATGATATGAATTTTAAAACTATAATTTTATACTACCAACCTTTTTGGCAGGATTACCTCTTACTAATGTTTGTGGTTCAACATCTTCACTAACAACAGAACCAGCACTTACAATGGCATTTTCACCGATTGTAACTCCAGGCAAAATTATGCATTTAACTGCAACTATTGCTCCATTTTTAATAACTATTGGAGAGACTTTTGCTTCTAAGACGCCCTTAAACCTAATCAAGGGATTGAAATGTGCAATAAGCATACTTCCAGCATTAATGCTTGCCTCATCTTCAATATAGATATATTCAGGATATAAGTTATCAATAAAACAAAACATTCCTATATAACAACCTTTTCCTATATGAACCCCTCTGAATCTGTTCAGCCAGATTCTTAATTTCACTAAAGGGCAAGCATAAGCAAGAATTAGCAATAAGGTATTCCTAATCTTTTTTGTTTTCTCGAGAAATGTTCTCTTTTGCATTTCTTCGTAATATGGGATTTCCTTTGTTTCTAAAACATTATATTTTTTATTTGTCATACTACATATTTAATTAATCAATTATGAACCTTATTATTGTGGATATTCTTTCCTTTCAATATTAAAGGAACACTGATTTCTTTATGTCTTAAAATAAATTTGTAATAAAAACATGTAAGAAATACTTTCGCTGTAAGATAATAAATATCAAATATTTCTGGAAATCTTTTTGGATGCTGAAAGTGTCTAAAAAAGCTTGCTAGTCCAATTTTTTTTATCCATAAGGGGGTTAACTTTTCTTTACCAGACAGAATATCAATCATCCCTCCACAAGGTATAATTACACATCCTTTAATCCTACTCTTTATTTCAGCTGCAAAGATTTGTTTTGCAGGTGTTGGAAAACCAAGCAGTAGAACATTAGGTGCCTTTTGTTCAATAATTGTAAAAACTAACTCTTTTTCATCCTCCATAAAATATCCATCTCTGCCTTCACATAATTGAATGCCAGGATATTTAGCCTTTAAAGATTCAGCAGCCTTTCCATTTGATTCTATTGTCCCCCCAATCAGCATAACTTTCAAATTCAATTCATTTGCTATTTCAAGGGTAAGAATAGTCATGCGGGGTATGGATATATCAAATTTTAGCTTGTACCCAAATAATTTAGCCAGGAGATAAAATAGACGACCATCAGTTACCATAACATCAAAAGTTTCAGTAATTGGATGATAGCTTGGATATTTTTTTATGAACCTTAACACTCCCAACGAATACCCATAATATACCTTTGAAGCCTTGCCGTTTACATTCTCTTTTATCGATTGAACCAATTCTTCTTTTGTAAAAACCGATACTTTAAATCCAAAGAAATCTACTGCAGGCAGTTCCATTTTCTGCAAAATTTATCGGGTTGTTGTCTGTTTATCAATTTTTTCAAGAACTATATCAAAAACTTCCTTCATGCGGTTTTCAAATATATCAAGCGTATATTTTTCAAGAAATTTAGCTTGTGCGTTCATGCCCATTTTTTTCCTTAACAAAACATCCTTTCTTAACACTTCAAGTTTCTCTACTATTTGTTCTGGGCTATTTTTATCCACCAGGAAGCCTGTGATTCCATCATCAACAATTTCAGGGATTGCACCTTCACGGGATGCGATTACTGGAATTCCATATTGCATGGCTTCTAAGATGACTAAACCCCAAACATCATTAAGTGTTGGATAAACCAAAACATCAGTTGATTTTATAATTTTATGTTTTTCTTTGTCGTACTTAGAACCTAGGAAGGTAACGAAATTATCAATGTCCCTTGTTTTTAGTTCATATTGTAATTTTTCAGCAGACAATTCTGTTTCATTTCCAACAATATAGGCTTTAAATAAGTAATGTGATTTATATAAAATTACCAGAGAGTCTAAAAAAACGTATATGCCCTTTGATTTTATCAGGTTAGACAAGAATAAAATTGTGAAAATTTCATTTTTTGTTTCTGGGGCATTTATTTCGGCATAATCAACAGGAATCCCATTATTTACAATATATGGGCGATCATTATATATATCTTTTATATCAGAAGTAAGACATTCTGATAAGCAGATCATTGAATTATTCTTAAATACCCATTTATATAGATCTCTTTTAAATTTCGAAACTGCTGTTTCTTCTTTTATTCCTTTGCCATGTAAATGAAACACAATGTGCTTATTAAATGCTTTTATTATTAGGACATAGATGCAATCCCTATAAAAAGCTATACCAAGAGGTGAAATCTGAAAATAGACAATTTTAGGTTTAAAATGAATCAGAGAATTAATTAGCTTAATCAATAATTTAACCATAATGGTTATACTATATATAATCCGTCGTTCATTTATTTGCGACTTATAGGAAATTGGAATTAATTGAATATTATATTCTTCATGTAATAGGTTACTTTCGGTAACAATTTGATTCATCAAAGTTGCTCCTGTAAGTGGAGGCGGAAGCTTTAGAAATAAAAGAATTCTGGTCTCAGTCATTGAAGTAATGGCCATTTAGTAATCTTAGAAAATATCTCTTTACTTTGTAAATTACCTTGATTGGAAAACTTATTTTTGATGGAAGTATTTTAGATATTCCTAGTTTTTTATAAGAATTTTCAAATACTAAATTGTCCTCATATTTTGCTCTTTTATAGGCAGTAGAATTTTTATCTCTACGTGTAATTGTTTTTGCTTTATTATGCCATCTAAATTGAGCAATAATTTCTGGAATATGTATTACATTCTTTTTATACAGTATACGAGACCAATAATCTGCATCCATTGAATATATTAATTGATTATTGAAACCTGCGATTTTCTTGGATATATTATATCGCCAAAAAATTGCATTTGAAGGAATAATTTTACCAAAACCATTAAAAATTCCAGATTTGTAATCAAAAGGTAAATATTTAATAACCTTAATTTTCTCTCCAGATTCATCTATAATATAAATATCTCCAAATATTGCATCAATGTTTTGATCATCATTAAATCTTGCAACTATAGATTTAAATACATTGCTACAAAACATATCATCTGAGTTAAGCCAACAAATTATATCTCCATTAATATATTTTAAAGCTGTATTTAATGCAAAGGATTGCCCTCTATTGTTTTGTTTAATTAGCCTAATGTTTTTTGGATATTTTAAAATATATGACTCAATTATTTTAACCGAGTTATCTGTGGATCCGTCATCAACAATTATATGCTCAAAATTTGAATATTCCTGACAAAGGATACTTTCTATAGTATTACTAATAAATTTTGAATAATTATAATTAGGTGTAATTATGGAAATTTTCATTATTATAACTAAATATTAATTTCTTTATTTATTATTTCAGAATATATTTTTAAAACTTCATTAGCAATTTTCTGTGGATTATGTCTAAAAAGTGCAATTTGTCTAGCATTATTTGCTAATTCATTGGAAATATCTTTATTAGAATGTAAATATTTAATTGCTCCAGCTAAAGAATAAGGATCACTATCAAAAAAGAGGATTCCAGTTTTCTTGTTTTCGATTAATGTTGGTATACCACCAACATTTGATGCAATAATTGGCATTCCAAGAAGCATTGCTTCGCATAAATTATTAGGACTGTTTTCTATATGTGAACTAGTAACATAAATATCTGAAGTTTTCATATTTTTAATTAAATCAATCTCATCTAGATTTCCTAAGAAAAGGATGTTATCATCAGGATATTTCTTTTTAAGAACATTCTTGGTAAGCTTAGTTAAATAATCCAATTTGGTCATGCCAGCAATGACACATTTAAATTTAATCGTTGAGTTTAAATTTATTATGTAAATGGCTTCTAATAATGTCTCTAGCCCTTTATAAATATCGGGTCGAATCGTTGAAAATATTGTACATTCATTTTCTTTATTTCTTGGAGTCCAAAAACTATCATAAAAATGTGTTCTCATTATTTCATCACAATGATAATAATGGGCGTTTGGTGCTAATATTGAAGAAACAAACATATCCCATTGAGTTCTTCCAATAATATTCTTACAATTTTTTAATATATTAGTTTCAAGGCGTGAATTTTGTTTTAGAAATAAAAATTGTATTAAATAATTCTTAAGTGTAAGTTTATTTAGAAATAAAACATGCGGTTTTAAACCGCTAAAATATTTTCTTTCAATAATTTTAATTATGCCTTGTAAAGAAATAACTAACGGTACATTAGTTGAATTAGCAATTACTCCAAAAGGTTTTTCTGTTCCATGTATATGTATTATATCTGGTTGAATTATTTCTATAATATTTAAATACTTTTGAGTTTCAATAGAAATATAATTTGGATTAAATATATTATGCAGTACATCTTTTCTATTTTTATAAATCGGATAATAGCTTGTATTGCCTCTCTTAAAAGGTTCTTTAAAATTCTTTGAATAAAAAGAAATATTTAGTTCAACTTTTAAATTTAATTGTTGCTCGAGACTTTTAATCCAACCGCCCACAAAAGACCTTTTATATAAAGAATCTTCAGCTAATGAAGGGGTGTTTGTGAACCACAATACTTTCATTTGAATTTACTTGAAATTTTGTTAACGATAGAGTGACCAATATTGTAAAAATTGACCACCCTGCAATTGAATATGGATTAGCTGTCATAGCCCAAGAAAGATACCCAATCCATGACAAAGCAATAGATATGTTTAATCTTTGTTCCATTTTCATTGCTGATTGTTTAATATTTAATAGAACACTTTTAATCGAAAAAATAATAATCAAAAGAAAAAGAAATAGACCAATAATCCCAACTTCAGCAAAAAGAAATACAAACATATTATGTGCAGACCTGCCAGTGCTTCTTTGACCATCAATCAATAAAAACAAGTTAAGTTTATCTGTCACTTCACTCCAATTACCTAAACCAAAACCTAAGAGGGGGGAGTTTTTAATTGTGTATTTTACAACTGGGGCCCAGATATTACCTATTCTACCTTCCAAATTTCCTTTGCCTTGCTCTTTCAACCAAACTTGCTTAAGATTAATATTTGTGTTTTCGTCCTTAAGAAGAGACTTTTCAATTAGGGGAAGATTAATTACAATAAATATTACGAAAGCAAAGAAATATAATACTTTAAGCAATTTAATTCTACCATAATATAAGCCTACCATTAAAATAATAATTATTATTGAAGCGATTAAAGTAGTTCTAGAACCATTCAAAAAATAGAATAAAAAAAGATAAATCGGTAAAATTATCCATAATATTCTCTTTGAAGAATATTTATAAATGACAAAAGGTAACAAACATGCAAGCAATCCGCCATCTTCATTTGCACTCTCGATAAACACTGTTGGCCTAAATTCCCTAAAGACTATGTTTGGATGTGAAATAAATTGTATAACATATAGCGATGTAATTAAGACAAATAATGCCAAAAAGGTATTTAGAGAATACTTACAAATTTTATTATTTGAATAAAGCAAAACAAAAATTGTAATAAAGGAAAAAAGGTAAACATATTTTGGCACTGTTAATAGACCGCGGGGATAAAATAAAATAAGAGATTGGAAAGTAATATATATAATGAATAGCACAAGTAATATGAAAACCTTTTTAACGGGTTTATTTTTTGCTCTATAATTTTTTGTTATTATTTTTAATTTAGATAGTACAATACCAATAAAAATAATAGATACTATAAATCTTATGATATTACTGATTTGCAATAAATAATTGTTTTGAACATCGAAAACAAAATGACTAGAATATACTAGGAACACTATTATAAAAAGACAAAAATAAATGAATGATTTTTTCATATTTGCCTAAAATAAGTAAATGGCTGCCTTACGAGTAAAAATAGCCATAAAATTACGGCTCTAATTTTTCTTTTATTTGAGATTGTAAAATGGTCATACAAAACTTTATTTATTTGTTCATTTATGCCAATAGTTTTAAAATCCTGTTTAAATGAACAGTCATCTAAAATTTGTGATTTGTAAATATCTGAAATACCACTATGTTCACCTTTTCCATCATGGCCTAAATTTTTAACTTTTGTTTTATATGGAAAGATTGAGCCTTTGTCGTATAGAATTATATGAACTGACACTATGGTATCAATTGTCATTTTGTTCTCCTTGATATCTATCAGTGATTGAAGTATTATATGTGGAGCAATTTGAAATATTTTTTTTATTTTTCTAAATTGAAAAAAAGGCTTAATTATCTTGTTAGCCTCCCAAGAAACAGTTGTCCACTTTTTTTTCCAGATACCAACACCCCAAGCACTGAAACCCGGCCAATAATAAATTAGGTTATTATATTCGGCAAAAAAACTTATAGGATAATTATATCCACTAATTGAAAAAACAGAATCATCGCATTGATAATAATCTAAACCATTATTAATATACTCAAGAAAGCATGGTGCCACAATATTATCATCTTCCAGAAATATTAATTTATCATATAATGAAAATACTTCTTCAATTGCACTTTTAATTGAAAGAAAAGAGCCTAAATTATTCTCTCTCTCAATTAAATTAATTGATTGGAAACCTTTGATTCCTTTTACATATTTCCTTATTAAATCTATCTCTTTTTTATGTTTAATAATTGATGGAGCATCTGAAACAATAAACAAATCAGTTCTGGAAGCAATAGAATTTTTTGTTAATGATTCAATACACAATTTAAGTTGTTCAAATCTGTTATAAACTGAAATTAATATGGGAGCAGGTTCTGAGTTCATACTTCGTATCTTTTAATTAAATAGTTTTGAATACTCTTGAGGTTTTTGGATACATTAATACAATTAATGACAGTAAATTTAGAAGTATGAAAAGTAATATTTTGGCATACGCTGCACCATAGAATTCCCATCTTGCCGTGAATAGTTGATAAATAAATATACCAGCCACTCCGACTATTGCTGTAATCAATAATGCTTCTTTAGTTTTTTGCAGTGCAAGAAGAATCGCACTAAAATAAGAATAAAGCACTATAAAGAATACCGAAACTGCAAGTACATTTGCATACTTATATGCATATGTATATATATCATCTGTCAAAAAGGCCATTATGAACTTTGAACTTACTATAAATGTTAAAATACATATTAACATCAAAATAGATAATAACCCCAGATATTTGAATAGTTTTGGTTTGTTTTTCTCATAGACCAATTTATATATATCAGGTTCAAAGGCTTGGAAAACTGAAGTACCCATTAATAATAAGTAACCGGAGATTGTATTTCCAATGTTGTATAATGCAAATTCTTTAATATTATTTAGTTTTTCAAGTACAATATTATCATAGTTTGTAATTAATAAATGTGCGAAACCACATACAAATAAAGGAAAACTGAATTTCAATGCCGATTTTATTATTTTAAAATCAAAGTGAAATATTAAATATTGATGTAAATACCTAAAAGAGATTATAGATACAATCATTTCGCCAAGAAGAATCCCAATTAGTTTTCCCACTGCTCCCAGTTTGAAATGAATAACAAAAATCAAAGAAAAAGCGATAGTAAGAATCTTAATTATTGAAGTAAGGATAAAGAATTTTAAGGCTTCCTTTCTGAGCCTAAAACTAATTTGCAAAAACGTTGAATATATTCTGAAAAATGAAGTAGCTATAATTATAAATGCAAAAGGCCAAATAGGAAAAGAAATTAGGAAAATTTTGAAGTATCCAAATATTAGCAGATATGCTATTAGACTGAAAAATATATTCCAAAAAAACAGAAATATAATTAAACTTCCAAGGACTTTCTTATTATCATTTTCATTTTGTTTAAAATATTGCATGATGTAATAAGAATAGAAAATAAGTGTATAAAACGGAAAAAGAAAGCTATTTACTGAAGTAAAATACCCTGTTATTGAGAAATCAAGCGAACTCATATTTCTCGAAAACATGGGTGTGGTATATAAAGATATCACCAAACCAATAATTGATGCTCCAAAATACAAAAAGGATTTTTGTATATTGGAAACAAACCTGGAAGCTAAAATACTTCTTATATTATTAGAAAGTCTCACGTGTTTCCCTTATCCAACTTTATCTTGAATGTTGTCTTAACTCTAAAATGCTCAACTATCTGATTGACTTATATCTGATCATAACTGCATGTTCTTCTGACTAGAAGCTACAAAAAACGTACAGATATTTCATAGAAAACTCATCTATATTAATAACTATCAATCATATATTATCTATTCACTAAACATCAATTAAGTTATAAAAGTGAATATAAGTGCAATTACTTCAAATATATAGAATCTTAAAAAGTATATTACTAAAAAGGGAGATTGTAAATAAAATGGGAATTCTTCAATACTATTTATCATTTATTGAAAATCTTTCTCTATAGAAATCACTTTCTATATATATTGTATTACATGGTGTAGAACATAGATACCTATATCCCTTACTATTAAGAAATTCAGTTATTGATTTATCATTCAAACAATTATTGTTTTCATAGATGAGAAATTCAACAATAATGACTTTAGGCCTATATCTTTGCCAATTATTTGATAATAGCACTTTATAATCCCAGCCTTCGGTATCAATAGAAATAAAATCGATATTTTCATGGACTTTCAGATAAGTGTCAAGAATTTGCTCAAGGGTTCTTGTCTTAAGCTTTTGAGTATCTATTAACATGTCCTTATAAAGTTCTGCTTGTTCCTCAGAAAAGGAATTGAAAAAGGAAGATGAAAATATATAATAAGTTAAAGTTTCTTCGCTATCAGAAATGGGTATTCCTAAGTTAATATCACGTTTTCTAACTTTATTAAATGAAATCATACTTTTTGGATTAGCATCAATGTTTATTCCATGCCATCCCTTTTTATAAAAATGATGTGTATTTGATTGACTTACTGGATTATTGGCTCCAATGTCAATATAAAAACCAAACTTTCGGCCTGAAAATATGGTATCCAATATCATATCTTCACCGCATTGAGAATAAGATTTTTTAAATTTTGACTTAAAAGGCTTAATAAATATTTTAAACAAAAATATCTGATATTTTACAGGCAAGAATTTCTTAATAAATGTTTTCATCTGAAATAATTGATTATTTGTATTATTTATAATTGCCCTTTTTTCTGATTTTCATATTTATTTGATAATTCAATCATTTTTCGGGTTCTTTCTTTTATAAATTTTACAGGAATTCCTCCATATATGCCCCAACTTTTAATGTCTTTGTTTATAAAAGATAAAGCAGCAATAGCTGCTCCTTCTTCAATTCTGATTTTAGGCATTAATATAGAATTTGCTCCTATCTGAACATACTTTTCAATACTTACAAGTCCTTTTGAAACATTAGTATATTTTTGATCAACCATTGGTCCAATTAAAAAATCTCCACTAAAATCATCTGATGCGCTGAAAATTGTACATCTTGGAGAAATCCCGGAAAAATCCTGGATTTCAATACCTGCAGAACCGTACAATGCATTGTATGCAGATATATGAATATGACTACCTAAAATGATATTACCGGAAAAAATACAGAAATCATCTATCCTAACATTATTTCCTATTTCCATATTTTCAACTCCATAAAATCTGGCAAATCTGCTAATGAGCGTGTTTTTTCCAATAGACTTAAACCCAATTCTTTCAAGTTCAGATTCTGAATAGAATGAATTATCCATTATGGTTTATGATTTTTACAATGTTTTCAACTTCTTTATTCTCCAGATCAGGATAAATAGGTAAACATATTATCTGTTCTGCTATTTTGGTAGCAACAGGTAAATTATTAGGATGTGCCGAATTCAAACCCCGATAGGTTGGAAATTGACTTATGAGAGGATAGAAATATCTTCTGGCAAAAATATTTTTGGTTTTTAGTTTTTCATATAATTCATCCCGTGAAAGACCGAAATTTTCTTTATCAACAAGTATTGGAAAATAGGAATAGGTATGTTTAACATCAGGAATATCTTCTAAATACTTTATGCCAGGAATACCTTTTAACAAATCACGATAAAGCATCGCTATATTTCTTCTTTTTGAAAAGTACGCTTCAACCCTTTTCAATTGCAATAATCCATAGCATGATTGTATTTCATTCATTTTTGCATTGATACCAGGAGCGATAACGGTAGTTTCATCAGCAAATCCAAAGTTCTTCAAAAAATCAATCCTTGTTTTCATTTTTTCATCATGACAGACTATGGCGCCCCCTTCAATTGTATTAAAAGCTTTTGTAGCATGAAAACTTAAAATGGAAAGATCCCCAAAATTCAACACACTATTGCCGTTCATGGTAACACCAAAAGCATGTGCGGCATCATAAATTAGCTTTAAGCCATATGTATCAGCAACTTTCTGAAATTTATCCAAATCACAGGGATTTCCATATACATGAACCGGCATTATCGCAGTGGTTTGGGGTGTTATTGCTGCCTCAACTTTATCAGGATCCAGGTTAAAGAATTTTGGTTCAATATCTGAGAAAACAGGTTTGATATTATTCCACCATAACGAGTGTGTAGTAGCAACAAAGCTGAATGGAGTGGTTATTACTTCTCCGGTAATCTTAAGTGCTTGTAATGCAGTAATTAGTGCAAGAGTGCCATTTGAAAATACTGAAATATATTTGATTCCAAGATATTTAGATAATTCCTCTTCAAATTGTTGATGAAAAGGTCCATTATTGGTTAATATTTTACTTTCCCAAATTAGCTTCAGAGAATCATAAAATTCATCCAATGGAGGTAAGTCGGGCCTTGTTACAAATATTTTCTTATGTGATTCCACTATGTGATATTTTTATGCTTTAATAGCCACATTACTCCATTTATTCGACAATCCTGCTAATCCCTGTATCAGTTTTACAACCCTCCATGACGTATCCGTAACGGAATAATCCACTACATTATTGCTGTATTTCCGTTGCCTGTGCTCGGCCATGGCCAGTTCAATGCTTTCGAGAACGCGATCCCTGTCAAAACCTGTAAGAATAATCGTTCCTGCATCCTGGGCTTCAGGGCGCTCCATGGAATTGCGGAGTGATATGGCAGGGAAACTCAAAATGGCCGACTCTTCACTGATGGTGCCGCTGTCGCTGATGGTGCAGGCGGCGTGTTGTTGGAGGTGGACGTAGTCGGAAAAGCCGAAGGGCTTGAGGAAAGTGACAAGTGACGAGTTACGAGTGACAGGTTTTCCTCCCCCAGCCCCCTCCAAAGGGGGACACTTTTCAGAACCGGCTGACTGATCGCTGACCCCTGCCTTCGCTAAAGCTTCGGCAGGCGAAGGCTGACTGCTATTAAGTTCTTCGATGCGTTTGCGGGTGCGGGGGTGGGTGGAGACGATTACGGGATAGTTGTATTTTTCTGCTAATGTGTTTAGGATGCCGAGGATGTTCTTTAGATTTTCGGGGTTGTCGACGTTTTCTTCACGATGAACGGAGACCATAAAGTAGTGACCAGTGACAAGTGACGAGTGACTAGTGGGATTGGGGGTTTGGGTGTGGGTGTGATCGCTGGTAGCTGATTGCTGACTGCTGACTGCTGACTGCTGACCGCTGATTTCTATTTCATTCAGAATGTTGGAAGCATCTATTTTGGGTTTGTAGTAGTCGAGGACTTCTTTCATCGGACTGCCGGTAAGGTAGACGCGACGATGGGGGAGGCCTTCGCCCAATAAATGCCTGCGGGCATGCTCGGTGTATACCAGGTTGAAATCGGCTATGTGGTCAATGATTCTTCTGTTGGTCTCTTCAGGTACGTTCTCATCAAAACACCGGTTGCCGGCTTCCATGTGGAAAATCGGGATATGTAACCGCTTGGCCATGTATGCTGCCAGGCAGGAATTCGTATCGCCCAGAACCACCATGGCATCGGGACGTTCTTTTTTCAGTACTTCTTCGGATTTTTTGATGATATCCCCTACTGCGGAACCTAAGGAGGAGGTGTCTACATTCAGAAAGTGGTCGGGTTTCCGCAACTCCAGGTCTTTGAAGAATATCTCGTTGAGCTCGTAATCGTAATTCTGACCGGTGTGGACGAGGATGTGGTTGGTGAATTCATCCAGGCGGGCGATCACGCGGGAGAGGCGGATGATTTCTGGCCGTGTTCCTAACACGGTCATTACTTTAATTTTCATGGTAGTATATAAAACACAAATATAACTTGAAAATGTCTTGCGACATTTTGAATTTTCAACACAATGAACACAAAAGTATTTATAAACTTAGCACACAAAGTTAATTTTTTTAGCAAGCAATTAAATAGAAACCACTAAGGCACTAAGGCACAAAGGGGAATGCCTGCGGCATTTTATTTATAGCTACCAAACAAACTTAGTGTCTTTGTGCCTTTGTGGTTTTATTTTTTCTAAAGCCTATACCGATGAATTCCCTGCTTGATTATTGGAACATTAAAATTTATTATAAAACCAAGAGGCAAATTCATTAGTTTAAGATAAGTTAGCAATTGTGCTTCCCAAAGGCTGTTCATGTCCTCAGCAGCCTTCAGTTCAATGACTACCAAGTTTTCTACGAGTAAGTCAATTCTATAACCTTCCTCAAATGTTAACCCGTCATAAACAATTGGCAAGGATACCTGTCTTTGTGTTTTCAATCCAGCTTTTGTTAATTCATGAGCCAAACAAGCCTCGTAAATTCTTTCTAATAACCCGGGCCCTAAAGATTTGTGAACAATATAAGCAGCGTTGACAATTTTTGTGGCAATTTCTTCATGTTTGAAGGTTAATGTATTCATGGAATTAGTATTTGATTGGACCTAACTTGTTTTATTAAAAATGCCAAAGGCATCTTCTTAGTGCCTTACCTTAATATGCCGCAGGCATATCATTTAAACTTAGTGCCTTTGTGCCTTAGTGGTTAAATTTCTACGCTTTCAAAAAATGTATCCGTGTCGGTTGGATCAAAAAATTCGTTGATCCAAAACATCGTGTAAAGATCTTCGGTGCCGGTGTTGGTGATGTTGTGGGTGTACCACACGGGCATGTCTACATAGGAAGGGTTATTGCCATCCAAATCGAAATTCAATACCTCCATGGTTCCAATCCTCCGCAACTGAATCCGTGCTTTTCCCTTAATTACGATAAACCGCTCAATCTTCCGGGTATGAAAATGATTTCCGCGCGTAATACCAGGTTTTGTGGTGGAAAACGATACCTGTCCCCCCGAATTTAGTTTCAGCGTCTCCACAAATGTCCCGCGCTCATCGGTGTTCAGTCTCAATGCCACCGGGTAGTGCGTTGCAATATCCATATAGCAGCGGAAGGTGTTGAACAGATTCACTTCAAAGCGATCGCTGAGCTTTGGGATGATGCCCTGGTCGAAATAGGTTTCTTTATCGTAGTTTATCAACGCGAGGAGATCGGTGACTTTCTTTTGGGAGGAATGCGGGATCGCATAAGCTGTCTGATGTCCTCCCCCAGCCCCCTCCAAAGGGGGACATTGTTCAATACCAGCTGATTGGTGATTGGTGATTGGTAATTGGTAATTGGTGATTGGTGATTGGTGATTGGTGATTTTTTCCCACACAATCTCTACCAGTTCGCCGATGTAGATCAGTTTCAGTTCGGCATCGATTTCGATTTTGGGCTGCTCGTTATGGGTGACCTGATGGCAGAAAGTTGCTACCACAGAGTTGTAATAGGGATTTCCAAACGGACCGAAAACATTGGGGATGATAAGTCCCGTAAATGCCGCTTTATTTCTTTGCGCCCATGATGCCAGCATTTCCCGGCCTTCGCGCTTTGACTTTCCGAAGAGGTTATCCCGCTCTTCCTGTGTAGAGGAAGCAAAAAGAACATGAGGTTTTGAATGGGTATCCTCCAGGGCAGAAATCAGCTTATGAACCAACAGCATGTTGGTATCATAAATGGTTTGCGGATCGTTGTGCCGGTTCAGGGCTGCCAGGTGGATGATCACATCGCATTGGCTGACGAATTTGCGGAGAACAGTCAGATCGGAGAAATACGCATCTTCAAAGGGAATGCGTGTGACTTCTTCTTTTTTGGTTCCGAAGAAGTTGTATAAATGGGTGCCGATGAACCCGGCCTGACCGGTGATTCCTATTTTAAGCATAATAATGGAAGAATATATAACACAAATATATATTGAAATATCTTGCGACATTTTTAAGATTTAAACATGAAGAACACAAATTATTATGAAAATGTCTTGCGACATTTTGGGGATTTAACACGAAGAACACGAAGGGAAGACGTCACTAAGAACACAAAGCTGTTTTTTGATATATAAATTCTTCAAATACCGTCGGTATTTGCACTTAGTGTTCTTAAACCTTTGTGAACTTAGTGAAGCTTTCACTTGGTGACCTTTGTGTTAAAAACAAATATGCCGTAGGCATATAAATTTAGCACAAAAGGACGTGTTTAAAACTACGGTTCAAAGTACGGTTCGGATACTTCATTCATTACGTCATGGCGGATGGAGCGGAGCTTCAGCAGGAGCTGCTTTGTTTTTTCTACGTCCAAGCGCTGTGTGTTGTGTGATGTATATTCTTCGGCCTGTGAAACCCTGGCTTCCCCTTCAATGAAGTATTTGTTGTAATTCAAATCGCGCGTGTCGGCCGGAACCCGGTAGTAATCTTTCAGATCTTCAGCCTTGGACATTTCTTCCCGGTTTACCAGGGTTTCATACAGCTTTTCGCCATGGCGGGTACCGATAATTTTTACCGGCACATCGGATTTATAAAGTTCTTTCACCGCCTGTGCCAGATCGGCAATGGTGGAAGCCGGTGATTTTTGAACGAAGATGTCGCCGTTATTTCCATTCTCAAAAGCAAACAACACCAGTTCTACCGCATCTTCCAGCGTCATCATAAAACGGGTCATGTTCGGATCGGTAATCGTGATAGGCTCGTTATTCCGGATCTGGTTCACAAAAAGGGGAATGACAGAACCTCTGGAAGCCATGACGTTTCCATAGCGTGTTCCGCAAAAGGTGATGCCGCTGCCATTCAGTTGTCTGGACTTTGCTACCATCACTTTTTCGCTCATTGCTTTTGACATGCCCATGGCATTGATGGGGTATACTGCCTTGTCGGTACTCAGCACGATGACTTTTTTCACCTGGTGGCGAATGGCTGAATCCAGCACATTTTCACATCCCAGCACGTTGGTTCGAACCGCTTCTGTGGGGAAAAATTCACAAGATGGGACCTGTTTCAGGGCAGCTGCATGAAATATGTAGTCGACACCTGCCATGGCATTGTCGATGCTCCGACGGTCACGCACATCGCCCAGATGGTATTTGATTTTAGGGTTTTTGTAGAACTGCCGCATGTCATCCTGTTTTTTTTCATCGCGGCTGAAGATTCTGATTTCGCGGATACCGGTGTTTAAGAATCTGCGGAGGACTGCATTTCCGAATGAGCCTGTGCCCCCGGTGATGAGCAAACATTTGTTGTTGAAATCCATTTTATTCTAATTAACGAAACACAATATTACGGAAAATTTGAGAAAAAGCGGTCAGCTTTCAGCTTTCAGCGATCAGCTTTCAGCGGTCAGCTTTCAGCGGTCAGCGATCAGCAGTCACCAGTCAGCCCTGTCTGCCGAAGCTATAGCGAAGGCAGGGGTCAGCAGTCAGCAGGTAGCAATCAGTATTTCTAAAAGCACTGAAAGAGGGGGACATTGCTCAAATCATCATTCTTCAAGACTTCTGACATCTTCGATCACATGATACACAATTACTGATTCATTACTGCTGAAAGCTGAAAGCTGACTGCTGACTGCTGACCCCTGCCTTCGCTAAAGCTTCGGCAGGCAGGGCTGATTGCTGACCCCTGCCTTCGCTAAAGCTTCGGCAGGCAGGGCTGATTGCTGATTGCTGATTGCTAATTTTTCCTAACTTTGCGGCATTCGTTTTCGTACGAATATTGTTAATCTCACTGTTACATGAAAAGAATTTTGTTTTTGCCCGGGCGTTTCAATGAGCAGCTTACAGATAAGCGCAGCCGGATATTAAAACTGATCCTCCTGTTTTTGGTATTGATCACCGGGTTATACACACGGGAATACCGGGGTGATTACCAGGATATCGTGAATAACAACGCCGGCGGGATTTTTTATGTGCTGTTCGGCAGCCTGTTTATTTCCATTCTTTTTCCTTCGCTGAAAGAAATCGCAATTTCCTCCATTTCCCTGGCTTTTGCCTGCGCGATTGAGGTGATCCAGTATTTTCAGTTTCCTTTTATGCTTCAAATGGCCAAATACCGGATCCCGGGATACTTATTTGGCAACAGTTTCAATCCACATGATTTTACCTATTATGCCATTGGTGCGGTGTTTTCCTGGATAGTACTTTTGCTGATCAGAAAAAATGAGAAATAGCGGTCAGCTATCAGCAGTCAGCAGTCAGCTATCAGCTATCAACAGTCAGTGAGTTTGAATATTGAGTGTGAGTGTGTTATTCTTCTTGCTGAAAGCTGATCGCTGATCGCTGAAAGCTGACCGCTTTTCACTTCTTTTCACTATTTTTGTGTAACCAAACGAACAACTCGGTACATGAAAATCATTTCAGTAGTGGGTGCCAGGCCCAACTTTATGAAGATAGCACCCCTTGTGAATGCTGTTAAACAGCACAACGCCCTCCACCCTGAAAAAAACATAGAACACATCCTGGTTCATACCGGTCAGCATTACGACGTACGCCTGTCGGAAAACTTCTTCCGCGAACTGGGAATCCCCGATCCCGATATCAACCTCGAAATTGGTTCTGGCACGCATGCAGAACAGGTAGGACATACCATGATCGAATTTGAAAAGGTGCTGCGCCACCATGAACCCGACTGGGTTGTTGTGGTCGGAGATGTGAATGCCACACTGGCCTGCTCCATTACTGCAAAAAAGGAAAATATCAAGTGCTGCCACATAGAAGCCGGCCTTCGGTCGGGCGATATGTCCATGCCCGAAGAGATCAACCGCCTGGTAACCGACAGGCTTTCTGACCTGCTGTTAACTCCCGACCGCATTTCCAGCGAAAACCTGCGCAAAGAAGGTGTTCCTGAATCTAAAATCAGGTTTGTGGGAAACATCATGATCGACACCCTGGAAGCCAACCGCGACAAGGTTCAGAAATTCAAAATTGCAGATATCATTGCCATCAACAGTCTGAATGCTGTTCCATATGCACTCACCAACAGTCTTACTCCCCGTTCCTACGCATTGATGACCATGCACCAGCCATCAAATGTGGACCATCAGGAAGTGCTTGAACCGATCATCAGCTTTCTTGCCAGCGAAGTGGCAACCCGAATACCGCTGCTTTGGCCTGTTCACCCACGGGCGATTAAGCAACTCAAGGCGTTTAACCTGTGGGACCGGATCTTTAAAGAGAAAAATATCATATTGCTGGAGCCCCTCGGCTATCATGAAATGCTGCGGCTGAATATGGACGCACGCATTATGCTCACCGACAGCGGCGGATTACAGGAAGAATGCTGCATACTGGGGACGCCCTGTCTCACCCTCCGGTGGAATACGGAGCGGCCCATAACCTTGCGTGAACATGGAGGAGCCTCGGTGCTGGTGGGGAATAATGTAGAGCGGATACGCAAAGAATTCCAAAATACCCTGGACAGTGATATTGTTCCGGCACGGCCGGAGTTGTGGGATGGAAGGACGGCGGAGCGGATCGTGAAAAAAATTATGAATTATGAATGGGGGGAAAAGGGACGAGTGACAAGTGACAAGGAAAACCGGTGATCGGTGAGCAGCCGGTGAACAGCCGGTGATCGGTAATGCTGAAAGCCTTCTGAATGTTAGTCAGAGACTACATTTTAAGTAAGGCGTAGTTAAGAAAACTGCGCCTAGCGCTGGGAGTAAGGTTTTAAGAAGCAATATTATCAAGAACTTATTATGCTGCCCAAATAATTAGTTAAAATATCTCAGGAAGATCTTAATTTTGCTCATCATTCTAAAGCATTCATAATTCATAATTACTCATGTTCAGCGGTATCGTAGAAGAAGCGGCAACCGTGGTTGCCCTGGAAAAAGAGCAGGAAAATCTGCACATCACTCTTAAATGTTCGTTCGTTAATGAACTGAAAATCGATCAGAGCATTTCGCACAATGGCGTGTGCCTGACCGTTGTGAAGAAATCCGGTGATACCTATACCGTCACCGCCATTCAGGAAACACTTCAAAAAAGCAACCTGGGACGCTTGCAAACAGGTTCAAAAGTAAACCTCGAACGGAGTATGAAAATGGACGGCAGGCTTGACGGACATATTGTTCAGGGTCATGTTGACCAGACCGCCGTATGTACGGATGTTAAAGAAGCCGACGGAAGCTGGTACTATACTTTTGAATACGAACCGGCACAGGATGATTACATGACCGTGGAAAAAGGATCGGTAAGTGTGAATGGTGTGAGTCTTACCGTGGTGAATTCAAAGGATAAATCGTTCCAGGTGGCGATTATTCCCTATACCTATGAGCACACCAATTTTCATGAATTCCGGAAGGGCACGGTGGTGAATCTGGAATTTGACATTATCGGGAAGTATATTGCCAGGATTGTGAAGCAGCAGGTGAGATAGCAAGGGGCTTTGCCCCTTATACCCCACTTCCTTCTTTGCCATTGCCGCAAAGAAGGAAGCAAGAAAGGTCTAGACAAAACGATCCCCCACGCACTCTGCCGGAAGGCAGGAATTTCTAATAAAGTAGACGCCTAAACGGCATAGTTAGAAATACTGGTCCTTTAAGTATAGGTTTTTTCATGATCACATGATCTTTCTAATCCGTTTATGCTGAATCCCAATACGCTCCGCTATCGGGAACTTTATAAGAAATTCCAAGCCTTCCAACATTCACAGCCCCGCCTCCTCCTCGTTTTGTCACGGCCCCCGCACGGTGCTTTGATTGTGGTTTGTTATTCTGCCAATGTTGCTTAAGTTTATGTCTATCCACAACACTTGATGATGTTGAAACGCCTATTTAGTAGTTTAGTTCCGCCTCTGAAAAAGAGCGTTAAGAAAATCAATTTGAGCTGGTACAGCTGGCAGAATATTCTTAAAAGAAAAGCTGTCTGATCCCGATATAGAACCTGTTGAATTTCAGCCGCCTGAAATTTTACAGGTTCTAAATCGGGAGAGTTCTTTTCTTTGAACAATACTGCAAATTGATTTTTAGCTTCTTTTTCAGCAGCGGCGGCTCTTTTGGTCACTTTTCCAGCTGCAGGGAAAAGTGATAAAAAAGGGGTTTGGGGTGAAACCCCAATTATCATATCTTTAAACCTTCCCATTGGGGAATTCTTGTTCTCAAGGGTCTATTAAAAAACTCCATTATGGAACGAAAAGATTTTATCCGCAGGGCGTGCACATTTTGCGGATGTGCAAGTCTGGTTATGTTTGCCGGCAACTCCATAAAAGCTGCAGTAAAAAGCGAAGAAACAGACGACTGGCAGGTGCCATTCATGCAAACCCGTTTTGCCGAGCTGGTTGGAAAAATGAAAATACATGTTCCTGAAGCCAACAGAATCAAAGTGATTGAGGAGGTCGGCCATTTCTGCGCCTCACAAAACAAGGCCTTCGATGGGCTGGTTGGCAATGTGGAAGGCTTTTTGGAAAAAGTAAAGGAATCGTGGGTGGAAGGTTATGAATACGACAAGGCACGGGGCGTGATCCGCATCTTTGGAAAGCCGCTGAAAACCTGCGGCTGTCCGCTTGTTGCCAATAACGGCATAGAGGCAGAATTCTGCAACTGTTCCAAAGGATATATGGAAACGGCGATGTCGAAAATGACAGGGAAAACAGCTCATGCGACGATTGACGCGAGTATATTGAGGGGTGATGGGAAGTGTTGTTTTACGATAAAGCTAAGCTGAAGGGGGCTTTGCCCCTTGTACCCCACTTCCTTCTTTGCCATCGATGCAAAGAAGGAAGCAAGAAAAATCTAGACAAAACGATCCCTCACCCACTCTGCCGGAAGGCAGGAATTTCTAATAAAGTGGACGCCTAAACGGCATCATGAATATCTTCAATACTGAAATCATAATATTCAATTATTTGATTTTGCCCCCCAATCCGTTTATGCTAAATCCCTATCGGGAACTTTATAAGAAATTCCAAGCCTTCCGTCATTCACAGCCTCGCCACCTCCGCGTTTTGTCATGGCCACCTCACGGTGCTTCGAATAAGGTTAGTTTTTGTGTAAACGTTTCTAACACCGATTACCGGCTGCTCACCGGCTGCTCACCGGCTGCTCACCGATCACCGGCTGCTCACCGATCACCGGCTGCTCACCGGCTGCTCACCGATCACCGGCTGCTCACCGGCTGCTCACCGATTACTGGCTGCTTACCGGCTGCTCACCGATTTCCTCCTCACCGATTACCCTTAAAAAACGGAATTTTCTCCATATGCAGGGAGGGCGAGTAGCCGAACTTTTTGCGGAAGGCAGTGTCAAAATGTTCGGCACTGGTGAATCCGGATTGTGCACAAATGTCCCCAAAATGCAGGTTGGAATGTTGAACCAGGTATGCCGCATTTTTGAGGCGCACATCCAGCAAAAACTGGTACAGGGAGAACCCGGTGATGCTTTTAAAAATCCTGGAAAAATAGAGGGGAATGATATTGCACGTTGTGGTGATGTCGGTTAGGGAAAAATCGCGACTGAAATTTTTGTAAATAAAATCCTTAGCCTGTTCAACAGCAACAAGCTGGTTTTTATGCAGTTTATAATGAAATGCCTCCGCATCCGGATTCCCCAGATTTTCATGCAGCCATTCCAGCAGTTCCATTACCAGGATATCAATGGAAAGACGTGCATCGTTGTTTTTACCGATTTGCTGGAGCATCAGCGACAGACTATGCCGGATTTCCGGAGATGCCTGAACAACGAGGGAACGGAATCCCCTGTTCTCTATAAAATTATGAAACCATGGTAAGAGCGCAGTTCTGATTGTCTCGAGAAAACCGGGGGTGAAGTCGATTACAATACAGGATGCCTGTCCGAACCGGAAAAGATCTGCGGCCCGGTTCTCACCCGTTTTATCAATGATGATATATCCCCCCTGCAAATTGTCGGAAATATTGGGGTTATCTGTAAAGCACAAATTGAATGAATGCGCATATTCGTGTGAAAAAGGCGGACCCCCATTGGAGTTGAAGCCGGATATTCGGTAGAAGCCCGAAGTGAATAATATGCGGGACATGTTATTCATATATTCAAAGATAGGAAAAACAATTATGAATGATGAATGATGAATGATGAATGTTGGGGGAATAGGAATTATGAATGGGGGGAATAGGGACAAGGGACGAGGGACGAGGGACAAGTGGGTGTGGGTGTGGGTGTGGGTGTGACCGCTGACCGCTGATTGCTGGCCCCCGATTACCCGATCACCGATTACCGGCTGTTCACCAATTACCAATTACCGAATTCATAATTCATAATTCATAATTCATAATTGCTCTCTCATAATTCTTTCTCTACGATCCTCGGATCGATACGCACCGCCATGCTGAAATTCAGGGCTTCAACGGAGATGACCAGTTTGCGTTGTCCCCTGATTTCCGTAATCACACCATGCAATCCGGCCATTGGCCCCATGATGACCCTTACCTGTTCGCCTTTTTTGAAATCCATACAATTTTCGAGCTCCATATACGATTCTGTGAGGATCTGAAGGTTCCGGATCTGCCATTCGGGAATGGCAACAGGACTGCCATTGAAACTCACAAAAGAAACCACTCCTGAAGTTTGATCCACCACATAATGCTCACGCGGTGAAATATGGACAAAAACATAACAAGAGATCAGGGGAAGTGCAACCTTTTTCTTTCGGTCGCTCCATTGCCGGAGTGAACGGCACAAAGGCAGGTAATGATCAATGCCCGACTTAACAAGTTCGCGGGCTACTTTTTTTTCGGATCTCGACCGGGTATAAACGGCATACCACTGCAGGTTTATGGCAGACATGAGATTGGGTGAAAAATGAACGTTGAATATCCGTAAACAAGTTGACCTGTTACAAAGATAATTTTCTGGCGCTATGTTGGTACTTTGGTACAGAGAAAATATTTTGAATAGTGACAAGGGACAAGAACAGTGACAAGTTACGAGTGACGAGGGACAAGCCTTGCCTGCCGTAGCGACAGCAGAGGCAGGTGGGTGGGGGTGTGGGGTTGGAGCATTGAGCTGGTAATCGGGTAATGAGCAGTCAGGTAATTGGGTAATCGGTTATTCAATCAACTAATCAACAAAAAAAAGAGACGCGATTTATCGCGTCTCTCCTTGTGCTGGTCTGCCGTAAGGCATTCATAATTCATAATTCTCTTATGCCTTTTTTCTCCGCACAACAAAGAAGTAAGTCAGAAATCCCAGGGAAATGGCAATCAGTTCAACGCCCACTGCCACATAAGATCCCTGGTTGTAAATCCAGTCGGAATCCATGTTCTGTTGTATAAAGGCGATGACCAGAAGTCCGATGCCGGCGAAGAAAGATACCAGGCCCCATTTCAGGGTAGGGTAGCTGATTTCCTCTTTGTCTTTAGGTGCGTCCAGGATACCTGCCTTGTCAACATGTCCCGATATGATGATTCTTCTTTTCAGCAGGTAATCGGTGAACACTTTTATCATCTGGTATATTCCCAGAAAAACGATTGCTGTAATTAATGCGTCAATCATTGTTGTATTTTTTAATTTGTTTGTATGAAATCAGTCGACGGGGTTGCCGAAAAGTTGCAGAAAAAAAATTATTTTTAATTATGGCAACTTTTTGAAAGGACAATCGACCAATAAGGTATTGATGGATGATCAGACGCTGATACAAAAAGTCGCTGCAGGCGATATGCCGGCTATCCGCCAGTTGATTGAGCAGAATAAAAATCTCATCTGGCATATTATTGTATCTGTTACCGGCAGGAACAGCTATAATGAAGATCTCTTTCAGGACATTTTACTGCGGATTTTCAAAAACAGCAGGAGCTTTCGGGGACAGTCGAAATTATCCACATGGATTGGCTCCATTGCCCATCATGTGTGTGTGGATTTTATGCGGCGCAGGAAAATAGAATCCGGCATCTGGGATCCTTCTGTTTCCCCTAAAGTTTCAGGCACGCATGTCGATTTTACAGGCAGGGCGATGGAAAAGGAAGATATCGACAAGATACTGCGGGATGGAATTTCGCGACTGCCTGCCGATTATCGCACTGTTATTACACTTTATCATCTGGAGGAGTGTCCTTATAAGGAAATTGCTGAAATAACCGGGATGCCGGAGGGTACAGTAAAAAGTTATATCAGCAGGGGCCGGGCCGCATTGCGGGAGATGCTGACAGAGGCCATACCCGACCTGACCGAAATATTGAGTGACTATTGATGGAATTTTAGATTTTTACGCTATGAACAAAACGATTGAAAACAACGAAATGGATCAGATGATCCGGAGGGCCCTGGCAACTGATGAAACGTTGCAGGTTCCGGACGTTTTTGCCGAAATGGCCATCCGGCGGCTTGGGAAAAGAGCGTTGTTGCGCCGTTTGTTTCTGGAATTGTTTTCCAAAATCGGTCTGGTGCTGCTGAGTCTTACTATACTCTTGGGTGTTCTGGCGTTTGTAAACGGGCTGGAACTCTTCAACACCCTGGGAGAGCAATTTCTCAGTCATAAGGAAATTCTCATTTCTGTAATGATTATCGGTCTGGTTACGCTGCTGATTGACCAGGTGGTGATTAAATACAATGAACAGGGACGAGTGACAAGGGACAAGTGACGAGTGACAAGTCACTTGTCCCTCGTCACTTGTCACTGCTTATTTCAGCTCCCGGTCCCTGAATCCCATCAAATAAAGGATGGCATCGAGGCCGATTGTTGAAATGGCCTGGCGTGCTGTTTCCTTTACCTTGGATTTGGCATGAAATGCGATACCGAGTCCCGCCAGATTCAGCATCGGTAAATCATTGGCACCATCACCCACGGCAATCACCTGGTCGAGATGAATGCCTTCTTTAAATGCGAGGTTTTTAAGCAACTCGGCCTTTTTGGCACCATCCACAATATCGCCCACATGACGGCCGGTAAGTTTGCCGTTGACGATTTCCAGTTCATTGCCATAAACATAGTCGATGCCCAGCTCGTGTTGCAGGAACCTGCCGAAATAGGTAAATCCGCCCGAAAGAATGGCGGTTTTAAATCCATACTTCCGCAAAGTGCCGACCAATCGATGAGCGCCTTCTGTAATGGGCATCTGGAAGGCAATTTCGCGCATTACATTTTCATCGAGTCCCTCCAGCAATGCAATTCGTTTTGTAAAGCTTTCTTTAAAATCGAGTTCTCCGCGCATGGCGGCTTCGGTGATCTCGTGCACCTGATTGCCTACCCCTGCTTTTTTAGCCAGCTCCACAATCATTTCGGCCTGGATGAGTGTGGAATCCATGTCGAAGCAAACCAGCCGCCGGTTCCGGCGGTAGATATTGTCTTCCTGGAAAGCAATGTCGATGGATGTTTCCAGTGCTGTTTCGAGAAATTCACGGCGCATTTCATCCTTGTCCCTGGGAGTACCGCGTACGGAGAATTCCACGCAGGCGATGGCCCGGGGGTCTGAAGTTTGCAAAGAGGGGCGGCCGCTGAGGCGGTTGATTACGTCGATGTTCAGGTTCTGCTTGTGAATGATTCGACTTACCTTGGCAATATGTGCCGAGTTGATCATCCGTGCAATGAGGGTGACGATATAACGTTCCTTTCCCTGAAGCTTTACCCAGTCTTCATAATCATCCATGGTTATGGGGGTGAATTTGGCGTTCACGCCCAGCTCATACGACCTGAAGAGCAGGTCTTTGAGCACGGAGGACGACTCGTTTTCGGTGGACACTTCAAAAAGAATTCCCAGCGACAGCTCATCATGGATGACCGCCTGGCCGATATCGAGAATGGCCACCTGGTATTGTTCGAGAATATGGGTGAGTGCTGTGGTAATACCGGGCTTGTCGGGTCCCGAGATGTTGAGTAGAATGACTTCCCTGGAGTTGGTCATGTTCATTTTGGTTTTTTGCAAAGGTAGGATAATAGTTACAAGTGACAAGGGACGAGTGACAAGTGGGCAGGGGTGTGGGATTGGAGCAAGAATAGTTACAAGTGACAAGTGACAAGTGACAAGTGGGCAGGGGTGTGGGATTGGAGCAAGAATAGTTACAAGGGACAAGGGACAAGGGGGGGGAGACAATGAACAATTAGTAATGAACAATGAGGAATGTAGTTATAAATTATGAATGAGCCCTAATATAACCGATTACCGGCGAAATTATTGATTGATTTATTGATCTGTTGATTGATTGATTGTGAAAACCAATTACTAATCTCAATCACCTATTGCAACCGATTACCGGCTGTTCACCGATTACCGGCTGTTCACCGATCACCAGTTTTCCCCGTCACCTGTCACTTGTAACTTGTCACCTTATTCAATTCATAATTCATAATTCATAATTGCTTGACTTTATCGTCAATTCTTATATCTTTGTACACATTTTGCAAATCGGATTTTATATTGTAACAGATTGATATATAATGAGTAACAAGTATCCGGAATATAAGAGTTTTAATTTGGCGGCCGTTAACCGGGAAGTTCTGAACAGTTGGAACAAGGAAAAGACTTTTGAAAAGAGCCTGGAAATCCGCAATGATAAACCATTGTACGTTTTTTATGAGGGTCCTCCTTCAGCAAACGGTATGCCCGGTATTCACCACGTCATTGCCCGCACCATAAAAGATATTTTCTGCCGTTACAAAACCATGAAGGGTTTTCTGGTAGAGCGTAAAGCCGGCTGGGATACACATGGGCTGCCCGTGGAACTGAAAGTGGAAACTTCGCTTGGAATTACCAAAGAAGATATCGGTAGTAAAATCAGCATATCCGACTTTAACAACAAATGCCGGAGTGATGTCATGACTTATACCCGTGAATGGGAAGATCTGACCCTGAAGATGGGATACTGGGTGGATATGGAGAATCCGTATATTACCTATGACAACCGCTACATTGAAAGTCTCTGGTGGCTTTTAAAAGAGCTGTTCAAAAAGGGCCTTTTATACAAAGGTTATTCCATTCAGCCCTATTCACCTGCTGCCGGAAGCGGTCTCAGCACACACGAGCTCAACCAGCCCGGCTGCTACCGTGATGTTAAAGACACCACCTGTGTGGCACAGTTTGAAGTGATCCGGAATACACAATCTGAATTTCTTTTTGAACACGCCGATACGCCCGTATATTTCCTGGCATGGACCACCACGCCATGGACCCTGTCATCAAACACTGCCCTGGCTGTTGGAGCCGACATCACCTATGTGGTGGTGCGTTCGTTCAACCCCTATACTTTTGCCCCTGTAACGCTGATCCTTGCAAAGGACAGGATGCACGAGTATTTTGCCGAGAACAACCGGGATATCGCCATTGAAGCGTTCCAGCCGGGCGATAAAAGAATTCCCTATAAGGTGATCGGAACTTATACCGGTACACAGCTCGAAGGCATTGCCTATCAGCAGCTAATCAGCTGGGTTGATCCCGGCAAAGGAGCGTTCCGCGTGGTAACCGGAGATTTTGTAACCACCGAGGACGGAACAGGTATTGTACATATAGCACCCACTTTTGGGGCAGACGACTTCCGGGTTGCGCAGAAAAACGGTGTTCCTCCCCTGATGGTGATGGACCGTACCGGACATAAAGCACCGCTGGTAGACAAAAAAGGACGCTTTTTCCGTGTGGAAGACCTGGATGAAGCATTCGTGAAATCAAGTGTTACTGCTGAATACAGTGAGTGGGCCGGACGGTTTGTTAAGAACGATTATGATCCGACACTTACCGAGGCAGACGCCACTACAGATGTGGATATTTGCGTGATGCTTAAGAAAAGCAATAAAGCTTTCCGCATTGAGAAACATGTTCACAATTATCCGCATTGCTGGAGAACCGACAAGCCCGTATTATACTATCCGCTCGATGCATGGTTCATTAAAACTACGGCCATGAAAGACCGGCTCATTGAGCTCAACAACACCATCAACTGGAAACCCGAATCGACAGGATCGGGCCGGTTTGGCAAGTGGCTGGAAAACCTGGTCGACTGGAACCTTTCCCGTTCGCGTTACTGGGGTACTCCTCTGCCTGTTTGGGTGAGCGAAACACGCGAGTATAAGTGCATCGGGTCGGTTCAGGAGTTGAAAGACGAAATCGACAAGGCGATCCAGGCAGGATTTATGAAAGAAAATCCGCTTAAAAACTATGTAAGCGGTAAGTATGACAAAGAAAACTATGCTGCATTTGACCTGCACAGGCCGTTTGTGGATGAAATATTCCTGGTGTCCGACAGCGGCAAAAAGATGAGTCGTGAGCAGGACCTGATTGACGTTTGGTTCGATTCGGGAGCTATGCCTTATGCACAGATGCACTATCCTTTTGCCATGAAGGATCCGGAATTCAAAAAATATTATCCGGCCGATTTTATCGCTGAAGGTGTTGACCAGACCCGCGGATGGTTCTTTACCCTGCATGCGCTGGCAGTGATGCTTTTTGATTCTGTTGCCTATAAGAATATCATCAGCAATGGACTCTGTCTCGACAAGAACGGCAATAAAATGTCAAAGCGTCTCGGCAATGCTGTGGATCCTTTTGAGGCGATCAACCAGCATGGATCGGACACCTTGCGGTGGTACCTGATCACCAATGCACAGCCGTGGGACAACATCAAATTCGACATTGAAGGTGTGGAAGAAGTAAAACGCAAGTTCTTCGGAACCCTGTACAACACCTATTCATTCTTCGCCCTTTATGCCAACATCGACGGATTCAATTACGGCAGCAATGAAATTCCCGTTTCCCAAAGGCCGGAAATCGACCGTTGGATTATCTCATTGCTGAATACCCTGGTGAAAGAGGTAAACGCATTCTATGAAGAGTATGAGCCTACCAAGGCTGCAAGAGCCATTCAGTATTTTGTCACTGAAAATCTCAGCAACTGGTATGTGCGTCTTAACAGAAAGCGTTTCTGGGGCGGAGACCAGTCGGACGACAAGATGGCTGCCTATCAGACCCTATACACCTGCCTGCATACCATTTCAAAACTTGCTGCTCCGCTTGCTCCGTTTTACATGGACAAAATATTCAGGGATCTGAACGGAGTCACCAAAAAAGACCCGCAGACCTCCGTGCATCATGCCGATTTTCCGGTTGCCGATGAGTCGCTGATTGACCGTGAGTTAGAGATGCGAATGGACCTTGCCCAGAATTTATCATCCATGGTTCTCGGATTGCGCAGAAAGGTGAATATAAAAGTAAGGCAACCCCTTCGCAAGATTATGGTTCCCGTAACGGACACCCATTTTGAGCAACGTATAGAGGCGATCAAGCACCTGGTGATGAACGAGGTGAATGTGAAGGAAATCGAATTTCTGAAAGATGCTTCAGGAATTCTGGTGAAAAAGATCAAGCCGAATTTCAAAACCCTGGGTCCGCGCTATGGAAAGCTGATGAAAAGCATTTCCGGAATACTGGCAGGATTTACCCAGGAAGACATTGCCTGCTTTGAATCGGCAGAGACCTATGAGATTGAAGCCGGAGGAGAGAAAGTCCTGCTGCATCAGGAAGATGCAGAGATCACCTCGGAGGATATTCCGGGATGGCTTGTAGCCAGTGAAGGTAAGCTCACTGTAGCTTTGGATGTGAACATCACCTCGGAGCTGAAAGATGAAGGTATTGCACGTGAATTTGTGAACAGGATTCAGAACCTCCGGAAAGACAGCGGTTTTGAGGTGACTGATAAGATTTCAGTAGAAATCCGCCGGCACGAAATGCTTGATTCAGCCGTGAAGACCTACAGTGAATATATAGCATCGCAGACGTTGGCAAAGCGTGTGGAATTGACTGAGATGGACAACACCGACGGGGCACATGAAGTAGAAATAGATGAGAACATTAACACACTTATTAAGGTTACCAAGATTTAATATTCTCAGGAATCATATATCATAATTTTTTATACATTTAAGCATACTAAAACAACTTGCCATGTCAGAAAAGACCAGATATTCCGATGAGGAACTTGATGAATTCAAGGTTATTATTCTCGATAAACTCGAAAAGGCCAGAAGGGATTTTGATTTATTGAAAAGTGCCATTACACAGAGCGAGAGTAATGATACCCAGGATACGTCTCCCACATTCAAGGTATTGGAAGAAGGAGCTGCCACACTTTCAAAGGAAGAGGCCGGCAGACTGGCTCAAAGGCAGCAGAAATTCATACAGCATTTACAGGCTGCACTGATAAGAATTGAAAACAAAACCTATGGCATCTGCCGTGAAACAGGAAAGCTGATCAGCAAAGAAAGATTGCGGGCTGTTCCTCATGCCACGTTATCCATTGATGCCAAGCAAAAACAGCGATAAGGAGGTATGAAACTTTCAACAGGCACTAAAGCTGTTTTGCTGATTGTTCTGGTTTTAGGGATCGACCAGCTGATCAAAATCCAGATAAAAACAACGATGACCATTGGTCAAAGCATTTATGTTTTTGGCGACTGGTTTCAGATCCGTTTTATAGAGAATCCCGGAATGGCTTTTGGCATGGATATACCGGGTAAATGGGGAAAGCCGGTACTTACCCTGTTCCGTATTATTGCCGTTGGGGTCATCGGCTGGTACCTGCACCAGATGATCGTTAAAAAGGCCAGCCAGGGCTTGATTTTTTGCATTGCGCTGATTCTGGCAGGAGCATCCGGAAATATCATTGACAGTTTATTTTACGGGGTGATTTTCGATGAGAGCACCTTTTTTAAGGTAGCATCATTTATGCCTGCGGATGGCGGTTATGCGCCCATGCTTTATGGTAAGGTTGTGGATATGCTGTATTTCCCGGTCATTAAGGGGCTGCCCGATTGGGTCCCCTTTATCGGTGGAGACGACTTTGTGTTTTTCAGGCCCATCTTTAACATTGCTGATACATCCATCACCTCAGGAATTCTTGCCATTCTGATTTTTCAGAAACGGTTTTTCAAGAGCGAAGAGCACTTTATAGAGCCCAAAACTGAAAATTAGCGCGCAATGGCGCGGAATGCCTCAGGGATATGCTCCAGCGCCGTGTTTTGCGAGTCTATGATGATGGAAATAATATCGAAGCGGACTTCCAGATCGATATGGTGACTGAATATATAGCGCTCAGCTGCTGCTATTAATGCACGTTGTTTTTTATAGTCCACTGCCGTATAAGGCTCACCAAAGGCATTTCCTGCACGGGTTTTCACTTCAACGATGACAAGAAATTCATGGTGCATCGCTATGATGTCTACCTCTATATGGTGTGAACGCCAGTTACGTTCGAGAATCGCGTAGCCGTGTTCTTCAAGCCATGCTGCGGCAAGGTCTTCTCCTTTTTTTCCAAGATCGATGTGGTTCATAGGCAATTGTCCCTCCTCACTTCACCTCGGCACCGAGGCTTACGGCGGTTTCGGGGGAAACAAACACCAGTTTACCGCTGGCATCCTCGGCGAGCAGGATCATGCCTTGCGATTGGATGCCTTTGATTTCGCGTGGTTCCAGGTTGGCCAGCAGGCATATTTTCTTGCCAATGAGGCCTTCGGGTTCAAAATATTCAGCGATACCTGAAACGACCGTGCGAACATCCATGCCTGTATCGACCTTCAGCTGCATGAGTTTTTTGGTCTTGGGAACCTTAACAGCCTCCAGAATGGTGGCAATCCGGATGTCCATCTTTGAAAAATCGTCGTAGCTGACATTGGGTTTTTGCGGTTTGGCCTGAGGTTTTGATGCCTCATTCTTCGCCTTGCTTTCCATGAGCTTATTGATTTGTTTCTCCACCGCTTCATCTTCGATTTTGGAAAACAGCAATGAAGGTTGCTGCAATGGATGTCCGGCGGGCAGCAGATCGCCTCTGCCTCCGTCATTCCATGCCAATGCATCCAATCCGATAAATCCCGCTATTTTTTGAGCAGTGACCGGGAGGAAGGGCGTGTTGATGATGGCCAGGTTGGCAGTAATTTGCAGGGCCACATTCAGCACCGTTGCTGTGCGTTCACGGTCGGTCTGAATCAGTTTCCAGGGTTCCTGATCGGCCAGGTACTTATTCCCCAGTCGCGCCAGATCCATTGCCGATTTCAGGGCATCGCGGAATCTGAAGTTTTCAAGATTCTGCTCGACTGCTTCACGGATTTTCGGAATTTCTGCCAGTGTTTCCCGGTCGGTATCATTCAGGTTACCGGCGGCAGGGACTTTCCCTTCAAAATACTTATGGGTAAGCACCATCGCCCGGTTCACGAAATTGCCGAGGATTGCCACCAGTTCATTGTTATTGCGGGCCTGGAAGTCCTTCCAGGTGAAATCGTTGTCCTTTGTCTCCGGCATGGTGGCAGTGAGCACATAGCGGAGCACGTCCTGCTGTCCCGGAAAATCCTCGAGGTATTCATGCAGCCATACGGCCCAGTTGCGTGACGTGGAAATCTTATCGCCTTCCAGGTTCAGGAACTCATTGGCGGGTACATTCACCGGCAGGTTATAGCTGCCTTCTGCCTTAAGCATGGCCGGAAAGATGATGCAGTGGAATACAATATTGTCTTTTCCGATAAAGTGGATCATTCCGGAATCCTGATCCTTCCAGTATTTTTCCCAGTCGGGTGTGAGATCGCGTGTTGCAGATATGTAACCGATAGGTGCGTCAAACCATACATACAACACTTTTCCCTGGGCACCATCTACAGGAACAGGGATACCCCAGTTCAGATCGCGACTTACCGCACGGGGCTGGAGTCCGGCATCCAACCACGATTTGCACTGGCCGTATACATTTGGCTTCCAGTCTTTGTTTTCTTCGAGAATCCATTTGCGTAAAAAGGCTTCATATTTATCGAGCGGCAGGAACCAGTGGAGCGTGTCTTTCAGAACAGGTTTGCTTCCGCTGATGGTACTGCGCGGGTTGATGAGGTCGGTTGCGTTCAGTGATGTGCCGCATTTTTCGCACTGGTCGCCGTAAGCACCTTCATTGCCGCAATGGGGGCATGTACCGGTGATATACCGGTCGGCCAGAAACTGCCCGGCTTCCTCGTCATAATACTGGCGGGTGACTTTTTCCAGAAATTCTTTCTGGTCGTATAATTTTCTGAAGAATTCCGAAGCCGTCTTGTAGTGTGTTTTTGAAGTGGTTCTGGAATAGATGCTGAAAGAAATGCCAAATTCCTCAAACGATTTTTTGATGATGCCATGGTATTTGTCGACGATATCCTGGGGATTTACGTTTTCCTGCCGGGCCTTGATGGTAATGGGAACGCCGTGTTCGTCTGATCCGCAGATAAAAACCACATCTTTTCCGCGCAGGCGCAGGTACCTTACATATATATCAGCAGGTACATAAACACCGGCGAGATGGCCGATATGAACGGGTCCGTTTGCATAAGGCAGTGCAGCTGTAACCAGGTACCGCTTAAATTCTTTTTGCATGTTTGTTGAATTGATGATTCTGTTTTCTTCAATGGGCGTGCATGGCGCTGTTTTGCTATGCCACCTCATCGTCTTTTTTATTACCTTGCAAATATATTCAAAAGCCGCCAAAAACGTTATAAACATTCTATGAAACGTCCTCCGTATCTGAAACATGGCGACACCATTGGTGTTGCTGCACCCTCAGGGTGTTTTGGCAAACATGAACTCCTTGCTGCATTCGATTTATTTGAATCGTGGGGGTTAAAAATAAAGACCGGAAAGCATCTCTATGAAAAAGAGCTGTCGTTTGCCGGCAGTGATGCCCATCGCAGGGAGGATTTCCAGAAGATGCTCGATGATGATGAAATTCAGGCGATTGTTTGTGCCAGGGGCGGATATGGAACCGTACGCATTATTGGCGACCTCGATTTCACGATGTTTAAGAAGCACCCGAAATGGATATCGGGTTACAGCGACATTACCGTTTTGCATGCTGCCCTGCATCAGCTGGGATATGAAAGCATGCATGGCATTATGCCGCGTACCATACTGCCGAATGAGCCGGATGTGTTATCATTTGACTCACTCAGGGGGATGCTTTTCGGAGAAACAAGTGAATATACGCTGCAGCCTAACGACAAAAACCTTACAGGAAAGGGGAAGGGCATGCTCACCGGCGGAAATCTGTCGGTTTTATACAGCATTGCGGGATCGGTATATGAGCCCGATACCGACGGCAAGATCTTGTTTATAGAAGATCTGAATGAATCGTTGTATCATATCGACCGGATGATGATGAACCTGAAGATCCGCGGAAAACTGAAAAATCTCAAAGGGTTGATTATTGGGGATATGATTGACATGAAAGGGTCGCCGGGCGGGTTTGATAAGCCGGCGGTGGATGTGATTGTGGATATTGTGAAGGAGTACCGCTACCCGGTGCTTTCAGGTTTTCCGGCAGGTCATAAGCATCCGAACCTGGCATTCCCGCTGGGGAGGATGGTGGAGTTGGAAGTGGGACGGGGCGGGAGTGTGGTGAGGTTCGGTAATCGGTGAGCAGCCGGTGATCGGTAATCGGGTGATCGGTAATCGGTAATCTGTAATCGGTGAGCAGCCGGTAAACGGTAATTAGGGAAGCTAAAAGCCTTCTGAGCTATCAGCAATCAGTAGTCAGCGGTCAGCGGTCACACCCACACCCAATCCTCCGATCCCACTTGTCACTCGTCACTTGTCACTTGTCACTGCTCTCGGTGATTCGGCTATTTGAGCTCCAACTGACCTGGACGATCTTCTAATCTGATCAATCAAGGAATATTTCTCATGCGTTGGAAATCCTTTAGTAAGGATAAAAATTTCATTTGAAAGGATCCTGGATATTTTATATACCTCAAGATCATAAAAGCCTTTTACGTAATTCATATTTCAAGTATCTTAAAAATTGCCAATAACTGAACTCTTACCGCTCACCGGCTGCTCACTGAATACCGATTACCGGCTGTTCACTGCTTTCCTAACATTGCTCCAGCAACGCTCCGCGCTTCGCAATCGCTTTGCTGGAAGTCTTCGAGGCCGGGATTGGCAATGACAGCCACTTTTTCCATGGTTTTTTCTATTACAGCGGGCATATCCAGAAACGAGATGCGGCTTTGAAGAAAGGCTTCCACCACTACTTCATTGGCAGCATTCATAATACAAGGCATATTGCCTCCGATACGGAGTGCTTCAAAAGCGAGGGACAGGTTGCGGAATAATTCCATATCGGGCTTTTCGAAAGTCAGCTGCGCGCATTCACTGAAACTGAACCGGGGGAAACTTGAGTGCAGCCTGCACGGATAGCTGAGTGCAACCTGGATGGGGAGGCGCATATCGGGGAGTCCCATTTGTGCTTTTATAGATCCGTCGGAAAACTGAACCATGGAGTGGATGATGCTCTGCGGATGGATTACCACTTCGATACGCGATGGGGGAACATCAAAAAGCCAGCATGCCTCAATCATTTCAAGTCCCTTATTCATCAATGAAGCCGAGTCGATGGTGACCTTATTTCCCATGCACCAGTTGGGGTGTTTCAACGCATCGCTGCATGTAACCTTTTCAAGCTGCGCTTTGTTCATCCCGCGGAATGGTCCGCCTGATGCCGTAAGAAGAATTTTTTCAATACTTCCGGATTCTTCACCGGCAAGGCATTGAAAAATGGCCGAATGTTCGGAGTCGACCGGATAAATGGCACATCCTTTATCTCGGGCCAGCTTGGTGATGAGCGCGCCTGCCACCACCAGGGTTTCTTTATTTGCCAGAGCAATGTGTTTGCCGCTTTTAAGGGCGGCATAAGTAGGAAGCAATCCCGAGAATCCCACCATGGCTGTTAAAACCTGGTCGACTTCAGGCAATGAAACGACCTGGGAAAGGGCCGCCTCACCGGTTAGCACTTCAACGGGCAGTTGCGCCAATGCATCCTTAACCTTGCCATATTGTTTTTCATCTGCAATTACCACGTAGTGTGGAACATACTGCAAGGCCTGTTCAATCAGCAAATCAGCATTTCTGCCGGCGGTGAGGACATAGGCTTCAAATTCCTCCTGATGATCATGGATCACTTCGAGTGTTTGCGTACCAATAGAACCGGTAGCGCCAAGAATGGCAATTCTTTTTTTCATTTTCTAGAACGAAATGTAATCCTGAGGATTCAAAGGCGTACCGTTATACCACAATTCAAAATGCAGATGGGGTCCGGTGGTGAGTTCGCCCGAATTGCCCATAATGGAGATAGGTTCACCGGCTTTTACGCGGTCGCCCATGTGTTTTAAAAGCTCTGCGTTATGTTTATAGATGGAAATAATGTTGTCGGCATGCTGAATCTGGATTACATTGCCGGTTTCGAGTGTCCAGCCGGCCATGGTAACGGTGCCCGGCAGGGTGCTTTTAACCACCTCGTTGGTATTGGCCACAATATCGGTTCCGTAATGATTTTCTTTAGCACTGAAAGTTGCCGTGACGATGCCTTTTACAGGCGGGAAGAACAGGACGTTAAACAAAGCAGGACGGCCTTTCTGTTTTTCTACGAGCGACAGTCCGAATTTGTCTTTTGGCTCCACCTGGGTACGCAGGGCGGAATCTTCCTTAGAAGGCGGACTGTAGCTGGAAGGTGCCGAAGTTGTTTTTTCATTTTCATCACTGTAGTTGGCAGGTTTTTCTCCCCCAATGATGTGGCGGAGGTTTTCAAAATAGGCATCCCGTTTTGCCAGTTCCAGTTCGAGTGAGTCGAGCCGGAAATTGTTCAGGTAGATATTGCGTACCGTATTTTCGTCGGGGTATCCCGGAATCCATTCGCGTGCAGGCGTATAGGCAATAATGGATATCACAATGATGAGAAAGATGGTAACTCCAATCCCTACAATGGCCAAAACATTGAGCTTGGTAAGCTTAACATTCAGCACTTCTTCAAAAGTTTCATCACGATATATGGACAGGCGGTATTTATGCCTGAATTTTTCCCAAAAAGGCCGTTTTTCTGATTTTTCTGCCATGACATGGAGATTATTCTTCAAATATAGAAAAAAATCAAGCAGCGAGAGAATTTTAACCACAAAGGCACGAAGACCTAAAAGTGACAAGTGACGAGTGACGAGTGATAAGTGACGAGGGACAAGGAGAATGGACAATGAACAATGAGTAATGAACAATAGGGAAATTGGTAATCAGTTTGAAAGACCTGACAGCGTCCGAAGATCCTGTCAGCGTCTGGATTGGTAATCAGTGATCGGGTAATCAGTAATCGGTGATGCTAAAAGCCTTCAAGGACGATTGTTATAGCGATGTCCCCCGCTGCGCCTTCGCGTAGCCGCTTCGGCAGAGCAAGGCCAGCGGGGGACATTGCACCTAAAAACTTGTTGAAAAGTCAAAACTTCACAGTTTAAATTTACTACATCTTTATCGTATTTACCAAAAAGAGAAGGACTGCCAAACGCATGAAAAGGATCGGATTAATACATTATATTTGCAAAAATATTATATCCCATGGGCGTAGTTATTCAAATCGGGCAATTGCTTCTTAGTTTATCCATTCTGATCATTCTGCATGAACTTGGACATTTTCTGTTTGCCCGGCTTTTTAAAACACGGGTTGAGAAATTTTACCTGTTCTTTGATCCCTGGTTTTCCCTGTTTAAATTAAAGAGGGGAGAAACCGAATATGGAATCGGCTGGTTGCCGTTGGGCGGATATGTAAAGATTTCGGGGATGATTGATGAGTCGATGGACCGGGAACAACTGAAGCAGCCTCCCCAGCCCTATGAGTTTCGCTCAAAACCCGCAGGTCAACGCTTGCTGATTATGTTGGGCGGGGTATTGGTGAACCTGGTTCTTGGCTTCATTATCTATTCGGCCGTTCTGCATACATGGGGTGAAAAATATCTTCCAAACAAGAATTTAAAAGACGGAATTTGGGTTGTAGACTCCCTGGCCAATGAAATCGGTTTCCAGAACGGGGATCAGATTATTTCTATTGGAGGGACAGAACCTAAGCGCTTTGAAGACATATACCAGGAAGTGATTTTTGGTGGAACCGTAAAGGTGATGCGCAACAACCAGGTGGATTCTTTTGTTTTACCGCGTGATTTCATAGGTAAACTGGTTGAAGAGCGCAATGTACTTTTGTTTTATCCGCGCATCCCATTTATATTCCGGCAGGTTCCGGATTCATCCATCAATGCAAAATCAGGCATTCAGGAGAAAGACCAGCTGATCAGCATAAATGGTGTTCAGCTGAAGTATTTCGATCAGTTTCAGAGCATTGCTGATACTTTGAAACCGGGGACCATTCAGGCTACGATATTGCGCAAAGGAGATACCATACCCCTTACTTTACAGCTCAGTGCTAAGAAGAAGCTTGAAGTATTTCCGTTTATCCCGTCTGAAACAGAACTGGAAAAGCTGGGCGTATACCAGTTGGAGACACGGACATTTACCTTGTTACAATCGATCCCTGCAGGCTTTAAGAAAGCCGGTGATCGTCTGGGATTTTATATCAGGCAGTTTAAAGTCATATTCGACTTCAAATCGGGGGCCTATAAAGGTCTGGGCGGATTCGGCACCATTGGCGGATTGTTTCCGAAGGAATGGTCGTGGCAGGCATTCTGGGAAATTACAGCATTTCTCTCGCTGATCCTGGCTTTTATGAATATTCTGCCCATCCCCGCACTGGATGGCGGACATGTGGCCTTTCTGTTGTATGAAATCATTACACGGCGGAAACCCAGTGAGAAATTTATGGAACGTGCCCAGATTGTCGGGATGGTGATTATATTCGGGTTGCTCATTTACGCGAATACAAACGACATATTGCGGTGGATAGAAAACTTGATCCATAAATAACAGTCAACCGAAAATTGTTCTAAATTTACCGAAATCAACAAATTCAATTATGAATCTGAACATTTTGCTTTTTTCACTGGGGCCCATGGAGATTATTCTGGTGGTGGCAGTGCTGGTTTTGCTGTTCGGTGGGAAAAAGATTCCTGAACTCATGAAAGGAATCGGTCAGGGTATGAAAGAATTCAAGAAGGCCACCCGTGGTGAAGACGAAGACAAAAAAGACAACAAGTAAAAATATTAAGATATGTCACTGGGTCCAATGGAAATAATTCTTGTTGTAGCTATGCTTCTGCTGCTTTTCGGAGGGAAAAAAATTCCGGAGCTGATGCGTGGTTTGGGACAGGGAATCAAAGAATTCAAAAAGGCTTCCCGTATTGAAGATGATGCTCCTGTTGAGAAGAAAGAGCAGGGGGCAATAAGCAAGGAATAGTATACGCATGACTGCGTCCCGATGCCTTATGAATACGCGATTTTTCATTTTTCTGTGTTTTGTTGCTTTTACTCCGTTATTGAATGCAGCACTTCCTGATGAAAAGGACATGCTGTATGAATACAGGATTGCGCAGTTAAACCGGCTGTCTCCTGTACCCCTGGATTATAATCCCGAAGTCAGAAAATACATCGATCTTTTCCTGGGTGAGCGAAAGGGAGAAATGGCTGTTGTGATCGGCAGGTCGCAATACTATTTTCCGCTATTTGATGCCATTCTCGACCGCTACAAGCTGCCTTATGAGTTGAAATATCTTACCATTGTAGAATCGGGATTGAATCCGCTCGCTGTTTCACGTTCGGGAGCCGTGGGCTTATGGCAATTTCTTCTGAATACCGGAAGGCTCTTTGATCTGCAAATCACTTCCTATATTGACGAAAGGAGGGATCCCTATAAATCCACTGAGGCCGCATGCCGTTATCTGAATTATCTGTACACTACATTCCACGACTGGCAACTGGTATTGTCATCCTATAATGGCGGTCCGGGAGAGGTTCGAAAGGCTATTGAACGTTACAAGGGCGAAACAGGGTACTGGAAGCTCAGGCCGATACTCTCCGAGCAGGCGCAAAATTATGTGCCGGCGTTTATTGCAGCCTTTTATGTGATGCATTTTTATAAGGAGCATGGAATTGTGCCGGTAGTACCGGAATATGATTTTCAAAAGACCGATACCCTGCATATCAGTTATTCAGTGGGGTTCGATCAGATTGCAGCGATGACCGGAGTGCCTGTTGAGCACATACGGATGCTGAATCCGGTTTACCGCACCGACTTTATTCCAGATTCCGATCCATGGTCGCTTCTGGTGTTGCCTGCGGATAAAATTTCCTTATACCTGCAGCAGGAAATACAGATTCTGGGGTACAGCAGTGCGCCCCTGGACTACAATACCATGGTGAAAAATGCGGGATCCACTGAAGGTCGCAGGAAGATTATTCATGAAGTTCAGCCCGGAGAGTTTACCCATCGCATTGCCATGAAATACAACTGCACGCTTGAAAACATCAAGGCCTGGAATCATCTCACGGATTATAACGTAAAAGCGGGCCAGAAACTGGTTATCTGGGTTCAGGCAGAGTGAATCAGTAAGCCCTGATGTTGCGGCCCTCGATAAAATTCTTAAATGATCTGTTTACTACGCGATTGCCACCGGGAGTCGGATAATTTCCGGTGAAATACCAGTCGCCCAAATGTCCCGGGATGGCCTTATGCAAATTTTCGATGGTCTGGAACACGATCTTCACGTCAGCCTTCACATCGGGTGTTCTAAGCATGGCGGCAATTTTGTCGGAGATTTGCTCGGGGGTAAACGGCCGGTAAATTTCCTTTACGTGGTTGATGACCTCTTCGCGGGGTAAAGCTTCGCTTTCTTTAACTTTACGGTATACCTCATTGATGATATTTTCTTTTCCGGTTTCCTTTAAAAGGGCAATGGCTGCTCTGAAAGCGATAAAATCGCCCAGTTTGGCCATATCGATGCCGTAGCAATCGGGATACCTGATTTGAGGAGAAGAAGAAACGATGATGATTCTTTTCGGCTTGAGGCGGTCGAGTATTTTGATGATGCTGTATTTAAGCGTAGTGCCGCGTACAATGGAATCGTCAATAACTACAAGATTATCCGTATTTTCTCTGACTGTTCCGTAGGTGATGTCATAAACATGGCCTACCAGGTCGTCGCGTTGGGCATCCTGGGTAATAAAAGTACGGAGTTTGATGTCTTTCAGGGCTACTTTTTCAACACGTGCCCGGAGAAAAATGATGTCGTTGAGTTGCTGTTCGGTGAAATTACTTCCCAGGTTCAGGATCTTTTGTTTTTTCTCTTCTTTAACATAGTTTTCAACACCTTTAACCATTCCATAGAATGCTGATTCGGCGGTATTGGGGATGAAGGAAAAAACAGTATTGTCGATGTCGTGATCTGTAGCTTCAACAATTTGCGGGGTAAGCATTTCGCCCAGATTCTTTCGTTCCTGGTAAATGTCTTTATCGCTGCCGCGGGAGAAATAGATTCTTTCAAAGGAGCAGCTTCTTCTCTCGTAGGGGCCGCGGATACATTCATGAATTACTTCGCCGTTTTTGCGGATGATGAGTCCGTATCCCGGCTCGATTTCCTGAACCTTGCTGATATCCGCATTCAGTACTGTCTGAATCACCGGACGTTCTGAAGTCACCACAACCATCTCTTCATCCTTATAAAAGAATGCAGGACGGATTCCCCAGGGATCGCGGATTACGAAAGCATCACCGTGACCAAGCATACCGGCGATCACATAACCACCATCCCACCTTTTGCTTGCATCGCGAAGCATTTTGGAGATGTCGAGGTTTTCTGCAATCAAATCGGATATTTCAACGTTGTTATGGCCCATGGCCTTGTATTTATCGAAATCGCGCTGAATTTCGCGATCGAGAAAGTGGCCGATGTTTTCCAGCATGGTAACCGTATCGGAGAAATCGCGCGGGTGCTGACCCAGTTCTACAAGAATTTCAAACAGTTCGTCAACATTTGTAAGGTTGAAGTTCCCTGCCAGAAGCAGGTTTCGGGTTTTCCAGTTGTTAACGCGGAGTACGGGGTGCACTCTTTCAAGATCGTTGGAGCCATAGGTTCCATAGCGCAGGTGGCCGAGAAGCAGTTCAGCGGCAAAAGGGAGATTTTCCTTAGCCCATACCGGATCGTTGGTAAGTGTTGTATCGAATTTGGAATGGTTTTTCCGGATGCTTTTGAATATATCGTTGATGGCAGTGGGTTTTGCCGATCTTTCCCGATGAATGAAAGGCTTTCCAAGTTTCAGGTCCAACTTCACAGATGCAATACCTGCGCCATCCTGACCCCTGTTGTGCTGCTTTTCCATGAGCAGGTACAGCTTGTTGAGGCCATAACGCCAGTTTCCGTATTTAAGCTGGTAATATTCGAGCGGTTTCAACAATCGTACCAGTGCAATACCGCATTCATGATTTACTACATCCGTCATAGAAAAAGGAATAACAAATTTTTATTCAGGGAAAGCCACTGTAATATTTTCTCGAATAAAAGCATTGGGATAATCAAACTTTATTCGTTCCAGGAACTTCAATGCCTCACTTTTGGTTCTGAAGTCACCGGCGTATACTTTAAAGAAGGGCGATTCAAACGATTTATAGCATTTTACATCTTCATAGCGGCTGATAAAGCGGGCCCGCTCCTGGTCAGCACCTTTATTTGCTTCCTGACCCGAATTATAATAAATACAAACGCGATAGCCTTTAATACCGTTTAACTTACGCATTTGGGATAAATGAAGATTGATCATATTGGCAATATCGGTACTCTGATTCACCTCTACCTGGCCAGTACCGGGTTTCCGGGTTTCCAGGCGCGCAAATATATCAACAGGAACATGTTGTGCAATCACAGATGTGGACATAAGTGCAAAGAACCAGATTATAAAAAGAAGGGAAACTTTGTTCACCATACATTCATAAAAAATATGGTGCAAAGGTAAAGAAAAAAAACCAAAGCGATGCGTTGTTTTGAGGATTACCGGCTAAAGCTGGGAACGTCTACCACGCGTTTTTCTTTAATGTCGATTTTGCGGGATGCAAGAAAGGATTTTGCCTTCACAAAACCCTGCATGTCAACCGTAACCTGTCGTTTATTTTTTAAGCCATACAAAGCTGTAGCACTGGTAAACAAATTGGCCAGCTGCAGGTTGAAATCGGCGAAGTAGGAAGTGTCGGAATTGGCTTTAATTCTTATGGGTTCATCGATTGAGAGTGTGCCGATGAAATTACCATCGACGATCATTTTCAAATTCACTTCGCTCACCCTGAAATTTACGGATGAAGGGTTAAACATGCTCACGTCTGCGGAAAATTTAACATTGTTGTTGTCCATGCCCTTTAATTGAACATGATCCACGCCTTTAAAGGTAATATCCTTCATGTCGCCGCATGAGGCAAGGGTGAGGATGAGGATGGCAGTTAGTATTTTCAGCAGATTCTGCATGGAGGAAGATAATTATGAATTCAAGGGGCCAAATTATCAAATTAATCGATCAACAGATCAATAGTTCAATAAATCGCCAAATAATTACCCCGAAGGGGTTGAATTTCGATAACCGCGGGTGAAACCCGTGGATACGAATCATATTTACTCCCAACCCTGAATAGGGTTGAACCTTAAAGGATCTGAAAATTCAACTCCTTCAGAGTTGAGAATGTAAATGCATGTATACCACGGGTTTCACCCGCGGTTATTCAGATTACGCCACTTCGTGGCTTTACATTGAGTCATCAAATGGTTTTGGCAATCAGATCGCCGATTTCACGGGTTCCCATACCCATATGACCTGCGGCAAGGCTTTTGATTTTACGGCTGGCAAGAGCATTGGTTACTGCCTGGTCTATAGCAGCTGCAGCCTCAGATTCGCCAATGGTATCCAGCATCATGCCACCTGCGCATATGGCAGCAAGGGGATTGATGACATTCTGGCCCTTATATTTGGGAGCGGAACCGCCCATGGGTTCAAACATCGAAACTCCCTGAGGATTGATGTTTCCACCGGCAGCAATACCCAAACCACCCTGAATAATAGCACCCAGGTCGGTGATGATATCCCCGAACAGGTTTTCGGTAACAATGACGTCATAGAACTCGGGTGATTTTACGAACCACATATTGCAAGCATCTACATGGTTATAGTCCTGTTTAATATCCGGAAATTCTGCATCTCCGATTTCTTTATGAGAACGAACCCACAGGTCGCCTGTATAAGTAAGCACATTGCATTTGTGAACCAGGGTAAGCTGTTTCCGCTTGTTGCGTTTACGGGTAATTTCATAGGCATAGCGGACACAACGGTCGACAATGGGGCGTGAATAAACCATCACCTGTGTGGCGACTTCATAGGGGGTACCCACCTGAACTGCTCCGCCCACACCGGTATAAATACCGCCTGTATTTTCGCGGACCACAATAAAGTCAATATCCTCAGGGCCCTTATCTTTCAGAGGTGTTTCCACTCCCGGATAAAGTTTTACGGGGCGCAGGTTGATATACTGATCGAGTGCAAAGCGACTTTTCAGAAGGATGCCCACTTCAAGAATGCCGGGTTTAACATCGGGATGGCCGATGGCACCCAGAAAAATCGAATCGAATTTTTTGAGTTCACCGATTGCAGAATCGGGCAGGGTTTCTCCGGTACGCAAATATCTGTCGCCACCGAAATCAAAGTACTGGTAGTTGAGTTTGAAACCGAATTTGGATGCGGCAGCATCCATCACTTTCACGCCTTCCTGAACTACTTCAGGACCTGTTCCGTCACCCGGTATTACAGCAATGTTGTATGACTTCATGTTTTAAAATTTATTGGTTGTTATTATTAATGAGCAAAGGAATCTATTCGTTATGAAACGATTCGATAATGTTCAGCATTTTAATGGTAGCTTTAATGGCAGCTACGGTCTGGTCGGAATCCAGTGCACGTGTACGGAATTCTTTTCCAAGACGCCATGAAATGACTGTTTGCACAAGTGCATCTGTCTTACCTCCCGGAGGTATGGATACGGAGTAGTCGAGCAACACCGGCAGGGGTTTTTCGAGGCGTCCGTATATCTTCCGCAGCGCTTTCATAAAGGCGTCATATTGCCCGTCGCCATTGGATGTTTCTTCGAATACTTCATCGCCGATCCTGATTTTCAGGCTGGCAACAGGTTTTAATTCGTTGGCGGTAGACAGGGAATAGTTGAGAATGCGGATTTTTTCATCCACCGATTTACTCCGCAACACATCGGAGATGATATAGGGCAAATCTTCCTGAGTTACAGCTTCTTTTTTATCGCCCAGTTCAATAATCCGTTCCGTTACTTTGCGCATGGACGTATAATCAAGTTCAATGCCCATTTCTTCCAGGTTTTTACGGATGTTGGCCTTGCCTGAAGTTTTACCCAGTGCGTAAATCCTTTTTCTGCCAAACCGTTCGGGAAGCAGGTCGTTGAAATAGAGTTGGTTTTTCTGGTCACCGTCGGCATGAATGCCGCTGGTTTGTGTGAATACGTTGTCGCCGATTACAGGTTTATTGGGAGAAATGCGGATTCCGGAAAACGATTCCACCAGTTTACTGACCATGGTAATGCGGGATTCCTTAATGGACATCTCGTAACTGAAATGATCTTTTACAATGGCCACGACGCTGGAGAGCGGAACATTTCCGGCTCTTTCGCCCAGGCCGTTGACAGTGGTGTGAATACAGTCGATTCCTGCCCGGATGGCAGAAAATACATTTGCGGCTGCCAGGTCATAGTCGTTGTGGGCATGGAAGTCGAAATGCAGATTCGGATACCGGTCAATCATCATTTTACAGAAATCGTAAGTTTCAACGGGGTTGAGGATGCCCAGCGTATCCGGTAACATAATCCGGTTTACAGGTAATTCCTGTAATTTGTCGATCATGAAAAACACATAATCCGGAGCGTTCCGCATGCCATTTGACCAGTCCTCCAGATACACATTCACCTTAAGTCCTTCTTTCTGCGCATGATCTACAGCATCGCGTATATCATCGGCGTGTTGCTGCGGCGTTTTTTTCAGTTGTTCGGTTACATGTTTCAGCGAGCCTTTGGTGAGGAGGTTCATAACCTTACATCCCGAATTTTTAATCCAGTTGACCGATATTCCGCCATCCACAAAGCCCAGGACTTCAATCTGATCGATGTGTTTACTTTTGGCAGCCCAGTCGGAAATTTTCTTTACAGCGGCATATTCTCCATCTGATACCCTGGCGGATGCCACTTCAATACGGTCGACCTTCAGATCGTCGATTAAAAGCCGGGCCATACTCAGTTTTTCTTCGTCAGTGAAAGACACTCCGGAGGTTTGTTCTCCATCGCGAAGTGTGGTATCCATGATACTGATTTTCATAATTTCATTTTTTAGAATGATGGTGCCGCATTTGCAAATACCAGACAGGGTAAGTGATGCAACTACCTTTGTTTCTCAAATGTCTCAATTTTGTCGCGGATGTTCATCAGGTAATCGATGTCGTCGTATCCGTTTATCAGGCATGTTTTTTTGTAGCTGTTGATTTCAAAGCTTTCTTTTTGTCCCGTTGCACAAATGGTCACTTCCTGTTTTTCCAGGTTGACTTCAAGACGGGTTTTGGCGTCGGACTGGATGGCTTTGAAAACCTGTGACAGAAAAGCCTCTGATACCTGAGCAGGCAGGATGCCGTTGTTGAGTGCATTGTTTTTAAAGATGTCAGCGAAGAAGCTGGAGATCACAACACGGAAACCATAATCAGCGATAGCCCAGGCAGCGTGTTCACGGCTGGATCCGCTTCCGAAGTTACGTCCGGCAATAAGAATCTTACCAGAGTAGGTCGGGTTGTTCAGGACGAAATCGTTTTTAGGCTGATTGTTTTTATCATAGCGCCAATCGCGGAACAGATTGTTGCCAAAACCATCGCGGGTAGTGGCTTTCAGAAAACGTGCGGGGATGATCTGGTCGGTATCGACATTCTCTATGGGCAGTGGAACGCAAGTGTCGTTTAAAGTATTGAATTTTTCTGGCATAATGTTCATTTTAAAAATTAAACCGGGATGCAGATTGAATTTGCATCATTGATTATAAAAAGTCGCGCGGATCGGTGATTTTCCCTGTAATGGCAGCAGCAGCGGCTGTGAGCGGGCTTGCCAGAAGTGTACGGGCACCGGGACCCTGTCGTCCTTCAAAATTCCTGTTGGAAGTAGCAACGGCATATTTTCCTTCCGGAATTTTATCGTCGTTCATTGCAAGACATGCGGAGCATCCGGGTTGGCGCAGTTCGAAGCCGGCTTCGGCCAGAACCTTGTCGATTCCTTCTGCTATAGCTTGTTTTTCAACCTGCTTTGAACCGGGGACGATCCATGCGGTAATGTTGGAAGCCTTCTTTTTTCCGGCCACAAATTTGGCAAACATACGGAGGTCTTCTATTCTTCCGTTGGTACAGCTTCCTACAAACACGTAATCAACAGGTTTTCCGATCATCGGGGTTGCCTTTTCGAAGCCCATGTATGCCATGGCCTTGTCAAAGGTCAGGCGGTTGCTTTCGGGAATGCTTTCCAGATCGGGAATTCTTCCTGTAATGCCCACACCCATACCGGGGTTTGTGCCGTAAGTAATCATGGGTTCAATGTCAGCGGCATTGTATTTCAATTCAAGGTCGAATTTTGCATCGGCATCAGAGCAGAGTGTTTTCCAGTATTCCATTTTCTGATCCCATTCAGTGCCTTTTGGAGCAAAATCTCTTCCTTTGAGATAATCGAAGGTTGTCTGATCGGGGGCAATAAGACCACCGCGGGCGCCCATTTCAATACTCATGTTGCAAACCGTCATACGGCCTTCCATGCTTAATGCGCGGAATGCAGAACCGGCATATTCGATAAAATATCCTGTTCCGCCGCTGGTAGAAATCTGCGAAATGATATACAGAATGATATCTTTGGCAGTAACTCCTTTTCCAGGAGTGCCGTCAACAGTGATTCGCATTTTTTTCGGTTTGGGCTGAAGGATGCATTGGGTGGCGAGCACCATTTCCACTTCGCTGGTGCCAATACCAAAAGCAACGCAGCCAAAGGCACCGTGGGTGGAAGTATGACTGTCACCACAAACGATGGTCATTCCCGGTTGGGTAAAACCCAGTTCGGGTCCGATTACATGAACAATACCCTGGTAGGGATTGTTCAGTCCGTAATGACGGATGCCATGTTTACCGGTGTTTTCCATCAGCTTGTCGACCTGTGTTTTTGAAAGCACATCGTGAATGGTCATGTGCTGATTTACCGTTGGCACGTTGTGGTCGGGGGTAGCCAGGGTTTGTTCGGGCCTGAATACTTTGATGCCGCGTTTATCAATGCCGGCGAATGCCTGTGGACTCGTAACCTCATGAATCAGATGCCTGTCGATATACAGAACGCTGGGACCGTCTTTGATCTCTGTGACCACATGCGCATCCCAAACCTTGTCGAATAATGTCTTTCCCAATTTTATTCAGTTTTAAGATTAAACAATTTTGTTGATTGCATTGATAAAAGCTTCTACCGAGGCCGTAAGAATATCGGTATGCCCTGCAAAGCCATAATAATAATTACCGCGGTTTTCAATCTGAATGTGTACCTTTCCGATGTCATCGCTTCCTCTGGTGATGGCCTGAATCAAAAACTCTTCAAGTTTAATATTGTAACGGACTATGGAACGGATGGCTTTAAAGGCGGCATCTACCGGACCATTACCAGCCTCAGTAGCTGTAAACCTTTCACCGTTGATGTTTAATACAACAGCTGCCATGGGGATGGCCGATTTTCCGGCGATGATCTGGAGGTGTTCGAGTTTAATGGCTTTTCCATTAGTTCCTTCAATATTTCCAACCAGCAATTCCAGGTCTTCATCCTTTACTTCCTTTTTACGGTCGGCTACTTCCAGAAAGCGTGTATAAATTTTTTCGAGCGCATCTCCTTCTATTTTATACCCAAGGTTTTGTAACCTGTGTTTCAGGGCAGCACGTCCACTGCGTGCAGTAAGGGCAATAATGGATTCGCTGATGCCCACATCAACAGGATCGATGATTTCGTAGTTTTCGCGGTTCTTAAGAACACCATCCTGGTGAATGCCGGATGAGTGTGCAAAAGCATTGCGCCCGACAATGGCTTTATTAGGTTGTACCGGCATGTTCATAAGGCTGGAAATCATACGGCTGGTTTTAAAGATGTTTTCCGTAGTAATTCCGGTTTCTATGCCCAGGTGTTTACGACTTTTCATGATCATTACAACCTCTTCGAGAGAAGTATTGCCGGCTCTTTCGCCAATGCCGTTAATGGTAACTTCCACCTGGCGTGCGCCGTTTAATATTCCGGATACGGAGTTTGCGGTAGCCATTCCCAGATCGTTGTGGCAATGCGTAGAGATCACAGCCTTATGGATTCCTTTAACATTTTCCATCAGGTATTTGATTTTACTGCCGTACTCATCGGGGAGGCAATAACCGGTGGTGTCGGGGATATTGACAACAGTGGCTCCGGCTTTAATCACAGCTTCGATAACCCGCGCAAGGTATTCATTCTCGCTTCGGCCTGCGTCTTCAGCATAGAATTCCACATCTTCCACATATCTTTTTGCGTATTTAACCGCCGCCACAGCTCTTTCGATGATTTCCTCCGGAGTGGCATTGAACTTGTATTTGATGTGGTAGGGGGAAGTACCGATGCCCGTATGAATTCGTTTATGCCTGGCATATTTTAGAGCGTCAGCGGCAACATCAATATCTTTTTCAACGGCGCGGGTAAGCGCGCAAATGATGGGGTTGGTTACTACCTTGGAAATTTCCTCCACCGAATGAAAATCTCCGGGACTGGAGATGGGGAATCCGGCTTCAATTACATCAACGCCTAGTGCTTCAAGCGCCTTTGCCACTTCCATCTTTTCTACTGTGTTTAACTGGCAACCTGGAACTTGTTCTCCGTCTCTCAGTGTTGTGTCAAAAATGAATAACCTGTCGCTCATATGGGTTTATATTAAGTAATTAAAAACAAAAGAGCCATTCCTTGTGAGAATGGCTCTTTTGTATATTTAGCAGTACAGATATACCATTCTCACGCCGGTGTCTTTAGAAGGCCGAGTAGAATAATAATACCAAGAATGATAACCTGTGACTTCATCGCAATCAATTTATCAGAATACAAAAATAATGATAAAAATCATAAATGCAATAGGAAATTATAAATTATGAATCAATGTCGTTTAGTTAAGCTATAAAGCCTTGTAATTCATATAGTG
>CAZTSR010000003.1:0-256598 GCA_964615995.1 uncultured Bacteroidales bacterium
CATCAATAAAAACCACGCTTGAATCAATGTTTTGAACACTCAAAGGCTTTGCCCCGGACGAATGCCTACGAAGTATCGCTAATACAAAAAGCTTAATGAAACTTATTTTGAAAAATTAGATTTTCTGTGACGACAGAAAGAGTTTGTTAATAACCGTCCACACTGGCAGTCACAGACTGCAAAATAAAAGAAGCGAAATTGCAAATTTCGCTTAGCAATGGGGCTTTTAATCCTGAAGTTTTTACAGAAGAAGAAACGAAAACTTTGGAGGCTGTTTCGAAAAAGCTGGGCCACTTAAAAACCAAAGCGATTATTGAAATAAGCCATAAGGAAGAAGCATGGAAAACTTGTTTTCATACCGGTAAACAAATTATAAGTTATAATAATGCATTTGATTTAGCTGCGATATAAACATCAGAAACCATTATCTCCACCTAAATTCAACAATTAACGGATCACTCTGGATCAATTCCGACATATTTTTTAAAAAAGCCTCTAATGAATACTTTTCTTACATCATATGTTGTAAAAAAGCTTGTATCACTATAAATCAACACTTTATTATTTGACTTGTCCAGAATAAACTTGTAATTGATCTGAACAAGCTTTTCAACAGCGTTGGGATTGGCAGTATTTAAATGCTCATATGAAGTAATGAGGAGAAACGTATGGTCGTCTAACTTATGACATTTAATCAGATGGTGATCCTGAATATCAATTTCGTAGATTAATCTGTCGAGTTTGAGATATAAAGGTGCTATTTCACATGGAATTTCGGCAATCAAATTATTTGTACTATCGGCCAATTGCCGGGCAAAACTCCAGTCATTTTCAAGTCGTTCAGCTGATTTACGGATTTTATTCGCATGACGAATATTTTTGAAATAGAGGAATATCAATACAATGAACGTAACTATCGCTGCAGAAACCTTAAAAAGAAACTTGATTGACATAACAGTATGATATTTGTTAAGGATTAATACTATTCATACTGTTTTTTATCAGAAAGGGTTTCTATAACTATTGTATTTTTAAAATTCCCTTAGTTCAGCGTAGTTTCTTCAGATTTCATAAGTACGCCGTCTTTAAATTGTAGTCTCCAGACTAATAATTATATCTTCAATTTAACATGAGAGGGGAGTAAGCACCGGAATGCTTTTTTATTATATTTGATAAGGCGTTACGTGAAGGGGTTTTGTTCGTTTTGGAAAAATAACGCAATAAAAGCCTGAAATAATGAAATTACAGATCCAATTATGGATGCTTTTATCCATAGCAATTATTAGCGGTTGTCATACAAAGAAACAAGAAAATGTAAATAATCATGACACCATTGCTGTGCTAAAAATTGATGGCGAAAACTGGGATGCTGAATTTCAGGGCTATTTCATATATCATTTCATGACAGACTCCGTTTTTCAGAAAGAGCGTACCGATCCATCCATTAACAACTATGAATATGTAAATTACTTTGCCGGGAAAGATTATACTATGCATGTGTATTTCTCATCGGAACCGGATTATGATGAACGATTAATTGATGAGATAGACCATTTAAATCAATTAACTGTTGTCCAGAATGAACATATGATGACATATACCTTCACTCAAAAGGAAGAAAAATGGTTCCTGACAAATCTGTAAAAAACCCCATTTTATCAAGATTCTGCCACCGGTTTTGTAAAGTTTTTGTATCAATTCTCAAAAGATACTGCATTCAGAAATTCGCACATCCGGTTTCCTTTAAATGTAACATATGCTGATCCTGAAATGGATTATAATGATACAACCGTTTTTGTAGCCCGAAAAGAGGGGGTCACTTATGATTTCTTTGAAGATCGGTACTTCTATTATTTTCATAAAGATATGAGTCCAATAAATCGTGCAAAATATATGTATGTTTTGGTGAGAGGTATTGAAAATGGAATTTTTATTTTGTATTATTTTGAGAAAGCAGAAGATTCCTGGCAACTGATTAAGGAAAATGATTCATCTACTTAATTTGCATTTTGATCCCAGCGGCATGCAGATTTTCAAATGTTTCAACTGATTCACAAATTATAATATTGAATGTATGGATAATTTCATGATGGCCTTTATTATTCTGTTAATTTCGATGTTTCTATCGCGGATGATTAATGAAAAAGCTACCAAAAAACTGGATCAGGAAAAAAAAGCAGCTTTAATCGACGTATTTTCCAAAGACAGAATATGGACTTATGGAGTGCTTATAGGAATTGTCATTCTGTTCTTTCTTAGCCTTAAATTTGATTTGCTTGATCCGTTCTGGACCTATACCATATACATTGTGGCGTTGATGGCATATATTGTGACCCTTGCCTATTTCTCCTATAAAAAACTAAAGGCAAACGGATTTCCGGGCTTTTATATAAAGGCCTTTATTTTGTCCACGTCATTGCGACTTATAGGCATATTGGTGTTTCTGGGGATGCTGGAATTTTAAATACCCATAATAATCTCATTATGAAAAAACTGATTTTTACAATTGCGGTTTTAATTCATACAGGATCGCTATTTGCTACCGATCAAGTACCTGATATCCTTCATTACAACGGGAAAGAATTGACATTATCAACCGGATGGGGACATCCTTCACCTCTTCAGACTTATTACTCTCAGAATAACATTGAATATCCTTTTACCATGCTGAGTACAGCAAATTATCGCGGGCATGTTGCTGTATGGGAGATTTCTGATTCCACATTGTTTTTAAAAGAAATTCAAATTGAGGAGGCAACATATACCCCTGAGAAATTCAAAGTGAAATCAAAATCAGATTCTGTTTCATATAAAGACAAAGTATATGCTGATTGGTTTACGGGAGTTATCATTGGAGAAGAACGTCAAAAAAACGACTATTGGAAAGTGGTCAAGTCTTATTATTTCTATGTCAAGTACGGAAAAGTAATTGATATACAGGAGCTAACAGAAAAAGATTTTGAACAGATTAATCAGATTTCTGAAAAAGATACTTCAGACAAGGAGTTGATGGCAAAATACTCCATGTTATATTTGAACTACAACTATATCTCTTACTACTTTCGAATAAATGGAAACGATACCATCACATTTGATACAGAGGGGGGATATTTAAGTGGCAATTCTGGTTTGAGTCCTGTTTTGATCTATTATAAAAACGACCACATGAAATGGCCATATAACTGGGAAAATTTTGAAAAAAGTGGAGCCCCGTTTTGTACATGGACTATTGAAAATGACAGTTTATTTTTGATGCATATTGAATTACATACTGGAACGGATTTTTATTCCATTGATAAAAACACAGTTGAATTAATTGATCTTTTCCCAGGCAGTTTAAATAATCTTAGGGTTTTTGGAGATTGGGTTTCAGGGATATATATTGTTCGTCATGGCAAAAATGAGGAGGATGAAAATTTTCCGGGATATTCCGAATTCAAGGCATCTGAACTTACCTATATGAGACTAAAAGATGGAATTATGCTTGAAAAATATACCATCCCGGCAGATTTTGACTTTGAAAATATTCCAGCGCATACTGATGAAGGGTTGAAAAAAATATTAAAGGAACTTAAATTATAGCTTGTCCCGGAGTTTCCAAGGCTTCAGCAGAGGCTGTGCCTCTGTCGCATCTATCCTTCAAGGCTTTTGCCTTTATTCTAACAGATTTCATAGCTAATCTCAAGCTAAGCGGAGTTTTGTTAACTCCGCTTTATACCTGTCCGCACATAATTTCAACCTCTTCAGGAATGATAAACAAAATAACACAACCGGTATCTGATTTTACCGAATGTTTAAAATCAACCGGGGTATATAAATAATCTCCGGCATGCAGGGTGTCATTATTTATGATACAACTGCCCTCTATCACATACAGCTCTTCTCCGCCGGGATGATTGTGGTAGGGATAATGTGCACCGGGTTCAAATTTCAGAAGAATACTGGAAGATCTTTGTTTGTTTTGGTTGAATCGCAATGATTACAGGGCATCCGGCTTCCAGATATCATCTCCTTTTTCAACCTTGGCCCTGATATTTCATAATCCGCCTGGGCTTCAGAATATCCTCATACAGGGCCAATGGAAATACTTCAACCATATGTAAATTTAACCATATTCAGTCATAACCAGAATACCATATTTGATATATTTCGATTGAATCAAAACCTCTCCTCTCATACATAGAACCGCATAGCGCCAGCCTGGCTGGTCTTGGGCGATGCTTTGCAGACAGGGTTACCTGTGCATAACCACGGGTTAAGCCCGAAGCGTGTTTTGTAGTTTCTAAAAGCCTTTATAAATAATGGTTATAGCATTGTCCCCCTTTGTAGGGGGCTGGGGGAGGACCATAGCACATTGCTTATTATGTACGATCGATCATCAATTTAAGAATTACAAAGAAAAAAAGTAACGTCGCCTCAGAATAATCGTAAACCCTGCATATTACAAGAAAGTTAAGACTAATCATTCCGATACTTTATGTGCAGGACTTATAACACAATTGGTTCACTTACAGCCGTGAAATCACATTTAGAAGCGAATCATATTCATGACTTTAGATCTTTAAAAGAAGTAATTGATTTTCATACCCTGTACACAATTAACCGTCAACAGTTAATTGCCCATCATGAAAACTTAATTAAACAGGAGAAAGAAAAACTCACAACAGATCTGCAGCACATTGATTATACAATAGAAAGGGAAAAACAACAAGAAGAACAGAGACTGACAAGTGAAATTGACAAATTGAAACAACAATTAAGCGCTTCGATAAACCAGATACCAATAAACCGATTTCAAAAAATAACAAATTGTTTGAGACAATTGTATTACAAATGGAAGCTCATATATAAAGAACGCACTTATGATTACAAAATATTCAAATCCATTAAAAATCTGGTTGCGCTTCGGCAAATCAAGGACAAACGCTTTCAATTCATTGATTCACAATTTAGCATGGCTGTGGAACAAAGTTCTCAAGGGGAATTATGGGAATTTGATAGAAAGAAATCGGTCATAGATGATTTAAGCAGTTGCATTTACGGTGCATTTGGCGAACAAAAAGTTGCTGAGATATTGGAAACATTGTCAGACGATTATATTTTGATTAACGACTTTGCAGTTTCCTTTTCACCTGCAATTTATAATAGAAAGGAGAATGACTACATTAAATCAATTCAAATTGACCATTTACTTGTTGCACCATCGGGTATATTCCTCATAGAAACAAAGAATTGGAGTGAAAAATCATTAGAGAATTCAAACTTGCGTTCACCGGTTCAGCAAATCAGGAGAACCAGTTATGCTTTATTTATGTTGCTTAATGGTAATATGAGCAATTTACATTTACGGTTGGACAAACACCATTGGGGGGATAAGAAAATACCCATTAGAAATCTCATTGTTTTTATAAAAACAAAACCAAGTGAAGAGTTTCAATACGTAAAGGTTTTGACGCTAAACGAGCTTCCTCACTACATCAATTATTTCAAACCGATTTTTTCAAGCTCTGAAACGCAAATAATCGCTAGCTACCTGGTAAGATTGATGGAATAAAAGATAATTAAAACAAACTAAACATTCGTTTTCCAATTTCATTTTTGTATTTTAGTTGTCTGTTACATGAAAACTAATGAATCAGAATCCTGAACAAATTGCCAGAGACCATATTGATAAACAATTATTGGAATGCGGGTGGATTATTCAGGGAATAAAGCAAATTAACCTTCATGCAGGAATTGGTGTTGCAGTTAAAGAATATTTGACCGACGCAGGCCCTGCCGATTATGTATTATTTGTTGAAGGAAAGCCGTGTGGTGTTATTGAAGCCAAACGTGAGGAGGAAGGCCAGAAATTAAATGAACATGAAGACCAGACCGAAGGCTATGCGGCCGCCAAATTGAAACATCTTGATAACAAACCTTTATTGTTTCTGTATATCAGCACTGGTGAAATAACCAGGTTCACTGATTTTACCGATCCAAAACCCCGATCCAGGGAAGTATTTTGCTTTCATCAACCCGAAACGATCAGGGATTGGAACAAAAAAGATAAATCACTCAGAAAGAGATTGCACGACCTGCCGGTATTAATGGAAGATGGCCTAAGGGAATGCCAGATAAAAGCCATTAGAAAACTGGAAGCATCTTTTAAAGAAAACCGGCCAAGGGCCTTGATCCAAATGGCCACAGGAGCCGGAAAGACTTTTACTGCCATTACTTTTATATACCGGTTGCTAAAATTTGCCAAGGCAAAAAGAATTCTTTTCCTGGTTGATACAAAAAATCTCGGCGAGCAAGCTGAACAGGAATTTATGGCATATGTTCCCAATGACGACAATCGCAAATTCACTGAGCTTTACAATGTTCAGCGATTAAAATCAAGCTACATCGCCACAGACAGCCAGGTTTGCATTAGCACCATTCAACGTTTATATGCCATTCTGAAAGGCACTGAATTGGATGAAAAAGCCGAAGAGGAAAATCCCAATGAACACCTCTATCAACCCAAAGAAATTCCTCCTGTTGTTTATGATCCCAAAATGCCGGTCGAGTTTTTCGATTTTATTGTCATAGACGAATGCCATAGAAGTATTTATAATTTGTGGAAACAGGTTTTGGAATATTATGATGCATTTGAAATCGGGCTCACGGCAACTCCTGACAACAGAACAATTGGCTATTTTAAGCAGAACCTGGTAAGTGAATACTCACACGAAATGGCTGTTGCAGAAGGCGTGAATGTGGGTTATGATGTTTTTATCATTGACACGAAAGTAACCCGGCAGGGTGCTACATTGTGGGAAGGAGAATATATTGAACATCGTGAACGTCTGAGCCGCAGAAAGCGGTTGGAAATGCAGGATGAAGATGAGGCATATTCTGCAAAACAGCTGGATAAGGATGTTGTAAATCCAAACCAAATAAGGACCATTATCAGGACTTTCAAAGAAAAATTGCCGGAAATTTTCAAAGATCGCTATGATGAACATGGAAATTTTGAAGTGCCAAAAACCTTGATTTTTGCCAAAACCGACAGTCATGCCGATGACATTATTCAAATTGTACGGGAAGAATTTGCTGAAGAAAACCGGTTTTGCAAAAAAATAACTTACAATTCCGACAAAGACAGGAAGGATGGAAACGACTTAGTCATTGAAAAAGGTGAAGATCCCAAAAGCACTTTGGCACAATTCCGGAATAACTACCATCCGCGTATTGCCGTCACTGTTGATATGATTGCAACCGGAACCGATGTTAAACCATTGGAATGTTTGCTGTTTATGCGCGATGTTAAAAGCCGAAACTATTTTGAACAGATGAAAGGCAGGGGCACCAGAACAATCCTGCTTGATGATTTGCGAAAAGTTACCCCAACAGCAAAATATACCAAAGACCATTTTGTAATAGTTGATGCCATTGGTGTAACCCGTAGCCTGAAAACTGATAGCAGGCCATTGGAAAAAAAACCTGGAGTGCCTTTGAAGGATCTTTTGCAGGCAGTTGCTGTCGGAGCCAGAGACGAAGAATTATTCACTTCTTTGGCCAACAGGTTGACACGATTGGACAAACAAATTACTGAGAAAGAAAGATCGCTGTTTGCCCAAAAAGCCAATGGCAAGAGCATTACTACAGTTGTGAAAGAATTATTGAATGCCTTTAATCCGGATGTGCTTGAAGAGATTGAAATCAGGGTAAGGAATGAGAATATTGGTGCTGCACCTGTGATTATCGAAGCGGCTATTCAATCTGAAACCGAAAAGCTGCAAATAGAAGCTTCAAGGGTTTTTACAGGTGATCTGAATGAATATATCGAAAATGTCCGCAAGGCACATGAGCAGCGGATTGATACATGCAATCCTGATGAAGTGCTTAAATCGGAATGGGATAAGAATAATAAAGTAAAAGCAGATGAACTGATCAAAGATTTTTCATCCTGGATCCTTGAACATAAAGAAGAATTGACCGCCCTTGAAATATTTTACGCTCAACCTTTCAGAAGGCGTGAAATAACATTCACCATGATTAAAGAGGTTTTGGAAAAACTAAGAAATGATAAACCCCTGTTGGCACCTTTGAATGTCTGGCGGGCTTATGAAGCATTAGATATTGAGACGGGCCGTGTACGGACAGGTCGCGACCTGTCCGTAAGTTCTTCCAAATCAGAATTGATAGCTCTCGTATCGCTTATCAGAAAAGTGTGTGGCATTGATTCTATACTGACTCCGTATGATAAAACTGTAGATAAAAACTTTAAGGAATGGGTTTTTAAGAAACAAGCCGGAAATGCAACCAAATTTACCGAAGAGCAAATGCAATGGCTTCGCATGATTAAGGACCATGTGATACAAAGTTTCCATATTGAAAAAGAGGATTTCGACCTGAACCCCTTCAATGCACAAGGAGGACTAGGCAGGATGTGGCAGCTGTTTGGCGACCGGACAAATGAAATTATCGATGAGTTGAATGGAGCATTAGCAGCCTGACCCTTACAATTAAAAGATAAAAGACACATTAAATATTACCATTATGGTTATAATTAACTTGCATATATTACATATATTGTATAACTTTAACATCTCATTTCACGTTGAAGGTTTATATTGATGATAAAGAGCTGATATATCTTTACGAAAAAGGCAAAGCAAAGAAAATGAAGCTGCCAGGGGATGTAATCGATAAATTCTTTGCCACAATTCAGAAGATAGAATCAGCCGTAACCATTCACGATTTGTGGAAAAATCCAGGGTTAAATTTTGAAAAACTACAGGGCTACAAAAACCGATATTCTATGCGACTGACCGGGAAATTCAGATTAGAGACAGAAATCATTTGGACGAACCCCGATCAGACACAAGGCGATTTTCATCTTAAAACCATTTCAGCACATTATAAAGATTAACCTGATATTTATGGTTGAAATAACACAATTAAGAGCAGCAAAAAAATTCAGTCCCGCCTATTTTATACGGGAAGAAATGGAATTACGAAACTGGACCCAGGAAGATCTTTCCGACGTATTGGGTATTACACCGAAACACCTCAATATGATCCTGCGCGATAAACAACCCATTACACTGGATATGGCACGTTTACTGGGTGAAGTTTTTGACAATACACCGCAGTACTGGATCAACCTCGATGCGGGCTACCGTTTATGGAAAGAGCAGTCCAAAAGCGAAAAGGAATTGGCTGCCGATATCAAAAGCATGATCTTTGAGCGCATGCCGGTTAACGATATGATTAAAAAGGGCTGGCTACGGCCCTATCGGAATATTCAGGAATTAAGTAAGCAGGTGGCTGACTTTTGGGGTATGAAAAAACTTGATTTTACCGAACTCGATAAACACCTTTTACCTTGCCTTACAAGGAAATCAGAAGCATACAACCGGTTTAACGCCTCTTATGCTTTAACATGGTACCAGATGGCCCGTAATGTAGCTGCTGCAAAAAAGCCAAAAGCATATAGTAAGGCTAAACTTAAAGGCTTGTTCAATCAAATCCACTCCTATACGCGTATGGAAGAAGGTATTAACCGGTTTCTTGCCGAACTTAAAAATGCCGGTGTCCTTTTTTTCGTACTGCCGCATTTGAGCAAGACATACATTGACGGGGCTGCGTTTTTCTCAGGGATGAATCCGGTAATTGTTTATACAGCACGGTATAAACGCATAGATAACTTTTGGTATACACTGGCCCATGAAATCGCACATGTCTTAAACCATTTGAATGATGATAACCCATTCATCCTGGATAACTTTTCATCTTCAGAGCGCGACATCTTGGAGGACGAAGCAAATAATCTGGCTGGTGAGAAGCTTCGGCATGGTGAAGTTTATGCGTACCTTGAACCTCACCTGGATTATCTTACAACATTAAAGGTGGAAGAATGCGCTGCTAAATATGAGGTTCATCCGGCCATTATCATTGGCAAACTGGCGCATGAAAACGATAAATTCTTCAGGATCCAGCGATTCTACAATGAAGACGTGCTGGAAAAGATCGATAAGGAATATAAATAAAAAGCCATGCCAAAGCGTCATTTCGAGCCCTCTTCCTGAGGGCGTGGCAATCTGCCAGTAAAGGCAATCCATTAAACGCAGTAAGCATAATTAAACTTTAAATTACAAAACTAATAATGTTAATTAATAACATACCCAAACATTGGCAGGTTAAGAAGTTGGGAGAGTATATTATTTCAGTCAAAGGGAAAAAACCCAAACGGCTATCACCTATCAAGACCAAAGAATATTCTATTCCGTATGTTAATATAAAAGCATTTGAAAAAAATGAAATTGATGAGTATACAGATGGTAAAGGATGCGTTCTTTGTGAAGAAGGGGACTTTGTAATGGTATGGGATGGTTCTCGCTCAGGCTATGTAGGAAAAGCAATCAAAGGTGCTTTAGGTAGTACTTTAGTTAAATTAAATTTTCCTGATATTGAGAATAATTATGCCTATTATTTTCTTCAATCAAAATTTATTGAAATTAATACTAAAGCTAAAGGAGTTGGTATTCCTCATGTTGACCCCAGCATATTATGTAATTATATGTTGCCCATCCCCCCTCTCCCCGAACAGCATGCCATTGTTGCCAAAATTGAAGAACTCCTCAGCGACCTGGAAAACGGCAAACAACAATTGCTCACCGCGCAGAAACAATTGAAGGTTTACAGGCAAAGTCTGTTGAAGGCGGCATTTGAGGGGAAAGAACTTGTTTCATTTGAAACCTTTGTTGACACTTCTCAAAATGGTTTATCAAAAAGAACAGGAATTAATGGGATTGAATATAAAGTTTTAAGACTTGCTGACATTACAAATAATACAATTGATAATTCCAATCCAAGAAGTATTGTAATGGACGAAAATGAAATTGCTAAATACAAAATAAAAACAGACGATTTAATTTGCGTGAGAGTTAATGGAAGCAAAGATTTGGTTGGCAAATTAGTTCACGTATCAGATTTAAATGAAAAAGACAATTGGGCATTTTGTGACCACTTCATTAGATTTAGATTGAATACAAATGAAGCATATTCGAAGTACTTTCATTATTATTTCTCTACAGTAAAGATGCGTAAATACATTCACGAAAATATGGTTACTTCTGCTGGTCAGAATACTGTAAGCCAAGGAACAATAAAAATTGCATCAGTACCACAATGCTCACTTGAAGAACAAAAACTTATCGTCTCTGAATTAGAAAGTAAACTCACCATTTGCGATAAAATAGAAGAAACCATTGGACAAAGTTTGCAACAAGCCGAAACTTTACGGCAAAGCATTTTGAAAAAAGCATTTGAGGGGAGGTTGATATGATCAGGAAAAGAAAACCAAACCGGTTAAAGGATTTTGATTATTCACAGGAGAACCTATATTTTATTACATCATGCGTGCACAACCGGATGTGTTGTTTGGGTGTGATTGATGACGGAAATATGATCCCTAATGATTACGGAAAAATTGCAGAAAACCAATGGCATTGGTTGGCCGAACAATATCCGTATGTGGCATTGCATGCATTTGTTGTGATGCCCAATCACATTCATGGTATAATTGAAATTGTAGGGACAGGTCGCCATATCTCCCATTCGGATGGCAATCACATTGTACGGACAGGTCGCGACCTGTCCCTACGGGAATCCAAAATCAAATCATTATCAGAATTGATGGGGGCATACAAAACAACGGTATCCAAACAAATTCACCTGACCGGCTATTATGAATTCCAATGGCAACGATCATTCTACGATCATATTATCAGGAATTACGATTCATTTCAAAAAATATCCGATTATATTGTAACAAATCCCATGAAATGGGAAAATGATAAATTTTTCAGTAATGTCAAATAGCACTTCTTCCATTGTTTCCAAAGTCTGGTCGTTCTGCAATCCCCTGCGTGATGTAGGCGTGGGATATGGTGATTACCTGGAGCAGCTTACCTATCTGTTGTTTTTGAAAATGGCCGATGAATACGGCAAACCTCCCTACAACCGCGATTTATACATTCCCAAAGAATACAATTGGGAGAGCCTGGTTTCTCCCAAAGGTGCTGAACTGGAACTGCATTATGCAACGCTGCTGAGGGAGCTCAGCACACAAAAAGGAATATTGGGCCAGATATTCACCAAAAGCCAGAATAAAATTCAGGATCCTGCCATGCTGGCTAAGGTCATCGATATGATCAACAGCGAAAACTGGCTGGTAATGGGCGCTGATGTGAAAGGAGATATCTATGAGGGATTGCTCGAGAAAAATGCGGAGGATGTAAAAAGCGGCGCGGGACAGTACTTTACACCTCGGGCATTGATTAAAGCCATGGTGCAATGTGTCCAGCCCCAACCCGGGAAAACAATTGCCGATCCGGCATGTGGCACCGGCGGATTTATTCTGGCTGCTTATGATTATCTGGTTGGGAATAATAAACTGGATAAAGACCAGAACAAGTTTCTGAAGCATTCCACCTTTTTTGGAAACGAAATTGTAGCCAGCACCAGGCGACTGGCCCTGATGAATTTGTTTTTACACAACATCGGCGATATTGACGGGGAAAACTTTATATCGCCTGCAGATGCACTCATAGCCGCTTCGCCACAAACGTATGATTATGTATTGGCCAATCCGCCATTTGGAAAGAAGAGCTCACAGACATTCACCAACGAGGAAGGGGAGCTTGAAAAAGACGAGCTGACCTACAACAGGCAGGATTTCTGGGCCACCACCAGCAACAAGCAGTTGAATTTTGTACAGCACATCAGATCGATGCTGAAAACAACCGGTCAGGCTGCCGTGGTTGTCCCTGACAATGTACTTTTCGAAGGTGGTGCAGGTGAAATAGTGCGTAAGAAATTGCTGGAAACAACTGATTTGCATACCATCCTTCGGTTACCCACCGGTATTTTCTATGCGCAGGGCGTAAAGGCCAATGTCATTTTCTTCGATAACAAACCGGCCAGCAAGGAACCATGGACAAAAGAGGTGTGGGTGTATGATTATCGTACAAATATTCACCACACGCTAAAGAAAAACCCATTGAAATTTGACGACCTTAAAGATTTTATAACGTGCTACAATCCGGATAACCGGTATAAACGCAAAGAGACTTTTGATTCGGTCTTGAACCCTGATGGACGTTGGCGAAGATTTACCTTTGATGAAATTATCATCCGTGATAAAACCAGTCTTGATATCACCTGGCTCAAAGACAAATCTCTTACCGATCTGGATAATTTACCCGATCCGGATGTAATTGCCGCAGATATCGTTGAAAATCTCGAAGCCGGTTTGGCAAGATTCAGGCAAATTATGGATACATTGAACGGCAAAGGGAGTAAAACAGGTATTCTCTGATTGAACTGATAAATTCTTTAGAAGTAATCAAGACCAATATGAAAGCAACATCTGCCAATTTCTTAAGTATTATTAAAGGACCAAAACAATTTGTAATTCCAATATATCAGCGTACTTACAGTCCCGTCCTCCGGGGTCGGACCAGAACTTTTCCTTTGCTATCCATAATTTGAACCAAATTTTAATCCTAAATAAAGCCTTAAAGGCATCTTTTTGGCACAGAAAAGGAGGGGGCAAGTGACAAGGAAGAAAAAGCAGTCAGCGTTCAGCATTCAGTAAGAAAGTGACAAGTGACACCCTCCTTCGCTGAAGCTTCGGCGGGTAAAAGGGATAGTGACAGGTGACAAGTGACAAGGAAGAAAAAGCAGTCAGCATTCAGCATTCAGCAATCAGCAGTCAGTTGTCAGCTTTCATCCATTTTACGCACAAGCTATAAGGTAAGAATCTTAATGCATAGATGCGACAGAGGCACAGCCTCACTTGCTCATTAGTTGGCTTTTTTCTTAACAACCATACTACCGCCATATTGCTGTAAAATAAAACCATCAACGTTGCCATTTGATTGTTTTACAAAATGCAGTTTTAAAAACTGTCCAGTTACATAAAAGTCTTCCTCATTGGCTGCATTTAATACAATCTTTGTATTATTGGGTACTATGGCAACAAGTTTTCCTTCTTCCACAACCAGTTTAAAGGAGGTCATCGGATTAATAGCATATTCACCCGCGTAGGAGGAAAGAACCTTCGGATCGACCTCAACATTTGGTTGTGCAAACACTGCCTGCAATCCCCTTGAATAAGCATCGGCCTTCGCACCCGAATGTCCCATGCCACTGACAACCCAGGTTTGAAGTTCAAAGTTCTTATATTGCTTTGCCTTTATTTCATCCATAAACGTTTGAAAATCCTTTACGTTTTCATACGCACCAATTCCGGCAAAAACTTTAGCATTGAGATCTTTATGTTGTTCTGCAAACCTATTATTCATAGAGCGGGTTATTTCATTATCCCATTCTAACGCAGGGCTCGTAAAAATAAAACGATTGAATACTGCCGGCTCTTGAAACAAGGCATAAATCGAAAATAAACCTCCAAATGAGCTTCCAATAAGCGTTCTGTCGTTTTTCTTTACTCTGAAATTCGCTTCAATGTAAGGCATTAACTCCCCTGAGATAAAAGAAAGAAATTGAGGAGCGTTGCCATAGGTACCATTTTTGCTGATATCAGTAGGTGTGAAATCATGGGCCCTTAATTGATCATAGTTCGGATGACTACCACCCCATGTTATTCCTACAATCACCAGCTCGGGAATGAAACCATCATAATACTGCTCGCCGTAAATGGCCTGAACCAGGGGAAAGTCCCATTGCGCATCAATCAGATATACTACAGGAAACGTTTTAGAAGTATCCCCATATCCGGCAGGCAAATTAATATATAGATTATAGTCCTTTCCTGTAATCGTCGATTTTAAAGGCAATAGTTTTGTGCCCGCTATAGAAACCTCGGGTGCATTTACCATAGGGTTTTGGGTTTGCGCTTTTAATGAGCACACACAAATCAGTAACATTACACTGACACATGACGCGATTATGCCATTCGCTTTTGCGCGGCATTTAAGGTTTCTTTTATCAGACTGGTGGTTCATTATTGGTTTTATTATTGTTTTATTGTCGTAATAATATAGGTTTGTTTTTTCTTAAGGCTTTAATCAATTTTTAAATACTTTACATAAATATAAACCCAAATTTAAAAATAATAGCATCATCAAGCATCAAATTTGCTAATTGCTCATTACAAGTTGAAAATATCCCCAAAACCTTCAGCAGTCAGGAAGATAGGGACAAGGGACAAGGAAGAGGGACGAGGAAAAACTGTAATCGGTAATCAGTAAGCAGCCGGTGAACGGTGGTGATTGATGCTGAATGTCAGATGCTGGATTCTGGATGAGACAAACAAATCAACCAATCAATCAATAAATCAACAAATCACCAAATGGTTGGGCTCTCCTTTCTTGCATGAGGCATTTTACTATCTTTGCATAAATTTTGTAAATAATGTCATTCCAGGAACTCAATCTCCATGAACAAATATTGCACGCTATTTCCTATATGGGGTTTGAAACGCCCACGCTGATTCAGGAAAAAGTAATTCCTCATATTATTGAAAACCATGATATTATGGCGTGCGCGCAGACCGGTACCGGGAAAACCGGGGCATATATTCTGCCTATTCTGGATAAGATCATTCGTAAAAAAACCGATTACGCGAATACCCTGATTCTTGTACCGACCCGTGAATTGGCCGTGCAAATCGAACAACAGGTACAGGGTTTCTCCTATTTTGTTTCCGTCGGATCAATTGCCATATACGGAGGTGGTGATGGAGCGGATTGGGAACAGGAAAAAAGTGCCCTCAAAAAAGGTACCGATATCATTATTGCTACTCCAGGCCGTCTGTTGTCTCATCTGAAAACGGGATCTGTGAACTTTGATCATATCCGGCACCTTGTGCTCGATGAGGCCGACCGGATGCTGGATATGGGATTTATTGACGACATAAAAACCATCATTTCGTATTTGCCCTCAAAACGCCAGACGCTGATGTTCAGCGCCACCATGCCCAACAATATTCATCAGCTCGCTCAAAAAATACTGGTAAAGCCTGTTGAAGTTTTTTTATCATTGTCTACACCGGTGGACGCTTTAGATCAGAAGGTCTTTCTCATCTTTAATGAACAAAAGGTGAAACTGCTCCAACATCTGCTGGCAGAACGAAAAGAATTTAACAGTATACTGATTTTCACCTCTGCAAAGCGAGAAGTGTCTGAAATTGTAACAGCCTTGTATAAATGCGGCATCCATGCCAGTGGAATTTCATCGGATCTCGATCAGGAGATCCGTGAAGAAGTTCTGGGTAAGTTCAGGGCAAAAAGAATTCGTATTCTTGTTGCCACCAATATTCTGAGTCGCGGTATTGATATAAAGGATATTAACCTTGTAATTAATTATAACCTGCCTCATGATGCCGAGGAGTATGTGCATCGTATCGGAAGAACCGCCCGAATTAACACAAATGGCGAGGCCATAACGCTGGTCATACCCAAGGAGTTGTACTTACTGAATAAAATTGAGCAATTGATCGGTTACAGCATCCCCAGAATTCAACCAGGTATAGACCTGGGCAATTTGCCATCGTGGGATACAAAAGAATCTTCTGTGCATCCCAGACAACCATCCGGAAAAAAGAAAAGACAGCGGTCAGGAAGACAGGGACAAGGGACGAGGGACAAGGGACGCAAGATAGTGACAAGGGACAAGTGACTAGGAAGAGCAATTAACTTTCAGCAATCACAAGTCCCTAAGGCTACTCATCCCACTTCTGGTAAACCTCAGCCAAAGACGGGTCTACATCTGACATGAAGCGAACCAGATCAGGATCATTTAACAAATCCTTTTGATTTTTTAAACCATTCCACAATCTAATGAAACCTTCATCCCTGGCAGCGTTATAAACCTTTCCTGCAGATTCGTGCCATCTGCATTGATACCAGCCATAGTTTCGTGCATGGTTTTTTCCTATTTCATCATAATTGGCCTCAAGGTCTATGAGTGAAGTGTACTTAAAACCATTTGTTCCATTTTTTATCACCATCAAAGGAAAGATTGTTAAAGCAGGAAGTTGCTGCGGTTCAATATCCGCAATGAATGTATGAAGCATGATATTGCAGAATAGCTCACCAAGCCATTTGCGCTGCAAATTTAATCCTGCCTGGAAATGATATGCATGTCCCAATTCATGAATAGCCAGTAAATCGAAAAAGGGTTGCATGGACAGGGTTCCATTTTCATCAACATACGTTTCCGATATTTTACCAGCCATTTCCGGATCGATCTGATTCATATCCGGAATAAAACTATTCCAGAATTCATTATTGTCTGAAGCTATGATGAGCAAATCTCTTGTCTCGTCATAATGAGGCATTCCATAAACAGGGAATGTCGTAAATTTTCCCCAATCCTGTGGATTCAGAATAAGCAGGGTTACTTTGGGTTCAAAAGCGATTTTTTCATTAAAGTAAGTATATACTTTGTCTAATCTTTGAGCAACGGTAACTGCTCTTTGATCATTGCCATGACTGAAATAGATTTTGGTTTTAAACCCTTCCAGTTTTTTTAGTGATTCAAACGATGAGTCGGCTTGAATTTCAGATGACTGCATCAGCAAAACAGTAAAAAAAATCAAGACCATCCGCATAGGATTTTCTGAATTTGAATGCTTCATACTATTTTAATTCTTTTAACAAACTTCAGATCATTCTGGTTCAACCCATGGTTTCTTCCCGGGGCGGAATCTGCGAAATCAGGATAAACCTAAACGGGTTTCCTATCGTACACAGCATAATCATTAACCCGTTAATTAATCCATATGAAATATATATTGATCATCCTGTTTCTGGTGTACTCATGGCTGGGTTTTGGTCAGGAATTTGTTGTGGAAAAAGTTCTGTTAACCGAAACTGTCGATAGTAATTCTGTATCTGAAATTCCCAGATTAAAGGATGTATTGGATGATAGCAATTCTGTTGTGGCTGCCATTAATTCCCAGATCCTGGACCGTTTTATGATCAACAGTTTTGAGCAAAGTGAGCTCGAAGAGTTTAGATGGTATGACGTAAACTGTTCTTCCGAAATTAAAGAGGATATTCTTTACATATCCTTTTCAGGAGAGTATTATGGTGCTTACCCAAATTATGTTTCCGATGAAATGTTTTTTGATTTAAAAACCGGAAACCCCTTACCCAATATAGAAATTCCATTCCATACGCTGTTCACTTTACCCGGATATCTGGATTTTCTTCATGCTTACTGGCTTGAAGGGGTGAAAAACGAATTTGTTTCCGCTATGGAATGCGCAGGATTTGAGCCGTACTGCGACTACTACGACATCAACTATCATGTGGACAGCAGCCGGTTGATTGTTTCACTTACGGATGACTGTTATCCGCATGTGGCCCAGGGATGTTCGCCTACATTTGAAGTATCTGCAGAACTTGACACCATAAAGCAGTATCTGAATGATATTGGAAAATATATGCTGTTGGAAAGCAATTACATGACCATGACAGCCATTGAAAGGTTTTTAAAGAATAAGGAATTAACAGGCACCATTCCCAATAATGTGTTTTTGTTTGGAAAAATCCATGACAGATACCCGTTTAGCATGGCTCTTCATATTGATAAAGAACAGATAACGGGACTCTATTTCTACGATTCACAACGTAAAAAAATTAATCTGAAAGGACAAGACAATGATTATGCCATGTTCTTAACCGAAACGGTTGACAACAAAAAAACCGGGTTTTTTGAATTCGATACGAATGTTGACAGGCAACCTGTAGAAGGTAAATGGTGGAATGCTGAAAAAACCAAGAGTTTGGAGGTTAGGTTTGATAAGGTTATTTCGGCTAAATAAACTTCTTAGCACTGGTTTTATTTGACGCTTAGCGCTCTTGGGGACATTTGGGACATTTGGGACAATTGGGATTGGGACGATTGGGACGAAACAGAATTCATTCATAATTTATAATTCATATTTCCCTCATTTCTAGTCACTTGTCACCTGTCACCTGTCCCTCGTCCCTCCTCAACTCCTCCCCCTCAAATACTGCACCGGCCAGTCCGCACTTTCATTCAACTCACGCGCAGCATGCAAACCAAAATAGGGATTTCGCAGCAATTCCCTTCCTAAGAAAATCAGATCAGCTTTCTGCTCCTGCAGGATTTGTTCTGCCTGTGCGGCTGATGTAATGAGTCCCACAGCACCGGTCATGATCCCTGTTTTCCGGACGGCTTCGGCAAAGGGTACCTGGTAGGCCGGAACATTGGGCACTTTTGCGTCTGAAACATTGCCGCCTGATGAACAATCGATGAGATCTACACCTTCTGCCTTCAGGATGGTGGCGAGCTGCATGGCCTCTTCCGGACTAAACTGAGGACCATCGACCCATTCAGAAGCCGATATTCTTGTAAATAATGGCATATCCCGGGGAATGACTTTCCTCACTGCCCGTACGACCTCCATAAGCATCCGGATGCGGTTTTCAAACGAACTGCCATAATCATCCGTGCGGTTGTTGCTGATGGGTGAAAGGAACTCGTGCAACAGATATCCATGGGCAGCATGGATTTCAATTATGTCGTAACCACACTCCACAGCCCTTACCGAGGCATGGGCAAAATCACTGATGATCCGCCATATGTCATCTTTATGGAGCGGCCTGGGTTTCCGGTCTTCCTTTCTGAAAGGCAGGTCTCCGGGTGCCAGGGTTTCCCATCCGCCATGATCGATATCCAGTTGATGCCCCCCTTCCCAGGGAGCGGCACAGGATGCTTTACGTCCTGCATGAGCCAGTTGTATTCCGGCTATAGCACCTAATTTATGGACTGTTTCAACCAGTTTGGTAAAACCATCCATTTGCGCAACCGACCACAGGCCCAAATCACCGGGGGTAATACGTCCCTCCGGAGCTACAGCTGTAGCCTCGGTCATGATTAATGCAGTGCCTCCGGCAGCGCGACTTCCCTGATGTACCAGGTGCCATTCGTTAACGTATCCGTCAACTGCTGAATACTGGCACATGGGCGACATGACGATCCGGTTTTTCAGTCGGGTATTCCTTATCACTAAAGGCTCATAAAGTTTTGACATGGTATGGAATTTATAAATTAAACAGCATGATGATCCGGATGTTTGGGGGAAACTTTTTTAACCCATAAACATCCTGAATTTCATGATATAAATTTATTAAATTCGCTCTTCAGGTTAATCATAAAATCACGACACCTCATGAAAAAAGCTTTAATTAACGGAATCGGAATTTCCCTGTTCCTGATTCTGATGTCATGTTCTACCAAAAAGAACAACGATTTAAATATTGAATTTGAAAAATTCATAATGCCAAATGGCTTACAGGTGATTCTGCATGAGGATCATTCAGATCCGATTATCTCTTATGCTGTCATGTATCATGTAGGATCAAGCCGCGAAGAAAAAAACAGAACCGGGTTCGCTCATTTATATGAACACCTTCTCTTTCAGGGTTCTGAAAATGTAGCTCCGGGAGAATTTGATAAAATCATGGAGAGTGCCGGAGGTTCCAATAACGGATTCACCAACCGTGATGTAACCACCTATTTTGAAATATTTCCTAAAAACGCACTGGAGAAAGTGCTTTGGCTGGAGTCGGACCGGATGGGTTTTTTCATCAATTCCGTTACCCCACGGGCACTGGCTATTCAGCAAAATGTGGTGCAGAATGAAAAACGGCAGTCAGAGGACAATAACCCCTATGGCTTTACAGAATATGTAATGGTTAAGAACCTCTATCCGCAGGATCATCCATACAGCTGGGAAATCATTGGTGAAATGGAAGATCTGAAAAATGCCTCCCTTGACGATGCCAAGGCATTCTATGAGAAATATTACGGTCCCAATAATGCTACACTTGTGCTGGCAGGCGATTTCAATAAAGACTCTGTAAAGACATTGCTGAACAAGTATTTTGGCGAAATTAAAGCACACGGTACGGTGGCCAAACGTGAGGCCATGACGGTAAAGCTCGACAAGACAAAGAAGCTTTTTCATGAAGATAACTTTGCCAATGTACCGGAATTGACGATGGTTTGGCCGGTGCCGGAAAACTTCAATAAGGACATGTATGCCCTGGATTTTCTAGCAAAATTGCTTTCGGATGGTAAAAAAGCGCCCTTATATAAAGTGCTGGTAAAAGAAAAACAACTGACCTCTGAAGCAACTGCTTATAACAGTTCCATGGAACTGGCCGGAGAGTTCACCATCAATGTACGTGCGAACGAAGGCAAAAATCTGAAGGAAATTGAAGCGTCCATATTTGAGGCATTTAAGCGTTATGAAACTGAAGGCATTACAGAACGCGATGTGGAACGCGTGCGGGCATCCATGGAAAAGAATTTTTACTGGACGTTGAACAGCGTATATTACAAATCGTTACAACTCGCTTTTTATAATACATACAAAAACGATCCCGGATATTTCACAAAGGATCTTGAAGGAATTAAATCAGTTACCATAGCAGACATTCAGCGGGTTTACAATACTTATATCAAAGACAAACCCTATGTAGCCACCAGCTTTGTTCCAAAGGGACAACTCGATCTGATGGCTGATAATTCTGAAAAATCCGTGGTAAATGAAGAGAACGTGGAATCCGCTACGCAAGTAGAGATAGCTGAATCGGGCTCTGATTCTATTGTTAAAACTGCCTCTTCTATTGATCGTACTGCTGCCCCAAAGTTGGGTGAAGATCCTATTGTAAACACCCCTGAAGTATGGAGGGCAAAATTGTCAAATGGCATTGAAGTATACGGTATTGAACAGAAAGAATTGCCACTGGCTTATATTGATATTGTTATGGACGGCGGTTCCTATCTGGATGATACCAGCATGGTTGGTGTGGCCAATTTAATTACGGATGTCATGCCCCAGGGAACCAAAAATAAAACACCTGAACAGCTGGAGGAAGAGATAAAGCTCTTAGGGACAGATATTCAGATGTATACAGGAAAGGAAGAAATTACCATGTCAGCGGATTTGCTTGCAAGAAACTTCGAAAAAACGATTTCCCTGATGGAGGAAATTATTCTTGAGCCCCGTTGGGATAAGGAAGAATTCGATCTGGCAAGAACGAGTACAATCAATAAAATCCTGCAAAACGAGGTTCAACCACGTGCTGTGGCCAACAGGAATTTTTACCGGTTGCTTTATGGCAAAAATAACATCTTTGGCTATTACAGCCTTGGAACAAAAGAGTCGGTTGAAAAGATTCAGTTGCAGGATTTGCAGAACTTCTACAAAGCGAATATGGCTCCCAATGTGACGCGCATTCACATTGCCGGGAATATTTCAAGGGAAAGGGCATTGAAGGCCTTAAAGTCACTGGAGACAAAATGGACCGGCACGGCACAGGTAAAAGCTGACAGGTATGCTGCACCTCCCGAAATTCAAAAATCACAGATTTATTTTGTGAACATCCCCGGTTCAAAACAATCGGTGATTTATGCAGGGTATCCGGCTATGTCAAGAAGCAGTGAGGATTTTGTAAAAGCCGGTTTCTTGAATTATCGCATCGGTGGCGCTTTTACCAGTATTTTGAACCAGATTTTACGTGAGCAGAAAGGTTTTACCTATGGTGCCAGCAGTAATTTTGCTGAATTAAAGCATATTGCGCCATTCTATATCTCTACCATGGTTCGTTCTGATGCCACGCTGGAATCGCTGAAGATTATCAAGGAAAGTCTGGAAAATTACCGCAGCGGCATTAATGAGGCAGATCTGGATTTCACAAGAGATTGCCTGCTAAGAGCCAATGCCCTCCGTTTTGAAACCCTGGGTTCATTGACTGAAATGCTTGCTACCATGAGCAAGTACGGACTGGGAGACGACTATGTAGAAAAAGAATCAGAAGCCATTAGGAATTTTACACTGGATGACTATAAGAATACCGCACAAAAGTACATCCGGCCTGATAAAATGATCTATGTGGTGGTAGGTGATGCAGCGACTCAGTTAAAACCATTGGAAAAGGTTGGGTTTGGAAAACCGGTGTTGTTGAATTAATCAGAGGAGTGCCGGGTCAGGAGGTGAACTATATGCCAAAGCCCGGGTCAATTCCAAAATTAGCATCGCCACGGCGATGCTAATTTTGGCATTTTCCGCCTTGCCCTTGAATTATCCTTTGAAAACCCCTATATTTGATGAACCCTAAATCCCGCTAAATATATGAACACCACTACAATTACCGAGAAAGACCGCCAAATGGCACAGAAATGTGTTGAATGCCCTGTTTGCTCCAGAGCCAGAAAAAATCAGAAAGGATTTTTCTTTTGGTTTGTAAAAACTATTGAAGGCGGTGCCTGCCCTTATTGCAAGGCCTATGAAAAAGTTTATGGCAAGAAGGCGCATGAACTGGTAGATTAGCATTTCCATGACCTGATTTTACTGCAGGTTGCATTTTATATCATTTATTTATCCCCAATATCAGGTGATAGATATCACCTGATGAATTGTTACTTCCTGTACTGCTTTACGTATACCCGATAACACCACAAGGTTTGTTTTAATAATATACCAATCGGGGTGTTTTCACAAAAGCGGTTCACATGAATCATTACAGGAAGTTTTCATTCGTTGCAAGATTCGGAATCTATCTCTTTCTCACTTTATCAGCTGCAAATTGTTCGATATATGAAGAAAAAGAAGACGGGTTGTTGATGAACAACTTTACCATGACCCGCCCTGAGAATGATTTGTCGTTTTTTGTGATTAGTGACTGGGGATATAACGGCAGCGAGAACCAGCTAAATCTGGCAGAACAGATGGCCCGCCAGGCCAGGTTAACAAACGCACAGTTTGTAATCACCTGTGGAGACAATTTCCAGGTTGAAGGTGTTGAAAGCATGGATGACCCGCAATGGAAGATGAATTTCGAAGACATCTATACCGACAGCGCTTTGTTTATTCCATGGTATCCGGCACTGGGCAATCATGATTATTGTGGAAATGTTTCGGCACAGGTGGATTATGAATCCGTTCATGGAAACTGGGATATGGAAGCACCTTATTACACCTTTGTAAAAAGTATTGATTCCACGCAAATCCGTTTTATCATTCTGGATACTCCGGATCTGATTGAAAAATATGAGGTACTGGGCGATCAATCGCCTGACCATATAGCACAGTACCAATGGTTTAAGAATGTGCTTGCGCGGTCGACTGAAAAATGGATCATTGTTGTGGGGCATCATCCCATTATTTCTGCGGGAATTTCTCATGGGAATACGCCGGAACTGGAAAAACTGATAAAACCATTGCTGCAGGAGTACGATGTAGACTTTTATTTATCCGGGCATGATCATCATTTTGAACATTCAAATGAAGCACCCGGAGAGACAGATTATATTGTGACAGGCACAGGAGGAACAACCCGCCCCATCAGATATGCTTTACAGACCTTATATGCTGTGTCTGAAATCGGGTTTACACAAATGGCTGTTACCCGTGATGATATTGTTTTACAATTTATTGATATGTATGGGAGGAGAAAATACCTGTATCGCAGAAGTAAATAGAAAGGGTAGTGGAGTAATTGAGTAAACAGGTATGTGTAGTTTGAGTAATGAGGCTGTCCAATATGCTTATTGTGGCAGCCTCATTTTGTTTTATGCTTCGGAATCAATCCTTTTTTACCCGACTGAAACACCTTGTTGAATTCCTCTTCAAAATTAGGCGTGAAGATATGGTTCCCGATGTTCTTCTTGATATCAGCTATGGGCCAGAATTTGCCTTCATCCACTTCGTCCGGATTGGTTGTTAGGGGGCCATTATAATGCGTCACAAAACAAAAAACCCATTCCCTTTCGATATCAGATTCCCATATATATTGGGCGGCCAATTGGGGCACAAAATCCCTGATTCCAATTTCCTCATGTGCTTCACGCACCAGGCTTGTTTCAACCTTTTCACCAAAAGCCACATGACCTCCTACCGCAGTGTCCCATTTTCCCGGCTGAACCAGCTTATTCATGGATCTCTTTTGAAGGTATAGTTCACCCTTGTTGTTAAAAACATGGAGATGTACAACAGGGTGCAGGTATTCCTTATTTGAATGGCAAACACTCCTTGGTGCTTTTCCAATGATTTCACCACGGACATTGAGCAATGGCAGCCATTCTTCTTTTGCCATCTTGCGCTTATGATTCCACATCTTTACAAAATCAATTAAAAAGTATATGCCGAAGATGATGTAGAAAAGTCCCCCGCTGATAAAAGCCCAGGCTTCCTTGCTCATAAACCAAACCGAATAAAAAACCAGCAGGGTATAAGCCAGAAACAACCAGAAAAGGACTTTCATTTTTTTACGCATCATTTGAACCTGGATTTCAGTAACCTCCATATCTTTTAAATATCGCTTCGACATGGTAAGAAGCAAATTTCCGGGCGTAAAGGCTGAAACACCAATGATGACGCAGGTGACAACTCCAATCAAGGCGGGTTTGATCTTGAAAAACACATCATTCTTCTGCCAAATGGATATCACACCCAACATAACGATAAGCAGGGTATCCAGCAAAATGAAAGATTCGAATTTTTTATTCCTGATGCGGTAATAGATCAGTTCGATAATCCCCATTGAAACCGCAACAATTAAGCCGATGGTTGGCCCCCAGATTTCGTCTGCGATTATGTAAACAAACAGGGGAATAAATCCCGGAAGCAATTGCAATAAAATCTTTTTCTGGTTCATGGTACAGATCATTAAAAAACCCCGCCTGGGCGGGGTTTACAATCCCTTATTTAAAAGTTCTCTTCGCGAATTTGCATAAATGCTTTTGGATGCAGGCAGGCAGGGCAGTTTTCCAGTGCCTTTTCAGATTCGTATACATAACCGCAATTGAGGCATTTCCACCATACTTTACCGTCTTTCATGAATACTTTGTCTTCTGAAAGGTTTTGAAGTAATTTTAAAAATCTGCGTTCATGTTCAGTCTCTACCTTAGCAATCATTTTAAAAGCAGTGGCAACTTCCGGAAAACCTTCTTCGCGGGCAGTTTCAGCAAAATTCGGATACAATACGGTCCATTCTTCGTTTTCTCCTTCAGCAGCTGCTTTGAGATTTTCCTTCGTCGTTCCGATAATACCGGCTGGATAGGTGGCCTGAATTTCCACCTTACCTCCTTCCAGAAACTTAAAAAAACGCTTGGCATGTTCTTTTTCCTGATTGGCATGCTCCTGAAAAATGGCAGCGATTTGAACATAGCCTTCCTTTAATGCAACACTTGAAAAAAACTCATAGCGGTTGCGGGCCTGGGATTCACCGGCAAAAGCCTTTAACAGATTCTGTTCGGTCTTTGTTCCTTTTAATGATTTTGTAAGCATATTGGTATGTTTTAGTTTATTTCGATGAAATCTTCTTTATCGGCACCGCAAACCGGGCATTTCCAGGAGTCAGGTAAATCTTTGAAGGGGATTTTTTCAATTTTTTCATCATAAATATGCCCACAGGCTGTGCATTTAAACACTTTGTAATTGCCGGATTTTTCGGCCTGTTTTGTTTTATCTATATAAGTTGGCGCATTTTTGGAGGCTATGCCCTTGCGTTTCTGGCGGTAATACGCATATGTCATGGGCTCTTCCACTTCATCAATGATAACTGCACTTTTAAGTTCCCCGATAAAAATCATGTGGGTGCCCACATCCATTTTTTGAACTACAGCACATTCCATATAGGCAATGCAGTCGTTCAATACAATGGGGGCTCCTGTTTTGCCATAATGAATCTGAAGACCTTCAAATTTATTGATGTCTTTTCCGCTTCTGAAACCAAAGCGGCCAAAGAGTTCAGGACTGATTTTCTGTGTCAGCACGGATACTGTAAAAAGACCCGTTTCTTCAATCAGCGAACAGGTAAAATTGTTCTTATTACAGCATGTAGCAAACTGGGGAGGCTCGGCAGTTACTTGCATTACAGAATTGGAAATAAATCCATTTCCGAGGTTCTGATCACCGGACGATACTATGTAAAGTCCGTAGGATATTTTAAATAAGGCGTCGATATTAATAGTTTCCACGCTGCGTAATTGATGTTAATGATTTATTGATTGTGTGCTACCCAAATAAGCTGCGATGTTTGAAATCCCAACCCATCTGCAATCTGAATATACCTGATTTTGATTGCATCGGGAATGGATTTTTCCCTGGATAAGATCCAGAGGTACTTCAGGTTTTTACCGGCCACCAATGCATATTTATAATCCGGATCAAGAGCTATTACGTTATAGGGTGCATAAAAAGGGCCAAAAAAGGAGACCTTCAAGCGTGCTTCATTTTTTTCACCGGCAAATTTAGCTTTGGCTTCAGCCTTTTCCCATTGTTTCTTAACGTTATTATAGCCCCTGTTCACCACTTTTAAGGTTCCGTCTTCTTTCAAAGTATATTCGGCAGTGGTGTTGTTTAAATTCCTTTCGAACCTGAAATCGAGGCGTGCTATTTCATACCACTTCCCCATATACCGGTTCACTTCAAAAGGTTTTGCAGCCACAGCGCCTTTTGGCATTGTAGAACACGCTCCCAGAAAAAACAGACTTCCCATTAAAATATAAATGCTGATTTTCAATATTTTGCTATTTGTAATTCTACCTTTTAAAGTTCGCGAAATTTTTGACAATTGCATGAAACATGCTAAAAAGTTTAATGGTAACGCTGTTTTTTTAATTTCAGCAACAAATCCGGCAGCGTGTTTACGATTTTGCTTCTCTTTTCTGCTTTATAGCTATGACAATTACCGACAGAATAACCAGAATAAAAGTTGCCAGACTTATGTAGAAGCAAATAAGAATGCGCCCAGGCCGATATTCGAATATAACCCGGTTTACCCCTGTTTTTAGATAAACTGACATAAAAGTGTAATTTGTTACAGTCATTTTTTGAGGATTCCCATTAATAGATACTTGCCATCCGGGATAAATATTCTGAAGATAGGTTAATATTTGCCGATGGTTTGTATTGACTTTCAATTCAATCTGATTGGGTGAAAAGGATAATACTTTTATCTTTTTGAATGACAGAGTATCATAAGAAGAGGAATCAATGATATTGTCTTTGAAAAGTCTGTCAGACAGAAAAACGACCGGATTCTTAAGCACAGGATAATAAGTGCCTGATTTTACCGATACCTGCAACGTTTTTAAATAGTAGGGAGTATAGCCTTCGGCGGTTGTTTTTTTATAAAAAATATTCATGTTCCTCCAAAGGTTAGGAATATTGGGATTAGATTGTTCTGTATTATCAATGACGTCTTCATGCAAGTCAGGTTTTGGGAATCCTTTTGGAAGCAGAGCCAAAGAAGCTTGTGTAGGTCCGGGTTTATCATGATGTATGACTGTATGATAAAGGTTCAATTGAATAGCAACCACCATATCAACCACCAGAATAATAAAAAGGACAAAATGAAAAGTTTTACGTGAAACGGCATAATAGCAGAACAAGATAAATCCAATAAGTGAAAGCTGAATGATTCCTTGAAAGAAAATTCGTTCATGAATAGTAGCCTGTTTATCAAATGCACCAAAATTAAAGGATAACAAAAGTTTAAATTTCCAAGGCTCTATCAGAAAACTATTATAGATAACAAAAAACAAGAGTATTGCTGCAAACACAAAAATAGAAATCAGCAACTTCTTGTCTCTTTCATGCCGGGTAACAAAATGATTATAACCTATTCCACCTGCAATAATAAAGAAAGCATAGGCAAAAAATCTGAATACTGTCGGGAACCGGAAAGTATTCATAAAGGGAAGATAATAAAGCGCCTTACGAATTGGAAAAATATCAGCCAGGGCCGCTGAAAGCAAAAATAAGCCTATTAAAAAGAAAGAAATTGCAAATTTATTTTTTATGGAGATTGCATAAAAAACAAAAATAAGGATCGTAATTCCAATATAGCAATTTACCATTGAGAAATCGTTTCCATAAAAATTGACGTTACCGGTTGTAGCATATGGTAAAAGGAATGATATCAATCCCTGATATGGCAAAGGATAGCTTTGAGCAAAGCCGACAGTGAATTTGTCAGCACGTGTTAAATAATTTGATAATTCAAAAGAAGAAATCAGAACAACAGAGCTCAATATCAAAAAGAGGGTGAGAATGAGTGCGTTGCTAAGGATAAACTTAACCGAATATGAATGGTCTTTAATCTTTTTATATAGATAACATATGAAAATGCCAAGCAGGATATAGGCAGTAATAATAAAGAAGGCCGGATAACCACCGGAAAGCATGCAATAGAAAGATATAACAAAAAGCAATCCGGATAAAAGATCATTGTTTTTGCAAAACTTTACATAAAAGTAAATGGTAAAAGGAAACCATGCTGCGCCAACAACCCATCCAAAATGTTGTGCATTGCTGATAAACAAACCGGAAAACATGAAAGAGATACTTACCATAAGGTTTGTCTTCCGATTAAGGTTTAATAGCCTCCCTAAAAAATATACACCTATTGCCCCCAGAAGAAGGTGGAAAATATATTCATATTGAAGGGTAATTAAGTTATTGCCAAAAAGCAGGCCTAAAATCCAACTTACGGGATACCATGTCATGGGATCCGCTGTCTGAGGAAATCCTGTTGTAATGAATGGATTCCAGAGGGGCAGTTCTCCATTTCTCAAACATTCGGAAGTAAAATATCTCCATGGCAAATTGATATCAAGGATATCCCACTTCATAATGTTATGAAAAAAGGAAATCTGCCACATGCCAATAATTAATGCTGTAATTATTACAAACAGGTCAATAATCAGCAAACTTCTCTTACTTAAAGTTCTTATCGCATTGTTAATAGACATTCAGCTTTAAACGTTGGGGATAAAGCTAATAAATAAGATAATCAACATGCCATTTCACCGGCATTCTTTTTTGCAGACAGCAGATTATAAGCTCCTTTAATGACAACCATGCGCTGATCTGCATCAAATCCTTCAGGTAATTCAATTTCTGTATACCCGTCTTCGGTGATTCCTTTCTTGACCTCAATCATCCGGTATTCTGTGAAAGGCTTGCCATCTTCCTGTTTATCTCTTTCATAAACAAAGATGTAATCCTTTTCATCAAAACTTACGATGGCTTCAGAGGGCAGGGCAGTCACCTTGTTTTGAGAAGTCTCAATGGTGGCATTTACAAACATGCCGGGTAAAATGTTTTTGCAGTTTCCATTGATCTTCGCATACGCTTTGAGCGTTTTATCAGCCTCTATGGATTGTGCAGCCTGGTAGATGATTGCCTCATGTTTTTCGGTTTCATTGTTTACATAAAAATCAACCTGCTGATCCGGCATAACCTGTCCTGCATCTTTTTCAAAGACTGTCAGCTCCAGCAACAGCTGGTCGCGGTTTACAATTTCGAAAAGAACATCAGAGGAACTCACATATTTCCCGATATTGATATGAACTGCTTTCAGATAACCCGAAATGGGAGCAGTAACAACTACTTCAGGACTGATCAGGTCGGCATCCAGTTTTTTTGCATTGATGCCGATCATGCTAAGTTTTTGTTCCAAAGCCTTTACCTGGGCTTTCAGTGTTTTATATTCCGAAGATACCTGTTGCAAATTTTCCTTGGAATACACAGCTTCCTGATACAATTCGGTATGCCTGTTGTATTCAGCTTCTGCAAATTCAAATTTATTCCGGGCTTCCAGATAGTTTTGCTGAAGATCAATAAATTCCTGGTTTTCTACAACGGCCAGAACCTGCCCTTGCTTAACCATACTACCGGCAACCAAAGCGGTTTCTTTAATAAAACCTCCCATGGGAATGGATACTGTTGCATAATTACGGGGGGTGGTTATCACGACTCCATTGGCCTTTAAAGTGCCGCTCACCTGTCTGAGCTCTATCTTCCCTGTAACGATTTGGGCGAGCTTGATCTGATCATCGCGCAATTCCACAATGTCATCAGGAAGGACCTCGGCTTCTTCATGGTTTTGAGGATTGTCAGATAGATCTGTTTTTTTACAGCTGTATTGCAGCAGAACCAGAGAAACCATCAGAAATATATATACGATCGTTTTCATATCATTAGAAAATTTTACCGGTTAAGAAATCAATTTGAATCACTGTTTGATTAAAGGCATTCAGGACTCCGAGATAGTTGTTTTTAATTGTTATGGCCCTGCTGATCAGCATGATATAATCGTTGTAGTCCAGGGCCCCTGCCTTATAACTCTTTTCTGCCTGGGTAATGATTGCTTCTGCTTCAGGAATGGCATGATCTCTGTAATATGTTACAGATGCCCTGTTTTTTTCATATTCAAGCTGCAATTCTTTGTTTTTCCCAACTAAAGCATTGTTAAAATCAACTGCATTTGCTTCAGCAATTTTCTGTCTGATTCCTGCAGCCTTTATTCTTGATGCATGAGGAAAAGGCCAAAGCGGAATGCTGATTCCAGCTTCAACACCTGTGAAACGATCACCCGGACCGAATACCCGTGGTACACCATCTACTTCCTGTTCCCCACGGATGGTCTGACTGAAATAACCAATCTGTAAATCAGGAAGTGTTTTGCCCCGTTCGATCTTCTTTTCCAACTCAGCAATATCCGCTTGTTTTTGCATATAGGCCATCTGCGGATTCGAAGCAATGATTGCACTGTCGCTCATGAATGAAACAACAAGCAGACTCAGCTCCTGGTCACTGATAGCAACCAAATCGTCTGTATTTAAAAGCATTTTCAGCTTGTTTTGATCAATGAGCATATCCTTTTCAATCTCATGCAATGTATTTTTAACTTCCATGCTCACAGAACGAGCCTGCAACAATTCAAGCCGATTGGATTCACCCACAGCACTTTTTCTTTCCGCAGACCGTAAAAATTGCGACATCAGGCTGTCATGATATGTAAGCAATGATTTCTGTGAATTCAGATAAACCAGATGCCAGTAAACTGTTTTTACTTCACTGGCGATTTCAAGTTGCGAAGCATAATACTTCGATTCACTGCTGTTGATATTCGTACGGGCCAGTTTATTCTGATGCATATAAACAGTTGGAAATTCAAAAGACTGACCAATGGTTACGCTGTTATCTTTTAACACTGTATTCATTTGACCATAAGAGCCATCAATGGTAGTTTTTGGAATATCCCAGGCACTACCTCTAAGTGCTTTTTGCGCATCCACTTCGTATGCAGCCGATTTCACTTTCAGGTTATTGTCGAGGGCCATCTGTATGGCTTCATGCACATTTAGTGGTTTAGTTTGTGCAAAAGCGCTGTTTGCTCCAAGCATCATTAAAACTAAAACAACTCCTGTTTTTACATTTTTCGGAAAGAATATCTTGCGGAAGGAAATATTTGAAAAGATGACATAGAAAACAGGAAGGACAAAAAGAGTAAGCAGGGTGGCTGTGAAAAGTCCCCCGATTACAACCGTTGCCAACGGCCGTTGTACTTCTGCTCCTGCTGATCCGGATACAGCCATTGGCAAAAAGCCAAGCGATGCAACCGCTGCGGTCATGATCACTGGTCGTAAACGAGAATGCAATCCTTTTAGCACCCGTTCTTTGATATCTGCAATTCCTTCTTTTTCCAGCCGGTTAAATTCTGCAATGAGCACGATTCCGTTCAGAACTGCAACCCCAAACAGCGCTATGAATCCTACCCCTGCTGATATGGAGAAATTCATATCCCTGATCCATAACGCATATACCCCGCCTATGGCAGCCAGGGGAACAGCTGTAAAAATCAAAAGCGCCTGCTTCACTGAGTGAAAGGTGAAATACAGTAAAATGAAGATTAGCAACAGGGCAATGGGAACGGCAATTTTAAGCCGCGACTTGGCAGCTTCCAGATTTTCAAACTGACCTCCATAGGTGATGAAGTATCCGGTTGGCAGCTTTATCTGACTGACCTTCCTGCTTACTTCTGCGATCACAGTTTGAACATCGGCATTGCGCACATTGAAACCCACAGTAATTCTTCGTTTTGTGTTCTCGCGTGATACCTGTGCTGGACCCGATTTAATGGCAACATCTGCTATCTGTCCAAAGCTGATCTGACCTCCTTCGGGAAGGGCAATGTATAAGTTTTCAATATCTTCGGTTTGCTGGCGATAATCTTTATCAAGCCTAACAACGAGACTGAACCGTTTTTCTTCATCAAATACTGTACCTGCTTCGCTTCCTGCAATGGCTGACCGCAGGATGTGGTTGACATCCTTAACAGCAAGTCCATATTGTGCCATCCGCTGGCGGTCGAGTTGAACCTGGATCTGTGACAATCCCGTTACCTTTTCTACGTTGATGTCTTCCACTCCTTCGATTTCCGTGATGATACCCTCAATTTCTGCAGCAACATCACTCAATGTTTGCAAGTCATCTCCGAAGAGTTTGATGGCAACATCCTGTTTGGAACCCGTCATCAATTCGTTAAAACGCATTTGAATGGGTTGCTGGAATTCGAACTTAACACCGGCAAGAGGAATCAGTTTTTCTTCAATCTGTGCAACAAGATCCTCCCGGTTTTTCGCTGATACCCATTCATTCCGGGGTTTTAATGTGATAATGTAATCACCGGTTTCCATGGGCGTAGGATCGGTGGGGATTTCACCGGCTCCGATTTTACAGACAGTATGTTTGATTTCAGGGAAGCTTTCCAGCATGATCTTATTGGCTTTTTCAACCTGTTCAATGGTGTTGGACAATGATCCGCCCTGGAGTGTCATAACTCCGGCAGCAAGATCTCCTTCTTCGAGCTGAGGTATGAACTCACCGCCCATCCTGCTATAAGTAAACAGGCTGAGCAGAAACAGCAGAATGGCAGTTATGGATACCCCTATCCTGTGATTTAGTGCATATTGGATGGCAGGATGAAATCCCTGATGGAGTTTGTCGATTATTTTATCGGAAATGGTACGCTTATGCTGTGTTTTCTTATTTAGAAAAAGTGCCGATGCCATGGGAACATAGGTCAATGAAAGAATGACAGCGCCAATTAATGCAAAAGTAACAACCTGTGCCATGGGACGGAACATCTTGCCTTCAATGCCTGTAAGAGCCATGATGGGCAGGTAAACAATCAGAATGATCACCTGTCCGAATGTAGCCGAATTCATCATTCTTTTTGCCGAATCCAGAACGCTTTGATCCATCTGCTGCTGGCTCATTTCAATGATTCCGGATTTGCGTTTGTTGGATGCGATCCGGTGAACCACGCTTTCCACAATGATTACTGCTCCGTCAATGATAATTCCGAAGTCGATGGCTCCCAGGCTCATCAGATTTCCTGAAACACCAAAAAGGTTCATCAGGGAGACGGCAAAAAGCATGGAAAGCGGAATTACAGAAGCTACGATCAGACCCGCTCTTAAATTGCCCAACAAGATTACCAGAACAAAAACGACAATCAGGGCACCCAGCACCAGGTTTTCAGTCACTGTTCCAATAGCACGCCCCACAAGATCCGACCTGTTTAAAAAAGGTTCAATCGCTACCCCGTCGGGGAGTGAGGTCTGAATGGTTTTGATCCGGGTTTCAACATCTTCAATCACCTGGTGAGCATTGGCACCTTTCAGCATCATAACTACACCTCCTACAGCCTCAGAGGTATCAACCACAAAAGCGCCGTAACGGGTGGCATTTCCATACTGAACAGTGGCGATGTCCCGAATCAGGACCGGAAATCCGGATGCAGTCTTTTTTATGGGAATGTTTTCGATATCCTCCAGCGATTGAACCAGTCCGATTCCTCTGATAAAATAGGCATTGGGTTTCTTGTCAATGTAAGCACTTCCGGTGTTTTCATTGTTATTTTCCAGTGCTGTAAAAACATCAGAAAGCGTAATGCCCATCGATCGCATTTTATCAGGATTTACGGCTACTTCATATTGTTTTACATACCCTCCGTAACTATTGATATCAGCCACACCGGGTGTTCCGAGCATTTGCCTGCGTACCACCCAGTCCTGCAATGTTCTGAGTTCCATGGGCGGATATTTTTCTTCCAATCCTTTATCCACAACGAGCCGGTATTGATAGATCTCGCCGAGGCCGGTGGATATCGGTGCCAGTTCTGTTTTGGCAATTCCTTCAGGAATGACCTCTTTAGCTTCATTTAAACGCTCGGTAAGTTGCTGGCGTGCCCAGTATAGATCCACATGGTCTTTAAATACTACTGTGATCACAGACAATCCGAGTCGCGATATCGATCGCAACTCAACGATATCGGGAATGTTGGCCACAGCAACCTCCAAAGGGGCAGTGACAAAGCTTTCAACCTCCTGCACGGCAAGCGATGGAGCTATTGAAATAATCTGAACCTGATTGTTGGTGATATCGGGAATGGCATCAACCGGCAGGCGTGTTAATGAATAGATGCCACAACCCACGAGGACAGTAATGAAGATTCCGATAAGAATCTTATTCTTAACAGAAAAATGAATAATACGTTCAATCATTTTTGATCATGAAATAGTAAATACCTGAATAAATGGAACCCGTATAAAGGGGAAACTTGGTATTAACTAATCTTGGGCGGTTGCCAGAAGCTGTTATACTGACTGGAATAAAATCCGGGATGATAAAGATCGAAAATATGAATTACAAAAGGTTGATTGGAAAAACTAAATACAGCAGCACTTGAAAAGAAAGGAGTTGAGCAGCATGAGCAAGTGCAGAATGGAGAACAGTGACATGGAGCGTGATCTGTATCATGAACAGGAATGGAATGCTCTGTTTGATGTTGTGTCTGATGAAGAATGGAATCATTACAGGGCATGGAAACCATTCCCATAATCATAACCACAAACGCTCCTATAAAAATCTTTGACATCATCGGATGCAAAAATAATGAAACATTTTTTATGACAGGTATTTTCAACGCTCAACCTTGCAAATTAAGTGATTTATCGGTAATGATTTTCTATATCATCTCAATACGCACATCCGGTTGATGTGCTGTCTTTAATTTCCAGGAAAGAGGTCAATTATAATTCAACCAGTATGGAATCTGCCTTGATGGTATCACGGGGCAGAAACGTATGGCATGAATAGGATTTCTTTATCTTTTGAGAAGGCTTTGGAAACGACACCTTCAGGTAATCGAATTTTTTATCGTGCAATACCTTTTCCATAAATCGTCCATAAATGGGCAGCGCAGAATGACAGCCTTCACCCTGGGAACCCGATTTAAAATGTACACTCCGGTATTCACCACCAACCCAGGCACCTCCGATGATCTTTGGAGTAACACCCACAAACCATCCGTCGGAATAGTTTTGAGAAGTTCCTGTTTTTCCTCCAAATTCAATTTTCGAACGGAACAAATCATAACCAAATAAAGCCTGTGTAGTTGCATGAGGTTCCGATAACCCGCCTCTCAGCATCTGAACCATCAGGAAAGCGGTTTCTTCACTGATTACACGCGTTTTTTGAACCTTGAATTCGCGAATCAGGTTTCCTTCTTTGTCGAGTACACGCGTTACAATAACCGGTTCAACACGATAACCGCCATTTATAATGGGTGCGTAAGCATTAACAAGCTCGTAAAGAGAAACATCACTTGATCCGATAGAAACCGATGGAACATTTGCCAGATCCGAGGTGATTCCCATTTTTTTTGCATACTCAATGGCCTTGGCCCAGCCAAGCTCTTTGGTTAACTGAACAGCAACAGAATTGATGGAACGTGCAAAGGCATATTTCAGACTAACCGTATCACCTGTAAATACCCAGGTAACATTTTGCGGCGACCAGTTTTTTTCTTCACCATTTTCGGTATAATTGACAGATACGGCCTGATCGATTTTCTTATCGCAGGGTGCATATCCTCCATCAATAGCGGCAGTATAAATAAATGTCTTGAAGGTAGATCCGGGCTGTCTTTTAGATTGTTTTACATGGTCGAACTTGAAGTAATCATGGTTGATATCACCGATCCATGCAACAATATAACCGGTATGCGGATCCATAGACATGAAAGATGCGTGGAGAAACCGGTTGAAATATCTTAATGAGTCGAGGTGACTGAATGTAGTATCCTTTTCACCCTTCCAGGTAAACACCTTCATTCTGTGCTTGCGTTCCAGATAGAAACGAATGCTATCCGCATTGTTATCATATTTTTTAGCCAGCTTTTTATAAAACGACTCATGCTCAACAATATCGTCTATAAACCCTGGTATCGGTTCTCCATGCGCATCCTGCCATGGCTCTTTGTCGCCCAGATAGCTGTCGAACTTTCTTTGAATCATTTTCATCTGCTCAGTAGTAGCATCTTCTGCATACTGCTGCATCCGGGAATCGATGGTGGTATATATCTTTAGTCCGTCGGTATAAAGGTTATATCCGTTTTTTCTAAGCCAGGGTTTCAGATACCGGGCGACTACATCGCTGAAATATCCGTTGTTGATTTCATCATTTTCATCAAAACTGGTATTAAGTGCCAGGGGCAGGTTTTTAAGCGAATCAAATTTCTGGTTGCTGATGATATTTTGCTTGAGCATTTGGCCCAGGACCACATTTCTTCTGCTCAGCGAGTTTTTGGGATTAATAAGCGGACTGTACAGGGTAGGGGCCTTGAGCATGCCAATAAGTGTGGCACATTGATTGGCAGTAAGTTTATCAGGGGTTGTGCTGTAAAAGCTATTCGCTGCCGTGTGAATCCCAAAGGAATTGCTGCCAAAATCCACTGTATTCAGATACATGGCTAAAATCTCTTCCTTGGTATAGAACAGCTCTATTTTAAGGGCGTTTACACACTCTTTAGTCTTATATATGATAATCTTGATAAACGGTACGTGACCCAGCAGTCCCCTTGAATAATTGGCGCGGGTTTTAAACAGGTTTTTCACCAGTTGTTGGGTAATGGTGCTACCTCCACGCTTCTTTCCCTGCATCATGTAGAAAAATACAGAGAAAGTAGAACGGACATCCACTCCGTGGTGTCTGTAGAATCGCTGATCTTCTGTTGCAATAAGGGTTTTGATAAGAAGTGGTGAAATCTCTTCATAAGTGACCGGTGTTCGGTTTTCATCAAAATACCGTCCAATGAGTACCTGATCCGCTGAATATAATTCAGACGCAATTTCGAGACGCGGGTTATTTAAATCGTGCAATCTTGGAGATTTTCCAAAGAGCCACAAAAAATTAATATCCACCGCCAGAAGAAAAAGGAATATCCAAACGCAAACTCTTGCTGAATGAAAAAGTATTTTTTGCCAGGCAGGTTTCTGCTTAATGGTTTGCTTATAACGTTGATATCTTTGCCAATTATTCCTGATCCATGAAAGGATATACGTGCCGTAGCGCATCATTGTCCGTAAAAATATTGGGGCAAAAATAAACAATGTTAGCGGGTTAATGCTAAAAGTTTGACAGAATCCTGAAAATTGTATGTGATTTGCTGGATGAAAAAGGGAAACAGATTTCTGATTTTAAATAAAAAGCGGTAACAGCTTTATGCCATTACCGCTCAAAGGAAAGAAACATAGAATTTTACTTTTTCAGCTCCGACCAAATTTTTGATTCAGGAAGCTTTTTCGTACAGAAAAACCAATCATAGCATTTCATTTCATCCTTGCTTTCCATTCTTTCTTTTGCTACTCCACAAGAACCTGCTGTGGGAACGATTACTTCATCGCCTGGTCTCCAGTCGGCGGGAGTAGCCACACCAAATTTATCGGCTGTTTGCAATGCAACAACCACACGATATAACTCATCAAAGTTGCGGCCCAATGATAGCGGATAATAAATGATGGTCCTGATTTTACCGGCAGGATCAATCACAAATACTGCCCTGACTGCCTTAGTATTGCTTTCTCCCGGCTGTAACATACCGTATTTTTTGGCCACCGACATGGTAATGTCCTCAATCAATGGAAATTTTACTTCCACATCCTTCATTCCTTTGTATTCAATTTTCTCTTTGATGGTGCGCAACCATGCAATATGGCTGTACAATCCATCAACGGAAAGCCCAACCAGCTTGCAGTTTACCTCTGCAAACTTGTTTTCATGTGAAGCGAAAGTCATGAACTCAGAAGTGCATACCGGAGTAAAATCGGCTGGGTGACTAAACAGGATCACCCAACTTCCTTTATAATCAGATGGGAAATTGATATTTCCCTGCGTTGTGATCGCCTCAAATTGCGGAGCCGGATCACCAATGCGCGGCATTGAAATCACATTGTTTTCTTCCATAGCGAAATGTATTTATGTTGATGATTATTAAGCTTCCTGTGTTCCTTCCTTGAAACTGCGTTTTCCTAATTCTCTGTCGAGATGATATATGGCGCCGCCCTTATCGCCAATGAGTTTCAATTTATCAAGAATCTCAAGCGCGTTTTCTTCTTCTTCAGTCTGTTCATCAATAAACCACTTGAGCATGCTTGCAGTGGCATGATCCTTTTCTGCAACGGCCACATCATAGCAATTGTTGATCAGGTCGGTTACATGACATTCATGTTTGTATGTTTCTTCAAAAACTTGAATCAAATCTTTCCACGAATGCTCAACTGCAGCAATAGGTTGCAACTTTATTTCACCTGCACGCTTGTTTACAAAATCGAATATTTTAAGTGCATGGGTGGTTTCTTCCTTAAACTGAATGAGCATCCAATTGGCAAAACCTTTTAGGCCTTTTGTTTCGAACCAGGCTGACATCGACAGATAAAGATAAGCCGACCATAATTCAGCATTTACTTGCTTATTCAAAACATCTTCTACCTTTTTATTGATTTTCATAATTTTAGTTTTTAGTTATACCTACATAGAAATCTTTCTTCCAATGATATGGAGCTTAATGTCTTCAATTCGAAACCCCGGAATCGCCTTCTTTTGCAGATGCTGCATAATAAGATCTGTTAAGGTTTCATCATAAAAATCTTCAATATTGTCCGAATCAGCATAAAAAATATGATGGTGTGTTTCAACGTCTGCATCATACCGCATCACATCTTTTTCCGTATTTACCTTGTTGATGATTCCATTTTCGACAAGGGCTTCGAGTACCTTATAAACAGTTCCCACTGAAATATGGGGATGATTTTTCCGGATGAAGTCAATAATATTTTCTGCTGTTGGATGATTATTAAGTTTAATAATGGCATCCAAAATAGCAATGCGTTGCGGGGTTACTTTTAAACCCTTATGAACCAATTGCTTCGATATATCGTCAATCTTCATTAATAATTAATATTAAAAGAGAATAATTCCTATTTAATAATAAGTAAAGTTAAAACAATTTTGTGATATATGCAACATGAAAACCAAATATAAAACGATATTAATATCAGCAACTTTATTTACATCTGAGGTGCAGCGCACCTATATATCTGTAGCCTTTGCAAAATTAATGCTTCTTTAAGGTGCAGCGCACCATAATATTTTATAGTTAGGGTGCGCTGCACCTCAGTATATCGAGGATAAACCGCTACTACAGATTTTAACGCGGCGCTGCAGCATGAAAATGATTTAAATCAGGGGCGGCATTTCATAAGCTGACAATGACAGTGCTTTATTCCTTTAAGTTAGGGCAAAGCCACCTATAAAATGATCAGAAGCTGTAAGTCGGAGATTTTTGAGATTTCCTTATCTTTCAAAGTGGATGGGTTTGAAATATCCCACTGGTGATAATCAATAAATTCAAGCAGGTCCTCTTTTTTTAAAAAACGAAGGGATACCATCGTTTTTTCGTTCTCTTTTAAAATCAGTGAAGTGAAGTTTTTCGCTTCTCCAAAAAAATCAGCCAGATCCGGAACGCTGTTCATGATTCCCAGATTTCCTTTCACCAAAATGGCATTTTGGGAAATCAAGGAAGCATCTTTACCCGGCATGAATGAATCCAGGTCAACAGGCGTTTCCTGAATTTTGGATGCAAGGACTGACGCTATTTGCAGGCATGCCAGACTGTCTTTTGATGTGCCGTTTGAATTGACAATGCTTACATAAAACGGACCTGAACAAAACTGAAGCTGATACCGGGTTTGACAGGCAAATACCGAAACCGGAGGATTGCTTTCACATTGATACCTGGATATGGAATAAATGCCGAATGCTTCCTCTGCACCGGTCATTTTATAGATTTCCACTTTGTATGTCTCATCAGACAATGTTACCTGGTTTGTCCATACAGCTTCAAAACCATATTCCAAAAATAATTCAGCGCCTCCATCTATCAACCCGAAAAGCGACGAACCATTGTATGTTTTTGGAGTACCTGACTTCGCGTCAGGAAGATCCTGATTATCAATAACAGGAAATAATGCGGCATTCTGGGAGCTGCAAATGCCCGAAATGAATAACAGGATACCCGTTAAAAAGCATGTTTTCATATTTCAATTCTTATCTGATGAAAAACGGTTATCCCAAATCACAAATTCTGAGTTTTATTTTAGATTTATCGAAAATTCCAAGTCCCAGTTCTTCAGATTGTTCAAGAAACTTTAATACTTCAGGGGTGGGGGATTTTTGTATGCCTTCTTTTACACGTTTTTCAGCTACAATATCATAACCAATACGATCAAGTGCAACAGGATCTGTGGCTACAAGAACAGCGTTAAAATTGCAGATAAACTGTGGATTTGCTGCGGGACCTCCATTGAAACAACCCCGCAGGGCATCGCATATGTTAAGAACTACTTTGTCTCGTACCGGAGCAAAAGCACAAACCTCTGCAGAAGTTTCGTTCCACAACTGCGCATGAAGCCGTCCCGTATTGGTGATCACCCCATATCCAAGATTTTTCATGGCATTGGTAATGGAAGCTCCGGCATTCTTTAATATGGGCATATTGATTACCTTATCCAGTTCCTGTGTGATAATCTTGGTGAAGTAGGAATATTTGCCGTCATTGATCATATAAGGCAGTGTTTCTTTATCATAGGAACCTTCAATATCTGCCCAATAATACCAGTCTTTATCAATATTATTTTCTCCATAAAGCTTTCCCGATGCATCATAAAAAGATCCCTTTTCATCCTGCAACTCTGTTGCCATTATTTTGATTCCCGGATATCGGTTGGCGGTGTAACCTGCTTCTATCAGGTCCATCATTCTGCGATCCCAGATGATGATGTTTTCCTTTTCAATGCCTGCTTCCAGCAATTGACGAATGACGGACTGAGTAACAGCGTGACTGGTGGATAGCAGTCTCCCGCCAATCGGATTTACTTTGAGTCCGATTTTCTCACCGGGCTTTACGAAATGACGCCATGCCTTTTTGATATGATCTTCTTCTGTAAGCTCCATCATGGCTTTTTCAATCATTTTGTAAGCCTCTTTTTCAACAGGCTCGTTGTTTACAATCGCATTAGGATTGGTAACCTGAATCACCTTTCCCGGAAACATTCCCGGCATGGACCATTCATTTCGGGGTGTTTTTGCTGCATCAGCAATATTGGTTGCTGGTTTGCCCATTTTTACAGATACTGGAGCCGAGGCCATTATAGCGGAGGGTTTAACGGCAAGTGCTGCAGTACCAGCCCCAATAAGAGCGAAAAATTTCCGTCGGTGTAAGGCATTTTCTTTCATAGATTCAATGATTCAGGAGTTTGTTTTGGAAGGTGTATGCAAATTTTAACAAGAGATTATATGGAATCTTCAAATAGCTTCAGATCAATATATTCACCCATCATTTTATAACCATATTCATTTGGGTGCAAAAAATCGCCCGTATGGGCGTTAGGTATAATTGTAAGAGGTTCTTCCGGATTTTCAAGGAGCTTATCAAAATCGATAATCGCATCAAAACGCCCGCTGGTCCGGATCCATTGATTTACAATAGTGCGGGCTTCCTGTCTGAAATCCTTGTCGTAAAACGACTTTCCAAAAGGGGTAATGGTTGCGCCAAACGCTTTTATACCCTTTGCATGGGCGGCATCAATCATTTTCTCATAGGCTGCAATAAGATTATGAGCAACACTATCCGCTGTTTCGCTGGTTTGTATTCCACCGATATCATTGATGCCTTCAAGAACAATCAGCCATTTAACACCGGTCTGATTGATTACGTCCCGTTCAAACCGGTCTAAGGCTGATGGACCAAGACAGGCCTTAAGCACACAATTACCACCAATTCCCTGGTTTAGCACTGCAACATGACGGGTAGGAGGATAGTTTAAAAGTCGTTCTGCCAGGATATCGGGCCAACGATTTTGCTTATTGGTTCCTGATCCGCGCCCATCGGTTATGGAATTGCCAATAACTACAACAGCAGCTGAATTGGTTACGGTTTTTACATCAACTCCGTTCAAAACATACCAATGATCGGTATGTACAGAACCTGCAAAGTCATTGGATGCTGTCTGATCGCCTTTGAGAATATAAGATGTGGTTCGTGAGCCGGGGTGACCGGTAATGTCAGCTGGTGTTTCGCCAAAATGTACCGTTACAGCCAGTTTTGTTCGTGAGGAACATTTATATGCTACAGGATCCGAAATTACAACACTTCCTGGTAACAGCAGGGTTTCTGCTTTTCTGTCAAACGTAATTTGTTTTTGTGAGCCAACCTCTATCGTACTATCTCCATTAGAAACAGCAACCATAACTTTTTTCAAAGTAATGGCAGAAGCACTGAATTCGTTGCTGAAACGAAATTTCAGACTGTCTCCTCCTATTGATATTTGAAAAACCTGTCGAATTGTATTTCCTGTAAGTCCCGGAGCTGGTGGATTATTATGAGGTTCTACCAGTTGTGGCGAACAAGCCCATGTACCTGTCCATTCGCCCTGTTTCGCCCATTCCTGCCTGGCTTTATTTTTACTTGCTGAACATGAGGTCAATATAGTACCCGCAAATAACAGTGCCGGGAAAATAAATGCACTTATTCTTAAATAAGAGGAATTGACGTACCCTATGCGTTTCATGATCACTAAAATTTTTCAACGCATAAATATAACGTTTTTACTGCGATGTTAACAACATGAAGTTTTTGAACTTTCTGAGCAACCGCATGTAGGTTCTGAGTTATTCAAAATGCCATTTAGAATTCCTGCAGCACAACCAACCCCTGAGCGGACAGAAATCGCATTATACTGACAATTTCTGGCACATGCACCGCATTCCATACACCGATTCATATCTGTAATGTGTGCTTTGCCTTCTGATAAAGTAAATACAGCATGGGGACAAACCATGGCGCAAACTCCGCAACCCTTACAACGATCGTGGTTTATTTTTAATGTCGATACATTTTTTAAGTACTGGAGCTGAAACATATTAGTAGAGTTTTGAAATAATAAACAGGATGATACCTGAAAGCGCAAAGGCAATCTGAAAAGGAATGGATCCTTTCATTTCCTTTTTAACGCCTGAAAGAGAGGTATATGTGGATGAACCGGTAAAATTCATGGCCACAAATGATGCAATGGCAATCCCCGTTAATCCCAAAGCGATTGCTTCCAGAACTGGTGGTTGAAAAAGATATGTCAGCAGCACGGCAACCATTACATGGATCAGAGCACCTTTTACCGAAAAAAGCCGGAAGGGAATATAGGGCAGCAGTAATGGAGTGAAAACGATTCCCGCCACATAACTTCCCAAAATACTGATGGCAGGAAACAGAAATGTATCCCCAATTTTTCCAAAAAGAATTCCCTGCTGATCCAATCCCGACAGAACAGCAAAAACCGCCAGTGTGATCAATAATTTATATTTGCCATACATGAAATCAACAGGTATGAGTTTTGCGCGTTCCTGAAAAGGAAAAGTGATTCTGCGCATGGCAGCATCGGCTTTATAACCAGCAGCAAGGTATGCTTTGATATCTTTGGCACGGACTGGTCCGTACATCACTTTGAAGCCGGTCTGCTCCCTGACAATATGCGCAGCAACACCAGGCGCTCCAAGCTGAGGTATGATGATGCGCTTTTTCAGGACAACCGCATCGAGATTTACTGCCTTAATACTGCGGATGATGTTTTCAGTCCCAAAAGTCCCTTTACCGGCAGCACACCAAACATTGATCCCTTTAGTATCAATCACCAAAATCCAGGCATTCAGTTGTGATAAATTTTTTCGCAAATGATCAAATGATAATTTGTAGTTTGCTGAAATAAATACATCCGACTGGCTGTCTGGATTTCCAATACGATATAGTCCGGGCTTTACCATATAATGATCTCTGCCAATGCCCCAGCGAACCTTAATGGCACCAAAAATATCTTTGTAATCCCATTCAGCAGTAATGGAAGGAATTGCATGAATTACAGGTTTGATCGACAGGCTGTCAAGTGCAATATTCATATTTCAGAAATTTAAAAGAGCAAATCAAGTGTACAAATATACAACGTATTTCGTAAAAACACGAAATGAAATGTAATTTTTTTAATCTATTTCAATTCAAACCTTTAGTATGGAAAGTTGTTACTTTTTAAACATTAAGTTTGAAAGCATAGAATTGATAAATACATCATGTTATGAACAAGGAAATTATTGAGCAGAAAGGAATCTCTGAAAAGCAGAAACAGGAAATGATGGACATTTTAAAGGCACGGTTTGAGAAGAACATGATCCGGCACCAGTTTCCCGATTGGGGAAAATTACAGTATAAGCTTGAATCCCAACCGCATAAACTGACATCTCTGTTTGAAATGGAACGAACCGGTGGTCAGCCTGATGTGATAGATTATGATCAGAATTCGCAGGAATATATTTTCGTTGATTGTTCACCTGAAACGCCTGAGGGCCGAAGAAATTTATGCTATGACCAGGCCGCCCTGGATGAGCGGAAAACATATAAACCCGGAAGTAATGCAGTTAGTATGGCTGAAGAAATGGGTATTGACCTGTTGAATGAGGAGCAATATCATGAACTTCAAAAGCTGGGCAACTTTGATACCAAAACATCAAGCTGGCTTAAAACACCGTCTGAAGTCAGAAAACTTGGAGGTGCTATTTATGGCGATCGCCGTTATGATCATGTATTTATTTATCATAATGGGGCATCCTCCTATTATGCAGTAAGAGGGTTCAGAGGTTGTTTGCGGGTATAAGAGAACCTCAGGAACAACATCTGGAATCTTTGCCTCCGTCCTTCAGTTCGTCCATCAGACCATGGAATAAGGCCTGTGCTTTTTTCCAATTTGCTTTATCAATGCAGTAATAAACTTTAGGAGGCTCAATATTTCCCCTGATCAGTCCTGCATCTTTTAGTTCGCTCAGATGCTGTGATACAGTCGACTGGGCAATAGGCAATTCATTCAGTATGTCAGTGAAACAACAATCTGACATGGCAGCTAAATGCTTCATGATAGCTATACGTGCGGGATGACCCAAAGCTTTTGCAAAACGGGCCAAAGCTACTTCATCTTCTTTATATTCAATATTTTTTGGATATGCCATAACTGAATGATTTGATTTCGCAAAATTACGAAAACATGATGAATATATAAATCATTTTAATGGGCTGCATTTAATTTAGCAATATTAATAGCGACGCGTAATGCTTTGCTTTCTTTTCCCAAGGCGTTGCCTTGGGGTAGAGTAAGCTGCCACTTCGTGGCGAAAGGTTGAATACAATGTTGTGCCTATAGGATTGATTAAGCTGCTGCTTCGTGGCGAAAGGTTGAATACAATGTTGTGCCTATAGGATTGATTAAGCTGCTGCTTCGTGGCGAAAGGTTGAGTACAATGTTGTGCCTATAGGATTGATTAAGCCGCTGCTTCGTGGCGAAAGGTTGAGTATAATGTTGTGCCTATAGGATTGATTAAGCCGCTGCTTCGTGGCGAATGGTTGGCGGCTTTCTGCATATATAGGCTGAAAGCCTTATTTATCCGAACCCGAGGCAACGCCTCGGGTATGCAATACTCGTGAAACATTCGCCCTGAAAGGGCAGCTTAACTTAATCAGTCCATAAGTAATCCTCATTATATTCAATGGCATATTCCTTCAGGAAAAGCAGATATTCTTCTTTAAAACTACGCTTCCGGTGATGTTCAGCCTGTCTTTCTATATATGCTTTTGTTTTATCATGTACAGAGGGACTTACAGAAAACCCACCATATCCGCCCTGCCAATTAAAATTTGCATAGTATGGATCCCTGGTTTTTATCCAACGGCTGCTATGACGCTTTATCTCCTCTACCAATTTTGCCAGTGCAATGTTCTTGGATAAAACACATAAGATATGCACGTGGTCATCCACTCCGTTTATGAGTATGGGAATTGACTGGTTATCCTTAATGATAGATCCTATATAAGCAAAAAGCTCCGGCATCTCAGTAGTGCGGATACGACACCTGTTGTTTTTAACATGAAAAACGACATGCACATATAACTTTGTTAAGGATTGTGACATTGTATTTGCTTTAAATTATTTCACCTAACATGATTCAATCATGACATGACCTTATCATCCTATGAATCTTCAGCCTAATTTACTTCAAAACTTGTATTATTCCGCTTTTTTCTTTTCCAGGGCACAATCATGGGGACTTCTTTCTGATACTGAATATACGACTCACCGAATTCCAAAATCAGTTTCCTTTCTTCCAGCAGGGTTCCTATGAAAATATAAACTGTCAGCACAGAGTTGATCACAATATCTGTAATGCTGAAAGTATTGCACCAAATGAAAAGAATCACTCCCAGATATAAAGGGTGCCTCACAATCCCAAGTAATCCGGTCTTTTTGATGTCTCCGGGATTCTGCTTTACCGGCTTCCTGAATCGCAGGATCTGACGGATGCCTGCAAATGTCAGAATATCATAATCAATCAGAAAGGCTCTTATAAAAATGAATACCGCAACTGCCATCAGACTGTAACGGATGATGTTGATCATGTAACTATATGAAATAATATCAGGACTGGCCCATAGTCGCGTGTAATAAACTACAGGTATCAATAAAACAAAAGAAAGGATTACATAAAACAGCCGGTAGAATGCATAATAATCATTGAGCCATCGTTTCATGACTCCTGTAAAACGAATGCTGATCAGATAGCTGTGAATGGCACAATACGCAGCCCATATAAGACCAATATAAAGATTTTTCATTTATAGATGAATTTGTTCGGAAAACCAGAGAAAGATACAGATAAGAACAAAAAAAGCCACAAAAAATTGTCAATCCATTTAATTACCTTTCTTTGTTGGATATGAAAAACGGCTGTATAAAATTTACCAAAATCTGTAAAATGAAGTCTGGATATATTGCTCTATTAAGTTTATTTCTGGTCATTCCTGCTCTTTCACAGGAAACTGCAAACAAAGAAAAGCCTGTTGAGATGAAAATTTCAGGCTTCATCATGAATAATCTGATTTTTGATACCCGTAAAAATCTGGATGCGATTGATGGATCGGTGCTGTTGTATCCATTGCCTGAATCTCCTGATATCAATGGAGATGATCTGAACAAAGTACCCAATTTGACCTTGCTGTCTTTAGCTTCAAGGTTGAAATTTGGAGTTACTGGTCCGGATGCTTTTGGCGCTAAAACCTCTGCGTACATAGAAATGGATTTTACTGCCCGTGCAAACTGTGCCTCGGTCCGTTTCAGACAGGGTTGGGTAAAACTGAGCTGGGAAAAAACGGAGCTTCTTGTTGGCAGGGCCTGGCATCCGCTTTGCTCCATGGATGCTTTGCCGGGTGTTGTTGCTTTAAGCATGGGCGCACCTTTTCAGCCTTTCAACAGAAGCGAACAGATTACCCTTACCCAGAAATTTGGTAAAATGAATCTGATTCTTTCGGCAGTGTTTCAGAACGATTATAACAGCAATGGACCATCCGGAAAAACATACCTTTATCAGAATAATGCCATCATTCCCAATTTTCATGCACAAATTCAGTATAAAAATGAAGGCACGGTGTTGGGATTCGGGCTCGACTATAAGCGCCTGAGACCACGCACGTATGTAGTATCTCCAATTGACGAGTCCAAAACAAAAACCAATGAAGCTTTGAATTGCGGCGCACTTCTTGCCTATGGACAGGTGAAGTCGGGCAAGCTTTCTATTGGTGGTAAAGCAATACTTGCAGCCAATACCAGCGAAAGCCTGATGACCGGTGGGTATGGAATTTCATCTTATAACGCAATAACCGGCTATGAAGAATATTCAAATTTCCGTCATTTCTTCTTTTGGGGAAACTTATCGTATGGAAGCAAACTCAAAGGAAATTTGTTTGGTGGATATCTAAAAAACCTGGGAACAGGAAAAGATCTGGTTGCGCCTTTTGCAACAGCGCCCAATACTTTTGGCCTTGGAGAGACTATTGACCAGTTTATCCGTATTACCCCTACCATATCTTATACCTCCGGAAAAACCATACTGGCATTGGAACTGGAACAGAACATTGTCTGGATGGGAACCATTGATTACGCAGATAAGGCGAACATCGTCAATGCCCAAAGGATAAGCGGAACAAGGTTGCTTCTATCGCTGATGTATAATTTTTAATGCAGTGTGGCTACATTTTGTTTAAATTGCAGCCTCATTGTATTATATAAAAGCTGATTCAAAATGAAATCTTTTAAAATTGCATTAATTGGTTGTGGAACTGTTGGCGGGGGTGTGGCTAAAATTATTAGTGAAATCAACAGTACCTTAAACAACCGATCAGGTCGGGTGGTTGAAATTTCGAAAATTGTTGAACTCACTCCCGAAAATGCAATTAACCGGTTTCAAATCGATAAAAATCTGTTTTGTGGTGGTGGCAGAAATATTTCCAAAGACGAGGCAGGGAATTTTATCCATGACATTTTAAACGACAAGGATATTGATCTGGTTGTTGAAACTGTTGGTGGAACCAATGATTTCGTTTACAATCTTTGCCTGAATGTCTGTAAGTCAGGTAAACATCTTGTGACTGCCAATAAAGCACTTCTGGCCGAGCGTGGCAAAGCCATCTTTAAGGCTGCTGAGGAGAATAATGTATCTGTCGGGTTTGAAGCTGCTGTTTGCGGAGCCATTCCCATTATAAAAACGATTAAGGAAAGCTTCTCGGGAGATGAGATTATTTCTGTTTCAGGAATTCTGAACGGAACCAGCAATTATATTCTCACCCGCATGTTCAATGAAAATTTATCATTTGGTCAGGCCTTGAAAGCTGCCCAGGAAGCAGGTTATGCTGAAGCTGACCCTACTCTGGATATTAGCGGTGGTGATGCTGCTCATAAACTCATCATATTAATGAAACTTGCCTTTGGTATTGATATCACCATGGAACAATTGCAATACCAGGGTATTGAAAATATTTCGGCTACCGACATGGAATATGCACGGGAAATTGATGCCCGGTTTAAATTAATCTGCTTCGCAAAGCATGAAGGTGAATATATCTATGGAAGTGTTTGCCCGATGATGGTAAAAAATGAAAATATTTTATCCGGGGTGAATGGTGCTACAAATGCAGTGCGTGCCATTAACAAATATGCCGGCAAACATATTCTTATTGGGGCTGGTGCAGGATCCTCCGAGACCGCCAGCTCAATTGTTGCTGATATCTTATTTGTTGCACGGTATGGCAATCAGATGAATAAATCGTTGCCCTCTGCAAATCTTCAGTTCAGGGGACTCGAACATTATTTGCTTCCCTATGCCATTGCATTTGAAACAGAAGACCGGCCGGGGATTACAGGACTCGTGACGACTGAAATTGGCAAACAAAATGTAAACATCTATACAGTTACACATAACAGACATGTATCGGATAAAGCATTGTTTTCAATTGAAACACAGTCGTGTACGCTTGGTCAGATTCAGGCGGCAATTGCCGAAATCAAAACCAAAGGCGTATTAAAATCCGATCCAAAGGTGTATCCGATTTTATATTGATTTGTCCTTTGGCATAGCCGTTGTTTCGTTTAATACCAGCCAGATTCGTTTACAGAACAATAAATGTAATGGTATATGAAGTACAAGGCGTTTTTAATGCTGCTTTTGTTGATTACTGCATCGAATTCCTCCAGATCACAGATGATCAACCGGTTTATTCCTGAAAAGGATCTGATAACAACAGGAATTTATTATTATCCCGAGCATTGGAATGAAAATCAATGGGAGCGTGATATCAGACAAATTGCCGGCATGGGGTTTGAGTTTGTTCATCTGGCAGAATTTGCATGGTTTAAAATGGAACCTGAAGAGGGAAAGATTGATTTTGAATGGCTGGATAAAGTCATTGACCTTTGTACCAAGTATCATCTGAAGGTTCTGTTGTGCACTCCTTCTGCAACCACGCCTACGTGGATGCGTTTAAAATACCCCGAGACATTTATTATGGATGGTTATTACATCCGGGCAGAAAACGGAACAAGAGGATTGGTGTCCATTGTGAATCCAAAGTTCAGGTTTTTTGTGGAAAGAATTGTATCTGAAATGGCCCGGCGTTATGGAAAGAATGAACAGGTGATGGGATGGCAACTTGACAATGAGCCTCCTGCATTACCCGATTACAGCCCTTCATCCCAGGAAGCATTCCGGCAATGGCTAAAATACAAGTACAAAACCATTGATTCTTTGAATCTGGCATGGGGTACTGCCTTCTGGAGTCAATGGTTTAATGGTTTCGACGAAGTGATTATTCCAAATACCAACCTGGTAAGCTGGTCGGGAAATAACCCACATGCTTTATTGGATTTTAAACGTTATTCAGCCGATAAACAGGCAGAATATCTCGACTTTCAGGCCAAAGTATTAAGAAAATTCATTTTACCGGATCAGTTTATCACAACCAATTATACAGCCATTTGCACAGGAGCTGATTCCCCGCGCACCAATAATCTTGATTTTGCTACATATACAGCCTATCCGAACGGGGGAAGTGACAACACAGGAAACCTGGGATTCAGAATGGGGAATAGCAACGTCATTCTTTTCGCTTCAGCGTATTATAAATCTGTTGGTGGAGAAACAGGTGTGATGGAACTTCAACCTGGTCCTGTTAATTGGGGAAGCTATAATCCAATGCTTCTTCCGGGGACTGTTCGTATGTGGCTTTACCACAGCTTTGCAGCAGGAGGGAGGTTGGCTTGCTCTTACCGCTTTCGCCAATTATTATATAGCTCAGAGCAATACCATGCAGGAATGATTCAGACTGATGGTGTGACGCTTTCACAGGGTGGTGAAGAATACAGGCAGTTTATGAAAGAAATACGGGAGCTGAGAAAACAATATACGCCCGGAATGATGATGCCTGATAAAATGGCCGCACGTAATACTGCCATTATCTGGAACCTCGAAAACTACTGGAGTATTGACAGACAAAAACAAACCTATCAATGGGATGCATGGAATTACCCTGTTAAATTTTTGCAAATAACAAAGTCATTGGGAGCTCCTGTGGATGTAATCCCTGAATCCGCTGACTTGTCAAAATACAAGCTGGTAATTATTCCTGCTTACGAAATGGCCGATTCTGTGCTGATCAGCAAATGGAATCAGTACGCTAAAGACGGTGGTCATCTTGTGGTCACATGCCGTACTGCCACTAAAAATCGTATGGGTCATTTCTGGGAAGGTGAATGGGCAGCACCCATTGCTCATATGATTGGCGCACATATTCAGGCAACGGATATGCTTTCAGACCATGCGCATGGCGAAATTCAAATGAACTCTAAGCTATACAGCTGGAATAATTGGGCTGAATTGTTGGTTCCTGATAAAGGAACCCTTGTTATGGCAACATACAACAACCAGTTTTATAAAGGAACAGCTGCAGTAGTAAAAAGAAATATCGGAAAGGGCTCAATAACTTATATCGGAGTGGATACAGATGATTCCATCCTTGAAAAAGATATTCTCAGGGAACTCTATATCCAGGCTGGAGCAACGGTTGAAGATTATCCGCAAGGAGTTTTTGTTTATTGGCGCGATGGATTTTATACAGCAGTCAATTACGCTTCAGAAACATACAAGATGAACCTTCCTGAAAAAGCCAGGATTTTAATTGGCGACAGCAATTTGCCGCCCGCCGGTGTTTTGGTATGGACGGAATAATAATTGTATCTGAAACCAAAACTCACAAATTCACATATAGTTTACCATGAATAGAATGCTCAGGAACGCATTGGGGATTATTTTTCTCCTTTCGAATTTTCAAACAAGTTGTCGGTCTCAAAATATGGATGAGAGCAACACAATCAAAGAGTATCTGACGATTTCAGAGGCAACAAAAGCACTCAGACTACCCCAATCAGCAGCAAAACCCGCAAATTTTCCCGGGCAAACAACTGATTTTGCTGATTTTGTCTCCATTCAGCCAATTCAGCTGTTTGACAATTTGTTTTTTGTCGGAACCACTTCTGTTGGGGCCTTTATTGTAAGCACAGATGAAGGACTTGTTATGCTGGACACAGGTAATGATGACAAAGATGTTGCCATGATGGTTGCTGATATACAAAAACTTGGACTCGATCCTGCTGACATTAAACTCATCATGCTCTCACATGAACATTCCGATCATTATGGAGGTGTGCAATATCTTAAAAAAAATGTATGTCCTCAGGCTAAAGTTGCAATGAGTCTGGTTGGCTGGAATATGCTGCAAACAGTCCCATTAACCGGGCCATACAGTGGCAAGAGGCCACAATCCTTAGATATATACTTAACCGACGGAATGAAGATTAAAGTGGGCCATACCATCTTTGAGATCATTTCAACGCCTGGTCACAGTCCCGGTTGTATGTCTTTTATTATTCCGGTAACCGAACACGGCGAATCGCATATGGTAGGTATTATGGGCGGATCTGCCGTATTTCCTACGTGGACCGAAACCTGGCTTTATAAAGCCTCTGTTGAGTACTTTAAGACATTTGCTATGGATGCCGGTTGTGATGTCGGTCTCTATTTTCATTCACAGGAAGCGTTCTTCACAAAATTGCGTTCGCGTAAACCTGGTGAAGCCCATCCATTAATTTTAGGAAAAGAGGGATTCGATACGGTATATCTTAACAGCTATAGAAAAAAATATCAGCAAATGATCGAATCAGAAAATCTTAAACCATTCTAACAGTCTGTTATTAAGACTTTTCGTGTATTATTGCACCCCCTTAATAAAAATAAAAACAGGATAAATGCAGAATTTCAAGATTATCAGAATTATTATTCTACCTTTGTCGCATTAAATTTTTTTATAATTATATTATGAACAACGGAACAGTAAAATTTTTCAATGAATCAAAAGGTTTTGGATTCATTAAAGATGCAAATTCATCAAAAGAGTATTTTGTACATTCATCAGGATTAAAGGAAAGCATCCGCGAGAATGATGAAGTTACATTTGATTTACAAGAAGGAAAAAAAGGATTGAATGCAGTGAATGTTAAACTTGCATAGTTTAAGATATATCAACCTTTAGTTTTAAAACCCCGCCTTGGCGGGGTTTTTTTATGCTTATTGGTGTTCTCAACAGGACTGAATAAATGGAATCGGTATCTATTTCTACGTGTGTCAAGCAGCACTTTTAGGTTTATTTCGTCTTTTTGAGTAAGTCAAATATTCAATAAAATGAAATTATCTATTGTCATCATCCTATTTGCGGCAATTCTTGTTTTGGGAAGCGCTGGGAATAATAAATCCGTTACACCGAACTACGTCATTCAAAAAAAGAACGGCCAGATTGTCCTTGCATACAAGGCCTTTTATGATTTCATAAAGTCAGACAAAAGCTGGGATCAATACAAAGCCATCATGCTGGATCCATATCCTTCATTTCAAAAAGTTCACAGACGCCAAATTGAGTGGGGCAGTATTGATACGCTGAAGTTTCCTGTAGAAGTGGGTTATTTCAATGCTGAAGATTTCAAAAAATATATAGATCGCTATGATTTGAATACAATAAATTATCTGTATGATTCAATCATTGAAAAGGCACATCGGGTTTTACCTCCTGTAAGCAATAAAAAGGTTGATTTATGTCTGTATCTGCCCTATGGGGGCTGTTTTGTCGTTCCGGAAGAAACGATAAACACCATTTGTGTTTCGTTGCGTATTGATCCTTCTGAGGCAGAGAAGATCATGGCCCATGAATATGCTCATGTTTTACATATAGACCGGAAACCAAAAGAGCCTCTTTCATTGAAAAGAGAAGTGATACAGGAAGGTATGGCGGTTTATCTGACCAACCAGATCATTCAAATTGAGCTTTCAAATTCCATCCCGTTTATGCCTAAAAGTTCATTCGAATGGTGCCTGAATCACGAACAACAAATTAAGGATTCCATTAAGCTGGAACTAAACGATACAGACCCCCGGTTTTTCAAAAGATATATTTCTGACGGGGCAGGATTTTCAGCACCTCCCAAAGGATTTGTTGAGAAAACCGCCTATTTTATAGGTTATCGCATTATCGAAGCATGCATCAACAAAGGTTTGATGATTGAAGAAATCTGTGCAATGGACGCTGAAACTGTCATTAAAAAGAGCGAATATTTTCTCCGGTAAATACACGGCGTGCGTCTTCCAATGGGGGCGTCATTGAACCCTTGTCATTGGAACACTGTCTCTGATACATAAACCACTTTTCTCATGATAGGATATCAGCTCGGATAATGTTCTTGCAATCAGTGAATTATCCGTACAACAGCGACCTTGCATGGCAAAATTAAAGGAACGGTATTTTCCGGGACCGGGATTCTCTTTCAGCGCAGAACTTATGGAAAAAGAACCTATTTCATTGGGAAGAACCGTCCATTTGGGTTCATTAATTGAATCAGAAGCCAGCAGCCAGCCTTCAAACCTGTTTTCTTTCATGGTTACCTTAATATGCCTGTAAAAATTGCCTGTCCATTCACGTCCGATCCATGTTCCCTGGATATCTTTCATTACTGCAGATTCATCTTCAATATCAACTTTTGAACAGGAAACCAGTATTGCAGCTGAAATAATTACCAATGCTTTAAGCCAAAATTTTTCCATGATGTAATTCTTTTGTAGCAGCTTAATTGTAGATTCAATGATAAAGATATGGGTCCTGCGTTTATGGTATATTAAATTCGGATTAAAAAATCTTATATGTTTTCATAAATTACAACTGATGCGTTAAAATTTAGAAATCACTGTTGTCCGGATAAATTTATATCGTACCATACGGGACTTATCCTTAATTGTTAATCATTTATCTACCAATATGATGCCCCTACGGGACGGTTCCGTTAGAGCCTGTCCCGCTTTTGCGGGAAACCAAATATGGGTAGAAAAGAATAGCCACCTCTCAACTATCAAAGTCCCGTAGGGACGCAATAGATATTGGACTTTTTAATTCCGGGGAATTTTATCCGTATAACAGTGATTTAGATATTAAATAATATGATTATCAGGAAAGATGCATAAGAGATATAAGGTTGAGGACTATATGGTTGTGGGTGTTGATTTTAACACGAAGAGCAAGAAGGTAAAACGTCACTAAGAACACAAAGGGGAAATACCTGCGGTATTTCCTGGAAAAGCCTGAGCTTAGCGATGGCGGCCTTTGCGTTCTTAATTCTTCGGGTCCTTAGTGAATCCTTGGAGTCCTTTGTGTTAAAAAATCAGGTATGCTGCAAGCATACAATTTCAAATAAAGAAGTTATTATCAATCATTGCCGATACTCATATTAAATAAATCATATTGTCTTTGAAATTTTGATTGGCTTGTATCTCTGTAAGTAGCTCCTTTACAGGTGTTAGATTTTGCACTTTGTTTGTGCAAAACTACGGTTCAATTCAAATCAAAAAATCAAAGAACGCTTATATAATATTTAATATCTATATTTTACAAATATTTGTAGAAAATTATCACATCACAAGTATTCATGAATAGGGAACAAGCCGTTTAAGAGGTCATGATAATCAGGAAATATTTTCGTATGTCAAAATTATTGATAGTTTTGAATATCATTTCATAGGGTAATTCATATGCAATGAAGGCCGGTAACGTAATCTTACAAAATCAAATATACATATGGCTTCAAATAGCGGCAGACTTTACGTAGTAGATGCCCTTAGGGGATTTGCAATCATTTCAATTATGCTCCTGCATAATCTTGAGCATTTTGATTTTTATTATTTGCCTGAAAACCTTCCTCAGTGGATGGTACATTTAGACAAGGGTGTTATGGACACCATGTTTTTTCTGTTTGGCGGAAAGTCGTACGCCATTTTTGCATTGCTCTTTGGCTTAACCTTTTATATTCAAAGTCATAACCAGGAATTAAAAGGTAAGGATTTCAGAGCCAGATTTGCATGGAGGATGCTCCTGCTGCTGTGTTTTGCCTTTATCAATTCAGCTTTTTATCAGGGAGATATTCTTTCGCTTTATGCAGCTTTGGCTTTTTGTTTGATTCCTGTAGCCAAACTCTGCAATAAGGTAGTTTTTGGGATAGCCCTGTTTTTTCTGCTGCTTCCGAACGAATGGATCAACCTCATTCAGGCTATTCTGAACCCCGATATGGCAGTTACTGCGCCTGCATCAGGAGCCTATTTTGCAAAAACCGGCTACCTTGGGGAAGGCTCGCTGATGAATATCATCAAAGGAAATCTGAGTATAGGAAAAACTGCGGTAGTTTTGTGGTTCTGGGAAAATGGCAGGGTCATGCAAACCATTGCTTTGTTTATGCTGGGTATGCTTGCCGGTCGCAAACTGCTATTTGTCCCCTCACCGGAGAGCAAACGGTTTTGGATCAGAACCATATGCATTGCGCCGGTTGTGTTTATTGTTTTATTTCTTTTAAATAATAATGTAGCTCAGATAACGAGCAGTGCTGCCATTCAAAAGCCACTGGCAAACATGCTGAAATCATGGTCAAGTTTTTCATTTATGCTGATATGGGTGTCCGGGTTCACGCTGTTATTCCAAACCGATTTCTTTCATCGCGTACTCAATATATTCTCTCCTTTAGGTCGCATGAGTCTATCCAACTATGTCATGCAGTCCATTATCGGATCGATCATTTACTATGGTTTTGGATTTGGTTTGTACAAATATACCGGAGCGACCTACTCGCTACTCATAGGATTTGTTCTTGCAACATTACAATGGGCTTTCAGCACGTGGTGGATGAAAAACCATAAACAGGGACCACTGGAAACAATCTGGCACAGGGCAACGTGGGTGGGAGTTGTTAAATGAACAATGTGCAATGAACAATAGGTTTCAACCAATCAATAAATCAACAAATAAATATGCCTGCCAAGCAAAGATTCTTCTAAGCCAGGCAGGCATGTTAACCTTTCAACCAATCCATAAATGATTGGTATCTTGTATTTGTTATTTAGAATATGCTGCAGTTTCCGACATATCACCAAATGAAGGAGAGGAAGAAGTGGATTGATAGATCAGGCTTCCATTGTCGATGGTATAACTTTCAGTCAATTTGATGGATCCCATTTCAGGTGTGGTAATTTCACTTGAAATCAAAACAGATTTCTGATCATCTGAAATAACAGCCTTGGATTTTTTAACCGACTCCATAATGCCGGGATTGGTACTTTCACTGCCATCCAGATTGAATTTTTCAGTGATAGTCGTTTGCTGTCCCATCATATCAAGCTTTTTTTCAACAGTAAGCACGTTATCGGCCTGAGTAATGGCACAACTTTTTGGAGCAAGACTGAATTGTTCATTCAGTTTACTCTTGGAAACATCTAAGGTCCAGTTTCCGGATAAATTAACCATTTGAGCAGAAGCAAAAGCCGACAAAGCGACCGCTAAAAAAACGAAAACAATTTTTTTCATAAAGATTGATTTAAATTATTAATTCGGTTAGGATCATATTATCGGCTCAAAAGTAAAACAAAATAAAAATTTGTTTGTCGTTGTTATTATTTCTGTGTCGGGTAATATGACCAATCCGTCGATGAAAATTAGTCAAGTTAAAAATGGGAAACATAATATGAGAATATTCAGGGTGAAAAAGTGTAAGTTTGTTTACCAAGGGATTATTTAACAATTATACTATGAAAAGACGGCAATTTTTAGGAAGTATGATAGCCACCGGTGGTGGACTGGTAATAGCATCAAGCTTTCCATCCTTATTAAAAGCAGCTCCTTCACAAAGAAATAAAGATAAGTTAGGTATTGCGCTTGTGGGACTGGGAAGTTATTCTTCAGGACAATTGGCACCAGCCCTTTTGCAGACAAACCATTGTTATTTAGCCGGAATTGTTACCGGTACCCCGGAAAAGGAAAAGCAATGGGCAGAAAAATACAATATACCGGTGTCAAACATCTACAATTATAAAAATTTTGACCGTATTGCAGACAATAAGGATATCGATATTGTATATGTAGTACTTCCTAACAGCATGCATGCTGAATACACCATCAGGGCTGCACAGGCTGGCAAGCATGTAATCTGTGAAAAACCCATGGCCAATAATGTGGAGGATTGTATGAAAATGATCAGCGCCTGTAAAAAAGCAGGGAAAAAGCTATCCATTGGCTACAGGGTGTATTTTGATCCGTTTCATAACAAGATGATGGAACTGGGACAGCATAAGGTATATGGTGACCTTACCGAATTGACAAGCGGCTTTGCGTTTTATTTACAGGACCCGGATGCATGGCGGGTAAACAAGGAATTAGCCGGCGGAGGACCGTTAGTGGATTTGGGCATTTATAGTATTGAAGGAGCCATTTATACTTCAGGAGAGCTTCCGGTAAGTGTAACAGCAAAAGACATTACAAAAAATAAAGCATTTTTCAAGCAGGTAGAAGGTTCACTGGAATGTGAAATGCAATTTGCTTCGGGCTACAAAGCTAAGTTTTATACAAGCTATGAGGACCAGTCGAATTACCTCAAAGCCAAAGCTAAAAACGGGACTTTTGAACTGTCGAATGCCTTTTCTTATAACGGAATTGAGGGAAGGACCCCGGAAGGGTCAATGAATCTGAAAGCAGTCTACCAGCAGGCACTTCAAATGGATGATTTTGCTCTATGCATCAAACAGAACAAGGAAACCCGGGTGCCGGGCGAACTGGGCATGCGGGATGTATATCTGATCCGGAAAATATACGAAGCTGCCGAAACAGGCAAGCGCATCACGCTAAAGGATATGCCGGATTATTTAGATAAAGTGTAATTTAAAGACATTTTATGGAGACGCGCGGCCCTAATACGGCTGCCTATCGGGAGCGTTCCTTTCTTTGAATACAAATACAAGCAGAATAGGTTTTATCATTTTCCAACCTGACTTTTTTATTTCCATTTAAGGGTGTTAAAATTTTATGGTTACTTTTGGGATGTTCAATTGTGAATAATATAACAGGAAAAAAGAGTTTTTCAAATTTTAAAAATGAACATATGAGTTTTACACATGAAGTTGAAGGCATGATTTGCGTTGCGCAGGGGGCAAATCATGGACCTGCACCCATACCCGAAGAAGGTAAGTGGGTAAAGGCAAAAGAAGTCAAAGATATATCCGGCCTCACACACGGTATTGGATGGTGTGCACCCCAACAAGGAGCATGCAAGCTGACACTGAATGTTAAGGAAGGAATCATCCAGGAGGCATTGGTTGAAACCATTGGATGTACCGGAATGACCCATTCTGCAGCCATGGCGTCTGAAATTCTTCCGGGAAAAACAATCCTGGAAGCCATGAATACCGACTTGGTTTGTGATGCCATCAACACAGCCATGCGCGAACTCTTCCTTCAAATTGTATATGGCCGCACACAAACTGCTTTTTCAGAAGGCGGCTTGCCCATTGGTGCAGGTCTTGAAGATCTGGGGAAAGGTTTACGCGGAGTTACCGGTACTTTGTATGGTACTGCTGCTAAAGGTCCCCGCTATCTTGAAATGGCCGAAGGATACATTACGAAAATCGGACTTGATGCCGGTAATGAAATCATCGGTTACGAATTCGTCAATCTCGGCCGTATGATGGATATGATTAAATCCGGAACCGATGCCAACGAAGCGCTTAAAAAAGCATCCGGCAAATACGGACGTATTGAGGAAGCAGTGAAAATTATTGACCCACGTAAAGAATAGGAGGAACTGAGATGTCGCAAAATACACAATTATTTGAGAGCTATAGCAGAAGGATTGACCAGATCAATAAAGTCCTTCATTCATACGGCATTTCTTCTATTGAAGAGGCCAGGGCTATTTGTGAGAAAAAAGGGGTTGATGTTTACAAAATTGTAAAGGATATTCAACCGATCGCTTTTGAAAACGCCTGCTGGGCATACATCATGGGAGCAGCTATTGCTATTAAAAAAGGCCAGACTAAGGCGGCAGAAATTGCAGCCACGTTGGGAGAAGGACTCCAGGCTTTTTGCATACCGGGTTCTGTAGCAGACGATCGCAAAGTAGGAATTGGCCACGGCAATCTCGCCGCCATGCTTTTACGCGAGGAAACCAAATGTTTTGCTTTTCTGGCCGGCCATGAATCGTTTGCCGCTGCCGAAGGAGCTATCGGAATTGCCAAATCTGCAAATAAGGTACGTAAAGAACCTTTGCGCGTTATCCTGAACGGATTGGGCAAGGATGCTGCAAAGATTATTGCCCGCATCAATGGCTTTACTTATGTACAAACACAATTCGATTATTATACCGGCGAATTAAAAGAAGTACAACGTACTGCATATTCGAAAGGCGACCGTGCCAAAGTAAATTGCTATGGTGCAGATGATGTACGCGAAGGTGTTGCCATTCTTCACAGTGAGGGTGTTGATGTTTCCATTACCGGAAACTCAACAAATCCAACCCGTTTCCAGCATCCTGTAGCCGGAACCTACAAAAAAGAATGTGTGGAACAAGGTAAGAAGTATTTTTCAGTGGCTTCAGGTGGCGGCACAGGTCGCACATTGCACCCCGACAACATGGCTGCCGGTCCTGCTTCCTATGGAATGACCGATACCATGGGCCGTATGCATTCCGATGCCCAGTTCGCTGGTTCCTCATCGGTTCCTGCACACGTAGAAATGATGGGATTGATCGGAATGGGCAATAACCCTATGGTAGGTGCTTCTGTAGCAGTTGCTGTAGCGGTTTCCCAAGCATGAATGAACTAATTTCCTAAACTGGCAGGGTATTCCTGCCAGTTTTTTTATATTGCACTCATGACCAAAGAAGCATATATTGATAAGGCATTGACCTTCTTTGATGAAGGCTACGCCTGTTCACAATCGGTATTGCTCTCATTTGCCGAAACCTATAAGCTCGACGTTGAAACGGCAAAACGAATCTCTTCAACCTTTGGCGGAGGGATGGGGCGTTTAAGACAAAAATGCGGTGCGGTAACAGGGGCGTTTATGGTACTCGGTCTTGCTTTCGGAAATACGAACCCCAAAGACATGGACACCAAGCTTGAAGCCTACAGGAAAGTGCGGGAACTCAACCGGAAAATCGAAGAAATCCATGGCACCAGCAATTGTACGGAATTGCTAAAGAAACATGCTTCAGAAGCAGAAGTAGCCGAAAGGAAACACCACAAAATAATCTGCCGGAAAGTGATTGCTGATACCGTTGGTGTTTTATACGATATGCTCAAAGAAGAACACCGGGCGTAGTTCCATATCGCATAGCCGTCAACTTAATAATTGCTTGCGCCCCTTCAGGGCTAATTTTCAACGTATTATCATTTACACAGGGTTTCACCCTGTGCTAATGCTAATGCCCTTTCAGGGCTGGTATTTTGCTAATGAATATGCCCTGAAAGGGCATTTAGCACTAGCGCAGGGCATAGCCCTGCGTAGAATGCGTTATTAAACATAAGCCCTGTAGGGGCGTAAGCATTGTTTTCAAAACCTTAAGTTGACGGCTATGGTTCCATATCGTTCATGTGCAGTCGAATAATATTGTCACAGGTACATCCATATGAATGGATAGAAGATCAAGACCTAAATCTTCTCCTGAATTAAAAAGTATTTCCTTTTAAAATAGAAAGCAACGTTTACCAGCGCTATCATTACAGGTACTTCAACTAACGGACCTATTACGGCTGCAAATGCTTCTCCTGAATTTATCCCAAATATTGCTATAGCTACGGCAATTGCTAATTCAAAGTTATTACTGGCTGCTGTAAAAGATAAGGTTGTGGCCTGTTCATAAGTTGCTCCTGCTTTTTTGCTCATAAAGAATGAAGCCATAAACATCACCACAAAATAAATAATCAGGGGAATGGCTATTCTCACAACATCCATAGGTATTTTAACAATATATTCTCCTTTCAGGGAAAACATCACTACTATGGTAAACAATAAAGCTATCAGCGTTAAGGGGCTGATTTTTGGTAGAAACCTGGTTTGATACCATTGTTGTGATTTTACCCTGATTAAGATAAAACGTGTTAAAAATCCTGCAATAAAAGGGATTCCAAGATATATAAATACACTCTTTGCTATTTGTCCGATGGTAATTTGTGAAACACTATCATTAACTGGTAACCCAAACCATCCCGGAAGTATAGCAATAAAAACGTAAGCATATACTGAGAAAAGTAATACCTGGAATATGGAATTAAAAGCTACCAATCCGGCAGCATATTCTGAATCACCTTTTGCAAGGTCGTTCCAAACGATTACCATGGCAATGCATCTGGCAAGTCCTATCAGGATTACGCCATACATGTAATCAATATTGAATTTTAGAAATACCACAGCCAAAAGAAACATGAATACAGGGCCAATTATCCAGTTCTGAACCAATGAAAGGCTAAGAATTTTAGTGTTTCTGAATACATCACCCAAATCCTCGTATTTAACCTTAGCTAACGGAGGGAACATCATTACGATTAATCCAATCGCAATAGGGATATTTGTAGTGCCTGAAGAAAAACCATTCCAGAATTTTGCAATATTTGGACTTAACCAACCCATAAATACCCCTGCAAACATGGCAAGGAATATCCATAAGGTAAGATAGCGGTCGGGAAATTTTAAACGCTTATTTGAAGGCATCATATTATTATTTAATGTTTTCCAAATAGAATTTATAAAATCTGTCTTTTATCTGATCCCGAACCCTTCTGAACTCACTCCAGATGAATTCGTCTGTTCCTGTTGCATGTGATGGGTCTTCAAAGCCTAGGTGCAAGCGATGTTTTACTTTTCCGATAAAAACAGGACAGCTTTCTTTAGCATCGTCACAAACAGTAATTACATAATCCCATTCATCATTAAGGTAATTGTCTACCAGCTTGGGATAATGAGAACTGATGTCAATTCCAGCTTCAGACATAACTTTTACAGCTTTCTTGTTGACTTCTTTTGCAGGCACTGTTCCGGCTGAATGAACTTCTGTGTTTTTATCAAAAGAATGTAAGAAGCCGTGAGCCATTTGGCTTCGGCAACTATTACCGGTACAAAGAATCAGAACTTTCATAAGCATTCATTTTTTTAAATTTAAATGAACTTCGTTTTGCCAAAGAACTACTACTTAACAAATAAAATATACACATAATATAGGCCAATGGCTATAAATAACAGTGCAACAATAATCCTGAACCATTTTTCAAAGGCTTTAATCTTTTTGTAGAAACCTCCGATACTCGAAACACTATAAGCCAACAGCCATGCAATGATTATAACCGGTAATCCTGTAATAAAAGCATATACCACAGGAAGGTATAAGCCTGAGGGGCTGGCTATTGAAATTGGAACTAACATTCCAAAATACAACATACCACTATAGGGACAGAAAGCAAGGGCAAAGACTATTCCCAACAATAATGCGCTTAAACTGCTTCCTTTTTTGGGAGATTCAGTCAGCATATCTGTGAGCTTGTTAAATGCAGGAAATTTGATTTTAAACAAATCGAGCATAAAAATTCCTATCAGTATCAACAGGGGACCTAACAGACGTTCACCATATACCTGAAAGACTTTTGCCACATGAAATTTACTTGCTCCAAAATAAAGTACAATTCCCAGGGCTGTATAACTCAATGCCCTGCCAAGAGTATAAACCAAACCATTAATGAAGATCTTCTGTTTGTTTTCAATATCCTTGCTTATAAATCCAATAGCCGTAATATTTGTAGCCAAAGGACATGGGCTTATTGCCGTCATAAATCCAAGAATTATGGCAGTAAAGAATGGTGTTCCGGTATTGTCCAGCAAATGCTGCAAGTATTCCATTTTGATTATTTAAGCATTTTGTCTACAGTGGACTTAACAAGTTTATTCATTTCCTTAGGATTACCGATACCATAGGAAAATGCCTGTTCGGTTAGTTCAACGGTCTGACCTGAATTATCATTTTTTACGAATAACAGCTTATTCCAGGCAGCTTCATATTTTTCAGCTAAAGCCTTGTTCTGACTTTCTTCAACATTGATTGATTCGAACTTAATAGTTCCATTGTCAAGCTGAGCTTTATATAAAGCGTTTAAAGCATTAACAGTGCCTTTTTCTGCATTAATACAACCCTGGCAACGGTGTGTGCCATGAAAGAAATAAACGAGAACTTTGGCATTCTTTGTTATTGATGACTTGCTGTTACTCTGCTGGGCGAATCCATTACAACCCATGATTACGAATGCAAATGCAAGGATTAAGTTTTTCATAATATGAAATGTTTTGATTTAATTGTTGTTTTGTTTTATGCAGATGTATTTTTTGAAATAATTTCCTTTATCTCCTTAACCGAAGGCACACGGCCATACAATGCTACTTTTTCATCAATTACCAATGCAGGTGTTCTCATAATACCGTAGGACATAATTTTTTGTATATCCTCCACTTTTTCAATCTGAGCATGAATACCCAACTCAGAAATAGCCAACTGCGTTGCTTTTTCAAGATTTTTGCAATTGGCACAACCAGTTCCTAATACTTTTATTACCATGATTTAATAAATTTTATACAGGTTTTATTTTATTATAAATTGCTGTTAAATATTGGTCGTAATAACCATTAATAGTTTCTTCTACTTCAGCCAAAGGGCGAACGGGAACAAGGTCAGCGACTTCTTCAAAAGTTAAACCGGATTTAAACAGTGTTTCAGTTGAACCTCCCAGCATTCCGGCAATTGCTGTTTGAGCTTCTTTTTCGTCCATACCAAAGGAAAGGGCAAGTTCCTTAAGTTTTTGAATCTGGAAAAAGAAATACGTATGTCCCATTGCGCTAATTACAGCATAAGCCTCAATCTTTTCTTCTTTTACTTCAGGAATAAAGCCCAGCGGTTTCAGAATATTTAAAATATTGGTTTTATCCTCCTGGTCCATTAATGGAGAAAAAGCAATAGGATTTACACCCTGATTGACAATGGCCGATGCGCTTGGATTCATTCTGGCTATGTTTTTAAAACCGTTTAAGGCAGCTTCCATTTTTTCAATGGTGATTTTAGGCGCCAGGGAAATGAGAACAGAATCTTTGGCAAGATTATCCTTAATTTTACCTAAGCTTTCCATTAAAACAGGTGGATGTAAAGCAATAAAAACTATCTGCTTATTTGCTGTTTTTGCAATATCATCTGAAATGGTTGTAATCTCTGGAAATTTGGATTTAAGCGATTTTAGTACAGTTTCATCTGTATCAAATACAACCGAATCATTAATCTTAATATTGCTGTTTTTTAAGGCTTGCAATATGATGCGCGTTATGCGTCCGCCTCCTATAAAGCCGAAAGAATATGTTTTCATTTCTGAAAATTTATATGTTTAATAAAATATAACTGTTAGCAACCCTGGACTTTCTTTTCAAAGAACTCGATAAAGAGTCTTTTTGCATTTTCCCAATTCTCCTTATTGATGCAATACTTTACTTTAGGCGGTTCAATGCTTCCCTGAATAAGTCCTGATTCTTTCAATTCTTTTAAATGTTGTGAAACAGTTGCCTGAGCAATAGGCAATTCATTAAGAATATCGGTAAAACAGCAGTTACTCATGGAAGCAAGATGGTTCATAATTGCAACACGAGCAGGATGTCCTAACGCTTTTGCATACCTGGCAATTACCAACTCATCATTTTTGTAATCTGTACTAACCGGATGTGACATAATATTTGAATATTAATTTATTACTGTTTAAAACGCGTCTTTTAAAAAATAAAATTGAACAGAAAGCCTACTATTATTATCCCAGTTGCTACAATACCAATAAAAGTGAGAATTAAAGGCATCCTTAGCACTTTGCGAAGTATAATCATTTCGGGTAATGATAAGCCTATTACAGACATCATAAAAGCCAATGCCGTACCCAAAGAAGCGCCCTTTTCAATCAAAACGGAAACTATGGGTATTATCCCCGCAGCATTTGAATAAAGGGGTACCCCAATTAAAACCGATAACGGAACGGAATACCAGGCAGATTTACCCATTATTGAAGCCATAAAAGATTCCGGTACATAGCCATGTGCGCCAGCGCCTACAGCTATACCCAAAGCAACATAAATCCAGACTTTGCTAACAATATCTTTTACAGCTACATATCCTAATTGTATGCGGCCCGCAAAACTTAGTTTTTCTTCAATGAGCGAATTGGAGCCCATTTGTGTTTTATATACCCAATCTTCTACCCATTTTTCTAATTTAAAGCGTCCAATAATCCAGCCTGATACAATTGCGATTGTTAATCCTGTAATCACATAAATAAGGGCTGTTTTCCATCCGAATAATCCCAAAAGCAGTATAACAGCAACCTCGTTTATCATAGGAGCTGCAATTAAGAATGAAAAAGTTACTCCTAAAGGCACGCCGGATTCGACAAATCCGAGAAACAAAGGAATAGCAGAGCATGAGCAAAAAGGCGTTACTACGCCTAAAAGGCTTGCTAAAATATTACCTGTAAATTGCGATTTGCCTTCCAGAATTTTTCGGGTGCGTTCCGGCGAAAAATAAGAACGGATGATTCCTACAGCAAAAATGATTAAGGCTAATAACATAAGCACTTTCGGGAACTCAAACACAAAGAAACGAATTGCCTCAGTCAGCTTGCTGCCTTTTGCCATTCCTGCTAAATCATAAATTAACCAATCTGTTAATGGTTGTAAAAAATGGTAGATTAAATACCATACAGGCAGTAATAGCAGGGGAATCAGAATTTTTCCAGTTGCGGTATTTAAAGAAACAGCCTTCATATATTTACATTGTTGTTCGCAAATATACGAATTGTGTTTCGTCAAATTACGAAACAAAGTGAAAATTTTTAAAAAAAATATAAGTAAATAGTAATCAATTACAAAAACCACAAATTATCTTTCCCGAAGGGTGGTATTTCGTGCCCTTCGAAGTGAGGGAACATTTCGGCTGCTAATTCGGGATATTTGATTGTTATGGGTAAATTCCGTTAATGAACGGTGATTGGTAAGCGACAGCCTTTCAGGAATGAAAAAGATATCCCTATTTAAAAGCAGATTTCCTATGATGCTCTTTCACTGTGCAATATTGGTTGAAAAAAATACGAAACCAAAGATTCAAATCAAAGACAAAAAATATAGCTTTAAAGTTTATAAAAATTCCGCCCATGTTTTTATTTCCAGTTACTTTAAAAAAAGTCCAAAAATGGGCTTCCAAAGGTAAATATGATTTGTTAATTGAAGTCCTTGGTGACCCCAAGTGTAAAACTGACATAAAAATCGAAACCATTCATCTACTTGGCAAAAAGAAAGTAACAAAAGCCATTCCTGTTTTAACCGCCTTGATTCATGAGTTGCCTCTTAGAAAATCATTAATTGCCTGTTATGGAAATTTAAGGGACACCAGGATATATGATACGTTAATTAATCTGCTCCATCACGACAAAGAAAACATACCTGAAATTGTTCGTGATTTAGAGAATATCCATTATCCCGATGCAATACCCGTCCTGTTAAAGATGGTTGCCAGTGGTTCAGCAGATGATGCTATCCTTCATTCGATTAAGGTAATAGCCGACAAAAATGAAAGCTACGATGACATACTGAAAAGTTTCACTCCGGATCAAACAGAATCCTGCTTAATTTTGCTTTGCAAAATATTGGCCGGTAATGATAAAAAAGAAATACAGACCAAACTCAATGCGTATATTTTTACAGAAAATGCGCTGTTCAGGAAAGAAATAGGTCTTGCAAAAAAAACCAAAAAAGAAAATCAATGGGCTGACTGGCTGAAAGGTGATGCCGACGATTTCCGGCGACTGGCTGCTTCAGATGAGGAATATGTTTATGATATGCTCATGGATCAATATGAAAAAGGCCATAAAATTTTGGATCCATATCAGGATGTTTTTGCAAACCATATTATAAGGATGGCTGATGCTGCATTCAGAGAAAGAGCGCTTTGTTTTATTGAAAAGCATAAGCTGGTTAGGGCGGCTGCAGAACTGGTGAATCATATCAGTAATTATGATGGCCAAATTCGGTTGAGAATAGCTAAAACACTGTCTGCTTTAGATATTCATGATTATAACGACGTGATAAAAGGAGATACACAGGATTTTATACGTTTATTCGATCATAATCCCAGGGAAGGCGGAAATTTACTTAAGGAAATGGTGACGCACACATTTCCGCTTACCAAGGAAGAGCTGCAAATCTTAGCTGAAATTATTTCCGATTTAGGGAAGTCAAATAAACCAGAAGCTGTTGATGTTTTAGTTGCCGGTGTCAATGAAACATCATCAATAGGAGAAAAATGCTTTGACGCTATTCAGCAAGCCGGCAATGAAAGATTTGATGCAATTCTTTCCGGTATGTTGATCTCTTATAAAGACAAAACACGGATAAAAGCAGCAAAAAAGCTTGATCAGTTAGGAGATCATCGATGGGTGGATATTGTAAAGGGTGATGACAATGATATTGAACGCCTCTGTCTAGCTGGTTGTAAAGCTGCAATCGACAAAGAAATTATTTGCCTTGGAATGGACAGATATATTCGCGAAAAAGCAGCCCATATATTGTTGAAGGTATTGAAGAACAATCCCCAGGATGTTCTGAACTGGTCAGATATCGGGAAATCGATAACAACGCCTCATAAGGATGTACATGAAGACAATCATTCAGATCATGAAAGGACATCGGATTGCCATAGTGATAACGAAGGCCGTTCCATACATGAGGATTTGGGTTTTAACCTGACTTTTAATAATGAACAGCTTAAGTTTTTCAATGAGGTCGATTACGCTGACAGACGCAAGAAGAATACCATTTCTGAAGAATATCTCATCGAGATGTTTGAGTCAAATCAGGATTCTTTAAGAGAGGATATGTTTGAAGATGCCAGACAGTTCTCCTCGGAAAAGCTGATTGAAGTAATAGGCAGGCTGGTTGAAAAAGAGGGTAAATATTCAAAAAAAGCATTTGAATATCTTTTGCTGCATAAGGTTGCCGCTTTACCGTATTTTATAAAATCATTGTTATCCTATAGAGATGAAGACATCATCAGGGAAATTATTGCTGCCGGAGCACAGTCTTATAAGCTTCTTATTGATTTGTTATCTGAAAGCAAAAAAGTTCAATATGTAATTGAAGTGTTGGGGTTACTTGGCAATAAGCAGGCCATTGATCATATATTTCCTTATTTAACTTTCCGCGATGATAAAGCAGTCAGAATGAGTTCTGCAGGTGCTATGATCCATCTGGGTGAAACAGATTGGAAAGATATAATATTTGGAGATGATGATGATTTTGAGCGACTTGTATTGAAGTGCGATGTCAGGTTGCTGAGTTGGTATAAAACCTCTTTTGTTGACATTCAATTTAGTTATCTTAAGGTACTTCTTGCCAAAACTTTAGCCCGGTTGGGTGAGAAGGAATTAGCAGGAGAAGTCAGAGAGCTGTTGATATCACCAAATCATAACGTTACAGATGTTGCCGGGGCCCTGGCCATGATTGACAGTACCGACTGGAGTAAAGTAATCCTGGGCAACGAATCGGATTTTAAACGAATTGCCGGGGTTTGTAATATAGATGCTGTTAAAGTTTTGCTTGTCTTTTTAAAAGCCGCTGAAAGGGGAACCAGGGCAGCTGCAGCAGAAAGTCTGATCTCTATCGCAAAAGTCAATTTTTCTGTTGTTCAGGATGAATGGAAATCTATAACAGCCACTATCGCTCAGAAACACGAGGACAGCAGCAAACATGTGAGTCACTGGGCCGAAACACGATCGGGTGATTGTCATTCCGATTATATTTCACATACAGATACCGGACTGGGTTTGACAATCTCAGATGATTTAGATTTGCGGGCTGATGACAAATAACCTGATTTCCTGTTCGGCCCGTATTCATAGTAATCCTCATTTTATGGTGATTCCCAGTAATGCATGCAATGCTTCATGCCATTATTGCTTTGGACCCAACAAAGGAAGAATTATCAATGAAGAGCAATTCAGTGAAAATATCAGTTTTATTGAAAAGGTCGTTCAAACTACACAACAAACCAAGGTACACATAACATTCCATGGAGGTGAGCCGCTGATGGCTCCGCTGAATATTTGGAAGAGCGGATTAAAATTAATCGACCGGACTTTCAAAACCCAAAAGCTTAAGCTTCAAATCCAGAGTAATTTATGGAACCTAACCCAGGAACATTGTGCTTTATTCAGAGATTACGGTATTTCATTCAGCACCAGTCTGGATGGACCTGAGGAAATAAATGATCTACATCGTGGGAAGGGCTATTTTTCCAAAACGATGAACGGTGTTGATCTTTTGCGGAAAAACAATATGAAGGTCGGGTCAATTGCCACTTTCTCTCCAAAAAACATGGACAAGATAAATGAAATCTTTACTTTTTTCGTCAGACAAAGGCTTTCATTTGCTGTACATGCTTCATTGCCACCGCTTACCGGTAAGGCAAATTCTTTTGTTTTGAGCCCTCAACAATATGGAACATTGTTATGTGACCTGTTCGATTTGTATGTGCCCAACCGCAAGTATATCAGTATTTCATCCTTTGATCAGCTTTGCCAATCAATCACGGATAACAGGGGCAAAGTATGCACATTCAAGGACTGTACAGGCTCTTTTCTGGCCATTGATCCGGAAGGAAATATATATCCCTGTCAGCGGTTTTCAGGGAACCCTGATTATTGCCTTGGAAATGTAATTGATCCGGAGATAATCAGCCGCTTACAGAATAACCCTGTTACCAACAGCCTGGTTGCTCATCATAAACAAATAAAAATTGAATGTAAGGATTGCGATCATATGAACTATTGTAAGGGTGGGTGTTATTATAACAGCAAAGCATCAAAGGAAACCAAAGACCCTTATTGCGAATCGTATAAAATGATTTTTAACAAAATCAGGAATAGGCTGATCGGAGAGATGAGTAGTCCTGATAATTTCCGGGAAATTGTGGATAAACCTTTTACCAGCAATGGGAATCCGCTGCTTCGGAAAGGTCCTGTTATTGAACTTACGCAAAAGCCGCATCCGGTGACAAAAGCGATCAATTCGGCAAAAATTATTTCAGTTGTTGCCTTATCGCGATCAGCTACAATAGACGAGGCCCATCAATCATTGAAAGACCTGGGCATTGGCGTTGAAAAGTCATACCTTGAAAATCTGAAAGAGCAGTTCAGCAGGAACCATTTCAAATTAAATAACTGTTACATTCATACGACCTTTAATTGTCAGTTAGCATGCACGCATTGCTATGCAAAAGCCGGAAATTCTTCCGGCGAATCCATGCGTATTTCCCAGATAGCTGACATTTTAATGCAGGTGAAGGAAAACAAATTCAGACAGGCCATAATTACCGGTGGTGAACCGCTGATCTGCGACAATCTGGATGGTTTTCTGAACCGGATGATTGAACTTCGCCTGCAAATTGAGCCTGTAATTATTGTGCTTAGGACGAATTTATCCATGCCATTGTCAGACGGATTACTAGCTAAAATAGCCCGGGCATTTCATCAGATTGTTGTAAGTGTTGACGGAGACAAAGAATATCATGAAAAGCGGAGAGGAGAAGGAACATACTCCAAAGTAACTGAAAACATTCAAAGATATCAGCAGGTTATTCAAAATGTAAATAAGCCTGCTGAGTTATCAATAGGTTGTGTAATGCCTGCTGATGACATTCATGGGGGACCAGGTCAGAGTGTCCGTGATTTTGCTTATGCCAAAAACATAAGAAGAGTGAGGTTTAAACCACTTTTGCCGATAGGGAGAGCTGCTGACACATACACTTCCCTGGTTTCTGAGGCTCTGGATAGTTATGTTGACAAGGAAGAAGCCTTAAAGTATCCGTTTAAGCCATTTAAAACCTGTGGTATTGGTTATAATGTATACATAGAGCCAAAAGGCCATGTTTTTCCCTGTTATGCGTTTCACAAACCTCATACCTATATTGGCAATGTATTTGAATCGGGCTTGAACGGGATAGTGATGAGCGAGGCATTCAGGACTTTATCCGAACATAATGTGGATACCAACTCAAAGTGCAAAAAATGCGGATTTCGCTATTTATGCGGAGGCGCATGCCGTGCCTGGGGCCGGAATTTTACGCAGTATGATCTGGATGCACCGCCTCCCGATTGTGAAGGTCTGTATAAAAAGGCCGAAGATATCTATACGGCTGCGCTGGACTATCTGAAGAGCAGGTAGTTTGCATTGAGTCCATATGATATTCCAAAGCATACATGAGCCGCCTAAGATCCCTTAGGGGCTTATTGTATGGCTCAGGCCCTGCGGCTATGAGCTTAAGGAGCTCCCGCTCGCGTCTATCTATGTTTTCTTCTTTTTGTTATTCAGTCAATGGTTAGTATGGAGTTTCTTTTACAAGTACAGGAAAAATAGTTCTGGAATTAAAATAAAAGATTGATTAAATTATACATGTTACATTCGATTTCAAAACTTTAATAGTCAAAATTCCTAACTCATATCGTAATAGTTGAGCTAAAATGAGGATATTTGCACTCTTTTTTTAGTTTTATGATTTTATGGCAAGGAAAAGCAGTCCTCATAATTTAGGGACAGAAGGAGTTGGGAAATTGCTGTTACAGTATTCGGTTCCGGCAATAATTGCAACAGCAGCAGCCTCTCTATACAATATTATCGATCGAATTTTTATTGGGCAGGGAGTTGGTCCCCTGGCAATTTCAGGCCTCGCCCTTACATTCCCATTAATGAATATTACTGCAGCTTTTGGTGCTATGGTGGGAATTGGTGCAAGCGTTATGGTCTCCATCAGGCTGGGCGAACACGACAGAAAAGGCGCAACTATGATTCTTGGTAATGCTGTAATGTTGAATATTATACTCGGTATTGTTGTTGCTCTTGTTACCTTTATTTTTCTTGAACCTATTCTCTATACTCTAGGAGCAAGCAAGGATACCTTGCCTTATGCCAAAGAATTTATGCAGATTATTTTGGCAGGTAATGTTTTTGCTCATCTTTATCTTGGTATGAACAGTATAATGAGGGCGTCTGGATACCCTAATAAGGCAATGTCCACAACACTCATTACTGTAATAGTTAACCTTGCTCTGGCTCCGGTATTTATCTTTGTTTTTAAATGGGGCATTCGCGGAGCAGCATTGGCCACTGTTATTGCTCAATTGATTGGTACTGCATCAACAGTTATTCACTTTTCAAAAATTAATAGTTTCGTGCATTTTCTTCCTGGATACATGAGGTTGAAAAGGGCAATAATTCGGGATATCGTTTCAATTGGAATGTCGAACTTTTTCATTCTTATAAGTGGTAGCGCTGTATTTATAATAATGAACCTTAGTCTTAAGAAGTATGGTGGAGATTATGCAATTGGTGCTTTTGGAATCATTGGCAGTATTGCAAATCTGGTGGTTATGATAGTAATGGGATTTAACCAGGGAATGCAACCAATAGTAGGATATAATTTTGGCGCACGAAAAACACCTCGTGTTATAAAGGCTTTTAAACTGACTATTTTTGCTGCGACATGTGTTACCAGCTTTGCATTTTTGCTTGCAGAAATTTTCCCAAAACTCATTGCAACAGCCTTTAATAATAATAGCGAACTTATTAATTTGTCGGTCACAGGTATGAGGCTAAACCTTATGATGTTCCCTGTTGTTGGCTTTCAAATAGTAACATCAAGTTTCTTCCAATCAATTGGTAAAGCAAAAATCTCTATTTTTCTTTCACTTACAAGACAGGTTTTGTTTCTTATCCCAGCAATCTTAATTCTTTCTCATTTCTTGGGATTGAAAGGTGTTTGGCTCGGTGGCCCTATTGCCGATTTTTCTTCATCCCTATTGACTTTATTGGTTCTTCAATGGCAAATAAGAAAATTACATAAGACAGTTAACTCCTTGTAAATACGATACACAAAAAAAAGTTAGCCACCCTTTTCAATTGGTGAGTACAAGATGAACTCCTCAGGAATACAACCAGGGGAGCTTACAAAATTTCGTCAAAAAAATCATTTTAGTTTTGATATTTAAGAAACTTATATATTATATATTGCATATATAAGTTTATTATATATTAAATAAGTTTAAATATGATTACGACTGAATTACTCAAAGGTTCATTAAAGTCAATTGTACTGAAACTGCTGGCTGAAAACGGACGGATGTATGGTTATGACATTACCCGTAAGGTAGAAGAAATAACCAATGGCAAAATTAAGCTCACGTATGGCGCCTTGTATCCTGTGCTTCATAAACTCGAAGTGGATGGGGCAGTGATTACGGAAGCAGAAAATTATAACAACCGAACACGGATCTATTATAAGCTCACTCCTAAAGGTAATGGATTTGCAGTGGAAAAGATTAAAGAATTACAGGAATACCTTGAAGTAATGGCATTGGTACTGAAATCCAATCCTGAACTTGGGGTTGAATAAAATTAGCCCTTATTTCAATCCTAATTTCCGATTCTGTTATGAATTACATTTTGAATATATCGAATATCGAGTTCATCAAAAAAGAGGTGGCTGGTTCCGGACTTACCTATTCTCATTTGATGGATGAACTGATAGATCATGTTTGTTGCGATGTTGAACAGGAAATGCGCAATGGCTTATCTTTCGCAAAGGCCTACGAAATGGTAAAAACCAAAATTGGCATGGAAGGTCTGGAACGCATACAACATGAGACCCTTTATTTAATTGATAAAAAATATCGAATTATGAAAAATATCATGAAGTTTTCAGGATTGGCCGCGCCCATCGTGCTGGCCTTTGGTTCACTATTTAAAATTCAGCATTGGCCGGGTGCCGGTGTTATGTTTGTATTTGGCTTCTTTTTGCTTTGTTTTATATTCCTGCCCAGCGCCATTTATGTCAGCTATAAGGAAGTCAGCAACTTTACAAGAAAATGGACACATATTGTGGGCTTTCTTGGAACCTTTTTCATTTCAATCGGGTTCTTGTTTAAAGTCCAGCACTGGCCTTTTGCAGGCATTGCCTTAACCATTGGCATTATAGTAAGCTGTCTGCTTTTTTTGCCCATGGTGCTCCGAAACCAGCTGAAGGATCGAAACAATCCTGTTCCAAAGTTTGTCTTTGTAATTGCATTTGCCGGATTCATGGGAGATCTGGCCGGATTTTTACTCAAAATTATGCATTGGCCCGGGGCAGGAGTTATTATGATAGCCGGATGCATTTTGCTTGTAATTGTTGCATTTCCATTATATGTATATCATGCTTACAAAGATCGTTTGCACATTGCTAACAGCTTTGTATTTATTCTGATTGTGATGATATGGTATATCATTCCGATAACTCTAATCTCATTAAATCTTTCAAGGGAAGTTTTGAGCAATGTATATGAACAAAATCAGTCATTGAAAAATGATCTCGAATTTCTGGAAGAGATCAATCTCGTCACGGTTGAGGGCATAAAGGACAATCAATCTGTATATATTGTTAATGATCAATCAAGGAGCCTGATGGAATTCATCGGAGAGATGAAAGTTAAATTACAAGATCATAAAATGCCGGATAGTGTTGAAATGATTCAATTGACCAACCGGGTTAATGCATATGAAAGTCAATTGATGTCTTTAGTAAATGATGAAAAATACCGTGCAGTTATTAGCCGGACACTTGAAGAACCTTCAGGTTTAAGAGATCAGCCATTTGATAATCCTGATTTGCTTCTGAATCATTTAATATTTCTTCAAATGAATATCGGGATAGCTGAACAAACCGCTTTAAAGCATTTACAGATGAAAAATAGTCAGGCAATCCAGGCAATCAACAAGTAAAATCATAAAGAAATGAAAAACAAAATATATTATCTCGGAATATTTTCAGGAATAGTAACCGCATCTGGCTGCATTTTTAAAATTATGCACTGGCCGGGGGCAGGAGTATTATTAACCATTGGATTATTATTTCTATCGTTGCTTTTTCTTCCTGTTGCCATTGCAAACATGGTCAAAATGGAGAACGACAGGAAACTTAAGATTTTTTACATCCTGACTGCCATTGTTATGTCTTTTAATTTTTTAGGAGCCTTGTTTAAAATAATGCATTGGCACGGTGCAGGTATTATCATGATGATTGCTATTCCTTTGCCGTTTGTTGTTTTGTTACCTGTCTGGGTATATTCCAATGGAGCAGTTAATAAGATCAATTGTAAAAATATCCTGGCTGTCATGTTCTTCTTTGCATACTTTGCAGCGATATCAAGTGTACTTGCACTCAGTGTATCCAAAAGAGTAGTTGAAGATTTTGATACATCCGCACTTATTGTACAGGAAAAAACGATGACATTAAAGGAGAATACAGCACTGGTTTCAGGTTATTCTGAGATAAATAATCCGCTAAGCCATGAAGCAGAAAGACTTTGTAATAAAATTGCAGATGTGAAAAGCTTGATTCTTAAAGGCGGCCAACAGGAATTATCGAGGAAGCATTTTGTATACCCGGATGTAAAGCCGGTGATTGAAACCCGGTATCTGACCGAATTAAAAACAGAAATTATGAATTTCCGCAATCTGGTTCAAAAGCAGTATGGATCAGAGAGTCGGATTTACAAGTATGTTGAAGAAACTTTTACGGTTTATGCCGATAACGCAGATGATGTTCGCTGGGAGGACGCCTGGTTGAATAAAAACATCATTGCCTCAGCTATAGAAAGTCTGAACCTTTTGGAATTCAGGGTGAGATTGGTAGTGTTGGCGGGTCTTAGCGAATCGTCACAAATATAGTATCTGAACATTTGTTAGAGACGCACGGCCGTGCGTCTCTATTTTCCGATACAGAAATTCTTGAAGATATTGCCCAATACCTCGTCGGTTGTGATTTCACCGGTAATTTCACCCAGGTAATGAAGTGCTTCACGAATGTCCTGGGCCAGAAGATCTCCGTGAAGGTTCTGGTTAAGTCCCGAATTTGCCCTTTTAAGAGCTTCCAGGGCATTATTAAGGGCTTCGTAATGACGAACATTTGTGATGATCACATCGTTCTCATTCGTTGCGCTGAGACCCGTAATATCAATCAGGGCTTGTTCCAAAAGGAGCAGATTGGTGCCGCCTTTGGCTGAAAGGGAAATCAAAATTTCTTCAGGTTTCAGGAATTTCCTGAATTTGTCAGCAACAAGGTTTAGTTGATCTGCCGGTATGCGGTCGATTTTGTTCAACACCACAATTCGTTTGGCGGCATCAGGCGATTCAGCCATTTTGGCAGCGAGGGTGACAATTTCTTCAGGATTATCTGAAGGATCCATCAACTGAATGATGACAGAAGCCTGTTCCACCTTTTGCCAGGTGCGCTCAATGCCCAGTTGCTCAATTACATCTTCTGTGTGACGTATTCCGGCCGTGTCAATGAGCCTGAAATGCACGCCCCTGATGCTGATTATATCTTCTATTGAATCCCTTGTGGTCCCAGCAATCTCAGACACTATCGCTTTCTCTTCGCGAAGAAGGAGGTTGAGAAGGGTAGACTTGCCTGCATTGGTATTTCCCACAATGGCAACCGGAATTCCTTGTTTAATCACATTTCCAAAGGAAAACGAATTGCTCAGGCTTTCAAGGGTTGTTGTAATATCGTGGATCAGTTGCTGTAATTGCTTTCGATCGGCAAATTCCACATCTTCTTCGCTGAAATCCAGTTCAAGTTCTACCAGGGAGGTAAAGCTCAACAATTGATTGCGCAATTTTTTAATTTCTTTTGTAAAACCGCCCCGCATCTGGTTCATAGCAATGCGGTGCGCAGCTTGTGAGCCTGAAGCAATCAAATCGGCCACAGCTTCCACCTGAGTCAGGTCAAGCTTCCCATTAAAGAAAGCACGCATGGTAAATTCCCCTGCAGTGGCCATTCGTGCGCCGGATTTCACCAGAAGTTCCAGGATCTTCTTTTGAATATACGGAGAACCGTGACAGCTGATCTCAATAATATCTTCACCTGAATAGGAGTGCGGTGCACGAAATACAGCGGCCACAACCTGGTCAATAACCTGGTCCCCGTCGTAAACCGAACAGAAATGAATGGTGTTGGCCGGAACTTCCGAGAGCTTTTGTTTTGAAGGAAGCCTGATGATCCGGTCGCATATGGAAAGTGCATTGCTGCCACTGCATCTGACTATAGCAATGGCTCCTTTACCGGGCGGTGTGGAAATGGCGCAGATGGTATCTTCTCTTGAGTACAAATCAATCAGTATTGAGCCACAAAATTATTCATAAATCTGGTTTTCATACCCATTTTAATGAGAATTGCACCAAGATACTCTTTGTCGTGACAGATTACCGAATACTGATTACTGGTTACCCGTTTCCCATCTTCCTCACCTCATCACTTCATTTCTTCTTCACCTTTCTTAACAACTAATTTTTTCAAACCCATTTTTATATTATTTTTGACGATCACTTTATAATTAGTTCATGAGTATTCTGGTCAATAAAAATTCGAAGATTATTGTGCAGGGCTTTACAGGCGGAGAAGGCACATTTCATGCACAGCAGATGATTGAGTATGGAACACAGGTAGTTGGTGGTATTACTCCCGGAAAAGGGGGACAAAAACACCTCGACCGACCTGTTTTTAATACGGTTGCTGATGCCGTAAAAAATACCGGAGCCGATACATCCATTATATTTGTACCTGCTGCTTTTGCTGCTGATGCCATTATGGAAGCTGCTGAAGCTGGCATTAAAGTGGTTGTTTGTATCACCGAAGGGATTCCGACGCTGGATATGGTGAAGGCAAAACAATATCTTGCCGGAAGAAATACACGATTGATTGGTCCGAATTGTCCGGGTATTATCACACCGGGTGAAGCCAAGGTAGGCATCATGCCGGGATTTATTCATAAAAAGGGACACATCGGGATTGTATCTCGCTCAGGAACCTTGACCTATGAAGCAGTTGACCAGGTAACCAAAGCCGGAATGGGACAATCAACCTGTATTGGTATCGGAGGAGATCCCATTATCGGAACAACAACCCTGGACGCTGTAAAACTATTCATGGATGATGCGGAAACCGAAGGTATTATAATGATAGGCGAGATTGGTGGCAGTATGGAACCGGATGCTGCACGATGGATTAAGGAAAACGGAAAGAAACCGGTTGTTGGATTTATTGCAGGGCAGACGGCTCCCAAGGGAAGAAGGATGGGGCATGCCGGTGCCATTATCGGAGGTGCTGAAGATACAGCAGCAGCAAAAATGAAGATCATGCGGGAGTGTGGAATTTATGTGGCTGAATCTCCGGCTGATATTGCTGCAACTATGGTTCAGGCAATCAAAAACAGATAATATGCAGGTTAAAGGTACCGCTCTTCGGACTACAAGGGATTTTGTTCGTACAAACTTCCCCGGGTCGTATGACAAATGGTTGAATGCGCTGACTCCTGAATCTCAAAAGCTTTTTACATCTACGCTGGATGCTACTGCGTGGTATTCATTCAAGGATGGTTATGCTGTTCCCGTTGGAAAAATCATGGAAATCTTTTACAATGGCGATAAAAAACGTGGTGGCGAGGAACTGGGTAGTTGGAGTGCCGAATTGGGACTGAAAGGTTTTTATAAGGTGTTTTTATTAATTGCATCCCCACAATTTCTTTTGCATCGGGCTTCGAAGATCTTTACCACCTATTATGAACCAAGTCAGGTTGAAGCTTCAATTACCGACAGCAATCATGCGATCCTTCGGATTGTAAAATTCGACGATATTGATGAAGCCATCGAATACCGTATAGCCGGATGGACGCGAAAAGCTTTGGAACTTGCCAATTGCAAGGAACCTACTTACAAGATTAAGAAATCTTTATCCAAAGGCGATAGTTCAACAGACATTCATTTTTACTGGCTATAGATCAGATTACTGTTCCAGTGCTTTAAAATTCCATTTGGTAAAATTCTTGCTGCTTTCCAGCCTGGCTTCCAGATCATCAGGAAGCGTTGGGAAAAAGTCAATTCCTGTTATTGTTTCAAGCTCATCGACTGAGATTGCAAAAGACTTTGGGGCACCGGAAGCCACATTACTGCGCATGATGAAACCAATAGCACGCTCACCGGTGACATCAAGAATTACCTTATAGTAGCGTAACGGAATACTGATTTTATTCTGTCCAAATGTACCAAATGGTGCATCTGTCAATACGGGGCCGGTTACTATATATAAAGTGTTTCCTTCGGCAGCCCATTCGCGGATCAGCATTTCCATTTTTTTCCAGACATTTTTATTGAATACCGGTTTATGTGGAGCAGTATTGGAAGTTAAAAACGTTTCTTCCACAGCCTTTGGAGAAGTATACATGTCTTCCGGGGGTACCAGTTGACCCATAATGAAACCTGCATCTTTATAATCCTTAACTGAAGGCGACCCGGTGGTGACAAGCGGATCTTCAGAATATTTCTCTTTGAAGGTGCCTGTTGCCCTTGCCTGTTCAGGAGTTAACTGATATGCTGCCCATGAGGGAAGCTCATATCCTTCATTGTATGAAAGTGTATACATCGTATGTTTTACCAGTTGCTCACGGTTTCCGACAGACGGTAGCTCGTATTGCTGTGCCAGTCCAGGTAAACAAATCGCTCCGGCGATCAAAAAGAAAAAAGGTTTCATAAGCGTTTTTTTTGATAATTCTCTTACGAAAGCAAGCAGTTTTTTGTTCCCAACATTTTTATTGGTTGATTTGTTGATTGGTTGATTTTCGAAGAATCTTCACGTCACTTGTCACTTGTCACCCGTCACTACTAATATCGTGGGTCTTTCCGGAATGGCAGTTTAGCCATTTTTTCCACCGTAATGCTTGGAAATCCAAATTCTTCAGTCACTGTTCCCAGAATCAGATATACCCCGTAACCCCGAAATGGGTATTGCTTTAAGGAATTGGGAAAATTGACTGTGTCAAAGAACGCGCCCTGAGTATCCAGGAAACATCCGAAATGCATCCATTCTCCCTTCACGGTGTGAACATATTTGATGGTCACCAGGTTGCCCAGCATCCGTACCTTTTTACCCACATGCTGCATCAGATCCGCAGAGGTAATGTGACCCCGGAAATGGGTTTCCAGCATATCAAAATGTGTCATGGATATCGGAAATCCAAGCAGTTCAATTTCGTCATAAGCATCTTCCAGAAGCGTTTGTTCGAGCTCGGGCAACCGGAATTCTTTGGGCTTTTCACAGAACAGGGCAGGCATTCCTGTATTGCTTTTACTGGCACCCATGAATACATGCGCATCCCATAGCAGTTCTTTTTTAGGTTTGCCGGTGAAACGAAAGGCATCCAGGCGAATGAGAATCACCAACTGCTCAATTCCGATGGGGATACGGCAGATGAAGTCCTCAAGGCTGAGAAATATGCCGTTATTCCGGCGTTCGGTAAGAATGCATTCTACTACCTGGCTTTCCAGGTTGGCAATATGAATGAATCCTATATATACGTCGGTCCCGTAAATACAGGTTTTGAGTGTGCTTTTGTTAACACATGGAAGGTGGATGCCGGCACCCGATCGCTGTGCCTCGTTGAAATAAACCCAGGTATGATAGAATCCGCCAAAATTGTTGATGACGGCAACCATGAATTCCTGCGGATAGTAAGTTTTCAGATAGAGACTTTGATAGCTTTCCACGGCATACGATGCAGAATGTGCTTTTGAGAAGGCATATCCTGCAAAGGACGCTACCTGTCGCCACACTTCTGATGTAAGCGTTTGGGGATAACCACGCGCATCACAATTGTCAAAGAACCGCTGGCGGATCCGTTCGAATTCGCCTTTTGAGCGAAACTTCCCGGCCATTGCACGTCTCAGAATATCGGCATCAGCCAGATCAAGATTGGCAAAATGATGACATACCTTAATGACATCCTCCTGGTATACCATTACCCCAAAAGTTTCTTTCAGTTGCTGCTCCATGACAGGATGCAGGTAGTTGATTTCGTGCGGATTATGAAACCGCTTGATGTATTCTTTCATCATACCTGATTTAGCAACACCAGGCCGGATTATGGAGCTGGCAGCAACAAGGGTAAGGTAATTGTCGCAGCGGAGCTTTTTAAGAAGTCCGCGCATGGCGGGACTCTCAATATAAAAGCAGCCGGTAGCTTCTCCGTCGTACAGGCGCTTGTTCACCTTTTCATCCTTTTTAAAATCGGCTACGCGGTGTACGTCAACCTTAACGCCCCGGTTACTGCGGATAATATCCACGCTTTCATTGATATGTCCGATGCCGCGCTGACTTAAAATGTCAAATTTTTCAAAACCTATGGCTTCAGCCACATACATATCGAACTGGGTGGTGGGGAATCCTTTTGGAGGAAGATCCAATGCCGTGTAACATGTAATGGGCTCTTCGGAGATCAACACGCCTCCGGCGTGGATGCTCCGGCTGTTGGGAAAGTCCATAAGCTGATTTCCCATCTGGAAAATGTTTCCCGTTATTTCATCTGCATGTACAGTTGCCGGTTCGTCCACCAGTCTGTCGATTTCCTCTTTGGGCAGCCCATATACTTTTCCCAACTCGCGGAATATGGAACGATCCCGGAATGTTGTGATTGTGCCCAGTAAGGCCGTATGCTTACTGCCATAGCGTTTGAAAATATAATCCTGGATCTCATCCCGGTCGCGCCAGGAAAAATCAATATCAAAATCGGGCGGGGAAGTCCTTTTGGGATTAATAAAGCGTTCGAAATACAGGTTCAGCTCAATGGGATCCACATCGGTAATTTTCAGACAATATGCCACAATGCTGTTGGCACCGCTGCCACGGCCTACATGGTAAAAACCGCGACTCATCGAATACCGGATGATATCCCAGGTAATCAGAAAATACGAAGAGAATCCCAGCTTGTCAATAATTTCAAGTTCATGCATGATTCTTTTCCTGGCTTCTTTATTATCTAATCCATAGCGATATAGCATGCCATCGAGGGCCAGTTTTTCAAGCAGAAGTTTGTCGTCGTAACGGCTCGCTGTAAATATCTGTTTGTTCTTAACGGAATTAAAGTCCATCCGGATTTCGCATGCATCTATCAGTCGCTCAGTATTTCTAATTATCTGAGGATAATCAGAATATAAAATAGATATAAAATCCGGGAGTAAAAAAGACTCTTTTTGAGAAGCCAACTCCGTTGGTGTAATTTTACTTAAAAGCGTATTTTTTCCGATAGCGCGAAGATGACGGTGTAGTTCGAATTCTTCTTTGGAGGCAAAGGTAACCGGTAGCAGTGCGATCAGATCTTGCTCGTAATAACGGTATCTCGAACGAACCAGTTTATTAATCTCACCGGGCCTGATACCGATAAATTCATTGTCGCCAGGCTTCAAAGGAATGGGGTGATTAAAGGGATAAATGATGTAAACATCATCTAGCCGGGGGGCACAAACCGGGAGGGGAATTTTTTCGAGATTGTGCCGGGTAAGAAAGTCGTTTATCTCCCGGTATCCATTGTTGTTTCGGGCAATAGCGATGTATAATAGCTGGAATTGTTCGTCACGGAATTCGACTCCGGCTATGGGTTTTATATGAGCCTGTCTGCATTCCCTGATAAAGTCCATCATTCCCATGGTGTTATTGATATCTGTCATCGCCAGAGCATGCACGTCATTTTTTTGTGCTTCTGCCACCAGCTTTTCCACAGGCATGGTTCCGTATTGCAGGCTATAGTATGAATGGCAGTTGAGATACATGGGGGATAATTAACAATGAACAATGAGTAATGAGTAATAGTATTGGATGCTGGATTTTAGATGCCAGATACTGGATAAACAGTATATTATTTAAGTGATGAAGTGATGAGGTGAAGAGGAGAAGAAGGCCAGAATAAGAAATTATGAATTATGAATTATGAAATATGAATTTAGGCCTTCCGCTTCATCACCTCTTCACTTCTTCACCTCATTACCTCATTACTTCTTCACCTCATTACCTCATCACTTCTTCACCTCATTACCTCATCACTTCATGAAAGCATTCCTTTTTATCTGCAAGATGTGTCCTTAAAGACCGGATCGGATTTTCCGTGATCAGATAATTTCGGTAGTTCTTACGCTCCATCATGGCATATGCCCAGAGCACTAATTCATCGTGGGGTGCAGAAATGAGTCCTCCGCTCATTTCTTGCTCAAACCAACCATCCTGGTTTAAAAAGAATAATCTCCTGTTCATAAAAAAATGATTATATCATAATCAAAAACGCAGATTATAATATAATCATTTATTGAAACAACAAACGTTTCTTTAACTTTTTTAACAAAATTATTGGCCGGGCTGGATAGAACCTGTGCCAGTGATGTTTTTTACAAGATCCGGGTTGCCAAAATAGATGATATTGCCGGTTCCTGCCATTGAAGCACTAAGGCTTTCTGTTACAGTGGTTCTGATATCTCCGATTCCGGTAACTGAGCAGTTTGCTGTTTTTGCATTGAGATCTGTAAGATCAATACTGCCTGATCCGCCCAATTCAACATTCAGATTCTTTACCTGGCCATATGCATAGATATAACCAACTCCTTCCATATCTACATAAAGATCATCTGAAGTGACGGCGGACCGGAATACCATTTTGCCATTTCCGCTGAGCACGATTTCTGAAAGCTGGTCGACAGGGGATTTCACATCAATATTTCCGGTACCGCTGAGTACGATCGAATAGAGTGGGTCAGGGGTGGTGATACGAATGGTTAACCGGCTGTTTTTGACGCAGGTGTTGGCATATCCGATAACCAGGCGCTGACCGTTCATAGAAAAAGAAACAAAGTCGGCCAGGTTCTCATAATCAGAAACGCTTACCTGATATTCCGTGCCACTTGAAATTTCAATATTGCCGATTTTATTTACCTCAAGTTCAGTAAAAGCGGATACAGGAACAACTTTGGTGATCACAGAACCTTTTCCCTGAACGACCGGTTTTCCGGTAGTGTAAATATTAAAAACAGCATTTCCGGCTTGTATGGTATCGGCCGCAATGGGATGGGCAATCACAGTTGGCTCCTCAGATTCCTTTTCACAGGATGTTGCCAGAAAAAGAATCAGCAACAGGGACCACACCATTTGAACAACCAGTTTATAACAGTTCTTACGTTTCATTTTTTTCTTTTCTTTATTTGTAACTATCATTCTGCCAATCTTCTATCTTAAATATCCCGTTTAAAGAAATTATCAATCAGATAGTTATTGTAACATGCAGATATACGGAGACCTATAAAAAAAAGTTGCTGAAAAATTGACGAATGTCAATTTTGTTATTGATTTATGTTAACGCGGGTAATGATATTTCGTCCGTATCTTTTTCGCATTTTATCAATTTCCTGATACAGATGTACCATTTCCGGAGTGTCTTCAAAAAGATTGAGCTGTGGTGTTCCGCGAACAAGTTGACTGAGCTTAACACCAATGAGCCGGATCAGCATACGACGCTGGTATAGTCGCTCAAAAAGCGACTTTGCAATAGCCAGTAATTTATGGTCGAAACATGTATAAGGAATACGCTGTTGCAAAGTATGGGTATCAAAATTGGAATATCTGATCTTTACGGTAATGCAAGAGGTCAGTTTCTCTTCTGTTCGCAACTCATAGGCGATTTTTTCCACCATTTTGACGAGTGTGTGATTTAGCAGGATCAGATCCGTAGTATCCGTATCAAAAGTACGTTCGGCGCTAATGGACTTTTGTTCCCAATAGGGAATCACGGGCGTACTGTCGATGCCATTGGCCTTTTTCCATATGTCAATGCCATTTTTCCCCAACACTTTTTCCATCATTTCGGGTGGAATCTGACCCAGTGTGCCAATAGTCGCCACCCCCATTGAACGCAGTAGATGAAAGGTTTTCTCACCTATCATCGGAATTTTACTGATGGGAAGGGGATTTAAAAAAGGTTTTACAAATGGACCGGGCACCTCTTTTTCACCATTGGGTTTTGCTTCGCCGGTGGCAATTTTTGAAACCGTTTTATTTATAGATAACCCCCATGATATAGGCAATCCGGTTTGTTTTATAATTTCCTTTCGTAATTCCTGTGCCCACTTCTGACATCCAAAAAAACGGTCCATTCCCGTCAGGTCAATATAGTGTTCATCAATGGATGCCTTTTCATACACCGGCGACCGCTCAGCAATGATATCCGTAACAATACCCGAATACTTGCTGTACAAATCCATATCACCCTTCACAACAATCGCATCACCACATAGTTGCCGGGCCATTTTCATCGGCATCGCCGAATGCACTCCATATTTACGGGCTTCATAGCTGCAACTGGATACCACGCCGCGTCCCGATAAACTTCCTATTACAACCGGTTTATCTTTCAATTTTTTGTTAATCAGTCGCTCCACTGATACAAAAAAACTGTCCAGATCCAGATGGACAATGCTGCGTCCCATATTTTCGTTCTCCAACATACTTCCTCACTTTTACAATGGACATCTGTCTGAATTGTTAATAACTTTTAGATTTGATTATTTTATAATCAAAATACATGATGATAATATAATCATATTTTATTATATTTGCAAGAGGGAAGGGAAGGGGTGACTGGTGACAGGTTACAAGTGACAAGAGATGAAGTAATTATGAATTATGAATTATGAATTATGAATGGGATTACAGTATTACTCATTACTCATTACTCATTATTCTACCTCGTCACTTGTCACTCTGCGGTAACATCGAACACTGAATCATGATTTAAGAAGTTTCCTTCAAATTAAATATAAACATTTACATCATGTTTTTTTCCTCCAATATCAAACTGCTCCGTAAGCGCAAAGGCCGCACTCAGGATGATGTGGCATTTGCTCTCGGAATGAAACGCTCCACATTGAGCGGATATGAAAATGAGGTGAGCTTACCTACGGTACAAGCCCTGATCGCATTTTCAAAGTATTATGGCATTGCCATTGACACACTGGTGAAAATCGACCTCCGCAATCTTTCGGAAAGCCAGTTTTCACAGCTTGAAAGAGGTGGTGATGTTTATCTCAAAGGCAGCAACCTGCGTGTGATGGCTACTACAGTAAACAGTAACAATGAAGAAAACATCGAACTGGTATCAGAGAAAGCTAAAGCAGGATATGCAACAGGCTTTGCTGATCCCGAGTTTATTAAAGAACTTCCGGTTTTTCAACTGCCTTTTCTTTCCAGACAAAAAAAATACCGGACTTTTCAGCTAAACGGCGATTCCATGCTTCCTATACCTGATGGCTCTTATGTGACAGGGGAATTTGTACAGGACTGGAACAGCATTATCAGTGGGCATGGCTATATTGTGCTGACCCTGGATGAGGGAATCGTTTTTAAAATTGCTGAAAACCTGCTCAAGGAAGGACAAAAACTCAGGTTGTTTTCGTTAAATCCCATTTATGAACCATTCGAAGTACACGCAGGAGAAATCAAAGAAATCTGGAAGTTTGTAAACTATATCAGTTCCGAAATTCCTGATCCCATGATTCCTCCGGATGAACTGATCCGTACGGTTGCCGGACTTAAAAAAGATCTGAACGTTCTCAAAAGCAGGATGGGCAAGTTATAAACGCATCAGAAACGAAAGGCTTTATTGGACCTAAAATATTGATATATAACCGTTTTATGTACACTAAAATAACAACCTAAACCCTGCCTGAACGTATACCCGGTATCATATAAAAGGATGATTTACCGGAATAAAATATGTTTTTGCCTGCTGATAGCTGTGTTGGCATTATCAGCTATATCTGCCCAGGGACAGCCGGTTGCCCTTGAAAACAGTCCCAGTCGTTTTTTTGACAGCATTGATCACCGCATTGATATTCTTCAGCGGCAGGTAGAAAGCCTCAAACAAAAGCGCGATGTAGCTTATCTGAATCTGCAGCGTGAGCTGGACCATGCTCTATTTACAAAATCGTTTGAAGAATTTGTAACGGATGAAGATCTTGAAAAAGCCAAATCCCTGGTAGAAGAAAAAATCAAAAAATCCGAATTCCGCAGAGATCAGTCGTCAGTTCAGTTTTATCGCGGTTATGAGGATCAGGTTTATGAATTAATTAAGCAACAGAAAATGCATTACCAGCAGTTATTTCTTAAAGAGAAAAACTTTAAAAAAGAATTTGAAAGATATATGGAACCTGCAACACTTGCTTCGTATCAAAAGGCAGAGCGTGTTGTACAACTTGCCATAAAATATGCAGAAGAAAATAAACTGGCTGAAACAATATTATTGCTGAAAAATTACGAAGCATATACTCAGGCCTTGATATTTGACGCAAAATCGGATTATGATCTTGCGGAACTTACCAATCACGCCAAAAGTTTTGAAAGCGTTTTTCTACCCCTTGTAACAAGTGATAGCATTGAAGGAGTTAAGGAGGCTGAAAATCTGCTTGATTACTGCATTAATTACGGAAGGTTGAGTGGCTCATCATTAAATGGCGAGTATTTCAGAAAACAAAAGATGATGGTTTCTTCTGCTTTATCAAGCATATTGGAACGACAGGGAAGAGAAAAGGAGCTTGCCAAATATACCGATCAATCTGTTGTAGCCCAATTTGATGCTTTGAATCCCTGTGGCGTATTCAAATGGCACGACCAGATAATAGTAATCGATGAATTTATGCCAACTTCAGGAATGGAAAATGTAAAGAAAGGTGAAGCCATATTACACGCTGATCGTATGCTGGCAACATATCTTCAGAAAAATAAACTGTGCCAGTCTCCGGAAGATCTGAAACTGGGATACGCATTTATTATTCCTTATATATCCAATGCAAAGAATACCTCTTTCTTTTATAATAAAAGCACTCAAAAATGGCAGTTTATTGCCTGTTATCAGATTATTGAAAGTCCCGAATATACCGCTCAGGTAAGTCGCTACATGCCCCCCTTGTATTTTGAAGATGAAATGAAAGCTGCTTCCGGAAATCTGTAAACATTTGGAAGAGCAGCTTGTTATGCTTACATAAATAATCAACATTCATGAATCGGATTCTGACGTTTTCGGTTATCTTTATGATGAGTGGGTATGCAATTTCCTGTGCTCAAAAAACAAACAAAAATTCAACGCAGCAATCCATGATACCTGTCGAAAAAATGGAAACAGTTACCTTAGGTGCCGGATGTTTCTGGTGTGTGGAAGCCATCTTTGAGCAATTAAAAGGAGTATACAAGGTTGAATCGGGATATTCAGGAGGTCATGTAAAAAATCCTTCCTATAAGGAGGTCTGTACGGGTACTACCGGTCACGCTGAAGTCTGTCAGGTAACTTTTGATCCTTCAGAAATTTCTTTTGAGGAGATTCTGGAAGTGTATTGGCAAACGCATAATCCCACAACTCTTAACCGTCAGGGTGCTGATGTGGGGACCCAATACCGCTCAGTGATATTCTACCATAATGAAAAGCAAAAAAGAAGCGCTGAAGAAATAAAAGAGCGGCTGGAAAAGGCGAAAGTATGGGATGAACCCATTGTGACTCAGATTGTCCCGTTTGAATCTTTTTATAAGGCCGAGGATTACCATCAGGAGTACTATTTTAACAATTCAACTCAGCCATATTGTAACATGGTCATTACACCTAAGGTAGAAAAATTCAAAAAAGTGTTTTCTGATAAGCTGAAAGAAAAGTAGTATTTTAACCTGTTTTTTAATCTCAGATAAAGTTAAAATGATCAGAAAGATTGCAGGTTTCCTTTTTTCTCCGGTGCTCATGGCCAGTATTCTTGTTCTATTTGCAATTTCAATTGGTGCTGCAACTTTTATTGAGCGATTTTTAGGAACTGGTTTAGCCCGGACGCTTGTGTACAATGCGCGATGGTTCGAACTGATGTTGCTTCTGGGAACCATTAATCTTACTGGAAGAATCATTATTCAAAAACTTTACCTCCCATCGCAGTTACCTGTTTTTTTATTTCATATTTCGTTTGTTGTTATTCTTTTGGGAGCAGCATTAACCCGTTATACGGGATGGGAAGGGATGATGTCTGTCCGTGAAAATGAACAAAGCAATGTAATTGTAAGTGATCAGTTGTCCTTACAGCTGTTTAGCAAGGAGGTCCGCGGTATGGAATTCAATTTTGACCCTGGTCACTTCCATTCTGCTAAAAGAAGTGTCGTAGTAGGTGATACCCAATATCATATTGAAGCAAAAGAATTTATATTATCTTCAATTACACTTGAACCGGATCCTCAGGGCAAACCTGCTGCTGAGTTTCTCCTGGTAGATTCGGCAAACAGAATACCATTTATCATCACTAAAGGGGAGACCAAGCAATTCAATGACCTGAAGATATCATTCGGAAAGACGTTTGGTAGTTCACAGGGTATTGTCTTGTCTGAGAAAAATGATTCGCTGCTGGTATTATTTAACAGTCCCGTAGATGTTTCAGGAATGAACAATGAGTCCCCCGCCATGATGAATGGAAATGTACCTGTTGTCATGGAACCCAGGAAAATATATCAATCAGGGAAGAAGATGCTGGTGTTGATGCAATATTATAAGTCGGCAATTTATAAAATAAAAAATCCAGGAAACCAGCAGGAAGCATCCCACGCTGCGCTTGTATTGAATATAAAAAGCAATAATGCAGAAATGCCGGTAATTATTGCCAGGGAGCCGGGCGTTGAAATTGTAACCCAAAGACTGTCCTTATCAGAAGATACCCTGAATCTGGTTCTTGGTCCTAAAGTTCATCAATTACCTTTTTTTATACACCTGGATGATTTTATACTAAAAAGATATCCGGGATCACAGAGTCCCTCTTCATTTGAAAGCCATGTTACTTTGTCAGACCCTTCATGCGGACCGAAAGGTGTTCAATATCGTATTTATATGAATAATATATTGAAATACAAAGGATATCGATTCTATCAGACCTCATATGATCCGGATGAACGGGGAACTGTATTAAGTGTGAATCATGACCGCCTCGGAACAAATGTTACCTATGCCGGGTACCTTTTGCTTGCATTGGGCATATTGGTGAGCTTGTTCAGGAAAAAAGGCAGGCTGCGGAAGCTTTCCGAAGAAATCAATACATTGAAAAAGAGTCGTAAAAACCTGTTGCCGTTGCTTCTGTTCTTCCTGTTATTGATTCCCGGTTCGCAGGCATGGGCTGGTAAATCTGATCATAAAAGTGTACCTGCGGAGCATGCTGAAAGGTTTGGCAAAATGCTTATACAGGACGCACAGGGAAGGATAGAACCTGTTAATACGCTCAGTTCAGAGATCATCAGGAAAATTTACAAAAAAAGCAGCTATCAGGGTTTAAATTCAGATCAGGTTTTGGTTGGAATGATTTCTAATCCGGAATACTGGCAAAATGAGCCACTGATCAAAGTAGCAAATCAGGGAGTTGCCGGGTTGTTAGGATCAAAACGTGAATATTTCCCTTATTCGGCGTTTTTCAATGACAGGGGGTATTTGTTGCAGGAAGCTGTGGAAGCATCATACAGAAAAAAGCCCGCCTTAAGAGATCGATTTGATAATGAATTAATTAAGGTTGATGAAAGGGTGAATATCTGTTATATGATTTTTACAGGACAATTGCTGCGTTTTTTCCCGATAAAAGATGATTCTACACAAACATGGTATCATCATGAAACAGTGAAAGGAAGAGTGAGCGGTAAAGATGCTGTATTTGTTGAGAATATCATTTATCTCTATGTACAGGATGTACAGGAAAGTATGCAAACTGGGAATTGGAAAAGTCCCGATGACATTATTCAGGCCATTACAAACTATCAAAGACATACAGCGAACCCATCCCTGATTCCTCCATCATCAAAGGTTAATTTAGAGATATTGTTAAATAAACTTAATCCATTTTCCAGAATATCAAATTATTATGGAATAATTGGATTTGTTTTACTTGTTGTTCAGATCCTGAAATTATTCTATACACGTCATTCGTTTAAATATCCTGTAGTAATAGGCATTTCATGTATTATCCTATTGTTTTTCTTACATACACTTGGTTTGGTATTTCGGTGGTATGTTTCAGGCCATGCGCCCTGGAGCAACGGATATGAGACACTTATATATGTGGCATGGACTACAGTTTTGGCTGGTTTAATATTCAGCTCCAAATCAAATTTAACCATGAGTGTTGCTCCCGTGATAGCCTTTATCACTTTAAAAATTGCGCACCTGAGTTGGATGGATCCGCAGATTACACAGCTGGTACCGGTCCTAAAGTCTTATTGGCTTATCATTCATGTCGCTACGATTACAGCAAGTTATGGATTTTTAATTATGGGTGCCTTGATGGGATTTGTTAGTCTGGTCTTTATGATCATGAGACATCAGTCTCAGACAAAGAGCATTATCCGGGAGATCACCTGTACTATTGAGATGGCGTTAATAGTAGGTTTGGCTCTATTGACAACCGGTATATTTTTAGGTGCCGTTTGGGCAAATGAATCATGGGGACGTTATTGGGGATGGGATCCAAAAGAAACATGGGCTCTGGTAACCATGCTGATCTATGCTTTTATACTGCATATGCGGATGATTCCGGGGTTGAAGAGCGATTATTCTTTTAACCTGGCTTCTTTGCTTGGAGTCGGCTCTGTTATAATGACCTATTTTGGGGTAAATTATTATTTATCGGGGTTGCATTCCTATGCAAAAGGGGATCCGCTGCCTATACCGTCAATGGTATATGTGATCCTGCTGATCATAGCAATTACGGCTTTTGCAGCATATGTCCGTAAAAGAAAGTTGTATGCTTAAATGCTTTTCGGAGGATTTTGAATGGGTCCGGCAATGATATCGCGGGCTACCTGAATAATTTCTTTCATTTGATCCTCGTTGTATTGCTGAATATCAATGGGCTTATGAATGATCATTTTAGCACAGCCGGGCATCAAATTAACCGTTCCTGTGGGAAGAATGTGCTTTGTGCCGATAATCGTAATGGGTAAAATGGGAAGTCCCAGATCCAGTGCCAACTTAAAAGCTCCTTTTTTAAAATTTTGGATTTGTCCATCGATGCTCCGGGTTCCTTCAGGAAAAATTACCACAGAAGTACCGTCAACCAATTTCTTCTTGGCATCATTTAATGACTCAAGGGCAACACGGCTGTTGGAACGATCCAGAAAGATATGACCTACCTTTTTGCTCCCAAAACCAACACCGGGTATTTTTGCCAGTTCTTTTTTCATGACCCATTTGATATCAATGCCAAGCCATCCATATACCAGAAAGATGTCATAAATGCTCTGATGATTAGAGATGATTACATACGATTGCCTGGGATTGATATGTTCCTTACCGGAAACTTTTACAAACATGGGAGTCAGGTATCCGTTTACACGCGACCAGATGACACCCCCGAAATAACTGCCAATACGTTGGTTTATCAATGCAGAAACCAGTACCGCAATTACACCAAAAATCAGTGTATTTATAAAAATAAAGGGAAAGAAAAACAACCACTTATAAGGTTGATAGAATACATATAAAATCTTATTATTCACAACTTTGCTTTTGGTGCAAAATTAAACTTTCCTTCTTTTTTTTAGCAAACCCTATGGATTAATTTATTATTTAGTTATACCTTTGGGATAAATATTTTTAATTTAATGCTATGAAAGAAGGTAAAGTAAAATTCTTCAATGAAAACAAAGGATTTGGATTTATTAAAGATGCAGAATCCGGTAACGAATATTTCGTTCATGTATCTGGCCTGATCGACAAGATTAAGGAAGATGATACTGTATCATTTGAACTCCAGCAAGGCAAAAAAGGATTGAATGCTGTAAATGTGAAACGAATATAAAATTCGAATACTACACGAGGAATTTTTTTAATCCTTAACCCTCCTATAACAGGAGGGTTTTTTTTATATATTTAAAAACCTAAATCACACCTATGTCTGTTTCTAACAACTGGCTTATTATTGTAAATCCCAACGCCGGAAATGGTAATGGCCGCAAAGACTGGCCTGTTATTGCCTCATATCTGTCCAAATACGATCTTTTTTACAAAGTAAGTTTTACCCTAACACGCAGACATGCCATTGAGCTCACACAAAAGGGCATTGCCGAAGGATTCCGCAAGATAATTGCTGTTGGCGGAGACGGTACGCTCAATGAGGTCGTTAACGGAATATTTACACAAACCATTTGTCCTACCACAGATATTGAATTATCGATGATCATGGTTGGAACCGGTAACGACTGGGGCAAGATGTTCGGATTACCGGATTCTTATGAAGCCGCTATCCGGGTTATAAAAAAAGGAAACGTACGTTTACAGGATGCAGGGATCGTAAAGTTTTATGATGGAATTAAAAGAGATTCCCGATACTTTATCAATATTGCGGGTCTGGGCTTTGATGCCCTTGTTGTAAAAAGAACCAATCATACGCGTGATAAGGGTTACAAAGGCAAAGCTGTTTATTTTTTAAACCTGCTGAGAAGTCTCATGATGTATGTGCATACCAGTACCTCAGTGGAAATTGATGGGAAACGAATTCATCACAATATCCTGTCCATAAGCATTGGAATCGGAAAGTATTCAGGAGGAGGAATGAGGCAGACTCCGGAAGCCATTCCTGATGACGGACTTTTTGATATTACAGTCATTAAAAAGATGAAAAAGTCTGAAGTAATCTTCAGCTTAAAGAAACTCTACGACGGAACACTGCTGGATCATCCTAAAATAGAGAGTTATCAGGGAAGGGATATTTCAATTGATTCTGATCCCTTGATTCATCTGGAAGCGGATGGTGAATCTCTTGGGCATTCACCCATTTCCTTAACAATCCTTCCTCAAAGCGTAAAAATCATTTGCTGATTTCTGATCCCCTTTAGAAATAAAATCAACTCTAAAACGAGGTATACAATTCATTTTCATAAATATTTTACACGATATTTTATAAATATAAATACGTGATTACCTGTTATTTATATTAAAATAATAAAGTTTTTATTTAGATAGAATTGCAATATTTTTAGTTTTTGTAATAATATAGTTATATTTAATTTTTTATTTAACAGATAATCAGTTTTTTAATATTGTTTTATAAAGTATTAATTTAATTGCTTTCAGCATTAATTCTGATCCTGGAAATCATTCTTTTTGCATTTTCATAAAGTTTAAAACAAGTAGGTTACAAATGTAAATACTATTGGTTACACAAGTAAATCAAATAATCGTTACATTTGTAATTATGAAAGCAAGACTATTAAGAATCCTGAATCATCTTGGATATTCTGCCACAAAGTTTGCCGATGAAATCAACGTTCAGAGATCCGGCATTTCACATATATTAAGTGGCAGAAACCAGCCCTCCTATGATTTTCTGGTTAAGATTCTGACTCGTTTTTCGGATATCAATGCTGAATGGCTGCTTTTAGGTACGGGAGACATGTTCAAGCCTAAGCTGGAAGAAACCAATTCACCGGTACTGCCTAAAAATGAACCTGATTTGTTTTCGGCTTCATTACCATTACATGAAAATGCGAAATTGAATGAAACAACCCCTTTGCCGCAGGTTACAAATGTAACCAATGTAGACATCCCTGTTGAGCGCATACTCCTTCTAAAACAAGATGGCACTTTTGATATTTATCAACAATCCAAAAAGGTGTGATTTTTTATGCTATCTTTGTGCAAAACTGCATGTATAAAGGATTTATCAGACCAATTTTATTCCTTTTGGATGCTGAAAAGGTTCACCGCCTGGTAGTCGTCCTGGTTCGTTTGTTTAATAGCATTCCTTTCTTCAAGAGAATCGCCAGGAGCCTTTTAACTTACCGCCATCCAATTCTGGAAACACAAATCGCAAATCTGCATTTTACAAATAAGGTAGGCCTTGCAGCAGGGTTCGACAAAAACGCTGAATTTTTTGAAGATTTCTCCATTTTTGGGTTCTCTTTTATTGAAATTGGAACTGTAACCTCAATTGGCCAGCCGGGTAACCCAAAGCCCCGGTTATTCCGCCTGAAAAATGACAGGGCATTAATCAACCGGATGGGATTTAATAATAAGGGAGTGGACTTTGCGGCCTCAAATCTTCACAAAGCTAAAAAAACGATTATTATTGGAGGAAATATAGGGAAGAACACAGCAACATCAAACGATCAGGCTGTAAATGACTATAAGGTGTGTTTTTCAAAACTCTATGCTGAAGTTGATTATTTTGCAGTTAATGTAAGTTGCCCAAACATCAAGGATCTGGGGAAATTGCAGGATCAGGACTCCCTCAGGGCAATTCTCACTGCACTTATGGATATCAGGAGCACCAAAACAGAGCGTAAACCTGTCTTTCTTAAAATTTCTCCTGATCTTACCTTCCATCAAATTGATGAAATCATACAATTGGTTTTTGAAACAGGATTGGACGGGATCATTGCTACCAATACTACAACCGACAGGGAATGCCTTATTACACACGGAGCAGAAATTACAAATATCGGACCTGGTGGTTTAAGTGGCTATCCTTTGAAAAAACGAGCCCTGGAAGTAATAAGTTACATTTGTAAACAATCCGGAAACAAGATCCCAATAATTGGAGTGGGTGGAATTATTGGACCGGAAGATGCTGTGGATATGATTAAGGCTGGTGCATCACTTGTGCAGGTATATACAGGTTTCATTTATGACGGACCCTTTATCGTACGAAAAATTAATAAACACATTGCGCGTTATTTGCTGCATCAAAATGAGTAAATTCACATTGATTGAATCTCAATATCATGAACAGAAAATTACTTGCCTTAATCCTTTGTTTTCTGTGCCCCTTTTCTTTTTTTACCCTGAATGCACAGGAAAAAAACCTGGTAATCAATCCGGGTTTTGAAAAGTTCGAAAATTGCCCTACGGATTATACGCCGGAGAACCTTACACATAAGCTGGTTCCAGGCTGGACATATCCTACCCGGGCAACTCCTGATTACTTTAATCGCTGCAGCAAAGGATCGGATAAAGTAGGTGTACCCAGGAATTTTGCCGGAGAAAGTGAGGCGCATGGTGGTGATGGGTATGTAGGTGCAATCCTGAGCGGAACAGAAGAAAGTTACAGGGAATATATTCAGGGAACACTTGGAGTGCCTTTAATAAAAGGAAACCAGTATTGCATAAAATTCTATTATAAACTGGCTTCTTATTCACGGTTTGCCGTGGATCAGATGAGTTTGTATTTCAGCGACGTTGAAATAAAAAATGACGTGAATGTGAATTTGAATTATGTTCCGCAAATTACCAATAAAGTAGGATTATTCCTTGATAATATTGATGCTTGGGAAGAATTTTGTACGGTATATACCGCAAAAGGCAATGAGCGCTTTTTTATCATGGGCAACTTTAAAAATTACGACAATACCAACTATGTCGTAACGGATAAAAATGTTGTAAACATGCGTAATAAGGCTTATGCCTATTATTATTTTGATGATATTTCCATTTCGCCCATTGAAAATTGCCTGACTTGTCCCTGTGTTTTACATGATTTTGAAAGCCGGGTTATTGAGACACATTATACAGGTGGCCAGGATCAGCAAACGGGGAAAGTTACCCGCATTATCAATGATGGAAGGATTAAAATCGGGGTATTGGGTGGAACGCAGCCTTATACCATTACATGGAATAACAAAATGTCGGGAGCTGAACTTAAAAACCTGCCTGCCGGCACCTATATTTATCAGGCGCATGATCAGTTTAACTGCCGGTCTTCTGATACAGTGGTTTTTATTGAGCCTGTTATTGTTAAAGATGATTTTCTGGAGGGACTCAAAGCCATTGATGAAGGTTCTGCCATTGTTCTGGAGAACATTTTCTTTGAATTCAATAAAACCGGATTGTTACCGGAATCTTTTGCGGAACTGAATAAAGTAGTGCAGTTTATGCTTGAAGAAAACATCAAAATGATTGAAATCGGCGGGCATACGGATAATGAGGGCAGTGATTCCTATAATCAGAAATTATCGGAAGGACGCGCTGCATCTGTTGTTAATTATCTGGCCTCGCAGGGAATCGGAGCAGATCGTATGAAATCAGTTGGATACGGTGAAAGTCGTCCGATTGACACCAATAAAACAGAGGAAGGGCGGGCTCAAAACCGCAGGGTTGAGTTTACACTGATTAAGAAATAACCCTTATACTTTCAATATGAAACAGATAAAATTACGGTGCGCTTTCATAATACTTACGGTGTTTTTAAGTAATGCATATTTAAGTGCACAAAATGCAAAAAGAGGGTTTAAGCTACTTGAAAAGTCGGATTTTCCCAAAGCTTATGAATTATTTACCAATGTATTGAATGAAAATAAAGAGGATGGTGCGTCTTTATTAGGAAAGATGCTTGTCCAGGCTGATACCAACAGTACTTATTTTGATTTAATTGAAGCCTGGAAAACAGCTGTAGCACTGCAACCTTTGGTGGATAAACTGACGCCTGAAGAACAGGAATATATCGGAGAATATTTCTATAATACAGAAGTACGGCATATCAGCCGGCCTGTAAAAAAGAAAATCGAATATGCCATTGAAACGGTTGACAACAAGTTAATCAAACATATAAGGGAAGAGAACAACCTGAATCTGGTTTACAAGGTACTTGAGGAGTTTCCTGACTACAAATACTATGACAACGTTATGCATATCCGCAATCAACTGGAATTCCGAAAATATGAAAAACAGAATACGCTCGAAGGATATATGGAATTTCTGAGGAAGTTTCCGGAAGCTGCCCAGGTAGATAAGGCGATCCGCTATCGGAATAAACTTGCTTTTGAAATGGCAGCTCAAACAAATACCGTTCAGTCCTATAAAGATTTTGTCCGTCAATACCCGGAGGCCATTGAAACAAATGCTGCAATTAAGAAATTATATGCTGCTGCTTTTCAGGATGCTAAAAGTAAGAATTCTGTTCAGGCTATGGATCAGTTTATCCAGGAATACCCGGAGGCCTTGGAAATATCAGAAGCCAGGCAGATTCAAAAGAAACTGTTATATGAATATGCCCGGAAAATCCAGACGCTTCAGGCCTACAATGAATTTATCAGGAGGTACCCTGAGGGACAGTTTTATATCGATATTTTTAATTTGAAGTCGCAGGACAATGGAAGCCGGTTTTTGCAAAGCCACCCGTTTCCCACACAAAATATTCAATGGGCAAGAAGCTTCGAAGAAGAAGAAAATGACGGACTCAATGCCTGTTTAGCAGTGGATACCAACAATGCCTATATTGTAGGAGGAACTGTTTTTCGCACGGACACAGCATCAACGGATGCCTGGATTATTAAGGTAAACGCCGATGGAAAAATGCTATGGAATAAATACGTGGGCGAAGGATTTAATGATGAATTGAATCTTCTTCAGGTTGGCCCTCAGAATGATATTATCGGAGCGGGATATACCTGGCTGGGAACAGACAGTTCATCCCGTGAATCCTGGATTTTTAAACTGGGTACTCATGGAGAGAAAATCTGGACCAGGACGTTGGGAAAAATGCATGTTAACAGCATGATCATCGCATCGACCGGAAACATATATCTTGGTGGATATCTGATCAATGACTCACTGGATCGCTTATATTCAATTGTTGTTCTGAATCCCTCAGGTAAGAGGCTATGGGGCAGGACATATACCGGAAAGGGAGAAATAACCAAAATATCCGAATGCCCCGATCGGAATATGGTATTGACAGGAACACAGTGGCGTGCAAAAATTGATCCAAAGGGTTATCTGCTCTGGGAATCACCATTCCAGGAGTCAGACAGTATATCCGGATCTATTGTCCTCCCTAAAGGCGAGATTTGCTATTTTGGAATGAGAGGAAACAAGCATCTGATTATTAAAACTACAGCAGACAATAAGACGGTGTTTGAAAAAGAATTGCCACTGCCGGAAATTTCTTCGGAAATCCTTTCCATCATCCAGGGGGCATCGAATCAAATTATTCTGCTCATGTCATTTGAGAGCCATCAGTCTTTGAACTGGGTGAATATACAAACAGGAGCGCTCTTATCCTCATCAAGAATGCCTGCCGGAATTCAGGTGGTTCAGATTGTCAGGGATTTAAACAATAATCTGATCCTTCAGGCTTGCAACGGGGAAATTGTGATCATGAAAAACAACGGAACTTCATTCTGAATCCTTGTTGGTTCATGAGGCTCTTTTTGATACCTGGCTGAATTCTTTATGGTATTGAAATAAAAAGATGCTTCATACGTTTTGATGTTACGGAACTGTCACTTTTCAAATAGACCAAAGATTTCTGGTGAAAAAGGATCATGTAAAACAACCCAGCTCGGAGCTTTTTCTCAGGCGACATGATATAGAGATGTCTGAGAGTCTTAAATATGCCAGTTATATTCAACAGGCTATATTTCCTTCGATAAAGGATATTACGCGTCTATTACCTGATAACTTTCTTTTCTATCAACCCCGGGAAGTCGTCAGTGGCGATTTTTATTATGTATCACGAAGGAATGATTTGCTTTTTATAGCCATAGCTGATTGTACGGGACATGGAGTTCCTGGTGCTTTCATGAGCATTCTCGGCATTACTTTTATTAATGAGATCATTTCTCACGGTACAGCAGTTCAGGCAGGCGTTATTTTGAACCGGCTGCGTGAGCATGTCATGGAGGCGTTATGCCAGACCGGTGAAGATTTAGAACGAAAAGATGGTATGGATCTGGCATTATGCATTATAGATTCTAAAACGAACAAAATGAGTTTCGCCGGTGCTTTCAATCCCTTATACATTATTCGCAATCAGAATTTAATTGAATATGCCGGCGATATGATGCCAGTTGGCATAGGTGCAGAAGAAGAAAAAAGCTTTACAACGCATTTGGTGCAGTTAATGCCTGAAGATGCAGTTTACTTATTTACTGACGGCTTTGTGGATCAATTTGGAGGTCCTCACTGCAAAAAGTTTAAATACAAACCATTCAGGGATTTATTGATTCACATAAGCGCATTGCCCATGCAGGACCAGAAATCCGTATTACAGAAAACTTTTAATGACTGGAAAGGAAACCTGCAACAACTAGATGACGTATTAGTGTTTGGTTTTCGTTATCAAGTTGATTTATAGTACCCTTCACCCAAAACACTCCGCATTAATGAAAATCAGTGCATTTCAAATCAGGAATTACCGCTCCATCATAAATTCCGGTAAATGTTACCTCTCACCAGATTCCATTACGGCGCTGATAGGTCAGAATGAATCGGGTAAAACCTCTGTCCTTGAGGCCCTTAAGAGCTTTTATGATGGTCAGATCACAGACGACATTTTAAGAAGCGATATGACCTTCCCTGAAATAACCTGTTCCTTCATTCTGGATGAAGACAAAGAACTGGGAGAATATATTGATATGATGCATATACCGGAAGAACTTCATACGGTAGTTTCAACCAAATCAGAATTTTCTCTGACACGAAAATGGTCGGATTCAAAAACAAATACAATAAGCCTTGCTGAACCTGAAATTATTGATTATTATAATGAACAGAAAAATAATGCATTATTAACATCAAATAAAATAAACACTTTAATACCTGTTTTGGTGCAGGATGTTGAAAATGCAACACGGGATCTTCAATTCACTGAAAAAAAGACAGATCAATTAAGAAGCGAAGCAAACATGTTGCATAGCCGGGTTGAAGAACTGAAAAGACACATCAGCAAAGCTAAAAATCCGGACGACCGCATCTCAAATGAACAGGAATTTGAAAAAGCACAGAATGATTTACTGACAGCTGAAAACAATTTCAGAGAATCTTTAAAAGAATTGGAAGAACGGAAAATCAATCTGCAAACTTCTGCTGATAAATTAACCAACTGCAAATCTTTTCTTTCGCTCTCAGATACGGTAAATGTCCTTCAAAAAGAAATCGAAGCACATGTTGTTTTGATTCACCAGACTGAACATGAGCATGAAACATGCAAAAATGATAGACAGATACGCAGTTTATCGAAACAATTGGAGCAAATGCGGTCCCGTCAGGAATATCTGATGAATGAATCAAAACGATTGTCGCATCATCTTTCAATCCAGCTCAGGATTGCTGAAAAAATGGTTGCAGGAACTCTTTTTAAGGAAGCTGAAGCTGAATCGATTAAAGAGCAGGAACGGGAATCAGCTTATGCTACCCTGGAGGAACTTGGAAATTCTGTTTTTAAACACATTCCCATGTTTGAATTTTTCGAAGATTTCGGAAGTCTTTTGCCCAATAAAATTGACTTGGATGATCTACTGAACGAAAATATTCATGCTGAGGGTTATAAGGCTGCCAGGAACTTTCTAAGCATTGCCGGATTAAACGCCGACTTTTTCAGAGAAAAAAACCACCGTATTTTAAAACAGAAAATAGAAAACCTCAATTCGGAAATTACGATTGATTTCCAGGATTATTGGCGTCAAAGTGTAGGTAAGGATGACAAAATCCGCATAAACTTTGAACTGGAACATTATGATAACTCACAGCCCGATAAAAGCGGAAAGCCTTATCTGGAGTTTTGGATTAAGGATAAGCAGGAAAGACTATATCCCAAGCAACGGAGTAGGGGCGTAAGGTGGTTTTTATCCTTTTACCTTGAGTTGAAGGCGACAGCAAAGGAAAAATCAGAAGACAGGGTGATGCTGATTGACGAACCAGGATTAAGTTTGCACGCCCGTGCACAGGAAGATGTATTAAAGGTTTTTGAAGACTTGCGACAGAATCTTCAGATTATTTATTGTACACACTCACCAAATCTCATTGATTCTAAAAAGCTATACCGGATTATAGCTGTACAGCGCGAACGGGATACTGATGAAAAGAGTGAAACGATCATACTGGATGCGCGGAGACTCAACGCTGCTTCGGCGGATACGCTTTCTCCCATATACGCTTTAATGGGCACGCAACTGAATGAAAGGCAGTTTATTTTTCCCAAAGACAATCTGATTGTTGAAGATTCTGTTACTTTTCATTATCTGGAAGCTTTCTGCAAATTAATACACCCGGAACAAAATTTTCATTTCATACCTGCCTCCGGAAATGATAGCGTCCCCATCATGGCTAACTTGTTTTTTGGTTGGAAAATTGAATTCCGCATACTTCTGATGGATAATTCGCATAACAGAGCACTCATTGAACATCTGAGGTCGTCGATGTTTTTTCCTGAGGACCGGACGGCAGAATCCAGAGTTCAAATAATGCCGGATTTTCCTGCAATTGAAGACCTTTTTTCTACAATTGACTTTAAGCGCTTTGTATTGCAACAACGCGTCGGAATTACGATGCGAAATTCGGAATATATTGAAATGAACAAGCTTTCCAGAATGATCCTTGCAAGTGATTTTTGTACCAAACTTCAAAAAGAAGAAATCCGCTTTAGTGATTTTGATGAGGAAACCCGTGAAAATTTGAGCAAATTTTTTACGCTGATTCAAAAAAATTCATGATTTTTTTCGATAATTAAATAACTTATTAATCAATAAGTTATAGCGTTATTAACAATTTTATAGCTGCTTCTATTCAAATAATTTTGACGAACATGCAACTTTCGTTGACGAAATTGCGTATATTTGATATGAATTAAAAAACAAACAGAAAATCTAATACCATGGCAACATTACTGCTTATTTTGGTACCGGCAATTTCCCTTTTTGTTTTAGGATATCTGGTAATTACAGCTCCTGAATACAGAGAGTTCTAAATTATTCCAACCTGCTGTTTCTTTTGCCAAAGGCAAAATAAACGATCAATCCCAATCCCAACCATATCGAGAACCGCATCCAATTGGTAATTCCCAATTTGGTCATTAAGTAAATGCAGCTCAACAAACCCATTACAGGTATTGCAGACAATTTTTGCCTGTAAGTGATTATGGCCATCACCAGAAAGATGGTTCCAAAAATGACTGAAGGTGCTTTTTCCCAAAATTGAATTTCAGGTGTAAAGAAACCTTCCCAAAAGTTCCTGTAATACAATAGATTTATGATGATTGCTGCAATAAACAGTGCAGGAATAAGCCATTTACCATTAATGTAAGGGACTTTATACCGGCCGCCGGTATTTGCATCCTCCTTCTTTTTCTGTAAGACCAGTATCCCTCCGCATACAATAATAAATGCAAAGAGCGTCCCGATGCTGGTCAGATCTGTTACTTCCGTCAGGTTCATAAATAAAGCCGGAACAGCAACCACAATACCGGTTACAATTGTCGCAAAGGAAGGGGTTCTAAAACGCCTGTGAATTCTTGAGAATGCTTTAGGAAGTAACCCGTCCCTGCTCATGCTCATCCATATCCGGGGCTGCCCCAACTGAAAAATCAGGATAACTCCTGCCATTGCAATTAATGCCGAGAACGCAATGATCCCTCCAATCCAGCTCATTCCGATTTTCTTAAATACGTAAGCAAGCGGGTCTCCTACACCCAATTCTGAATAATGAACCATTCCCGTTAATACCAGTGCTATTAAAACATATAACACGGTACAAATAGCCAGAGAATAAAAAATGGAACGTGGAAGGTCGCGTGTTGGATTTTTACATTCTTCCGCAGTAGTTGATATCGCATCAAAACCGATAAAAGCAAAAAAAACTGCGCTTACCCCTTTTAAGACTCCTGAAACACCTTTCGGGGCAAAGGGACTCCAATTCTCAGGATGCACATAAAAGGAACCAATTACGATCACTCCGAAAACCACGAGCAGTTTTAGGATGACCATGATATTATTTACTGTTTTTGATTCCTTAATTCCCACAAAAACAATACAGGTAATTACAAATACAATAAACAGGGCGGGAACATCTGCAATCAGTCTGATGTTTCCTAATATTGGCGCAGCATTCCATGCACCTGCAGCCTGTAATATGGTATCAGGTAATTTTGAAATGTTCTCTGTTTGATTCACGATCGTATGCGCTTTATAAGCTGAGAAATAATCCATTGAAAGGTATTCGGGAAAATTCCATCCAAATCCTTTTACAAATTCAGTGAAATAATCCGACCAGGAAATCGCACAGGCTATATTTCCAATGGCATATTCCAGAAGCAAATCCCATCCAATGATCCATGCAATAAGTTCCCCAAGAGAGTAGTAAGCATAGGTATAAGCGCTACCGGAAACCGGAACCCTCGAAGCAAATTCCGCATAGCAAAGAGCAGAAAAGCCGCATGCTATGGCTGTAAAAACAAAGAGCAGGCTGATAGCAGGCCCCCCGTTTGCTGCGGCGTTACCGATTGTGGAAAAAATACCGGCCCCAACAATAGCAGCTATGCCAAAAGCGGTGAGATCTCTTACTCCCAACGAACGTTTTAAGCGAAATTCAGATGCTTTTTCGGATTCATCCTGAAGAATTCCTTCAAGGGATTTGCGGCGCCATAAGCCCTTAATTGCCATTTAAAAAGGTTTATGCCACTAAGATAGTATAATTAGAAAAGGAAGCTGTTTGCCTTACAGGCGAAATGGTATATTTTTTCCGTTTGCTCCGGCATAAATACCTGTGGCTACATATACATGAGCATCAGCATCGCAGTCATCATTGAATTCAAACACAGTGGTTCCAAGTTCAGGAAGACTGTGATCTTCAATATCAATAACTCTTAGAATGCTGTTTCCGCTAATGGGACATAAATTGCAGGATGGATTGATTCTTACATCTATCATGGCCTGCTGAACGATTTCAGTCTCCCTGTTTTGCACTTCCAACAACTGCCCGCCACCACATATTGTATACCGGTCATCTGATTCAATTCCCAGCGTCCCATTCGTATTAACATCAATAAAATAGGCACTTTGCTCCACCGCGACATATACATCATTGGGCCTGGGCAAATCGAGTTTCAGAAGTTCGCTTTCAAACTCAAATGTACTCAGATCTAAACTAAACAACGCATGTTGATCCGGATTCAGCCGGATGTCCTGTGTAGCCAATAAAATTTCTATATTATTTCCATCACGAATTGCCGGAACAGTCTGTATACCTAAAAAGCTGATGGTTTGTGTAACACTGTTATAATCGGTATAAAGCAGGGAGAAAATGGCTGTATTGGCGTCTGACCATAATCCAACTACAGTGATATGGGAGGCTTTATTATCGAGAAATGGATATCCATAATCATCCTCCATGCTTAGGATCAATTTAGTAATACAAGGAAAATTGCCTGTGCTTCTTTCATAATAGGTCTCATCAGAAGGATTGGCTCCGCTCATTTTGCCCATGGCAGCCGATACAGCGTAACCGGTTAAAGTTGCAGTATGTATTGTTTCAATAAGTGGTTCTGGATCAGGATCTTTAAAATACTCTTTTAAAGGATTACAGGAAGAAAATGCCAGGATGGAGATTCCTGCAACCTGAAAAAAAAGCCTGAATTTCAGCATGTCTTTTTTTGCATGTTATACTGAAATCAGACCTTATAAGTTACGATGGACATTGAATCACTTGCTTCCAAATACTTTCTTAAGCAGATCTGTGGTTCGTGCAACAGGGTCTTTACGGATACGAAGTTCTTCTTTGGCTATCATTACAAATAATCCCTCGATAGCTCTGTCTGTCACATATGCAGTGAGATCGGGATTCATTTTCTGCACCAAAGGAATTTTGTTGTATGTATTCATAACATCGGACCAATAGCGGGTGGCGTTTACTTTATTCAGTGAATTTTGGATCATCGGTTCAAATTTTGCCTTAAGTTCTGAAGTTGTGGTTTTCTTAAGGTATTCTGTAGCGGCATTTTCTTTACCTGTGACAATTTGAATCGCATCAGTAATGCTCATTCCTTTAATTGCCGCGACAAAAATAGGTTTTGCTTCTTTTGCGGCATCTTCAGCTGCCCGGTTAATGGACAACACAGCCTTATCAACCTGTTTTCCCAGTCCCACAGATCTGAGTCTGGTTTCAATGGTGACGGCTTCAGGAGGAAAAGGAATCTTAATCTCAGGATTCATAAAATAACCATCAATAACCGATACGGTGCTCACTCCTTTATCTGTTCCATTGATCAGTGCCTGCCTGATAGCATCCGCAGCTTCTGCTTCGGTATAAACCGAAGAAGAAGAGGAACCCAGTGCTTTGGCTATTTTTTTAAGAAACTGCGCCTGAGAACCCAATGGAAACAACAATGCCACCATACAAACCATTATTAACCTGCTGCTCTTTTTCATAGGATTGATTTTCATTACCATTTCAAAATATATGCCATAAAATGCAAAATAATGATAACATGTTTTGCATGTTATCATTCTTTATGTAATTTAGTTATCAACCTGTTCTGTTTTTCAAACCAATCTACTCCTATAACTATGAGCACAGTAAGCATTTATCTCCGATCAATTGAACAAGGGGACAGACTTCGTCTGGCCATGTTCGACTCAAACCGAAACGGTGCGATTGATGATCTGATTACAGTGGTTCATCCGGGTGATACCATTATATGGAAACCCGATTATAAAAGTGGCATTAAAGCCATTAAACGGATCGCGGCAAAAGCAGCCAAGAGCAATATTTTCGGCCGGGAGCCGGTTAAAAAATTGTTCTGCAGGCATTTTGTACTTCACATACCCAAAGATGCCAAGGGGGAAGAAGCATATCTAATAGAATATGTTCTCTGCAATGGAAAAAGCCAGATCCTTGATCCTTATATCCGCATCAAACTCCCAGATCCCGAAGGATGATCAGAATTTTCCCTGCTATGTTTTGTGTTGCCCTGTTTCTGGCAATTCATTCACCGCTGATTGCAGGCAATCGTGAAGCAGACAGCCTGATTCAACTGATTGAGAAAAATGTCGTTCCCGACGAAAGGGCCAAATATGATGTGTTATGTGATATTGCACAAAACGCTGATGATGCGGACTTAATCATTCATTACAGCAACCTTGCAATTAAGCTGGCTGACGAACTGGATCTTAGCCTGGCCGCACCCACAGCAATGAAAGGAATTGGTTATCTGAATTCAGGTAAACTTTCCCTGGCGCTGGAATGTTTTCTTAAATCAGCCTCTCTCTATAAATCCGAGGGGAACAACATAGGGTTGGCATCTGTATATACCTACATTTCGGAAACCTACAATATGCAGGAGAATCATCGCAATGAGGTCATCTATCTGAAACATGCGATATCCATTTTCCGGAACGAAAAAGATTCTGTTAACCTTGCCTCAGCGCTTCATAATTTGGGATATGCGCAATACAGCATGAAACAATATGATACAGCGCTTTCATTGTTTTCTTCAACGGCTGAAATCTACCGGAAACTGGGATACAGTCAGCAATATGCCTATTGCCTGGGCAATGCGGGACTGGTATATTCAAAAAAAATGGAACTGGAAAAGGCCGAAAAAAACCTGCTTTCAGCCATTGGAATTCTCAAACCCCTGCACGATGAATATGCAGTTACAGAGTACCTGATTGAATATGCCCGGGTTCTTCAGCATAAGGGTAATATCCCCGCTGCCCTGGACAATGCCCGAAAGGGATATGTTTATGCCCGGGATAATGATATCATGGAATTCAAACGTGATGCTGCATACAGACTTGCACAGCTATATATTGCTTCCGGAAGGTATGACAGTGCCTGCCATTATCAATCGTTGTATATCAGCATGAATGACAGTATTAAAAATTATGCCAATGTTCAGAAAATGGCTGATTTGAGAACTGAATTTGAAGTAGCCCGGAAACAATCGGAAGTGGATGTGCTGGAAAAAAACAGAACCATTCAACAAATTGTGATCATCAGTCTCGGCCTTATTCTTTTGCTTACCGTTTGGTTGATGATCCTTTATTACACCAACTTAAGAAAACTGCGCCGATTGAACGATGTACTGGATGAAAGGCGATCATTGCTCGAAAAACAGAGTTCGGAACTTAAGGAACTCAATCGCATCAAAGACAAATTTTTTTCACTGATTTCTCATGATTTAAGAAGTCCTATCAGTGCCATCGGTGGCATTTCGCATCTGATCAAAGAGAGCATTGATGAAAACAATCCCGAAATGCTGAATGAAATCTCAGAATATATCGATAAAACTGTATTTTCTCTTACCGGATTGCTTGAAAATCTCCTGAACTGGGCACAAAACCAGCAGGGGAAAATCCCTTATTCTGAAGAAAAGCTGGACTTGAAAGAAGTGATTCTGGAAGTAATGACGCTGTTTTCGACAGTGGCTGTTTTGAAGAGCATTAAGCTTGAAATGAAACTTGATTCGGGTTTGTTTATTAAAGGCGATCGGAACAGCATGATGATGATTGTCAGAAACCTGATCAGCAACGCGCTGAAATTTACACGAAATAGCGGTACCGTAAAAGTCGATGCAGCTTCCACATCTGATACCCTGGCTGTAATCACGGTTTCTGATAACGGTGTTGGGATTGAAAAAGACCGGCTTGCGACGTTGTTTGAGTTCAGAGAGAATAAAAGCACGTTTGGCACCGAAAGAGAAAAGGGGGTGGGACTTGGATTGAACCTGGTATATGAATTTGTGAAGCTCAACAGGGGACACATTGAAGTAAAAAGTACCGAAGGGAAGGGAACAACATTCATTTTGAAATTTCATAAGGCGCTTTAGAATGGCTGCTATTTGTCTGTTATTCTTTTGCTTACACAATAAACCAATAGGCGGTTTATTTGGATAAATCCCAGTGAAAACGCAGGATTTGGGCAAAAATGATTAGCTTTGAAACTGCCGGGTAATCCGGCATCGCAAAACCTCAATTTTTAAATTTGTACCTATGAAAGTTCTCTTTGCTGTTGGCTTTCTCTTCCTGTTCCTGCAAACATCTTGTAAAAAAGAGCAGCAATCAGGAGACACCCGTTTGACTGATTTATTAGTTACCGGTTTGAGCTGGGATAGTTATACGCTCGATACTGTTATTATTGAAGAACGGGATAAAACAATTAACCTGCTCTTTAAAGAGGGCATACCCGCTGAGGCCTTTCCGGTACAGTTTTCGGCAGTTCCCGTACTGTCTGCCGAAGCCAGTTCATTTCCGGCTTCCGGTGAAACGGTTACAATTAATTCTAAGGATGATGCTTTTAAGTATACCATTACTGCAGAGGATGGTTCCAGGGAAGATTATTACATTCTGATTCGTGATAACCAACTTGCTGATGCCGGATTCGAGAACTGGTTTACCAAGTCGGGTTTGAACGGTAATACGTATAAAGAACCGGGCAAAAATGCGGCGACCACCTTCTGGGCAACTGCTAATCAGGGAACCAGCATTTACAGCGTTTATGGCACCCAGCCGGTTGTTTTGCCGGGCAATACCTTAGCGCAAATTTCTACCGGAGAAACATCATCGGTTCCGGTTACTTCCGGTACGTTGTTTACCGGAAAATTTGATATCAACGGGGCCATCAATCATCCCACCGATCCCAAAAAAGCCACACAATTCGGCATTCCGTTCATCCTGCAGCCCGATTCCATCCAATTTGAATATTCGTATCAGCCGGGCAGCAGATATGTGCGTGCCACGCTCAATGATCCCTCCAGCATCTTTGGCGGATTTACGGTAACCGACATTGCCGGGTCGGATTGTTTTACAGCCTATGCGATGCTTGAAGCGCGGGATGGCGAACAGATTACTGAATTAGCCCGGGCTGAAATAGTTTCGGGTGCTCTCCAACCGGAAATGAAGCGGATTTCTATTCCCTTTGTATATCAGTCGTCTCAAAAACCAACCCATATAACCGTTGTTTTTGCCTCCAGTAAAGATGGAGACCTCTTTACCGGGGCTGTAGGCAGTACCCTGAAAATTGACAATGTGGTGCTCATTTATAATGAATAACCAATCGCAATGATAACTTTCCGGAACTGATATGAAAAAAATTGCCGTACTGATCGGGTTGCTTTTTCCCCTCATGATCCATGCCCAGCCTTTAAAATGGCAAATAGCGCCTATACTTGGTGTCAATATGGGATTTGCCATTCCGTACCCCTTTTCAGATATTCCAAACGGTTCCAGGGTGACGCCCAGGATTAATCCGAATATAGGACTGGGAGTGAAATACCGCCTTTCCGAAAGGTGGAATTTGGAATTTGAAGTAAGCTATCACACACTGGCTTTTTCCGCAAAAGCGGATGTTCGCAGTCAGCCTTTTTTCTTTGATAACCACGTGGATGTTTTATATTTTTCAGGTGAAACGAGCACAAAAATCAGAATTCAGTGCATCGAATTTCCCATATTGGCAGCGTATCAAATCAATTCAAAATGGACATTTATGCCGGGAATCTATTATTCGCGTATCCTTGATGGCTCTTTCCGGACTAAAGGAATAAACGGTGTGCTTTCCGACGATAAAGCCATTACGGATAATGCACAATTACCCAATGTGGCCAATACTCAATACGATTTCAACGACTATATGGACAAATGGGATGCAGGGTTGTTGATCGGGTTTCAGTATCGGATGTATCATCGGGTGTCATTATGGAGCCGTTTGCAGGTAGGCTTTAAGAGCATTTTTGTTAAGGAATTCTCAAACATTGAGTACGAAATGTACCAGGTGGGAATCCAGGCAGGTGTATCTGTGCCGCTGTTTCCAAATGAATGATTCTGCAATTACCACTTGTTTTTTTAATATATTTATTATGAAATGTTGATTTATACTTCTTCCTTATTCATAAACAAAAATTCAAAAATCTTATGAAAAAACTATTATTCCTGGTATTAATAATTTCCACGTTTGTGTTCAGTTCCTGCGATCGTTCGAACCCCATACTGACTATTGAAGGTGGCAAGGTAATCGGAGTAGAAACCGCAACTAAAGGAATTATTGCCTATAAAGGCATTCCATTTGCTGCGCCTCCTGTAGGCGATTTGCGCTGGAAAGAACCCCAGCCGGTTGTTCCTTGGGAAGGCGTCATGACAGCTGATTCATTTGGTGCAGCTGCCATGCAGGTGACCTGGGATTCCAACAGCTTCTATGGCCGGGAATGGCATGCCAGCGGATCCGTTCCTTTCAATGAAGACTGCCTTTATCTGAATGTATGGACATCTGCAGCTGGTAAAACCGATATGAAACTTCCTGTCGCCATGTGGATACATGGGGGTGGCTATCGTGAAGGCTTCGGTTTTGAACCCGAAATGGATGGGGGAGAAGATTGGGCATCAAGAGGTGTTGTATTCGTATCTGTTACATACCGTCTGGGTGTCTTCGGATTCTTTTCACATCCTCTTTTATCTGAAGAAAGTCCCAATGGCGTTTCAGGCAACTATGGATTAATGGACCAGGCAGCTGCACTGAAATGGATTCAAAAAAACATTGAACAGTTTGGCGGTGACCCCAATAACATCGCCATCTTTGGTCAGAGCGCCGGGGCCGGCAGTGTTCAGTCGCTTTGTGCCTCGCCAAAATCCAAAGCTATTATAAGCAAGGCTATCAGCATGAGCGGAGGCGGATTAAGCGACAGGCGCCCGGGTCTTCCTCTGGATACGGCACAGATAATGAATAAAGCCATGATGGATTTCTTTGGAAAAACCACGCTTCAGGATATGCGCGCACTTTCGTTTGATGAGCTTACCAAAATGGCCAAAACATATTCTGATACAACAAAGACACGGATATTCCTGGGTCCTGTAATCGACAATTATTTCCTTACCGGAACATTCAGCGAATTAGCCCGCAAGGATGAGATTGCCGACGTTCCTTACATTTTTGGTTTCACGGCCAATGATATGTTTGATATGCGTCAGGATGTGGCAGATTTTTGCCTGTTACGGGAGAAAGAAAGCGACAAACCGGCATATGCCTATTTGTTTTCACGTCAGCTGCCGGGCGACACAACATCGGGAGCTTTTCACTCTTCCGATTTGTGGTATGTATTTCATTCGTTAAGGCACAGCTGGAGACCCTTTACAAAAGCAGATGACGCCTTAAGTTTGAGTATTGTAGATTACTGGACAAACTTCGTCAAGTTCGGCGATCCAAACGGAGCAGAACCCGGTAAATGGACTCCATATACCACTGCAATTCCTGAGTATATGATATTTGATGTCATAAAAGATTCTGCTTCCTGCAAAATGACGCGTACACCGGAGTTTCTGGGACCGGCGAAGCTGCAGTAAATTAGTGACAAGGGACGAGGGACGAGGGACGAGTGGGTATCACTCGTCCTTTTTTTATTTATATAATTTGAAAAGGACGCCGCTGCAGATAAATTGCTCTTTTCTTGTCACTTTTTGTCGCCACAAAAAGTAACCAAAAAAGGCATACGGCCAGAACGCACTCCGTCTCGTGCCTCGACTTCGTTTGATCGGCTGGCCGTCGGATATGGTATTTTTTATTTTGCTCCGCACACGCTGTAGCCAGGTTGCTACATTCAGTAACACTTTGCAACAAAGGCAATACATACCCCGGAGCGGTTAAGGTATTGTAGCTCATGTCGTGTATACAAACATCTTTCCCCGGAGGGGATAGGGTATAAAATTCGGATTCTTCTATTACATTATTTTTGCGGAGTGACAAGTGACAAGTGACAAGCGGGCAGAGGGAGTGGAGTGTGTTGTAGCTCATCCTTAGTTATTTATATTATGTGAAGAAGCAATAGAAATTTCGTGTACGTTGGCAAAAATCAAAGCACCGTGCGGTGGCCGTGACAAAACGCGGAGCTGGTGTGGCTGTGAATGACGGAAGGCATGGAATTTCTTGTAAAGAGCCTTGGTATCATCAGAATTGGATGGAAAAATTTCTATTAATTATTACCTGAATGTACTTTATCAGGTATTGAATCAACAAATCACTGTTGTCCGGAGAAAATTTGTAAGATTTCTTAAAGATCAATATTTATATCGTCCCTACGGGACTTTTAGGTTTTAGCGGTACCTTTTTTTCTACCAATATTTGGTTTCCCGCACAAGCGGGACAGGCTCTAACGGAACCATATCATTGGGTTCAAGGTCACATTTCTTTCTAACGATATAGGTTTCCGCAAAAACGAGACGGGCTCTAACAGGGTTGTCCCGTAGGGACTTAATATTGGTAGAAAATGAATTCACATTAAAACAAAGTCCCGTATGGGACGATATATAAATATACCGGACAATAATGATCAACAAATCAACAAATGGTTTATGGATGGTTTCCTGTGGACCTAAGCGATTCAAATAAAAATCAGAATTATGGACCGATAATTAATATTATGTTAAATAGAAAATATGAAAGAAAAGGGAAGATTTTGATGTCTTCCCTTTTTTGATCTATTTAATACGATTAAAGTTCTTTGAGTCTTTCAATTACCTCCTGCCGTTTGTCTTCCATTTTCAGTCTGTAATAAATGGTTTTTAAAGTTTCCAGTGCTGACTTTTTGGTGTCATAATTTGCAGGATCATCACCATCTATGTTAGCAACTTTTTCCATGTAAGGAATGGCTAATTTTACTGCTTCATCTCCTTCTGCCTGTTTGGCATCAAATCTGGCATTATCAGAAATGTGTGAAGCTTCTTCATATATTTTCACAGCTCTGTTGTAATACATAACACCCAGATTGTAATGCGCAAAATGATAATCCGGATTTTTAGCGATGCATTCCTTATAAGCAGCAACAGATTCATCGAATTTGCCCATCTTGTCATATAAAGTGCCTTCAGTGAACATATAGGAAGGATTGTTAGGATCACCTTCTTTGGCCTTTGCAATGAGTTTTAATGCCTCATCACCTTCATTGGCATCCAGATAGTAATTGATCATCTCAATCATGATGGCTTGCTCTTCAGGATATTTCTGAAATCCTTCTTTAATAACATCTACACCTTTTGCTGTGTCACCTTTACCAAAATAAGCCTGTTTACGGAATATGGGTAACAAGGTATCACGATAATTATAAGCAGCTGCCTGATCAAGCAATCTTACAGCTTCATTATAGTTCTTATCGTCCAAAGCAGCACGACCGGCAAAATAGATGATAACAGTATCAACGGGATTTTTCATTACCGGCAGCTTGTTGATTTCAAGCATATTCATAAAATTGTTATAGGAGACATTATACTCCTTGCTTTCGTATTTTACGACGGCTTCGTTCTGATAAGCAGCTTTCAGATTTTGTGCGGTTTTTTTAACGTCAGCATCTGCTTTACCGTCACCATTTAATTCAACAGCTTTATCTAGAGCCTTTTTTGCTTCAACCAGCGGAGTCGGATGAATCGGATTTTTATCTGTCCAGCTATCCAGTCTTCCATTGATAAACTTAAGATCTACCCTCTCATAAACAAAGACCTCAACCTTATCTGATCCAATTTGTGTTGTTTGAATATCTCTCGGCTCTTTAAGAAAGATTTTTGCACTCATCTGATCCATACCCCGATCAAGAATGTCGTTATAGATGTTATAAACATCTAAAAATACCTGAGCTCTGGAGGTATAGGTTTTAGCTTTGGTATTTTTCTTTTCATTCAGCAGATCTTCATCGCTTTTCTGAATTTTCTTTGTAAGACCGGAATAATCCAGTACACTTGTTCCTCCGGTGGCAGGTGTTTGTGATTTCGCATTGAAACCTGCAAACAATACCAACGCAACAAGAAACACACTAATTCGCTTCATATGATTTTTTTTAAAGTTGATAGTAATTCTTTATTGGTTTAGATCAAAAATTCTGCCAAATATAAATTCAATTTGTTTATTGTGCAAAAAAACACCGCATATTAGAGTGTTGAGCTATCATTATCCTCTACATTATCAAGTGCTTCCTTATCGTCTTCTTCACTGGCAGCAACAACATCAGTAACTGCAGCAATCGAATCACCGCTCTTAATATTGATTAACCGGACACCTTGTGTGGCTCGTCCCATCAGTCTCAGATTTGCAACAGCCAGGCGGATGGTCAATCCGGATTTATTAATAATCATGATGTCATCATTGTCGGTAACTGATTTAATAGCAATCAATAAACCTGTTTTAGTGGTGACATTAATGGTTTTAACACCCTTCCCTCCCCGATTGGTAATCCTGTAATCGTCTAATTCTGTGCGTTTTCCATATCCGTTTTCGGAAACTACCAGCACCGATTTGGATGGATCATCAATGCAGATCATACCAATTACTTCATTTGAACTATCTGAGAACCGTATTCCTGTTACACCGGATGCTGTTCTTCCCATAGGCCTTACCGTGCTTTCATTAAACCGGATGGCTTTTCCGGAACGAACTGCAATAAGAATTTCGTTTTTACCATTGGTGAGTTGTGCTTCCAGCAAACTATCGCCTTCACGAATGTTAATGGCATTAATCCCGTTTTGTCTTGGACGCGAATATGCTTCAAGGGAAGTCTTTTTAATCACCCCTTTTTTGGTACACAGCACGATAAAATTGTTGCTGATATAATCGGTATCTACAAGGCTCTTAAGATTGATAAAGGCTTTCACTTTATCGCCCTGTTCAATGCTTAACAGATTTTGAATAGCCCTGCCCTTTGAAGTTTTTGTGCCTTCAGGGATTTCGTATACTTTCAACCAGAAACAACGACCTTTTTCCGTAAAGAAAAGCATGGTATTGTGCATGGTAGCAGAATACATATGCTCCAGGTAATCTTCATCTCGGGTTTCAGAGCCTTTCGATCCTTTGCCTCCCCGTGCCTGTGTTTTAAATTCGCTTAAAGGAGTACGTTTTATATATCCTAAATGAGATACTGTAATGATCATCTCGTCATCGGCATAGAAATCTTCCGGATTAAACTCTCCTTCATCAGGAATAATGGAAGTGATTCTTTCATTGCCGTATTGCTCTATCATCGAGTTCAGTTCATCTTTAATTACCTGCATTCTAAGGCTTTCATCGGCCAACAGACTTTTAAGGTATGCGATGGCCTTCAGAAGCTCGTCGTATTCGGCCTTGATTTTATCTCTTTCCAATCCGGTAAGCCGTTGAAGTCTCATTTCCAAGATTGCTTTGGACTGAGCTTCACTTAAATTGAAAGATTGCATCAAACCATCACGTGCTTCGTCCACATTTTTTGATGCCCTGATTAATGTGATTACAGCGTCAATATTATCAAGGGCAATCAGCAATCCTTCTAAAATATGAGCTTTCTTTTCTGATTCTTCAAGATCAAATTTGGTACGACGAATGACAACTTCATGCCTGTGCTCCACAAAATATTTGATGCTTAGTTTTAATGAAAGCATTTTAGGGCGGCCATGCACCAGTGCGATGTTGTTTACATTAAATGTGCTTTGAAGTTGTGAATGCTTGTAAAGGTTATTGAGTACTACGCTTGATTGTGCTTCTTTTTTACAAATAATCACGATGCGAACGCCATTACGGTCACTCTCATCGTTTATATAGGAAATGCCTTCAATTTTCTTTTCATTGATCAGTTCGGCAATTCTCTTGATCATTTCGGCTTTATTTACCTGATACGGTACTTCCTTAACTACAATCACTTCCCTGCCGCTGGAGGTTACCTCAATTTCTGTACGGGCTCTCATGACGATCCTTCCCCTGCCCGTTTCAAAAGCTTCACGAATTCCCTGGTATCCGTATATGATACCGCCTGTTGGAAAATCCGGTCCCTTTATATGAACCATCAGTTCTTCTGTCGTAATATCATAATTATCTATATACGCGATGGTGGCTTTACATACTTCAGTAAGATTATGAGGCGGCATATTTGTAGCCATACCTACTGCTATTCCTGATGCTCCGTTAACGAGAAGATTGGGAATTTTTGATGGCAATACTGTAGGTTCCTCCAGGGTATCATCAAAATTGAGTTGCATATCCACTGTATTCTTGTCGATATCAACCAGCATTTCCTCTGCAATCTTTCTGAGCCTGGCTTCTGTATACCTCATGGCGGCTGCACTATCGCCGTCCATGGAGCCAAAGTTTCCTTGTCCTTCAACAAGCGGATACCGGAGCGACCAATCCTGGGCCATGCGCACCATTGCCTCATATACTGAAGAGTCGCCATGCGGGTGGTATTTACCAAGTACTTCCCCTACAATACGAGCGGATTTTTTATATGGTTTGTTAGAATATACGCCTAAGTCCTGCATACCAAATAAAACCCTGCGATGAACAGGTTTTAATCCATCCCTGACATCAGGTAAAGCACGGGAAACAATAACCGACATCGAATAATCGATGTAAGCGGATTTCATTTCCTCTTCTATGTTAATCTGAATAATTTTTTCTCCGTCAGCCATTTTCTATGATACTTATACTAAGTGAAATAATTCAGAGTTTGATGCTCTGAAACAAGATTGCTAAAGTAGGCATTTAATGCCGTTTTAACGTTTTTTTTTCATTGATTATATTAACAAATGCTGTTAAAAACCTTAAACAATTAATTCGTATATTTGCTATATAATAGAAATAAGAACCTGGAGTTATAAAATATATGGATGCAAAATTTTCGCAACGAATAAAAGATGTCTTATCCTTTAGCAAGGAAGAGGCGATAAGGCTGGGAAACAATGAAATAGCACCCGAACACATGCTATTGGGAATTCTGCGTGAAGGAGAAGGTGTTGCCATTGATATTCTGGTTTCTCTTGGGGCCAATTTATACCAGTTGAAAAAAGATGTTGAAGCCATTATAACGCCTACAGGACCAATTAAAATAACTGATACAGATAATGTACCTTTATTAAAAACATCTGAACGGATTTTAAAACTGGTTTATCTGGAGGCAAAATCTCTTAAGAAAAGTACCATTGATACCGGGCATTTGCTGCTGGCCATCATAAAAGATGAAAACACCTCTGTTGCCCGTGTTATGTTCGATCACAATATCGATTATGAAAAAGTAAGAAAAGAACTTCTTCACGAGCATATGGCAGATTCAGAAGACAACGAACCCCGTGCAGATTACCCGCATGAAGATGATGAACCCATGGGATCATTTGGATCTCAGGGTGGAAAAGGTTCCAATCCTGAGTCAGGTGCAAAATCCAATTCTGAAACTCCCGTGCTGGATAATTTTGGGACGGACCTGACTAAAGCAGCTGAAGAAGACAGGCTTGATCCTATTGTTGGCCGTGAGAAAGAAATCGAACGGCTTGCCCAGATTCTCAGCCGCCGCAAAAAGAATAACCCAATTCTTATTGGCGAACCCGGCGTTGGTAAATCAGCAATTGTAGAAGGTTTAGCGCTGCGGATCATTCAAAAGAAGGTTTCAAGAGTATTATTTGGCAAAAGAGTTGTTACGCTTGATTTGGCTGCAATTGTTGCCGGAACAAAATACCGTGGACAGTTTGAAGAGCGTATGAAAGCCATTCTGAATGAACTTTCAAAGACTTCCAATATTGTTTTGTTTATTGACGAGATACATACCATTGTCGGAGCTGGCGGAGCTACCGGATCACTGGATGCTGCCAACATGTTAAAACCTGCCCTGGCACGTGGAGATATTCAATGTGTTGGCGCAACTACCCTGGATGAATACCGTCAGCATATTGAAAAGGACGGTGCTTTGGAACGCCGCTTTCAAAAAGTGATGGTGGAACCGACCTCACCGGAAGAAACCGTTGAAATTCTGAATAACATTAAAGAGCGTTATGAAGATCATCACAATGTAATTTATACAGATGAGGCCATTGACGCTTGTGTTAAACTTACCAACCGGTATATATCCGACAGGCATCTCCCGGACAAGGCCATTGATGCATTGGATGAATCCGGATCAAGAGTTCATATTTCCAATATTCATGTTCCTGAGAAGATCATTGAACTTGAAAAGAAGATAGAAGAAACCAAGAAGGAAAAAATAAAAGCTGTAAAGAATCAGAATTTTGAAAAAGCAGCAAGCTTCCGGGATAAGGAAAAAGAACTTCTTGAGTCGCTCGATGATGAAAAGAATAAATGGGAAAAAGAACTAACCCGTAACCGCCAGACTGTTGACGCTGAAAAGGTAGCTGAAGTAGTAGCCATGATGACGGGCGTTCCGGTTCAACGTATTGCACTTGAAGAAGGCCAAAGACTGCTGAAAATGGGAAATGAGCTTAAAGGCAGTGTAATCGGTCAGGATGAAGCCATTAACAAAGTCGTAAAATCCATTCAGCGAAACAGAGCCGGATTGAAAGACCCGAACAAGCCTATTGGAACCTTTATATTCCTTGGTCCCACCGGTGTTGGTAAAACCCAACTCGCTAAAGTTCTGGCTCAGTATCTGTTCGATTCCTACAATAACCTGATTCGCATTGACATGAGTGAGTATATGGAGAAATTTTCCGTATCGCGTCTTGTTGGAGCGCCTCCGGGTTATGTTGGGTATGAAGAAGGTGGCCAGCTCACTGAAAAGGTGAGAAGACGTCCATACAGCGTTGTGCTGCTCGATGAAATTGAAAAGGCGCATCCTGATGTCTATAATATTCTGTTGCAGGTATTGGACGAGGGACAATTAACTGACAGCCTGGGCCGCAGGGTGGATTTCAGAAATACCATTGTAATCATGACTTCTAACATTGGAACCCGGCAGTTGAAAGATTTTGGCCAGGGTGTTGGTTTTACCACACGTTCCAAAGAGGAAACTTCCAATGAATACACCAAAAGTGTTATTCAGAACGCTTTAAAAAAAGCTTTTTCGCCGGAATTTCTGAACAGAATCGACGATGTGATCATCTTTAATACCTTGACCAGAGAAGATATTCACCAGATTATTGATATTGAATTGAAGGGATTGTATAGCAGAATCATTGCAATGGGCTATCAGATAAAAATGTCAGAAGCAGCAAAAGATTTTATTGCAGAAAAAGGCTTCGATATTCAGTTTGGAGCCAGGCCTCTGAAGAGAGCCATTCAGAAATATCTGGAAGATCCTATGGCAGAGGTGATTATTAAATCAAATATGCGTGAAGGAGATAAGATTGTCATCAGCTTCAATAAAAAGAAGGAAGAAGTGATGATGAAGGTTTTGCCTGCAGCAGAAGCTGCAACCAGTGCAACCATCGAGGATGTCGATGATGAGGCTACGGAGTAATTTATTTTTATAATATGTTGCAGAGACGCCATGAATGGCGTCTTTTTTTTTGAACGGTCTCTACAGAATGGTAGCGAACAGGTCGAACTCAGCAGCATCTGTAACCTGAACCCGGTAAAAATCTCCAATTTTTACATGGGGTGTACTCACGGGAATCAGAATTTCATTGTCTATTTCAGGTGAATCAGACTCTGAACGGGCGGTGTAAAAATCTCCTTCCTTACCATCAACTATAACTTTAATTATTTTACCTATCTTATTATCATTCAATTTTTTTGATATGTTTTGCTGCAATTCCATCAGCATGTCAGCGCGCTCCTTTTTGATGCGTTCTGCAAGGGTATCTTTATAATTTTTCGCGGCGTACGTATCATCTTCCTCAGAATAAGTAAACACCCCCAGCCTGTCGAACTGTATTTCCGTTACGAACCTTCGTAATTCGTCAAATTCTTTTTTTGTCTCCCCCGGATGGCCTGTAATTAAGGTGGTACGTAATGTAATATCAGGAATTTGAGTACGTATGTAATTAATCAGATCATAGTTCTGCTGACGGTTGTGCCCTCGTTTCATCAGTCTCAATACTACATCGCTGCTGTGTTGAAAAGGAATATCCAGGTACTTGCAGATGTTATCTCTTTCTTTCATAATCCGGATGACCTTTTTGGGAAAGCCGGCCGGATAAGCATAATGCAGGCGAATCCATTCAATGCCTTTCACATCAGACAGTTGTTCCAGTAATTCAGGTAAAGCCCGCCTGCCATATAAGTCTGTACCATAACGGGTAATATCCTGAGCAATTACTATGATCTCCTTAACACCCTGTAAAACCAGATTTTTGGCTTCCTGAACCAGTGATTCCAACGGCCGGGAAACATGTTTGCCCCTGATCAAAGGAATGGCACAAAAAGAACATCTCCTGTCGCATCCTTCAGATATTTTCAGGTAAGCATAATGAGATGGGGTTGTAACCAGGCGGTCACTCACCAGATCCTTTTTATAATCTAAATGTAAATGTTTAATAACCGACTCTAAGTCGTTTACTCCAAAATACTTATCAACATCCGGGATTTCATTTTCCAATTCTTTTTTATAACGCTGCGACAGGCAGCCCATAACCAGAACATGGTTAATGGAGCCCTTTTTGCGGGCATTGATGGCCTCAAGAATGGTGTTAATGGATTCCTGCTTGGCATCCTTTATAAAGCCACAGGTATTGATAACCACAATCCGGGCCTGTTCTCCTCTTTCATCTTCGCTATGAATTACCCGGATGTCATTGGCCTGAAGTTGCCTTAAAAGCACTTCAGAATCCACGCGATTTTTAGAACATCCTAAAGTAATGACCTTAATATAGGTGCTTTTATCAGATCGTACCTTCATTTTTTGGCCAGCCTGCTTTTCCTAATACCATAAGTAAAATAAATCACCAGTCCTATTATCATCCATATAATCAGTCGCTCCCAGGTTTCCCAGGGCAAACTCATCATCTGCATCAGGCAAATAACTGCACCGATAATGGGTATAAATGGCACCAGAGGAGTTTTAAAGGGTCGATGTATGTCAGGACGTTTTTTTCTGAGTACAATAATGCTGATGCAAACAATTGTAAATGCCAGAAGGGTTCCGATGGATACCAGTTCACTCAGTATATTAATGGGCAGAATTCCAGCTACAAAGCAAGCGACAGCACCTGTAACAATGGTGGTTACATAAGGCGTGCGAAACCGCGGATGCACTTTTGAAAAGCTTTTTGGCAAGAGGCCGTCATTGGCCATAGTAAAAAAGATTCTCGGCTGTCCCATTAACATCACCAGTATCACTGAGCTTAATCCGGCGATAGCGCCAATTTTAATCATTGGCCTGAGCCACAGTAATGCATCACCTGTTTTATCAATGGCTAAAGCCAGAGGTGCCGGAACATTCAATTCTGTATAGTGAACTATACCTGTCAGCACTCCGGCGACCAAAACATATAAAATTGTACAAACAAAAAGTGAGCCTAATATTCCAATGGGCATATCGCGTTGTGGATTTTTGGCTTCCTGGGCAGCGGTAGAAACAGCATCAAAACCAATATAGGCAAAGAAAATAACCGCAGCTCCACGCAATACTCCGGTAAATCCGAAATTTCCAAACTCACCTGTAGGATTGGGCGGAATAAAAGGTTTCCAATTGGAAGTATCAATGAATGACAGTCCAAAACCGATAAAGAGCAATATAACAATAACTTTTACGGCCACTATCAGGTTATTAAATCTTGCTGATTCACGGATGCCAATAACTAACAGTGTTGACATCAGGGCAATGATAAACACTGCAGGAAAATTCACAATGCTTCCTGTTAATATCCATCCTTCCCCTTTAATGTAATCAATGGGGGCGCTGCAAAGCTGAGCCGGGATGTTCAAACCATAATCTCCGAGAAAACTCACCATATATCCCGACCATCCGACAGCAACTGTAGAAGAAGCAAAAAGGTATTCAAGTATGAGATCCCATCCAATAATCCATGCAATAAACTCGCCCAGGGTAGCATAGGAATATGTATACGCACTGCCTGAAATAGGGATCATGGATGCGAATTCAGCATAACAGAGGCCTGCAAAAACGCATCCCAAGGCCGATATAATAAATGATAATACCAGTGCAGGTCCTGCATAATTTGCAGCTACAGTGCCGGTAAGAACGAAAATTCCCGTTCCTATTATAGCACCGATTCCCAGTGTAACCAGACTGGTTCCGCTAAGTGCCCGCCTGAGTCCGTGTTCTTTATCACCAGCCTCCAGGAGAAGCTGGTCAACCGGCTTGGTTCGGAATATATGCATAGTAAATGATTTGATGTCGGGATCAAATATATTCTTTCTTGCAATACAATGGTTGTGGAAAGTGAAAAAGGCGGATTATTTTTCAGAAAAGAGCGTTTCAACAAAGTCTTCTCTGTCGAAAATCTGGAGGTGCTCAAGTTTCTCACCGATGCCGATATAACGCACAGGAATGTTAAACTGATCGGAAATACCAATAACTACCCCACCCTTGGCTGTTCCATCTAATTTAGTAATAACCAATCCATTAACCTGCGTTGCTTCAGTAAATTGTTTAGCTTGTTCAAAGGCATTTTGACCGGTTGAACCATCCAGAATCAATAACACTTCATGTGGTGCATCAGGAACAACTTTCTGAATAACACGCTTGATTTTGGAAAGTTCGTTCATGAGGTTGGTCTTATTATGGAGACGACCAGCAGTGTCAATGATCACAAGGTCTGATTGTCCTGCTTTTGCAGAATTTACAGTATCAAAGGCTACTGATGCAGGGTCACTTCCCATTTGCTGTTTTACAATAGGAACGCCCACTCTATCGGCCCAAATGGTAAGCTGATCAACTGCAGCAGCACGGAATGTATCAGCTGCTCCAAGAAGTACTTTTTTTCCGGCATTTTTATAGTGCCATGCCAGTTTTCCGATGGTTGTGGTTTTTCCAACGCCATTCACACCAACAACCATAATTACGTATGGTTTATGGGGAAGCGGAGCAGCAAAATCAACAGGGTGATCAGATTTATTTTCAGCAAGAAGTGCGGTAATCTCCTCTCTTAAAATATGATTGAGTTCACTGGTATTTAGATACTTATCGCGGTTTACCCGGTTTTGCAACCGCTTAATGATTTTAAGTGTTGTATTAACACCCACATCCGAAGAAATCAAAGCCTCTTCCAGGTTATCAAGTACTTCTTCATCCACTGAAGACTTTCCAATCACTGCCCTGGAAATTCTTTTCACAACACTTTCCTTGGTCTTCTCAAGACCCCGGCTCAGATCTTCCTTTTCTTGCTTTCCGAATAATCCAAATAGTGCCATATAAGGGTGTTTCAGTAGAACGATTGTAATGTAAAAAAAAAGGCTTTCTTCATATAAAGAAAGCCACATTTTTTATTGAGTAAAGATATCTATTTTTCAGTAAAGAAGTCTTTTACATGGTCCATATGGACAATTTCTTCCTTAAACATGTATGCATTGGTTTTGGGTGATTTCACCATTTTAATGCACTTTGCAAAGGATTTACCTGCTCCGGTCTTTAATGTTGCGATTACTTTCTTTGCCATGGTGTACTATTTTATTTCACGATGTACGGTTACTTTTTTAAGAACGGGATTGAATTTTTTCATTTCAAGCCGTTCTGGAGTGTTCTTCCGGTTTTTGGTGGTGATATACCTTGAAATTCCGGGTAAACCACTATTCTTGTGTTCTGTGCACTCAAGAATTACCTGTATTCTGTTACCTTTCTTTGCCATATCCTGATGTGCTTATATTAAAATGTTTTAATGTAACCTTTGGTTTTGGCTTCTTCCAATGCTTTTTTCAGTCCTACCTTATTGATCAATCTTATTCCGGCAGCTGATACCCGAAGATTGACCCAACGGTTTTCTTCCTGAAGAAAAAGTTTCTTATCGAACAGGTTCACATCGAAAGTTCTTTTTGTTCTGTGTTTGGAGTGGGAAACATTATTTCCAACCATTGCAGTTTTTCCTGTAATTTGACAAATTCTCGACATTTTCTAAATCAGTTTATTCGCTTTCTAAAAACAGGTTGCAAAGAACGTGATTTTTTTTCGAAATTTCAAGTATGCAATTAAAAAATATTTATAAACAATTCATTATCTCTTCCCGTAGCATGAAAAGGGCAGCAATAGCGGCCTTTTGGATATTTCTGCTACGTTCATCCCCAAAGTTATACACACGGGCAACAATTCTTTTTTCTGAAGCCACGGCAATCCATGTAGTACCAACAGGTTTATCTTCTGTAGCACCGTCAGGACCAGCAATTCCGCTTACAGATACAGCATAATCCGTTTGAAACTTCTTTCTGATGCCATCTGCCATCTGTTCAACAACAGCCTGGCTTACAGCTCCGTTCATCATAAGGGTATAGGAGCTCACGTTCAGTTCAGCTGTTTTGACCTCGTTGGAATAGGCAACAATACCTCCTTTAAAATACCGCGAGGATCCCGGCACAGAAGTAATCATTGAACTGATGGTACCTCCGGTACAACTTTCGGCACAAGAGACAGTCTGGTTTTTCATAACCAGAAGGTCACCAACCACTGTTTCCAGGCGATCTTCATTATTTCCAAAGATATAAGGGCCAATCAAAGCTTTCAGATGATCTGTTTCCTGATTTAATTTGGTTCTCAGGTCCTCAATACTGCCGGTGGCATAACCGGTTAACCGCAGCCGCAAAATGCCCGGAGCAGGTAAATAAGCCAGCTTAATTTCATCGGGAAGATTCTTTTCCCAATCCTGAATGATATCAGCCATTTTCGATTCGGGGAGTCCGTGTGTCAGCAATGTATGGTGGAGAATCGGCGGCAAAGGAAAACGCTCTCTGAACCGCGATTCAAGTTCTTCATAATAAATCGCTTTCATCTCATAAGGTACACCTGGCAGTGAAATAACGTTACATCCGTTTTTTGTAAACCACATGCCCTGTGCTGTACCGGCACTGTTATGCAAAATTTCGCAATGATCGGGAAGTTCGGCCTGTTTAATGTTACGCTCATTGATAATGACGCCTTTAGCCCCTAAAAGTTTCCGGATATGCTGCAACACGTCTTCATTGTGTATCAGGGTGCATCCAAAGTATTCAGCAAAGGCAGGTTTGGTAATATCGTCGGCAGTAGGTCCCAAACCGCCCGTGCAAATCACCAATTGGGCGCGGCCAATGGCGTCGTCCAATGCATGAATGATCTCTTTACGGCTATCGGGGACTGAGGTAATGCGGATGACCCGGATCCCCAGTTTGTTTAACTCCATTCCCAGGAATGCTGAATTAGTGTCTACTACCTGCCCGATCAATAATTCATCACCAATGGTGATAATTTCTGTCTGCATCATGAATTCCTCATTTATTTTCTATGCAAAGTAAATGAAGCATGAGTGATTTTTTGCTTTATTCTTGAACAAATTTTGACGTTTTGAAATGGAAACATAATCCAAAATTCAAATGCATGGCTTTAAGAAACGTGTCATTGTGCAGTTGGCTCTCAACAGGAGTATAAGAATAACCTCCTTCGGCAAAAGCGCTTAGATTTCGGGCAAAAGTATAATTGACACCCGCACTGATTTTATACCCCAATGATCCTGATTCTCTTTCAACCTTGTTCATATCAGATGGTAAAGAAAACAAGGGGGGGGGCAATTGAAACTTTTGTATTGGCGTAAAAAGGACTTATTACAGCATAGAGTTGCATATTGTTAAAAATACCTTCATACTTGAATTTGGAATGCACTTTAATAATAATGCCAAACCTGGTTATAGCAGAAGAAGCATTATTAAAAATGCCGACGTCTTCTCCATAATTCCATTTATCAAATCTGATGTGGTCAATTCCTGCTCCAATACTCCACATAGGGCGAAATTTATAAATAGCACTTACTGAAAATTGTGAGCCATGCGAAAAGTTTTTGTAAAACGAGGGTAAAACAAAACCGTTTTCATTGATATCTTTTTCCCCCAATGGTTTTACAACGCCATAAGAAAAATGAAGATGAATCAAATGATCAAAATTATGCGCTTTTGTATTTACTAATGCAATACTCAACAGGACAATGATTACAAGCGTTTTTTTCATAATTATTCAGGCTTCATTTTTTCCGGATCAAACTCCCAAAAATCATTGTTGTAACCGCCTAATCCACAGTATCCTTTTTTTCCGATACTAAATCCAATAAAACCTGTTCGGGCAGAAAAAGGCGGTGCAACAAATTCATTATAGGTATTGGTTAATTGATCATATCGAATCATTCTATTATAAAGTGAATTGCTGTACATGTCATGCCCATCAATGATATAAGAATAGTTATCAATAGAAAAAGTTGCCGGATCAAAGACATTTCTCAGATAATCGCTTTTTGATAATGCCAGATGATCAACGAAATTTTCAGTAACAAAATCAAATTTTGAAATCTTATTACCTAATGGACTTAGTAATGACAGATAGAATACATCCTCACCATTAATTATGCCAGCAGATCCATTTGAATAGACGGATAATTTCTTTGCTTCTTCTGACCATTCATTGTTGGTAAAATTGTATTTCCATAAATCAGAGGATCTGAAACTAGAGTTTATAAAGTATGCTATATCGTCTTTAATGAAACCCATTTTAAAAACCGGATTGCTTATTCCATTGCAAACTGACACAAGTTCTCTTGTGTCATTCATGGGATTATACAAGTATAGCTGATTACCATCCATATGATAGATTATATTTTGGTAGGTAAATCCCATCATATTTGTTGAAACCGACAGGCTCTTTTTTGTCCAGGTATCTGTATCCGGATGATATTCCCAGAGTTCATTAGAAACCTCGCCATAAGAATTCTCTCCTCCACCCACATATGCACTGGTATTTGTGGCATATGAAAAAGCTTTTGTCCTGCCTTTACCCGGAAAATTTTTTAATTTTTTCCATGGTTCGTATACAAAAACGCGATTAGAAGCTTCTGTTGCAGTGTCTGCAACTTCAACAATGAGCTTGTTTTCACCGTGAATAACACCATTTGGAATGTTGGAAACAATTTCCGTTGCTGTTGCAGACAGGACCTTAGCTTGTACATTTCCAATGAAAACTTTGTTTTTATTAGCAGTAGGATTAAAATATTGCCCTGTGATGGTCAAACGATATCTTCTGTCAACTTGATCTGGCGAGAAATCGATTATTTCTGCAGCATGTATAATAAGAGGTGCAGTTGAAGAGCATTCCCGATCGTATGTCTTAATTCTTAATGAAGGAGTCTGATCTGTGTTTTTTATCTGATCTGGCACAGTCACTTTAATAGTATTTTGTCCACATGATACTACATCAGCTTCTACCCCATTCAAATAAATAGTACTATATCTTTCAACCGGATTGAAATGTTGACCATGAATTGTAATGACATCCCTGAAAGTCACCAGCTTAGGTTCAAAGTCGTTAATAATCATCGGCAATAGTTCAAATTGACCCTGCAACAAAAACTGAGCATTTCCCACAGTGATTTTTATCTGTGTAAGTGATTGGTTAAGCGTTGCGGGAACAACTACCTGAATAATACTATCCTGCGCATCAATAATATTCGCTGAAAATGCATTAAAAAAGACCTTGGTTTCGCCTTTCTTGTAACTGATATTCTTGTGTTTAATTGAAATGGTATCGCCCCAACCTGCAGTTTTAGGATAAAAATCCTGAGCTTCTATTGTTCCGCCTCCTTTACTGGTAAAAGATACAGCTCGCCCATACGCAACCATTTCGGAAGTAATCACATATGCACGGACAAAATACTTCTGTCCATCAACAAAATAGGAGCCAATATCGGCCGAAAAAAGGGCATTATTTACAGGACCAAGACTTTTGGAATAAGCTGTTTCAATAGTTGCAAGAGAATCAATATCCCAGACAAAACCATGATCCGTTTCATTTCCGGAAAGTCTGGACATGATTTTGGCATGAAATACCACACTGGAATCGTTAACCTGAGTTACTGCACCGGTTTGTACTATTGGGAACTCAAGTATTTCCTCTTCTTTTTTGCATGAAAACAGGAGGATTCCTCCGATTATAAATGGACAAATTGTTTTAAACATGTAAATCAATATTAATCATAAAATATATCATGATTCATGAAAACGAATAATTCTTAATAACCATCTGTGGTGATTCTATGCAGAGAAATCCTTTGTCGCAGGCCACAGTAAACCCATTGAGGGATAAAGATGTGTCCCGGATATCATTTACCTGAGCAGGAAACCTGAAAATTTCTTTTTTTTGTTGGGCAGATACTATTAGCAAAGAAAAAAGGAATAAAGCAACCGTGAGAAAAAGAAGTTTCATTACAACCTGGCATTTCTGTTTATTTTCTTAACATTCAAATAATGATTCTCAAAGATAACTTTTTCGATATTTAATGATTCCTGAAGCTGAAAATATCACTCTTGCGCAGAAACCCTGTCGGTTTTATTGAATGGGTATTTTTTTCAAAGCAGTTTAAATCAAAATGAATGGACCATCAATGCGATCAATCAAAATAATCACTTTCATCATGATAGGTAAGCATTCCTTTGTAGAATATTTCAACCGGAATATCATATTCATCCATGCCTTGGAATTCAATTGTATAAGTATCCCCTGAAATGTTGATTGTAAAAACACCGCCTGCATTAAACTCTTTTACCGAGCCTGAGGGTTCTGAATAGTCAAACTCATAGGCGCCGCCTTCGCAATAATTGCCTTCGGATGTTTCTATTTGATATTCACCGTTAGCTGGTTTATTAGTTCCTGTTGAGTGCAACCTGAATTGTATTAGAGGTCCGCTTCCTGTATATTCACCTACGCTGCCATCCCAAGATGTATAGGTAAGTCCTGAAGTATAAAGCGAAATGTAATAATCATAAATATCCAGACTCATCTGGGAAGTTCCTTCGAAAACAATATCTCCTTTTGCAAGGATGAATTTATCATCCCCTGCTTTCAAATAGGATTCCGGATCGTCATCATCTTTTTTGCAACCGGTGAATGCCATGGCAACCGACATAAAAACAGTAAGGAATAGAAAAGTCTTTTTCATTTTAGAGTTTATTTTAGTGGATTAATATTAGTTTCTGGATGGTGTTTTGTACGAAGGTTTTTGCAAAGTTGTTTAAATATTTCACAGAAAAGTAAAACAATATTGACAGGCATCCACAGATGAGGGATATTTTGTTACATTTGTATGAAACAACCCTCACATGATACAACCTACTAAATATCAAGCCGTTAATTATCCATTAAGTACCATTCTTCTGATTCTTGGAGCAGCCTATCTGTATTTTTTAAGCCCATTTTCTGGTATTGTTTTTTATCCGGTATTTTTTCTTGTACTGGCTGTTATTTCGTTTTCACATACCTACGCGTTGATTATTGACGATAAAAACATCATCTACAGGCCTTTCCCGATATTTTCCAGAAAAATTATAGAAATTTCTGAAATTACAGAAATAAAAGTTGAATCCGCGAAAGTGCTACTCTTCACAGAAAAGAGAACGGTTTCCATTAAGCGCTATTTTCTCAAAAATGATCAGTGGAGCAACATAACCCATTCACTTAAATCGTTATCAAAGATCTCTGATCCATCCTAACCTTTCGTAAATTTCTTCTATTTGATTGATCCGAAACTCCTAATTTTGCATAAACCTATTTTTTATTTGTCATGAAAAAGATCCTTATTACCATTTGCACTGTCCTGGTTGTATTTGCATGTTCAAAAAGTCCACAACAGCTGGCTGAGAAAAGTGTTACGCAGTATCTGAAAGAAAGTCTCCGGCATCCGGGAGATTATCAGTCCATATCATTTGACACACTCAAGATTGTTACCGATGCTGATACCTTAAACAGATTACTGGAATTTACCAAATGGAAAATCGGATACACTGATGATACAGCTTCTGTTTTAGCCACGATTGCTTTATGTGAGCAACGTCTGGCAACACCGGGCGTGGATACCCATATTGCTATGTATGAAGTCAGTCATCAATATAAGCACACAGGGATTGACAACCAACCCGTTGAATTGACAGTAAAATTTTACACAGATACGTTGTTTAAGGTCATAGGTACCAATTTGGGTATCCAGGGACAGGCATTTTTTGATGTTTTGGTCGTTACCATGCCCTGGGAGTATTCGAAAATTGAAAAGTATGCCATTGACGGCATCGAGTATCCTGTGGGCACTGTAAAGCATAAAGTTCCATACGGCGATCATACCTTTACCTGGTGGGTAGCGAAAAAATTACTTACAGATGATATTTACCTGCCTGCCATTTCATATGATCAGAAATTCAGGCTGTACGAAGGTAAAAACGATACAGTTCCCGGTATAGCGATCTTCGTAATAAGAGATCAATTTATGCATTCGTACAACTCAAAAGAAGAATTTCTTAAATCGGGGGATGTCATTAACGAAAAGATTGATTTAGAATAGCAATCAGCATTAAAGAATATAAATGGTCTATTGGTTAAAGTTCAAATACGATTCAAATGATGAAACAAACTTTTAAATACCTGTTGATGCTCCTAAGCCTTATTTTGCTTCCTGGAGTTATTATTGCGCAAAATGAACCCGTTCATGCCTATGACGGCAGCAAAAAACCGGAAAATGAACTTGTTGCGCTTCGTTTTAAGGGAAATAAAATGGCTGTTAAGTTATGGGTGTTTAAAGTTGATGGAGAACTGGCACCTTCGGATGGCTTTTACAGTACTTTTAACTCAACCCCTACAGGAAACATCCATCTTATGCTTTTACCGGGAAAGCATGAGCTGGAGATTCAGAACATGACCAAAAATCCTCAGGTTATCACCTTTACCGGAGAGGCAGGTAAGGAATACACCTTTGAAATCAGCAAGGATCAGGTGACAATTACGGAAAACAACATAGCCTGTCCCACTGAAGTGCAGGAAATTCCCCTATATGAAGAAATACCTGAAACAGATCCCCATGCGGTTCTTGTTGAAGACAAAGGCGATGGCATTACCATGTTATACCGGATTGACGGAAAAGCCGGAAGTGTGTTAGCAAGAGGATGGGTTGCTCATTACCAGTTCAATAACTTTATGAAAGGCGATTTTAAAGTTCGTTTAACACCGGGTTCTCATACATTGGATTATTACGGAAGCTATGATGGCAATACTGAATTGGTATCCAAAACCTTAAATTTTGAAGCCGGAAAAACCTATACAATAGTCTATGAAGTGAAGGATCTGAATGGAATCAAATATATAAAATCGTCACTGAAGGAAGTGAATTGAAAGTATTCCAAACTGAACACCTGCCTGTACTTCTCAGGTCAGGCAGGTGTTATAGACCATAAAAAAAATCAACGTCATTTTGCATAGCCTTGCCGGATTATTTGACTGCTAATCATCAACATAAAACATCCATTCATGGAATAATTGGAAATAGGTATTTCTATTCTTGGAATAATTTGTATATTTATATATACCTCCAACCTATTATCCAATGACTTACAAAGAATCGTCAGATTCAACCCAGCCTCTCGATGACCTCACGTCAAAAATTCTGAACAAGATTGATGCATTTGCATGCGTTATTGATATTCAACGCCAAAATATAGTATGGGCAAATATCCATTTCGTGAGCAGAACGGGACTTGCTTCACCGGCTCCCTGTAATACTCCGGTATACGAACTGCTGCACTTTATTCATCCCGACTACAGGAAAGAAGCGATTGACGCAATGAACATGATAAACAGTTCTGACGGGAATAATCCCTGCGGGCTTATTAAAGTAAGAGATAAAAACAACCACTGGATTTGGATACTGTCTACATGGATTGTGCATGAAAAAAACAATAACGGACAGATCAGCAGTATACTTTTTTTTGCAAGAGAAGTGGAAATCGAAAAGCTTTATCAGCAGCTTGCCTCCATTCATCATCAGGAATGTGAAGAACAACAGGAAAAAATCATAAAAATCCTGAGCCACAGAGAAAGAAATGTAATTGAGCTGATCACCAACGGTCATTCTGACCGGGAAATTTCCCAATATCTTGGAATTAGCATTCATACCGCCAAAACACACCGTAAAAGAATCATCCACAAAATGGGATTGAAGAACAGCGGGGCCTTAATCCGATACGCTGTTGAAAATGGTCTATTAACCAATGAGTTGCAGTATTAGTCGTATCAGATTCCCATTTTTACTTCCTTAATCACTTTAATATTTTACTTCGTCACTTATTATTCCTTTTTGGTCAAAAGAAAAAGCAAAAACCTTCACCACGGTTATTGCATCGCACTGTATTTCATTATGTTATATTCTGAATACCTCTTTAGGTGTATTGACTTGGATGATATTAGGTTCTAATTTAGCTCTAAGCTTGAACTAAAATTTTCGCGACCACTTAAATCCGTTTTTCAGGTATAATATTTCCCTGGCTTCTAAACTATAGTCCTCCCCTTTTTTGGCCATCGAAGCCCGAGTTTTACCAACCAGTTCAGCTACGGTTTCTTTTGTGGACTTGTATTCTGATGTTCTCCTGAATGGGGAATGCGGGAATGTTATTTTCTGTTCTGAACCATTTACCTAAATGATGTGCATATGAAAAAAATCTACTCTTCTTTCATTTTAGTTTTTGGAGCAGTGCTTTTGCCATGCATGTTGCATGGTCAAACTGTTAGTTTCACAGGCGCAGAGCTGGTAGGAACACCTACAGACCACTCTATTGTGATTAACATTATACCTGCCTCAACCATTGAATTCTATTTTGAATATGGTACCACTTCAGGCAGTTATTTATGGCAGACAGCAACAGCAACTGCTTCTTCAGGTGAACCCTATGAGATGACTATTGATAATCTCAATCCGGATACCAGATACTACTATCGCATGCAATATCGTATTCCGGGAGGTTCATGGGTGGTTCGTGATGAGCATTCCTTTATGACCCAGCGGATAAAAGGAAGCAGTTTTGTTTTTACCGTTACTTCCGATATTCATGCGAACTATAATTCAAGCTATGAACAGGCCATGCAGAATATCATCAGCGACAATTCTGATTTTCATATTGACCTGGGAGATAATTTTTATCCCAATGGAGCAAGGGATCAGAATGAAGTAAATTCAGCCTATCTGAAAGGCCGAGAGACAAATTATCTTGGAGCCATAGGAACTTCCATACCCATCTTTCTTGCATCGGGAAACCATGAAGAGGAAGAAGGCTGGAATCTTGATGATACGCCTTTCAGTATTGGAGTTGCAAGTATTCAGGCCAGGAAAGCTTATTATCCGACACCTGTTTCCGATGGATTCTATACCGGGAATACCGATCCGTTACCTGCCATTGATGAGACAAAATACGGCAACGAATTACGTGAAGACTATTATGCCTGGGAATGGGGTGATGCCTTATTTGTTGTAATTGATGAATTTCAGTATACCATGAATCTGCCTTATACTCCTGCTGCGGGTGAAGGGAATGACGATGCTGTAACCGGGGATCAATGGAGTTGGACATTAGGAGAACAGCAATACAATTGGCTTAAAGAAACCCTTGAAACCAGTACTGCCAAATACAAATTTGTTTTCTGCCATAATATGTTAGGCGGAATTACCAGAAATATTGTAGGCGTCGGCGCAGGTTATGTTCGCGGAGGTGCTGAGGCAGCTGCATATTTTGAATGGGGCGGAAAAAATGCAGACGGCAGCGAAGGATTTGCTGACCATCGGGATATTTCAGTCTTTACAAAGCCCATTCACCAGTTGTTTGTTGATAACGGCGTAAGTGCCTATTTCCATGGACATGATCACCAATATGTTTATGAAAAAAGAGGGGACGTGGTTTACCAGGAAGTCCCTTCGCCCGCTATGGGCGGCCAGGGATTTGGTGGTATTTATACGATGGGAGATTATACGGTATACCAGACTTTGGCAATGTATCCCAGTACCGGTCATTTACGGGTTACTATTACTCCGGAACTGGCAACGGTTGATTATGTAAGATCCAACACATCTGGTGTGTCATATTCATATACCATTCAGCCAAATAACGGGTCAGCCACCCATGTCCTAACAATAAACGCTGATCCGGAAGGGACAGGAACTACTAATCCTGCAATTGGCACTCACACTTATAATGAAAATGCAGTTGTTAACCTTACAGCGATTCCATCTACCGGATACAAATTCGATCACTGGTCAGGAGATGTTTCCGGCGTCAATTCTGCCAGCACAACAATTACAATGGATGCAGAACAGGACGTTACTGCTCATTTTGTCGACATCCCCAAGCTGTCCGGAGATCTGAACGGTGATGAGGTGGTTAATTCAACCGATGGCCTGATCGTACTAACCTGTGATGCAGGTATGGATGTTTTGCAGATGTGTCCTATGAATTGTGGAGATGCAAACGGAGATGGACAGATTAATTCCACCGATGCCCTGATCATTCTTTCCTATGACGCTGGAATAGACGTCCCCTATCCCCTATCAACATCCGGATGCCCGACAAGTGTTACGCCCTGTGCCGGATGCAATCCCTGAACCATTACTGGATCCTTATCTGACTAACGCTGAGAAGCGTTCCTCCTTTTGAATTTTATATAAAACATAAACACTTGAAAATGAAAACAACAGGTACGATAATGAAAAGCAAATCACAACATTTGCTTTTGATTTCATTTGCCTTTATAGCAGTCTTTTTCATTACATGTGTAAATACTGCAGTAATGGCTCAGACTGGTGCTGTAATATCTTCGGTAACTGTATCTGATGATACACCTGAGTATGGCGATCAAATCACAGCAACCATAAATATTGACATGTCAGGTGTCAATGCTCCGGATAATGAACTTGGCAGTTATACCGGGACACTTGCTTGGAATTCAGCTATTCTGGCATATGAAAGTAATTCAGGTGCTCCCCCATCCGGATTTTCCGGGGTTGTTAACACAACCAATGCATCTGCGGGACAGATCACGTTCAATGGAGCAAATTCCTCGGGAGCTACCGGAAATGTTATCGTATTGAATGTCACCTTTGCAGTAGCCGGATCAGGAACATGCCCTCTTGATCTTTCATATTCGGCTATGGCTGCAGCAAGCACGTTCAATTCACTTGCTGGCATACTCTCAGTTAATGATGATGAATTAACAGCAACCGGAAGTGCGTCCGGGATTGTGAGTCTCGATGGAGCTGTATCGAGCGGAACCGCAGATGATGTCAGCAGCATCAGTATTCCACATACAACAGGCACGGGTTCAAATAGGCTGATGCTGGTGGGTGTATCATGGAATTGCGGTACAGCAGACCGGACCATATCATCGGTCACTTTTACCCCAAGTGGTGGTACCGCTGTGGCATTTACAAAAGTAATTACCCAACTGGGTTACAGCACCTCAAACCCACGCTATTCAGCCATATATAGTTTGGTCAATCCGCCCAGCGGACAAACCGGAACAGTAACCATTGATTTTAACGGCTCAGTTAGCAATGGGATTTTGGCCGGCGTTGCAAACTTTGCCGGGGTTAATCAGACCCTGCCTCTTGGAACTCCTTTTGGTGCAAATGCACAGAGCGCAAATATAAGTATATCCTTAACAGGACTTACCGGAAATGAACTCATATTCGACAACGCCTTCTTAGGATCGAGTTCTGACACTTACACACTAACGCCAGGCGCGAACCAGACACAGTTGTGGAATCCGGCTTACGTTGCTAATATAAGGTCAGCTGCAAGCACAAAACAAGCCACAGGCAGTTCAGTCACTATGAGCTGGACAGCATCCAACTCTTCATACTGGGCCATTGCTGCTGTGCCTGTTATTCCTGTCGGTTCACTTGGTAATGTCTATAACCTTTTACTTGGCCGGCCTACAAACCATTCAATTACAATTAATGCCATTCTGGAAATGGAAGGTGATGTCTATTATGAATATGGCACATCTTCAGGAGTATATACCTCCGGCCAGACAACTGCACAACATGCGGTTGCCGGAGCACCTGTTGAAACCGTAATAACCGGACTTACAACAAATACTGAATATTTCTACCGGCTGAAGTTCCTCCCTTCGGGATCATCCACATGGGGTTCAGGAACTGAATATTCATTTCATACACAAAGGGCTGACAACGCAACTTTCACCTTTACCCTGATTTCTGATTCTCACCTGGGACAAACATTTTCAAATAATTCAGCTGAACGATATAATCAAACCACATTGAATGTAGCGGCTGACAAACCCGATTTCCATTTGGATCTGGGAGATGCATTTATTATGGAAGAAACAGAAAATCAAACAGAAGCCAATGCAGTCTATCAGGCCCAGAGAAATTATTTTGGCAATTTCAGCCATTCCGCACCGGTATTCCTGGCGATTGGAAACCACGAAAATGAAGAGGGTTGGAACCTGGACGATACGCCTTTCAGCACAGGCATTGGAAGCATCATTGCACGGAAAAAATATTTTCTCAACCCGGTTCCTGACGTATTTTATACGGGTGATGACAGCCTCCTGCTTGGAGTCGGCGGTGACCAGCTCCGGGAAGACTATTATGCCTGGGAATGGGGAGATGCCTTGTTTGTGGTCCTTGATCCGTTCCAGTATACCATGAATTTACCCTACAGTAATGTTACCGGTTCGGGAGAAGCCAACGACGAAACTGTCAGTGGTGATCAATGGAACTGGACCCTTGGCAAGAAGCAATATAACTGGCTTAAACAAACCCTTGAAAACAGCCCGGCAAGATATAAATTCGTGTTCTCACACCATGTCACAGGCGGACAGCTAACCATTTCAAATTCAAGTGCAGGACCAGCAACTTACGTGCGTGGCGGAGCTATGGCAGCCAATTATTTTGAGTGGGGTGGTTTGAACGCAAATGGCACAGAGGAATTTGGCAGTAAGCGCGCTGGCTGGAATGGCGATCCTGTGCATCAACTATTGGTCGAAAATAATGTCACTGCGTATTTCCATGGACATGATCATCAATTTGTTCATGAAGAAATAGACGGCGTCGTTTACCAGTTGGTTCCGACGCCTGGTATGGAAGGTTATGGATTTGATCTGTATGACAGCAGTCCCTATGCCCAGAGTGGCGGCAATCTGCCTGATCCGGGCCATATCCGTGTAACTGTTGCTCCCGAAGAAGCCCTGCTGGAATATGTAAGATCTGAAACAGGCGGAGGCGGTATAAATGGACAAATAGCCTATTCCTATACCATGGAACCTGTCATCCCTGAATCTTCTATTACAGTCACATCTCCCAACGGAAGTGAAAACTGGCATACAGGATCAGATCATGCCGTTACATGGACCAGTACAGGAGTGTCCGGAAATATACACATCGAATATTCAACCAATAATGGGACATCATGGACAGATATTGTATCAAGTACTGAAAATGATGGTTCATATGTATGGACAATCCCAAACATACCATCCACATCATGCCTGGTAAGAGTCAGTGAATTGGATGGAAATCCGGTGGACATGAGTAACGCTGTGTTTGAGATTTATAACCTGCCTGAACATCACTTTATTCCTGTTACTCCGGTAAATAACGGATACGACCATATGAACTTCTATGCACTTACAGCCAAAATTAGCGGTGAAGATCTTCAGCCAGGTGATGAAATAGGAATTTTTGACAATTCTGTTTGTGTCGGTGCAGGAGAAATTACCCAAATATTGGATGGTCAGGATATCTATCTGCCCATTAAGATTTCCAGAGATGATCCGGATGTAAGCGGAATCGACGGCTATACTGCCGGTAACCAGGTCAGCTTCAGGCTATGGGATGAAAGCGAAGAAAGAGAAATTTCAGCATTTTCAATTACATATGAAAGCGGTGATGGTGTATTTACGCCAGGTGCATCCAGCTGGTATTATATCAATGGTGAAACCAGTCAGGAACAGCTTATTGAGCTTCAAAGCGGTTGGAATATCTTCTCTTTGTATGTGACCCCTGAGAACATAAATCTGATGTCAATCGTCAGACCACTGATTGAAGCAGACAGGCTCATCAAGGTACAGGATGAAACCGGTGAAGCCATCGAAAAAAATCCTGTCACTCATAACTGGTTCAATGACATTGGCGACTGGGGTGTAACTGAGGGATATAAGATCAATGTATCTGTCGATACGGTTCTTAATGTAGCCGGATCTCCTGTTAATGAATCCGTTAATATAGACCTTCTGGAAGGATGGAATATTATCAGCTATCCTGTATCCATACCGGAAGATGGCATGTCATTTTTCAACCCGCTGATTACTGCCGGGAGCCTTATTAAAGTTCAGGATGAGGAAGGAGATGCCATTGAGCAAAATCCGATTAACCACACTTGGTTTAACGACATTGGACCATTTGATGCAGATGAAGGGTATAAGGTCCATGTTAATACACCCACCAATCTGGTCATTGACCCCTCTGACTATGGAAGCGGAAGCAGTTATTCGTTAAAGAAGAAGGTTTGCCCTGTTTATGCCACAAAATCAACACTGAAATCTGCAGAGGCAAAACATTTCAAACCTAATTGGTCGGGGAACGGAACAGATCATATGAACATATATATTTTCGAGACTGCTGGCGGAGATTCCGGATTGATGCCAGGAGACGAGATCGGAATATTTGACGGCGCGAAATGTGTTGGTTCGGGCGTAATCTCAAATACAACGCAACATTATTACGCCTTTGTTGCCTCGTCCGATGATCCTGTAACAAAATCCATTGATGGTTTCACAGGCGGTAATCCAATAGCCATAAAACTTTGGAAATCCTCCATAAACCGGGAAGTTTCCATCCCCAATCCAAACTTCTTCCCGGGAACGAAGAAAGTTTTTGAAGCCATGGAAACATCAGTCATTACCTTGAACTCAGCAGATTTGAGTTTCGCCACCGGAGATGAAGACGGAACGATGCTGGGTAAGATATATCCCAACCCGTTCAGAAACGGAACAAACATTCCATTTACACTGGCAGCCCGAACAGAGGTCAGTATTGCTGTTTACAATATAATTGGACAACAGGTAAATACATTGGTTCAGGCAACCCTTGATCAGGGCTCATACAATGTTTATTGGGATGGTACGGATGGGACACAGACCGGACTTCTGCCCGGCATTTATACGGTTAAAATGGTTGCGGGGAATAAAATATCTGTCGAACGGATCATATTGATGAAATGACAGAATAACTGAAACCGCAATATACCATCAAATAAGAAGTCCAACTTGTTAGAAACATAAAACCCAGGAAAAATGAGAACTCCGGTTGACGTAATTAAGATCAGGAATACATTTCAAAAAATGTGTTTGTCAATTGCTGCGATCCTCGCATTCAGCTTTATGATATCAGAAAACGTGCCTGTTCTTGCACAGACAGGCACTGCCATCTCATCTGTTACCTTGTCAGATGCCACACCGGAGGTTGGGGATCAGATAACGGCAACCATAAATATTAACCTATCAGGTGTCGATGCTCCGGATAATGCACTTGGCAGTTATACGGGGACACTTAATTGGAATACCGCTGTTCTGGCCTATGAAAGTCATTCAGGTGCTCCCCCGTCAGGGTTTACCGGTGCTGTTAATACAGGAGACATAGCTGCAGGACTCATCACATTCAATGGGGCAAATGCCTCTGGAGCCACAGAAAATGTGATCGTATTGAATGTCACTTTTAATGTGATCAGTTCGGGAACAAGCGATTTAGATCTGAATTATACAGCAATGGCTGCTGCCGGAACATTTAATTCATTACTGGAAAATCTATCTGTTAATGATGGCGAAGTGACAGCAACTGAAATACCCTCGGGAATTGTGATTCTTGATGGTGCTGTATCCAGCGGAACAGCAGACGATGTTAGCAGTATCAGCATTACACATACTTCCGGAACAGGGATAAACCGGCTGATGCTGGTGGGTGTATCATGGAATTGCGGCTCTACAAACCAAACAATCACTTCCGTTTCATTCACCCCTTCGGGCGGAAATGCAATGGCTCTTACAAATGTTATAACCCAACAGGCAGGAACGCAATTGCGTTACTCTGCAATATACAATCTTACGAATCCTCCGGTTGGCACATCTGGTACAATTACAATTACTTTCTCGGGTTCAGTTGGGAATGGTATTGTAGCGGGAGTTGCCAATTATGCAGGAGTAGACCAAGTCACCCCGCTCGGAACAGCAGTCGGTACTGGCAGTACAAGCCAGGGCACAACTCCATCTGTTACCCTAAGCGAATTGAACGGCAAAGAACTGATTTTTGATAACGTTTTCCAAGGTGCATCAGGTTCGTCACAGACACTGACAGCCGGAAATGACCAGACTCAACTCTGGAATGATTTTTTGGGAAGTGTTCGTGCAGCTTCAAGTACTAAACAGGCTATTTCAAGTTCGGTTACCATGAGTTGGACGGCATCCAGCTCTGCATACTGGGCCATTGCAGCCGTACCCATTAATCCGGCTTCGGCAGGACTCACGTTCACGCTAAGCATGGTTTCAAATCCATTAGCCGGAGGAACCACCAATCCTTTAACAGGCACATACAGCTATGAAGAAAACGAAGTGGTAGAAATAACAGCTACCCCTGCTGCCGGTTATGAATTTGTCAACTGGACGGGCAGCAGTGTGACAGATGATAATTCGGCGTCCACCACTGTAACCCTAAATGAAAACAAAACCATAACCGCCAATTTTGTTCAGCAGAATTACACCCTGACGGTGAATGCAGATACCCATGGTTCGGTCACACTGGATCCGCCAGGTGAAACCTTTGCAAGTGGAACTATCGTTAAGTTAACACCGGTTCCCGGTTCCGGATACCAGTTTAGCAATTGGTCAGGAGCCAATGCATCTGATATCATCAACACGGACGGCATTTATACCATCGTCATGAATGGCATTAAAACCATTGGTGCTGAATTTTCTGAGATCTCAGGAGATATAACAGTAAGTATGGAAGCCATTGCAGACGCATATATGAACAGTGGCAGTTCGAGAGGCAATTATAATTATGGAGGTGACACCTTATTACAGACGAATCCATATTATCAGAGCGGAGGTAGCCATCAGTACAGAGGCATGTTGCTTAAATGGGATGTATCAGGTATTCCAGCCAACGCCGTGGTAACTGCAGCCAGTATAACCTTTTTTGTGAAAGAAGGATCTACCTATGCCTATAATTTATACAATCTGAAGCGCGAATGGATTGAAGGCACCAATAATGGAGCGTCTGGCACCGGTGCTTCATGGAATTACTATGGAGCAGGCAGTGGAAGCTGGGGATCTGCTGGAGCACAAAATACAAGTTCAGACAGGGATGACATCAATCTGTGGGATGTCTTAGGAAGCATGTTTGAATCCACAGGCATCGTAACCATCCCATTGAACGCCAATGGCATTCAGCTGGTAAATGATTGGATAGCCGGTAATCTCGAAAATTTCGGTTTGACCATACAAAATTATTCAGGAACTTCAGGAGATCCATGGATTGTAGCCTCAAGGGAAAATGGCAGAGCTAGCGGACCTGTCTTGAATATTACCTATACAGAATCAACTGATCCTGTGATCACGGTAAGCAATATTTCCCTTGCGGATTTCAGCACTCAGCCGGGGATTCCTTCGACCCCTGAAACTTATACGGTGTCAGGTAACAATCTGACTGATAATATAGCAGTCACTGCCCCTGCCGGTTTTGAAATATCAACCGATGGAAGTATTTACTCCTCCAGTCTTACTTTGTTACAATCAGGAGGCACTGTGTCTGCCACAACGATATATGTCAGACTTAATAATGGTGCAGAGGGAACTTTTAGCGGGAACATCAGCCACACAAGCACAGGAGCTGCAACAGTGAATACTGCTGTAAGCGGCATTGTTGCATCAACAATAACCACAAGTCTGTCTGTCGCAGAAGACACCTGGATGCGATCTTCTCAACCAGATCAAAACTGGGGCGGATCCACTACAATTCAGGTCAGTCCCCGTACCGACTACCCTCAGGGTTCTTTATATTTATGGGACATTTCCGGCATTCCGGCCGGTGCAACTGTTACTTCGGTCAGTCTCACTTTTAATGTCACAGAAGGTTCTGAATATGCATTTAGTCTGTATAACATGAGACAGAAATGGATTGAAGGATCCAACAGTGGGACTGCAGGTACAGGAGCTTCATGGACATATTATGGAGCAGGAACAGGCGAATGGGGTTCTGGAGGTGCAGCAAACACAACCAGTGACCGTTATAATACGAATTTATTGGATGCAACAGCAAATGATTTTAGAAATACCGGAATCGTGACCTTCCCGCTCAATGCCAATGGAATCACAGTGGTCCAGGAATGGATTAATGGAACCACGGAGAATTTTGGCTTAACCATGCAGAACTATTCGGGAGGATCCTCAAGTGACTACTGGATTGTATCTTCCAGCGAGGATGCAGTTGAAGCAAACCGACCCAAAATGAATATCACTTATGCTACTACTGAAGATCCAATTATAACAACAACCGGAACACTTAATGCATTCAGTAGCCCGGTCAATAGTCCTTCCTCAGAGCAAAGTTACCAAGTAGCCGGATCGCGTCTCAATGGACCAATAGTTATAACACCGCCGGCTGATTTTGAGATCTCGCTCACCAGTGGTTCAGGATTCTCCTCCTCACCTCTTTCACTTCCACCAACTGGCGGAACAATTCCTGCAACTACGATTTTTGTTCGGTTCAACAGGACTACAGCAGGAACAACAAGCGGCAATATAACCCATACCAGCGAAAATGCTGCCACCTTATCTGTTGCTGTTTCCGGAACAGCCGGTTTTGGATGGACCGCATACAATGACGGAGCTTATATAGATGGCCAGATATCCACCCATATAACTACTTATGAAGGCTATACAAACGGAGCTTCAGGTTTACTGGTTAAATATGCCGATGGTTCCAATACACCGGTCACTGTTACGGTAAAAACCTCAGGCACCGTTGATGAACAGATCAGCAGTGACTATTATGGCGCGGAAGCAAATGCAGGCACAGATGCCTATACCACTTTCCATGACTATGTAAACATGGTTGGAGGCATTCGTCTGGGCAGTTCCGATGCTTATGTAGAATTAACCTTTACAGGACTTTCTCCTTCCAATACATATACGTTTGCAACTTCAGCAAACAGGGCCAATTCAGAATACACCGATCGCATTACGTCATTTGAAATTTCTGATGCAGATGCAGCAATCAACGCAAGTACGTCAGGAGTGACCGTCACAGACAACCAGCATGTTTCCTTCTGTACCGGATATAATACTGAAAATGGTTATGTAGCCCGGTGGACAGGAGTTAATGCAGGAACAGACGGAGATTTTACGGTACGCTTTTCTGTAACCAGTGGCACTTATGCCTATGGTCCCGCTGTATTTCTGTTGAAGGAAGAATCCGGTGAAATTCCGGAACAATATACACTGACGATTGGCAATGATGCCAACGGTCATGTTGATGTCAGTCCCTCCGGCAGCTTATACTATGAAGGAACAACCGTCACACTGACACCGGTAGCTAACAGCGGATATCAATTTGCAAACTGGAGCGGAGAAAACGCCGCAGATCCTGCCAGCCAGGGCAATAACACATGGTCCTTGCTTATAAACGGAAACAAATCACTTTATGCCAACTTCACTGTTCTGACAACCAATGTCACACCCAATCCGCCCAACCTTGTAATGCCAACAGATGGTGCAACAGGAATATCCATTGCTCCCGATCTGCAAGTTACCGTTAGCGATCCCAATACTGCCGATGCACTTGATGTAAATTTCTACGGGAGACTTTACGGTGAGGGTCAACCGGCAGAAGATTTTGTTATTGTCGTAATCCCTGATCCCCAAAATTTTGCATCATCAGGCATATTGTACAACGGTGAAATGAACTGGATAGCTGATAACAAGACCAGCCTTAATATTCAATATGTTCTATGCGTGGGCGATCTGGTAAATTCCTCATCCAGCACCCAAGAATACACAAATGCAGATATTGCATTCGATATTCTCGACGCAGCCAATGTACCCTATAGCGTTGTTCCGGGAAACCATGACATGAGTATGGGTACAACCCTTTTCCCTGATTATTTCGGAATTTCAAGGTTCTCAGTAAAGGACTGGTATGGGGGTTCACTGGACAACTATAACACCTATTCGTTCTTTAGTGAAGCAGGTAATGACTTTCTGGTGATAAACCTGCAGTATAATCCCGGAACCACACAGACTGACTGGGCGGATAACCTGCTTAAAACATATCCTGATCGCCGGGGCATTGTTGTACAACATAACATTCTGAACATTGATAATTCATGGAATAGTCAGGCTTCTTATACAGCTTTGAGAGATAATCCAAACTTGTTCATGATGGTATGCGGACATATGCACAGTGCATCTGACGGCGCAGCATATGTAGCAGGAACAGGTACAGACGATCACACCATTCATGTAATTCTGGCAGACTATCAGGATATGTCGTCTGCCAATTACCTGCGGTTGCTTCGCTTTTCTTCATCCGACGATATGATCTACATGACTACCTATGCGCCCAGCAATGGTACAGCCATTACTACATCGCCTGATCAGATGGATCTTGTCTATGATCTTGCCAACAATTCCACAGCATCAGAATATGAACTCATTGGAACAGTTGATGATGTAGAAAATGGTGCCAACGCAAGTGTTACCTGGCCAGGACTTGATCCCAGTCAGCAATATGAATGGTATACTACTGTGTCTGACGGAAATTTGACAACTACAGGCACTGTATGGTCATTTACAACCACAGACGGAGTAGCTTATACGCTTTCAGTCGACTCCAATGGAAATGGTTCAGTAACCCTGAATCCTGCCGGAAGCAACTATGCTCCTGGAACACAGGTAACAATGACACCGACGCCCCAGACGGGAAACCAGTTCAATGGATGGACAGGTGGCGATGCATCCGATATTGTGGATGAAGGTAGCGGAGTATATAGTATCGTTATGAATGGCGACAAGTCGGTTACAGCTGATTTTATTCCGATGCAATTTACCCTGGCAATAAATATTGAAGGAAATGGCTCGATAATCAAGAATCCTGATAATACTTATTATAATTATAACCAGGAAGTTATACTTACTGCAGTTCCTGAAACAGGACATACCTTTGTAAACTGGACAGGGGACGTGACTGAATCTGACAACACAACGATAACGGTTACGATGGATGAAAGCAAGAGCATAACGGCTCATTTCGCTCCTTTCAGTGCAACCCAGAACATAGTTTTGCTGAATGGCTGGAATATATTCTCACTGAATATCGTACCGCAGGAGGATGATATGATAGATTTGCTTCAATCATTGATAGATGCAAATGCCCTGGTAAAAGTTCAGGACGAGGTTGGAGGCGCTTTGGAAATGAACCCTGTTACTGGCATCTGGATTAATGATATAGGAAACTGGAGTATCACTGAAGGGTATAAAATAAAAGTCAACCAGAACATTGAATTGACAATTACCGGAACTCCAATCCCTGCGCCTGTCTCAATCGACCTGGAAAGTGGATGGAATATCATGAGTTTCCCTTCAAACGGAGCGCAAAATGCACAAACGGTATTGGATGAACTGATAAATTCGGAACTTTTGGTAAAGGTTCAGAATGAAGCCGGAAATGCCATTGAACGTAATCCTGCCACCGGTCACTGGATTGATGATATTGGTGACTTTGAACCCGGAGAGGGATACAAAATTAATGTATCCGGAGATGCCTCATTAGTTGTCGATTATGTTATAACCGGTGTTGAAATAGCCCTAAAATCTGCCAGGGTTAAATCACATAATCAGAGTGTAACAACGCATTTCAAACCCTTATGGAATGGGAATGGCCTTGACCATATGAATATCTACCTTTCAGAAAGTAAAAATAGCATAGCCGGTCTTCAATCCGGGGATGAAATCGGGGTTTTTGATGGAAACAATTGCGTGGGTGCCGGACTTATAGAGGATCCTTTTGAGCCGATGCATTCCATTGTAGTTTCAGCAGACGACCCGACCACGGTTCAAACAGATGGTTTTGTTAAGGGTAACCCCTTAAGCCTTAAAATTTGGCGTTCTGCTAATAATGATGAGGAATCCCTTACTTCTCTGGAATTTATACCAGGTACCAGCCGTGTGTATGAACCGATGGGTACATCCATGATCAAATGGAACGGTGAGTCAGTCGGACTTAATACCGTATCCAATGATTATACGGGCTTGGGTAACAGCTATCCTAATCCATTTAACACTACAACTACTATTCCATTTACTATAGGGGAAGAAGCTGCTGTAGATATTGCAATCTACAATATTCTGGGAGCAAGGATTCAAACGCTGGTTCATGGCACCTTGTCGCCTGGAGACTATACGGCATCCTGGGACATTACAACCATGGATAAAACTGTTGTGATGCCCGGTATTTACCTGTGCAAAATGACAGCCGGGGATAAAGTCTCTGTAATCAGGATAGAAGTAACAGAAATACGGTAAAATCAAAAAACGATGAACAATAATATATCACCTCAAACTCAGAAGGAAATGAAAAAAAACCTGTTCATTCTGATCGTGTTACTAGGTAACCTCGGATTCATTCAAGCCCAGTCACATTTTTCACCGGTCTGGGGTGGCAATGGTGTGGATCATATGAATTTTTATGTAATGCCCTCAACCATCAATGGCACGCCATTGGAAGCCGGTGATGAAGTGGCTGTTTTTGATGAAGGCTACTGTGTTGGAGCTGGTGTTTTTGATGGCACTTACGACATACGGGTTAATGCATCCCGGAATGACTCCGAAACGGGGGTAAACGGTTATACTCCTGGTCACGACTACTATTTTAGAATCTGGGATGCCAGCCGACAAATCGAAGTATCAAATGTCAATCTGATTTTGGAGGGAGGAAGCAGTACTTTTGATATCGGACTCTCTGCCTATGTAACTCTGGAAGGTACAGTTGCATGTGATGCACCCGCTGCCCCATCGGTAAGTTCGGTTGATCAACCTGATTGCTCTGATGCCACAGGTACAGTTGAATTGTCAGGATTACCTGCATCAGGAACCTGGACTTTAACCCGAACTCCCGGAAATGTACAAACAACCGGTGCGGGAGCAACCACTAATATTTCAGGTCTTTCTGAAGGAATATACTCATGGACAGTTACTGACGCATCCGCATGTACTTCGTCATCATCAGCTGAAGTAACCATTGGCGAGCAACCTGAAACTCCTTCACAACCCGCTATCGGAACCATCACGCAACCCTCCTGTACCATATCAACAGGAAGTGTTGTCCTCAATGGTCTTCCCTCATCAGGGACATGGACATTGACAAGATCTCCAGGCGGAGTTGTATCCACGGGAACAGGAACAAGCACCACCGTATCTGGTCTTGGTGAAGGAGCCTACACATGGATAGTTCGAAATGGCGAAGGATGTATTTCAGCATCTTCCTCTGAAGCAGAGATTAATGAACAGCCTTCTGTTCCTGTTGCCCCTGCTGTAGGTCCCATAACTCAACCTACCTGTGAAATTTCAACGGGAAGTGTGGTGCTGAATGGCCTGCCTGCATCCGGAACATGGACATTAAGAAGGTCGCCCGGTTCAGTATCATCTACAGGAACAGGAACAAGTGCCACGATATCCGGTCTTTCTGAGGGATCCTATACCTGGACGGTTTCAAACGGTGCAGGATGTACTTCTGGTCTTTCCGAAGCCGCAGTCATTAATGCTGCTTCTGGCACACCGGAGCAACCTGGATCAATAACTGGCAACACCAGTCCATGCGCAGGAACCAGCGGGTTAACCTATAATGTTACAAACGTTTCAGGCGTTTCATATAACTGGAGTGTCCCTTCAGGATGGAGCATCACTGGAGGACAGGGTTCGAACTCAGTCAGTGTAACAGCCGGCTCAGCAGCCGGATCCATCACCGTTACCCCTTCCAATTCATGTGGTAATGGCACGGCAAGAACACTAACAGTTTCCATCAACACAATTCCTGCTCAGCCAGGTGTCATCTCCGGCAACACCAGTCCATGCTCTGGAACTACCGGGTTAATCTATTCTGTTACCAATTCTTCAGGTGTATTATATGAATGGACCTTCCCTTCGGGATGGTCTGTAACCGCAGGCCAGGAAACGAATTCAGTCACTGCTACTGCAGGTTCTGAAGGAGGTAACATCATAGTATCTCCTTCCAATTCTTGTGGCAATGGTACTTCACGATCTGTCACCGTAACAACTGGCAGTACTCCGGCTCAGCCAGGAAACATCACCGGAAATGTCAGTCCTTGCCAGGGAACAACAGGATTAAGTTATTCTGTACCTGGCATTTCAGGCTTGACATATAACTGGACAGTTCCTTCGGGATGGAGTATAACTGATGGACAGGGAACAAATTATGTTACGGTTACTGCCGGAACTGCCGGCGGAAATATGACAGTAACGCCTTCCAATTCCTGTGGTAATGGAACAGCAAGATCACTAGCGGTGGGAATAAATGCCTATCCTGGACAGCCGGCAGCCATAAGCGGCAATACCAGTCCATGCCCTGGAGTTTCTTCCCTAACATATTCTGTCACCAATGTTACAGGTGTTACTTATAACTGGACCGTTCCTTCAGGATGGTCTGTAACTTCCGGACAGGGAACAAATTCGGTTACTGTTACCCCCGGTTCCGAAGGAGGTAATATCATCGTTACCCCTTCCAATTCCTGTGGTAATGGAACAGCAAGATCACTTACAGTTGCAATCGGAACAGTTCCTGCTCAGCCAGGAGCCATCACCGGTAATACAAATCCTTGCCCGGGAACCGCTGGTTTAATCTATTCAGTTACCAATGTTCCAGGTGTCGCATACGAATGGAGTTTCCCTTCGGGATGGTCTGTTACTGCAGGCCGGGAAACAAATTCGGTGACTGTAACTGCAGGTTCAGTAGGAGGTAATATCACAGTATCTCCTTCCAATTCATGTGGCAATGGTACTTCACGATCTGTCACCGTAACAACCGGCAGTACTCCGGCTCAGCCAGGGATCATGACCGGCAATGCCAGTCCATGCCAGGGAACTACAGGCTTAAATTATTCTGTACCTGCCGTTTCAGGTGTAGCTTACAACTGGGCTGTTCCTTCGGGATGGAGCATCACTGCAGGACAAGGGACGAATTCAGTTACAGTAACTGCAGGAACTGCCGGCGGAAATATGACAGTAACCCCTTCCAATTCATGTGGTAATGGAACATCAAGATCTTTTTCCGTAACTCCAGGATTGGTTCCTGACCGACCTGGTGTTGTTGCCGGGAATGCAACAGTATGCCGGGGTAATTCACTCACTTATAGTATTGACCCGGTGTCCAATGCAAACTCATATACATGGATATTGCCTTCAGGGTGGACAGGAACTTCGACTTCCACGTCAATAGCAGCTGTAGCCGGTTCAAGCGGAGAAATATCAGTAAGGGCCAATAATGGGTGCGGAAGCGGGGCATCAAGAACAATAAATATCACGGTTAATAATATACCAGAACAACCATCAGCTATATCCGGCAGTCAGTCCATATGCCCGGGGAGTTCTCAAAACTACAGCATATCTGATGTATTATGTGCCAGTACGTATATCTGGACACTGCCATCAGGATGGACAGGATCTTCAACAATCAATTCCATCAATCTGACTGCAGGTGCAAACGGAGGTGCCATCTCTGTGGCAGCAAGAAACACCTGTGGTACCAGCACTGCACGAACAATAAATGTTAGCACTGCAAGGCCTTCAGCACCTGTAACAAGCACCAAAACCGATCCAAACTGTTCTGTGGAAACCGGCAGTGTTGTTCTGAACAGCCTACCAGGATCAGGAACGTGGTCCATTACCAGGTTACCAGGTGGACAAACATATTCAGGTTCAGGAACCAGCTATACCATTACCGGACTTCATGCCGGAACCTATACATTTAGGGTATCCAATTCTTCCGGTTGTTCTTCAGATGAATCAACCGGTGTCACAATCTCCGCTGCTCCTGAATCACCAGGAAGGCCTTCTGCAGAAAATATTATACAGCCATCTTGTACAGTTGCATCAGGAAGTGTTACTTTAACAGGACTCCCGGCGTCCGGAATGTGGACATTAACCAGGCAACCTGGCGGGTCAACATTTACCGGCTCCGGAACAAGCAGAACCATAACCGGACTTGCATGTGCAACCACATATAACTTTAGTGTGACAAATGCCGCAGGATGTACTTCTGCCAGGTGCAGTGATGTGATTATTAATGCCGTACCCCAGACTCCCACAGCTCCAGTTATTGGAGCAATTACTCACCAGGGATGCTCTGCACCCGGAAGTGTTAGATTGAACGGTTTGCCTTCTGCGGGTACCTGGACTTTAACAAGAACCCCCGGAGCTATTATCACTACAGGAACGGGAACAGAGGTTCTCATTAATAATCTTTACCCTGGAACATATACATTTACGATTACAAATGCATCGCAATGCACATCTGCAGCTTCAGGGAAAGCGACAGTTAATTCCGGGCCGGGAATTCCAGACGCTCCTTCCATTGATACGATTATAAACCCGACCTGCGATTTGGCGACAGGTAGTATCGGATTGAAAAACCTGCCTGAAACGGAATCATGGATTCTCACAATGTATCCGGATGCCGTGATTATTTCGGGAAATAAGGCTGATACGATTATCTCCGGACTCAACACGGGCGATTATTCATTTATGGTTACCAATTCTTCGGGATGCAACAGTACAATTACCGATATGGTGCCAGTGGCCACGCAACCACCATCCCCTAAAGCACCTGTTATAGGATCCATCCTCCAACCTACCTGTTCAACTGCTACAGGGAGTGTTGAACTGACAGGTTTGCCATTTGGAACATGGAATCTAAAAGGTATTTCAGGTGAAATGGATACTGTAAGTACTGGAACCGGAACAAATATCATCATATCCATGCTGCCGGCAGGAACCTATGTTTTCGAAGTAACCAATTCAGAAGGGTGTGTTTCTGATGCATCTGAAAATGCGGTTGTAGATGAACAACCCGAAATTCCAGAATCTCCTGTAATAACATTTAGCAACAATGTTCTGCACTCCGGTTCAGCCGATGGAAACCAGTGGTATACACCCGACGGACCAATTGACGGGGCGGTTAACCAGGATTATGTTATTACAGCAAGTGGAGAATATTTTGTTATGGTTACAAACGGCATTTGCACTTCTGAGCCTTCAGACACGCTTCAGGTAACCTTAACAGGTATTCCGGATACTGAATTAAGTAAGTCTGTCATGATCTATCCCAATCCCGTTAAAACCGAATTAACCATTGAAATTGAAAACGGAAAAACGGTTACAAACTTTGAGATCATCAACGCGCTTGGGCAAACGGTACATTCAGGAGTAGTTTTGCATCAAACCGTTATTGATGTTACCAAATTCCGATGTGGCATATATCTGATCAGACTATTCAATGATAAGAAGTCGATTTACTTTAAGGTTGTGAAAGACTAAAATCATATTCACGATTTTTAAAAAAACCCGGAGGTTAATCTACCTCCGGGTTTATATTTTCAGAAACAGGCATTCAACATCAGCTGATTTAAGCATCAATACTGAACGCTAAATATGTGAAGCAATAAGTAGTTCTATTTATTGCTTTTATCCAACCCCTCATTACTTCTTTACCAAAAACCGGTTTACATCCAACCAGTGTATGAAGGCATCAAACCATTTGTTGCTGGTACGGTCAGGATTTCCAAGTCCAAAGCCATGACCTCCGTTTTGATACAAATGCAATTCAACAGGCCTTCCAGCTTTGAACCATGAATCTATCACTCCAAATTGTCCCTGGAACATAAAATCATCAGTGGCAATTACGCTGAACATAGGAGGCGCATTCTTTGGCACCTCTACTGGTCCCATTGGGCCATAAACCGGACCGATGAAATCGAGTTCCATTTTCTTTGAGCTCAGTGTACAATACATGGTCAATCCTGCTCCGGCAGAAAAACCAATCATGCCCAAACGTGATGTATCAACACCCCATTCTGAAGCTCTTTTAACAATCAGTGCATAGGCAGCTTCAGCATCTTCAAGCTGATCGGACAGACTCCAGGCTGGAGCTTTTTTCCGTGCAGATGATGATGTATCGCCTGCAGCAGCAAAAGTCCGGTCCATAGATTCCTTCAAGCCCTCAAGTGTTGGAGGCGTAGGTATAAGCCTGTATTTTAACACGAATGCTGCAATACCTTTGTCAGCAAGAGCCTGGGCAACTTCCCATCCCTCGTTTCCCATGGACAACCATCTAAAACCGCCACCTGGCGCAACAATAACCGCTGCTCCGTTGGCTTTTCCCGGCTCTGGAAGAAAGGGTGTGAGTGTAGCTACGGATACATTACGAGCCATGGGATCGCCCCATTGACGAAACCAAGATTCCGGAGCGGGTTGATTTTCTACACCACCGGTTCCCAAAACAACAGCATTTGGTTCAGCAGGGTTATCAAGTGGATATATGGTTCCATCCTGAGCCATAACTGATGAAGTTAAGGCACAAAATGAAGCCAAAATGATGGCTTTTGCCTGGTTTATGAATTTATGAGTCATAGATATAGTTTTTAATATACCCTTTAAAAATAGAGATTAAGAGGTAATTAAAAAAGTATTTTTTTCTTTTAATGTGATGAAGTGAAGAAGTGATGAGGCAATGATTTGAAATCATTCACCTTCGAATCCGGTATTAAACCCTGTAAGATCCATATTGCGGATGAGAAATAATATCCGCCTTTATTCCGGCATTTCATAAATGGTTCCCATTTTTACTCCCTCAAAGTTGTCTTAGGCGTTCGCAAGGTATTTAACCGTTAAAACGATTTTGCGGAATAATAATCAATGGCTGCCTTGGCCGCTTGTGAATGCTGGTGCTGCCGTTTTATATGATAGAGCTTTCCATCTTTAACAAAACGCGCTCCGGTTTGCTTAAAATGAAACGGAACTCTTTTTTGTATGCATTGTTCCCGGATATCCAGAATCCAATTATAATGGCATTCCCTTGCATTGTTACCTGATTCACCTCCTGCAACAACCAATTCAATGGAAGGATGAAGCCAGCGAGACAGATCGATGTGCTCCAATAACGGCTCACAGGCAATTCCTTTATGCCTGATCGGAAGATCGAGCAGAATTGGCAGGCGATAATCAACCCGGTCCTGGTTTTCACAGGTTGAATAAATGGTAACATTGGGATAGCCTTCACCCCAATCTTCAGGGAGGTTTACAGTAAACCGGTGTATCCTCTTGGTAATTATGAAAAAGTCAAGATCACTCCGATGCCGGATGAACTGCCATGCCTCCTTTCGCCACTCGTCTGCTTCATCCAGGAAAAAGTCTGATGAAAAACATGTGAACACCGTTTGGTCAGGCTGCAATTTATAGAATCCATCTCGCTTACGTTTAAGAGGCAGATCAAAGCTCTTTGTTTTTACAACCTCAGAGGCATCTCTTTCATAGCCGGAATCAATGCGGTAAACATAACAGTTCTGGCAACCAGGACTTATTTTATGGCAGCCATGCCATGGATTCCATTGGGCCATAAAGGAGAATTAGCAATGAACAATGAGTAATAAGTTGTATGACATTAAAGTAATCAATGGATTGAATTTCAATTGAAAAAAGGGCTTGACTCCTTTCCATCCTGCGCTTTGATTATTACTGTTTTTACAGATATTACTTCTTGTTTATTAAATAATCAATGGAATATTTGCCGGCACCAAGGAAAGCCAGTGTCAAAAAAATTGCTCCAAAAAGCATGGATAATTCGCGTATTGCTATCGGATCGCTTTTATGAATAATAATCGCGGCCGTTAACATGGTGATCAGTAATGGAACTGCTGCCAGCCTTGTAAATAATCCCAGAATGATGAATATGGAACATACAAATTCCGCCAATACAGCAAAAATGAGCGTAGTTGTATCACCTAATCCAAAAGGATCTGCAAATTCATAAGGTCCCCCACCCAACAACATCTGAAACTTTCCATAGCCATGCGTGAGCATGAGTGTTCCTGCTGTAACACGAAGAATTAATATAACAAATGAGATAAGAGAAGGGTGATTGCCCGGATCAGTCAATTTTCTAATCATTGTTTCCATTATTAAAAACTTTTATGGTATAGCAATTCAAAAGCATTTTAGCTCAGAGGATCATTCCTTCTTTTTCCAGCGCTGTGAAAGGGTTAGATAGAATCCGCAACTGATATGCGGACCTTCAATAAAATCGTATAAATCATCATCGTCATTATCATCATCAGTGTCATTCAAGTTTTCTGCATAAGATGCCTGGAACTGGAATTTAATATACTTCCATCCTGTACGCAGGGTAATGGCAGGTTCAATAATATAATGATACTTGCCTTCCAGCATATCCATAATCATAATGTCTTCCGGATTTATACCCTCATCATAATCAATATATGTATACTTTACCTGACTTATCCGTAACGATCCTATTACATCGAAATAATCTGAAACCAAACCTACAGCAGGTTGGAAGTAAATCTTCCGGTATTTTAAGTAGGCATCTCCGTCGGAAATATACTCAATGGTTCCGGTAGGGGAATTGCGTTCCGAATGGGAATAGCCATGGTGTTGTCTGTTTCGGCCATAACCGCTATACACTTCGAATACAGCTTTGCTCCCTAAAGGCGTGAAATAACCAATTCCAAAATCGTAATTGGTTCCACTTACAAAATCCTCCTTTGCATAATTACCAATCTTTGTTTTCATAAAATTAGTCGTTATTCCCAAATGGTTGGTGATGGAATAGGAAGTTTGCAATTCACCGCTTTCAGATTCATTACCTACTGCATAGGCACCTGACAGGTTAAATTCATTTTTTTCCCGGAACACAGGTACATTTTGGATGCTGGGCACATAATATAGCTGATGGCAGCTGGAAAGGATCAGGCCAAGACTAAGGAGAAGGGGTGTTTTTTTCATAAAAAAATCTTAATCACATTGATATTCTTGATTTTACCTCTTGAATACTTAATCTAAGTTACAAAAAAATAATAAACCAGTTATATGATGCTTAACAGTCAATATGTTTATGTTAATTTATGCATAATCCTGGTGCAACTTTGACAGGGTTTTGATATCGCTGGTTTCCAGAATGTTATTGGGATATCCATATAAGGCACTGTTAATCATTGCGGATGTCAGCACTTTCAGATCAATGATAAAGCCCGGAAACAGCGGCTTTAAAATGATTGCCGGCCACTTAATTATAGAGTAAACCCGATAATAGGTTTGATCCGGCTTAAGTGGCAAAAAGGGGATCATAACCGGAGGTCTGAAATTATATACCCTGTCAAATGCCAGTTTCATCAAAGCATTTTCGGTTTTTCCTTTTATGCGGGTCCACATATTGCGGCCTTTTTCTGAACTGTCAGAACCTGCTCCGGAAATATAACAGAAAGTAAGATGGGGATTCATCTTTGCCAGATTGGCTGCAAACTTCAAAGTCAGGGTGTATGTTACAGCCATATATTCAGCTTCGCTTTTACCCAGCACAGATGCCCCGGCACAATAAAAGCAGGCATCAAATCCTTTAAGATCAACTTCATAACCCGAAATTTCGGAAATATCCGGAAGAATGATCTCCGTTAGCTTTGGATGATTATAACCACATGTTCTGCGTCCAATCACACATATTTTCTCTATGAATTGATGCTGCAGGCATTCGCTTAAGAGGCCCTCGCCAACCATTCCGGTCGCACCCGTTAAAATAACCCGGATTTTTTTCATAACCGAAGTTAATTAAAAGCTGTTTAAAACCAGGAATTTAAGAGACGCGATTTTGTCGCGTCTCTCAGTATGAAAAAGTCAGTCTTTTATCAGGCCTTGCTTATATGAACTCAGTTCGGCAATTATGGGATCTACCTCTTTTTTGGTTCGCCAATTTCTGATTTGAATACCAATAAGTGTAGATACAAGGATCATAAATGTTATTTTCATATGCAGGGAAAATCGATCGCTTAAATCTATTTCCAGTCCTAACAACATGAAATTGGTTCCGGCAATTAATACCAAAGCAAAAAGTCTGAAAGGCACCTTAAAAATGGAATTTTGGCGTTCAAGCATCTCGATGACCCGTTCAACAAAATTCAGGCTGTCCAGTGAAAAGTCAAGTCGTTTTATATTAAATTGATTTTTAAGATAATACGTCATAAATCCGATAACTGACAGGGTAATGATTCCAAACCCGATATAAACCGGATAAGTGACCTCTGCCAATGTGGATAATGAATAGATGATCGTTCCAAGCAGGGATGCCAAAACCAAAACTTTAATCCGGTTCATCCTGTTTTGAACACGCTCCAGTTTTTTTAATTTTTGGATCAATGAATCCGGAGTGTAGCTATCCTGAGCAGTATTACCAGCAGCGGTAGCCGTATTCCATATTTGTTGTATTTCGTTGAAATCATTCATGGCTCTTTTGATTAATTAGTGTAACGATTTTCTGCTTCAACCGGTTTACTTTAACCCCCACATGATTCGGAGTGATACCAACAATTTCAGCGACCTGCTCATAGGTCATATTTTCAAGAATTAGTGTGATAATTAACCGGTCCTTTTTTTCGAGTTGAGATATGCTATAAGCAAGCAATTCCAGTTTCTCTTCTTTCGAAAAATTTTCGGTAGTCTCGTTTGCAGGAATATTCAGGTTGAAATCATTGACTACAAGGTTTCTTTTGTTATAGAAACTGGTTTTTTTATTATACAATAAGGCAGTATTTACTGCTACTTTATATACCCATGTTCCTATTTTACTCTCACCTCTAAACTTGTCAAGGCTGTTCCAGATATTGATCATAATCTCCTGAAAGAGATCGTTTACCTGTTGTTTTTCATAAATATAGCCATAACAAATCCTGTAGATTTTATCTTTAAATTCATTGTAAATGCCGTTGAATAATGCCGCTTTTTCTTCCGCTTTATACATAGTTTATAGCTTGAAGTTAAAAACTAAAGACTCGAATTTATTTGATCCATAAACCAGTCAGGAGTATCGATCATGATAAAGTGCCGGCTTTGATTGTTGATAAAGATATTGCAATTTGCAATATTCTGGAATTGCCCTTCAATTCTTTGACGGATCACTTCGGTCGTCAGATTGGCTCTATTGAAAGGGTAAGATGAACATAATACGACTACAGGACATCGGATACTTTTCAGATCAGATCTAAGGTCATTTGTCAGGACAAAGGTTTGTGCTTCTACGACGCATTTTCTGTCGGATTGCAGAATTTCATCCAGCACTATTTTTTGGTATGCAGTGTCAGATATTAGTTCCTGTATGTTTTCTTGCCACATGGCTGTGTATTGCTGATCAGACAATGCGGTTATCTGCTTCTTATACATGTCCGCCTGCTGTAGGGCCAGGTCTGTTGTATAAGCAGGATTATAGATGCTTAATGAAAAAGGAAACGCATCTACCAGAATCAATTTATCAAACATATTATCATTTCTGGCTGACAGATTTAATGCAGTATGGCCACCTAAACTATGACCCATTAAAACCGGATGGTCAATCTTTTCAGCCGAAACATAATCCAGAATCTCCTTTTCTATAGCATGTAAACCAGGAAAATCAGGATTATGCTCGCCGTTAAGGCCTTTTATTGAAATCAGATAACAGGTATGATTCAGAGAAAGTTTTTTTATTACACCGTTCCAGGGCGCAGTTCCGCCTAAACCTGTAATGATGATCACATCCGGACCGTTCCCGGACTTTTCAACGGTAATATTCCCGCTATATGCAGTGACAGACGTTAAGGCAATCATGAAAAATAAAGCTGCTGCTTTCATAAATTTTTTGTTTAAATGAATACGAAATGTTCATCCATAAATTTATCAACCCGGGTTCTTAATCTATATGGATTTGTTATTTAGTTAACCGGAAACGGAAATTATTACAGCAGTTGCTATTCTTTTTTCAAAAAAATCTTGTTTCTCACGCAATAAACTGATTCAGGAGTTTCTGTTTGAAATAGTATCAGTGAATCCATTGCGGAAATAAATGACAAAAGACGCGATGAATCGCGTCTATACTTGTCGTCATTCATATATTTGCATTAAATTTTCGGACCTTCTTCCCTGCCCATTATTCTCTTTTATTTTGAAATGGCTTAATTTTCAAATTATTTGATCCTTTTGCATTTTTCACCCAACAGATCCTGATCAATCCATTTATTCAATTGTTCCTGGAGATTGGAAAAGGTTGCCCTGGCGCCGCAGTCACAGAGTTCTGTTAACGGATCGTTGTCGATAATACTGTTCTGAAGTTCTTCCAACGAGGGGATTTCCTTCAACTTTACATATTTATCATAGGTAAATTTCGAAAACGCAACGTTCCTGTGAATTCCCCGGTTGTCGAGAAAAAACCCTTTATGAAGAGGAGTCGGAATGGCCAGTTTGTCACCGGCTATGAGATCGGAAGGATGCGGATAGAAAATAATCCGGGTTTTATCATCCGACAAAATCACGGGCACATTATTACTATAGTCCTTTCGGGTTTTATAAATAAACACATGGGCTAAAACTGTAACATTTGGTTGCGGCACTGCCTGAGAAGAAGCGTTATCATTAGATTCCTTACTGACTTTTTGTTGTGTTCTGCAACCGCTCATAGCAAGACTTATCATTAAAAAGAGAATCAGTGTTTTCATTTTTTAATTACCAGTTTTTTTGTAACGATTTCACTTTCTGTGAATATCCGTAGCATGTAAATGCCGTCTGGATAACCAGATAAAGAAATGTTTGTGGTTTCGTTTTTGACAGGAATACATTGTTTAAATAGTTGATTGCCGGTAACATCGCAAAGATCAATCTGGCTAATATTTCCCGTATAATTTTGCATGTCAATATTCACAATATCAGCAGCCGGATTTGGGTACACTAATATCAGCTCATCAGATTCTTCATTTTCAACAGCGGTTGTAAGGCTGCGGGTTATATTCAGATCCAGAAGATATGTACCGGTATTGCCCAAAAAGTAAGGTGCGACTTTGATATAAAGTGTACCTCCGTTTAGCATAACAACCGGTTCTGTCATCACGTCGTCATATGTTTCGGAATAATTGATGCCATCTTTTGAACAGGAAAACAAAGCATCAACCGTGTAATCAATGCCATTTCCACTGTTGTAGCTGTCATGTATTCTTGGATTTATGGAATAATTATATCCTGGAGTAAGGACAATCTTATAGTAGTCGATATCTGTTCCAACATGAAGGTTTGAACCGCTTGAATTCTTATTCGCATTACTACCTGCAAAACTGAGCGACAAACCATATGCCTGAGATTGCAGGTTGTTATTTTCGTACGGATCGGGCTGAATTTCGGGTGATTTCACAATTACATAAACTGGGTTTGAGTAATTGGAGCTTCCTGCGTAATACCAATTTGAAGTGTTTTCTCTCTGGTAGGCAACTTCCATTAAATAAGTACCGGGGTCAACTGTAATCGTTCCTGTAAAATCAATTGCGGGATCGTAGTGATAATTGTTATCCAATCCCTCCTCTTCATCATAGAATCCGATATTTTGCGCCCAGGTGCCATCCAGATTCGACAGGTTTACCCGAAATCTGCCAATAAAAGATGTTGCATTGGTATTTTTTACATCCACATTCACGGTTGCTGATTGACCCTGTATCAGGTCGCCTCCGTTTGTAGGGATGGTAAATGCTGAATTGACTTCAATTCCGGCTGAGTAATATATTTCAAAGGCCTTTAAATTGGTATAGCTGCCATCAGAAACAATGGTCCAATCGAGCGTAGCTGTTTTATAAAACAAGGCAGCATAATAAGTTCCTGGCACAAATTTAGCTGATCCTGCATTGTTAAAGGTTATATTAAAATGCGAATTAGCATTCAGACTTGCTGTGTTTTTAACCTCCATAAAGTCCACGAAATTCCCCTCGTTATCAAACAATGCCACCCCAAGTTGACCGTTAAAACTGCCTGCTCCCAGGTTTGCAACACTCACATTCAGATCAAAAGCGGTTGTAAACCATATTTGGTCAGACGACATGGTCAGATCTGAAAACAAGCATAAATTGTATGTTTGAGTGGATGGGTCACTTGTACCGGGTTCGATGCCAATGATGGCTCTCTGTGCGTCAGTAAAATCATATGAACCCCCACCCACTCCGCCGCTGCCCGGAATTAAAGCGGACAAAGCATAATAGCCATCATTCTCGCCCGACCAGCCCCAGTTAAAATGGAAATAATTGTTGTTATCATATCCGTCTGCAACGAAGCAATGGCCGCCTTCATTTCCCCTGCCTGCATATATAATCGGCCGTCCTGCATTCAGTTCTGTTTTCAATAGGTTGATCCAATCAGTACTGGTATAATCACTATTGTGAATGCCTTGCAAAGTGTTCTTATAACCAAAATAGGTTTTCAGGGCATCTTCTGCTGACACATTGCAGTCGCTATAACCGGAACAAATCGTCATTGCACCGCTGCCTCCTTCAGAAGCCACATTATAATTCATTTCAACGCTAACACCACAATGATACATCAGTGTTGTAACAGCATTTTTTTGAACCGAACTGCTTGTTCCTGTCAACCGTGTTGGCATATTTGCCCAATCGTATGTTGTACTTCCGAAATTTGCAGAAAGTGTACCATAGGCAGAATGATTGTAAGAATGGAAACCGCTGCCTTTTTCAGGATAATTCCAGTATTTCATTACCTGAGCCATAGCTGTCGCAACACAACCCGTAACAGTAGCTTCATCCTGACTGTTATCATATGGACATAATTCATTGTAATAAGGTGACTGGTCCCATTTGGTTGCTATTAAAGGCGCAACAGAAGAAGCCAGGTTCTGTGATTTGATTCCTGCTCCGCTTTTAAGCATTTGCCAACGTGCCTGAACTTCGGGAGATGCCAGGATGTTATTTTCTATGGCATAACGGATTTCAGCCTTGTACCCTTCGAGCCATTTTTGCATGTTGGGGGGCATATTGTCTGGATTAAATGTCCCTTCATCTGCATAACCCAGAATCGGCACAATACGGTCATCACCGGCTACAATAACATATCCTTGATTTTCAGCACTGAATACATAAAATGGTATGATATCCCGGGAAGTTTTTTCCAATGTTGTATTTTCTGGGTTCAAACGTATGGCTTCAGATGAAAAAACAAGATTGAGAGGGGGCTGCATCTTGCAGGATTTAAGTCGGCCTGCACCTGTGACAGGTCGGATCATAAATGATTGAGCAACCTGATTTGCAGTTTGAATAGAAATGGGATCCGCATTTAGATGAAGCAGGCAAGTCGCACTCAGAAAAAATAATGAGAAGAAATATTTCATAGATTATATGATTTCTAAAAAGGAGTTAATAATCAGTTATACGTATTTATTAATATCCTTTAAAAGTAATAGGAAAGGCCACATATGATTCAATGTTGAAACAATAAAATATAAACAGAGATTGAAAAAACCAGTATTTTAAAAAATGGAATATCCCAATGAAATGGACCATGAAGATCGTTTTATTTAATAAAAAGACACTTAACGCTTTGTGAACAACGATAATATTTTACTAATATAAATGAATTTCAATTTAGTGATTCTTCAGAAAGCTATTTTTAAGCAACCCACTATTCTATTGTACCAGTTTCCTGATTGAAATTTTGTAATTTTGGTTTCTTTATAAAAAATATGGAGTACAAAATCGTTTTCTATTTAATAGTGGGCATCACCGTGGTTGATTACGGGATGGAGCGTGTATTGGATTACCTGAATACACGTAATATGGATACTGAAATACCCGAACCGCTGAAAGATGTTTTTGATGCCGAACAATATAGGAAGCAGCAGGAATATAAAAAAGTAAATGACAAATATGGTATGATTACCAGCACATTCAGCCTGATTGTAATTTTATCCATGTTATTCCTGGGAGGTTTTCAGATCGTTGATGCTTTCGCACGCGAAATCACACCACATCCTGTATGGATGGTGCTTGTGTTTTTTGGCATTCTCGCTCTGGCCACCGACATCATCAATACTCCTTTTTCTGTATATGAAATATTTGTAATTGAAGAGCGATTTGGATTTAACAAGATGACTCCCGGTTTATATATATGGGACAAAATGAAGGGCTGGCTTCTGGGTGCCATTATTGGTGGCGGATTACTTGCGCTTGTTACCTGGTTTTATTTTAGGACAGGAAATTTATTCTGGATTTATGCATGGGCACTTGCTACCGGATTCTCTTTATTTATGGCTATGTTTTACTCATCCCTTATTGTTCCCTTGTTTAATAAACAAACACCGCTTCAGGAAGGTGAATTAAGGGATGCCATTCAGTCCTTTTCTGAAAAAGCCGGATTTAAACTTGATAATATTTTTGTAATCGACGGATCGAAAAGATCAACCAAAGCCAACGCCTATTTTACCGGTTTGGGTCCCAAAAAGAGAATTGTTTTATATGACACCCTCATCAATGACCTGACAACTGAAGAAATTGTTGCAGTACTGGCGCACGAGATCGGTCATTATAAAAAACGGCATACATATATTGGAATTGCTGCGGTATTTATACAAACCGGTATTACACTTTATATTTTATCATTGCTGATTAAAAACCCCATGTTGTCTGAAGCTCTGGGAGGAACCGGACCAAGTTTTCAACTGGGTTTAATTGCATTTGGTATTTTATTCAGTCCCATTTCCTTATGCACTGGAATTATTATGAATCATATTTCCCGTAAGCATGAGTATGAAGCCGACCGTTTTGTAAAAGACCATGGAAGGGGCGCATTTTTAATCAGTGCCTTAAAAAAACTTTCGTCCAAAAATTTAAGCAATCTCACACCCCATCCGGTATATGTGTTTTTTCATTATTCACATCCTACTTTGCTACAGAGGGTTGAAAGGCTTACTTAAGAGTAAACTTTAACCACTATGGGTGGATCATGCATTTTGAGATTCAATTTTATGAAAATATTCCTCATGAAATTAAATCTTTGTTCTATTCGGTAATATTTATAATTTTGTCAGCCTTGTTTACAAAAAGCCTCTTTAGCTCAGCTGGTAGAGCAGCGGTTTCGTAAACCGCAGGTCGGGGGTTCAAGTCCCCTGAGAGGCTCGAAACAAATTATGCGGCAGTAGCTCAGTTGGTAGAGCGTGAGCTTCCCAAGCTCAAGGTCGTGGGTTCGAGACCCATTTGCCGCTCAGTTGGTAGTCCCGATTCTATCGGGATCCCAAGCTCAAGGTCGTGGGCCTGCCTGCCTGGTTTGGACCTTGCGATAGCAGGCAGGTTCGAGACCCATTTGCCGCTCAGTTTGCAGGTTCCCCTTGTATTGAAATCCAGACACATGTTCTTCTGTTTCCGGCCTGTTTGATGTTGATAAGGCCATGTTCCTTGCTGAGGTTTCAGAAAGTGACAGAAAAAATCTTATTTTTGTTTAAAATTTCATTATTCATTAACTTAAATTATCATGAAATTACTTGAAGGAAAAACTGCTATTGTTACCGGCGCTGCCAGAGGAATTGGAAAAGCCGTTGCTCTTGCCTTTGCAAAAGAAGGAGCAAATGTTGCCATTACCGATCTTCGAATTGATGACAATGCGCTTGAAACCGAAAAGCAGATTAGTGCGTTAGGTGTAAAATGTAAAGTATATGCTTCAGACGCCAGTAATTTTGCCGATACAGAAAAAGTCGTTGAACAAATTGTCAATGATTTCGGAACTGTGGATGTTTTGGTTAATAATGCCGGTATAACAATGGACACATTGTTGCTGCGTATGACGGAACAACAATGGGATACTGTTATTAATGTAAACCTTAAATCGGTATACAATTTTACCAAAGTGGTACAACGTATTATGATCAAAAAACAAAGTGGTTCCATCATCAATATGAGCTCCGTGGTTGGTGTGGGTGGTAATGCAGGGCAATCGAATTATTCAGCCTCCAAAGCCGGAATGATTGGCTTCACCAAATCCATCGCACAGGAACTTGGATCCAGAAACATAAGAAGCAATGCCATTGCTCCCGGTTTCATCATCACTGAAATGACCCATAAACTATCCCCCGAAGTTAAAAAACAATGGGAGGAAAAGATACCGCTTAAGCGCGGTGGATCGCCCGAAGAAGTTGCTAAAGTAGCGCTTTTCCTGGCATCAGATTTATCCTCTTATGTAAACGGACAGGTGATTGGTGTTTGTGGGGGTATGAGAACCTAGTGCGCTGAAATATCATCTGTTAAAAAAGCCGGATCAATCATGATGCCGGCTTTTTTATTAAAGAGCAGAATTCTGATTTTCGCTGATTTTTTCGATCCGGTTCACTTTGTAAACACCTTTTATAGCTGCCAGGCGGGCGATTAATGAATCCAAATGTGACGTATCACGAACCGTAATCTTAAGCCGGCCTCTGAACATGCCTGCGTCTGTATCGAAGTTGATACTTCGAAGTGACACTTTCAGATCCTTTGAAATTACCCCCGAAATGGCATTCAGCATATCCGGATCGTTTTCCCCGGTTACATTAATTTCTACTGTAAATAATGTTCCCTTACCTTCTGTGTTCCAGCGTGCTTTAATAATTCGGTAACCGTATTTTGATATGAGTTGTGCCGCATTGGGACAATTCAACCGGTGCACCTTGATTCCCTCTCCAACGGTTACAAATCCGAATATTTCATCTCCGAAAATGGGATTGCAGCATCGGGCAAGTTTATAATCTACATGGGCCAGCTTCTCATCAATGATCAGATAGTCGTCGGATTTAAAAGATGTTTCTGTTGGTATGGAGACAGGCGTTTCAGTTTCAACAACGGGCTTTTCAGGTGCCGGTTCCTGGAGCAATACTTTCACATGCGAAAGGTCAATGGTTTCATCGGCTATCTGGCAATACAGATCCTGCGCAATTTTAAGCCTATATGCCTTTAACAGTTTACGAACCGTTTCGTCAGAAAAGGGTATCTTCCAATTCTTCAGGCGTCTTACGAGAATTTCTTTTCCGCTTTCAGCTTGTTTAACACGAGCTTCGTTCAGCTTAAAGCGGATTTTTGTTTTTGCTTTGGAGGTAATGACAAAGTTGAGCCAGTCGAGTTTGGGCGTCTGGTTTTTGGATGTCATTACTTCAACCCGGTCCCCATTTTGCATCACATGGCGGATCGGAACATTCTTGCCGTTTAATTTGGCACCTGTACACATGGATCCCACCTCTGAATGGATGTCGTAGGCAAAATCCAACACCGTTGCTCCTGCCGGAAACTTTTTCAAATCGCCTTTAGGAGTAAAAACAAATATTTCTTTAGAATACAGGCTGAGCTTAAAGTCATCGAGAAATTCCTTTGCATCAGGCTCAGGTGTTTCCAATACTTCTCTGATCCGTTTTAACCACTCATCAAGGCCTTGCTCCGACTCAAGTCCTTTGTATTTCCAATGTGCAGCAAATCCCTTCTCAGCAATTTCATTCATCCGGACCGAACGTATCTGAACTTCAACCCAGCGGCCATCTGGTCCGACTACAGTCGTATGCAGGGATTCGTATCCATTTGTTTTTGGAACTGAAATCCAGTCCCTCAAACGCAAAGGATTGGGCTGGTATAAATCGGTAACCGTACTGTACACTTGCCAGCAATCGGCTTTTTCATTCTTCAGCTCACTATTCAGGATAATTCTTATGGCAAACAAATCATAGATATCTTCAAATGCTACGCCCTTGTTGACCATTTTATTCCATATGGAATGAATGGATTTCGGCCTTCCTTTGATTTCAAACTGAAACCCCTGCTGAAGCAATGACTCTTCAATCGGTTTAATAAATTCATGGATAAATTGCTTCCTGTCACGCATGGTTTGGGCTAATTGCCGTGCAATGGAATCATATGATTTGCGCTCTGTGTATTTCAATGAAAGGTCTTCCATCTCCGACTTAATCATATAAAAGCCAAGACGGTGTGCTAAAGGAGCATACAGGTAGGAAGCTTCTGAAGCTATTCGTATTTGATCCTCCTGAGGCAGAGCTTTCATGCTTCGCATTTTGTGCAAATGCTCGGCAATTTTAATAAGAATGACCCTAACATCTCCGGCAAGATTTAGTAGTAAATTTCTAAGATTTTCTGCCTGAGGGGCGAGAGGTTTATTACCTAAAGTATTTATTGAATTAAGGCCAGCAGCTATGGCAGCAACAGGTGAACCATAATTATCCGCTATAGACGGAAGTGCAATTCTTTCACGTTTCAATACTGGCAGCAAAAATATGCTCAGTACAGATGTAGTTCCAAGTCCAATTTCCTTTACCGCAATTTCAGCTATTTCAATCGTTGTGTTAACAAGTTCCTGTCCGGATATATCTTCAGGACCACTCACAGTTTCCAGCAATAAATCGTAAACGCTCCGAATTCTGGAATAATCGCTTATCTCCTTATTTTTTCTGATGATGCGGATCAGATTCTCGTATTTGGTTCTGATCAGCTGTATGTATTCGGGATAATGATCGGGCATAAAGAATAATTGTAAGACATGTAAAGTTACAGATTTTGGCTTATTTTTATCCCGATTCCCTGATTGTATGAAAAAAATATCTATTGAAAAGCTTTCTCCGGATGCCGAACAAATGAAGGACCACCTGTCGGAATCGAGTCTCAGGCTTACCATGCTCACAGCCCATATGGTATATGAGAAGCCATCCTTGGCGGATTCACTGATTGAAGTAGCAATAAAAGAAAAAGCCCCCTGGGCGAACCGGGCGTCTGCTGTATTGATTAAGTGTACAGAAAAAAACGCCGGTCTCATTACACCTTATTTTAAAAAAATCGTGAAGAATCTGCCCCATTTGAAATCAGCAGGTTCATGTCGTAATTTCCTTAAAATCCTGTCTGAAACGGATTATGATTTTACAGAAAAGGAAAAATCTATATTGTTAGGCTGTTGCTTCGACTATCTGGAAGGTGAAAGTGAAGTAGGCGTGAAAATTTTCAGTATTGACATTCTTTACCGCCTGAGTAAAGAGTTTCCGGAAATCCGGAAAGAACTGGTTGACCTTCTTGAAAACCAGATGACAGAAGCTTCTCCCGGATTCATCAGTCGCGCTTCAAAGGCTATCCGGAATATTCAAAGGGATTTTCTTCATTCTGCCAGAAGCAGATGATGCAAATCGCTTACAGTGTAAGCTATAAAATCGGGGTTACAGGATGCCATTTCATCTCCTGAGCTGAATCCATAAGCCACACCGATAGAGTCAATGGCCAATTCAGTTGCAGCGTCGATATCAAAGCGGGTATCCCCGATTACTACAACATCTATTGGATCATGAATACCATTGCGCCTCAGAATTCCGGCAATCAGATCAACCTTTGTACTTTTGCCCCCATAGTCTATTCCGGCAATCTCTTTGAAATAACGAGCCACTTTAAAATGCTCCAGAACCTGTTTTGCAAATACAATGTACTTTGAAGTTGCAACATACAAATTAGCTCCTGAATAATAAAGTTTTTCAAGAAGGGTATCCATCCCGGCATATAATGTATTCTCAAACAAGCCTTTAGACCCATAATATTCACGAAAAACCTGAACAGCTTTGTCATTTTCCGGGCCCTGTAATCCAAACATATCAGCAAAGCCTTTCTGAAGAGTCGGTCCGATGAGCGATTTGAGTTGTTCTCTTCCAGGATCCTTCAATCCAAGCTTATTAAAAGTGTGTGTGTATGCATTGTATATCCCCTCACGCGAATCCGATAGTGTGCCATCGAGATCAAAAATGATATGCTTGTATGAAGTTTTCATTGCGATTTGCCGTAAATGTGCTACTTTTATAAAATCAGTAAATCCTGCTTCCTTTAAGGCGGCAAAGATAAAAGATTATTCTTTCGAGCTGACAGGAAGCGACAATTCAATCACTAATAAATACTATTATGGGAAAAGGAGATAAAAAATCAAAAAGAGGCAAACTCTTTAAAGGATCTTATGGTATCAAAAGGCAGAAAAAAAGCAAAAATGAGGTAATACCTGCTGTGAAATCAGTGCCTGTGGTTCCAAAAGAAGCCAAAGAGACTAAGGTTTCGAAGGAAGAAGTAAAGCCCATTCCTCAAGTGAAGGAAACTAAAGAAACCCGTTCTGCCGCAGCTCCTAAAACAGCTAAAGCTGCTTCTCCCGTAAAAAAAGAAGCAAAACCCAAAAAAACTGAATAACAATTGTGATGCCTAAGTTAAAGAAAGAAACTTCTGCAGTAAGGATACAGGCAAAGAAATCGGCACATCATGAACACAGTGTGCCGGTTTTTGAAACCTCAAGTTTTGTTTTTGACAGTGCGGAACATGCACAGGAGGTATTTCTCGATGAATTACTGGGATACAGCTACACCCGTTTTGCCAATCCCAATACCGACGAGTTGGTACAGAAGCTTTGTGCCCTGGAGAATGCTGAAGACGGTGTTGTAACCAGTTCAGGGATGGCAGCAGTTTATATCAGCCTGATGTCGTTGCTTCAGCCCGGAGATCATATCCTCGTTTCGAAGCAGATATTCGGAGCTACGCATTTATTGATCACTCAGCTCTTGCCGAAATGGGGCATTTCTCATACTTATGCCGACATGAACAATAAGGATGAATGGGAAGATCAGATTTTGCCAACCACACGGTTAATTTACACAGAAACACCTTCTAATCCCGGCCTGGATATCATTGATCTGAGCTGGGTTGCCAAACTCTGTAAAAAACATGATCTATATCTTGTTGTAGACAATTGTTTTGCCAGCCCCCTTTTACAAAATCCACTCAACCATGGAGCTGATATGGTGATACATTCAACCACCAAGCTCATCGATGGACAGGGACGTACTATGGGAGGCGCTGTTTTGGGTAGTAAAGATCTGATACAGGATGTAAGGACGTTCCTGAAATTAACCGGTCCGATCATGGCCCCGCACAATGCGTGGATTTTATCCAAAAGTTTGGAAACATTGTCGGCGCGACTGGACAGGCATTGTTCGAATGCCGAGAAGCTTGCAAAATATCTGGAGCAACAAAAAGAAGTATTATGGGTGAAGTATCCGTTTCTTCCATCTCATCCACAATATAAAATTGCTAAGAAACAAATGGCACGGGGTGGTGCAATGATTACCTTTGAACTAAAGGGCGGAATGAAAAGAGCCCACAGATTCATAAATCTTCTGCAAATAGTGACCATTGCATCTAATCTGGGAGATTCTAGAACCATCATCACCCATCCTGCTACAACAACACATTCAAAGCTCACTGTTGATGAAAGAAACCAATCGGGTATTACAGATGGCATGTTAAGGCTTTCTGTGGGCCTGGAGCATGTTGATGATCTTATTGCGGATTTTGAACAGGCGATTGAGAAGTCAAAATAATTATGAATTATGAATGGGGGATTTCGTTACTTCTTCTCCCTTTCACTTCATCACCTAATCACATCTTCACCTTTTCACTTCTTCACAAAAAAACCGGATGGCAGAAGCCACCCGGTTTTTTTTATTGCTTTGGTCGGTCCGGAGGGGATCGAACCCTCGACCCCATGATTAAGAGTCACGTGCTCTACCAGCTGAGCTACGGACCGAAAGCGGTGCAAATTTAATAATATTTCGAATAATGCAAGATTATTTTTTATTTGAAGTGAAAGCGCCTCATTATTTCTGAAAAAAGTACTTTTGCACCGGCATGAATGGATTTTTCAAAGAATTGGATCATTGCATGATTTGCCCCAGAGCATGTCGTGTGAACCGGAATGGAGGAAAGACCGGATATTGTGGTTGCGGACCAGGATTTGAAATCGCATCCATTTGTGTCCACAAAGGTGAAGAACCCCCTGTGAGCGGAAAAAACGGCATTATAAACATTTTTTTTTCGGGCTGTAATTTATCCTGTACCTTTTGTCAGAATTATCAGATCAGCCGGAAGATTAAAGCTGCCGGCCACATGCCGGCTTCTGATGTAATTGATAAAATTACAGATTTATTGGATAAGGGGATTCATATATTGGGATTTGTCAGTCCCTCTCATTTTACCCCTCATGTTCGTTATATCATCGAACAATTGCACGGGCGCGGTCTTTTTCCTGTTACTGTTTATAATACCAATGCTTTTGATACTGTCAGTGAACTGAAAGCATTAGAAGGACTCATTGATGTTTATCTTCCCGACTTTAAATATTTGGATCCGTCCATTGCCCGTTTGTATTCTGATTCGGAAAAATATCCCGAAGCAGCTAAAGATTCTTTAAAAGAAATGTACAGGCAGAAAGGCAGTTCGTTGATTCTGGATGATGATGGACAGGTGGTGACTGGTATGATCATCAGGCATCTGGTTTTGCCTGGCTGCACGGAGGATTCTAAAAATATAATGAGCTGGATTGCTGCGGAATTATCAACCGCTGTGCATTTGTCGCTGATGTCACAATATTATCCAACCCGGCAGGTACAACATGATTCTTTATTAGGCCGTTCTATAACTGCCTCAGAGTATAAGGCAGTGGTTGATGAAATGGAAACACTGGGTTTTTACAGAGGCTGGATTCAGGATCTGAACAGTCCGCTTTCCTATCAACCGGACTTCACCAGGGAACATCCATTCGGGAGTGATGAAGTGAAGAAGGCCCATTCATAATTTATAATTCATAATTCATAATTTACTTCTCGATCTTCTCCAGGTTTTTCATTCCTTCAATGTCCATTCCCTGTGCAAGTTTAGAAATGTTTTTCATATCAATATCCCCCTGGATGCTGATCAGACACTGCGTTTTGCCGCCCATAACCATTAAGAGTTCCACAACCTTACCACGGGCTTCCATTACATAGAACTTGATATTCTGGTCTTTTTCCTTTACTACCATTATCTCTTTATAGGAGGAAGATGGGATAACCTTCATAATCTCGTTGTATATATTAACAGGTGCCGGTGTTGAAGGGTCATCATCTGTTACCAGGATTTTGATCCCTGTAAGCCGTGAAATCACCTGGTCCATTTGCTCATTTGAAACATTTTGAGAAGATTCGGTCCGGAACATGTCGAACATATATTTCGAAATAAAAACGGAGGTATATCCTTCTGCGCCGGAGTACTTATCAAAAATTTTATCCATAATGCTTTGTGCATTTGTGAGGCCTGCGATGGCCAAAAGGATTGAGATCATTATTGTTTTCATATTCTTATTTTTTCAAATTTGATGCATTGTTAATGAGAGACACTACGTTGAGCATACCCATGCTTTCATCCATTCTTTTCAGATGCTGCAATTGCTCAGAGCCGGTATTTATTTTGTTAATATTGGACAAGGGTTCAATACCCTTATTCATTTTACTGGAAATCAACAGTAAAGCATTCTGTGTTTCAATATAAGCCAATTTGGGGTCGGTGAAAGTATCTTTGGTTTGATTTCTATATTTGGGCAAAAAGATGGCAAGCGAAATAATTAAAGCGATTGATGCTGCAGCCATTACTCTGAACATAAAGACATTCTTTCTTTTTGGTTCAGGACGGTTTTTGTTTTCAAGCGCATCGATAGCTGATAAAATAGAGGATTCGAGTCTGCTACTTTCATACATCTGATTTCTGCTTTGTTCAATCAGATTGAATTGCTTCTTCAACGGATAGAATTCCGGATCCACCGTCCCCTTAAAATATTCCTTAAGACTTTTTTCGTCTTCAATGGAGCTGTTGCCCTCGAAATATCTGTTTAATAAATATTTTAATTTAACCTCATCCATACGCTTATTCATATTGGATCATTTCTTCTCTGATTTTATTTCTGGCCCGCGATAAATTCACGCGAATGGCATTGATATTCATTTCCATGATTTCAGCAATCTCCTCAAATTCTCTTTCTTCGATATCCCTGAGTTGAACGATCATTCGCTGCTGCTCCGGAAGTTTATCCATTATTGAAAACAGAAAATTCATTTTTTCATTTAATTCAAGCCGCATCAGTGGATCAAAATCATTTTCAGTCTGTTGGTTAAATGATAAATAACTTTCAACATACATGGGCTTTTTAGCTTTCAAACGGTCGAGACACCAATTCCGCGTTACTTTAATGGCAAATGCTTCAACATTTGCATATATTTCCAAGGTATCTCTGATTTTCCATAATTTCAGGCATACTTCCTGAACTGCGTCTTCTGCTTCGTTTTTATCTTTCAGAAGCAGGCAAGCATAATGAAACAATTTCTGATGCAAAGGCAAAATATGCTTTTTAAATCCTTCCAGTTCCATTTTCTTACCTGCTTAGATAAATTGGTAAAGGTTATTGATTCATTTTCTGAAACTGCTCCATTCCTTTCATAGGCATTTTATCTGCCAGCTCAGCCATTTCTGAAAGTAAAATATCTCCTTTTACCTGCACCAGTGCACTGTTTTTCCCTTGCGAAATTATAAGAATCTCGGAGACATGACCGTTTTTTTCTTTCATCAGAATGAAAACATCCTCAGAATCCTGTTTTACACTGATCATTTCTTTGTATACCGATTTATCCAGCTTTTCATAAACTTCACTTCTCAAATCAAGGGCAGCTTTCTGATCGCAATTGCCTTCAGTGCTAAGGATTCGCACTTCATCCAGTCTCGACTGAAATACGGTATCTCTCCGCTCCTGCTCTGCCTGGCTGATGATATTCAGCATATCACCGGTAACATTTACTATGGTAATTCCTTCCTGTCCGTTATATTTATTAAACAAATTACTGATCAGGTCGTTCTGGCAAAAAACCGGCATTGCCAATGCGAGGAATAGTGTGCTAAGAAATATTTTTTTCATAATTGTAATATTAAAAGGTTGTATGATCAAGACGAACAACATGATCATATATTACAGGATTTCAAAAAAAATCGCATAAACTTCCACGAAGCAATTCAGATGTGTTAAATTTGTTGTTTAAAATTAACACATACTAATTTATACAACATGAAAAAACCAATCTCCTTATTGTTTTGTCTGGCTATTACCATTTCAGCATGGTCCCAAACTGTTGATGGAATTGTAAGCAAATATTTTGAAAGCATTGGCGGACTTGATAGTTGGAAAGCCGTGAAATCCATGAAAATGACCGGCACAATGCCCACTCCCCAGGGAAATTTCGCCTTTGAAATGCTCCGTAAAGCTCCCAATATGTTTATGCTTTCAGTTGACGTTATGGGTCAAAAATTGATTCCCACAGCTTATGATGGGGTTACCGCATGGACCATCAATCCGTTTACAGGCGATTCCAATCCCCAGAAACTTCCCGAAGACCAAGTATCATCAGCTATAGAAGATGCTGAAATGGAAGATTTCTTTATTGATTATGCCAAAAAGGGCGAAGTGACCTATGAAGGTACAGCTGATATAGAAGGTGTAAAATGCTATGTATTAAAAGTTGTAAAGCAAAAAGGAACCGAGAATGAAACGGTAATGCTTTATCATTTTGACAGTGAAACCTATATTCCAGTGATGGTTAAGCAGAGTATGAAAAGTGGACAGATGGCAGGACAAGAGATGAATATATATTACAGCGATTACCAGGATGCAGGAAAAGGCTTGTTAGTTGCTTATTCCATCGATACCAAGGTAGGTGGTCAAAGTGTTCAGACCATCAAACTCTCAAACATTGAGATCAATGCTGAGATTTCGGATGACGTTTTTAAATATACCGGAAAATAATCTTACGCAGAATATTTTATAAACGAAGGGACAGGCTTTACCTGTCCCTTTGTCTTTTATTGAAAATATTGTTTTACAGCATCAATAAAAAACGCAGGAGCACGTCGGGGTCTTTTTGTTTTGACATCCACAAATGCAAGAACAGTGTTACCTGTACAGACTACTTCGTTATTTTCATTAATTATGGTGTAATCGATATCCAGTTTTATTTCGGGCAGACTTTTCAGGCACGATTTAACCGTAAGGATTTCATCGTAATGAGCAGGTAATCTGTAATCTACTTTCAAACTTCTTACAGGCATAATAATGCCCATTTCTTCAATGGCTTTGTAGGATAATCCAAAGCAACGGATCATGTCTGTTCGTGAAACCTCGAAATACTCAGGATAGTGTCCGTAATACATGTATCCCATCTTATCTGTTTCACCGTATCTTACACGTATTTGTGTTTCGGAAATAAACATGAGGCGCGGAATTATTTCTTGAGTGGAGAATCAGGTTCATTGGCCATTTTCATATAGGCGGCATGTTCAAGAAAACGTGGGGCGATTCGTTTTGCCAGTGCGGTCATCTTGCCTTCGAGGGTAAGAATTACATAATTTCTTCTTCTTTTAACAGCCCTGATCAAAGCTTTTGCAACTTCCTCAGGCATCATCATTTTTTCCTCTTCACGGGGAGTAAAACCTTGAGGATTACCATCTGCGGTAAGCGCCCTTTTACGAATATCAGATTTCGTAAACCCGGCACAAAGAATCAGCACGTGCAGGCCGTTTTTCAGATTTTCAATACGCAGTGTTTCAAGAAACCCGTGTAAAGCATATTTTGAAGCAGAATATCCGGTTCTGCCAGGCAAGCCAATAAATCCGGCCACAGATGAAACGCCCACCACTGAACCCTTTCGTTCAATGAGATAAGGAAGTGCATAGCGTGTACATTGTACAGCACCCCAAAAATTCACATCAAACAATCGCCTCAGCACGCTGAGGTCAACATCCTGAAATAATGCACGCATAGATAATCCGGCATTATTAATCAGGATATCTATGTGCCCATATTTTTCGATGGTCCGGGCAACGAGATTTTTACAATCTTCTTCTTTGGTAACATCTGTAACTACATACATAACATCTGATCCGGAAGCAGTTAACCCACAGCAAATTTCATGGAGAAGATCGGCACTTCTGGCTGCCAGTACCACTTTGGCGCCCAACCGTGCAAATTCAGTTGCCGTTGAAAGACCAATTCCTGAAGAAGCACCAGTTACAATAACGACTTTATCTTTCATTTGAATTTTAAAGCAATAAAAGTAGTAATTAACGGGATAGATTGAATGATTGAATTTGATTTTTGTCTGATTTATCAAACTTAATGGTAATTTTACATTGAATTATAAAGGATATGATTGGTACCAATCAGCCGTTGGCAGACAGAATGCGCCCTACAGATCTGGATGGATACGTAGGTCAGGAGCACCTTGTGGGGAAAAAATCCATATTGCGTAAAAGTATTGAAAATGGAACAATTCCCTCTTTTATACTTTGGGGGCCTCCAGGCGTAGGTAAAACAACTTTGGCAAGAATTATTGCCAACAAACTCGACCGTCCTTTTTTTCAGTTGAGTGCCGTTCATGCCGGTGTGAAAGATGTACGGGAAACCATTGACAAGGCTAAACAACAGATGTTTTTTAACCGGCCCTCCCCGATCCTCTTTATTGATGAAATACATCGTTTTAACAAATCGCAGCAGGACTCGCTGCTTGGTTCAGTGGAACAAGGCGTTGTTACCCTGATTGGAGCAACCACAGAGAATCCTTCCTTTGAAGTCATTTCTCCCCTGCTTTCACGATGCCAGGTATATGTTCTGAAATCGATGGGAAAAGAAGAACTGGACAAAATTCTGCAAAGAGCTATTGCCGAGGATTTCATTCTGAAGGATTTACCGATTGATGTAAAAGAAACTACGGCACTGTTTAAACTTTCCGGCGGTGACGCCCGAAAGCTGATGAATATGCTGGAACTTATTGTGAATACCATTTATGCTTCCAGTCCCCAAAACATCGAAATTACTGATAAGGCAGTTATGGATATTGTGCAGGAGAAGATTGCCATATATGATAAAGCAGGTGATCAGCACTATGATATCATTTCGGCTTTTATTAAATCCATACGCGGGAGTGATCCCAATGCTGCTGTATATTGGCTCGCAAGAATGGTAGAAGGGGGCGAAGATCCGAAATTTATCGCCCGGCGCATGGTTATTCTGGCGGCTGAGGATATTGGACTCGCCAATCCCAACGCATTATTACTAGCTACTTCATGTTTTAACGCAATAAACCTTATTGGCTGGCCAGAATCCAGAATCATACTGTCAGAAACCGCATTATATCTGGCAACTTCGCCTAAGAGCAATTCATCTTACAGGGCTATTAACGACGCATTGGAGACAGTGAGGAATACCGGCGACCTGCCTGTCCCTTTAAATATCAGAAATGCCCCTACCTCATTAATGAAAGAACTCGGATATGGTAAGGAATATAAATATGCGCATGACTATGAAGGCAACTTTATTGATGAAGAGTTCCTTCCCCCTGAAATAAAAGACAAACTGTTTTATCAGCCACAGAATAATTCCAGAGAAACCGAAATACGAAAGCACCTATCAACCCTCTGGAAAAAGAAATACAAATCCTAATATGATCCCTATGGAAACGATTGCTTCAATACCACAAATCAGGCACAGCAATAGCGGAAACTTTTTTCTCATTGCCGGTTCATGCGTCATAGAAAGTCGGGAGATGAGTTTTGAAATTGCACAAAAAATTATTTCCATTACAGACCGGCTTCAGATTCCTTATATCTATAAGAGTTCCTATAAAAAAGGCAATCGGTCTAAACATGATTCGTTTTCGGGTATAGGTGACAAGGAGGGATTGGAAATATTGCGTGATATCAGAAAGGAACTTGCTATACCGGTACTTACCGATATTCATTCACCTGAAGAGGCTTATTTTGCTTCTCAGTATGTAGATGTATTACAAATTCCCGCTTTTTTATGCAGGCAAACCGACATTCTGGTAGCTGCAGCCAAAACAGGAAAGACCGTTAACGTCAAAAAAGGTCAGTTTCTATCTCCTGATTCCATGAAATTTGTTGCCGAAAAAGTGGAAAACGCCGGTAATAACAAGATTATTCTCACAGACAGAGGAACAATGTTTGGGTATCAGGATTTAATTGTTGATTATCGTGGAATTACGGAAATGAAAAAATTCGGATATCCCATTGTTCTGGATATTACCCATTCACTGCAACAGCCCAACCAAAATACCGGAGTAACCGGGGGAAGACCGGATATGATCGAAACACTGGCACGTGCAGCTGTTGCTGTTGGGGTTGACGGATTATTTTTGGAGACTCATCCCGAACCCATGCTGGCAAAATCGGATGGTGCAAATATGCTCAGACTGGATCTTCTGGAAGACATGCTTGAAACGCTGGTAAAAATCCGAAGGACCATCAATAATCTATAACAGACCAGAAATAAACATCTTAACCACCTGTTAATCAGTTGTTCATAAGGAAATCTCTTATTTATGAACATTCTATCAACTTTGCTAAAGAATATTTAAAGCTTTTTATACATTTACAATAGCATTAACCCTGACGATTTGATCTATATGAGCAGAAAGCCTTCTTATGAGAGGGCTTTCTTTTTTTATCAGGTCAAATCAGCCTGTTTATAGGGTAGCGAAAAGAAGAAGGTGGTTCCATCTTCTGATTTGGATTCAAACCAAAGTTTACCCCCCATCATTTCAGCAATTTTTTTTGCATAATACAATCCAAGGCCTGTACCTCCGAATTTTCTCTGAGATGATTCATCCAGCTGCCTGAATTTATCAAATACAACCTCCCGGTGTTCTTCAGAAATCCCAATTCCTGAATCATCCACGTAAAAAACAACTTCAGATTGATTGGCCTTTTTGCATCCGTATTGGATAAGTCCCTGTTTGGTAAACTTTACTGCATTGTCCAGCAAATGCCACATCACCTGTTGAAGTCTTACCGGATCCGCAATAAAGGTATCCGTTTCAATACCTTTTGATTCATAAATAACATCGATAAAAGGCTTGTTTTTGCGGGAAAGGTTTTCAATGATCGGTTCATTGAGGCTGTGCAGAAACTGATTGATATAGATGACTGAAGGATGCAGTTGCAAGTTACCGGATTCAATTTTTGAAGTATCAATCAGATCTTCAATCAGGTTAATCAATATTTTATTGTTTCGCACAATATGTTCATTGAATTCCTTTTTCTTCTCCTGAGATATATTATCGCGTAGCAACAATCCTGAAAATCCGGTAATTGCATTTAGTGGGGTTCGTATTTCGTGACTCATATTTGCAATAAATGCAGATTTCAACCTGTCGGATTCTTCAGCTTTCAGTTTTGCTCTTTCCAGCTCGGCTGTTCGCTCCCTGACACGTATTTCCAAGTTTTCCTTGATGCTGAGCAGCTCCTTTTCTGCTTTCGTTCTTTCCTCAATTTCATTGGTAAGCATGTTATTTGCCTTTTTTAATGTGCGGCTATAATACATGCTAATCACAACAACAATCACGGTAAGCGTAATAATGGAGATCAGACCGATTGTTCTTCGGATCATATCACGGATGGCCTTTTGCCTTTCATTTCTCAAATCCTCAATTTCCCGGTCCTTCATTTCAGTTTTAAACAGGGTCTCTACTTCTGCCACACTCTCATGAACCTGCGCATTATATAGAGAATCATTAAGTATCTGATAATCCTCAAATTCCTCGTAAGCTGCTTTATAATTGCCCTGGGCGCGATATACTTTGGAAAGCTCTTTATGACAATCGGCCTCATTTTCAACCAGCGAGATCATCCGCGAATAATAAAGACTTTTCTCAAGATGGTTCAAGGCATTTTCATAGTTACCGGAGGAGCAATAAACGGTACCCAGACTGTAATGGCTGTATGCAAGGCCATATTTATAATCTTTTTGAGTGGACAGCGTTAACGCAAGCCTGTAATAACCCATACTTTTGCTATAGTCCTTCTGTTCTTCGGCTGTACTTCCCAAATTCAGGTAAATTTCGGCCATGCCTAATGTATCCCTGATTTCTTTGTAAACCTTTAAAGCGGAAAGATAATAGCCTAACGCTTCGCGGTATTCCTTGTTCTCGTCATAAACAATACCGAGGTTCTGCATGATAAAGGCCTCCCCTTGCTTATCTTTTTGATTCCTGTACAAGGTAAGTGCCTTATTATAATAATCCATTGCCTGGTTTGGCCGGTTCAGCTCACTGTAAAGAACACCAATATTCTGATAGCAACGAGCAAGAAGAGAGTTGTCATGCAGATCAAGCGCAATGATGGTTGCGTTATGATAAGATCTGATGGCTTCATCATATATTCCAAGATTATAGTTTGCCAGACCAAACAATATATATGCCTTAGCTTTACCTAATGAATCACCGGTTTCAGTATATAATGAAAAGACAGGCTTTAATTGCTTCACTACCTGAATATACTTTTCACTATTATAATAGTAGTCGGCAAGCAGCAAAAGTGCTTTTAACTGAAGTTTGCCGGAATGATAGGCATGGGATAATCTGGATGCCTCCTGTGCAAATAAGATACAACTGTCATTTCCTTCATCTGCAAGCTTTTGAGCCTTAAGGATCAGTTGATCTACTTTTTTCCGTTCTGCTTCTAAAATTGGCTTGGAATCTCCTTTATCATCTGCAGAAAATCCTTTCAAAAGGATTCCTGCCATGAAGAAAGCCAAAAGTAAGAAATTACGAAGCATGCAGGGCTATTTTGGTATGTCTCATTTGAATACGAAATTCGGTCCTTCAGAGTTCTAAAAGTTTTAAATAAAGAGCAGCAGGCCTGTAAGCCGGTTTCTGTTTTTCTAATCGCGGGATTAAAAACCCCTGTCATTTATCTGGTCGATCTACCCCCCGGTATCGGACGAGCAGCCCTTATTCACCGGTATACGTGATCTTTCAACCCGCAAGTCAGACAGCCTATGATGTCGCCACCATAGCTGGCAGGCTCTTACCCTGCCTTCTCACCCTTACCAGACCGAAGCCTGGCGGTTATTTTCTTCTCCGATCCTATGCCCTCACGAACATCTTCCCTTTCGGAAGTGCGGTGCTCTTTGTTGTCCGGACTTTCCTCCCCTCCCTGTTTCCAGGGAAGAGCGACAGAGCGGCCTACTGCTTATTACTTAGATTCAGGTGTATCATTGTGGCACCAAATCCATATTCTTTAAACGAAGCATCCTGAAACACAAATGCCGGGTACTTCTCCTGTATTTCCTTTCTAATCTGCATTTTTAGAGTCCCTTGCCCAATACCATGGATTACCACCAGCCGCTTTAAATTTTTAGCGATAGCTTCTTCAACTGCCGCATGAAAACGGCTCATTTGCAAAGTCAGTATGGCAGAAGGATTTAATGCCCCATTCTGGACAGATTCCGGATCAAAATGCAAATCTACCTGCAACGTATCAGAAACCGGTTCCTTTTTCTGGACTTTTTGGGATCCCGAATCCGCACCCTTCTTTAGATCAATTACAGATTGAGGTACTATTACTTCATTTGCCAAAGCGCTTTCTTCTTTCAAAAGATGAAAAATAACAGCCTTTTCCTCAAAATATTCATTTTCCCGGTAGTAGCTTTCCTTACTGAAATTAATCTGTGTCATACGGATCATTTCATCAACCGGATCTTTGCGTGTGTATTTTCCTTTACTCACAAAAATAAGTTGAACATGAAGATCACTGATTTTACTCAGGCTGGTCTGGTCAAAGGTTTTTAAATGCGATTTTGTCTCCGGTTCTACATAACCTGAAGACAAGAAATAGAGCACCCCCCCTTCTTTGGTCCCGATCAAATAATATACCAGAAAAGGTGAATCGTTAATAAGAAAACAGGCAATATCACTGTTAAAAACCGGTCCGGCCTGATCCGGAATAAAGCCTATACCAACAGTTACAGGTGTATCAGCAGAAACATTCTTATTCATGGCAGGTGTATCTGCCTTAACAGTGCCTGATCCCTTCTCTTTCTTCCGGGACGATGATGGATCAGCCGAGGGCGCAAGCGGCTCGACGATGTCATCATTTCGATCACGAAAAGAAAAACCTCCTGAGAAAACCAGTTCTCTTTCCGTAACAGGAATTTCAAATCCATCTTCAGTTAATACAAAAATGAAACCGCGATCATCAATACGGTTTACAATTCCTCCTCCGGTTTCGTTAAGAAAACTAACTTTATCGCCTTTTTTAAACTTCATAAATCCTGTTACTTAATCCTGCGCAAAAATAGTTAATTTTGCGGGCCATAATGAAACCATTGATCCCTTTTGCAAATATAAATCCCGAAGTTTTTCATTACGATCTGCCTGAAAGCCGTATTGCTATGTATCCGGAGGCAGAACGCGACCAGTCTAAACTTCTCATTGCACGTCCCGGTGAAAGCGTATTCCATGACCGGTTTAAAAATATAGCACAATACCTTCCCGAAAAATGCTCCCTGTTTTTTAATAATTCACGGGTAATTCCTGCCCGCCTGTTATTTGAAAAGCAAACGGGTTCCCGGATAGAAGTTTTTTGCTTGCGGCCGGTTGACCCATCTGAATATGCCTTAAACATGGCGGCCGTTAAAACGTGTACTTGGGAATGTATGATCGGAAACCTGAAAAGATTCAATATACCTGTTATTGAAAAAGCATTTTACCTGAATCAGAAACTGGTCACATTAAAGGCAGAAAGGCTTTCAACATCGGGAAACACTGCCTTTATCCGGTTTTCATGGGATCATGATGATTTGTGTTTTGCAGATATTCTGGCCATAGGGGGAAAGATTCCGTTACCACCCTATATTAAAAGAGAGGCTGATGAAACAGATCGTGAAAGATACCAGACTATTTTCTCCAAAGAAAAGGGATCGGTCGCCGCGCCAACAGCAGGACTTCATTTCACCGAAGACGTATTTAATCAACTTGATAAAAAAGGGATTTTCTCTCATAGTATTACGCTTCATGTTGGCGCAGGAACTTTTCAGCCAGTAAAGGCAAAAAAAATAGCCGACCATGTCATGCATTCTGAATATTTTGAGATTTCCACCGAACTGCTTCAAACATTATCCGGATTATCAGGAAAAGTTGTGAGTGTTGGTACAACAACCGTTCGTACCCTAGAAAGTATCTATTGGCTGGGAGTGAAAATCCTTGAAAAATCTTCTTCTTCAGACAATGATTTACATATCAATCAATGGGATCCGTACATGTTGCCAGGCCAATATACCGTTCATCAGTCTGTGGAGGCCATTATAGCATGGATGAAACAGAGGAACCTGACCAGAAAGACGGCATCTACACAACTGATCATTATTCCCGGTTATTCATTTAAAATCACGAATATTCTGATCACCAATTTTCACCAGCCAGGAAGCACCTTATTACTATTGATTGCTGCTTTTATGGGCAATTCATGGCAAGAAGCATATCAATATGCCATGGATCATGAATTCCGTTTTTTAAGCTATGGAGATAGTTCGCTGCTATTCAGAAACGATCGGTAATAATAACGTCTGAATACAGGCAACAAAACTTTCGATATCATCCTCCGTAGTGTCGAATGAAGTCATCCAACGCACTTCGTTTCTCTGCTCATCCCAGGTATAAAAAAAATATGTTCTTTGCAGAGGTTCAATAATTTCAGGAGGCACAATTGCAAAGACCGCATTGGATTGAACTTTCTGAGTGATTCTGATTTGTGGGATGACACTGAGCTTTTGTTCCAAAAGCCTTGCCATACGGTTGGCATGCAGGGCTGTTTTCTTCCAAAGCCCTGTTTTCAGGTATACTTCAAACTGTGCACTTATAAAACGCATTTTGGAAACCAACTGCATACCTTGCTTGCGCAAATATTTAAATTCTTTGGCTAACAAGGGATTAAAAAACACAACAGATTCTCCAAACAGCATTCCATTTTTTGTTCCTCCAAAGGAAAGGACATCAACTCCTGCATTTCTTGTAAAATCTTCAAAAGGCAGATTAAGGTAAACTGCAGCATTTGCCAGACGGGCACCATCCATATGTAAATAGAGGTTGAATTTCTTTGCCAGCCCGGAAATAGCAAGGATCTCTTCTTTGGTATAAACCGTCCCCAATTCGGTAGGCTGACTTATTGAAATAACGCGTGGTTGAACGTGATGCTCAAAGCCAAACCCGTGTAATTTTGTCAGAATAAGTTCGGGTGTAAGTTTACCATCAGGAGCTGCAATATGAAGAAGTTTGCTGTTTGTGAATTTTTCAGGAGCGCCACATTCATCAACATTGATATGAGCAGTTTCAGCGCATATAATACCGTGAAAAGATTGCGTAAGCGAACTCAATCCGAGAACATTGGCTCCGGTTCCGGTTAAAACAAAGAAAACTTCTGCGTCAACACCAAAATGCTCTTTAAAAGTTTCTCTGGCCTTATGGGTGTATATATCATCACCATATCCAACGACATGTCCGGAATTTGCAGTTTCAATAGCTTTTAAATACTCGGAAACAATACCTGCATTGTTATCGCTGGCAAAACCGCGGTTGTTATTTTTCATGGATCATAAAATGAACCTCCAAAATAACAAAAAGATGATGAATAACGGCTATGGAACAGGGATAAACTTTAACGCTAACGAATTTATGCAGTATCGCACTCCGGTAGGTTTGGGCCCGTCATCAAAAACATGGCCCAAGTGTGCACCACATTTTGCGCATACAACTTCGGTACGAATCATATTATGGCTTGTATCCTGATGAAGAACAACATTTTCAGGATTGTGCGCATCATAAAAACTGGGCCAGCCACTTCCTGAATCATATTTTGTTTCAGAATCAAACAATCGGTTTCCACATGCAACACACTCATAATATCCCTTTTTGAAAAATTTATAATACTTCCCGCTTCCGGGAATTTCAGTTGCCTTTAACCGGCAGATATTATACTGCTCAGGAGTGAGAATATCTTTCCATTCATTTTCTGACCTGGCGACTGTGTTCATTTCATTCAATTTTGTTGCTTTTTCTGCATGTTTTTCACTGCTGTAACAAGCTGCCAATAATAGCATACCCGTTAATAAAATTACTTTGATCATATTTCTTTAGTAGGATACCAACAGGAAAACACTTCTTAGTAAAAATTGTTTATGGGTTATACAACGAATTCCATAAATGAATAGCTTTATGCTTTCATATTTCAAAAAAATCCTATGAACCTTAGAAATCTGACTCTTGTCTTGTCATTATGCATGCCTGTTGTCACACTGGCTCAAATATCGATGGGTGGAAAACCCGTATCCGGTAATACACTGGTTGGTGTGCAATCAGCCTCAAGAATACCCAAAGTTGAGTTAAAAGCATTGGATATAGAGAAAATCATGGCAAACCGGGATACCACTTTGTTATATCCCACCTATGGTATTGTTACCGATACATTGATAGATCTAAAAGAGGCCGGCATCATGGATCGACCGGCCGGAGGCGGAAAAATATGGAGGTTGAAAATCAGCAATGAGAATGCCAGGTCTGTTCAAATATATCTCAGGCGATATGTGGTACCTGAAGGCAGCAAATTGTTTTTATATAATGAAGGAATGCAGATGATCGCAGGTGCTTTTACCCGCAAAAATATGCAGCCTGATTCTTCGCTCACAATTGCCGATTTTAAAGGTAATCACACCATTATTGAATATTATGAACCCGAATCAGCGGAATTTAATGGAGAAATTATCATTGGAGCCATCGGTCAGGCTTATCTGGATATTTTTGAAACAGCGGCTGACGATGGGTTTGTTAATGTGAATTGTCCTGAAGGAAAAAATGCGCAACTTATCAAACATGCAGTAGCCCGGATTACGTTTATAGATGGTTCTTCACAGGGCTTTTGCTCAGGTGCATTATTGAATAATACCCGGCAAGACGGAAGCCCTTTGTTTCTTACCGCTCATCATTGCTTAAGCTCGTCAGGTGTGGCTTCTACGTTGGTTGCCTATTTCAATTACGAAAAAACATGTGGTGATCAGGAAATTATATCCCCTACCATTACCGGTTCAACACTGCTTACTACCGGCTCTGAATCAGATTACACCCTGCTCAGGTTGAACAGCAAACCGGCAGCCGAACATCAGCCATATTATGCAGGCTGGAATGTGGACGGACTGGAAACAGATTCAGTAACCAGTGTACATGTTCCTTTTCAACAATATAAAAAAGTATCCATTGACTACGACCGTATAATAATCTATCCCTATACTTTAAGTTGGGAGGAAGGGGCTGATTCACCAGAAAATTCACATTTTGTAGTTTTCTTTGATATTGGAGCAACCAGCGGTGGATCTTCAGGATCTCCTCTATTCAACAAGAAAAACCAGGTAATCGGACAATTACATGGAGGTGGAGATAGTGAAGATTTATACGGGAGACTCAGTTATTCATATGATGATGCATTCTCTACCCTGAAATCCTATCTTGATCCAACCAATACGAATGTTAAAGAATTAAATGGATATACACCAGAAGGAAACATCCCCGATGCATTCTTTGTTTCCGATTTTGAACAGGTATGCACCAATGTACCCATTCAATTTACAGATTATTCCGTATTTGGCCCCTATGATATGGAGTGGCTTGTTAATCCGCCAACAGCTGAATTTACGGATGGAACATCTTCCACGTCGAAAAACCCTGTCATCCGTTTTCTGAATGAGGATGTATACAATGTAACACTGAATCTTCGCGTGGATGGTGTTATCAGAGACTCAGAAACATCAAGTATTATTTCGGGATCTGAACTAAAGATAGGTGCAAAAAAAATTCCATCGGAATCAATCTGTGATTGCGATTTTGAGTCATTTGCGATTACTGCAAGTGGTGCTGGTGATTATAGCTGGTTATTGAATCCTGAGGACGTTGAGAAGGTAACGCTTTCAAAAATTGCAGGAGACACTATAATTGTAGAAAGGAATCCGGCTTATATTGCAGATTCAAGTTATTCAGTCCGCCTTAAAGTTGCCGGATCCCAGGGCACATGTTCAGATACCATTCAGTTTGCTGAAAAAATTTTTAAACCTTCAAACGATAATATGGCCAATGCCATTGTAGTGAGTTACGGGCGCAGTCCTAGATATTCCAATATTTGTGCAACAGAAGAGGTTAACGAACCTGTACCTTCAAACACATCCTGTACGTCTCAGGACGCGTGGTGCGGATGTGTTCTTGAAGATAATACGGAAGTTGATGATATATTGGATAACAGTGTTTGGTTTAAATTTGTCCCCCTCGTAACCGGAAATATCAGCATCTCGTCCACCGGATTTGATAATCAAATTGCCCTATATAAAGCCGATACATATGAAGATCTGACCAATGGCAATTCTATCCTTGTTGCTGCCAACGATGACCGGTCGGATGCAGATTACAGACCCATGATTATTTCTGAACAGGTAAATCAGGGAGAGAACTACTGGATACAGGTTGATGGAAGTGCCTGTGGCGCTGAAAACTATTTTACGCTTACCATTAATGAACTTACCGGTACAGGCGTTCGTCAGCTCCTTTCCGGTCCATTCAGCATTTATCCTATGCCTGCACATGATCAGCTTTGGATTCATCGTGAAGGTGATCAATCCGCTGTTTTTACTCTTAAAATGTATAGCCTGGACGGATCCTGCATTTTACAGGAGCAGTTAAAAGCCGGAGGTTCAGATATCCCTGTATCAGTTAACAGGTTAGAACCCGGCGTATATATTATTATGTTGAATGACGGCTCAACCAATTATATTTCCAAATTTATTAAAGAGTAATAGAGATGCCGCTGCCCGTTTCGCTTGGTTTTTGATACCTTTGCCCAATCAATTAAGATGAAACAATGGAAATAGAAAACCTGCTGGGTAAGACATATAATGAGATTCTTGATATTGTTCGTGCAGAGAATTTGCCTGAATTCACTGCAAAGCAGATTACCGACTGGATATATAAGAAAAAGGTGGCTTCAATTGATGCCATGTCAAATCTGCCTAAAGAAGCAAGAGGCAATCTGGAAAAACGCTTCCAGGTTGGTTTTTTCGCTCCTGTAACCTTCCAGGAATCCACTGATGGCACAAAAAAGTATCTGTTTCCTGTAAAAGAAGGGAAATTTATTGAATCGGTATTCATTCCTGAACCAGAACGTGCCACGCTCTGCATTTCATCTCAGGTTGGCTGCAAAATGGGTTGTGTATTTTGTATGACCGGCAAACAAGGCTTTTTGGGCAATTTAACATCCGGAGAAATTCTGAATCAGATTATGTCTCTGCCTGAATCTGACCGTTTAACAAATTATGTGTTTATGGGAATGGGTGAACCCCTTGCAAATACGGAAAATCTTTTAAAGGCTTTGGATATTATGTCCTCTTTATATGGACTTGGTATAAGTCCCTCAAGGATTACCGTATCAACCATCGGAATTTTACCAGGTCTTGAACAAATAATGGAAAGAAGCCGTTGTCATATTGCAGTAAGTCTGCACACCCCTTTTGACCTGGAGCGTCAGCAAATAATGCCTATAGAAAAGGCTTTTCCTGTCAAAAGAGTGGTCGAATTTCTGAAAAGCAAGAGCAGCGACCGTCAACGAAGAATATCTTTTGAATACATTATGTTTAAGGGAATTAATGATACCGCCCGTCATATTAACGGACTTACCCGTTTGCTTAACGGACTCCGGTGCAGAATCAATCTGATTCGCTATCATTCCATCCCGGAAGTTGATTTTGAACCTTCAGATGAAGAAACCATCCGGTGGTTTAAAACACGATTGAATGAAAAGGGCCTGCTGACTACCATCAGGGCCTCCCGAGGTAAAGATATCTTTGCTGCGTGCGGTATGCTATCGACTAAGCAACAGGAATCATTAGGAAACAAGACTATTGTGTAACAGAAGCTTTCTGTTTCTGTAATATATCAATTCCCTCCTGAGTGGTAATTTTTTTACCCCCGCAATATGCAACTACAAAAGCTTTCTTAATGTTGCATTCCTTTCGGGTAAGTTCAGCATCTTCAAAGGTGTTGTAACGTCCAATGGAATATTTATACCAGCCCTCCTCAAATACCAGGTCAATAGGTATGGCACCTTTATAAATCAGATTCAGGTATTCCTGACTGAGGGGCATCGTATGTGCAGCAATCTGAACTTTAAAAATCACAATCCTAAAAATACTGGAGTCCACTTTAACGGTCTTATCCACCGTAGCAAATATGTCTTTCGGAGGTTCATTAACGATAGGATCCTTCATGATTTTGACAATTTCCTCAAGTGATTTATCATCATCCCAGCCATAATTGTACTCAACAGGATAATCAGTACAGATCTGCAGTGCCCTTCCCTGATCACGGACAGCTAATTTCTCATATTCCAGAGCATCGTTCATGATCTCGAGGGAATACTCAAACCGGTCGCTTTCCCGAACCTGTTGACGCCGGATCAGTGACCTGTCCAGACTCTTAAGGGCAGAACCTTCGTAATACCTGGCCTTTTCCATACCAGAAGCTCTGTGATTCATACGTGCCATTTTCTGCCAAAAACTGGCATTTTTTGACTGGAATACTTCAAAAGCCAGGCTGTAACCTTCCTTTGTGATATCAGAACTTTCAAAAAGTTTTTTTAATGCACTGTTATATTCCGAAGAAAATCGTTCCTTCTTCTCAAGATCTGAGAGTGCCAGAAACATATTATTAGCTTGCTGAAGCAGGATTTCACCGTCAGTGATCAATCTAACAGCTCTTTCGAGTTTTTTCGTTTCAAGCATGTCAAATTTTACATTCAATTCAGCAGTAAACATTGCAGTACTGCTGGTATTCTGCCCGGAAACAAAAGGAATGGATATCAGTAAAACTAGGGCAACTAAAACGAATCGTACGGAATTATATCGGGCTGAAAAATTTACCTTATTTGTCATAAATTTATACAACTTAAAGATTTATAAAGCTTTAATAAAAATAAAAATGCAAATTCTGATATTTATACGTTGATTCGAATGAAAGGTTAAATTGATTACATTTGTTGAAAGCATTATCAACTGTCTAATTCATGAAATACTATTTTTGGGTACTCTTGTTTTTCATTTTCAGTAACATGAATTTGAAAGGGCAAAAGATTTACACAACCTCAGGCGGAGAAGTTATTTTTCAGTCGGCCATTGTTGAAAGTTCTGGCGAGGATATAAATACAAACCTTCGATTGTCCATGGCTTTTCATTTAGGTGAATTTGTTCATATGGATTTTGGCAAATATCTGGGTGTATTCTCCGGTATAGGTTTACGGAACGTTGGCTTTATTACTGAAGAGGATGATATTAAAACCAAATACCGTTCTTATAACCTGGGCATTCCTTTGGCATTAAAAGTTGGTTCTTTTAAGAAGAATCTCTATTTGTTTGGTGGCGGAGAATACGAATGGATGTTCCATTTTAAACAAAAAACGTTTATTGACGGAACCAAACACAAAAAATCCGAATGGTTCAGCGGTCATACCCCCGTATTTATTCCTTCTGTCTTTGCCGGAATTCAATTTCCGGAAGGGTTCCAGTTAAAAATTAAATACTATCTGGATGATTTTCTGAATCATAAATACAATGGTGGACCGAATGAAAATTATACCATATATAATAAAAGTCAAATATGGTACATATCCGTATCGTATATGATACGAAACAAGAAAGTCAAAAAGAATGATTCTGAACCTATAAATGTAGCAACGCTTTAATCCGGTTGTTCCAGAAGCCATTTTTCGGCTTCCTTATGATCAGCGAATACTTTACCTTTTCCTCCCCTGTTATAAGCAACAGTTTCGGAAAATTTATTCAGTTCCAGTTGTTGAATCTGTTCATCAGCAAAAGCAACACAAACATTTTTAGGAACCATATCAGCCAGTTTTTCTCCTAATATGTACATGTCAATTGCAGAAATGTCATTCCTGAAATTTTCTGTTACCAGAAGACGGGTATACTTTTTTCTTTCGCATTCATCAAAGATCTCCTGCCAGAAGAGGAGTGATACTTCCAAAGAATCTTCTTCTCCAGTGACAGTAGCTATCAGATAATCTTTGTGATAATCGAAATGGATGACATAAGGTTTTTCATCTTGCATAGGTGTCAGTTTATTGGGTAATTCAAATTTATAAAACTATTCCATTCGCTAAGCAGTTTTTTTTCAACTGTGGCTCAAGGAAATTGTCATAGAAGGATATCCTGCTGCCTATGTCAAAATTAATTACATTTGTAAGCATGATCATATCATATAGTGCATGAAAGTTGCTATTATAATATCCATTATTTTTCAATTCGTTGCTGCGTTTTATGCATTGAGTCTTACCCGTCAGACTAAATTCAACATAAGCTGGATTCTCATTTCTATAGCGTTTTTGCTTATTGCAGTTCGGGGAATTTTAGATATTGTTCCTTTTTATTACAAAGAATATCAACCTAATATTTATCTGATTGACCGGTTACTGGAAATCTCAATATCTGTATTGTTGCTCTCCGGGGTAATTTATATACGAAGGTTATTCAAATTTTTGAAACGTATTGATGATATACGAAGAGATACCGAAAACAAGGTATTACAGGCCATCATGCATACGGAAGAAAAAGAACGCAGACAACTCGCCAAGGATTTGCATGATGGGATCGGACCTTTGCTTTCCAATATTAAAATGTCTGTATCCGCATTGGATAAGACACAGATCTCGGGATTCAACAAAACAGTCATTGACAACATCAACAATCTGATTAATGAGTCCATTTCATCGCTGAAATATACTTCCAACAATCTGAGTCCCCATATATTGGATAGTTTTGGAATAACAAGCGCCATCAATTCATTTATTGAGAATATTAATCTGCTGGGGAAAATACACATATCATTCAGTCATAATTTGGAAGGATACCGGTTTGACTCAGAAATTGAAACCAACCTTTACCGGATCGTGTGTGAATTATTTCATAATACAGTTAAGCATGCACAAGCAAGCAATGTTTCCCTTTTGATCCATTTTCAGGACAACCGTTTGATTATCCAGTATTTTGATGATGGAATCGGGTTCGATACCGAGGATACAGCAAAAATGAATGGAATGGGTATTTCAAATATGTATTCGCGTCTGAAGCCCCTCAATGGAGAAATTGAATTTAAAAAAATTCTCCCTAAGGGGATGATGACGAGCATTATCATAAAAACAAGAATTAAAAGTACAGCTCATGGATAAATTAAACATACTCATTGTTGATGATCACAAGTTATTCAGAGAAGGGCTGAAAATACTATTGCTGAATCTTGAGGAAATTGGATGTGTATGGGAAGCATCGGATGGTGAGATATTTCTTAATATGTTAAAAAATCATGTTCCTGATTTGGTGCTCATGGATATTGAAATGCCTAAAATAAACGGCATCGAGGCCACTACCAGGGCGCTGGAGATCTATCCTGAATTAAAAATCATGGCCCTTTCCATGTATGGTGATGAAGAATATTTTCAAAAGATGATTGATGCAGGGGTTTGCGGATTTCTATTAAAAAATTCCGAATTTTCTGAAGTAAAGAAGGCCATTCTTACTGCCTCCCAGGGCAACAATTATTTTACAGAAGAGATTCTATACCGGCTGGTAAACCGGTTTAAGACAAAACAACCTCAGAATAGTGAGCCCATTGTGACCTTATCCGACAGGGAATTGGAGGTGCTGAAACTGATTTGCAAGGGACTTTCTAATCAGGAAATAGCAGACACTTTATTTATAAGTAAGCGGACTGTGGATCATCATCGCGCCAGTTTACTTACAAAGACGAATACCCGTAATACGGCCAGTCTGGTGATCTATGCCATCAAGAATAAAATGGTAGAGATCTAGTTCCTTTTAAGAGCATTATATAATATTACAGCAGGATGCAAGGCTTCTACTCCGGTGCCATCAAGAATTTGTTGCCTGCAACTTGTGCCGGTGGCACAAATTAGGGTACCATTCTGAGCGCTTCTGACAGCAGGAAATAATACGAGCTCTCCGATTTTCATGGAAATATCATAATGCTTTTCCTCGTATCCAAATGCACCCGCCATTCCGCAACAACCAGATTTTATTTCTTCCACGGTATAGTTCTCCGGAATACTCAGCATTTGTTTGGTAGCCAATGTGGATGCCACCGCTTTTTGCTGACAGTGGCCATGCATCTTAATATGTTGTTTGTTTTCAGTAAATAGTTTTCTGTCAATTCTTCCTGCATTATATTCCATGGCAATAAACTCATCAAAAGTAAAGCAGTTTTCTGCTATCTGGCGTGCTGTTTCCTGATATTTCTCACCAACCAATTCAGGATACTCATCTCTGAACGCAAGGATAGCAGATGGTTCTATTCCTACCAGCACATGTTGACTTTTGATAATACCAGAATACACAGAAATATTATGTTCGGCGATTTTTTTAGCCTTTCTCAGAAATCCCTTTGAAATGTATGTTCTGCCACTTTCTTTTGCCGGCGCAGTTTTAATACGGTACCCTAGCTCATTCAACAACTTAACGGAAGCAATTCCAATTTCAACATCCAGGTAATTGGTGAATTCATCCAGGAACAGGTATACTTCGGGTTTGTTTGGATCAGTTGCCCGCTCACTGGCATATTGATTGTGGGTTAACCATGTTTTGAAACTCTCAGGAGAGAGTAAAGGCAAGGATCTCGACTTTGAGAAACCCAAGGTGCTTTTCACGATGCCTGAAACAAGGGTACTTTTCATGAGTGCATTATATAGCCAGGGGAAGCGCGAATTTATTTTGTGGATTTGGGCTATATGGGCAATAAGAAATGAATTCAATGAAACTCCTTTCTTATCATGATAATGTTGCAGGAATTCCGCCTTCAGCTTTGCCATGTCCACATTTGACGGACATTCTGATTTGCAGCCTTTACAGGATAAACAAAGATCCAGGACATCATAAACCGCATTAAGAGTCATTTTTTTATTTGTTCCCGGATTGGCAATATATTCTCTTAAGGCATTGGCGCGCGCCCGTGTAGTAGTATTTTCATCCCGGGTAGCCATATAGCTGGGGCACATCGTTCCTCCCATCAGAGCGGATTTACGGCAATCACCCGATCCGTTACATTGTTCAATATGCCTAAGAAAACCCCGGGTAGATGAATGATCAAATACAGTAGGAAAATCAACGGCTATACCTTTGGATTGGGCTCGCAGAAAGGTATCCATCTTAGGAGTGTCTGTGATTTTTCCCTTATTAAACACACCATTCGGATCCCAGGCCTGCTTAACCTTGCGCATAAGTTCGTAATTATGGCTTCCCACAATAATGGGAATGAATTCACCTCTTAATCTCCCGTCACCATGTTCACCACTTAATGAACCTCTGTATTTTTTTACCAGCTTGGCCGTTTCAGTAGCAATTGTTCTGAAGAGCTCTATACCATGAGGATCCTTAAGGTTAATTACAGGTCGCATATGCAATTCACCGGTGGCGATATGTGCATGGAAAACACAATCGAGATTATGTTGCTTCAGTATGGTCTTGATGTCGCTGATATATCCGGTAAGCGATTCAGGTTTTACAGCTGTGTCTTCAATAAGTGAAACGGGTTTTGCATCTCCGGGGATGTTAGACAAAACGCCCAGTCCTGATTTTCTCAATGCCCATACCTTACCAATATCATCCCCTGTAACCAGCGGATAATGGTAACCCATATTCCTGCTTTTCAGATCATCGATCAGTGCGCTTGTAACCTTTGTGATTTCTTCCATTGAATCTCTTGCAAACTCTACAATAAGAAGAGCACCAGGATCTCCATTCACAAAAAACCGGTTTTTGCGCTGTGTAATGTTTGATTTGGTACAATCCAGGATAGTATGATCCATGAGCTCAATAGCTCCCGGGTTATGTTCCAGGCAAACCAGATTTGCCAGTATAGATTCTTCCAGGGTATGAAAATGAATGCATACAAGTCCTTTTACTTTCGGAGGCTGAGGTATGCAATTCAGTTTAATTTCAGTAACAAAAAGCAAGGTGCCTTCAGAACCGGCAATGAGGCGGGAAAAGTTAAATTGCGGACCACTCCCGGTAAATGGTTCACACCTTAAAAGCATGTCAAGGGCATAACCGGAATTCCTTCTTTTTACGGCAGGATCCGGGAATTCATTTTCAATTTGCCTTTGATTTTCTTCATTGCTTAATATTTCCAGAATATTTCTGTATATGGAACTTTCAAGGGTATGGCCCTTTGTTTTCTGAATAAATTCCTGACTTGTCAAAGGTCCAAAAACAACAGGATCACCATTGCTTAAAAATCCCTTTACTTCGATAACATGGTCGCGCGTACTTCCATATATTAATGAATGTGCACCACAGGCATTATTTCCAACCATGCCACCTATCATACACCGGTTTGAAGTGGATGTTTCAGGACCGAAAAACAAATCATGGCGTGCCAGTTCCAGGTTTAACTCATCAAGCACAACTCCTGGCTGAACACGAACAAATGAGTTTTCCTTATTTATTTCCAGAATTTTGCCAAAATATTTCGACACATCCACTATGATTCCGTTTCCTACTACCTGTCCGGCAAGTGAAGTACCGGCAGTACGGGGAATAAGTGTGATGTGATGCGTAGCAGCAAATTGAATAAGCTTTACAATATCGGCTTCATCGGAGGGACGTGCAACAGCTAAAGGAAGTTCCCTGTATGCAGAGGCGTCTGTAGCATATAACAAACGCATCTTGATATCCGTATATAAATCACCCTGTAATTCTTTACCAAGTAGTTCCAGTGCATTTTGAAGCAGGTCCATTTTCTATAGATATATGTTTGTGAAGACAGCTATAAAATCAACGTACAAAACTAATGATTTTGTGTTGCAAGATACAGTGGAAAACCGTCGACAAATTGACATTTGTCAAAGGTTGTTAAAAAAATTTACAATAACTTTCGCCCAAGTTTGTAAGGTGCAACAAAAAACCTTTCCTTTGCAACACCATATCACCCTGAATTTTATTGATAATAACAGATAATATTTATTTAATAATGAATTTGATAGAACAGATCAAGGAAAATGTCAGGAAGAATAGGCAGAGGATTGTACTTCCTGAGAGTTATGAAGAGCGGACTTTAAAAGCAGCAGATGAAATTTTAGGAAATGAAATCGCTGATATCATCTTGATTGGCGCTGTTGACAAGGTACATTCCGATGCAAAGAGATTCGGATTGAAAAACATTCAAAAGGCCCAAATTATGGATCCTGTAAAATCCGAAAAATTGGAAGCCTATGCAGAAATGATGGTTGAATTAAGGAAGTCGAAAGGCTTAACAAAGGACCAGGCTTTTCAGCTTCTGAAAAATCCGCTGTATTTTGCAACAGTGATGATTAAGTGCGGGGATGCTGACGGAGAAGTTGCCGGCGCAGATAATGCAACCGGAGATGTGTTGCGTCCTGCTTTTCAATATGTAAAAACACTTCCTGGAATCAGTGTTGTATCAGGAGCTTTTTTAATGTTTTTAAAAGATAAGGAATATGGTGATAACGGTTTAATGGTTTTTGCTGACTGTGCTGTTCATCCAAATCCAACCGATAAAGAATTGGCTGAAATAGCAATTGCAACTGCCAAAACTACCAAAGCAATTGCAAAAATCGAACCCCGGATTGCCATGCTTAGTTTCTCTACCAAAGGAAGTGCCAGCCATGAAATGGTTGATAAAGTTGTAAACGCTACCCGTATAGCTAAGGAAATGAATCCGCAGCTAAAAATTGATGGCGAACTTCAGGCCGATGCTGCAATTGTAGCTTCAGTGGGGTTAAAAAAGGCTCCGGGAAGTGAAATCGCAGGTAAAGCCAACGTCTTGATATTCCCCACACTTGAATGTGGTAATATTTGTTATAAACTGGTACAGCGTCTGGGTCATGCAGAAGCTGTCGGACCTGTTCTTCAGGGTATGGCTGCACCAATTAATGATTTGTCCAGAGGCTGTTCTGTCTCAGACATTGTTGATTTAATTGCTATTACAGCCAATCAGGCGATTGATTCTAAATAACATTCATATATATTATTAATAGAAATGGGAGAAATCATTATAGAATCCATTGAAAATTATGGCCTAAGTAAGAAAGCCTCTTCCCGCACTTTAATATCAAAAGTAGGAATTGTGGGATGTGGTTCTGTTGGTCAGAGCATTGCATTGATGGTCAGTCAGCGGGAACTGGAAGTTGTGTTCATTGAACTTTCAGAAGAAAAAGTGAGCGCAGCTTTTTCATCCATGGAACAGGAACTCGACCGGATGATTGGTCGCTGGGGTATGACCCCCGGAGAAAAGAGAGCCATCCTATCAAGGATTACCGGGTATGTAGGTTACGAAAATCTCAGGGGATGCGATCTGGTTATGGAGGTTATTCGTTCCAAGAGCAGGGAACACAGAATAACCTGCCGTAAGGAAGTATTTAAGAATATTGAAAAGTATGTTTCTCCCAACGCAATTATCGCAACCAATTCAACAACCATAGCCATTACCGAACTCTCATCAGAACTCGAGCATAAAGAAAGGTGTGTAAGCATCCATTTCATCACCAGTGCCCCTGGATCAAAAATGGCTGAAGTGGTTCGCAGTCTTTACACATCAGATGAAGCTTTTAACAAAGTGGACAAGTTCATTAATATGATCGGCAAAACAATGGTTCATGTGCAGGAGTCACCCGGACTGATCAGTATCAGACTATTTGTTACCATGGTAAATGAAGCCTGCGAATTGCTTATGGAAGGTGTAGGCAGCCAAACAGATATTGATACCACCATGCGTGTGGGATTAGGCCTGTCAATGGGTCCTTTTGAACTTGCCGATAAAATCGGTCTGGATAAAGTGGAGCGCTGGATGGACAATTTATATGAGGAGTTTGGTGACATTAAATACAAAGCTTCACCTATTATTAAAAGGCATGTTCGTGCGCATCAGTTTGGCCGTCATATGGGTCAGGGTTTTTATGCCTATGATGAATCAGGTAAGAAAATCGGTTAGTATTTAAAAAACGAAATAAAAATAAGGAAATGAAGGTACTGGTTTTAAACTGCGGCAGCTCTTCCATTAAATTCCAACTCTTTGACATGAATGAGAAAAAGCTCATGACAAAGGGAGTTGCTGAAAAAGTTGGTTTAAAAGGTTCATTTGTTAAGCTCGAAAAAGATAACGGTGATAAGGTTCGTTTTGATGGTGAAATTCTTGATCATCAAACCGGTATTGAATATATACTTGGCATTATTACCAGCGAAAAGCATGGATGTATCAAAAGCCTTGAAGAAATTGACGCAGTTGGTCACCGTGTTGTTAATGGAGGTGAAAAATTCAGCAAGAGTGTACTGATAGACGACGAAGTACAGGCTGCAGTTGAAAAATACATTGACATTGCTCCTCTGCACAATCCGGCTAACTTAAAAGGGGTTTATGCAATAAAACAGCTGATGCCCGGCAAACCTCAGGTAGGAGTTTTTGATACAGCATTTCATCAAACGCTTCCCAAAAAAGCCTTTATGTATGCTATCCCCTACTCGCTTTATAAGAAGTACGGAATCAGAAAATACGGTTATCATGGAACAAGCCACTACTATATTAGTAAAAGAGCTTGTGAAATACTGAATGTAGATATTAAAAAGCAGCGCATTATTACCGTTCACCTGGGAAACGGAGCTTCAATGGCTGCAGTTAAATATGGTGAATCTATTGATACTTCCATGGGCTTTACACCCATTGAAGGCTTAATTATGGGTACCCGCTCAGGGGATCTGGACATTGGCGTTCTTACATATATTATGGATAAAGAAGAGATCGGGATTTCGCAAATTGGCACCCTTGCTAACAAACAAAGCGGAATGCTCGGAATAACGGGTATTTCTTCTGATATGCGTGAAATTGAGGATGCCGCCTTCAAGGATAAAAACGAAAGAGCTTTGTTGGGTCTGGATATGTACCATTACAGAGTTAAAAAATACATCGGTGCATATGCTGCTGTAATGGGTGGCGTAGACATTGTTGTTTTTGCCGGTGGAATTGGAGAAAACGGTCCTGAAACCCGTGAACACACATGCAGCGACCTTGAATTTCTGGGTATCGAAATCGACCCTGCTAAAAACAATGGCCTGCGGTCGAAAGAAGCCGTGATCAGCAAAGACAATTCACCTGTTAAAGTGATTGTTGTTCCTACAAATGAAGAATTGGTCATCGCTGAAGATACAGTAAGAATCATCAATGAACATGCAAAAATGAAATGATTCTTAAAACCCTAAATGAACTGACAGACATTGCTGCTGTCCGGGGCAGGAAAAAGCTTGTGGTAGCTGTTGCCCAGGATGAGGATGTGCTTAAAGCAGCAAGGTCGGCCATGGACAAAAATATGGTTGACCTTGTTTTGGTTGGCAATAAAAGTCAGATCATCCGGCTGGCAGATGCTGATGGATGGAATTTAAAGGGGGTAGAAATCATTGACATACCTGATAATGAATCTGCCTGTGAAAAGGCAGTTCATTATATTAAAACCGGTAATGGAGATATTCTGATGAAGGGTATGGTACCTACCGGCCAGTTAATTAAGGCAGTTCTGGATAAAAACAGGGGGCTCCTGAACGGAGGTTTACTCAGTCATGTGGCTTTTTTTGAAACGCCTTATTATCATAAAATCATTAGTATTACGGATGCGGCATTGAACATAGCTCCGGATTTGAGTGAAAAAGTTTCCATCGTGAAAAATGCCGTGAAAACTTATCACCGTTTGGGAATTGAGAAACCGCTTGTTGCTGCTATTGCTGCCCTGGAAATTGTTAATCCGAAGATGGAGGCAACCATGCATGCAGCATTGCTTTCACAAATGCAGAACCGCAACCAAATCGGAGGATGTATTATTGACGGCCCCCTGGCTTTGGATAATGCTGTTTCAAAAGAAGCGGCAAAACATAAGGGAATTTCTTCAGAGGTGGCTGGAAATGCCGATATATTGGTTGTACCTGATTTAAACACAGGAAATGTTTTATATAAATCGCTCAATTTCCTGGGTGGTGCGGTTTGTGCTGCTGTTGTTTCGGGAGCATTATCTCCCATAGTGCTCACTTCCCGTGCAGATTCAGACAAAAGCAAATTTTTGTCCATAGCCCTGGCAGTTGCCCTGGCATAGTAAGAACGCATGACATACCAAGCTTATGAATCATAAAATTCTGGCCATCAACCCTGGTTCTACATCCACAAAAATTGCAGTGTACCATAATGCCAAGCCTATTTTTCTTAAGAGCATTCTGCACGACCCACAGGAGTTAAGAAAATACAATCGCATCAGTGATCAGTACGAATTCAGAAAAAGTCTGGTACTCGAAGAGCTAAAAGCTTCTCATATCAACATTGATATTATTGAAGTAATTGTTGGAAGGGGTGGATTAATCCGGCCGATTGAATCCGGTGTATATAATGTAAATGAGCAACTCAGAAAAGATCTTCTTGAAGGAGTTATGGGCGAACATGCCAGCAATCTCGGAGGTCTTATTGCTTATGACATAGCAAAAGATTTGCCCAAATGCCGGGCTTTTATTGCCGATCCTGTGGTTGTTGATGAACTTCAGGATGTGGCACGAATTGCAGGACATCCTTTGTTTCAGAGATATTCCATTTTCCACGCATTAAATCAGAAAGCTACAGCAAGAGCCTATTCCCGCTTAATGAACCGGAAATACGAAGAATTAAACCTTGTGATTGCGCATTTAGGTGGAGGCGTTTCTGTGGGTGCTCATCGTAAAGGAAAAGTAATTGACGTAAACCAGGCTTTGGATGGAGAAGGTCCGTTCTCTCCAGAACGGTCGGGATCACTGCCGTCAGGAGCTTTGGCCAAATTATGTTTTAGCGGCAATTACAATCTTGAAGATATAAAACGCATGATAACGGGAGAAGGCGGCTATGTTGCTTACATGGGAACCAATAGTGCCTATGAAGTTGAATTATTGGCTCAGGAAGGAGATGAAAGAGCAAGCCTGATACAGGACGCTATGTCCTATCAGATCGGGAAAGAGATAGCTGCCATGTGCGGAGTTCTTCACGGTGATGTGGATGCCATTATTCTTACCGGTGGCATTTCTCATAACCCCATGGTAGTTGAATATATTAAAAAGATGGTTTCATTTATTGCACCTGTTGTTATTTATCCGGGAGAAGATGAGATGCATGCGCTGGCCATGAACGGACTCATGGTATTGAAAGGCGAAATAAAGCCCCGTGAATACAACGAATCCACTATGGTGCGGGTAAAGCTGCCTTGCTGGGAAGACCACGACCAGGAAAAGAATGAAATGATGAAGGAAAGGGATGAATAAATCAGGGTGTTGTTGCAGATACCGGTATGATCTTTCCTTTTATATAAGGATAAGCAGTTAATGCAAAATTTCCTATAAAAGAAGCCATTTCAGCTGCGCCTGCTTTTGCCTGATATCCCGGAAATGCCTTCAGTAACATTTCTGTCTGAACAGATCCCAAGGCAAGACAATTAAAGGTGATTCGCGATTCTTTAAATTCTTCCTGCAAACATTCTGTCAAACACGCCAGAGCCGCCTTACTGGCACTATAAAAAGACAATCCCGGGAATTTAACACTTCCCTGATACCCACCCATGCTTCCGATATTCACGATATGTGTATCTCTCACATTACCCATCAAGGGCAAAAGGTTTTGAATAAGCGTGGCCGGAAGAATGGTGTTCACCTGAAGCATCTCTAAGATTTCTTCCGGATTCAAATCAGAAAAAGGTTTATGTAACAATAATCCCGCATTATTGATTAAGATATCCAGATTGTCTACATGGTGGACCTTCATATTATTTATCAGATCCTGTGATGATGCCAAAAACTTTTTACTGGTAAAGGGCATTGGAATAACCCTTGAGGAGTTCTGACTGCTCCAATCCTTCATAGCTTCATTAAGGATCGCTTCATGGCCTGTTAAGGCAAAAACCTTTGTATTGCTCAATCCCGCGAAGTATTTTACCAGTTCAAGTCCAACCCCTCTGCTGGCTCCAGTGATCATTATATTCATGATATGCGGAAATTATTATTGAATTTGTATTTTTACACGTTACTATGTCTAAAATAGATAAAAGAACCATGATATTAAAACAATTGATTGTTATAATCCCTTTTCTGTGTTTGAGTTTTCAGGTTAAATCACAGGAAGTCGAAAACATTGCCCCTCAAAAGCAAAAGGAAGAATCCAGATTTATTGACAAGGTTGTATTTGGTGGTGATTTCGGATTAAGTTTCGGCTCATCAACCTATATTAGAATTGCGCCTATCGTTGGTTATAAAATCTCACCCAGATTCACTGCCGGATTGGGACCTATTTATATATATGAAAGATATAAGTACAGCAATTATATTGGGGGAACATTGGAGACATCCACCTATGGCGGAAAAGTTTATGCCTCATTTGTTGCTCTAAAGAGTAATGATGACGGAGGAATCTTTCCTCTGGGCAATCTGCTGTTATATGCAGAGAATGAAGTATTAAGTGTTGAACCTTTATATTTGGAGGTAACCAGTACAAGTGCCTGGTATTATTTTGGCGAGCGAAGAGCCATTGACAATTTGCTCATGGGTTTTGGGTTGAATCAACCCATTGGACGCCGTTTTGGTCTGTCAGTAATGGTACTTTGGGATGTAACCAATAATCCCTATTCCATCTATTCCAATCCGATTATCAGATTTGGCTTTAATTTTTAAATAAAACGATCCTTCCAGAACATGTCCGAAAGGATCGCCTGATTTATATCGTCAGAAATTATTATCTGAAAGAAAATCCGAGACCTGCTGTTAATGCACTGTAATTCGACCATGTATAGTCGAAGTGAAGGGTTACGATTGCCATTTTAAAACGGACACCTGCATTCAGACGTGGTTTGGTCACACCGCCATCTTTGTTTTTAATGGTCAGATCCAATGGATCAGTAACAGATTGTACCTCTGCGGTTGTTTCGCCTTGCGGAACTACTACTACAGGAAATTCGCCTTTCAGCTTCAGGTTGGTTTTTGTGGTTACAAATCCAACTCCACCATACAGACAGACAACTTTAAAGTCGGCACCGAATAATAAATTCAGTGTCTGACTGCGAACATCAAATAACATTTTTTGATTGCCAAAGTCTGTACCATCGTCACTTAATAAGTTGGCTCCAATAGATTGTTTGGTAATATCCATGTTCACAGTCGCTTTCATCTTTGTAAATCCATACATCAAAGACATTTGTAACACGGGAATATTTTTCAGACCCGGAATCCATTGCTTGAGGTCATGTTTGCCACCAATGCCCCAAAGTCCCAGCTTATTTCCGTTATACTGAAGATTGGGACAAAAGCGGAACATCAGGTCCGTACTTTTTACAAGGCCGACACCGATCTGAATCATGGGTGCAGGAACTATTTTAGCATTCAAGCCCTGGGGCATTCTGAATGCTGATGCGGAATATACAATATTATCATTTTCGTCCCTGACATTGTAGACAAGCTGTGGACCGTCTTCCTTTATGCCGGAAATGGTCTGTGCCGTGTTATCTGCCGGATCCTGAAGTTGCAACACCTGAAGTTGACTTTCGTCAATGTCAAACGACCTGAATTTCTGTGGAACAAATGTTGCTGTAGAAGAGAATGTTATATCAAAACCACCGAGCTTATGTGGTTTTGGCGTATTGTACCAACCACCGCTTAATGATGCACCAAAAGCATTCACGGCAGGGGCAATGTAGGGTTCTATGAGAAGTTTTGCATCTTCCTTACCTCCGGCCATCATATTTCCCAAAACATCTAATTGCCCATATGCTTTGCTCAATCCTGTTATTATTATGGCAACAAAGAACAGAGCCCGGATATGAAAATTTTGTTTCATAAGTTATTAGTTTAGTTTTAAAGTTCTTTTTTTACGAGAAGAAAACATCTGTTGTTCCAATATTTAAGTTAAAACTATCAGAAAGATAATGGTTTAAACATGTATTAAAAAATAAATCCGATTTTTTTTTCAGGTTACAAATTAGATAGTATATTTGCAACTCTTTAAAAAGAAGCGCTGCCAGAAAGTAAACATTCTGAATGCACGATCCAGTAGCTCAGTAGGTAGAGCACATCCCTTTTAAGGATGGGGTCCTGGGTTCGAATCCCAGCTGGATCACATAAGAACAGATACCCCGCCCATAGGCGGGTTTTTTATTTAATGGGAGTATGCCAGGCTTTGCTTGAGCATACTCCCATTAATTAAAAAAACAAGCAGCTGAAAGCTGCGGGTATCTGTTCTTATGTGCAAAGCCTCTTTTTAAGGCGATCATTCGCGCCAGCGAATAATCCCTCAGGCATGCGTATATTTTGCCAAGTCTTGCTCTTTCTTCCCTTCATCACCTCATCTCCTCTTCACTTCTTCACTTCCTACCTCTGGAATTTCTGTAAATTTTCCTCAACGGATTGGATTGCCCTGTTATAAAGTTCCGGATTACCATTTTTCATATTGGTTAAGAGCAACCTGCATTCTTTCAGATAAACCGGTGCAAAGTTTGGGTCGTTATGAGAAATGTCCACAGTGTTGTCCATAATATCAGCGTATTTAATGGTTTGCGCATCTGCCGGGATCGTACCCAAACGTTCTGATTCTTTTTTCTTGCGGCGTTTCCGGTTTAAAAGAGGAAACTTTTCTTTAACATATACATCAGTCAGCGCCTCCACCAGCTTTACCACCCGGGCAGATTGTTCTCCTCCCATTACATTTTCGAGAAAGCGGTAGATTTTATCTTTACCAACTGGTGTATCTTCCAAAACATCATGCAGAAGTGCAGCGGAAAGAACAACCGGGTTATCTGTATATTGCCTGCAAGTATTCATGACTCTAACCGGATGCGCAATATACCGTTCTCCGGTGTATTTTCTTTTTTGTTCTCCATGAGCCTGATCAGCGAAATCCGTTACTTTTTTCAGAATATCTTCCATAAACTGTGTTCTTTATTTACTTCAGACGTTGTGGTAAATGTCGTGTTTTTTATTGAAGTTTTGAACTGTAAATCTGAAAGCCCTTTCAAGTGTTGTTAAATTTCAGACAAAAATAAAACCGCACCGGAAAGGATGCAGTTTTATGAATTTGTGGCTTATATGAATGTATCAATTTCTCTTTCGTCGAATATTATTATAATCAATATAATATAGCATTCTTACAGAAAAGCTGTTTGTCTGTGTAGACCGCCAGGTATTTCTGAAGTTATCCCAATAATCATTCAACACATGATTCCCGTCCGTGGATATCGCGTTTTTCCAGGCTAAGGAAAACTCGGATCCGGGAGCAAATATCCAGCGAAAGACAAGGTCTATATTGAAAGCGTTGTAGTTATCACCTTTATCCTCTTGATAATCATAATCACTAATAAGGCTTCCGTCATGCTGAAGTCTGAATACCTCTTTAACGTTTGCCCCTGACCAGTAATGTCTCAATCTAAAGTTGATTCCGGCCTTATTGTTTATGGAATAATTGGTCTCAAATACATTTTCAACCGTCCGGATATTCCTTCGTGCAAAATAAATGGTATCCTCTGAATCAGTATTGTCCAAATATCCACGGTAGTTTATATCATTCTCAAATTCCAGATTGTACCTGAATTTCAGATGCCTCCCCAGCCGGTAATTCAGGGTAAAATCCAACTTGTTATATGTTTTATTGGTTTCCGGCCTTCTTAAATCGGCCAAACCAAGCACTATCTGAAAGGGTTTCCGGCTGTCAGAATATGCCCAGATCTCATTGTAAAAGGAAAGAGGACTGGTGTAGTACCAACCTTGAATTCGAGGTTCAAAATAATCATATGTTTTGCTGTTATACCTGAAGTAGTATTCTACACCCCAGTTGTTCATAAACGAGCTTTGATAATTGAAACCAAGAACATCCTGGGACCATGTATTGGGATTAAATATCCGGTTGTTGTTCCAGAAAATCTCCGTGTTAATGTGCTTGAATATTCCAATCGGATTAAATACATAATATCCCAGAAAAACAGTAGTGTTTATTTCGTTGTTTCTTCTCATATATCCCAGATCATTAGAATTAAAGTCATCTGAAATGATATGCTGGTTCACACTGTACTGCCATTTTCCACTATTTTTGCCAACCTTCCAGTCAGCAAAGTACCCGGTTTGCCTTCCGTCGTCATTTCTTAAACTTACACCGCCTTTTCCGCTAAGCGCATAAGTCTTGGTTTTATCCCTGAATTGAAAATCAGTTGCAGTAACGTTGGCTCTGTATGGATCATCAGCCATTGCAAGATTCGTATTGATCACGCTCACATAGGAATTGTTTTTAAGAGCCCTTTCAACAACCAGTACATTATAATTTGTAAATGGCTGAACCCTGACATCACGTTTAGCGCCTGTGATGGTATCCCTAATTGTAGCATATGATGGAAGCGACATGGCATTCAAAAACCCCACACCCCATCCTTTTGAAGTCCTGCCGGATACTTTTGTCGCATTTAACAACTGGGTTTCCGACGGGAAAAAATCCACCTCTTCATTTTCAAGCAGGTCATTATCAGCTTTTGATTCAAACTTGGGCTTGGCTCCAATCCTTCTTGAGTAAAAGATGTCAGCCCGGCTGAACAGCTCCATCCCTTCAGTAAAGAATTGTCGTTTTTCGTCATAAAACAATTCATACGGAGAGAGGTTTAATTGCTTGTCATCCGATTGTATCTGACCAAAATCCGGGACCAGCATCATATCCAATGTAAAACTCTCACTAATTCCGTATTTCAGATCCATGCCGGCTTTGTAATTGTAATCAGGACGTGATTTGTCGCTCACAAAGTCAGAATACAAAGCAAGAAAAGGGCTGAAAGATAACCGAACAGGGGGCCTGATGTCTTTAATTCCTGTAAGAATACCCTGCTGATGAATAAACCCGCTTAATTTGTTATCTATATGGTTCCAACTGTTGTTTGATGAATATCTTCTGATGTTACGCAACATGTTTACGCCCCATATTCCGCCGCTATTCTCAGGAAAACGTAAGGCAGAATAGGGAATCTTCAATTCAACAATCCATCCTTCATCAGTAATTCTTGTTTTACTTTGCCAAACAGCGTCCCAGCTGCTATCCTCATTATCCCATTCTTTCCTGATGGCCTTCAGATCTGTTTGCACACCAGCAGGAGTAATAAAAAAGCCGTAAGCCACCAATCCCTGATTGTATGGGTCAAAATATATTCCAAAATAATCAGATGCTCCTAAATCGTCTCTTTGAGACAGGAAATTAAATATGCTGTCGGGTTGATGATCATAAAGCATGCCGCCCACATATATAGCACTCTGATCAAATAATAGGTATACTTCTGATTTCTCCATAGCCGCTTTCCCATTATAAGGATTTTGCTGGAAAAAATCAACTGCAGGTGTTGCTTTTTTATAGGCTGGCTCATCGAGAATTCCATCTAGTGTTATCGGATCTTCAGTGTAATAAGCTTCAACAGATTTCCGCTCCTGTGCTGTGATTGTCCCTGCTAAGAACAGTAAAATAAAAACGTAAAATACCTTCATCATATCATCCTTCTAATTATCATGTGGTCTTTATTTTGTACAGAGTAGAATGGGGCATCAAGTTTAAGAAAAATTAAAAATAACTGGTCTACTGTTTTAAGTTATATATCTGGTTATTGTTGTTGTATATTTAAAAAATAACTTATGCTCAGATTTAAATACGTAATTTTTTTAAAATGCTGCACATTTTTAAAATATAAATCAGCTTTCTATCACGAATGGGTTTTGAAATCAAAATAAAATACCTCATTCGTATAATCTTTTGTTTTGAGAATCAAACAACTCCTTGTCATTTTTTTATAGACCGTTTCATAAAGCATTTTCCCTGATTTTTTTTAAAAATATCATTCTGTTAACCTTACGCAACCTTTTCATGTACATTTCAATCTATGTGTAAACGTATAATTTAAACAAAAGGTACTATGAAAAAATATAGTTTCTTATTGGGTTTGGGTTTAGTGATTCTACTTCTCACTCAGTGCAGTCTTGATGATGAAGAAGAATACTATCAGGCATTAGGTACACTTAGTAAAACAGAGGACAGCACCATTATTTTATCGGATGATCATGAACGATTGCTGGTAGAAAATAGTGAGGGACTTGCTACTTTGAACAATGGAGACCGGCTTATAGCATATTTCACATTGGTTAACAAAACTTTGCCTCAGGGTATTGATTACATTGTTAGTGTTTATGATTATGACAAGGTTTTATTCAAACCGGTCATCGATATCACCAGTGAAATAGAAGATTCCATTGGAAATGATCCTGTTTCGGTTAATGGAATGCAGGTTGTAAATGATATCCTGAATGTGGATTTCAGCTATTATGGCAGTGGCACAGTGAAGCATTTCATCAATCTTGTAAAACAACCTGGACCTGTTCCAACAGATACCATAGAATTGCAGTTCAGGCATAATAACAAAGATGATTATTCAAATTATGTTCTGAATGGTCTCGTATCGTTTGATCTGGAATCCTTAAGAAATGATGTGGCTGATTCAGTTGTTCTGAAAATTGTTGCCAAAGGTTACCAGCAGAATTACGTGAAACATGTGACCTATAAATATTGATTTTAAGATCACAATTTTAAAAAGTCCCGTTTTTGCGGGACTTTTTTTTATTTTTGCCAGCCTAAACGTAATAGAATGAGTAAATTTTCAGATTCTTTAAAGCTTTCGGATTATCTTTTTCTAATTGGGGCTTTGGCTGTCAGTGGTCTATGGCTTGCTGTTGATCAGATTTTTCTGGATGAGGTTTATCAAAGATTTATTGCTTTAACAATTCTGCTCATCGTATTTTTTCTTTTACAGATTGCAGTTAGAAAGCCCTTAATTCCATTGCAGTATATCACCCTGGTTGCCTTGACATTTGTTTCGCTGAATATTGTGATGAGTTTCATCATTCATGTTCTTATTCAGCATAATTTTACCATTAAGTCCGTATTAATATGGATAATTGATGCAGGATCACCCTTCTTGTCCTTGTCGATTTTCAGCACCATAAGACGAACTTCGGATAAGTAGTTTTTTTTTACAATGAATTAAAATGGCAGATCTCACCAAGATTATTAATATCGGAAAGGATACCGAAAGAAAACTGCATCAGGCGGGAATCAATACCATTGAAGAAATGACTGAATTAGGAACCGAACAGGTATTTATCCGCTTGCAAACCATTGATGCGGGCGTCTGCATATGTTTGCTTTATGGAATAGAAGGGGCTATTGAAGGAATCCGCTCAAATAAGCTGTCAACTGAGAGAAAGAAACAACTACAGCAATTTTTCCGACAGGTTAGAAAGTAAATTTTTATGCTCGTAATGGAACGGGGACTGTCAACTATTAAAAAATCTTAAATTATTTTGACCTTGCCAAAAAGAGCGTACATTTATGCAAACAACTGACAAAAAATGAAAGCAACTAAAAACGACTGGATCTGGTTCGGAATTGTTTCCATCATATATTTACTTTGGGTCATATGGCTTGGCAATTACTGGTTCTTAATAGGTTTAGGCATCATTTACGACTTGTACATTTCCAAAATTGTCAATTGGACCTTTTGGAAGAGAAGAGATGGAAATAATACAAAGGTTGTTGAGTGGATCGACTCGATCATTTTTGCAGTCGTAGCAGTAACCATCATTAATATTTTTATTTTTCAGAATTACAAAATCCCGACTCCTTCCATGGAGAAGACTTTAATGGTCGGTGATCATCTATACGTCAGCAAAGTTGCATATGGCCCCAGATTGCCGAATACTCCCATTGCCATGCCTTTCACACAGCATACGCTGCCACTGACCAAAGGCACAAAGTCGTATCTTGAATGGATAAAAATCCCGTACAAACGCCTGGCAGGCTTTGGAAATGTTAAAAGGGACGATGCTGTGGTATTTAACTTTCCTGCAGGAGACACTGTAGTTCTGGAACATCAGACTACAACATATTATTCTATGGTAATGGATGCTGCCGCTGAATTTCAGCAATATGACCTTCAGCAAGGGAATCCGTTAAAATCCTACAAGGAATACTACAATATCGGTCGGAAGGCTATATGGGATCGTTATAAAATTGTTGTACGTCCTGTTGACAAACGCGACAACTATGTCAAAAGATGTGTCGCTGTTCCGGGAGACACCCTGCAGATCATTAATAAAAGAGTATATACCAATGGTATTCCTCAAAAAGAATATGAAGGAATTCAGTACAATTATAAAATTATCCTGAAGCCAAATCAGGTACTATCCAATAAGGTATTCGAGCGTATGGGGATTTATGATGCACAGTCTGATGGAAATACCATATATGCTTATCTGACCAATAAAGAAGCAGACAAGATCCGGGCATTTAAAAGTGTTCAACAGGTTGTGGAAAACGATTATTTCAATCAATACTTGTTCAAGTATTTCCCCAACGATACCAATTACAAGTGGAGTCTGAACAATTTCGGTCCGCTTTATATACCTAAAAAGGGATCCACAATTGAGATCAACGCCAAAAACCTGTGCTTATATGAACGGGTAATCTCTTATTATGAACATAATAAGCTGGAAGTTAAGGGAGATGTCATTTACATCAACGATAAGCCGGCAAGCACCTATACCTTTAAAATGGACTATTACTGGATGATGGGTGATAACCGCCACAATAGCCTTGATTCCCGTTTCTGGGGATTTGTGCCTGAAGATCATATCATCGGCAAACCCCGTCTGATTTGGCTTTCACTGGATGCCAACAAGAGCTTTTTAGGTAAAATAAGATGGAACCGGATGTTTAAGGTTTTGTAACCCTTAAACTTCTTCACTTAACTCAAACCACCGGCCGGTCTTCTGATCCAGTAATCTGATGATTTCAGAGATCCGGCTGGATTTCTCAATTAATTCATTGGTGCTAAGTGTTCCGCTGCTCAATTGTTTTTCCAGTTCGGATTTCTCATTTTCAAGGGACTCAATCTCAGTTGAAAGGGTTTCGAATTCTCTTTTTTCTTTAAAACTCAATTTTCTTTTGCCTGCAGCTGTTATCTGTTTATCCTTTGCCTGGGGCAAAGAAACCGTTGGAATATCTTTCTTTGGATTCTTTATGCTCTTTATGGATGCCTTAAAATCGCTATAGTTACCCGGGAAATCATAGACTGCTCCATCTCCCTCAAATACGAACAAGTGGTCAACAATCTTGTCCATGAAGAAACGGTCGTGAGACACCAAAATCAGGCAACCATTGAAGCTTTTTAAATAGTCCTCCAGAATATTCAGTGTAATAATGTCAAAATCATTCGTAGGTTCATCCAGAATCAGAAAATTGGGATTACGCATCAGCACAGTAAGCAAATACAAGCGTCGTTTTTCTCCACCGCTGAGCCGCTCAACCTGAACATGCTGAAGCTCGGGAGGGAATAAAAAACGTGTAAGAAATTGTGATGCCGGAATTTGTTTTCCATCTTCCAATGCAACCACCTCAGCAATTTCCTGAATGATATCCAGAACCTTCTGACCCTCTTTAAACCTGAGACCCTCCTGCCTGTAATACCCATAAACAACAGTTTCTCCATGCTCCAGTGATCCCTGATCAGGATTTACCTGCCCCATGATGATGTTTAAAAAAGTCGTCTTCCCTACTCCATTATCACCAATAATGCCAAGCTTTTCGCCTTTTGAAAAGGCATATGAAAACTGATCCAGGATGATGGTCTGATCGAATCGTTTTGAAACCTGATTGAGTTTCAGGATCTTTTTGCCAAGTCGTGTTGTTTGCGTATTAATTTCAAAGTCGGAATCACTTCTTTGGTACTCCGATTTTTCTTTAAGTTCATAGAAAGCATCAATACGGTATTTTGCTTTTGTGCTACGGGCTTTAGGCATTCGCCTGATCCAGTCGAGTTCCCTGCGAAGCAGATTTTTAGCTTTATCGGTTACTAAAGCCTTATTGGAAATTCGTTCCTCTCTTTTCTCGAGAAATTGCTGATAATTCCCCTTATATGAATAGGACTGGCCCTCATCAATTTCAATAATCTGATTGCAAATGCGATCCAGAAAGTACCGGTCGTGTGTTACCATTAGCACAGTGATTCCGGGCTTGTTCAGATACTCTTCAAGCCACTCGATCATTTCAAGATCAAGGTGGTTTGTTGGTTCATCCAGAATCAGAAAATCAGGGTCATTTAAAAGAGCAACTGCCAGGGCAAGTCGCTTTATCTGTCCCCCAGATAAGGTATCTGTTTTCTGATCTGCATTCTTTAAATTCAAAATGCCTAATATCTGGTGAATTTTTGAATCCAGATCCCATGTCTGGTGAAAGTCCATTGCTGCCATTGCGGATTCAACCCGGCTCTGAATGCCCGTTTTCAATGAATCCTCATAATTGCGTACTACTTCCATTCTTTTCCCTGGTGCTCCATATACAGCATCAAAAATGGTTAACCCGTCTGCAAATGTAGGATCCTGGGATAAGTAGGAAATTCTGATGTCTTTTTTAATATTGTATTTACCTGAATCAAAGCCATCCTTTCCCGCGAGAATATTTAGCAAAGTGGTTTTCCCTGTTCCGTTGCGTGCCACAAGTGCTACTTTATCTCCCTTATTGACAGCAAAGCTGACATTCTTAAAAAGGACAATGTCACCATATAATTTTTCGGCTTGTTCTACCTGAAGAAAAATTTCCATAATTACTTTAGAATAAGCGTATAAAATCTCTGGGGATCGCTGATTCAAAGCGAAGTTCCTTACCCGTAACAGGATGTGTCAGGGCCAGTACAGAAGCGTGAAGACAAAGGCGTCCAACGGGATTGGTTTTGGCCCCATACTTTCTGTCACCAGCTATGCTGTGTCCGATATCCTGCATATGAACCCGGATTTGATTTTTCTTGCCGGTTTCAAGGTGTACTTCAAGCATGGAATATTTTTCGTTGTTTTTAGTTTTCTCATAATGCGTAATGGCCATTTTACCCTTTGAAGGATCCTGACTTGAAATCATCACCAGCGCATTGTTCTCCATCAGATAAGAGCTTATTCTTCCTTTGCTTTTTTTTACAATACCCTCTACAATTGCAGTGTAGGTGCGCTCTAATATGTATTTCTTCCAGTCGTTTCTGAAAATATTCTGCACTTTTTCTGACTTTGCAAACATCAGCAATCCTGAAGTATATTGATCGAGCCGGTGCACAATAAAGATCTTATTCTTCGGGTCTTGTTTCTGAACCCATTCCGTTAAAACACCATATGCAGTAACGTGATCATTCCCATCGGAGACGGAAAGCAACCCGGCCTTTTTATCAATAATAATGATATGTTCATCCTCATAAACAATTTTCAGATGATTTTCCGAAGGCATATCAACAGCACGTACCCATCGAATAGTCAGCATATCACCTTTGTGCAGGGGGTGGTTAAATTGAGAAACCGGGGTATTATTAACAATTACCTGTTTGTTTTTCAAAATGGATTTGATGTTATCCCGGCTTTTTCCTTTCAGCGTCGATATCAAAAATGGCATGAGCAATGCATCTTCAGCAACTTCCAGGATGGTATCCTTTTTAATCATCTTTCTTTTTTAAGGTGGATGCAAAGTTGGGTAAATTTGTAGAATTTCAGAGATTATTGGAGTAATTTTATATAATGCTATGAGCTATGGTTCTTCAGATTGAACTGACTTGAAAAAAACAAAACCGACATCTGAAATTATCCCCCGGCGTTATGGCATATCCATCAGAAAGGGATTCAAAAGCGGAACCTTTCTGCCACAGGCTGCTGAAAAAACCGGATGGAATACAGAGGAGCTTCCGGGGCCATTTCGTCCGTGACCAAGCCGGAATAAGATGGGAAGGATGGAAGGATGCTGAAATATATTTATCAAGCCCTGGTTTTTTCTGAAAAAGATACAATTAAGGAATAGTCCTTTAAATTTATTATATAGAGTGACAAAGCTTTGCTGATGGCTTTTTCATGATTTTATAACAGGAATTGCCTCATAAAATTTGTTAACATTGTATGTTCAATTAATGACCAAAACATCTTGAAGACAAAGCCTGCTGCCATAACGTTTCTTTTGATTTTAGTATTTTGTTCTGTTGTTAAATCTCAGATTCTAAAGGACTCTGGCACTTTTGACCTGATGAGAAAGGGTGTGGACCAGATTTACAATATGGATTTTGAATCAGCACGGGAGGTTTATCAAAAAATTTCAGTTTCCTATCCGAATCATCCAATGACCTCTGTGTTTAAAGGCATGATTACCTATTGGGAAAGCTACCCGTTATTGCCCGAATCACCGGGGAAGGAATCCTTTGAGAAGGATATGACAAGGGCCATCAAGCTAGCTGAGAAACCCCCGAAAAATTATGACGAAGCTGAATATTTGCTTGCAAATATTGGTGCTCGTGGATTGCTGCTATTATTCTATGCGGATAATGATATGAACGGTGATGTAATTTCAGTGGCATCAGGTACTTATCAATATGTGAAGCAGTCGTTTCATTTTACCAAATCATATGCTGATTTTTATTTTATAACAGGTTTATATAATTACTACCGTGAAGCATATCCTCAGGCGCATCCTGTGTACAAACCTGTTGCGTTGCTATTTCCGAAGGGGAATAAAGCCAAAGGTTTGCAGGATCTGAAAATAGCGTCTAAAAATGCCATTGTGCTCAAGGCTGAAGCGTATTCTTTTTTATCAGGTATTTACATCAGCTTTGAAAATAATTTCGAAATGGCATATCAATACAGCAAGGCTTTACATGAATTATATCCTAAAAACGTTCAGTATATGGCCATGTATATTAAGAATCTTTTGCTTGTTAAACGGTATGATGAAGCTGAATCGCTGATAAAGACAATTCCTTTAAAATATAAGAACGCCTACCTGCTGGCTCAAGCGCAAATATTGCAGGGAATTGTTCTCGAAAAGAAATACAAAAACCTGAAACAGGCCCAGCAGTTCTATATTAAAGGGATTAAAGATATTCAGCCATACCTTCCTTTTGGAAACGAATTTTGTTCATACGCTTATTACGGCTTGAGCCGCATTGCTTCAACCAACCATGATACACAAAACAAAAAAACATATAGAAAAAAAGCAGAAGATCTTGGCGATTTTAAAAATGTCAATTTCGATAAGTAATATTCAATGTAGCGATTGCCTTTTTTTGATTCATCAATAAAATAATTGGAATAGTCAAGTAAAAGCAACCTTATATATATATTCATGTATAAACACTTTTGTCTGAAAGTTTAATATCATACTTTACAAAAGACCAGGATGAAAAAGAGTATTTCCAGGAGAATTCTGATAATGTTGCTTATGGTTGGAATCATGTTTTTCCTGGCATTCCTGCTTATATATCTGACCAAAATAAAAGAAAAGGAGCTCATCATTGATGCATCAAAACGTCAATTTTCGCACGAAGTAGAATCCATTATTTCTGTCTCTTCCACCGCCCTGAATCAGCTATGCTTTGATTACACCTATTGGGACGAGCTTGTATTAAATATTCAAAAAAACGACAAGGGATGGTTCGATGACAACATTTCGAGCGTGCTGGTATCATATAACTACGACTATATATGTTTATATGATTCCCTTTATAATCTTTTGCATGAAAAGGCTGGTGAAGGGTTACATCTGAAAAGTCCGCTTGCAAAAGAAATTTTACCATTGCTTTATCAGAAAAGGTTCCTTCATTTTTATATTCAAACGTCAGATGGAATTATGGAAGTCAGTGGAGCATCTGTTCATCAGACCAATGATCCCCAACATAAAAATACAAAGCCATATGGTTATTTATTCATTATGAAACACTGGAATTCTGAGTTTCTGAATGGTTTGAAAAGCATGACCGGGGCTGACATCAAGCTTTTGAAAGATGCTCCGGCAGATCAAAGAAACCCTACAATTATTACAGTATCACACCCTTTGGAAAACTGGAACAACGAAAAAATACAACATCTGGTATTGTCAAAACGCTATGAGGTATTAAAGCTATACCGGGATATGTCAAAAGTAGTAATCATAATTACTGTCTTTTTTGCGCTTCTCATTGGGTTTACACTCGTTTATACCATACGTATCTGGGTAAGAAAGCCTTTGGACCTTGTGGCAAATATTTTAAGGTCGGAAGACACCCAATCCATCGATGAACTCCAGAAAGCTCCCGGAGAATTTGGCCAGATCGGAAAGTTAATTGAAAAATACATTCAGCAAAAAAACGAACTGCAGATTGCTAAGGAAAATGCAGAAAAATCGGACCGCTTAAAGAGTGAATTTTTGTGCAATATGTCACATGAAATTCGCACACCGATGAATGGAATTATTGGTTTTTCAAACCTGCTCAATGAGAACATTACGCAGGAGGAAAGAAAAAAATTCACCAAGATTATTGTTGGAAACAGCGAGCAATTGTTACGAATTATTGATGACATTCTGGAAATATCCAGCCTCGAAACAAAACAGGTAAAGATACATTTAGTCCCTTCCAATATTCATAATATTGTTCATGAAGCTATTGCTGTTCATAACTTTCGAGCTACAGAAAAAAACATTCAACTGAAACTGGTTGATGACCTGCTGGAAAATGACGGTATGGTTTTGACAGATCAGTCTAAACTTCTTAAAGTATTAAATAATCTCATTGAAAACGCTTTAAAATTTACAGCATCTGGTGGGTATATTGAAGTTGGTTGCAGGAGAGAAGGTAAAACATTGAATTTTTATGTAAAAGATACGGGGATTGGCATAGAGCAGGAAAAAATAAATAAAATTTTTAACCGTTTTACGCAGGCAGATGCAAGCATTGCTACCAACTATGGTGGTTTAGGGCTTGGACTCTCCATAGCCAAAGAAAACATCCATTTACTGAATGGTACTATTTCGGTTGAATCTGAAACTAACAAGGGCTCTGTTTTTTATTTTTCGATTCCTTATCTGCCCATATTTGACGATCAGATTCTCAAAAAACAACTCTTGTCTGTTCCTATGACATCTGCAGTAGAAAGAACCATTTTAATCGCTGAAGATGAGTCCTCCAATTTTATCTATCTAAAAGCACTTCTTACGCGTGTAAATCCTAATTTTAAAATTATCCATGCAGAAAATGGTAAACAGGCAGTTGAAAGATGCCTGGCAGATTCAAATGTGGATTTGGTGTTTATGGATATAAAAATGCCTTTGAAAAACGGTTATGAAGCTACACGGATCATTAAGGAACTTAGGCCCGACTTGCCTATAATTGCTCAAACAGCCTATGCCAGTATTGACGACAGGAACAAAGCACTGAGTATCGGTTGTGATGGTTTTATAACAAAACCACTCAATGTAGAAAATTTGCTTTCTTTGTTAAAGAAACATCTTCACTTATAAAACCATGCGTATTCTGGGAAATATGATTTGGCTTATTTTTGGCGGACTTTTTACATCCATCGAATACCTATGTGCAAGCATTCTGCTTTTTGCAACCATTATAGGAATCCCCTTCGGTTTGCAGACGGTAAAACTGGCACTTTTGGAACTCTGGCCATTTGGCGCAGAAATTCGAACAAGGGAAAATCAGCCTGGCTGTCTTTCAACAATGATGAACCTGATATGGTTTTTTATTGGTGGATTATGGATATTTCTTACCCATGCTTTTTTTGGAATTCTATTATTCATAACCATAATAGGAATTCCATTTGCCAAACAGCACTTTAAATTGGCCGGACTGGCACTGACGCCTTTTGGAAGAGAAGTGACTTACAGATGATTTTACAGTTCGATCACAAACGAGGTGTATTCCCCGGATGAAAACACCATGAGTGACCCTTTATGCAACCTCACGATTTCCTGAGCAATACTGAGTCCGATTCCCGATCCGTTCTTTTTGGTGGTAAAAAAAGGCACAAATATTTTCTCCTGAATCTCCGCACTGATCTGAGGTCCGTTATTGGATATTTTAATTCGTCCATTGCCTGATCCTGCAGTTATTTCTATGGAAATGAACTTTTTATTGGATTTTTCTTCCAGTGCATTGGCTGCATTGTTCATAATATTAATTACAGCCTGGTTCATCAGGTTTTTATCCGCATGAATAAATTGGAGCGAACTTTCAAATGTAATTTCCAGAAAAATATTCTTTTGACTTAATGACTCGCTAAAAACAATTTTCAGTTGCTCTGCCCATTCATCCACCTCAAAAGGCTTAACAACGGGATTTGGTACCTGGGCAATTCTTCTGTAGCTTTCCGTAAAATTAAGAATCCCGTGACTTTGTTCGTTAATGACTTTAAGACTATTCAAGGTATTATGAATCAAAACATCGTCTGCATCTCTTAATTTCTGGATATTTTCATTTTGCTGATAGGATTCATAAAGCGCCTTTGATACAGATGTAAGTGGTGACATCAGATTCATAATTTCATGGATCATAACCCGGATTAACTTTCTATAGGAATCAACTTCCTTGGACTCCAATTCATGCCGGATATCCTGAATAGATACAAGCTTAACAGTGTCTTCATTTCTTTTAAGAATGGTAGCCCTGAACAGCAATATCTGCATTTCAGTCCCGTAACTTTGCTTATAGGTAATGTCACTTCCGGGCTGCAATTGACAAATGGCATCGTAAAAGGCTGGGTTCTTAATTCTAAGCAGGTCTTTGTTGGTAGACTCCGGTGAAATACCGGCATACCTGCAGGCCAGGTTATTAATCAGCTCAACTTTTCCATCCTGCAGCACCAGTAATCCCGTTGCCGAATGTTTAATAATCGCCTTATAGTATTTTTCGTTTGTTTCTGCCTGAACCCTGATATTTTGAAATCTTTCTTTTAATATATTAAACTGTTCCAGCATCGCGCGAATCGACTTGTTTTTAATGGTCAGCGGATATTCAAAGGATGTGTCATTATTTTTAAGTGAATGAAAGAACAAGGTAATATATTGGTTCATGGAATGCTGAATTTTATGCAGCATAAGAAAGCATAGAATTGCGGCCATAAGTAACAGAATGAATCCTAAATACAGCTCCTGAGACAGGCAGAATCCACCAGCCAGGAGACACAAGAACTGAATGCCTGTAATGACATACCCTGTTCTGCTTTGAAAAATCGGTTCAGATACCATATTTGCGGATTTTATTGTAAAGCGTCTGTCGTGTAATGCCCAATTGTGCTGCAGCAGCACTCTGATTTTGATTGTTCTTTTTTAAAGCACTGATAATCATTTTCTTTTCCATATCTTCAAGTGTCTCCATCTGGGTAAAAGAAGCAGATTCTTCCGCACCGAAAAAGAAATCTTTCGAGATCAGCTTGTCAGAATCAGTGAGAATGACAGCCTTTTCAACGGCATGCTGTAATTCCCGGATGTTCCCCGGCCAAAAATAGCTTTTGAGTTTCACAAGAGCGTCGGAGCTTAAAGTGAGGCCTTCCTTTCCGTATTTTCTGGCATAGATTTCCAAGAAATGAACTGCCAGGGGCTCTATGTCTTCAATCCGCTCTCTTAATGGGGGTATATGAATCTGAATGGTATTCATCCTGTACAGCAAATCCTGTCTGAATTGATTTTCAACAATCATTTGCTGAATGTTCTTGTTGGTAGCACTAATAAGCCGTATATCCATCGGAATTTCTTTTGAAGAGCCTACAGGAACCACTGAACGGGTTTGCAAAACAGTTAACAGCTTCGATTGCAAGTTTAAAGGTATATTCCCGATTTCGTCAAGAAAAAGTGTACCTTTTTCAGCAAGAATAAAGCGCCCGGTTTTATCCTCATAGGCATTGGTAAAAGATCCGCGCTTGTGTCCGAAAAGCTCACTTTCAAACAGTGTTTCTGAAATAGAAGAGAGGTCAACCGTGACAAAAAGCTCCTGATTTCTTAATGATAACCGATGGATTTCCCGTGCTATCATTTCCTTACCGGTCCCGTTTTCGCCGGTTATTAATACATTGGCATCTGTGGCAGCAATTTTATGAACCACCTGAATCAGGTTTTCCATGGCGGCTGATGCTCCTGTTATGAGCGATCCTCTTTTGTTTGCATCTTTTTTCAGCATTTGTTCTTTCGACTTCAAATGAGAAATCTCCTGGTTCGTTTTTCTAAGCCGGTATGCAGCCTTAAGCGTTGCAATCAACTTCTCATTATCCCATGGCTTCAGCACAAAGTCTGTTGCTCCTTCCTTAAGAGCTTTTACCGCTAATTCCACATCGCCGTATGCTGTGATCATCACTACTTCGACATGCTGAAAGTGCTTTTTAATTTCCTTTAACCAGTATAATCCTTCATTTCCATTGTTTACTCCTGCAGTGAAATTCATATCGAGCAGCACAACGTCAATGTTGTTTGATTTAATGGCATTCATAAGCACTGTTGTAGCCGGTATTCCACAAACTTTTTCAAAATGCGGTTGTAACAGTATCTGCAAAGCGTCCAACAATCCCTTATTATCATCTGCAATCAGAATATTTCCTTCCTTCATCATGAGGTCTTTTTTTCGAATGTAAAAATAATTTACAACAAGATGTTAATATTTTTTACACCTCCATGCAAATCAGAGTTTAGCTCATTGATATTAAGCTTTTTATAATTTTGGCATAAGAATTGGCTTGTATTGAAAAACCGATTTTTATGATCCGCATTGAACAATTATCTAAAGTATTCCGAACAGAGTTGGTTGAAACAACTGCACTTCACAACATCAATATGAAGGTAAACAAAGGCGAGTTTGTTGCCATCATGGGTCCTTCAGGATGTGGAAAATCTACACTACTTAATATCCTTGGTTTACTGGATAGTGCTAACTCCGGGAAATATTATTTTGACCAGACAGAGGTAACAGGCTTATCTGAAAAGGAAAAGACCTTGTTGCGCAAAGGAAATATTGGATTTGTTTTCCAAAGCTTCAACCTGATTGACGATCTGAATGTATTCGAAAACGTGGAATTGCCATTGATTGCTTTGAATTATCCACGATCAAAAAGAAGGAATAAGGTAGAAGAGATTCTCGAGCGGATGCAAATCGGACATCGAAAAGAGCATTTTCCCCGCCAGCTTTCGGGCGGTCAGCAACAAAGAGTAGCCATTGCACGTGCTTTAATCACTGAACCCAAATTGATTCTGGCAGATGAACCCACCGGAAATCTTGATTCGCAAAACGGAGAGCAGGTCATGCAGTGGCTTGAAAAACTGAATATGGAAGGGACCACGATTGTAATGGTGACACATTCATTGAATCACGCTGAGCGTGCGCATCGCATCATTAATTTGTTCGACGGTAAAATTATTACGGAACAATCTGAACGATTTTTTAAACCAGCTTAATCTGAAGCCATGATTGCACAATCTATACAGTTATTAATCCGACGATTCCAAAAGGATCCGATGGTTTCATTTGCTGCACTTTTTGGTTTGATACTGGGGTTTACAGCATTTATCATCATGGGAATGTTTATCAATTCGCTCCTGAATTTTGATAAATTAAATGAACACTACGACCGGATTTACAGGGTACAGTTATACATGGCGCAAAAGGAAAACCGGGTTTCACATTCATCAAGTATTACTGCCGCACTTAGCAGGCATGAATTACCCGCATTGCCCGAAATAGAAAAAATAGCCCTGGTGCATGATGTCGGTGATAATAATAAAGACGGCGTTTTTCTTTCACCTGACAAAAATATTCAGTTGATGACACGCTGGGGCTTTTTTGCTGATTCTACCATATTTGACATTTTTACTTTCCACTTTATTGAAGGCGATTCAAAAACCGCGCTTACCGAGCCCCTTACAATAGCGCTTTCCAAATCATGTGCCGACAAATTATTTAAAGGGGCAAGTGCAATGGGCAAACAAGTATACCTTGAAAACAAAGTAACGTTAACTGTAACAGGTGTTTATGAAGACATTCCGGATAAGTCTAGCTGGAAACCCATGTTTTTACTACCTATGCAATCTTTCACGGAAATAACGGACTGGTCGGACTATGAAAATAATTACAAATCCTATTCGTTTGCAACCTATGTTCTTCTAAAGAAAAATGCGGATCCGAAACAGGTTGATGCCAAAATTCATGATGCATTAAAAGAATACAACGACACCCATTTTCCTTATTTGCGTCCTTTGTCACAACTCTTTCTGAATGCCTATTTTCAACCTGATTTTTATATTGCAATTGGAATATTGGCTTTTAATGCATTGCTGGTATTGGTTCTTTCTTCCATCAATTACATCAACCTTCAAACAGCAAATGCTTCAACCCGGTTCCGGGAAATAGGAATCAAAAAAACGGTCGGGTTTACAAAAAAACAATTGTGGAATCAGTTTATGACCGAATCCACACTGCTCGCTCTTGCAGGAGGAATTATCGGAGTAGTGATTTCAGGTTTATCGACGCGATATCTGAATTGGGTTTTGGGTAAAGAAATATTGGATAACATTTTCCTGGACTGGAAGCTGATTTTTGTTGTTATTGTCGTTTCAATTTTAACCGGATTTATTTCAGGCATTCATCCTGCGTACGCCATTTCTTCCTTTAATCCCGTTACTGCTCTTAAGCAAAAATTCATTGAAGAAAAGACCAATGGCATTTCTTTAAAAAAAGTCCTGGTAACTGCTCAATTCAGCATTGCGATATTTTTGCTGACCACAGGTTTCATTATTTTCAGACAAACGCATTACATGACAAGTCGAAATATGGGATTTGAATCACATAACGTACTCTTTGCCAATATTATTACAGATAAGAAGGGTTCTATAACCGGCCTTAGACAGCAATTACTCAGTCATCCCGAAATTGCTGAGGTATGCCATTCAGATTACATTCCTTTTATTTTGCCCGGGGGAAGTGAAATAAACTGGGAAGGTGCAGATCCCGAAGAAAAGGTATTTGTACGGTACAGTAAGGTAGGCTATGATTTTGTCCCCACCTACAATCTGAAAATTACAGAGGGCCGCAATTTTTCACGTGAGTTTCCGGCAGATGAAGATAAATGTCTGCTCAATGAAACGGCTGTTAAAGTGTTTGGGTGGAAGGATCCGCTTGGAAGAAAAATTAATATTCGGAACCAAACATATACAGTCATTGGAGTCATCAGGGATTATATCGTTTTTTCTGTACACAATCCCTTAGAACCTCATTTTTACAGGCTGATTCCCGATACCATCCAGTCAAATGTGATTTTCTCTGTAAGGTACAAACCAGGTAATGATTTAAAGGTTAAAGAGATCGTTCAAAAGGAATTTGAAAACTACTTTCCTGATGATGCCCTTGAATTTAAGAATATTCAATCCAGAATCCTCAATGAAAATGCCACCCGGGAATGGGGACGGCTTTCACGGATCAACATACTGTTTGCCATTCTTTCCATATTTGTTTCAGCAATAGGCTTATTCGGATTGATCCTGTTTTTTACAAGGCATAAGCTTAAAGACATTGGACTTAGAAAAGTAATGGGATTCTCATCGGGTCAATTATATTATACCCTCTCCTATGAGTTTATAAAGCTTTTGCTTGTCTCAATAGTCTTTGCCTGGCCTATGGCATATGCGGTATACAAATATTTACCCGCATCCAATAAGTATCCGCTCCAGTTGTGGGAGTTTTTAATTGCCACCGGAATCATTTTATTGGTGGCCATTGCAACCATCAGTTATCAGATCGTAAAAGCGCTCAGAGTAAGACCTGTAGAAATTCTTAAAGATGAATAGAAGTGCTGGTCCCGGCTATTTTCCGGAATTGCCGGGACACACTATAGCCCTTGTGGATTGAAAAAAAACCAGTAGGTTTGTGCTTTCATATTAAGGGCTATGCATAATTATTCTCAGCATGGATTTCTGTGGCTAAAAAGGTTTGTTGTTTTAATCATTCTTTATTCTATCAGCAGGCTATTTTTTATTGCCCTGAATATCAGCTATTTCAATGATATAACTTTTTCATCTTTGCTGATTGCTATTGGTGCCGGCATTCGTTTTGATATTGCCGCTATTGTTTTTACGAATCTTTTTCTTCTTTTTTGGATTCTTCCAGGGGCATACAAAAACAACCGGATATTTCAGAAGACCGGCGACATCCTCTTTTTTTCTGTGAATGCCCTGGCCATTATGAGCAATTTTATCGATGCAAAGTTCTTTGACTTTATCAATAAGCGATCCACTACTGCAGTTTTATCACTGTTGGGCCCTGATGAAGATATATGGCCCTTGTTGCCTGCCTTTTTGAAGGACTATTGGTATGTGGCACTTTCATGGTTGATTGTGATGGTTTTGTTTTGGCGTTGGATGCCTAGGTTAAATTTAAAAAACATCCGGCCGGAAGCAATGACCCTTAAAAATGCTATTTGGCAATCCCTGATATTTACAGGCATCTTTCTGTTTTTATTTTGGGGAGCCCGCGGAACAAAGCTCAAACCCATCAGCATGGTAGATGCTACCAGTTATGTTGAATTGAAGAACGTTCCCATTGTGGTAAACACCCCGTTTTCCATTTTAAAAACGATGGAAAATGAGAATCTTCCGGATCTGAATTATATGAAGGAAGAACAACTCAGACAATATTTTCAGACTGAACATCTTTATAAAGGCGATCTGCCATTTGAAAAGAAAAATGTGGTCATTTTCATTCTTGAAAGTTTCTCCAAAGAATATTGTGCGTTTTTAGGCGGATTGAAAGGATATACTCCAAATCTGGATTCACTTCTGAAACTTTCCCGGGTTTATCCGGAGGCTTATGCCAACGGCACACAGTCATATGAAGCAATGCCAGCCATTATTGCAGGTATTCCAAGTCTGATGGAACGTCCCTATAGCGGTTCAAATTACGCAGACAACTACATCGAGACCATTCCTTCTTTGCTTAAAAGAGATGGATATCAAACCTCATTTTATCATGGAGGCAATAACGGAACCATGGGCTTCAGCAATTTTGCCCGTGTAGCCGGAATTGAATTTTATAAAGGTCGCAATGAGTATAACAATGATGATGATTACGATGGATATTGGGGGATATGGGATGAACCCTTTTTGGTTTATTACGCAAATGATTTGAACAGGACGACTGAACCATTTTTCTCAACAGTTTTCACCCTGTCGTCGCATCATCCCTACAATGTTCCTGCAAAATATAAAGACCAGTTTCATGAAGGGAAGCTGCCCATTTTAAAAAGCATTGCATATGCAGATTTTGCTTTAGGCCGCTTTTTTAAAGAAGCTGCGCATATGCCCTGGTTTAAAAACACCCTGTTTGTTTTCACTGCCGACCATGCTGCACAGGCCGTAAAAACCGATTATAACAGTACAACAGGGATGTTCTCAATTCCTCTTGCACTTTATTGCCCGTCAGATACTACATTAAGCGGAATCGACAGTACGGTTTGCCAGCAGATAGATATTATGCCTACCGTTCTGGATTACCTCAGATATCCGAAACATTACACCTCGCTGGGAAAAAGTTTGTTTGACAAGGAGGCCGGGCATTACGCAATAAATTATGTAAACGGCATTTATCAGTTAATTGAAAAAGACTATGTTTTGCAATATGACGGGAGCAAAGTGATATCGTTCTATGAGCGGAGCAATGAAGGAAAGGCTAAAGGATATCCGTCACCTGAAGAAATTAATGATCCTGCAGTGAAACAAATCTATTTGCAGATGTTGAATACCATGAAAGCCATGTTGCAAACCTATCACCACAATCTCATTCATAATACCATGACACTGTCAGCAGATCAATAGAGATCCATTATAAGCAGGGAGAAAAATTAATGAACACCATTCAAAAACCAGCCAACTACAGGACATCCATTCTGATTATCGGAATGTTATTTTTCATTTTTGGTTTCATAACATGGTTAAATTCCATTCTCATTCCCTATTTTAAAATTGCCTGTGAATTAAATAACTTCCAGTCATCACTGGTTCCCCTGGCTTTTTACATATCATATCTTTTTATGGCACTGCCCTCTTCCTGGTTCCTGAATAAAACAGGCTTTAAAAACGGAATGACAGCAGGTTTAATGGTAATGGCAGTTGGTGCTTTGGTATTTATTCCTGCAGCGCTTACCCGCACCTATGCTATCTTTCTGACAGGGCTTTTTATAATGGGAACAGGACTTGCCGTTTTGCAAACCGCTTCAAATCCCTACATTACAATAATCGGTCCGCGAGAAAGTGCTGCAACCCGTATCAGCATTATGGGCATATGCAACAAACTTGCAGGCGCACTGGCACCGTTGATTCTGGCATATTTTATACTAAATGATGGAGACGCCTTTGTAGCGCAATTGAAATCGTTATCGGGCATTGAAAAGGAAGCCGCACTGGACAGTCTGGCATCAAGAGTGATTGCTCCCTATATGATTATCGCCGTTTCATTAGCATTATTAGGCATTATGGTCAGGTATTCAAGGCTCCCTAAAGTGGAAACAGAACAGGAAACAGATATGGATCATAAATCCGGGAAGGGGCAAAGCATCCTGGATTTTCCCAATTTATGGCTGGGAGCTGTTGCCTTATTTCTATATGTAGGGGCTGAGGTAATGGCCGGTGATATGATCATCCGTTACGGCATGTCACTTGGAATTCCAATAGCTGAGGCAAAAGTTTATACAACCTATACGCTGATCTTTATGATTATCGGATATGTTGTAATCGGACTGATTCTGGTGCCTAAAATCATTTCGCAAAGAACCGCACTGATCATTTCTGCATCGCTGGGCACTGTTTTTACTTTGATTGCCATTTTTACCACCTCAAAAACATCTGTGTTGTTTATTGCCTTGCTTGGCCTGGCTAATGCGCTTATCTGGCCTGCCATTTGGCCATTGGCAATCCATAATCTTGGCAGACATATTAAAACAGGATCTTCAATACTGATCATGATGATTTCAGGAGGAGCTTTTTTGCCAATGATTTGGGGTAAAATAAGCGATGTGTACCCAGAATATCCCCAGGCAGCTTATTTGTTATGCATACCCTGTTATCTGTTTATTCTCTATTATGCTTTGAATGGGTACAAATTATCACAAAAACAAAAAAAGTATCGTAATTCAAAAAATCTATTATCTTTGTAGACCCCTAACTACTTATTATATTTTTAAAACCCCGGTTCCCCCTAAGGACCGGGGCTTTTTTATTTGTTGATTTATTGATTGGTTGATTGATTGGTTGATTTGCCTTCTTTCATCTTCTTTCTTCCCTTCTTCACCTCTTCACCTTATTTTAAAAAAAAGGACAAAAGCTGTAGTTTAAGACACGGCCTTTGTCCTTTTGGAAGGAAATTCGAAAATGCTACTTTATTGAGCTCAGTGCGCCTGAAAGAAATACCAATGGGGTATTCCAGTTAATTGCAATTTCATTGGTAGAATAGCTGCAGACTTCATCTACATAAGAAAGTGCAGGAAGTTTGCTTCTCTTAGCATCAGGACAGTCAATAAATACAACCGTGTTTGGTCCACCAGCCAGAAAACCGGGTACCGGATCCAATATCTTATCAGTAGCTGATGGCCTGTGGTGGATATTCATGGACGATTTTTTACCAAATCCGGTAATATAACAATAGCCGGTTGGATTGACTCCTGTAAGATAATTCATATCATTGGTAGCCGAGAACAAGTATTTTTGATCAGGCTGAACAGCATATGCAACCATTTTTAGAAGACCCTGATTTGCAACATCACTATTGCTGCCCCATGCGAAATAATCAAGACTTACAGGATAAGCAGCTTTCTCAGAAATGGTAACGAGTCCATCCGTATATTCAAAAAACAGCTTTTTGCAAGAGTTGTATTGCCCTGAGCCAATCTGATCTTTGCTGGTGATAGCAGAAATGAGTCCCAGGGTGCCGACACTTCCCCATGAAGGTGTTTTAAACTTTAACACTTTCAGAAGGCTGTCCGGAAAATTCTTTCCTGCAAGGATCGACATTTCAACACCTGCCCAGAACCACTCGTCTTTAATATTCATATCGCCATATGCGCCCGTGCTTACATCAGCCGGTTGTCTGTACAATATCGAAGGATGAAGTTTGCTCCATTCCCAAGCCTTCATTGCTGCATTTTTGCAGGAATCGGCCAAACCAGGAAGCGCTTTTGGAAATTTGGAAAGCAGGCGGGAGGCATATGCCATGGTTGCAGCAAAATCGAGTGTTGCTGCAGTGTTTTTCTGGATCATATAACGCTTTTCATATGCTTCTTCCGGCATAATGAATCCTTCAAATGCAAGTGTTGTACACTTATGATAAACACCTCCATCGGTATCCTGCATGGTAAGCATCCACCGTAAATTATAGAGTGTTTCATCAAGGACATCAGGAATGACATTTCCAGATTCAGGAATATTCAAACATCTTTTATTCCAGAATTCAGGATACATCTGATAAGCCAGAAGCATGGTATAGGTAGAAATCGCAGAATTCACAATGTATTTGTTATAGTCTCCCGCATCATACCATCCTCCGGGTGAAGAAACAACGAAACCTTCGGGACGACCCTCTGAAACAGCCGATTTATGAATATAAACCCTGGTATCGGGATGACCTGCTTTACGGGCCCATTTACCTCCATACTGCGGGTCGATGGGATAGCTGCACCGGTTGTAATACAGAGCTCTCACTGCAGCATCAGCAATATCACTGTAGGTGTATTCATAAATCCCAAAAGCTGTTTTCTCAGATGATCCTTTCACAGTAAGATAGTAATCACCTGGGATTCTGATTTCCGACAGGTCAGCTTTTCTTACTTTCTCATCAGAAAAAGGCCAGAGCACTGACTCTGAAAACTTTCCTTTCAGCACTACCTGACTGTTCAGGTCTTCCACGGTAAAGGAGTCTGTTTGTGCTCTTACAACAGCAATTTTGTTTAAAGAGGTTTTGAATCCGGTTTGTGGAATCAGTACCGTCTCATTTTGTGCAAAAGTCTGAAGTGAGCATATTGCACCAATAAATGCAATGCTGGTTATTTTTAAAATACTCATAAGGTTACCTCCACCTGATGTTCTTTATGGTCATTAAATACGGGCAAAACATTACCGGAAATTTTCTTTCCGTCAACAGTCATTTCTTTCACTCCTCTGGATTTTCCTTCCGGATTCCGCACATGGATCTTATAGGAAGCATTTCTGTATTTACGGGTTATGGAAAAGTCTTTCCATGAAGCAGGGATACAGGGATCTACCTCAAGTCCCTGGAATCCGGGACGGATTCCCAGGATGTGCTGACTGGCGGCAACAAATGTCCATGCAGCGGCACCGGTGAGCCATGAGTTTTTAGCTTCACCCGGCTTGAATGCCTGTTTACCGGCAATCATCTGTGCAAATACATAGGGTTCCGTTTTATGGAGTTCGCTCTTATCTTCAGTGTGAGCCGGTGATATGCGTGTGAAGTAATCAAATGCCCTGTCACCGTTTCCAACCAGAGTTTCTGCAATGATCACCCAGGGGTTGTTATGACAAAAAACACCGGCATTTTCCTTATATCCTTCCGGATAGCTTGAAATTTCACCATATTCAATATAATATTTGGTGAAAGCAGGATAATTCAAAACAATACCTTGATCACAAGCCAGGTATTTATTCACGGATTCAAGTGTTTTAGCCGCTCTTCCATCATCAAGTCCAACTCCTGCCATGATGCAGAATCCCTGAGGTTCGATGAATATTTTGGATTCTTCACATTCATTACTGCCCACTTTTTTACCAAAGAAGTCATATGCTCTCAGGAACCATGAACCGTCCCATCCGTGTTTGTTAACGGCATCAACCATTTCCACAACGCATTTTTCAGCTCTTTGTGCTTCATTATTGATGTTTTTAAGCCGGCAGATATCGGCATATTCCTTCCCGTATTTGATAAACATTCCGGCAATAAAGATGGATTCTGCAGAACCGCCACTCTTGTTTTCGGTAATCTGGAATGATTCATCCGGATTGTTGGAAAAGCAGTTCAGGTTCAGACAATCGTTCCAGTCAGCCCTGCCAATCAAAGGAAGTTTATGAGGTCCCAGGTTATTGATCACATGATCAAAAGAACGCTTTAAATGCTCAAATAAGCTTGCCTTATTGTTTTCATTATTATCGAAGGGAACCGATTCATTCAGAATATCCAGATCGCCTGTTTCCCTGATATAGGCAGATACTGCGGCAATCAGCCAAAGCGGATCATCATTGAAATTACCGCCAACATCACTATTCCCTCTCTTTGTTAAGGGCTGGTACTGATGGTAAGCGCCACCATCTTCAAACTGAGTGGATGCGATATCAATAATTCTCTGTTTTGCCAGTTCAGGCATAATATGAACAAATCCAAGCAGATCCTGATTGGAATCACGGAAACCCATTCCCCGTCCAATACCTGATTCAAAATAGGAAGCACTGCGTGAGAAGAAGTAAGTAACCACGCATTGGTATTGGTTCCAGATATTCACCATCCGGTTGAATTTTTCATCCGGAGTATTGGTTTGATATCCGCCTATAAGACGTTCCCATTTTTCATGAACTTTCTGCAAAGAAGCCAGCGCTTTTTCAGGAGTATCAAACTGGTCAATGATTTTCTTTGCAGGAGCTTTGTTGATAACCTGGTTGCCGACAAATTTATCCTTATCCGCAACTTCAACATAACCCAGCACAAAAACAAACTGTTTTTTCTCGCCCGGTTTCAGGTCAGCTTCGATAAAATGTGATGCAATCGGACTCCATCCGTGTGCTTCTGTGTTATAGGCTGTTTGATTAACAACAGCATCCGGTGATTCCAGTCCGTTGTATAAACCAAGGAATTTCTCCCGGTCGGTATCAAAACCCTTAACAGGAGTATTCACATGGTAGAAAGCATAATGGTTTCGTCTTTCCCTGAATTCGGTTTTATGATACAGGGTGCTGCCTTCTATTTCAACTTGTCCGGTTGAAAAATTTCTCTGGAAATTGGTAGTATCTTCCAGGGCATTCCACAGGCACCATTCTACAAATGAATGTATCTTCAGCTTGCGTTGCCTGTCTGATAAATTTTCAAGCGTAAGAATCTGAATTTCGGCATGAGCTTCGTCGGGGACAAAACAGGTCACTTCTGCCCTGCAATTGTTTTTCTCACCTAAAAACTTCGAATAACCAAGTCCATGTCTGCATTCATAGCGGTCAAGTGCTGTTTTTGCAGGTTTCCATGACGGGGACCATGTATCCTTTTCATCGGTGATATAAAAATATTTTCCATTGGAATCCAATGGTATATTGTTATACCTGTACCGTGTAATTCTTCTTAAACGGGCATCACGATAAAAACTGTAACCACCGCACGTATTGGAGATGATTGAAAAGAATTCTCCATTTCCCAAATAGTTTATCCATGGATAAGGGGTTTGGGGAGTAGATATTACATACTCCCTGTTCTTATCGTCAAAATATCCAAATTTCATAAAATCAGTTTTATAAGTTAGTCTTTAAGTTTATTCCACCACGTGAATTTCAGTGTTACAGAGGTAATGGCAACAATACACAATGTAATGATGAAAGATTTCCATTCGCGAAGCACCAGGAATACCGGGAAGGCTACAAGTGAGGTCTGCCAGATAACACCTATCAGAACATTAAACATATCCCGTTTAAAATCTTTATTTCCCTGGAATGCAGGATCTTCCTGAACGACCAGCTTGTGAATTGGTTTCCAGAATCCCCAGGGACGTACTGATTTGTAAAACTTCTTCAGCGTTTCATTGTCTTCCGGTTTGGTTAACAAGGTTCCTGCCAAACATCCGATAATGGAAATTGCGAATATGATAGGAAATGCATTCATGTTGAAGTTATTCGTAATCGGAAACTGACTAAGTCCGGTATGACTGAAAGCAGGCATTATCAAAGCAGCAGCAAGTCCCGACACCATTCCCCAGAAATAACCATAAGCATTAAAGCGCCACCAATACCATTTCAATACGTTAGCAGCAGTATAACCACCCCAAAGAGCAGCTGTAATCCATAAAACCACATCATTTATGGAAGTAACCACGAAGCCTACCAATACACCAACCAGTACCACACCAAGTGATGAGATATAGCTCAGCTTCACATATTTCTTTTCGCTGGCATTGGGATTGATGTATCTTTTATAGATATCATTTACAATATATGCCGGAGCAGCATTTACTGTAGCAGCAAAATTGCTCATGAAGGCGGCAAGAAGTCCGGCCATAAGAAATCCCAGAAGACCTACAGGAACATATGTAGCGAGCACCTGGGGAAGGATGCTTTCAAAATCGGGTTTTGTGAGAGATGCTTTGTATAAGGTATCAAAATTAACAACTGCAAGAATGCCAAGTCCCGCTACCATAAAATACCTCGAAGGATTGAGTACAATGCTTACCAGGGAGCTCATTTTAGAGGCTTCACTGGGACTCTTTGTGGATAATACGCGCTGCATATCGTAGTTAGGAGCAGGACCTGCAGCTGAGAGGAAGATTCCTTTAAAGAGCATCATCATAAAGAAGAATCCAAACATTTCATATCCGTCCTGATTTATCCAGTCGCTGAAAGCAGATAATTTCGGAGAGGCCGTTGCTCCCAGGTTATTCCAGTCGAGACCGACATGGGCGCCAAACCAAACAGATTTCCAGCCATCAGGAACCACAGCATTGAGAATCTCAGGAGAAACATGATACATGGCGATAATTCCAATGGCAATTGCTGCAATTGTAAGGATTCCATACTGGATCACCTCAGTGATTACCACACTGAACATGCCACCTTTCACCACATAGAACGTGGTAATAGCCATTAAGATCAATGCGTACAGATTCTCATTTAACTGCGGGTATTTTGCGAGTGTTTCCACATTGGAAACCAGAGGCGGTAAAAATGCTGTGGTGAATTTGCCAATGCCCTTGAATCCGTAGGACAGAAAACCAATAACACTTATCAGTGCAAAAATAACTACTACAATATGCGATAAATTTGCACCCGTACCTGTTCCAAAGCGTGTCTTAATCCACTCAGCCCCGGTCATTACATTCGACCTGCGTAACCATGCAGATAAATACACCATCAGGAATATCTGGTTAAACACAGGCCAAACCCATGGAATCCAAATACTTTTCATTCCATAAATTGACAACCAGTACACAAGTAACATGGTTCCCGCAATATCAAACATTCCGGAAGCATTGGAAATTCCAAGAAGATACCAGGGTAAGCTGTTACCTCCAAGGAAGTACGACTGAATGTTACGGGATGCTCTTTTGGAAACCCAATATCCGATAATGATGGTCGAAATCAGGTAGAGAAGAATAATTCCCAGATCAATAGGATGAAGATTCATAAAGGAATAGTTTTAAATGTTATATAATTTAAATAAAAAAACCATATTCTTTTTTTCTGGATTTTTCATAGGCCTCTTTATTAAAGAGGTAATATTGGGCAGGTTTATGCCTTACATGGGTTTGTTTTTCATTGAGCGCAATAATATACTTTACCTGCGCCAGCTTCTTCCTGAAATTCCGGGGATCCAGCCGGGTACCCAAAATGGCCTCATATAGATGCTGTACCTGGGTCAGTGTAAATTTTTGAGAAAGTAATTCAAAACCAATGGGTTCCTGCTTTAGTTTCAATCGCAGACGACAGAGAGCCTGTTCCAATATATGAGCATGATCATAACCCAGGGCTGGAAGATTGTTCACAGGAAACCATTTCACATTTCTCAATCCATGCTTTTTCAGATTAAAGTTCGAACTGTCAATCAATGAAAAATAGCCGACTGTAATAACTTGTTTTGGGATATCAAGATTGAGGTTTTTGATCCAAAGCTGATCATTTTTATTACTCAGCCTGTCGATATCACCAAAAGTTTGAAATTGCTCAAGAAATATGTCCCGATGGCCAGTGAGGTTATTCAATATTCTATGAGCAGCATCATCCGGATTTTCACCAACCAGAACATGATTCCCGGTAAGGGTATAATCTGAAAAAATAACAGATTCGTCTGTTTTATTCACCAGGGTACGTTCAACAAGAAGAACATTCAGAGCCTGTGAGTCGAATCCAAATATTACACAATCTACGGAAAGGTTAGGAATGATGGCTTGTTCCATTTATTGTATTTTGTACAATAAGTAATGTACGAATGTAGAAAAAAAATTAACATAAGGACAGTTCATTCAAAAATAATCTTGGCCACTTTCATGAAAATATGGTAATTTTCAGCATTCAAAAAGCATATGACGCAATTAAAAGTAATCAAGGCTTCAGCTGGATCAGGTAAAACATACAATCTCACCAGTGAATATCTGAAATTTCTTTTTTCTGATAATGAAGCGTTTATGCATATCCTGGCCGTTACTTTTACAAACAAGGCCACAGAGGAAATGAAGTCGCGTATTATCAATGAATTACATGCGTTGGCTACAGGTAAATCCTCAAGCCATTTGCAGCGATTGATGCATGCTACCGGTCATAATGAAGGGTTTATCCGGTCAAAGTCGCTTACAATTCTCAAAAATATTCTGCATTCCTATTCCCGTTTTTCAGTAAGCACCATTGATTCTTTTTTTCAGCGAATTATCAGAAGTTTTACGCGTGAGTTGGGTATTCAGGAAGGATATGCCATTGAGTTGGATACCGGATCTGTTCTGTCGGAAGCGATTGATGATCTGCTGATCCAGGCAGAGAACGACCCGGAATTGTTGTTATGGCTTACTCTGTTTGCTGAGTCTTTAATAGAGAAAGGTGAAAACTGGAATCTGCGAAAAGGCATTTATTCACTGGGGATGCACATATTCAATGAAGCCTTCAAGGGAATCAGCGAAAGCGAATTCGAGCATCTCTCCAACCGGAAGTTTCTGCACGACTTCAAAAAGGAATTACATTCCATACAAAGCACCATTGAAAAAACATATAGGGATTATGGGAACAGGGCAGCAGAAATATTGTCTGCCCACGATTTGCAGGTGGATGACTTTAGCGGAAAAAAGAATAGTGCTGCAGGTTTCCTGGTTTCACTCATAAAATCTCCTTTCCGTGAACCTACCAATACCGCACGAACGGCCGCAGACTCTATAGAAAAATGGTATACCCGTTCTTCTCCTCAAATTACCAGAATTTCAGAAGTTGCTTCAAAGGAGTTAATGCCCCTTCTGCAAATAGCAATACAATATTATGAAGAAAACTATAGGATGTATTATTCTGCCTCCCTTGTTCTCAGGAGGCTTTTTACACTCGGAATTTTAGCTGATTTATCGCGCCTTACAGATAAATGGTGTGAAGAAAACAATGCCTTTTTACTCACTGAAGGGCCAAACTTTTTACAGAAGATTATTGATGGAAATGACACCCCTTTTATTTATGAAAAAGCTGGTGTATGGTTCCATAATTATATGATTGACGAATTTCAGGATACATCCTTGTTGCAATGGCTGAATTTTAAGCCGTTGATAAGTAACAGCCTTTCACAGGGGTTTGATAACCTACTGGTAGGAGATGCCAAACAATCCATATACCGCTGGAGAAACAGCAACTGGGAAATTCTGGAAACACGGATATCCAATGAATTTTCACCGGGTACCATTGAATCTGTTTTGTTAAGAGAAAACTGGAGGTCTCTGACTGAAATTATTCATTTTAACAACAACTATTTCAAAACAGCTTCCGCATTGTTACAGCAGGATATTGACCATACATTTGAAGGAAAATCACCTGACTTCCCAAATTACCTTCCGCTGCCCGATTTATATCAGGCCATGGAGCAGACACCAGGAAGCGACAGACAAACAGGAGGTTACATTCAATTTGATTATATTGAAGCAGAAGTGTTGTCAGATTATTACGATCAGGCAAATCTTAAAGTACTGGATATTATTTATCAGCTCATTGACAAAGGATATGCCCGGAAGGATATAGCCATACTCACCCGCAAAAACAGCGAATCAAAACTGCTCGCAGATTTTCTGATTGCACATGCAATGGACAAGGAGACATTGCGCCTGGACGTTATCTCGGATGAAGCACTGAGGCTGGGAAGTTCCGTTGTAGTGAATGCGATGATCGCTTTGCTTCAATACATGGTTCATCCGGAAGATCATACAAATCAATATTTGTTGAAATATATATTCAGCACCTACCTTGATACACAAGACTCAGGTGGTCATCCAAATAAGAAAACTGACTTACCCGAGGCTTTCAAAAAACTAACCTCAACCCAGGATGCTTACGCACTTATTGAAATTGTTGAGCGGATCATTCACATTTTCGATTTGCTGAAACACCAGGGAGAATTGGTATATGTTATGGCTTTCAAGGATCTTGTTATTGAATTTGGCGCAAATAAAGGAAATGACATTCCCTCATTTATTGAATACTGGAATGAGAAAGGGAAAGAAAAGTCGGTTTCTGCTCCTGTCGGTCAGGATGCCATCCGGATAATAACCATACATAAATCAAAAGGTCTTGAGTTTCCGGTGACAATTATTCCCTATTGTATTTGGGATATGATAAGCTATACCAATACCATTCTATGGTGTAAGCCTCAAATAGCGCCCTTTAACAAACTTCCTGCATTGCCGGTTTCATTTGTAAAAGAAATGAACAGCACCTATTTTTCAGAAGATTACAATCGTGAAGTTTACCTGCAGATCATTGATAATTTAAATTTATTATATGTAGCCTTTACCAGAGCGCAACAGGCACTTTACGTTATTGGAAGGAAGGAAGAAGCAAAGGATCAGATTAAAAATGTATCTGATTTATCTGCCCGGATACTGGGCTATAAGAATTTCAGCCATGGCAACCTGACGCAAGCACCTGTCCGTGAAAAAAGATCATCTGAAATCCTTACCTGTTGTGATCACCACGGAGTAGATCCGGCCAAACGGATTAAAATTGCATATCAGGGTTCCTTTATGCTGGATTCCGAAGAAAACAAACCATTCCGCCCGGCTAATGAGGGTCGTTTGTTGCATGAGATTTTTATGCAGATCCACCATAGAAGTGACATTCCCCAAGCTGTGAAACGTTTGCAGATCCAGGGCAGAATCAACAATGAGGAGGTCTTAAAATACAGCCGGTTTATTGAAGATTCCTTAAATGACCTTCAGGTGTCGGCTTGGTTTACACCGGAATGGAACATCATGACAGAAGCAGAAATCATCGAGCCCCATGGAGCAATTAAACGACCAGACCGGGTCATTACCAACGATAAGGGTACCGTTGTTATAGATTACAAATTTGGCATGAAAATGGACAAATCATACGAATCACAAGTAAATGATTATGCCTTATTGCTTCATCAAATGGGTTACCGGAATATAGAAGCTTATATATGGTATGTGTCACTGAAAAAAGTGATATTCTGTTCATCCCTTCAATAATTGTTTTTTGATTAAGTTTGCCCCAAAATAACACTTCTGATGATATATCCATGGGGCAACAAGCGGCGTTTTAATGCCTATTCTGATGCAATGAAGCGGCAATTCGGTAGCAGGGTTCAGAAGTTATCCATTGATGCAGGATTTACATGTCCAAACCGCGATGGAAGCAAAGGCACCGGGGGCTGTACTTTTTGCCTGAACGATGCCTTTAACCCTTCCTATTGTGAGCCCGAAAAATCGCTTACACAACAAATTGAAGAGGGCATGCTGTTTCATTCAAGGCGCTATCGCAGGGCGATGAATTACCTTGCCTATTTTCAGGCTTATTCAAACACCTATGCCCCACTCCCCCAATTAAAAGAATCTTTTGAAGAAGTATTATCTATAAACGGGGTAATCGGAATAGTAATCGGTACACGCCCCGACTGTGTTAATAAAGAAATTCTGGATTATCTGCAGGAATTATCCACCCGATATCACATTGTTCTGGAATATGGGATTGAATCTGTATATGACCAAACCTTAAAACGCGTAAACCGTTGCCATACCTATTCAGATGCTGAGCTGGCGATTCAGGAAACTGCATCAAGAGGAATACCCACAGGGGGGCATATGATATTCGGATTACCTGGAGAAACCAGGGAGGATATGATGAAAAGTGCGGTCATTCTTTCCGGCTTACCTTTAAACAGTTTAAAATTCCATCAGTTGCAGATATTCAAAAACACGGCCCTGGAAAAGGAATACATCGACCATCCTGATGATTTTCATCTCTTTAACGAGCATACCTATCTGGAATTTATGGCCGATTATATTTCAAGACTCAATCCGGAAATTATAATCGAACGGATTGCAGGCGAAACGCCACCACGATTTTCAGTACTGAAGCCCTGGGGACCCCGGTATGATCAAATCCTTACAAAATTTGAAAAATTGCTTGAAGAAAGGGATATCTGGCAGGGAAAAAATTATTGAACCAATTTCAACCGATCGCCGTAAAAGCATCGTACCACTTTTATTGGACCTTTAAAACCTGAGTTATGGTAAATAAGATAGTTACCGGATTTCTGATGCTCATGATTTTTACGGTTATGTCATGCAGTTCAGCCAAAGACGTGGAGGAAAGAAAGAATCTGATGATGCCCAAAAAATCGGAGATGAAGCCTAATGCCAGATATAAAGAGCCGGCAAAAAGAAAAACGAATAAAATCAAGAAACATCGCAAAAGCAAAAGCAAAAAGCTTTTCTGATTGATGGCGCTATTGAGGATTGGTCAATAAATAGCGTATGATGTAATATATAATCACTACAAGGATCAGAAAAACAAACAGGGATATCACAGTAAAGAGCGGTATCTCAGGCTTTCTGACAGTTCGGGAATATCTCCTTCTGATGCGGTTTGATAACAGGTCAATGTCATTTTTCAAGACACTGACACTCTGATGTTGTTTCCTGAAACCTTCCATAGCTTCTGAACATATCAGGCATTGACTGAGGTGTGTTTCCACCTTTTTCTTCTCAGCCGGGGTCAGTTCATTGGCCAGATATTTTTTAAACCCGGAGGCACTCAGGCAACCAGCGGGACTAAATAACAGCCTATCTATTTTTGTTCCCATCCTGTTTCGTTAATAAGTTTTTCAAATTCCTTTTGCCATTTTGTATGTGGCTTTTAACCTCATTAATTGTATAGCCGGTATTTTCAGAAATATCCCTGTAACTTTTATCCTCAATATACATCATTCTGATGCAAACAGACTGCTCGGCATTCAGGTTATCCATAGCTGAAATAATGGCAGCTTTGCTAAACATGAGGTCGTCGTCTTCACATAAAAATTCAGGAAACTCAGATTCTTCTCCGGCATGATTGAACTGAGATTTTGCTCTATCATAAGAGCCAGCTTTCCTTAATATCATCAGGCAGTGATTCCGGGTAACCGAGTACAGCCAATTTCTGAAATTCAATACTTTATGAATCACAAGCTTCTGAAAAAGACCTTCAAAAATCTCCATCACAGCATCCTTGCTCTGATCAGGGTCTTTCAGGTAATTCAGGCAGATACCATACACCAGGTGCGTGTATCTTTCAAACAAATCAGCGATCATCTCTTTATCCCCGGAAGTAAGATAAGCGGAAACCAGTTGCTCATCCGAGAGGTATTCAGTAGCTGTATTATTCAGTATTTTTTGTTTCAGCCTGAGAAACATATATAGAGCATTAACACTTTCAAATTTAAGTGGAAAAATAAAAAATGAATCCTTTTTATGGAATTAATTCAAACCGGGCATCTATTTATTGAAAAGCAACCTGATTTAAACCTTAAAAACTGCAGCCATGAAATCAAAAAACAACATCAGAAAGCCCGAAACACTTGAGGAAATTGTATTTGAGGGCAGAAACAAAACCTACGGAGCATTTGAATTAAACCGAAAAAGCAGGAAATACATGACTATTGCGCTTTTGGTATCGTTTATCGGAGTATCCTCAGCTGTAGCTGTGCCATTTATAAAGTCGTTTCATAGAACCCCAACGGATATTCCAATAAATCGCGATAACAAATACGTGTTAGCTGATTTTATACCAAAGCCAATTGAACCTCCGAAATTACCTATAGATATTCCAGAGAAAGATTTAATGGCAAATCTTCTTCCAAAGGTAGTTGTAAAGGCCGATACGACTCTGGAAATGATTCCAATGGAAGAGCTGTTAGGAATGGAAGGCATTAATAAGCCTGTAGATATTGAAGTTCAGCCGGTAAATGCAGTCCCTGCTCCGGTTCCTGCTGATGATCCTGAAGATCGCCCGATGACTTCGCCTCAGGAACCTGCAACCTTTCAGGGAGGTGATGTATTGAGTTTCCGCGACTGGGTGGTTAAAAACATCCGTTACCCCGAAAGTGCCATTCAGGAAAATATTTTTGGAAAAGTAATCATACAGTTCTGTGTAAATAAAAAGGGTGAAGTAGTAGATATTGAGCTTCTGAGAAAGATCGACCCCTTAATTGACAATGAAACAATCAGGGTAATTTCCGCTTCTCCACGCTGGAATCCAGCCAAACAAGGAGGAAACCCTGTAAAACAGTTGTATGTTCTTCCGATCCAGTTTAAGATGAATTAGTGTGATCTGATGGATAGTTTTAATTTTAGAGACGCCGGTTGGCGTCTCTTTTTTTTGCCAGATACCCGATGTTTGATAATTGACGTGAATTCACCTATATTTGAATCAGCAATAATGAAATACTGACGTACGTTTTCATCAAAAACCAGTCTGCATGAAGGCTCTTCTTAAAGGGATTTTTATTTTTCTTACCACACTTTTTTGTTTTGACAGCTTTGCCCAAAGTCCTGCTGCGCCGGTAATTTATTTGGTAACGGTGAATCCTGAAACCAATAATACAGAGATATACTGGTACTCCAGCTCTAATGAAAGCATTGTTGAATATTATAAGGTTTTGGAAGCCACAAGAACAACTCAAAGTCAACCTGTAGTATATATTGAAATATCTGGTGAAATACCGGTTGGTCCAACCCCATATAGTTATATGATTACCAATGGAGATGCTCAACTGCATTCGGTCGGATATAGTGCTGCAGCCTATGATGATCCGGGATTAGGACCTAATTCCATTAACAGATCCTTAATAAATATTGCTGACAGCACGATTTTCCTAACAACAGCTTATGATTCATGTCAGGCAACAATCACACTGGCATGGAATGACTACAACAACTGGAGGGGAAATATTTCTGAATACCGCATATATCGCCGCACTGGACCTGGTGTTTATCAATTGCTGAATACTTTGCCTGAAGGTGTTGAGACAGTTACATTGGATATGGTTCAACCCAATCAGCAGTATGATTTATTTGTTGAAGTTGTGCATGATGATGGCAGAAGATCCACATCCAACCGCAGTGATGTATACACCATTACTACTGATTATCCCGATTATATTAACGCGGATTATGCAACAATCAGTCCGGGCGGAAAAATCGACCTGAGCTTTACCGTAGATGCAGTGCCAGGAATTACCCAGTATAATTTATTGAGAAGCAATAACATTGACGGACCTTATACACAGATTTTCTCATTTGACACACCTGCCCGGAATCTGCTATATTCCGATAATACGCCATTCACATCAGGGGTGTATTTTTACCGACTTGAAGTTCTGAATAATTGTGGTTTGCCAGCGACCCTTTCTAACAGGGCCAATAACATTATCGTAAATGGAAACCGCCTGGATCAGAACATCAATCTGCAATGGAATGAATACGCTGACTGGGTTGGCGGTGTAAACCGATACAGAATTGCAAGAAGAACCGGAAGCCGGAATCCGGTTTATGATACCATTGATGTAACTACTACCCATTATACAGATCATATAGCTGATGAGGCAAATTATGAAAACCCGTCTGAAGGGTTATATTGTTACACCATTATCGCTGAAGAAAATACCAATTCATATGGCATCACAGGAAAAAGCCGGTCGAATCAAATATGCTTTGCCATAAATCCTGATATCCGCATCCCAAATGCTTTTATCCCCAATGATAATGAAGAAGTTAACAGAACATTTGAACCCGTATTCTCGTTTCTTCCTGAACATTATGAGATGATTATTTACAACCGCATGGGCTTAAAAATTTGGGAAGGCACACAAGGATGGAACGGTCGCGTAAATGGTAAATATGTGCCTGAAGGCGTCTATCTTTATTATATCAAAGTATATTCATTTACGGCAGAGGTTTCTGAACATCAGGGAAAGGTAGTGGTGCTCTATCGTTAAACCCCGTTTATTCATACATTCCTCACATTTTTTATTAATTTTGCCAACTGCTAATTACTTGACTTCTATTCATGAGTTCTACCCTGTCATCTGAAGAAATTCGGATCAAACGTGAGTTTAACGAATTACTGGAGAATTGCCAGCGCTGTAACAGACGAAGCGATAAGGCGCTCATCCGTAAGGCGTTTAAAATTGCCGATAATGCACATAAAGGTGCGCTGCGTGCATCAGGAGAACCTTATATTTTGCATCCAATTGCAGTAGCCAGAATCGTTACACAAGAGATGGGGCTGGGCGTTAAATCTATTGTGTCCGCTCTTTTGCATGATGTGGTAGAAGACACAGAATTCTCACTTGAAGAAATAGAGGATCATTTCGGATCGAAAATCGCATCCATTGTAGACGGACTCACGAAAATTTCAGGCGTATTTGATAAAAACTCCACATTACAGGCTGAGAATTTCAGGAAGATGCTGCTAACCCTTTCTGAAGATGTGCGGGTGATTCTGATTAAGCTTGCCGACCGTTTGCATAACATGAGAACACTGGGCGCTTTACCTACAGCCAAACAAATGAAGATTTCAGCGGAGACACTTTATTTATATGCTCCACTGGCGCACAGGATGGGTTTTTACACCATTAAGAACGAGCTGGAAGACTTAAGTCTGAAATACAGATATCCTAAAATATTTCAGGAACTATCTGACAAAATAAAGGATCAGGAGAAAAGTCACCAGGAGTTTATTGAAGAATTCTCCAGACCTATTAAGGAACAACTGGAAAAAAACGGTATTTCTTATGAAATAAGCGGACGCTATAAATCGATTTATTCGATCTGGCATAAAATGCAAACCAAAAATATTCCGTTCGAAGAAGTTTATGACCTGATGGCAATCCGGATTGTTTTTGAACCCCTTGCACAAATCCCTGAAAAAACACAGTGCTGGAATATCTATTCCATGATCACTGACATTTATATGCCTAAGCCGGAAAGAATCCGCGACTGGGTAAGCACCCCTAAGGCAAACGGTTATGAGGCGCTTCATGCAACCGTTATGGGCCCCAAAGGTAACTGGATGGAAGTACAGATCCGGTCGCGTAGAATGGATGATATTGCTGAACGCGGGTTTGCTGCGCACTGGAAATACAAAACAGACAATTCCCAGGAAAGTGAATTGGATAAATGGCTGAAGAAAATCAGGGAACTCCTGGCAAATCCCAATTCTGATGCGCTGGAGTTTCTGGACGATTTTAAACTCAATCTGTTTGCATCAGAGATCTTTATTTTCACCCCCAAGGGGGATACACGGACACTTCCGGTGAATAGTACCGTACTTGACTTTGCCTATGAAATACACAGTGAAATAGGTCATAAAGCCATCGGGGCAAAAGTGAATCACAGGCTGGTGCCATTAACACATACATTAAAAAGTGGTGATCAGGTAGAAATCATTACTTCGGATACGTATCGTCCGCGACTCGAATGGCTCGATCATGTTGTTACCCTGAAAGCCAAGACAGCCATTAAGGATGCCCTGAAGGCGGAAAACAGAAACCGCATTGAAAAAGGCAAAAAGATTCTGGAAGGGAAATTGCTGGAAATCAAACTTCGGCCCAACGCCCGTATATTGCAAAAGCTTTTACTGGCCTATGAGATCGCCAATAAGGATGCTTTATATAGTAAGATTGGAACCGGTTTGCTCCTTCTGGAAGATCTGGAAGATGTATTAAAGAGAAGTACCGATAGTAAATGGGTGAATTACTGGAGCCTTCAATTGGGAAAATCCAGCGGCAAATCAAAAAAACAACCACCCCATGGGCATGTTCGTCATACAAAGGGCACGGTTGAACCCGTATTGCTGCGTGAAAGCGCTTACGGTGAAAATGCCGAATATTCTGTAGCCAAATGTTGCAATCCCATTCCTGGAGATAATGTAATCGGTTTCAGAAATTCACTGGATGACGATCATATCGTTATCCATCAGGCCAAATGCTCCATGGCCATAAAGCTGCTTTCCAGCCAGAGTGAATTGCTTGTACCTGTAAAATGGACAACCCACAAACTTTTATCATTCCTTGTTAAAGTCGCAATCAACGGGATCGACCGCTTTGGAATTTATAATGATATCACAACGGTTATCTGCAAAGAGTTGAATGTAAACATCAGAACCATTAATCTTTCCAGTCACGATGGCCTGTGGGATGGTACCATTGATCTGTATGTACATGATGCGAAAGACTTAAACAACCTTCTGATGAGCCTTTCCAAAATAAAAGGCGTTGATGCCGTTAAGCGGGTCGAGGCTATTTCTTAAATTTAATTTAAAATTATTCTAAATAATTTTAAAATTTTCCTTATTTTTGGGGTATAATATCAACTGCTATGGTTTCCGTTGAAACAAAAGAAACTGTAAAAAAGATTTTCATCAATTACCTTGAAAAAAAGGGCCATCGTAAAACGCCGGAGCGTTATGCGATTCTGGATGAGATTTATTCGCGGGAAGGACATTTTGATATTGAAACCCTGTATTTGTATATGAAAAACAAGAATTACAGGGTAAGCAGGGCTACATTATACAATACCATTGAGTTATTACTGGATTGCAATCTGGTAATCAAGCATCAGTTTGGCAAAAACATTGCCCAGTTTGAAAAAGCCTACCAGTGTATGCAGCATGATCATCTGATCGATATGGATTCAGGAAAGGTGATTGAGTTTTGTGATCCCCGGATGCAGGAAATCATCAATACAGCTTGTGAATTGAATGGTTTTTATCCTTCGCATCATTCACTTTACATTTACGGAAGGAAAAAAGATTCACCTGAAAAGGGTGGAACAAAAAATGCCTGATAAAAAAAAATTGCTACCTTCGGTGGCATTTTTTAATTCCCATTTTTATCATGAAAGCAGACGTTTTATTAGGCCTTCAGTGGGGCGATGAAGGAAAAGGAAAAATTGTTGACGTATTAACACCAAAGTATGATGTGATTACGCGTTTTCAGGGAGGGCCAAATGCTGGTCATTCTCTTGAATTCAACAACATCAAGCATGTATTGCATACCATTCCTTCAGGTATATTTCATGACAGACAGATCAATATCATTGGAAATGGGGTTGTTATTGATCCGGTGATCTTTAAAAAGGAAACTGAAGCCCTGGCAAAGCTTGGCGTGAATATGCTTCCCAAATTACTGATTTCCAAAAAGGCGCATTTGATTTTACCTTCTCATCGCATTCTGGATGCGGCCTCGGAAGCTTCAAAAGGAATTACAAAAATAGGCAGCACATTAAAAGGAATTGGTCCCACTTACATGGATAAAACCGGACGCAATGGTTTACGGGTCGGTGATATTGTAAGTGACGATTTCATTAAAAAATACAATCAGCTTAAGGAAAAGCATATTGCCCTGTTGCGTTTATATGACTTCCAATATAATATTGAAGAGCAGGAAGCCGAATGGTTTGCAGGAATTGAAGAAATCCGCAAATTCAATATCATTGAAAGCGAGTATGAGATCAATCATTTTCTTTCTGCCGGAAAAAGAGTGCTGGCAGAAGGTGCTCAAGGCACCATGCTGGATATAGATTTTGGCTCCTACCCGTTTGTTACTTCTTCCAATACAATCAGTGCTGGTGCATGTACCGGTTTGGGTATTGCCCCGGTAAGAATTGGCGAAGTATTTGGAGTTTTTAAGGCTTATTGCACCCGTGTGGGAAGTGGTCCCTTTCCTACAGAGCTACATGATGAAACCGGAAATCTGATCCGTGAAAAAGGTCATGAATTTGGTGCTACCACTGGCAGACCACGTCGTTGTGGCTGGCTCGATCTTGTGGCCCTGAAATATTCCATCATGATTAATGGCGTTTCACAGCTGTTCATGACAAAGGCGGATGTGTTGTCCGGATTTGACATTGTTAAAGTATGTACGGGCTATAAATGCAAAGGTCGTATTACCGAGAAGCTTCCTTATGACCTGTACGATGTGGATTCTGCTGAATATGTAGAATTTAAGGGCTGGAAAGATGATGTTTCCGAAATATATGAAAAATCGGATATACCCGAAGCCCTTGAAAATTATATCCGCTTCATCGAAAAAGAAACCGGAGTCCCTGTAACCATCGTTTCTCTGGGTCCCGACAGAAAGCAGATTATCTGGAGGTAATTAATTTATATCGTCCCTACGGGACTTATTGAGATAAAAGGTTCCTTTTCTTTCTACCAATATTTGGTTCCTAACGGAACCGACTTGTGGGATCAGATAATTCCTTTTCTACAGATATTTGATTTTTCCAAAAGCGGGACAGGCTCTAATTAGACTTATCTGTAGGTTTATAAGGTCACAATTCTTTAATTTAACATCCTCATGAATAATGAGATCACTATTAATTCTGCCAATATTTTATTGCTGAGGTTACTGTCCCGTAGAGACATGATATCGGTAGAAAAGGCAATCACACGTATATGAAGTCCCGTAGGGACGAGATAACACCTATTGTTTTTTGTTGGGCAACTCGAGTCCGTAACCTGAAGTTTTGTCTTCCTTTTTTAGGAGAAATGCGAATAATACCCCAACAATTCCAATAACTGCCAGCATCAGAATGGCATATGTGTAGTTATATTTAGCTATTCCTGCGCTGATTTGTTCAGAAGTCACATCCGGGTTGGTGGCTTTCAGCACCATTCCGATCAAATTCGGGAATAACCACAGTCCCAGGTTTTGCACTGAAAACATGATACCATAGGCGGTTCCTAATTTATTCTGATCTATAATTTTAGCAACAGCAGGCCACATGGCTGCAGGAATCAATGAAAATGCTATTCCCAGTAAAGCCATTGGAACTACCGGGTTTAAGTTCGTAAAGGTAAGCGTAAGGTGTGCTATAATTAATAGAATTGAACTATAAATCATCATGGAAGCGCTTTTCCCTTTTGAATCAGCTATCCATCCGAATATGGGTGTAAAAACGACCGTAAAAAACACGGGAATGGAAGTCATTTTACTGGCCAGGTCTGTTGACAGGGCAAATTTATTATGGAGCAGATCTGTTGCAAACTTCAGAAACGGAAAGAAAGCCGAATAGAATGTAACACACAGAAGTGTGATATATATAAATGAAGGAATCTTAATGATCTTCAGAATGTCTGATAACTTAAACCTGTCAGATTCGTCGATTTTATAAGTATAATTGATTTGTCTGTCGAGTTTAAAATCAATCAGACTGTAAACCAGAAAAAACAAAAATGAAACAGACAGCAGGAGGGCTGAAAGATAAATAGGTCCTTGCCAAAAGGTATCGGTACTAAGATCTTCGTACAGGTAAAAGGCCAGACCCTGTCCTACCCTGCCCATGGCCAGGTTTAAACCCAACGCAAGAGCCAGTTCTTTTCCTTTGAACCATTTTACGACAAGTGTGGTGATAACAACGATACTGGTTTCAGCGCCTAATCCAAACAGAAAAAAACCAAACACCATCATTTTTAGTTCCGGTGAATATTTTGGCAGGAATGAATTCATATAGGCATATCCAAAACCCCCATTCTGGAAGGCTTCAGATGATCCATAATAGGTAAGGATCGCGCCTATTGCCATAAATAAAGTAAACCCGATTCCTGTAAAGCGAATACCCAATTTATCAAGTAAAATTCCACCTAGTACCGCCATTAACAGAAACACATTCGAAAATGAATAAGCCGACTGAAGAAATCCATATTCAACAGAACTAAAGCCCAGTTGGGTCTCAAGTGTTCTCTGTAAAGGCGACAAGGCATCATAGAAAAAGTAGTTTGAACCCATAATCAAACTCACAAGTAGTAACACACCCCATCTGATATAGGCAACATCCTTAAGTGACCGTTGAATATTCATACCTGAAATTTTTATCCATTCAAATATAAGTGTTTTATTGACTGTGAAAATGAGGTGGCTAATAATCTCAAAATCTATTTACTTTTTTAAAATATATTTACATCTTTGCAAACCTTATTATAATCATGCTCCTCTAATTAATTAAGTATAAATATTCATATGAAAGAATCAGTTGCGATTTTATGTGCAGGTGGTCCGGCACCCGGAATTAATACAGTAATCGGATCTGTAGCCAAGGTATTTTTAAACGCCGGTTATGCGGTGTTAGGAATTCATGAGGGTTATAAGTCGATATTTACCGACAATCCCACATTTGAATATCTCGATTTTGCTTTTGCAGACAGCATCTACAGCCGGGGTGGATCCGCTTTGAAGATGAGCCGGTATAAACCGAAAGATGAAGAATTCAAAACCGACTTTTTTACCAATAACAATGTAAAATTGCTGGTAACCATCGGTGGTGATGATACAGCGTCCACAGCAAACAGAATCAGCAAATTTCTGGCTGCCAATAAAGTGAAGATATCAAATATCCACGTTCCAAAGACCATTGATAACGATTTGCCATTGCCGGAAGGCTCCCCTACTTTTGGCTATCAGACTGCCAAAGAAGAGGGTGTAAGAATTGGCACCACCCTTTATGAAGACGCACGCACAAGCGGAAACTGGTTTGTTGTGTCTGCAATGGGCCGTGAAGCCGGTCATCTGGCTTTCGGAATTGGTACTGCATGTCATTTCCCGATGATCATTATCCCTGAAATGTTCAACAAATCAAAAGTTACTTTTGATGCCATTACCCGCCTGGTTATTTCTTCAATGGTAAAGAGAAAAATGCTGGGTATTGAATATGGTGTTAGCATCATCAGTGAAGGAGTATTCCATTTCATGAGCGATGAAGAAATTGAAGGAACTGGTATCAATTTCACCTATGATGATCATGGTCACCCTGAACTGGGTAATGTAAGCAAGGCTCACATTTTTAACATGCTTGTTCAGCGTAAGCTCAAAAAGCTGAACCTGTCTATCAAGAGCCGTCCGAATGAAATCGGATACGAACTTCGCTGTGTAAGGCCTATCGCTTTTGACTTAACCTATGCTACCATCCTGGGTACAGGTGTTATGAAACTCTTCCAGGAAGGTGCTTCCGGTTGTATGGTTACACAAACCCCTGCTGGTGACATATTGCCTTTGTATATGAAGGATGTGGAAGACGAAAATGGAAAAGTCAAGCCACGGTTGGTAAATATGCAATCAGAAAGAGTGAAGCTGGTTTTTGAAAACAACCTGCACTATATCACTCCCAATGATTACAAAGCAGCCAAGAAGTTTTTGCATGATCCGGAAGAATATGATTTTAAGAAAATTCTGAATTGGTAATCCATATGAAGCAGGGCTAAACGCCCTGCTTTTTTTTGTTGAAAAAATATCTATCTTTAATCATAAATAGAATAACACATCGTTCATGGTCGCCACAAACAAGAAAAAGGGATCAATTGCCATCCTAACAGGTGGTGGTGATGTGCCGGGACTCAATCCGGCTATCAGAGCTATAACTATCAGGGCACTCCGCGAGGGATACCAGGTAATTGGCCTCAGAAGAGGCTGGGCCGGAATTATGGAACTCGTAAGGGACCGTAAGGCGGATAACAGTGATAAGTATATGGTTTTAACCGAAGAAATTGTAAATAAAGCAGGACGAACAGGCGGCACATTTCTTCATACTTCGCGTACCCGCCCGAGTCATGTTCCCAAAGCCAATGTTCCCCCGCAATATAAGAGCAAGTATACCAATGAAGTGAACGATCTTACAGAAGAAGTTATTAAAAACCTGGAATTTCTCAATGTTGAATATTTGATACCTATTGGTGGTGACGATACCCTGAGCTATGGAGTCCGTCTGTATTCGGAAGGTGTTAAAGTGGTTGCCATTCCGAAGACAATGGATAATGACGTTCCCGGAACGGATTATTGCATTGGCTTTAGCACATGTGTTACCCGAACTATTCAGATGTGCAATACCTTAAGAACTTCTGCCGGTTCACATGAGCGAATTCTGGTAATTGAAGTTTTTGGAAGGTACGCAGGATTCACCGCCATGTTACCGACTATGGCAGGGGCTGCTAATCGGTGTGTCATTCCTGAGCACCGATTCGATCCTGATATATTAACCAGGTTATTAATTGAGGACCGGGAAAAAAATCCGAGCCATTATTCAGTTGTTCTGGTATCTGAAGGAGCCATCATGTCAGGAATGGATCCTACGTATATTGCAGACAACAAAGATGTTTACGGGCACAGTTTAAGTGGCGGAATCGGAGAGCTGGTATCAGAAAAAATACGCGACCTATCTGCCAACCATAACGGGGGCAAAAAAATCAATACCATTTTCCAGCAGCTCGGTTATCTGGTTCGGGGTGGCGACCCCGATGCCATTGATTCCATTGTGCCAATGGCATATGGGAATCTTGCGCTGGACCTAATCCTTAAAGGAATTCACGGTCGCCTTGTTGTATTAAGAAACGGAAGATATGATAATGCACCTATTGATGTGGTGACCAGTACCAATAAAGTGATTGATATAAAAAGATATTATAATGTGGACCGTTATCGCCCACATTATAAGAGCTTTGAGTTTCAGCCTTTATTTATAATGACCTGAAACGCTATCGTTTCAGATATACCCAGGCATTCGGGGTTACTTCATTTCTGAATTTATTGATTGCTTCAACGCTTTCGCGGTAATTATTATAGGAGGCAGCTGCTACCATCTTGTAATTTCCAATTCCCGTAAGAATTTCAGAAGTATAACCCATTCCTCTCAGTTTTTCGGCATAGCGGTCGGCGTTTTCCGAAACAGTAAAGCACCCTACAATCATGTAATATTTGCCGCTCACAGCAGCCTTGTTACCATTGGAAGGAGTTGTCGTTACATTTCCTCCATCACCATAATATGCTGATGAATCTACTACGTCATTCGGGGTGGAATCCACTTCAACCATTTCCACAGGTTTGGCGGATTGCTTCTTAAAATATTTACAACCACCGGCCAATAAGGCTATGCATATTAAAAAAAGGACTTTTTTCATTTTATGGCGTTTGAATATTAAGGATTTGGACTACAAGTTAAACCGTTTATAACAAATTTAAATAAAAACAAAGACTGTTGCACGGCATAAATTTTCAAGTTATTTATTTTTACTAACATATATTCATTTGTTGATTTGTTGATTTGATGAATTCAACAGAAGACATTTTTATTATATTTGAAGTAGCGAAAGAAAGATTGGGGTTAGGGGAAGTTGAAGTTATTTTATTTGATTGCATGCCAGATATTTGTGGAGATGAAAAGAGTCAGTCATAAGGGACCATTCTTACGGACCTCATTTCCAAAATTTATCAATTAATAAAGAGAAAAGCAGGCATGTGATTGAAAGGCACGAAGTGTGAGAATTCGCACAATTTATATTTTATATCTTTTTGATTTACTGTATAATAACTTTCCGCTTTATAAATCGAAATTAAAAATATATAAGTGGGTTCAAAAAACATAAAACCGATTATATCCACCCAACGTATGTAAGATATATACGGTTGAACCGCATATATAAGCTAGTTGTGTGCCATAACAAAAAAGGATACTTCAATGAAAAAACTATTGATTATAATAATAACGGGACTAATACTGGGTTGTACAAGTTCAATAAAAGAAAGAGTAATTACTAAAGCTGATTTTATTAGAATTCTTGCGAAGAAAATCGGTTTTATTAATTTACCTTATTCTCACAATTTAAACTTGGATAAAGAAGATTACAAATATCTGATTGATTCAAAAAGCATTGATACATTGTTCTTTGACAATTATGACAACCAGATTATTGGAGTAATCCCTGACACTTCTAAATTTTTCGCGATTTTATATTATGGCATCGGTGATGATCTATATCCAAGCATAAGGACCTTTAGCAAAAATGGAGATAAAATTGATAGCAAGATGATTTGTTATGGATTTTGTGGGGGCTGTGGGTGTGAATGTGATTCTTGTTCCGATGTGACAACTATTGGCAATGATTTAAAAATTAAATTGACGCACTATATAAAAGCTACAGAATGTGATAGTGTTGGCGAAAAAATCCCAGAAACTACAACCTGCAAGATTTTTACAATAGATGGATATGTCCAATCTAATGGGATGATTATCTTGAATAAACAAAAAGAAGAAGACTGTGATTAAATAAGTTACGGCACACAACAACAGGTATAAACCATTGCTGGCAGTGGGTTTGCATAGGTTAGTGTTCTTGGCTACCTTGTACTACCTAGACCACAAAGCGCCATGAACACGCAACGGTTCATACCTGCGGACGTTGGAGGCAAGGCTAAGAAAACAGACTACAACCAATGAAAGTATTGACACTATTTATACTAATGACCCTATATTCTTGTGGCATATACAAGACTGAGATGGTTAATGGCAAAATTGAGGGACTTGAATACCAAAATATTTATATTGAGCATAATAATTATTCTGGTGTAATCTTCTCAAAAGAATATGATCCATTTGGCATTCAAGGCATAGGAAATAAATTTACTCCAACAATGGCTGATATTGATTCAGCTGAGTACATATTAAGGCACGAAATTAAAGAGATAAATAAAAATAGACCCAACCAAGGAAGAGACTGTCCAGTAATTCATAAAAATCTAAGTAAATATAAAAGACAATATTTTGGACGTACAGAAAATGGAGAAAAAATAATTTATATTAATTGCTTTTGGAGCAATAACTATAGTAAGGCTCAGACCTATTGGAAAACTGAAGAAGTAAATGTATTGGATGGTTGTAGCTTTTTCTGGTCGATTAAAGTTAATTTAACGAGAAAGTTTTTATTTGAATTTGGCGTAAATGGATCTGCATAAAAAATAAGCCCAGCCTCCAACAGCCGGTATACGCAATTGCCGGGCCGAGGTGTTGCCTATGTTGGTTCATTTTCTTACCTTGTGGGTAACCCGACATGAAAGCGCCTTGAAGCGGCAACAGCGTATACCGGCGGACGTTGGAAACAATGCAAAAAAATCCACAAGACAAAGTTCCCATATTGGGAATTAATTTGTATCTTTGTATCGACGTTTAAAAATGAATGGAAAGAATATTTGCAAAAAGCACATTAAGAGAATTTTGGGAGAAGTTCCCCGACTCAGAGCAGTATTTGAAAACTTGGTATGATACAGCATTGAGTTCAAACTGGAAATCTCCATCAGATGTAAAGCAAACTTATACAAATGCAAGTATTCTTAAAGAAAGTAGGATTGTATTTAACATTAAAGGCAATACCTACAGACTGGTGACTAAATTTAATTTTGAGAAACAGTGGATCTTTATACGATTCATTGGATCTCATAAAGAGTATGATAAGATTGATGCAAATACGATTTAAGAAAAAGAACAATGAATATCAAACCTATAAAATCGGAAGCGGACTATAGACTTGCTTTAAAGAGACTGGAAGAAGTCTTTGACGCACCTATTGGTACATCAGAAAGTGACGAAGCTGATATTCTTGGAGTATTGGTTGATGAATATGAAAAAAAACACTATCCAATTGAAGCTCCTGACCCAATTGAAGCTATTAAGATAAGGATGGAAGAGCTCCAATTAAAGCAAGTTGATTTGGTAGATGTCATTGGCAGTAAAAGTAGGGTGTCGGAGGTTCTTAATCGCAAACGGAAACTCACTATTGAAATGATCCGCAATTTAACAAAGCGTCTCAACTTGTCTCCGGACTTGCTGATAACCGATTATCAATTAGCTTCCTAATATGCACAGTTTCCAACAACAGGTATAAACCATTGCTGGTAGCTGGTTTTCGAAGGTTAGTACACTTGGGTATCTTGTGCTACCAAGACCCCAAAGCGCCTGAAAACGCAACGGTTCATACCTGCGGACGTTGTAAACAATTGCGAATGAAGCTTATATAAGAGGTAGGGGCAATTTTGAAACTTGGGTCGACATATGTACGTCAGATCAATTGCTAAGCTTGCATAGGTTTATTGCACAGCTCAACGGCAGCGGTTCCCATGAAGGCCGAAGCTCAAGAAAACATAAATTTAATAAAGAGATTTTGAAAAGCTCAAAAAGACGGTGATTGAACTCAGTGCCTTGAAATCCTGCCCCTTACAACGCACAGAACTAGCAAAGTGCTAAACAGACAAGTTAATACTCCGCCCCATGGTTCTGGGATCTAAAACAAGTGGGCAGGCAAAAGTTCATCCGGCTCTTTTTGAAACGTAGTGCCCAAAAGGAGATCAACAGTTTACAACAGCTGGTATAACCAATTGCCAGGTAGCGTTTTTGCTAATGTTGGTACTTTTGGGTATCTTTCGGGTAAACAGACAAGTATGCGCACAGAAATGGCAACTGGTCATACCAGCGAACGTTGGGAGCAATAAAAAATCGTACTATGAATAAAGTTTTTCTATTAATTGTATTGGCTGCATTCTTTTCTTGCACCGGAAAAAAGATTTCATTCACAGATACAAAATATGATATTGAGTTTTATGAAATTTTGAGTGATCTAATTAGGATCCGACTAACAGATGTTGCCTTTATAGTTGAAGACACTAAACCAGTTTATAGAACTATGTGGGGTAATACAGAAAAGCCAAATGAAGATACAATAAATCCACCTCCCCCTCCACCGCCAGGGTTTATTAGTTATGACACAAGTTCATTTGGCAATTATGTTCATTGGAAAAAATTGCGTTCTTCAGACGCTCAATTTATGTATAAATCAATAGATTCCCTAAAAACCATAAAGATAGATTCAAATAGAACACAATTACCTGTTATCAGTAATTCTAAATTCCAAGAGATCTTTAAAAACAGTGACTTTTATAAAGGTTATGATAAAGTTCGTTCTCTTTATGGAACAAGTTGCTTTATAGTTGTTTCAACTCCAATTTTTAATAAAGATTTTACTAAAGCATTAATATCAATTGATTACAGCTGCGGACCTACATGGGGTCAGGGATATGAATTTCTATTGGAGAAAAGAAATGGAAAATGGTGGGTTATTGATGAAAAAGGAACTTGGATGAGTTAAAAATTTACTGCTCCCAACAGCCGGTATACGCAATTGCCGGGCCGAGGGGTTGCTAATGTTCGTTCGTTTGGCTGCCTTTCAGGTAACCCGACACGAAAGCGCCTTGAAGCGGCAACTGCGCATACCGGCGAACGTTAGCGGTAATTTTACGAAAACGACATAAATACTAAAAAACAATCCGATGAAGC
>CAZTSR010000004.1:0-242360 GCA_964615995.1 uncultured Bacteroidales bacterium
TCCCAAATGGTGGTCGTAGCTCAGTTGGTTAGAGCGCCAGATTGTGGCTCTGGAGGTCGTCGGTTCGAGCCCGATCTTCCACCCTTTAAAGCCTGAAGCAATTCAGGCTTTTTATATTTAATGCTGCCGTTATGACAAGTATTTTGTGAGCAGCAGGTACAGGAAATCTCTTTGAATGGGCTTTGACAAATACTCATCAAACCCCTCTCTTTTTAGTATTACGATTTCATCGGCCAAAGCATATGCGGTTTGAGCAATTACCGGAATGCTTATATTTCTGTTTTTCAATTCGTGCAGGGTTTCAATTCCATCCAATATGGGCATTTTAATATCCATTAGGATCAATTGAATGGATTTATTTTCCTCCATGATCTGAAGCACCTCTTTCCCGTTTTCAGCATGATAAACGTCTACGTTGACCTTTTTAAGCAGTTTATCAATGTAATTAAAATTCGAAGGGTCGTCTTCGGCTACAAGCACTTTGCAGTTTCTGAAATCAGGCAATTGGTTTTGGATTTTCAATTGATGCTGCATGACGTATGGTGCATCTGACCGGATGAGCGGAATGGTAAAATAAAAGACAGATCCTTCCCCGAATTCAGACGACAGGCGCAGAGAACCGCCCATCAGATTTACCAACTGAAATGAAATGGCAAGACCCAATCCAGTTCCTCTTCGCAATTGCGTTTTATCTTCCTCTACTTTACGGAATCTTTCAAAAATCATTTTCTGATGCTCCGGTTTTATCCCGATTCCAGTATCCTTCACATAAAACTCCAGCATCTCCAGATCCGGAAGCTTATTGCATCCTACTTCAATGTAGCCTTTGGGCGTAAACTTAATCGCATTGTTGATGAGATTTGACAATACCTGTGTAAGACGTAAGCTGTCCGTGACAATATACATCTGCCGTAAATCTTCATCCAATGCTACTTTCAATTCTACCTCTTTGTTGGAACCGATATCATCACGGGCCATGAACATATCAAATATGCCTACCAGATCGCTTACAATGACCTCAAGAGGCGCTTCCTGAAGATCAAGTTGCAATTGACCTGCCTCGATTTTTGAAATATCGAGAATATCACTGATCAGATCGAGTAATGTATTGCTGCTGCCCTGAATAATTCTGTTGTATTCATCCCTTTCCTCATCTGTAAGGTTTTTTTCTCCGAGTAATGATGAGAAACCCAGTATTGCATTTAAAGGAGTTCTGATTTCATGCGAAAGATTCGCCAAAAAAGAAGATTTGAGGCGATCCGATTCCTCGGCCTTGTTTTTTGCTTCGATCAGTTCATGGGTGCGCTCCTCAACTAGAGATTCAAGTTGATTTCTGTGCTTGTCCAGTTCCTGATTTTGCTCGAGTATCTGATGTTTCTGAACAGTCAGAATCTCATTTTTATGCTCAAGCTCATCACGTTGCGACATGAGCTTTTCGTTTTGTGAATTGATCTCCTCCTGCTTTTCTTCCAGGGTAACAGCAACTTCTTCCAACTGAAAAGTTCGCTCCCTGACAAGTACCAGCAACTTTTTTTGCTGATTCTGATAGAATGCCAGTCGCAGGTAATAAATTAAAAGCACCAGACCAATAATGGAAACATACAGCAATATTCTGAACCAGATCGTCTGCCACCAGGGAGGTAAAATAACAATTTCAAGTACAGCGCCCAGTTCATTCCATTTGCCATCGTTGTTCGACCCCCTGACTCTTAAAACATATTTACCGGGATTCAGGTTTGTATAAGTTACTTCGTGCTTGTTACCAATATAGATCCAATCGTTGTTAAAGCCTTCCAGCTTATATGCATATTGGTTTTTACGGGGATTTGAATAATTCAGCGCAGCAAAAGTGATCGAAATAACAGATTGATCATGATCCAAAACAATTCTCTTTTCAAAGTTGATGTGCCTGGAGAGGATATCCTTATGTTCTCTTGGATTAATTTCATGTTCGAATATGGTAAACTTTGTAATATATACAGGGGGAGGAACCGGGTTGTCAAAAACGCTGTCGGGATAGAAAAAATTAAACCCCCTCTTACCCCCAAAAAACATCATCCCATTCGAACTTCGGAGTGCCGAAACATAGTTGAATTCATTGCTCTGTAATCCATCCGACACATCATAATTCCTGAATTTTCTGGATTTTACATCAAATCGTGATAAGCCTTTATTGGTGGATAACCATAAATATCCTTTCGAATCGCCCAGTATTGACAAAACTGCATTCCCATTCAAACCGTCAGCCTCCTGAAATGCAGTAAATGTAATATTTTCTTTATTCAATAAATTAAGTGCCTGGTCTGTTCCGGCCCATATCCGTCCTTCATTATCCTCAAAAACATCGTAAACGCAACTGCCAAATATGCTGCCGTGTGTATTCGCCGACACAAAACGCCTGAATTTGTTTGTTTTCCTGTTATATAAACACAACCCATTGCGGGTGCCTATCCAGATATTGCCCCCTGAATCTTCAAATATTTTGTATATGTCATTGTTGCTCAGGCTTAAAGAATCACGCTGATCGTTTTTGAAGTGCTCAAATCTTCCTGTGATCGGATCGTATCTGTCGAGCCCGTTGTTATGAAGTCCGATCCAGAATTTCCCTTTTGAATCCTCAAATATCGACCAAACATTATTAGCCCCTAAACCATCGGGCTGTTTTGAATCATGCTGGTAATTGCGTATCTGTCCGGTTTGATGGTCAATCACTGATAAACCTTTCAGATATGTTCCCACCCAGATATCTCCATTTTTAGCTTTAAACAATTCAACAATAACGTTTCCGACTATTGTATTGGCTTTACCTGGTTCCGATTCTATATGCCTGACACTTTTTGTTGCGGGGTTATAAATATCAATCCCCTGCCCGTCAAAACCCAACCAGATATTTTTATTGGCATCCTCGCACATAGAAAGCACAGATCCATCAGAAAACTGGGAATTTCCAGACAGCAAATAATTATAATGCTTAAACTTACGCACATTCGGAGTAAAAATATTAACGCCTCCATGATAATTTCCGATCCAGAAGATTCCATCCGGCGATTTATAAATGCTATATAGCTGGTCATTGCTGATGGAAAAATCATTCAGACGTGAATGCCGGTAATATGTAAAGGTACCTGCGTGTTTGTTAAAAACATTCAATCCCCCATGATCAGTAGCAATCAGATACAAACCATTCTCAAATTCCTTTATATCGCTTACTGCATCTTCATTCAAAAAACGGTTTGACGGACCTTTTGTAAAGTGTTTAACTTTCCTGCTCTTCTGATTATATATATACAATCCGTTTTCCGATCCAAACCAGACATCGTTTTCGGAATCAACCATAATATGGCAAAAGGTTGTGGTAAACTTATCCGAGGTTTCGCTGGAGAATAAACGAATATGCTCCCAGCTACCGGTTAATACATCATATTTAATAATGAGACCCTCGGGAGACGACATCCACAGATTTCCCATTTTATCTTCTGCGATTCCTGAGATATAATTGGTTCCAATGTCATTGACTTTAAGGGGGTCGTCTTTGAAATGTGTAAATGTTTCAGATTTCCTGTCGTATAAATTCAAGCCCCCTCCTGCAGTTCCAATCCAGAGATTTTTTCTGGAGTCCTCATAAATAACCCGTACATTATTGTTGCTGAGCGATTTGCCATCTGCCGGATTTGATGTAAATTGTTCAAAAGTTTCCTGCTCACGGTTAAAGCGGCTTATTCCACTGTATCCGGTACCCACCCAGAATGACCCATAGCTGTCTTCAAAAATTGCAACAATAAAATTTGAGGGAATGCCCAAAGAATCTTCAGCATTGTATTTGTAAACAGTGAATTCGTTGCCGTCAAACTTATTGATGCCAATATCGGTTCCGAACCACATGAATCCCATGCGGTCCTGAAATATGACCCGAACAGTACTTTGGGAAAGTCCATCCTCTACACGCAGATGCTGAAATACAAACTCAGGAACCTGTGCGGTAACTGATCTGAAAAGAAAGAGTTCAAAAAATAAAAAAACTGCCAAACAGACGCCTGGAAATTTGCTATTCATAGCACACGTTGCTGGTGAATTTTATTAATAATTATCGTAAATATAGTTTTAATTTAATAAAATAGTTCAGCAACTATAGCGATTTACTTAACAACGCAGTGTAAGCTTAAAAAGATTGTCCTGTTTCTTCATCTGAAAAAAGTAACTTTGCATCTTCAAGAACTGCTATTATGTGTTGGATCAACTTGCACTCTCATTCAAGTTTCTGCGATGGCAAAGCAGATCCGGAAGAATTTATCCTTGCTGCCATTGAAAAAAATTTCCTGGGCTATGGTTATTCATCTCATGCTCCTACTGCCTATGACACCAGATGGAACATGAAGGAATCGCGTGTGCATGAATATATTCAGGAAATAGAGCATATCCGTTCTTCTTTTGCAGATAAAATTGAAGTATATACCGGCCTGGAGCTTGATTATTCCGAACACATCAAACATCCGGAAATTTCCCGGCAGTCTTTTGATTATATTATCGGATCTGTTCACTTTCTGGGCACCTACCCCGACGGGACTGGCTTTTGCTTTGACGGGGATCCGGAACAATTTTTCAAAGGAGTTGAAACGATTTTTAATAATGACTTCCGTAAAGTAATTACCCGGTATTACGAATTATCTGCGGCGATGATTGAAAATACCAGTCCTGACATCATCGGGCATATGGATAAAATTAAAATGCATGAACCTTTCAGACACTATGTGGACGAAAGTGAATCATGGTATGTCGGACTGATTCATACGCTTTTGGATGCCGTGAAAAGGCAAAACTGCATTGTTGAAATAAACACACGTGGCACTTACAGAAAGAAACCGCCCATACTTTATCCGGGCGACTGGGTTATCAGATTAATCCGGGATAAAAAAATACCTGTTATGATCAATTCAGATGCACATCATCCGTCTGAAATTGATCTCGGTTTTAGGGAAACAGCAAAATTACTTCTGGAAAGCGGCATAAGAACAATCCGGACATTATACAAAGGCAGATGGACCGACATTCCGTTTTCTGAAGATGGTTTGATCCTTTAATTTGATGATTTAAGTGCTTGTCTTATGATTGTTCCGTCTTCATTATAGAATACCCACTTTCCTTTCTGTTTTTTTTCAGAAAACTGACCTTGCTCTTTTATTTTGCCATTTTTGTATAGTGCAGTGTAGGCACCATCAAGTTCATTAGCTTTGTAACCGGCTTCCCTAATTTTCCGGCCCTGCTCATCATAAAAAAGCCAGGTTCCTGAAAGTTGACCATTCTTATATGAACCTTTCGTTTTGAGCTTTCCATTCATATGCCATGTAATAGCTGGTCCGTTTAACACTCCGTTTTTAAAAGTGTATTCCGACTTGACCTGGTTGCTCCCAAAATATAAAACCGTACACTTTCCGGTATACGGTTTATAGCTATCCCTGGAATAAAGAATATCTGTGCTGACTTCATCTTCAGTAACAACAACATTACTGTTGCACGCACAAAACATGATTAAAAGCAAGAAAATCCATTTCATCAGGAAAATAATTCGTTATTATTTAACCCTATAACGGTTGAAATCTGCGATGAGTTGAATTTTATTGATGAACAGATCCAATTAAACAGTTGAATCTTTCTATTAAAAGGATTAAACTGTCGGGCTTACTTTCTGATTTCAGCTTCACGCGTCCAATCCTCAGCCCTGCCTACGAATTTCATTCCCAGAACATATCCTTTTAATGTCATTTTGCTGTCATCACCGTCAAACCACATATAGCAATCGTAAGTTTTACCATTATCCGGATCATACACAGTACCGCCTTCCCATCTCTTTTTATCGGCATTATAGGTAAAATCTTTCAATATCATCAATCCCATTATTTTTACATTGCGCTTTGAGGCATCGGGATTGTTTTCATCAACCTTATTCCGTTCTTCGGGCTTTAACCATTCTACCTTACCATAGTATTTCCCATTGGTAGCCTTGAATATTCGAACTTGTGACGATCCCTTTGCAGGCACCCAGATTCCGGCAATTTTATCAGCCTGCGCATAAACGGATGTTATAGAAATAAGCAGAACAACGATGAAACAGATTTTTTTCATAGATGTAATTTTAGTTGGTTCGAAATAAAGTTAGCTTATTCTGTCAATTTTTAAATTACGACTGCCTTTTTCTTTCCAAAACAACATAATCATAGTCAAATTCGATGCCGTCTTTTTTTAAAATTTTCTCACGGGATATTTCAGTCCAATCACTCTCGGGAATTTCCGGAAAAAATGTATCGGCATCAAATGCCTTATGCATCAAGGTAAGATACAATTTTTGGGTAAAAGGAAGAAACTGTCGGTAAACCGATGCTCCTCCTATAATGAAATTTTCGAGTTTCTCATCGCATTGTTGAATTGCTTCCTCAACAGAATGCACAGTAACACATTGTTCAAAGTATTCATCAACATTATCGGTAATCACAATATTTTTCCGGTTTACCAACGGTCGTTTTGGAAGAGACAGATATGTATTTCGTCCCATAACAACAGTATGTCCGGTTGTAATGCTTTTAAACCGCGGAAGATCACCAGGGATATGGGCAAGCAGCCTATTGTCTTTCCCAATACCCATATTATCAGCAATGGCAACAATAATAGAAAGTGGTTTCATAGATAATTGGATTAAACAGAAACTGCTCCTTTTATATGAGGATGCGGATCATAACCTTCAAGAACAAAATCTTCGAAAACAAAATCCTCAATCTTCCTGACATCCGGATTCATTTTCATCACAGGAAGCTTTCTGGGTTCCCGTGATAATTGGATTTGGGCCTGATCCAAATGGTTATTATATAGGTGCGCATCACCGAATGTATGAATAAATTCACCTGGCTGGAGTCCGGTAATCTGGGCAATCATCATGGTAAACAGACTGTATGATGCAATATTAAAAGGAACACCCAGAAATATATCCGCACTACGCTGGTAGAGCTGACATGAAAGTTTTCCCTCACTCACATAAAACTGAAATAAGACATGGCACGGATAGAGGGCCATTTTATCAAGATCACCCACGTTCCAGGCGCTTACAATATGCCTGCGGGAATCAGGATCTTTTTGAATGGACTGTATAACATTCTGAATCTGATCAATGGAATTCCCTTCATATCCGGGCCAGCTTCTCCACTGGTATCCATAAATATGGCCGAGATCACCGTTTTTATCAGCCCACTCATTCCAGATATTTACATTGTGGTCATTCAGATACCGGATGTTCGTATCTCCCTTTAAAAACCAGAGTAATTCATAGATAATCGACTTAAGATGCAATTTCTTAGTTGTTAATACCGGAAACCCCTCAGACAAGTCAAAACGCATCTGATATCCAAAAACACTCCTGGTCCCTGTTCCGGTCCTGTCATTCTTTGGTGCGCCATTATCCAGCACATGTTTTAGCAGATTGAGATATGGTATCATGGGCATATTTAATATTCTGTAAAATTAACGATTAGATATGATTCAGGCCCATTTCATGCTTTAAAGTTATTTACAGTTGTTGATTTCTTTTAAGTTATTAACATTGAGTTGACTTCATTTTTTTAGTATTTTAGGCGTTGTAAAAATGTGATTTTGCAGGAGATCTGTTAATTCATATTTCTATTAATTATAAATTAGTGCAGTCTTTAACCTATGAATAACTGAAAACGTGCGCTATCTCAAATTGTTAATTTCTATAATCCTGATTTCCCAGGTCATTTCTCCTGCTATTAAAGGTCAGGATTTCACTGTTGATGTTGTTGAAGGTTGCACACCTCTTAAAGTCAAATATACCTTTACCGGATCGGCAACTACATTTTATTGGGACTTTGGAGACGGGCAAACCAGTACAGATGCAGATCCGGATACGGTGATTTATTTGCAGTCTGGTGTTTATTCCCCCACCCTGGTATATGACAACAACATCGCATTAATGATTACAAAACCCAATCTGATTACCGTGCACAGAACGGCTTCTGCTGTGTTTAATTACAATGCCCCTACAAAATCTCCTTTATTTTTTGAATTTGAACATGTCGGAGCCCTTGATGCTGGTGTGACTTATACTTTCAGCTGGAATATTGAAGAATTTGGCATACGTACCGGGGCCTACCAGGAGATTACCTTTCCACGCACAGACACTTTTACGGTAACACTAACAGTTACCGATGAATTTGGATGTATCAGTACCGCAACTGAGGAAGTAGCCATATTGGGAGAAGTATACATACCCAATGTTTTCAGTCCGGGTGGAGATGACGATGTAGATAATTTTTTCATCATACGAAATGATGCAGGTTTTCCGTTAAGAATTAAAATATACAGTCGCACAGGCGTGCTCGTATATGAAAGTGAAGGGATTACCATAACATGGGATGGTGAAACAGCATCCGGTGATAAACTAAAAACAGGGGTTTATTTCTACGTATTGGAAGCGCTTGCCAGCGATCCTCAGAAGCGATATACAAGATCAGGCTTCATTCATATGTTCAGAAACGAATGAACTGCGAATTAATTGGTTTATGTTCAAAGGATTTCTAAAGTTTCTTCTGATGCTCTTCCTGTTGGGAGGCAGTCAGGTACAAAACATTTATTCTCAGCAACCTTTAAGCGGAAGGCCAAAAGTAGGCCTGGTTTTAAGCGGAGGCGGAGCCAAAGGCCTTGCTCACATTGGTGTATTAAAAGTGCTTGAAGAAGCGGGAATTGTTCCTGATTATATTGCCGGTACAAGTATGGGCAGCATTGTTGGGGGATTATATTCAATCGGATATTCGGCAGAAGATCTGTCGAAGTTGAATCAGAGCATTGACTGGACCTTGCTCCTTTCTGATGTTGTTCCCCTGAGTAATGTAGCAATGGATGAAAAACATGAGTATAAAAGGTATTTTATAGAATTGCCCATCCGGAATAAAAAGGTATCTCTTCCTTCCGCCTTGCTTGAAGGTCAGAACCTGCAAATGCTCCTGTCGGGTTTAACATGGAGTACTGCAGGTATTGATTCATTCAGTAAGTTTCCTTATCCATACACTTGTGTAGGGGCAGAAATCATTAATGGAGAAATTGTCGATTTCAAGAGTGGTAATCTGGCCACGGCATTAAGGGCAAGCATGGCCATACCAAGCGTTTTCACACCGGTTATATTAGATTCTACCAAGGTCATTGTGGATGGTGGCGTATTAAGAAATTTCCCGGTGGATGAGGTGATTGATATGGGTGCAGATATTGTAATTGGGGTATATACGGGTTTTGACGAAGGCATCACTCCTGATGACCTTGCAAGTATTGACAAAATCCTCAGCCGTTCTGCATCTTCATATGGGATATATGACTCCCGGGAACAGATTAAGAAGGTGAATCTGTTCATATCTCCTGAATTAAAAGGCTATACTTCAGCCGATTTTGCCAAGAATATCGAAATCGAAAAGCTTGGTGAAGAATCTGCACGTCAAAAATTTGATGTCCTGAAAGCACTCGCCGATAGCCTCAACCAATTGGGTTACCGGCAAAAACCTGAGCCTTTAAAAGATCCGGATAGCATCTTTATTACCCGCGTGGTGGTGAATGATCTGAAATACTATGATCAGAGCCTTGCTTACGGGAAACTTGACATCCCCAAAAACTCCTATCTTACCAGGCAGAAGCTGCAGGTTGGCATGGAACGCCTTTTCGGCACGCTATACTTTGACAAGCTTTCCTATCATTTTCAAAAAGATGGAAAGGGTTACAAGCTTCATTTGGATGCCAGGGAAAAAACACCATCCTCCATTAAAATCTCCTTTCATTATGACAACTTTTATGGTGCTGGTCTGATACTCAATTATACCCAAAGCAACTTTCTGATTAGCGGGACCCGCCTGACTGCTATAGCTGATATTAGTGAATACCCCCAGGTAAGGATTAATTACAGAAAATATACAGGTTCCAGAATGAATACACTTGTGGGTTTGGAAATGTATTATGAATCTGATCTTATACCCTCATACATCCGGGATGCGGAAGTGGGTTACTCCAGGCAAAACCGTTTGACTGCAGAACTATTTATCAGAAAAAGTTTTGGACTGAATCAGCATTTGGGAATAGCATCCTTCTATGAATATTCAAGCGTTAATCCGAATGAGGGCCTTCAAAACCTCAATCCAGAACTTTTCAACTATAAAAGATATGGTTTTGCCGGCTTTGGTTTAAACGGCACCTACCAGCTCAATACATTAAACGATCTTATGTTTCCATTTAATGGAAAGCAAATTGATATTTCATTAAAAGGCGTTTACGATCCCATGCTCGATTTGGTATATATATCAGACACCATTGATTTACAAGAAAATCTTGGATCCTTTGCCAAATTGTATATGAATATTGACAGTTATAACAGCCTGGGCAGCAAATTCAGTTTGAATACAGGCATTTCTTTAGGATTAAGTACAGATGAATTTATTGCCTGTGATAACTTCTATATTGGAGGTCAGAGAAATTATCTGCGAAGAAATCATGTGGGATTTGCAGGCTATAATCCCGGAGAAATTAGTGTAAATAACTATTTAATGGCTAAAGTAGGACTGAATTACCGTATCATCCGCAATTTTCAGATCGAGACGCTGGCTAACATATTAACCACTGGTTCCAGCTTTGAAAACCTTCTTGAAGAAACCGTCGAAATGCACTCAAACACCCTGCATTTTGGCTACGGTACCGGGGTTACCTATAAATCCCCATTAGGACCCCTTAGCCTGTTTATTTCAGATAATAACCGTGATCACGGTCTTCGATGGTATATTAATCTTGGATTTACCTTTTAAAGAAACCTTTTCTCAATCACAGACCAGTCGACCAGCTTCCAGAACCCCTGGACATAATCGGCGCGTCTGTTCTGATAATCCAGGTAATAGGCATGCTCCCACACATCACAGGTAAGCAATGGCATTTGATGTTTTCTCATCGGATTCCCTGCATTGGATTCCTGCACAATGGCCAGTTTACCATCCGGATTTTTAACAAGCCATGCCCAGCCAGAACCAAATAGTGTAACAGCAGCTTTTGAGAATTGCTCTTTAAAACCCTCAAAAGATCCAAAATCCCTTTCTATGGCATCTGAGAGAGCTCCCGTAGGTTCTTTCATTCCGGAGTTGGAAAAACTCTGAAAATAGAAAGTATGGTTCCAAACCTGGGCGGCATTATTGAAAATACCTCCCTCTGCTTCCAGAACCATCTTCTCCAGGGATGCATTTTCAAATGCAGTTCCGGGAATTAAATTGTTCAGATTGTTTACATAAGCCTGATGATGTTTCCCATAATGGAATTCAATCGTCTGCTTGGAAATGTATGGCTCCAATGCATCAACTGCATAAGACAGTTTAGGTAGTTCAATAGTCATATTTTGCCGGAAATAGAATTAGTAAGCTAATTTACAATATTAATCCGGCAAATACAAAAATTAAACATTTATCTGCTAAATCGCCTGGCCACCTCTTCCCAGTTCACCACATTCCAGATCGCTGATAAATATTCATTTCTTCGATTCTGATACTTCAGATAATAGGCATGTTCCCAAACATCAATTCCTAAAACAGGCATACCTCTTACTTCCGCTGGAATATTCATTAACGGATTGTCCTGATTGGCTGTAGAAGTAATCTTCAACTCATTGTCTGCTTTAACAAGCCATGCCCATCCTGATCCAAATCTGGTGAGTGCAGCATTATTCATCAATTCCTTAAATTTATCAAACGATCCGAAATACCTGTTGATCGCATCAAGCAAATCACCCTTTGGAGCACCACCTGCATTCGGAGATAGAATTTTCCAAAACAAGGTGTGATTGTAATGTCCGCCTCCGTTGTTTCTTATTGCGGGCGGTAATTTGGATACATTGGACATGATCTCTTCAATGCTCTTGTTTTCCCATTCTCCTCCGGCCAGTGCCATATTGAGGTTATTCACATAGGTCTGATGATGCTTTGTGTAATGAAGTTCCATTGTTCGTACATCAATATGCGGCTCCAGCGCAGCATATTCATATCCCAGTTTTGGTAGTTCAAATGCCATATCTCTCTTGTTTTAATTTATTATGTATTTCCATTCGAATTGTTATTTATTTCTATTCTAAATAACATTTATTGTATAACATTTGTTAAAGCATAAAGTTTATACAACTTTACACTGATTTATGCCAAAAACGATGAAGTTTCTTTATTCCATTACGATGTACGTTTTTTACGGGTTAATGGTAATCTCATCTTTGTTTAAGGACAAGGCACGCTTATGGATTTCCGGGAGAAGGAACTGGAAGAAAAAAATACAGTCGTGGGATGCAACAGGATCTGAAACATACTGGTTTCATGCAGCATCACTGGGTGAATTTGAACAGGGGTTGCCTGTAATTGAAGCGTTAAAAAGAGAAAAGCCCGAATGCAGAATATTTCTCACCTTTTATTCCCCTTCGGGCTATGAAATACGCAAGAACCATCCCAAAGCTGATTTTGTCACCTACCTGCCCCTGGATACCCCAGGCAATGCCAGAATATTTATAGAAACCATAAAACCCGCCGCTGCTTTTTTTATTAAGTATGAATTCTGGTTTTTCTATCTCAGGCATTTGCACCAGTTGAAAATTCCTGTATATCTGATATCAGGGATTTTCAGACCGAAACAGGTTTTTTTCCAGTTCTATGGAAGTTTTTTCAGAGAGCAACTCCGGTATTTCAGTTATTTTTTTGTTCAGGATGAGTCTTCGGCAAATCTGCTTTTGAAATTAGGCATAAAGCAGGTAATGGTAACAGGAGATACACGATTTGACCGTGTGGTATTTCATGCGTCGAATGTGAAGAAAATTGATATTGTCACTGAATTCTGTCAGGAAAACACCTGTATTGTTGCCGGAAGCACATGGCCACCAGATGAGCAATTGCTGGCAGATTATATCAATACAGCACCCTTCCACCTGAAATTTATTATTGCACCGCATGAGATTGAACCGGCACATTTGTCTTCCCTTGCTTCAAAAATCAAACGCAGTCATACTCTTTTTTCCAGGGCATCTGTCAGCACCATTCGTGAAAAGCAGGTTTTGATTATCGACAATATTGGAATGTTATCCGCCCTGTATAATTATGGGAAAATCGCATATATAGGAGGCGGGTTTGGAAAAGGGATTCACAATACTCTTGAAGCTGCCGCTTTTGGGATGCCCGTTGTATTTGGCCCAAATTATAAGAAATTCCGTGAAGCGCGGGAAATGATCCGTTTGGGTTGTGCCTTTCCGGTATCTGATTCAGAAGAATTCAAAAAAACGTTGGGTAAGTTTCTCATGAACCCGGCATTTACAGACCGCACAGCTGCAATTTCCGCAAAATATGTGTCTGAGCATAAAGGAGCTTCCGCAAAAATTATCCGTGTTGTTTCACAGAAATCTGAAAAAGCACTACAGTAGTTTGTTTAAGTCTTCAGGCGTATCAATTCCAAAGCTCTCATAAGTAGTTACCCTTACGGAGATCCGGTATCCGTTTTCGACCCATCTCAGTTGCTCCAGTGATTCAGCGAGCTCTAACGAAGATTGCGGGAGCACAGTTAACTTAGGTAAGATATCCCGCCGGTATCCATATAAGCCAATATGAAGGTAATAATTATGCAAATTTAGCCACTGACTGGTATGAGATCCCCTGAAAAATGGAATTGCTGCACGGCTAAAATAAACCGCTTCATTATTTAAGTTAAGAATAACTTTGGGACGGTTTGGGTCGAAAATAGCTTCTTCAGTATCTGCTTTTTTGACGAGTGTGGCGATCTCGGTATTGTTATCATTAAAACACGAGGCCAGAAGAGTTAGCTGCTCAGGTTCTATGAAAGGTTCATCGCCCTGAACATTCATAACAGCGTCAAATTTCATATGCTGCTCCTTTTCGGCCAACAAAACAGCTTCAGCACAACGGTCGGTTCCGCTTTTATGTGAATCGGACGTCATAACCACATTTCCGCCGAATCTTTTTACTGCTTCCATGATGCGGACATCATCTGTTGCAACATATACAGTATCAAGCGCTTTACACGCCTGTTCATAAACCCTCTGAATCATCGATTTACCTTTGATATCAACAAGAGGCTTTCCGGGAAACCTGGTAGAAGAATAGCGGGCAGGAATGATACCTATGAATTTCCTTAATGAGGCCATAAACATGAATATTTGACAGTGCAAATTACAAAAAAACGATTAATATTGTAATTTTGTCATACTTTTAATTGACTGAAGCTTGTAATGGAAAAACCAGACATATTAAAGATTAAGCAACGTTTTGGCATCATTGGAAATTCTGGAGGATTAAGCAGGGCGATTGATATTGCTGTTCAGGTTGCTCCCACTGATTTGTCGGTTTTAATTACCGGAGAAAGCGGCGTAGGTAAAGAAGTCATGCCCCAGATCATCCATCAGTTCAGTACCCGAAAACATGGCACCTATATAGCTGTAAACTGTGGGGCAATTCCTGAAGGCACTATTGATTCTGAATTATTTGGTCACGAAAAAGGGTCATTTACAGGCGCATATGAAAGCCGTAAAGGTTATTTTGAGGAAGCCAACGGAGGAACAATCTTTTTGGATGAAGTGGCGGAACTCCCTTTATCCACGCAGGTCAGATTATTGAGGGTCCTTGAAACAGGAGAATTTATAAGGGTGGGATCTTCAAAAGTAATCAAAACGAATGTCCGCGTGATTGCCGCAACAAATGTTAACTTAACCAATGCCATTCAGCAAAGTAAATTCAGGGAGGACTTGTTTTACCGGCTTGCGAGCGTCCCGATTGAGGTACCACCCTTGCGCAACAGAAAGGAAGATATAAACCTGCTTTTCCGAAAGTTTTCCATTGATTTTGCCGACCGAAATCGTATGCCTGCAATAACACTTACAGAAGAAGCTTTAGAAATCCTTACCAATTACCGTTGGCCCGGAAACATCCGGCAGCTGAAAAATATTGCCGAACAAATTTCTGTTATTGAAGAAAAAAGGCTCATCACAGCAGATGTGTTGAGAAGGTACCTTCCGGATTACGCAGAATCTAAACTTCCTGCAGTACTGGACGCCATTGACCATAAAACATTCGCTTCTGAAAGAGAAATACTTTACAAGATTCTTTTTGACATGCGCAATGACATGAATGAACTGAAGAAATATGTGCATGAAACTGTTCATGGAATGGATTCAAGTGCTGAAACGCCTCATGTCATCCCTAAATTTGTTCAGGATATTGAACCCTATATCCCGGAAGAGAAACAAAATCGAAAATACGATATTTCAGGGGAACCGGTAGATGATATTCAGGATACTCAGGAAATTATTGAAGAATCATTGTCCCTTTCAGATAAAGAGGTGGAATTGATTAAAAAAGCTCTTGAAAGACATGGTGGAAAACGCAAATATGCGGCCGCAGAATTGGGAATTTCAGAACGGACCTTGTATCGTAAAATAAAGGAGTACAATATTGAATAAACTATGAACCAGCTTTTCAAATATATATGGGTTGCTGCAGTAGCAATCGTTTTACTTTGCCACTCATGCTTTTCGGTTAAATATTCTATGAAAGGCGGATCAATGCCTTCCGGAGTTAGAACCTTTTCAGTTCAATATGTAGAAAATCAGGCCAGAATTGTGGAGCCAGGATTAAGTCAACAGGTGACAGATGCATTAAAGGATTATATGCAGCGAAATACCAATCTGATTATGGTAAATAACAATGCAGATATAGATTTTAAGTCTGTAATTGTAGGATATGAACCCAGTACTCCTGCCACTATAGTTGCAGGCGACCAGGCCGCACAAAACAAGTTTTCTATTACCGTAAAGGTTAAGTACTCATGCAATGTTGATCCTGAGCTGGACTTTGAAAATTCATTTAACCGGTATAAATTGTATAATGTAGAATCCGATTTTGAAAATGTCCGCGCTGATCTTACTGAAGAAATTATCAATGAAATATTGGATGATATTTTTAAAAAGGCATTTGCCAACTGGTAAACCCATATGCAAAAATCAGAACTTATAAGGCTTTTCAGGAATACAGGATCTTTGAATGAAGAAACCCTGCCTGAATTACTACAATTGAAAGAGCAATTTCCCTATTTTCAGGCAGTGCGATTGCTTGCATTGAAAAACAAATTTGTTTTGGGACATTCCGATGATCAGCATGAGCTCGAATCTGTATCAGCATATGTTTCCGACAGGAGCGTACTTTATGACCTCTTATACCCCTCTGAAGTTGAAGAAATAATTGAAGAAGAACAGGAAGTAACGCATGAAGAAAGTGGCTTACCCCTGGATGACGCACATGATGCTCTTTTGCAGGAATCAGATATTGATTCGAAAGAGGAGGCAGAAAAAGTAAATCCAGCTCCTACTTTGCGGGATAACATATCTAATCTGTTATCCTTGCAATTGGAGGAACTGGAACTTATGGATCCCAATGAAGCAGAACTGGTACCTGAAATAGGCATTGATATTAACAAATCGTATGGTAACAATTTAGGAACCCCTGATGAAACCGATCTGTTAACCATTGAATCCGAACCGGAAGATATTGAATCCGGACCAAAAGAAACCGGGATCAATCGGGTAACATGCCCCAACAAAAAAGAGCTGATTGAAAAGTTTATTGAATGCAATCCAAAGATTGAACCGTTAAAAGATAATTGTCCTGTTGTTGATATATCTGAAGACAGTATAAAGGAGCATGATGGAATTTTTACTGACACGCTGGCGAAAATATATGTAAAGCAGGGATATTACAGCAAAGCCATATTCGTGTATGAAAAATTAATTTTGAAATTTCCGGAAAAAAGGCTTTACTTTGCGGATCAAATTGATACCATCAAGAAATTGTTGAATAAATAGTAAAACAAAAAGATATGTACGGACTTATTATTGGCATTGTAGTTTTTTTATGCATTTTGCTTATCCTTGTTGTTTTGGTGCAAAATCCAAAAGGCGGCGGACTGGCATCCGGTTTTTCTTCTTCGAATCAGTTTATGGGAGTTAAACGAACCGCTGATTTTATTGAAAAAACTACCTGGGGATTGGCTGCAGGACTTGTAGTATTGAGCGTATTGGCACCTATGCTGCCCAGAAACGGAGGTATTCAACAACCGAAATTAAAAGATCAGATTGAAAACACCATAGTTCCGCCCGATCAGGCACCCAGCTATCCTGCTGCTCCTGCAGATCAACCTGCTGCTCCTGCTGGTCAGGAATCTCAACCACAGGGCGAATAAAAGAAATTTATAATTTTACTCAAGTGTCAGTATGTCATAATTGCTGACACTTTTTTTTTGTCAAAAAAACAAATAGAATTACTCATTCTATTGATTATTTGTTAATTACATCAGCGCTCGATCAAAACCAGATCACCATCATCGGAAATATTGTCAATGTTTTATAGCTTGATCAGGTTAAAATGTATTTGGCATAAATTTCGATAAAAGGATATCAACCTTAAATAAGAAAAGTTTAACTCTAAAATCAATTATAGAAATGGCAAATATTAAAGGAAAAGTTAATGCAGGTAAGGTTTTGATCAAACCTTTTCCAGCTGAAGAAAAGACAGCCAGCGGAATTATCATTCCTGATTCTGCAAAAGAAAAACCTCAGAGAGGTGAAGTTGTGATGGTTGGCGAACCTAAAAAAGATGAACCGGTTGTTGTTAAAGCAGGTGATACCGTATTATATGGTAAATACTCAGGTACAGAGCTTACTATCCAGGGCAGCGATTATCTCCTGATGAATCAGTCTGACATCCTTTTTGTTGAATAATTCTGAACTTTAATAATTATAAAATAGTATAAAAATGGCATCTAAAGAAATTAAATTTAATATTGAAGCCCGTGAGCAACTGAAAAAGGGTGTTGACCAACTGGCCAATGCGGTGAAAGTTACCCTCGGTCCAAAAGGACGCAACGTAATTCTTGATAAAAAATTCGGTGCTCCTCTGGTTACCAAAGATGGCGTAACTGTTGCTAAAGACATTGAACTTGAAGATCCCTTTGAAAATATCGGCGCTCAGCTTGTTAAGGAAGTAGCTTCAAAAACCAATGATGATGCTGGTGACGGCACAACCACTGCAACCGTACTTGCTCAATCAATTGTTACTGTTGGCTTAAAGAATGTAACTGCGGGTGCAAACCCAATGGATCTGAAAAGAGGTATTGATAAGGCAGTTGTTGCTATTATTGAAGATCTGAAGAAACAGTCCCAAACTATTGGTGAAGACAATACAAAAATTGAGCAGGTTGCTACCATTTCTGCTAATAACGACCACAGCATTGGCAAATTGATTGCTGAAGCCATGGGTAAAGTTAAAAAAGAAGGAGTAATCACTGTTGAAGAAGCAAAAGGAACCGAAACCCATGTAGATGTGGTAGAAGGTATGCAATTCGACAGAGGCTATATCTCTGCATATTTCATTACCGATCCTGACAAAATGGTTTCTGTACTTGAAAACGCTCATATTTTGTTAACCGACAAGAAAATCTCCACAATGAAGGATTTGCTGCCGGTTTTAGAGCCAATTGCACAGCAGGGCCGTCCATTGCTCATCATTGCTGAAGATATTGATGGTGAAGCATTGGCAACATTGGTTGTTAACAAACTGAGAGGTTCTCTGAAGATTGCTGCTGTTAAAGCTCCTGGCTTTGGCGACAGAAGAAAAGAAATGCTCGAGGATATTGCAATTCTTACAGGTGGTGTTGTAATTTCAGAAGAAAAAGGCCTGACACTTGAAGGCGCCAAGTTGGAAATGCTGGGTCGCTGCGAAAAAGTAGTGATCGATAAAGAAAATACCACTATTGTTAACGGTGCTGGTGAAAAGAAAAACATTGAAGGACGGATCAAACAGATCAAGTCACAAATGGAAACCACCACTTCAGACTATGATAAGGAAAAACTCCAGGAAAGACTTGCAAAACTTGCTGGTGGTGTTGCTGTTCTTTATGTGGGTGCCGCTTCAGAAGTTGAAATGAAGGAAAAGAAAGCCCGCGTTGAAGATGCATTGAGTGCAACACGCGCTGCTGTTGAAGAAGGAATCATCCCTGGTGGTGGTGTAGCTTATATCAGAGCTGTGAAATCCATTGAAAACCTTACCGGTGCTAATGAAGATCAAAATACTGGTATTGCCATCATCCGCAGAGCACTTGAAGAACCTGCACGTCAGATTGTTGAAAATGCTGGTCTTGAAGGTTCTGTTATCGTTCAGAAAATTAAAGAAGGCACTGGCGATTTTGGATATAATGCACAGGACGACAGATTTGAGAATTTGTTTAAGGCAGGAGTAATCGATCCTACCAAAGTAGCCCGTGTAGCACTTGAAAACGCTGCCTCCATAGCCGGAATGTTCCTCTCCACAGAATGCGTAGTGGCTGAGAAACCCGAAAAAGAAGCCCCTGCTCCCATGGGCGGACCCGGCGGAATGGGTGGAATGATGTAATAAAAAAACCCTGCCAAACGGCAGGGTTTTTTTATTTATAGAGACGCGATAAATCGCGTCTCTATATATTATGATTCAATTAATTTAAATCCTTTGCCATGAACGTTAATGATCTGAACACGCGGATCGTCCTTGAGAAATTTTCTGAGTTTGGCAATATACACGTCCATGCTACGGGCATTGAAATAGTTATCATCCACCCAAATGGTCTTGAGCGCAAAATTGCGGTCAAGGATCATGTTTTTATTGGCGCATAAGAGCTTTAAAAGATCCGATTCCTTGGTAGTAAGCTTGTGCTCATCATTACCATATTTAAGCAACTGCGTATTGGGATAAAACATATAATCCCCGATTTTATATTCCGATTGAGGAGTACCTCCCAAATCTTTCTTTGTTCTTCTGATCACTGCTTCAACCCGGAAAAGCAACTCTTCCATACTGAAAGGCTTGCAGATATAGTCATCAGCGCCTGATTTGAATCCTTCAATAATATCTTCCTTAAGCGACTTCGCTGTAAGAAAGATAATAGGGATTTCCGAATTGGTCATTCTGATTTCACGGGCAAGGGTAAATCCGTCTTTTACAGGCATCATCACATCCAGAATGCACAAATCATAATGATTTTTTATAAAACTCTTATATGCTTTCTCGCCGTTAATAAACCAATCAGCATCATAAGATTTTACCATCAGGTACTCTCTTAAAAGCATGCCTAAATTCTCATCATCTTCAGCAAGTAAAATTTTAATCTTTTGCATGATTTCTAATATCATTTAAAGGTAAGAATAATCTGAAAGAGCTTCCCTCATATAGTTCACTTTCCACTTCTACATATCCGTGATGTGCTTCTGCAATCATCTTGACATAACTAAGCCCAAGTCCAAACCCTTTTACCGAGTGTATATTCCCGGTGGGTACCCGGTAAAATTTTTCAAAAATGCGTCGCTGATCAGTTCTGGATATGCCGATTCCGTTATCACGTACTGTAATCACCAAAAATTCCATTTTATTTTCAGTTTCCACGGAAATTTCAGGTTCCCGCGTACAATATTTAATGGCATTATCCAGAAGATTTGACATCACATTTGTAACATGGACCGGATCGGCCAGAACTTCAAATCGCGCTGCTTTTAGGGACATTTGAATGCGCCCATTCCTGCTTTTTACCTGAATTGAAAAATTCTCCACAACACCGGAAATGATTTCATGCACGTCTACTTCAGTCAGTCTTAGTTTCAATTTTCCTTTATCAAATACGGAGGTTTGCAGGACTTTTTCCACCTGACTGCCTAGCCTGCGGCATTCCTCAGAAATGATTTTGGAAATCTGCGGGATGTTTTTTAATTCTACAGGGATGCTTTTGTCTCCTAACATTTGTGATGCAAGCGAAATGGTAGATATGGGGGTTTTAAGTTCATGAGTCATATTGCTGATGAAATCACTCCGGATTTCTGATAACTTTTTCTGACGGAACATCAGAAATGCCGTAATCGCGAAGCTTACTATTATCACGAGCGTTAATAATAAAGATGAGCCCGCCAGATAGGTAATCGATTCAAACAAGAAATCCTGTTTATCCGGAAAGTATATTTTCAGGTAATTCTGATTCACCTCATCGGGAAATAACTGAATGCGGTAATATTCCACAGACGCAAAATGGTTATAATGCTGAGATCTGTAAACGGTATCGTTGTTCCATCTGATAACAGCATATTCAAAAGGCAGGTCGATTTCAGAATCGCCTAAAACCTTCCGGATGATCCCTTCCAATTCATCCTGACTGATTCTCTTTTCCAGCTCGGGAGGTGCAAAATGAAGGTCGGCAATAATCTGATCCACATATTTTCTCCTGTTCTCCATCCATTGTTGGGATGATTTTTCCTGACCATCACGATCTTCGGATATGATGGCATTATTGGTTGAGGGTGCTATATGCAATGTATCGGTTAGTCGTGGCTGAGAAATGCGTGAAGCAATTTTTGCGACTTCCAGCTTCTCAATTTCATGGGTAACATCAATCATCGACCTTGTCAACAACTGATTAAACTGCTTTTCTTTTACAAGAACGGCATTCTTAATCCAGTAAGCCTGAACCAGAATAAGAGCGGCCATAGCAAAACTGATAAATATTGTAACAATCCAGATTAATCGCTTGCTCATGCAAACAAAGATAAAGGTATAACGATTTGCCCGTAAGCTTTTTAACAATCTTTAACAGTTGTTTTCTGCGATAACCAGAAGGATTGACTAACTTAGCTTAACAAACAAATAATTAAAATAACAATTTTCTTCCCCGAGAATGTTGTTTAATTTAAAATGTATCAGGGAATTCAAATAACCGCTAGGTTTAGGGTTTAATCATAGGCCCCGTTTACAAACGGGGCTTTTGTTTTATACTATTTAACAGATTTTTCTGTTGAATATAATGTTGAATCTGTATTTTTATGCGCAAAAAGGAACCCCGCATCAAAAATTTAAAAATGAAACCGAAAGACATCCGGACATTGGATGACCTGGTATTTGAGAATAGGAACAAAGAATATGGTTCCTACTTTCTCAGAAAAAAATATCCATTATGGCTCCTGATCGGGTTCTCTGTAGCCATGGGTTTTGTTTTGATTTTTGTTACGGGATATTTCTGGTATTTGGATAAAGCGGGCGACGCTTCTGTATATTACGGAAGTCCTTTCCCTTATCCGCACGAAACCCAGGTTTCTTTAATGAGTGTCGAGGAATTAAACGCATATGCTAATGAAAGGGAGATGCCTCAAGCTCCAGATCCCGATCAGATGAAGGAAATAAAACCTATCCAGAGTTTTACTGTTACTGAAAATCCTGTGAAGGAACCTTTCAAGCCTCTTGAAGAAGAACCACTTAACGATCCCAACAAAAGCGGATCTGGTCTTGGAATGGTAAATGACAGTACGGTTTATGGAGGAATGATAGGTGGAGATGGTGAGGGATTGGGAGCTGCTGTTGACCACATACCTGTATTTTTAGGCGGTGATCCCAGGGAATACGTCGAGAGAAATTTGAGATACCCGGTGGCCGCTATGAAAAAGAAGATTTCAGGTGTGGTAATCGTAAGCTTCATTGTTACCAAAACCGGTCATGTTAGCGATGTCCGTGTTGTGAGAAGCGTTAATCCCATTATTGACAATGAAGCGGTTAAAACCATTCAAAGTATGCCTTTATGGAAGCCGGCACTTCGGCATGGCCGCCCGGTTAATTTTATATTTACCATGCGGGTAAATTTTATCCCGATGAGTTAATGTGGATTCAATTTAATTATTTTTGTAGCTTTTATAGATTTTTTACGTTAAACTGAATAAATCGAAAAATAGGTGTATGATTAACAACATTCTCTTACAAGTTCAAAGTTCGGGTCCTGAATTCGCAATGGATCTTGCTCAGAAATCCGCAACCGGCGAGATTTCTTTTCTCACCATGTTTATCAAAGGAGGATACATCCTGATACCCATTGTCCTTCTTTCTTTTATTTCTGTATATCTGATCATTAAAAAATACCTGGATATCAAGCACGCGCTCGGTATCGAACCTGGTTATGTGAATTATTTAAATGACCTGCTGCGAAAAGGGGATATTAAAGCAGCTAAAGCGCATCTTGAACAGGAAAATAATGCTTACACCCATATTTTCAGAAGCGTTATTGACAAGATCGGAAAACCTCAGGAAGTCATTGAAAGCACCATTGAAACAGCAAGTAATATTGAAGTATCAAGAGTGAGCAAAAATCTTGGTTATCTGGGCCTCATTGCCGGTATCGCACCCATGTTGGGCTTTATCGGAACCATATCGGGGATTATTAAGATATTCTATAACATATCCCTTACCGACAACATCAGTATCGGTATTATTTCAGGAGGGCTTTATGAAAAGATGATATCAAGCGGTAGCGGACTGATTGTTGGTATCATCGCTTTTACCGGCTATCACATTCTAAGTATGCGGATTGACCGGTTCATTTCCCAGATAGAAGAAGAAGCATTCGAATTTGTGAATATCGTTAACCGGTAATTATGAAAATCCGTAGAAGGCACGATTTTAAGGCGGAGGTAGCGACCGCGTCACTGAACGATATCATGTTTTTCCTGCTGTTGTTCTTTCTGATTGTATCTACCTTTGCCAATCCTCATGTGATACGACTTTTTTTGCCAAAGGCAAATTCAAGTCAGACGATTGCTAAAAAGCAAATGACTTTATCGATTACTAAGAAGAAGTTATATTATCTCGATGAAAAGCCCATTTTATATCAGGATCTGGAGTCGGAACTGAACGCTGTTAAATCACAATTGCCTGATGTTACGATAGTAGTGCGCGCTGATGCCTCATTGACCATTCAGGATCTTGTTGACGTGCTTCAAATTGGAAGCAATCTCGATATTAAAATGATTCTGGCGACTGAAAAAAGCGGTGGGAATTCTTAACCCTTTCCCAATTGCTATTCCATTAGAATCTGTCCTGCACCTTTCAACTTTTCAGGAGGCAACAAAAAGACAGCAGATATAACCTGCACAGATTTTAATTTTCTCAGCAGGTCTTTTATTTCCTCTTCCGTGATTTCTCCATATATCTGAAACAGATAGTCGAAATTTTTTACCTGGGGGAATAAGAAACCATCGGGACACCTGTTAGATATCAGGTTGAATTTTAAGCATTTATCTTCATCCTGATAGGTGTACTTGCTGAATTCCATCATATCATCCAGCTTCTTATCAAACAAGGATAAGTTATCAACCCGGACGAATCCAGTATTAAAGCTATTGTTTATAGCCCAAACCAGCCGGTAATCATTCTCATGGGAAGAAATTCCAATAATAATGAAATTGATGGAATGATCCACCTTAAGTTTAACCGTTTTCTTTTTCTCAGCTTCGGATGAATTCATGATGCAAAACAATCATGAGTAAATATACGAACTATTTGCAATAAACGCCTCTACTCCAAAAGTTGCAATGCCTGACGTGCCGCATTTTGCTCTGATTCTTTTTTTGAGAACCCGCTACCGCGGCCAATAACATCATCCACAACAATCAAATGTGTAACAAAAACAGGGGTGTTGGATTGTTCCTCCACCTCTTCAAAGCTGGTGAAACTAACCGACTTCTTGTTTTTCTGTCCCCATTCAATGATGCGGCTCTTAAAATCAATTTCAGTAGTCAGCAGCCGGTTGATGTTAATATCGCTCTGAATGATCCGTTCAAGAACGATTTTCTTGGTTTTCTCATATCCCTTATCGAGATATAAAGCACCAATCAAAGCTTCAAGGGTATCACCATAGACCGATTTATGGTTGTCGCGTGACATTTTGGAAATGATCATATCGCCAATTCCCAGTTTGATGGCCAGGTGGTTCAGATTGTCACGATTCACAAGTTTGGACCGCGTTTGAGTGAGAAATCCTTCTTCCTTGTCAGGAAAACGCTTATATAAATACTCTGCCACCATGGAATCCAGAATGGCATCACCCAGAAATTCCAGTCGTTCATTGTTCAGCCGGGTGTCATTAAAAATAAACTGTGAGGCAGATTTATGGACAAATGCCAGCTGATACAATTTGAAATTTCGGGGCCTGAATCCAACGATTCTTTTTAATTGCCGGGAAAAACTTTTTTCTGGAGTGAACAGGTAATTTTCTGCGCGATGAAAAAGGTTGAGCACAAATTTTAAGCTGTATATTTTCTAAAGATAATCGATGTGTTATGACCTCCAAAACCAAATGTATTGCTGATCGCTATTTTCACCGATCGTTTTTGAGCTTTATTAAGCGTCAGATTTAGTTTTGGATCGATAGCTTCATCAAGTACCGACACATTAATTGTGGGAGGAATGATATCGTATTTGGTAGCAAGAATTGCAGCGATAGCTTCAACAGCACCCGCAGCACCAAGAAGGTGACCTGTCATGGATTTTGTTGAACTGATATTCAATTTATAGGCATGCTCACCAAAAACGGTCTGAATAGCCTTAACTTCTGAAAGATCTCCCAGAGGGGTGGAAGTACCGTGAACGTTGATATAATCAATAGTATCAGGTGTAATTCCTGCATCTTCAAGGGCATTTTTCATAACGAGCAGAGCTCCAAGTCCGTCAGGATGCGGTGCTGTCATGTGATATGCATCAGCTGAGAGACCAGATCCGATCATTTCTGCATAGATTTTGGCACCCCTGCTGACAGCATGGTCGTATTCTTCAAGGATTAACGCTCCGCCACCCTCTCCCATTACAAAACCATCACGGGTTTTATCGAAAGGACGTGAAGCAGTTTTATACTCATCGTTGTTTGTTGATAAAGCATGCAAAGCGTTGAAACCGCCGATTCCCGGCTCGCAGATGCCTGCTTCAGAACCTCCGGTAACGAACATATCTGCCTTTCCTAAACGGATTAGATTGTATGCGTCAATAATAGCATTGGAACCGGTAGCACATGCAGATACTGTAGCATAGTTAGGACCACGGAATCCATATTTGATGGAAATGTGACCGGCCGCAATATCCGAAATAATTTTTGGAATGAAAAAAGGATTGAAACGGGGGATTGAATTACCTTTAAAATAATCCCCTACTTCACTGAGAAACGTATTAAATCCTCCGATGCCTGAACCAAAGATTACCCCAACTCTGTCCTTATTGACAGTTTCAAGGTTTATTCCAGAATCAACCACAGCCTCATCGGCAGCAACCAAGGCAAAAACAGTAAAAAGATCATACTTTTTCTGCTCCTTGCGGTCGAAGTAATCTTCGGGCTTGAAGTTTTTTACTTCACAGGCAAACTTCGTCTTGAAATTTTCGGTGTTAAAACGGGTAATTAATTCACATCCGCTAGCTCCATTAATTAGTCCATTCCAATAATCCTTAACATTGTTACCTAAGGGAGTGATAGCACCAAGGCCTGTAACAACAACACGTTTTAACTCCATAAATGACAGTGATTAGTAAAAATCAATTACTACTTTACGTTCTCAGTAATGTACTTGATAGCATCGCCAACTGTAGCAATGTTTTCAGCTGCATCGTCGGGAATACCGATATTGAATTCTTTTTCAAATTCCATAATTAACTCAACAGTATCAAGTGAATCAGCACCCAAGTCGTTTGTGAAACTAGCTTCGGGGGTTACTTCGCTTTCATCAACACCTAATTTGTCAACAATAATAGCTTTTACTCTAGATGCAATGTCTGACATAATAACAAATTTTAATTATTACTTAAATTTTTAAAAATGTTGTGCAAAGAAAATGCAATAATAAGGAAAAAACAAACAAAATTTTATTTTTCTTTGGGAATCCACATATCTTCTCCCTAATTTTGTTTTTATTTTATTGAAAAATAATAAATTATAGCTCATGCCCGATCTGGCTATATTTGCATCAGGTTCTGGATCAAATGCTGAAAACATCATCCAGTATTTCCAAAACGACCCGTCCATAATGGTTTCCTGCATTTGTACAAACCGTAAAGATGCATTTGTCATTGAACGTGCCAGAAAATATGACATTCCCGTGCTTATCTTCTCGAAAGAAGACTTTTCTAAAAGCAACCTGGTGATTGATTATCTTAAAGAAAAGAAGATCGACTGGATCATTCTCGCAGGGTTCCTTCTGCTGGTTCCACCCAGTCTGCTGTCTCAATATCCCAACCGGATCATTAATATTCACCCTGCTTTGCTCCCAAAATACGGCGGAAAGGGAATGTATGGCCATCATGTGCACCAGTCCGTAATTGATCATCATGAAGCCTATTCAGGCATTACCATTCATTATGTGGATCATGAATACGACCGTGGAGATACCATCTTTCAAGCCACTTGTCCGGTTTCTCCTTCTGATACCGCAGATACCCTTGCCGCTAAAGTACATCATCTTGAATATATGCATTTCCCAAGAGTTATCGGGGAAGTGGTTAAGGGGGAGAATGAACAATGAACAATGAACAATGAACAATAGGGCTGGATGCTGGATGCTGGATGTTGGATGGTAGATCAACAAACCGGTCCCTGAGCCTGCCGAAGGGCCCGGCGCATAAATCACCAAATCAACAAATCATCAAATCAACAAATAAATATTGCGACATTCATACCCACACCCGTTATGTGGATGATGAAGCAGTGCTTCTGGTGAATATTTTTCCGGATGAAAATGCCAGTCTGGCTACCCCGGGTTATTATTCTGCCGGACTGCATCCATGGTATGCAGATGCTCCCGGAAGGGAACAGAAAATGACCCTGGTGCGCAACTGGGTAGCTAAACCCCAGGTTATTGCTGTGGGTGAAACAGGACTCGATAAGTGTGCTACATCTGACTACTTCATTCAACAGAAAATATTTGAAGAACATCTCGAAATTTCTTCCAGTGCTCATAAACCTGTAATCATACATTGTGTCAGGGCTTATAGTGAAATGCTAGCCTACCGAAACAAATCCGATATTTCGATTCCATGGATTTTTCATTGGTTTAATGCACACAGGCAAATTGCTGATCAACTGATCCATAAAAATTGTTATCTGTCATTTGGCCATATGCTCTTTGCCGAAAACAGCAAAGCCTTTCAGGTATTCTCATCTGTTGATCTTAATTATGTGTTTTTTGAAACCGATGACAGTGGGTATTCCATCCGCGAGATTTACGCAAAGGCTGCAGAAATCAAAAAATTAAGTGTGGCCACACTTCAGGAACAAATAATGGTTAATTTTGCCCGCTGTTTTCATCCCTGTTAAAATGGAGCATTGGTTAAGCAGGACAGAACTTCTGATTGGAAAAGAAAAACTCGAAATTCTCAGAAAATCGCATGTGCTGATAGCAGGACTCGGCGGTGTGGGTGGATATGCTGCAGAGCAGTTATGCAGAGCTGGAATTGGTGAAATTACCATGATTGATGGTGACGTCGTTTCACCTACAAACCGAAACAGGCAGATTCTTGCACTTACAAGCAATGAGGGTATTAAAAAAGCAGATCTGATGGCACTCAGACTTATGGACATCAATCCGGAGGTTAAATTGCATATCATTCCCGAGTACTGTAAAGAAGATAAGTTCCCTCCCCTTTTGGAAAATCGGTTTGATTACGTGGTGGATGCTATTGATACGCTAACACCTAAGGTAACCTTACTGGCAGAATCAGTTAAAAAGGGTATTCCTGTAGTTAGTTCCATGGGTTCGGGTGGAAGATTATATCCGGAGAAAATTGAAATAGCAGATATCTCTAAGTCACATCATTGCAAATTTGCCTATATCGTACGCAAATATTTGCACAAACTCGATGTTTATAAAGGAATTACAGTGGTTTACTCACCTGAGGAAGTAAGCAAAAATGCGGTTCGGGAGGTGACGGGTGAAGAAAATAAAAGATCTGTTGTAGGAACCATATCCTATATGCCCCCGGTATTCGGATGTTTCTGTGCATCCGTTGTTATTCGCGATCTCATTCTGGTTTAGCATTTGCCTGATTGCATGTTTCCTTTGGGAGATTTTCTCCCTTGAATTTATGAATTAAATCCAACAGTGTATTTGAATTTATTGGTTTTGAGATATATTCATTGCAACCCGATGCAATCGCTTTTTCTCTTTCACCGGCTAATGCGTATGCCGTTTGGGCAATAATAATAACATCTTTATTAAATTTCCGGATATGCCGGACTGCTTCATATCCATCCATTTTCGACATTTTAATATCCATAAGAATCAGATCTATATCCGGATTCCGCATGCAGGTCTCAACAGCTTCTACTCCTGTTGCAACATGAAACAATTCTCCAATGTAATCTTCCAGAATCGCTGTAAGTAACATTACATTGGCCAGATCATCCTCTGCAATAAGCATCTTTATTTTTTTAGGATGATCCGTCACGTTAGTCACAGATGTTTTGTAAGCCATAATGCCCGACTCTTCCCTGATACTCACATAGGGAATGGTAAAGTAAAATTCTGAGCCTTTCTCTATTTCAGAAATGGCCCATATCTTCCCTCCAAGCATTTCAATATATGCTTTTGAAATGGAAAGACCGAGTCCTGCGCCCTCATAACTCCGGTTAACCCCACTATCGGCTTGTATAAAACGATTGAATACATCATTGATTTTGTTTGCCGGAATTCCGATACCACTATCTTTCACATAGAATTCGAGCATTTTATCTTTTTTAATATATCCGAAATCAATTGTGCCTTCCTGGCTGTACTTAATGGCATTTTTGACCAGGTTAATCAGAACGGCAAAAATCTTTTCACGATCAGTGGTAATGAATGCTTCCTCAGCTGATAAGGTACAATTGCATATTATTTGCAGTCCTTTTCGCTCTACCTCATGACGGAAAAATGCATATACAAATTCCATCTGCTCGTTAATGTTTGTAGGGGCCAACGAAACAGACGACTGCCCGGACTCAATTTTTGATATTTCGATCAGATCATTGATGATATTCAGCATTCTTTCGCCGCTTTTTTCGATAATGCTGATGTATTTCTGTTGCATGGCACCGGAAAGCTCAGGTTTTTTTAAAAGTGCGGCAAAACCAAGAATCCCATTCATGGGAGTTCTGATTTCATGACTCATATTTGCAAGAAATGCTGATTTTAACCGGTCGCTCTCCTCGGCCTTTTCCTTGGCAAATTTCAATTCTGTGTTGATCTTTCTGATTTCTTCATTCTGATGATTCACTTCATCTTTGCATCGGATATCATCAATCATCATATTTAATCCCATTGCCAGTGAATCGAGCAAATTATTCGCTCCTGACAGGGGCAGTTGAACAGTATAGTCACCCCTGCCCACCCGCATAATAGCATCAATGAATTGTTGAATTCGCTCCTGGTCCGCCTGAGGGAAAATCTTTTCCTGTTCTTTCATAGATCGCACGTTATTCTCTGAAACTACTCCGTCTTTCTGCTCCGAAATTCCGATTCCATGTAATAATATACTTATATTGCCAATTCCTGAATGATTCAGCTTTCAGAAAAATTCCCCTTCTAACAAATATAATAAAATCGCTTCATTTATGGATCAGTAACTTCCAAAATAAATGCCTGGTATGGATCCGCATGAATAGCAGGAATTTCACTATTTTTATTTCATAATTCTATTCATAAATCTATTTAATATGGCTTTCGACTGGCTGTCAGGAGTAAAAGATCTGGCCGGACTCATTTCCAGCCTTGGAAATCTCATAAAAAACAATCGCGCTATGCGGGACTTGCTGATCCGCGAGCTGACGCTTAACATCAGGGCTTTCCAGACGGCTCAGAAATCAAAAGACATTGATTATGACAAATTGCTGGGACTTTTAAGTAATGAGCAAATTAAGAAAGCTCGTGAAAACAGATTTACCTTTGGCACCATCAAAAAAGGGGAAATAGAAGCAGCCCATATTATTGACAACCGGAACACCCGATATATGGGCAAAGACTGCGCATGGCTGTTTAAGAATATTGACGAAAAAATCGAGGATCTGAATATCCAGAAAAAATATCACGGATCACTGAATAAAGCAGAGGGCAGCAACATCCCGCTTCAGTTTTCAAACCTCCTCTATAAAATGAAATTGCTGGCAGATTTTATCCGCACTTAAAAAGCTGCAGTGATCTTATAATAAGACACCTGCCTGTTTCGGATACCCGGAATGATCAATTCATCATTCAGTGAATCATAAAATCTTATGGGCTCGGGGAAAGTTGCCTTTTTTTCCCAGGCCAGCAAGGGTTTTCGTGTAATATTACCGAATTCATCGATCATAATAGCAAGCAAATAAGAATCCCGTGGAACAGACAAAGGGTTTATCGAAATCTCCTGACCCTTGTTACGGATATCATCGTTATATACCAGAACAATTGCGTTTCTGTCCGGTGATGCCATGAGTGCATACGAACAGTAATTATTGATATAAGGATTTATATAACCGCTGTCAATAATAAAACTGCGGTAATCATTTAATGGAATCCCTGTAGGTGCAAGGTTGTTGTAATTAAAATTCTGTCTTTTTCTGATTACGCGTGTCCAGTTTAAATTGCCAAAAGCATCATAGTCGCTGACAATAATATTGTTATATGTATTATAGGTCTGCGTAAAAACCTGTTCGGCAATCATTACAATGTGGTTATTGCTCCGCAATACCATATCTGAAACCACATAACTCATGAGTTCCGCTTCATCAATTACCGGATCTTTCATTTCCTCCAGTTGGGCTAATAATGCAGGTTCGAAAGGAAAAGTATTGTTGTTCGTAATGGCTCCGGTTTCCTCATCAATTTTAAAGAAGAAAGTGCCGGCCACACCGCGGATTAACATATTGGAATACATACCTGCGCAATATAGTTCTCCATGATCACCGGCAACAACCTTAATTCCCCGGATATATTTCCCGGGTAGCGTAAAGGGATACTCCTTGAAAAGGTTGCCTTCATGAGTATAGCGGTAAAAGACATAGGAATTTTTAACTTCTTTGTTCATATTAAGCAGGGATTCCTGCTTGAGCAAACTCAGAACCGTTATATTTCCAATTTCGTCCACCAGATATCGGTTATCTCTGGGTCCGATCCCCCTGAATGAGAAGGAATCCTTTCTGCGCCAAACCAACTCCATATCCTTATCAAATACGTATAGCTCGTTGATTTGGGTTTTTGAAAGGGTGAGTCTGATCCGGCAGGCAATCATCAGTTTAGTTTCTTTCTTCGAAAGTGCAAAATGAAAGTCGGCCCAGTTTCCCTTCACATTGTCAACAGTAGTAATTTCAGTTAGTTCAGTAAGTGGCAGCAGTGTTTGTTTGTCAATTTTCTGATAATACAAGATCGTTTTATTCACCTTCTGATGCGAAACAAAAACATAAAGTGTTCCATAAAAGTTATAGGCAGCCTCGAGTTTATAAGTAATTAACCCTTTATAGAGTTTCAATGGTTGTTGTATAACCGGATTCGGGCTTTTATCCAGTTTCTGAATATAATAGCGACTCGACTCACGTTTGATCACATAGTAGCTGTCTTCATCATCTGCAAATATTTTGAATTGCTGAAGAATACTGCTCATCACTTCCGGATTGCCATTCGAAATCTGCAGATTCTGGCCTAATGCCGACTGGCACAAAAGCATGGCAATAAGCACATGTAACAGGAGTAACTTTTTCATACCTTCGGTTTTGAATACCAAAGCTAATAAAAACACTTGAAGGAAATGAATTGTTGTAGGCTTACAATCCGATGGAGCAGCAATAAAACAAAAACCCTCTGCATAAATTACAGAGGGTTTCGTTTTTTGTTGCCCTACTAGGACTCGAACCTAGAATCTTCTGATCCAGAGACAGACATGTTAGCCAATTACACTATAGGGCAATTTTGAGGCTGCAAATTTATACTAAATAATGGAAAATCAAAAAAAAAGTGAGGAATAGGGACAAGGGACGAGGGGGAAAGTGACAAGTTACTAGTTACAAGTGACAGGGAAGAAAATTCTACTTAGATAGGGACTTAATAAGACCAGAAATCATTCTGATTATTTTCTGTAAATCAGCAATTAACAATTGGCAGACATTTTTGTCCAGATAATTTAAATTCGATGAGATAATAAATTGCGTTTCCAATTCTGCAGCGGATCCTAATGCAATATACAAAAAATGTAAACATTCATTTGTAGACCTCCGGGCGCATCCTTCGGCAATATTAGAAGGTATTGAAATTGCTGCCCGTCTTATCTGTCTTACAATGCAAAACAACTCTTCTTTTGGAAAATTTCTGGTTTGGCTGTAGACGGTGGTAACAAAGGCAATGCTTTTCTGCCATACAAGCAAATCTTTATGAGTTCCCATTTTTAATGATTTCTTAGAGTTTTTAACTATTTCCAATAACCAATTCAATCACTAAATGGTGTGTCACTTGTCACCTCCCACACTCAATCCCCACACCCCCTTGTCACTCGTCACTCGTCACTTGTCACTTCCCGGCTATCTTCGCCCAATCGTCCTTTAAAGTAACTGTCCGGTTAAAAACGATCTTGTTAGAAGCAGAATCCTTGTCAACCACAAAGTAACCGGTCCTCTGAAACTGAAAATGTTCTCCCGGCTTTGCATCAGCCACTTCTGGTTCTGCTTTGGCAGTGATTGTTTTCAGTGAATCCGGATTCAGATTTGACTTCCAGTCCTTCCCTTCTTCAACGCAATCGGGATCCGCCGCAGAAAACAACCTGTCATACAATCTTACTTCCACATCCAGTGCATGCGCAGCAGAAACCCAATGAATGGTGGATTTCACTTTGCGATTTGAACCCTCCATTCCGCTAAGGGTTAACGGATCATAGGTACACCGTATTTGAATGATCTCACCTGTATTGGGGTCCTTATCCACACCCGTACATTTTATAATATATGCGCTTTTCAGTCGCACTTCATTTCCCGGATATAACCTGAAGTATTTATTTGCAGGGACTTCCATAAAATCATCCCTTTCAATATAGAATTCACGTGAGAAAGGAATTTTCCGGATGCCTGCAGTCTCATCTTCGGGATTGTTTTCGGCCTGCATCATTTCAACCTGTCCTTCGGGATAGTTTTCGAGAACAACCTTTAAGGGGTTTGAAACCACCATCACGCGACGGGCCTTTTTATTAAGATCCTCCCTTACAATATGTTCTAACAGCGATAGTTCGATGACGTTTTCTCGTTTGGCAATACCTACAGTTTCCGCAAAATTGCGCAAGGATTCAGGCGTATACCCTCTTCTTCTCAAACCGCAAATGGTAGGCATCCTGGGGTCGTCCCAGCCCTTCACATAACCTTCATTTACAAGTTGAAGCAGACGGCGCTTGCTCATTACCGTGTAATTGATGTTCAATCTTGCAAATTCAATCTGTCGTGGCCGGTAATCACCGTCAGCGATCTGGTCGAGACACCAGTCGTATAATGGCCTGTGCACTTCAAATTCCAGCGTACACAGCGAATGTGTAATTCCTTCAATAAAATCCGATTGTCCGTGTGCCCAGTCATACATTGGATAGATGCACCATTTGTCGCCTGTGCGATGGTGATGCGCATGCTTTATGCGGTATAAAACAGGATCGCGCATATGCATATTTGGAGAAGTCATGTCAATCTTTGCGCGTAACACTTTGGATCCATCGGGGAATTCGCCGTTTCTCATCCGCATGAAAAGATTCAGATTTTCTTCAGCAGAACGATTGCGGAACGCACTTTCCTTTCCTGCCTGGGTGGGCTTGCCACGGTCGGCAGAAAGTTCTTCAGCCGAACCTTCATCAACATAGGCTTTACCTGCCTTGATCATTTTTACAGCCCATTCAAAAAGCTGATCAAAATAATCCGATGCATAATGAGGTTCTCCGAACCATTTGAAACCGAGCCATTGAATATCTTCCTTGATGGCGTCCACATATTCCACATCTTCTGTAACCGGATTGGTATCGTCAAAGCGGAGGTTGCATTTTCCGTTATATTTCTGTGCAATTCCGAAACTCAGGCAAATGGCTTTTGCGTGCCCGATGTGGATATACCCATTGGGTTCCGGAGGGAAGCGCGTATGAATACGTGCATTGTTTTTCCCGTTTCGAAGATCTTCCTCAACTATTTCTTCAATAAAATTCAATGGTTTGTTCTCAACTGGATCCATAATAAAAAAATTAAAGGCGCATCGACTGTAAGGCAACAAAAGTAAAAAAAACTACCCATCAAATTCTTTTGTTTGAAAAGATTATTTTTGCTTCCGTTAAGGAATAGATATGGCACAATTGGTTTTGCAAAACATGGAATTTTATGCGCATCATGGTCATTTTGATGAGGAGCAGATTATTGGCGGTCGTTTCAGAGTGGATCTGGTTATTGAAACAGATATTTCCAAAGCCGCGGTATCTGACAACCTTCATGATGCGGTAGATTACAGCAAGGTGTATCAGGCCATCAAACATGAGATGGAAGTACCTTCAAAATTACTGGAACATCTGGCACAAAGGATTGTCGCAGCTGTTTATAAGGTTTCTTCAGACATTACCAAGGTAACGGTAACCATATCCAAGATGAACCCGGTTATTGGAGGAAAGATCGATCGTTTTAGCGTAATACTCACGAAATGAAAAGCCACAAAGGAACATTAAAACGCTGTCCCGCCTGCGGTAAGTTTTTTACCTGCCAGGGTGATGATGATTGCTGGTGTGAAAAAGTAAGGATCAACAGTGCTGAACTAAAAATAATCCTGAACACCTATACCGATTGTCTGTGCCGGGAATGTTTAAAGAAGTTTGAGAAAGAATAGGAAAAGAATGTGATGAGGTGATGAGGTGATGAGGTGATGAGGTGATGAAGTGAAGAAGTGATAATAATTTGAAAATTTCTTTCTACCGATATTAGATTCCTAACGAAACAGTCCCATAGGGACATAATATCGGTAGAAAATGAATTTCCATCCAAACAAAGTCGCGTGGGGACGAAATAAAAACTCACCGGACATTGTTGATCTGGTAATGTGGTTATTCCTTTGGCTGATACAATTTGCAGTCCTTAATCTCTACATAATTATCAGGAGTTAAATATCCTGTGGCTTTGGCAAATCCTTTCAGCCTCATGAAATAATACTTATTGGGTTCAAAACCAATATAATTCACAGACATATCTGCTGCTCTGATCCAGAAGCTTTTTTCCTTTGTATTGATATGTTCAATGATGTATTCATTCTGACTCATTTTAACCGGTTCCTGTTCACCGATTTGCACAACCCATTTCACTGCTGCTCCGGCCATTGCCTTCAGCCGGTAAATATAAATAACTGCATCGTCAGCATCCTTAAAAGGTTCCAGGTTATCCGTAACCGACTTATCAAGCACAACCGATTCGGTTCCGGGTTTAATGAAGCTTACCGTATCAATTTTAATCATCTGTGCAAAACCGGCTGATGTAATTAAAAGCATAGCAAGTGCAAAAAGGACTTTGTTTTTCATGTAATTGGTGTTTTAGGTTTATTAGAACGCTCCATTGAGAATATAAAAAATTGAATGATTTGAAATTAAGAAAAATTTTTTATTATCTATCTCGAATAGAATAATTTATATTAGTCTTCTTAGTAGGCAATCTTAAGCCTTGCAACGCAAGGGATGTCTTTTATTTTCCAAATAGTGATTTTCAGATTTTTTTTTATCTTTGCAAGCCCGAAATAAAACTGGTCTCTTGGCCGAGTGGTTAGGCAGCGGTCTGCAAAACCGTTTACGGCGGTTCAAATCCGCCAGAGACCTCAACAAAATCCTTGCCTGCGATAGCAGGTAGGGATTTTTTTTATCATCCTTTTCCATTATATTTGCTTATCCCACGCTGATTCCCACCAACCCCTATTTGCTGAGTTATCTTGATAATGTGTTATCGGATTTGTAAACCAACTGTTTGCTCAATGGACATATACCAAAAACTGGCTGCATATCTTAATACCCTGCCATCCGGATTTCCTGCGGCCGAAAGCGGAGTAGAGCTAAAAATGCTGAAAAGGCTTTATACCCCGGAAGAAGCCGCTCTGTTTCTTCATCTTACCCTGATCCCTGAAACAGCCAAGGTGGTTGCACTCCGGGCTCAACTCGACCCGGAAATTACGGCAAAGCGTCTCGAAGAAATGGTGCAAAAAGGTTTGATTTACAGTCTTTATCCTAAAGGGAAGCCTCCTAAATACCAGGCATTCCATTATGTATGCGGTATATGGGAATTCCAGGTGAATATGCTCAATCCGGAATTTGCCGAAGAAATGGGCGCTTACTGGCCTGTTTTTTTCAGCGATAAAGAATGGTCTGATGCCCCGCAAATGCGCATTATTCCTATCAATAAAACAGTAACGGTTAACCATGAAGTCTTTTCTTACGAAGAAGCTGAAAAATTCATCACCGATCAACAGATCATTTCTGTAAGCAATTGCATCTGTCGCCAGGAAGAGGGTTTTAAAGGACGGAAATGCGCCCGGCCTGAAGAAACCTGTATTCAGTTTGGTCCCATTGCAGAATTCTATATACACCGTGGTGCGGCGCGTCAGATTAACCGTGATGAGGCGCTGCAGGTTCTGAAACTGGCCAATGAACACCGGCTGGTATTGCAGCCCAGCAACTCAAAAGAACCGGGATTTATCTGCTGCTGCTGTTCATGCTGTTGTGCTGTTTTAAGGTGTATCAAACGCTATGACAACCCTTCAGAAATCGTTCATTCAGCTTATATAGCCCGGGTAAATGAAAAAGACTGTACCGGCTGTGAGGCTTGTATCGACCGGTGCCAGATGGATGCTATTGAAATGAGCAACGGAGTGGCTTCGGTCGTCGCTAAACGCTGTATTGGCTGTGGTTTGTGTTCGACAACCTGCTCTACTGAAGCCATCAGGCTATACCGAAAACCGGAAAAACAGATTAAAAAAACACCAAAAACATGGGAGCAAAGCCTGATTCAGCTTACCAAAAACCGGCATATGCTGAATATTTTCTCCATGCTGGGCATGCTGCTCAGATCGAAACGCGACCGGCTGCGTGCATGGTGGAGCTAAAGCACCATGACCGACTGTGTCTTTTTTATGATAACTGTGATGGTATGTGATGTTTTTTGAAAATCATTCTGTATTTTTCAGCCGTATAAGTTATTTACCATGGCCGGAATGAATATGAACGATTGGAGCAGCCGGTTGCTGAAACAGCAGCAACGGGTTGCCATGCCTATTTGCACCCATCTGGGAATTGAGATGATCGGAAAAACTATATTGGATGCAGTAACCGATGGTAAAGTACAATTTCAGGCCATACAAACACTTGCCCAGAATACACCATCTGCTGCAGCAGTAACCATAATGGACCTAACCGTTGAAGCAGAAGCATTTGGAAGCAGGGTGATCTTCTCTGCCAATGAATTGCCGGTACTCAACGGACGGATTGTATCTGATTTTGAATCAGTAAGGAACCTGGTAATTCCCGGCCTCAACAAAGGGCGTTTGCCGGAATATATTCGGGCGTCGCATATGGCTGCAGAAGGCATTCATGATAAGCCTGTATTCGGAGGTTGCATTGGTCCCTTTTCTCTTGCAGGCCGATTGTTTGACATGACTGAAATCATGACATCAGCCTGGATTGAGCCGGAAACCATTCACGCATTGCTTGAAAAATGCACACGGTTTTTGCATCATTATGTTGAAGAACTTAAGAAAACAGGTATCAACGGTATGATAATAGCCGAACCGGCTTCCGGGTTGCTTGATGAATCGCTGTGCGATCAGTTTTCTTCGGTTTATGTCAGGAAGCTCGTTGAAGCATTTCAGGATGACCATTTCTTCATGTTTCTTCACAATTGCGGAAATACCGGACATGTAACCCGCTCGATGCTCTCAACAGGTGCACGTGGACTCCATTTTGGAAACCATATGGACATGCAGCAGGTTTTAAAGGAAGTTCCTGAGAACATAGTCGTTTCTGGCAACCTTGATCCGGTAGGCGTTTTTAAAATGGCTACGCCTGAAAAGATTAAAGATATTACGCTGGAACTGCTTGAAATGGCAAAAGAACATCCTAATTTCGTGATTTCCTCCGGATGTGATATTCCTCCGGGCGTTCCTGCTGAAAACATCAGGGCCTTTTATGAAGGCCTTGCTGAGTTCAATAATTAAAGATTTCGGTCAATGGGAAGCTTGAATACCTCATTTATTCCAATGTATAAGCGGCTGTTTGACTTATACAGGAATAAAATCATTAACCAGGAAGTTAAGCCCGGACACCAGATTGATTCGATCAACCGCATTATGCAGAAATTCGATGTTTCGCGGGAGACTTCCAAACTGGTGCTGAAAATGCTTGCTGAGGAAAAGCTCATCATCTCAAAGATGGGCAAAGGTTCGTTTGTAGTCCCCTTTGCAGAAACAAAAAAAATATGGGGAATGATTATTCCCTTTTATTCATCCAACCTCGAACATCTCATCAACCATCTTGATGAGGAAGCCCAAAAGAGAGGCCGTAAATTGTCTTATTTTATCGGATATAATAATCCTCAGGAAGAAGAACGGCTTGTGGGCACTATGATCCTGGAAGGTTATGAAGCAGTGATCATTGTTCCAAACAATGATGAATCATTAACTGCAGAATTTTACCGGAAACTTTTATTTGGAAACACCTGTGTGCTGCTGGTGGATAACACCATGACCGGTTCATACTTCAGATATGTAATTCAAAGCTACGACCTGGGCGTTAAACGTGCCATTGACTATCTGGCGTCGAAAACATCCAAAAATTTACTGTTTGTTAAAAACGACAGCTGGAAAGGCAGGAATATGCTGTATGAGTTTATGGAACAAACCTTCACTACCGTTGTAAATACGAGCTTTCCGGAAAGAAGCGTATTTGTATTATCGGATATGAAGCATATGAGTCAGGATTTTATTGTGCAAAACAAAATCGGAGGCATTTTGTGTTGTGCAGATACTGATTCGGTACGTATTATTGGCAGACTGAAAAAATACAATTACACTTTTCCGGGAGAGATTGCCCTTGTAAGCTATGGGAATACAGAATTAACTGAGTTTTTCAATCCTGCTATCACTGTGATTGATTGTAAATATGCGGATATGGCTGCTCAAACAGCCCGACTGATAGACAATGCACGCAAAGCTGATCCGTTGGAACAATATGTTATTTTGCCCCAACTCATCGTACGTGAAACATAAAAACAATTAATAATCTTTTACTATAACATTATGGATGATTTGATACAACAAATTTCGCACTGTATTGAATTTGGAAAAATTAATGCAGCATCTCCCTTTCCTCCTGAAATGAAAGGACAAATAGGGGCCGATGAGCTTACAGCAAAGGCTTTACAGGACGGAATATCTCCTGAAAGAATTTTGCATGAAGGGATGGTGATTGGTATGGAGCGCGTTGGCAAGAAATTTTCGGAAAACAAGGTTTTTGTTCCCCATATGCTGATGTCTGCTAAAGCCATGACTACAGCAATGGTTCATATAAAACCGTTCTTTCTTACAGGTGCTGTAAAGCGAAAAGGAACAGTAGTCATCGGAACGGTTACAGGCGATCTTCATGATATCGGAAAAAATCTGGTATGTATGATGATTGAAGGCGCCGGATGGGAAGTTATCGATCTGGGAGTGGATGTAAATGCCGCCCGCTTTATTAAAGCCATCAAAGAAAATCCGGGATGCATGGTAGGCTTGTCAGCCCTGCTTACTACAACCATGGCAAATATGGCGAATATTGTAAAGGAAATTAAAGCTGCATCAGAAAGCACAAAAGTACTGGTTGGCGGAGCACCTGTAAATATTGAATTCTGCAAACAAATTGGGGCCGATTTCTATTCTCCCGACCCAAGAGGGGCAGTTGAATATTTAAATCAACTGGCAGCCTGAGCCATGGGGCAATCGTGTCCATTTTCGGACATGGTTTGTATCAAAAACGGGCATTTCCATTTATCCCGAGTAATTTGCTACCTCTTTGTAGTCAACTACTTGATAATTATGGCATGAATGTTGTTTTTCCATTGGCAGCATGAATTACGCCCATGATTAGCAATTATTTCAAAATGGCATTTCGGGTATTTATGAAAAATGGGATACAGACTCTCATAAATATCTTTGGGCTTGCTATTGGTATTTCCTTTAGCATTGTCATATTTCTTTATGCCCATAAGGAAATAAACTTCGACCGCTTTCATGAGCATGCAAAGAGAATTTATCGGGTTGCCGTGCATTCCAGAATAGCCGATAATACCATGAAAATCGCTGTTACATCTACTCCACTCGCCCGGACAGCTAAGAAAGAGATTCCTGAAGTCGAGGAAGCTGTACGTGTTGCACGATTTGGTGCATGGCTCTTAAGATACGACAGTTTGCGGTATAATGAGGATCTTGTTATTTTTTCGGATCCCGGTTTTTTTAAAGTTTTCTCCTTCCCCCTGATTTACGGAGACCCGGATGAAGTGCTATCCAGGCCCTATAGCATTGTGCTTTGTGAGAAGGCAGCAAAAAGATACTTTGGAGATATAAATCCGGTTGGCAAAAGGCTTCGGGTGGAAAATGACTCCACATTTTATATGGTAACAGGCGTGATGAAGGATGTTCCTGAGAATTCACATCTTCATTTTGAGATGGTAGGAACATTATCCACATTTGATGAAATGCTCAATAACGACAGATGGGTGGTTAATTATTTATACACCTATCTCATGCTTCGAAAAGGAGCTGATCTGCCGTCGGTTCAAAAAGGCTTGCAAAACATTGTGAACCAATATGTCCTGCCGGATTATGCTGATTTACTGAATTTGGAAGACCAGAAATCGCTTGGCGCAAAGAGCTTTTATCATTTTAATTTACAGCCCTTAACGGAGATTCATCTGGAATCGGAATATGCCGCTGAATTTGAACCCTCAGGGAAGTACCAATATGTGTACATACTCATTGCTCTCGCAGCAATTATTCTTATTTTATCCTGTTTGAATTTTGTAAACCTTATTACATCCCAATCTGCACAACGTGTACTGGAAGTAGGCATTCGAAAGATTTCAGGTTCGGAAAGACGATCCCTCGTCATTCAGTTCCTCATGGAATCTTCTTTGCTCGCTTTTCTGGCTATGGCACTGGCACTATTTATTACTGAACTTACATTACCTGCCATTAGTGCCTATATTGGATTGAATTTAAGTCTTGCTCAGCTTTTTAATTCTCAGGGGTTCGTCCTTCTGATTGCCCTGATTGCAGCTGTAGGAATTTTTTCAGGCCTGTATCCTGCATGGTACCTTTCGTCTTTTGATCCGCGAATGGTAATGCGCAATAAATGGGGAGATTATCCTGACAAAGGAAGACTTCGTATCGGGTTGTCATTTCTTCAGTTGTTTCTGGCCGTAGCAGCTGTAGCAATGACTTCGGTTGTGATCAAACAATACCGATTCCTGATTAATAAGGACAGAGGGTACGATACTGAGAATCTTATTGTCATCCGGCGTCCTGATGCATTGGCCGGTCAACTTGAGCAATTCAAAAAGGATATCAATGCACATCCGGACATTATCATTTCAGCGAATGCAAATGTGTCATTGGGAAGTGGTTTCCCAAGATTCCCCTATTATCTCAAAGGGTCTACTGCTAGGGATAATGTTTCTCTTTCCACTATGATGGTCAGCCATGATTTTGATAAAACATATAAGTTCAGGATAGCCTCCGGCCGGTTTTTTACCACAACTTTAAAAACAGACTCATCAGCATGTGTCATCAATGAAACTGCTGCGCGTGAATTTGGAATAACAGACCCGTTGGGCAAAACACTGATTCAATTGACAGATAAGCCGGGGCTCACTCATTCTTATACAATAATCGGAGTAGTAAAGGATTTCTATTTCGAAACGCTTGAAAACCGCATCCGTCCCCTCGTGATGACATTAATGCCCGGAAATTTTGAAGGTTATTTAACTGTACGTATTAAGCCCGATCATCCGGAATCCACCATTCATTTTATTAAACAAACATGGGAGCGTTATACTACCGCATATCCTTTTGTTTATTATTATCTCGATCAGGATCGAAGAGATTATTACAAGCCCGTTCAAACTACTGCCCGGATATTTCTGCTTTTATCAGTGATCAACGTTCTCATGGCTTGTCTGAGCTTACTGGGACTCGTATCATATTTTTATCACAGTAACCAGCACGACGTAAGCATCCGGAAAACCATGGGTGCAAGCAGCTTCAAAATTTTTCTGCTACGTGCTTCAAGTTTGTCTGTGCTGATTGTTGCTGCTTCGGCACTGGCCTGGATCGCGGTCCTGTTTCTGGCACACAGATGGCTAAATGACTATGCCTATCATATTAAGCCGGACATTATCACATTTATAAGTGCTATGATGATCGTTGCCGTTTTTGCCTTTTTAACGGTATATTATCATACCTGCAAATCGGCCTGTGCAAATCCGGGTGATCTGCTGCGGCAGGAATAACTAAAAAAATTTAGCCCAGTAAAGTTGCCGGGGATCTGCATCATCAAATCCCAGACTTTGATACAAGCTGCGTGCACGTTTATTGTCTTCCCTGACCTCCAGTGTAATTTTGGAGCAATCAATTTTCCGCCCTTCATCAATGACGCGTTCAAGCATTTTTCGTCCAACTCCTTTTCCACGCCACTTTTCTGTGACAATTACGTCGTGAATGTTGATGAAAGGTTTAACGGTAAAGGTGGCAAAATTGACAAAACAATTCACCAGGCCAACAAAACTGTTTTCAGTTATTGCAAAAAATACCATGGACGTGGGATGATCGCGCAGTCCCTGAACCAGCTTGATTTTCTGATCATCTGTATAGGGTTCTCCACCGCCCATTTTATCGGCAATATATTCATTCATCAGATTAACAAGCGCTTCACGATGCAGCGGATTGCTGAAATCACAGGCAATGATCTCCAAAGATTCAGGTTTCATCAAACATTCATTAAATAGATTCGCACTAAAGTAATAATTATTGCCAAATAAATATCTTTGTGCCACATTGGAATAAGAATAATCGATGGATAAAATCCGAAATTTCAGCATTATAGCACATATCGACCATGGTAAGAGCACTCTGGCCGACCGGTTGATTCAATTGACGCATACCTTGTCAGATCGCGATTTTCAGGACCAGGTATTGGATAATATGGACCTTGAGCGGGAACGTGGTATTACCATTAAGAGTCATGCCATCCAAATGGAATATGAATTTGAAGGCACGAGGTATATCCTGAATTTAATTGATACCCCTGGTCATGTTGATTTCTCCTATGAGGTATCACGTGCAATTGCAGCATGCGAAGGAGCTCTCCTGGTTGTAGACGCAACACAGGGAATACAGGCCCAAACCATATCAAACTTATATCAGGCTGTCGACCATGGACTGGAAATCATTCCGGTTCTAAACAAAATGGATATGCCCAGCGCCATGCCTGAGGAGGTAAAGGATCAAATTGTGGACCTGATTGGCTGTAAACGGGAAGAAATTATTGAAGTAAGCGCTAAAACGGGCTTTGGTGTGGATAAAATTCTTGAACGAATTGTCAAAGAAATACCTGCGCCTAAAGGTGATCCGGACGCCCCATTGCAGGCACTTATATTCGACTCTGTTTTTAATTCCTTCCGCGGCATATTTGTATATTTCAAAATATTAAATGGGACCGTAAAAGTTCACGACAAAGTGAAGTTTGTGAATATGGGTAAGGAATACGAGGCAGATGAAATCGGTGTTTTAAAATTAAAGTTTGAATCCCGATCTTCCTTAAGTACGGGTGATGTGGGTTACATCATATCAGGGATCAAATCGGCCCGTGATGTTAAAGTGGGAGATACGATCACACATGTTGCACGCCCGTGCGATAAAGCAATCGGGGGATTTGTTGAGGTAAAACCGATGGTTTTTGCCGGGATTTACCCTATTGATGCTGATGACTATGAGGAATTAAGAGCGTCGCTGGAGAAACTTCAGTTGAATGATGCTTCACTTTCTTTTGTGCCTGAGAGTTCTGCGGCCTTAGGATTTGGTTTCCGCTGCGGATTTCTTGGACTCCTGCATATGGAAATCGTACAGGAAAGGCTGGATCGTGAGTTTAACATGGATGTAATCAATACAGTGCCCAACGTATCCTACAAAGTGATTACAAATAAGGGAGAATCTATTGATGTACATAATCCTTCGGGACTCCCCGACCCTACCTATATTGATTTTATAGAGGAGCCTTACATTGAAGCAGAAATCATCTGTCAGGCAGATTATGTAGGCCCTGTAATGAAGTTATGTATTGACAAGCGAGGTACATTGAAAAACCAGGTTTATCTGACCACAAACCGGATAGAGCTCGTGTTTGAAATGCCGTTGGCGGAAATTGTTTTCGACTTCTATGATAAGCTGAAAAGTATTTCCAAAGGCTATGCCTCATTTGATTATCATTATACCGGCTATAAGCCAGCCAATTTGGTTCGGTTGGACATCCTGCTAAACAGTGAAGAAGTTGATGCATTATCATCTCTGATTCACAGGGATAATGCTTATACTTTCGGAAGAAAAATCTGTGAAAAACTCAAAGAACTGATCCCGCGGCAGCAATTTGATATTGCCGTTCAGGCGGCAATTGGGGCTAAGATTATCGCCCGTGAAACCATCAAGGCTGTTCGGAAGGATGTAACTGCTAAATGCTATGGGGGTGATATTACCCGTAAACGTAAGTTGCTTGAGAAGCAGAAGAAAGGCAAGAAAAGAATGCGACAGATCGGAAGCGTAGAAGTTCCGCAGTCAGCATTCCTGGCTGTACTAAAACTTGATTGATTGTTCTACAGCCAGGAAATGATTCTCGAGTCTTTCCATTGCAGCATTCAGTTCATATTCTTCAATATCTTCAGAAACTTCAGGAGCTTTATATCTGATGGATTCTTCAATCGCTGTCATCATATAATCCAGTCTCGTATTAACTGCGTCTGCTGTTTCAGCTTCACATAAAAGAACTGTTTCCTCTGCCGGAGCAACATAACGAAGAGCATTTTCAATGTTCATGGCAATTTGATCCATGCGATCATAAATCTGTGCAGATTCATTGGAATCATTCGCAAAAATAAAAGCGGGAGTTGCAAATAAAGCTAAAGAAACTAAACCGGTCTTGGCAGCTTTCGTGATGTTCATTTTTGTTTTCATTTTTTTAATTTTTAGTTTGATGAAAACAGTATAAACACGAACTGTGCCAAACTATTTTAATGTCTGTATATCAATACTTTAAAGTATATTTCGGACTTTTTAATCCTGTATTGTTTCGATACAGGTGATGTTCGATTTCGGACACCGATCACGATTGTACCCGGATAGAAAGTTCTTTAAGTTGTACGTCGGAAATTTCAGCCGGGCAATCGGCCATCACATCCCTGCCGGCATTGTTTTTCGGGAAAGCGATCACATCACGGATGGAGTCTTCTCCTGCAAAAATGGATACAAGCCGGTCGAGTCCGAAAGCAATTCCTCCATGAGGCGGAGCACCATAGCGGAACGCTCCGAGCAGAAATCCGAATTGTTTCTCTGCTTCTGCATCAGTGAATCCGAGTGTTTTAAACATCAACTTTTGCAATTGCTCATCATGGATCCGGATGGAACCTCCTCCTACTTCATTTCCGTTAATTACACAGTCGTACGCGTTAGCCCGTACTTTTCCAGGATCGGTTTCAATCAGGGGAATATCTTCAGGCTTGGGGCTGGTGAACATATGGTGCATGGCGTAATATCTTTTGGTCTCCTCATCCCATTCCAGCAATGGAAAATCAATCACCCAGAGGGGTTTGAATACATCTTTTCTGCGAAGGCCCATCCGGCTTCCCATTTCAAGACGCAATTCGCTTAAGGCCTTTAATGTAGGAATCCGTTCACCGGCAAGGATCAGGATAAGGTCACCGGATTTTGCACCAGATTTCGAAGCAATATTTTGTAATTCTTCAGGGGTATAGAATTTATCAATGGATGATTTTACGGTTCCATCGCTGTTTATGCGAATATAAACCAATCCTTTGGCACCGATTTGCGGCTTCTTTACAAACTCCGTCAACTCATCAATCTGTTTTCTTGTATATTCTGCACAACCGGAAGCTACAATACCTCCTATATAAGCTGCAGTATCAAAAACAGAAAAGTTTTTTCCTTTTACATCATCAGTCAGTTCAACGAACTCCATTCCAAAACGAATGTCGGGCTTGTCATTTCCATACTTTGCCATGGCATCAGCCCATGACATCCGGGGGAATGGCTCAGAGAAATCAATTCCCTTAACCGCATGAAACAAATGGCGGATCAAACCCTCAAAAATATGGAGCACATCTTCCTGATGTACAAATGACATCTCACAGTCGATTTGTGTAAACTCCGGCTGGCGGTCGGCACGCAGGTCTTCATCTCTGAAGCACTTTACAATCTGCATATACCGGTCGTATCCTGCAACCATCAGCAATTGCTTAAATGTTTGCGGTGATTGGGGCAACGCATAAAATTGTCCTGAATTTACCCTGGAAGGAACCACAAAGTCGCGTGCTCCTTCAGGCGTGCTTTTTATCAATACCGGGGTTTCAATTTCTATAAATTGCTGGCTGTTGAGATAATTTCGGGTTTCAAAAGCCATTTGATGACGCAACTGCAGGTTGTTTTTAAGTGGATTCCTTCTTAAATCCAAATATCTGTATTTCATACGGAGTTCATCGCCTCCGTCAGACTCATCTTCAATGGTGAATGGAGGCGTCTGGGAGGTGTTTAAAACCCGAATGGCAGAAACCTGTATTTCGACGTCTCCCGTAGGCATTTTGGGATTTTTATTGCTTCGTTCATTAACAATGCCATCTACGGCAATCACAAACTCACGGCCCAGCGCTCTTGCTTGCTTGCATAAATCAGCATGGGCATCCATATTAAATACCAGCTGGGTGATTCCATAGCGATCGCGCAGGTCAATAAAAGTCATTCCGCCCAAATCACGTGAACGTTGAATCCATCCGCTCAACGTTACGTTTTTTCCTTGATCACTGATTCGCAAGGCTCCACAGGTGTGCGTTCTGTACATAATAAATATCAATTGAATATGAATGCGAAAATAGGAATTTATTGCAATATTTGCTTATGGAACTTTATAGCGATGCTTATTTCATGAATGAAGCGCTCAAACAAGCGCGTATGGCTTTTGAACGTGATGAAGTGCCGGTAGGAGCTGTGGTTGTCTGGAACAACCGGATCATTGCCAGATCACATAACCTCACTGAAGCGCTGAACGACCCTACTGCCCATGCCGAAATGCAGGCCATCACTGCAGCTACCAACGCTATTGGCGGTAAATATCTGAATGAATGTGCACTTTATGTAACATTGGAGCCTTGTATTATGTGTGCCGGTGCTACTTTCTGGGCGCAATTGGGAAAACTGGTTTTTGGCGCTGATGATGAAAAAAGAGGCTATTCACTTGTCAGACAGTCGTTTTTACATCCCAAAACAACGGTCCAAAGAGGTGTATTAAAGAATGAATGCAGCCAGCTTTTAAAAGATTATTTTCTTCAGAAAAGATAGGTCCATTTTATTTTTGCACGAATACCCATTATCATTAACTTTGAAATAAGACCTGAAAACATGATCATTGATATTGACAAAACAATTATCCGTAAGACAAAAGGAAAATTTATCGCATTGATGATTCTCGTTGTAGTGATATGCGTGCTTCTCTTTGTCCCCTTTCGTAACGACCTCATCAAAGGATTAAGCAACAATCTGCTTGCCATATTTTTTGCCGTCTCTTACATGATATTTGCTTTATATGAGTCATTCCGGAATTATCATTACATCTATTATAATGATGAATCGGATAAAATTGTACTCCGGTATTTTTCACCTGCCATGTTTACATCCAAAAAGAACTCCATAGAAATACCTAAAAAAGAGTTTGGCGGATATGAACTCAAATCGTTTCTTATGCGCTATCGGGAAAGTCTGGTATTATTTAAGAGTACCCACAAGGGACTGGCTAAATATCCACCTGTTTCTATTTCAGCCCTGAGTGAGGAAGAACGTTACTCATTGCTCTTTTCGTTAAATGCATTAAAGAAAAAGAAATAAAATATGGATCCGCCCCGGCGGAAGTTTTTGCGTTATTGTTTCAGTTATTGGATTTCATCATGCCCGAATTCAACGTTGCATCGGATTTACGTTATAAGATTGCCGTCGGACTGATACCGAAAATTGGTCCTGTTCTCACCCGGAGACTCATTGCTTATTGCGGCAGTGCGGAAGCTGTTTTTAAAGAAAAGCAGGCCCATCTTTCAAAAATACCCGGCATAGCGGACCGGCTGGCTAAGCTGATTAAAAAATCCAACCATCTGGATGTGGCAGACGCTGAGATTGAATTCATTACAAAACATAAAATAGCAGCATACTTTTATCTCGACGATAATTATCCCGGGAGGCTTACCCACTGTGAAGATGCCCCGGTGATTCTTTATATGAAGGGATTTGTCGAATTCAACAGAAAGAAAGTAATCAGCATTGTTGGCACCCGAATGCCTACTGATTATGGAAAAAGCATGACCCGGGAACTGGTCGGACAACTCGCTATTGCTCATCCTGATGTGCTTATCGTAAGTGGTCTGGCATATGGCATTGACGTATGTGCCCACAAGGCCAGCTTAAAACACAATCTCGATACTGTGGGCGTTCTCGGTCATGGTTTATCAACCATATATCCGGCATCACACAGGGATATCGCCTGCGAAATTGCGGAAAAAGGAGGACTTCTTACTGAATTTCTGCATCATGCAAAGCCTGATGCACCCAACTTCGTGAAGCGTAACCGCATTGTGGCAGGCATAGCAGATGCAACAGTTGTTGTGGAATCCGGACCCGAAGGAGGGGCGCTCATTACGGCTGATATTGCAAATTCTTACAACCGGGATGTTTTTGCATTTCCCGGTAAGGTAAATGACCGGATGTCAGCGGGCTGCAACAGGCTCATAAGGACAAACCGTGCAGCACTTGTTGAAAATATGGAGGACATCTGTTATATCATGGACTGGAAAAAAAGCGAACCCGGAGTTCCCGTTCAGAAAGATTTGTTTTTGCAAATGAGCGATGAGGAAAAACATATTGCCGGATTTCTGAAAAACGAAAAATGTGCCACCATTGACATTTTAGCCATGCGTTGTGATATGCCGGTGAGTAAAATTTCTGCATCGCTTCTCAGTATGGAATTTAAAGGCATGGTAAAATGCCTGCCCGGAAGGGTATATCAGTTGCTCTGATCCGGCTTCACCCTGCTTTCCGTTTTATGCTATCTTTGTAAATCAACCTATTAGCATGATGGAATTTATAGATACCCATTCTCACCTCTATTTGCCTGAGTTTGATACCGACCGTGAAGAAACCGTAGACAGGGCCGTTCAAAGGGGTGTTACCAAAATATTGCTGCCAAATATCGATACTTCTTCAGTGATCCCCATGAACCAGCTGGCAGACGCATTTCCGGAAAACTGTTTTTCAATGATGGGACTGCATCCAACCTCAGTGAAAGCAGACTATGAAAGAGAAATGGAGGCCATTGAAGGGACTTTGCAGCAAAGGAATTACATCGCAATCGGCGAAATCGGCATGGATTTGTACTGGGACAAAACATTTCTTAAAGAGCAGGTCATTGTGTTTAAAAGGCAGCTCGAATTGTCGCTGCAATATAAGCTTCCCGTGGTTATTCACGCACGGGAATCGTTTCCGGAAATTCTTGAAACCATAAGGCCCTACTATGGAAGCGGTATCCGGGGTGTTTTTCATGCATTTTCAGGAAACCTGGACATAGCAAAAGAAGTGACCCGCCAGGGTTTTATGTTGGGAATCGGCGGTGTGGTTACCTATAAAAAATCAGATCTGCCTTCGATTCTCTGTGAAGTAGACCTGGAATACATTGTTTTGGAAACAGACGCACCCTATCTCACTCCGGTTCCCTACAGAGGAAAGAGAAATGAAAGCAGTTATATCCCTGATATTGCTCAGCATATTCAGAAGATTAAAAATGTACCTTTGGAAGAAGTCGCCCGTATTACCACAAAAAATGCAATGAACATATTTTTTCCATCACATGACAGGTAAAACATCCATACTGATCATTTATACAGGTGGAACAATAGGGATGGTGCAGGATCAGGAAACCGGTGCTTTAAAGCCTTTCCGTTTCGACAACATCCTGGAGGAAGTTCCTGAACTTAAAAAGTTTGGTTTCAACCTGAGTTCCTATGCCTTCAACCCTCCGCTGGATTCCTCCAATATCAGACCTTCTGTTTGGGTTAAAGTTGCTGAGATCATTGAAAACAACTACCATAAATTCAATGGATTCATCGTATTGCATGGCACAGACACGATGGCCTATTCGGCATCCGCTTTAAGTTTCATGCTTGAGAACCTGGGTAAACCTGTGATTTTTACCGGATCGCAACTACCGATCGGGTCACTGCGCACCGATGCCAAGGAAAACCTCATCTCATCGCTGGAAATCGCTTCGGCATCGAAAAATGGCAGTCCTGTAGTTCCCGAAGTGGGTATTTTCTTTGAAAACCGGTTATACCGGGGTAATCGCACCACCAAAAACAATACAGAAGATTTCAACGCCTTTATTTCGGGCAATTACCCGCCTCTTGCTGAAAGCGGTGTGCATATCCGTTACAATGCCAATGCCATACACTATACTTCAAAAAAGGAGCCATTGGTTGTTCATAAGGAACTTAACAACAACATTACCTTATTAAAACTGTTTCCGGGCATCAGCAGACATGCTGTTGAGGCCGCCTTTCAGATTCCCGGCCTTCGTGCATTAATTCTGGAAACGTTTGGTGCCGGTAATGCCCCCGAGGAAGACTGGTTTTTGGAAACGGTAGAAAAAGGATTAAAATCGGGGATCATTGTAATGAATGTAACCCAATGCAAAACGGGTAGTGTGGAAATGGGATTGTACGAAACCAGCAGGCGGTTGTCCGAAGCAGGAGTCATCAGTGGGCACGACATTACCACCGAAGCAGCAGTAACCAAGCTCATGTACCTTACCGGTGTAAGCAATGACAATGCCTGGATACGCCAGTATCTGAGCACATCGTTGAGGGGGGAGATGACGGGCCCTTCGACAGGCTCAGGGACCGGTTAGAATGGGATTACTAGCGTGATCCCTGGGGGGAGAACCTTGCAAAAGAATAAATACACAAGCCCTAATGCTTCGCATTGTGGTATTTTTTAAATGAATACGGGGCAATTCAAGCAAGCTTGATTGCCCCGTATTCATTTAAAAACCCGGGCAGAGCCCGGGTTGTTGTTTTCATTCTTTTGCGGAGAGAATGGGATTCGAACCCATGAACCGCTTTTGGCGATTACACACTTTCCAGGCGTGCGCCTTCGACCACTCGGCCATCTCTCCTTTCAATATTTCAGGGCCGTAAAAATAGTAAAAAAACGAGAATAAACAGATAATGTAAAAAAAATCTGGCTCTGAAAGAAAGGATCGCCTTTTTTAAGGGAATCATAACAACAAAAAACCCCGCCATCGGCGGGGTTCAATATTTTAATTGGTTTGTTGCTTGGGCAACAAGGTGGGTAGTTCAAAAGAAGAAGCTTCTTCCTGGTGCGCGTCCAGGGCAATTTGCGATTGCTCCTGAGCATCCAGCATATCCAAAACCGCTAATTTCACAGAATTGAAAGCTTCAAGATTCGCTGTTCGGATCGGATCTACCGATGGGGATTCCATTTTCAGCGGATCAATGGGCGAACCATTTCTGGCAACTCTGAAATCTAGGTGTGGACCCGTAGAAAGACCTGTACTTCCCACATATCCGATAAGTTCGCCTTGCGCCACATATTTTCCCTGGCTGATGCCTTTGCCAAAACCGCTCAAATGCATATAGGTTGAAGTATATACCCCATTATGCTTGATTTTTATAATTCTGCCTGATCCTCTCTGATAACTTGCCATAATTACCCGGCCATCACCGATTGCATATACCGGAGTTCCGGTGGGTGCAGCATAGTCAACACCATAATGCGGCCTTCTGATTTTTAAGACAGGATGCATCCGGCTGCCTGAGAAACGAGAGCTGATGCGTGAATATCTTAAGGGCGCTTTTAAAAATGCGCGCCTCAAACTATTTCCATTCTCATCGTAATACGACTCCACATTATCCTGAACAAAAGGAATGGCTCTTAATTCCTTACCACCATGGTAAAAACTGGCAGCATATATTTTTCCGATACCTATGGATACGGTATCTACATACATTTCGTCATAAACAACTGTGAAACGGTCACCAGTCTGTAACCCGAAGAAATCTACGGTCCATGCATACATCTCAGAAAGTTGTATGGCCACCAGCGGGTTGATGTTGTTTTTGGTAATGGCATCCCACAAAGAAGTCACGATTTCGCCACTCACTTTCTGCTGGCGTTTCATCACTTCTTTTTGTTTCACAGTCACCCTTACACTGTCGGTAAAATCAAACATCACATATTCCACCGGAGAATGCTCATATACCAGATATTTCAGGGTATACAAAGTGTCTTTCGACAGAAATGCGGTGTATTTATTTCCATTACGGATTTTTCTCAAATCAAATATTTCCGACCCATATAACATGAGCTGCGTAAAGGCACGCTCAGGAAGCGAATAACTGGACAGAATCTTACCCATATTCTGGTCGCGCTTCACAATGTTTGCCTCAATGTTAAATGAGTCTACTGCCAGTCCGTATAGTTTAGGAGCCGGCCTGTTAAATGCAGAGGAGTCGACAATACCTCCCTGAAGAAAGTTACTTTCATATCGTGGAATTAAAAACCAACAGGCGATTCCCAGATGAAAGATGATTGTGATACCAATCAGTGCGATTTTAGTTCTTTTTTTCATGGTTTACCCTACAACAACGTTAATAATTTTGCCTTGTACAAAGATGATCTTTTTAATTTGTTTGCCCTCAAGATACTTCTTTGATTGCGGATCTTCTTTTACAGCCTGTTCTGCTTCATTGGCCTGCATTGAAAGTGGCAGGGTGAGCTTGAAGCGGAGCTTGCCATTAAAGGATACCGGATAATCAAACGAATCCTCTTGCAGATATGTTTCATTTGCCTGAGGAAAAATACGTTGGCTAATGCTTGGAGGGTTTCCAAGGATCTCCCAGATTTCTTCAGCAAGATGTGGGGCAAAGGGTGCAAGCACTAAAGCAAAATTTTCAGCGGTATTGCGGGTAACCTTTCCTTTTTTAATACAGAGATTTGTAAAAATCATCATCTGCGCAATCGCCGTGTTAAATCGCAGATTTTCTATATCCTGTCCAGCTTTCTTAATGGTTTGATGCAGGCTTTTCAGTATTTCTTTATCGTCCTCTGCAGCGTTGGTATTGGCCGGATCCCCGAAGAAGCGGGCTGCCTTATTCAGGAAACCATATACTCCCTTAACGCCATTATCAGCCCAGGGCTTAATGACATCGAGCGGGCCCATGAACATTTCATAAAGCCGCAGTGAATCCGCTCCATATTTCTTCACCACATCATCAGGGTTTACAACATTCTTGAGCGATTTAGACATTTTGGCAACGATCTGCTTCAAAGCCTCACCGGTTTCCTTGTGAAAATATTTTCCATTCCGATCCTCCACCAAATCCACCGGAATTTTTGCCCCGGTTGCTGTTTCATAGGCAAATGCCAGTATCATTCCCTGGTTAAACAGCTTCTGAAAGGGTTCATCGGTTGAAACAATACCCAGATCGAACAGAACTTTGTGCCAGAATCGACTGTACAATAAGTGCAGAACGGCATGTTCAGCACCTCCTATATATAGATCCACTGGCATCCAGTATTTCTCTTTTTCACTTGAGAAAGGAGCTTCATCATTTTTTGGATCAATATACCGGAGATAATACCAGCATGATCCGGCCCATTGTGGCATGGTATTGGTCTCACGTCTTCCTTTTCTTCCGTCTTTTGTGACTTCAAGCCAGTCTTTTGCATTGGAAAGAGGAGATTCGCCATCAGCACCCGGCTGGTAATTTTGTAATTCAGGCAGTTCCAACGGCAACTGTTTGTCATCCAGAATTTCAATTTCCCCATCTTCCCAATGTATCACCGGGAAAGGCTCTCCCCAGTATCTTTGGCGACTGAACAGCCAGTCACGCAATTTATAATTTACAGTGGGCTTACCAATGCCTTTTTTGTCAAGCCATTCGATAATTACGCGGATGCCGTTTTCTTTATTAAGACCATTGATATCAAGTCCTGTTTCTGAGGCTGATGAATTGATATAGCTGCCATCTTCGGTCCAGCATGCTTTACCTTGCAAAACCTGTGTCCTGAGTGCTTCATCTGCACCGGCAGGATCCATAATGCAATCAATAGGCAGATTGAATTTTTCGGCAAATTCAAAGTCGCGTGTATCATGCGCGGGAACAGCCATAATGGCACCGGTACCATAACCAATCAGCACATAATCGGCAACCCAGATGGGAATTTTTTTGCCGTTCACCGGATTGATGGCATACCTTCCTGAAAATACCCCGGTTTTATCTTTTGCCAGATCGGTTCGGTCGAGATCTGATTTCAAAGAAGCAGCCTGGATGTATGCATTTACAGCTGCGGATTGCTCAGGAGTAGCAATTTCATGAATCATCGGATGCTCGGGGGCAATCACCATATAGGTGGCTCCGAACAATGTATCGGGCCGTGTTGTGTAAACCCGTAAATTCTGATTGAGTCCGTCAATCCGGAAATCGACTTCTGCGCCGGTGGATTTGCCAATCCAGTTGCGCTGCATATCTTTCACGCCTTCGGGCCAATCAAGATTTTCAAGTCCCAATAACAAACGCTCTGCATAAAAAGGAATCCGAAGCATCCATTGTTTCAGGTTTTTCCGGACAACAACATTTCCGCATTTCTCATGGGAGCCATCTGTGAGAACTTCTTCATTGGCACATACAATCCGGCAATGCGAACACCACCAAACCTGTGCATTGTCATAATAGGCCAAGCGTTTACCGTTAATGTATTCCTTTACAGCTTTTTGACCTTCTTTCCGGATATCCTCAGGAATGGGAAGTTCGCTGATGGGTCTTCCCTTCTGTAATTTTTCATCAAACCAGGTATTATATAAACGAATAAAAATCCACTGAGTCCAACGGAAGTATTTTTTGTCGGTTGTGTTGATCTCCCGGTCCCAGTCGTATCCCAATCCAAGCGATTTGATCTGGCGTCTGAATGTATCACAATTGTTTTTTGTGGTAATGGAAGGATGCGTACCGGTTTGAATGGCATATTGTTCAGCAGGCAATCCAAAAGCGTCCCACCCCATCGGATGCAGAACGTTATATCCCTTCATTCTTTTATATCTGCTGACAATATCTGTTGCGGTATAACCCTCAGGATGGCCTACATGCAAGCCGCTTCCTGACGGGTATGGAAACATATCCAATATATAATACTTCTTTTTGCTGAAATCGTCATTGGTTTTGAATACTTTATGGTCCTCCCAGTATTGTTGCCACTTCTTCTCAATTGCACTGAAATTGTATTCCATTATAATTTAATAAAGTTGAAATTGTACCTGGCTGAACATGCCGCTATCATTGTCGTGTGAGACGCAATATCCAAACTGTCATGTGCTCAGGGATAAAACTAAATTTCTCAGCTTTTAAAGCTGAATCGCAAATGTAAAAAATAATATGGTAAAAGCCTCTATACAGAAACTGTTAAAAAGTGTTTGAATTTCTATAGATTTACCCCTGTAATATGAGATATGACAACGCGCGAATTTTATCAGACCCGTACATCGGGGTTTAGGCAGCAGGCAGATTTGCTTCAAAAAAAGGAGAACCTGCTTTCCATGGCCCGTCTGATTTCATTTTCAGGTGCCGTAGGAATGTTTTTCATCATGGCCTCCTTTTCCATGCAAGCTGCTTTTTTGGTGCTGGCTTTGGGTTTGATGATTTTTGGCTGGATGATCAAGCTGTATGTTAAAACAGAAAAACAAAAAAATCATTACCGCTATCTGGAAGAAATCAATGACCGGGAAGAAAAGTGTCTGTCGGGCGATTTCAAAGTATTTCCGGATGGGGCTTCATATATAAGCCAGGAGCATCCTTATGCCCATGATCTGGACATTTTTGGCCCTGCTTCCCTGTTTCAATATATCAACCGCACCACCAGCAAACCTGCATCCGATATGCTTGCCGGATGGCTCAAAGCTCCTGCATCCATGCAAGATATTGCATTGCGCCAGGCTGCAGTAAAGGAACTCGGACCCATGATTGAATGGCGTCAGGAACTGATGACCCTGGGATATGAAAAAAGCAATGCCATTGAAGATCCCGCAGAAATCATCCGGTGGACCTCCACTGATAACTACTTTTCCGGAAAGAAATTCCTATTACCGTGTTTAATTTCCCTGACCGTTCTCAGTTTGGCAGGTATTGCTGCGGTAATTTCAGGTCTGCCCTTTTCTGTACTCGCAATGGTACTTATCCTCAATGCTGTTGTATATTTTTCATTCAGCAGCAGAATTGCACATTTGCACAACCAGGTGGCACAGTCATCAGGCATGTTGGAATTGTATGCCGGGACCATCGAAATGATAGAAAAGCAATCATTCCAGTCTGAAAAATTAACCATGCTGAGCCGAAACTTTACAGCCGGGTCCCAGGATGTTTCGGATCAGATAAAAAAGCTTTCCAGACTGGTAAGCAGACTGGATGTACGTATGAATGTTATGGTCGCCATTCCTTTGAATCTTTTTTTCTTTTGGGATCTGCATTGGTGCATGGCATTGGAAAAATGGAAGAAAGATCATGCGCCTGTCATTGCTAATTGGTTTGAGGCCATGGCCGAATTCGAGTGTTTGTCTTGCCTTGGGAATATGTCCTTTAATAATCCCGATTGGGTGAAGCCTGTGATTTTGCCCGATTATTTTAAGCTAAAGGCAGAAGATGCCGGACATCCTTTGATACCTGAAGATCGCAGGGTGACCAGTTCTTTGGGAATCAATCAAAACGGAACATCGGTAATCATCACAGGCTCAAATATGTCGGGTAAAAGCACCTTTTTGCGCACCATTGGGGTAAATATAGTACTTGCACTGGCAGGCGCTCCGGTTTGTGCCGCTTCATTTGAAGTTTCCCACGTTCAACTGCTCACCAGCATGCGTATTTCCGATTCGCTGGAAAACAATACCTCATCTTTTTATGCCGAATTAAAGAAACTGGCAGATATCATCAGGGCTGCAGAAAGAAATAAAGTGCTGCTGTTACTGGATGAAATACTGAGAGGCACCAATTCAAACGATCGCTATACCGGATCGGTGGCCCTCATTAAGCAGCTCATTGGTTACGGAGCTGTGACCATTATTGCCACACATGACCTTAAACTTGCCGATCTGGCACTGGAAATTCCCAACCGGATCGACAATTATCACTTCGATGTAAAAATAGACGGAGAAGAATTGTATTTCGACTACAAGCTCACCCCTGGCATTTGCAAAAGCCTGAACGCATCACTGCTGATGAAAAAAATGGGAATTAGGATTTGAAACACGTTATACAAAGCCACTGTTCGGGTAATCAGTGATCAGTGATCGGTGAGCAGCCGGTCAGCAGTCAGCAGTCAGCAGTCAGCGATCAGCTTGTCACTAGTCACTTCCTCACCTCCTCACCTCCTCACCTCCTCACTTCCTCACTTCCTCACTTCCTTCCAAATCGTAACAATAATGTAACACAACCGCAATTCTTTTGACATAGCTAAACAGGAAATTTGTTCTGTGATTTAAAGTGAGATGAAAATCTAAACAGAAACAATATGATCAGAACAAAACTAAGAAACCTTGTTTATGCAGTATGTTTTATAACAATTGCATCCATTCCTGAAGCCTCAGCACAGGCACCTGATTCTCTGAAAGAAAGTATTTCAGTTCTGGAAGGCAAAATTGCAGCCATGGAAGAACGGATTGCTGTGAATGAAGGCGATCTGAGCAAACTCAACAAAATTAAAATCTCAGGGTACATTCAGGCCCAATTCGAGCATTATCAAACGGGACTTGTGAAAACCAATGATCCGGACAATACATTTTACATTCGTCGTGCCCGGGTAAAATTCACCTATGCAGCCACCGATGGAGTAACTTTCGTTTTACAACCCGATTTCAGCACAGGTAACCTGTCGTTGAAAGACGCTTATGCAGTTGCAACATTAAAACAGCTTCCTTCACTTTCATTATGGGCAGGACAGTTCAACCGTTTGAACTACGAAGTAGAGTATTCATCAAGTCAGCGTGAAGTTTTGGAACGCTCGCGCGTAATCCGTACCATTTATCCCGGAGAGCGGGAAGTGGGTGCCAAACTTGAATTCAATCCCTCCACCGTACCGCTAAAATTGCAACTTGCCTTGCTGAACGGAAATTTCACCGGAAAGGAAGCGAAAGATGTGGACAGTAAGAAAGATGTTATGGCCCGGGCTGTGTATTCGGTTAAGATACCATCTGCGGGAATCGGAATTGATTTTGGTGCACATGGGTATTTTGGAGGCCTGATGGCAAAGAACAAATACATCTCGGATTATGAGAGCATGATGGACAGTGTGAGTTCAAATACCGGTTCTTACATGGATAAACAATGGTTTGGGGGTGAAGCACAGCTTTACTTTGATGTTCTTGGAGGCATGTCAATAAAAGGAGAATACATTGCCGGTAAGAATGCTTTCGCAGGAGATTCCAAATCCAACCCAAATAAAACCAGGAAGTTCTCCGGCTATTATGCCTATCTGATTAAGAATATCGGTAAAAAGAACCAGTTGGTTGCCCGGTACGATTATTTCGATCCAAATACAGAGTTGTCTGGTGATGATGCTAAAAAAGAAGTTGCTTATAAAACCATTACACTGGCATGGCAATATTATCTGAACGATAACATCCGGCTCACGGTAAATTATGAAATTCCTAAAAATGACACGAATAGCACCATTGCCGACGATATAAAGGACAATGTATTCGGACTTCGTTTACAGGCCAAATTTTAAGAACCTTATAAATTCAAAATAATGAAAACAAAAAATTTAATCATTCTGGCATTGGTTGCTGTTTTTATTACAGCTTCCGCATTTCTCCAGCAAACCAAGATTACCGTAAAAGGATCTGATACCATGGTGATTCTTGCACAACGCTGGGCTGAAATTTACATGAACAAAAATAATGCAGTGTCCATACAGGTTACCGGTGGTGGATCAGGTGTTGGAATTGCAGCGCTGATTAATGGCACAACAGATATTGCCAACTCAAGCCGTCCTATTAAATCCTCCGAGGTGGAAAAGCTTAAAGCCAGGTATAACACCCTTGGAATTGAAATTCCCTGTGCAAAAGACGGAATTACCATTTATCTTCATGAATCCAATAAGGTAAATGAACTCACCATCAAACAGCTCAGTGATATTTACCAGGGAAAGGTCACAAACTGGAAGCAGGTAGGCGGAGATGACGCTCCCATCAAGTTATATGGTCGTGAAAACAGTTCGGGAACCTATTCCTTTTTCAAGGATGAAGTGGTAAAAGGCGATTATGCTGCCAGTTGCCAGACACTCCCCGGAACCGCAGCAGTGGTAAATGCGGTTAAAAAGGATAAAAATGGTATTGGATATGGTGGTGCCGCTTACGCGGCAGGAGTCAAACATTGCGCAGTAAAAAAAGACAATCAGGCACCCGCCTATCATCCGACACCTGAAACCATTGCAAAAAATCAATATCCCATCACCAGATACCTTTATTTGTACATGCGTAACCGTCCTACCGGTGAAGTAAAAAAATACATCGACTGGATCTTAAGCGCCGAGGGTCAAAAAATCATTACAGAAGTAGGATATTTCCCGGTTAAATAATTCAATCATTCCCGTGAAGAAAGAAGACAAAGTAAAAAAGGGCGCAAAAGAAGAAATTTCTTTTGCCGCCTTTGTTTCCGGCAGAAAATTCAGGTTCGGCGACTGGTTTTCGGAAAAGTTGATCCGGACTATTGCGTTTTTGTCGATCGCTTTTGTCGTTTTAATATTTGTATTCGTTTTCAGGGAAACCTTGCCCCTGTTCAGAGATCAGACTCCTCCGGAGCAATCTCATGTATCCGTTGATAAATCATCTGCATCGCTTACACCTGAAACATATGATCCCCTGGCTGAGGAAATGCCTGCAGGCGAACTAAAACCGGAATCCTACACAGCAGAAGGAACTGATGAGGAAACCCTGAAGCCTGAAAGTTATGGGGACGCGGTTGCCCCAATAAATGAAGCTGCTGATGACAAAACAGATCACAATCATGGGGGATCAGAAAACAGGAAAGCGATATCTACATTGGTATCGGCCGACTGGCAACCGGTCTCCGACAATCCCCGGTATGGGTTAATTCCGTTATTTCTGGGCACATTAAAAATTACACTGATAGCCATATTGTTTGCAGCTCCAATAGCCATTCTGGCAGCAGTTTATACTGCTATTTTCGCCCCACCCCGTATCCGGGAGATATTAAAACCCGCACTGGAACTTCTGGCTGGTTTCCCCTCGGTAGTAATCGGTTTTTTTGCGCTGATGGTTCTGGCTTCCTTTTTTCAAAATTTTTTCGGGTATTCAGGAAGGCTGAATGCATTTGTGGGCGGAGTTGCCATGGCACTGGCTGCAATTCCTGTAATATATACGCTTACAGAAGACGCCCTCTCGGCGGTACCCCGTACCTATCTGGAAGCGAGTCTGGGCCTTGGTGCAAGTCTCCGGCAAACGGCGTTCCTGGTGATCCTGCCGACAGCATTACCTGGGATATTTGCAGCGGTGTTGCTGGGAATTGGCAGGGTATTCGGCGAAACCATGATTGCCCTGATGGCTACGGGCAATGCAGCACTGATTTCATTAAATCCGTTCGATTCCATCAGAACCCTTTCTGCCACCATTGGAGCAGAAATGGCTGAAGTGGTATTTGGAGATACACATTACAGCGTATTATTTCTGATTGGTTCGCTGTTGTTTGTTTTCACTTTTATACTGAACGCCCTGGCAGAGTTCTATTTCAGAAACCGCATTATCAGGAGGTTTCAGGGCACTTAATTCATGAATGATGAACCGAATAACGAAAGATATCGTTTTCAAGAGTTTTACACTGATCAGTGTATTGTTCATTCTTTTTGCCATTGTGGGCATTTTGGCGATTGTTATTTCCGGAGGATGGAAAAGTCTTACCTGGGAGTTTATCACCCAATTTCCAAAAGATGGCATGACGAAAGGAGGCATTTTCCCGGCAATAGTTGGAACTGCGATTATGACCCTTTTGATGACTGTGGCAGCAGTACCTTTTGGAGCAATTACAGCAATATATCTGGCAGAATACGCTTCTGAAAATTCAATTATAGCAAAAAGCATCCGGTTTGCAGTAAAAACGCTGGCAGTAGTTCCTTCCATTATTTTTGGATTGTTCGGACTCGGTTTCTTCATCAAGTTTATCGGATCAAATATGGATGCCCTTTTTCATGATGGAAATTTACATTGGGGACAACCGAATATTTTATGGGCAAGCCTTACCATGGCCCTTCTCACACTCCCCATAGTAATAGTTTCAGTGGAAGAATCTATCCGGACGGTTCCCCGGGAAATGCGTGAAGCCAGCCTCGCATTGGGTGCTACAAAATGGCAAACCATCCTCAAAGTGGTTTTGCCAGGATCGTTTACAGGAATTCTTACCGGAACAATTCTTGCTATCAGTCGCGGTGCCGGTGAGGTGGCGCCCATCCTGTTCACAGGAGCAGCGTACTATCTGGCTGATCTTCCTTCACGAATGAGCGATCAGTTTATGTCGCTCGGATATCATGTTTACATTATGTCGACCCAATCAACCAATGTGGATGAAACGCTTCCCATTCAGTACGCCACCACATTGGTATTGCTCATCTTAACATTTTCACTCAGTATGATTGCGGTATTCCTCAGATACCGGATCAGAAAAAAAGCAATGCGTTCATGAAAGAACAAAAAGACTTTAAAGTACATGTACAGGACCTTTCGGTGTTTTACGGCAACAATAAAGCGCTGAAAAATATTTCCATGGATATTCCGGACAAGAAGGTCACCGCCTTTATCGGGCCTTCGGGGTGCGGAAAGTCAACATTTCTGCGTTCACTGAACCGGATGAATGACCTGATTGAAAATTTCCGTGTGGAAGGCCGTGTGGAAATTGACGGAGTGCATATCTATGATAAAAATATTGATGTTGTAAACCTCCGTAAAAAAGTGGGGATGGTTTTCCAGAAATCCAATCCCTTTGCCAAATCCATCTGGGAAAATGTAGCCTATGGGCCACGAATAAATGGAATCAGCCAGAAGAAGCAGCTGGATGAGATTGTGGAATCTTCATTAAAACAAGCGGCCATATGGGATGAAGTGAAAGACCGCCTGGGAGCCTCCGCCTTAAGCCTGTCCGGTGGACAGCAACAGCGGATCTGTATAGCCAGGACACTTGCAGTGAGTCCGGATATCATTCTCATGGATGAACCTGCAAGTGCTTTGGACCCCATCTCCACTTCCAAAATTGAAGAATTGATTCACACCCTGAAGGATTCTTACACCATAATCATAGTTACACATAATATGCAGCAGGCCGCCAGAACAAGTGATATTACTGCGTTCTTCTACCTGGGCGAACTCATTGAAATGGACAAAACAAAAACCATTTTCACCAATCCTTCCCGTAAACAAACTGAAGACTATATTTCCGGCAGGTTCGGATAAAACATATTCATCCTAAATAATAAAAATCATGCAGACCTATTTTCAGGAAGAGTTGGGAAAACTCAAAAAGCGCATTCTCAAAATGTTCAGGTTGATTGACGCGCAGCTCGACAAAGCGTTGCAATCCGTTTTCAATTCCGAATTTAATCCGGATGACTCTGTGGACAAAAATGAAAACCGGATTGATAAACTCGATGTGAAGATCGATAAGCTGTGTCAGCGGATTTTTGCACTGGCACAACCGGTCGCCACCGATCTGCGCTTTATCATGTCATCGCTGAAAATTGGCAACGAAGGCGAGCGGATCGGAGATATCTTTCTCGAAATCATTACGCGTTCCGAAAATTTGCGCAGCCATCCTGAAATGATAGCTCCCTTTGGAATCCCTGAATTGTTTAAAGCTGTTTCCAACCACAACCATATGCTCATGGAGGCATATGCCAATAATAACAGTGAACTCGCACGGGATGTACTCAATGATGTAATCACAACAAAAGAACAATGCAAAAGTGTGTTTCAGGATATCATTGCCAAGATGCAGGCAAAATCAGAGGTGATTGTTATTGCCACAGATCTGATTCTTGTTGTCAGGGATTTGGAGCGCATCAGCAGTCACATCGGCAATATTGCAGAGTCTGTTATTTTCATTGCCGAAGCAAAACGGATGAAATAAAGTAAAACAATGAGCAATGAACAATGAGCAATGAGCAATGAACAATGAGCAATGAGCAATGAGTAATGAACAATGAGCAATGAGCAATGAGTAATGAACAATAGAGAGCAGATGCTGGATTATGGATTCTGGATTTAATAAATCATCAAATCAATAAATCATCAAATCATCAAATAATAAAGTAACTTATTGCTAATAAATCCGTTTCAACCCATAAACCGCTAAAATATCGTATTGATTTAGCATCAGCAATAATGTCATTGAAATGCGTGTTATTTTTTGTTTGGTCATCACTCTATTTTCATTGCAGAACCTGCTTTCACAATCCATTTCCACCAGAAACAATTACACAGGGACATGGAAAAATCCCGAAAGCTGGGATCCGGTTTGGAATAATCCATCCTACATTATTTCTGATCACGATATTTACATAAACGGTTACATTACCGCAGACAGCTCTTTGGTCATTTCCGGCCCGCCCAGCACACTCTTTATTAATGACACGCTTGAAATTCATGGCAATCTGTACCTTGGCAATAATAATATCCTGCAGATCCAATCAGGCGGAATATTAATTGTTCATGGTAATCTTACTGTAATCAACAAAACAGAGCTTCATACAGGAGGGTATCTTATTGTTGACGGAGATTTTATAGACGTCAGCAATCAATATGGGGGCTCATTTTCGAGTACAAACACTCCATCCCGGGTTTTTATTTGTGGCAATGTTCCTGAAATTGCGGATGCCGATTACCCGGTCCTCAATTGTACAGGCAGTGAAAGTACTTCTTATGCCCATTCAGGCTGCAATTACGGCGATCTGACCGACCTTCAGATTGACCCTGTTTATAAATTCTTCGGGCAAACTTGTGATCTGGATGTTCAGGTATCTGTTAATGACCCTGTATGTGCTGGTGATATCATTTCATTAAGAGCTACCGGTGGAAAATCATGGTCATGGACCGGCCCGTCAGGATTTGCAAGCACTGAACAAAATCCATTGATTCTGCAAGCTTCTGCCGGTATTTCAGGTATTTATAAGGTAAAAGCATTTGAGCATATCGGATGTACTGATTCTGGCTCTGTGAATGTAACAGTGCGGGGATACACGCTGGCAGATGCGGGACCTGATCAGGAACTGCAAAATGAATTTTCAACCCAAATGAATGCCATACTGCCCTCAGATGCTACAGGACAATGGACTGTTATTTCAGGCACTGCAATGTTTGAGCAGCCTGAATCACCTGTTACAAGGGTTACGGGGTTATCTGCTGATACAAATACATTTCGCTGGCAGATATCGGTGGGTTCATGTACGATAAGCGACGAAGTAATTATTGCGGTAAACAGACGCTTTATACCGTCTGTTATTACGCCCAATAACGACAATAAGAACCAGTATTTCATCCCGCGCGGATTAAAGGATCCGTTTGAGCTGGTTGTATTCGACCGGTCAGGAAAATTGGTATACGCTCAGAAAAGCTATGAAAACAATTGGGATGGCCATTCAAATGACAACAAAGAACTTCCGGAAGATACTTATTTCTATATTATAAGGACTGCGGATGGGCAGGTCATTAAAGGATCCATACTAATAAAAAGATAAATGAAAAGGTGGATCATATGCATAATCTTTATGATACTGCAATTACAAATAATGGCGCAGTTATTTCCTGTGTCTGATTTGTATACGCACAATAAGATCATCCTGAATCCCGCATTTAGCGGATATGAAGGAGCATTGAATGTCACTTTGCATTACAGGAATCAATGGACGGGGTTTTCAGATGCTCCAAAGACGAATGCTTTTGCGCTTGACGCACCTATAAATCATAACAGAACCGGAATTGGTTTGATGGTCAACTATAACACTTTCGGTATTGTCAAAGAAACCAGCATCATGGGAAATTACGCCCACCGTATTCCCTTGAAAAAAGGAACCTTTGCTATGGGAATGGGAATTGGGCTCATTTCAACCCATATGGCATGGGATCAGCTTCAAGCTACAGATCCGGATGATCCGGAATTGTCAGAAAATCCTAAATCTTCCATTTTACCTGACTTTAGTATCGGGTTATGCTATTATACCAAGGATTTTTTCATCGGATGCTCACTTCCCTTTTTTATGAGCCATGTTGCAGACGAAAGCAACGGGAAGATCAGGATGCGAAACATTTTTTCAAGGTATAACTATTATCTTACCGGTGGTTATAAATTTGAAATCAGCGAAACTACTGATCTGTTTCCTTCGGCCGTAATCCGTTATCAGCCAGATGGAGGGTTTCAAACAGATTTTTTACTCAGATGCATTCAATGGAACATTATAGGCGTTGGTGCTGGTTACAGAAGTTCAGAAATGTGGATTGCTCAGGTTGAATGCCAAGCAAATGATCAACTTCGGGTACTATATTCTTATGATTCAGGTTGGGGTAAGATGAAATCCTATAAAGGCGCCACTCATGAAATCATGATCGGATATACTTTCAGTTACAAAAGAGAAGTGATGAGTCCCCGAAATTTTTAACCGATGAAAGAGCAGGCAAAAATAATGCATATGGTAAAAACAAGGGTGCTCTTTTGTTTGCTGATTCTTTGCTTGATTCTGCAAAGCATCATGGGACAGTTTAAGGATTGTCATATACAGGTAGCCCCTTTCAGTACCCCAAATACAGATGAATTCTGTCCGGTTTACTATGGAAAAGGACTGTTATTCTGCTCTAACCTGCCGGATAATGCTCTGATACGATATACTTCCGCAGGAAGTCCCCTGTTCAAAACATACTATACGCAACAGAAATCTCCTTTAAAGTGGGCAAAGCCGGTGATTCAATCAGGGCTTTCTCCATCAGGATCCCATGAGGGACCGGCTTCTGTACTAAAAGATGGCTCTGCGATATACTATTCAAGGAATAATGACCTGAAACGATCTTTCAGAAGTATGCAGGATACAGTCCATAAACTGGGCATATACATTGCAAAAAAAGTGAACGGCATTTGGGAACAAAAAGAGCCTTTTATTTACAATGATCCGCTTTATACATTTTCCACACCCTCCCTGGATCAGGAAGGCTTACGTTTGTATTTTTCTTCAGATAAACCCGGGGGATTTGGCGGTATGGACATCTATTATTGTAAATGGGGTGAAGGAAAATGGTGCCCGCCCGTGAATATGGGTCCATCGGTAAATACTTCCGGAAATGAGTCCTTCCCGTATGCAGATGTAAGAGGAATTGTTTTTTTCTCTTCTGACAGGCTTTCGGGAAGAGGAGGTTTGGACTTGTATTATACCATGGAGCAAAACGAAATTTGGATCAACCCTGTTCCACTTGATTCTGTATTTAATTCTCCCTATGACGACTTTGGAATCATAATTGACTCAACAGGTCAGAATGGGTATTTCTCCAGCAACCGTTTCAAATCCGATGACATTTTCATGTTCTGTTCTTCGGTGCCTGATTTTCAGACTTGTACACCTGCTTCAAATGAAAATTACTGTTTTACCTTTTATGATGAACAACATTCATTTGATTCAATTCCTCTTTTATACTTGTGGGACTTTGGAAATGGTATGATCCGTAAAGGTGAAAAGGTTGGGCATTGCTTCCCCGGGGCCGGCGATTATCTCGTTAAGCTGAAGATTTATGATTTAACAGCGGATACGTCATTGCTTTCAAGTGTTGAATATCCCGTTCATCTTAAAAAACCACAGCAACCCTTTATCAGTTCTCTCAATATCGCACTTAAAGATGAACCCATGGATCTTTATGCCGAAAATCCACTCATAGACAGCTCTCAAATCACGGGTTATTATTGGAATACAGGGACAGGATTTGTTTCCGGCAAGTCATATTGCAAGGCGGTTTTTCATGACAAGGGAATACATACTGTAAACCTTGGGCTAACCGAAAGAGCCATAAACTCAGGCATGATACAAAACTCCTGCATCTCCAGGCAAATATGGGTTACAGATGATGTACAGTTATTAGAAGGTAAAAAGGACGCATTACAGAAAGAAGATATTCTGGCCCGGTTGATTTTAGCAGGAAACCATTCGCGTTCGAATAAAGAATCTATTGAGCATAGATTTTCAGATATTCAATTGGTGATTCATCAGGATGATTCAGAAATTGAATCAGACACATGCCGGCTTTTAATGGCCCTGGCCGACCTTCTTAATGAAAACCCAGATTTGGAAATGGAAATAACAGTTCCGGCATATTTTAAAGGTAACCTTTCTGGTGATCGGGTCGTTACAGAACAATGGGCAAGAACCCTCGCATTCTACTTTAAAAAGCACGGAATTGGATCAGATCGTATAAAAAGCAGTGCTTTCGTTGGCTCTTTTTTAAGAAATCAGGACATTCCGTTTCAGGAAGAAGCGGCAGGTATTGTTGAATTTGTAATAATTGACCGATAGTTTTATATGAAGCCGGGACATATCATAATGGTATTGTTCATTGCGCTTGTAATGATGAAAGCGTCTGCACAACCTGTGCCTGCTGGCGAAGAAAACATCCCGTATCTGGTAACATTTGGAGCACAATCCAGCACTACCTGGGGAGATGATGACTTTTGCCAGATCTTTTTCTTTGTAATTCCGGTTTCTCAAGTTAACCCAGTATATTTGAGGATTTATGATCCTGAAACAGGAAATGATCTGGATGAACTCAAGGGAACAGCCAATTCATCCACTGTTTTTTCAGTATATGGAGGCAAAGGTTGCTGGTCTGATACTTCTGCACAGCGCATAAACCCGGGAAAAAACTTTAAAAGCGGAATACTGATTACCTCCCGGACTTTTGCTAATGAAACACAATACAATAAAAAATGGGTAACCCTTGGGCCATTCAATCCCACTGAAGGAGAATACTCTGAAAAGCTTGGAGGAAGGGTATTTAAAATTGTCGCACAGGGAAAAACGGGAGACGACGGAAATTTGTACAGGTATTTTTTGAGTACCAGTATGACTGAAAATACAGCTGTTGAAGGCGGGAATTTATTTACCTATAAATATCATTTCCGCCTGTCAGATGACCCTTCACATGTAAGCCAGATATATCCGTATGTTGATGACAAAACTATTTCTGTTGAGGTTCTGAATTTCGACTGGGACCAGGACGGTTCCATTCGTATTTATTCTGTAGCAAAAAACGGGCTTCCTTGTTCTGTCTCTGGCCAGAATCATTGGTCAAGTCGGGTTTTCCCAATCACCAGGGAAGAAAAAAACACGACCCTTGAGATCCAGTTTGTGAAAAATAAAAAGACCACCATTCGAAACAACAATGTGGTGGTTGCGATCCGGAATCAATATGGCACCTCCCTGCCTTTTTTTGTAATTCCCATAGGCGGGGCACCTGTATATGCGCCTAAAATCAGAATGGAATGAAAAGGGGAAAAAGATTACCTTCAGGATTTTGGCCATACCTGCTCATATCAATCTGCTTCAGCAATGTGCTTCAGGCTCAGATGTATGATATACGCAGTTATAATTCTATTTCCGGACTCAATCAATCATACGTATATGCCATTGACCAGGATTGCAAAGGCTATTTATGGATAGGAACAGCACAGGGCCTGGTGCGATATAACGGATACTCCTTTGTTACATTAACAAAAAATGATTCGCTGGCCGATGACTTTATTACCAGTATTGCCAGGGATGGAGAAAAAATGTGGCTTGGCCACATGAACGGCGAGCTGAGTTTTTATAACGGACATTCCTTTAAGGCTGTCCGCCCTAAAATGCCGGATAAAAGTCCGGTTACCCAGTTTGCCCACAATACCGATGGCACAATTTGGGCAGCAACAAACAATGGTCATTTGATTCAATTGAATGCTTCCCGAAAAATAGCCCGGATTTTAAAGAGTCCTGCTGAATCTATTAACGCATTGGTTTTTTTTGACAGTATAACCCTTATAGCTGGCAGTAATGACGGCCTATTCGTAATTAAGTTCAACGAGGCAAGGAAAATAGCATCCATGCAAAAGATTGAAGAAATTCCACCAGCAAGAATCACCGGGGTTAAAAAAATGCGTTCGGGGGCAGGACTTTATGTTGCAACTGAAAATGAGGGCATTTTTGTTGTAAAGATTGTATCAGGTATAACAAATGTATCGCGTGTAAAAGGCGAACCCATATCCGGATTGCAGAGCATACATGAAGACCGGCAGGGATCTCTGTGGCTGGCCACATTTGGTTCAGGCCTGATTCGAATTGATCACCCGGATGCCGCTAAACTCAATTGGACTTATTTCAATAAGGCAAATGGCTTTATTACCGATAATGTTAAATCGGTTTTTGAAGACGTTGATGGTATGATATGGTGTGGCAATTATGGCAACGGTATCAGCAGACTTCAAAAGAGAAATTTCAGCAGGATAGATCTAAAAGCAGCAAACCCGGAAAATATACAGGTCATATCCGAAAACAAACAGTTTATGTGGATTGCTGCCACAAGTGGGCTCTATAAATTGACAACTGACGGGAAGAGCCTTGTGGAACATATCCATTTTAAAAAATTTCCCGGACAGATAACTGCTTTGTATCCTGAAGGTATGGAAAAGCTCTGGATTGGAACCAATCAGGGTTTATATATCATGGATGCAAAAACTAAAAAAATAAGCCGTTATCAGATAGGAACCGGTAATCTGGAAAACTCAATTACCTGCATTACCTCTTATGAAGGGAATATATGGATTGGCACAGACAAAGGATTGTGTAAAGCTTCCCCTTCCGGTATAAAAAGTTGGTTTACCATAGGGAGCAGTGGCCTTCCGCACAACGCCATCAACAGTCTTTACGTGGATCTTTCAGGACGTATGTGGATCAGCACCCACTGCAATATATTGGCATACATTCAAAATAACCGGATTCATAAAATCTCGTTGAATTTAGACCCCCGGCTGATGTGGATCAGTTCAGTCACAGAAGCCCCCGATTCTTCAATTTGGGTAGCCACCATGGGAAACGGAATCCTCAGAATAAAAAACAGCAATGTAACAAAGTTGGATTCCAAACAGGGCTTGCTATCAGATTTTTGCCATGGAATTGTTTCAGATAAGCATGGAAATATCTGGATCACGCATAAGGAAGGCATCAGTAAAGTCAGGATAAAAGACGTGTTTATAAAAGCATATTCAAACCCCGGTAAAACAAATAATCTTTACATCATTCGTCCTAACGCGGTTTGTCGTGACTATGCAAATAACTTATGGTTTGGAACCAGTCAGGGGCTGTTATGGTATGAGAACGATGCTCCGGCAACCTTGGGACAAAAGCCTGTTGTTGATATTACTTCAATGATTGTAAATGGGAATACGGTGCGGGCACAGAACCCATTTGTACTAAAGCCGGGAAGGTATAAAATCGTAACAGAATACATTGCAGTAAGTCTGAATGAGCCAGATGCCGTAAAATACGAAGTAATGCTTGATGGATACGATACGCAATATGCACAAACAAGGAAAAGGTCCGTTTCATATAATCTTACAGAAGGCAAATATAAACTGATGATCCAGGCAGTGACAGGGAGTGGCTTGAGATCAGCAACACCAGCCGAAATGGCAATCATCATCAGAAGACCGGTATGGCAATATTGGTGGTTCTTCCCTATTTTAGGAATCTCCTTGATTCTATTTATATTTCTGCAATTTAAGGGCCGTGAAAGAAGGCTTACCTATGAAAAAAGGAATCTTGAAGAGAAAGTACATGAAAGAACAAAAGAAATTGAACTTCAGAAGAATGAAATCGAATGCCAACGTGATTTGATCCGTTCTAAAAATAAAGAAATCACCTCCAGTATCCGATATGCCGAGAAAATTCAAACCGCTGTTCTTCCTCCGCGGGAATTGATTTATTCCATTTTCCCTGACTACATGCTTTTTATGAAACCCAAGGATATTGTAAGCGGAGACTTTTATTGGATCACAGAGAAAAAAGACAAAATTATATTTACAGTCGCAGATTGCACCGGTCATGGTGTACCCGGAGCTTTTATGAGCATGCTGGCAATGACCATGCTTAAAGAAATAATAAATGCAAAAGATCCTTTAAGCACTGACCAGATTGTAAACCGGCTTCATACCATGGTCAATCATTCTTTGAACGAAAGTAAAATGGAAGGTCTGGATCTCTCTTTGTGCATCTATGACAAGAAAAATAAGAAGATGCAGTTCACAGGTGCCATGAATCACCTGGTTTATATCCGAAACAATAAATTGGAGGTTCTTCATGCTGATCATTACTCAGTGAACAGCATGCGGGAAGATTTTCAACCTTTTTCAATGACAGAAATAGATGTTCAGACCGGAGATACTTTTTATTTATTTTCAGACGGATACATGGACCAGTTCGGGGGCAATCATGACAAGAAATTTTCCTCGAGACAATTTTACAATTTATTGGCGGAAATTCATCAAATGCCCATGATACAGCAGGAAGAAGCAATCAATGAAAGATTAAAATCCTGGATGAAAGACACTGAGCAAACAGATGATATTACGGTTCTGGGAATACGTATTAACGAATAAAAGAAATCAGACGGTTTCTGGATGTTCGTGGAACCTGAAATTAGCCTTGCGCATCGATTCCTGCAGAATCATTCCATCTTCGAGTGCATCAAAATCAACCTCTTCATAATGCCAGTTTACAATGAGACTCTTAATATGGGTATTATTGTCGAGGGTTTTTAATAATTGGTATATGAGCATGGAGCATCCTGTATCGACATATTCAAGATTGATATCTAAAACTACTTTCTCGGTATCGAGTTCCTGCACCCATTCTATAAGAGTTTTATAAAATTCCAGTTCATTAAGCCTGATAGATCGGCCTTTGATAAATAAATTCCCGTCAGATCTGAAATCTATCGCCGGTGATGTACTTGTGGCTTCAATAAATATAGATCGGTCCATTAGTTCATGGTTTTAGTTTTCTTTCATACGCATAAACCCGTCCAGAGATGAATATTTTTGATCAGCTGCCAGGCTTATATGATGAATGTCATATTATTTTGCATTAATGAAATCATAATAATCTATTTCATTTTATTCGGTATTTGCCAGGGAATATTTCCTATTTTTGCAGGCTTTTTAAATCGCATTTTATATTAACTAATCAGTACTGAATGATAACAGTTTCTAATCTGGGGATACAATTTGGAAAAAGGGTCCTGTTCCAGGATGTGAATATGAAATTCACACCTGGCAATTGCTATGGGATCATTGGGGCTAATGGAGCTGGAAAATCCACCTTCCTTAAAATGCTTTGTGGTGAGGTGGAGAATATGAAAGGGTCGGTGTCTGTCGGACATGGCGAAAGATTATCCGTGTTGCGTCAGAATCACTTTGAATTTGATAATTGCACTGTTCTGAATACCGTTTTAATGGGTCATGCCGAATTATGGCAACTCATGATTGAGAAGGATGCGCTTTATGCAAAACCCGATTTTTCAGAAGCTGATGGAATCAAGGCCTCTGAACTCGAAGACAAGTTCAGTCATCTCGACGGATGGAATGCAGAAAGTAACGCATCCATGCTGCTAAGCGGTATGGGTATCAAAGAAGATTCACACCATAAACTCATGAAAGAGCTTAGTGGAAAGGAAAAAGTCAAGGTACTTCTTGCCCAGGCTTTATTTGATAAACCGGATAACCTGCTTCTGGATGAGCCCACGAATGATCTCGACCTTGAAACCGTGAACTGGCTGGAACATTATCTTTCAGAATTTGAAAATACGGTCCTGGTAGTATCACACGACAGGCACTTTCTGGATGCCATATGCACACATACAGTGGATATCGATTTCAGCAAGATACGTATGTTTGCAGGAAATTACAGCTACTGGTACGAATCGAGTCAGCTTGCCCTCAGACAGCAACTTCAGCAGAATTTGAAAGCTGAGGAAAAGAAAAAGGAACTTATGGAGTTTATTGCCCGTTTTAGCGCCAATGTGGCAAAAAGCAAACAGACCACCAGCAGAAAAAAAATGATTGAGAAGCTGAATATTGAAGAAATCCAGCCTTCAACCCGGAAATATCCGGGCATCATCTTTACGCCCGGCAGAGAACCTGGAAATAACATTCTCACGGTTAAAGATCTGGCTAAAACAGTGGATGGGAAATTGCTCTTTAAGAATGTTAGTTTCACGATGAATAAAGGCGATAAGATCGTTTTCCTTTCACGTGATGCCAGGGCTATGTCTACACTTTTTGAGATTCTGAAAGGTCATATGAAACCGGATCATGGATCATTTGAATGGGGACAAACCATCGTAAAAGCCTATCTTCCCCTGGAAAACGATACATTTTTTGCCAAAGAAATGACGTTGCTCGATTGGCTGGCCCAATATTCAGAAGATACCACCGAGTTGTTTTTACGCGGATATCTGGGTAAAATGCTTTTTTCGGGTGAAGAAATATTCAAAAAGACCACAGTACTTTCAGGCGGCGAGAAAGTCAGGTGTATGATTGCCCGGATGATGATCAGGAACGCCAACGTAATGCTTCTGGATACACCCACCAATCACCTTGACCTGGAATCAATCCAGGCATTTAACAATACCCTGATCAAATTCAAAGGCAATATTCTGATGTCTTCTCATGACCATGAGTTTATTCAAACGGTATGTAATCGTATAATCGAGATCACTCCCTCAGGAATGATCGATAAGCAAATGGAATACGACGATTACATAACCGATGAAAAACTGATGGAATTGCGAAACAGCATGTATTAATGACTATTTGCTATCAGTCTTTTGCTGACTTATTAGTTGACGGTATAAGGCCGGATCGAATTCTTCCAATCCGGTTATTCCATACAGATGATTTGCTGAGACCCAGGGCAACCAAAACCGGTGTCCGCCTACGCCACGTCCCCAAAATCCCGGGCCCATACTCCAGTGCTCCTGCTGCCAACCTGGTCCTTTCATGTCATATAGGCGTCCGGGCATAGCAACCATAGCTTTGGTATTGTGCAGGAGGATTTCTGCAACTTTAAGATAGTGAATATCACCTGTGTATTTGTATAATTTGGCAAATGCCGGAACCGACCAGTCGAGATACTGATCCGAACCACCTGCAGACAAAGCCGTTATTCCCTGAACGCCTGTGATAGGAACTCCCTGTTTCCAATGAAGATTGGAATCCACTGCATCCATAGGCATGGGCATATTCCATATCCACATCCAGCTTTCCGCGAAATTGCCTGCTGTCTGTGCCCGTTCTAACCATAGTGTATCTTTTGTAACTTCATAGAGACATAAAAAAGCCTCAAGACTGAGCATTCCTGCTTCCTTGTCGGTAATATTCGGATTGTCACTGGCCCCACCTATAAACAAGCCCTGAACCCCCCAGCTTGTCCATACATATTCCGCAGCCCGGATTGCAGAAGCTTGGTATTTCTGATCTCCGGTTTCCTGAGTCATCAAAACGAGCAGTGGAACAGGACAATAACTTGTTGTTCCTGTAGGCTCTGCGATTTCATTACTTCCGGGTTTCCAGCGTCTTGGGAAAGATCCGTCTTCCCGCTGCTGGAGGATCAGCCAGTCGGTATACATTTTAAGCCAGTTGAACCATTCGGGATGATCCCGGCCCAGTTTCTTTTCACGCTGATAAGCACGCATCAGAACCCGCATATCTTCCGTGGCATTTCTGAGCCATGGTGCCAGCCATATGTGATCCCAGGGTTTTCCTGTTGCAAAGTCATATCCTGTTCCCTGTAAGGGTACCGTTGGCAAAGCCTGGATCATGGACTTAATAATATTCAGCCCCGTCTGTCTCATGATTTGTCCGCGTTCCGAAGTATCGCGGTCACCTTCACGCAGAAGCTGATCGGCACATTCAAGGGTTTTACCAACAAAACCCATAGCCGACATGGTCCAGTTCCACTGTCGGCGTTTGGCTGTATCCATCGTAGAAAGTGCAAAGGGGATACCCGTTCTGCCTTCAATGGTAACTGCCTGGGATACCAGGTGGTCTGTAAGCACCTTGCGCACCAATTCAATATCTATAGGATTTACTTTCGGATTAAGCTCGTTCCAGGCCCATCGCCAGGAATTTTTTGTAAGTTCTGAAAACGACTCCTTTGAACCAAAGCGGAAACAGACATTGTAGGAATGAGAAAACCCATCGGAAATAGGGTGATAACGAAGTATCCATCTGGGTTTGGTAGCAGGATTAGCCCTTCGAGCCCACATACAGGCTTTTGCAGGATAGAAGAATCCAAGTTCTACCGGACTATTATCTGTTTGCCATGCGCCAAGTGATCCCAATTGAATCCGGGCATCGGTCATTACATCGCTGGTCATTCTTGTTTCCTCCACGGTAGATTCACCTTTGGGTGAAGGATCGAGGATCGTCACGGATGCACCGTTTTTTAACAATAGCCCAAACAGAGGCGCAGGTATCATATCTTCACGCATTATAAAACGCTTTGCCTCATAATTTAAGGTACTCCCCGGTGAAACTTCCCCGTCAAATTCAGGGTTCCCATATAAAGAACCCGGGGCAAGGCATTTGATATCATTCCATGCAGCAGTGGGGTCCAAAGCGAAAACAATGGATGAATTAAAGCCCCCCGGAGTGTTTCCCGAAACTGTAACAGTGCGATGAACAGAAATTACTGCTTCCTTTACGCTCCATTGATCAGTGATATGAAAAGTTGCCTTGTCCAGGGACACGTCTGCTTTTGCTTCAATCAAGCCCTTATTTTGCCGGATTTTACGGTAACCCGACTCCAGCGCTACAATATCATCTTTTGCCTTATAAACCTCGATTCTGGCAGGCTTTGCCTGAGTAATACCAGAGACAGGTCCCCCTGAAATTTCAATTCCCCATGTATTTTCATTCGACCTGACAAAAGCAACTGTTGAACCTGTTTCAAGGGTGCCAAGAACAACTTTGTTCTGTTGAGCATAAATTGCAGACCCTATGAAACATAACCCAAATACGATCCATTTTCCAAACATCTCAAATTCCTCCTGTTTTTAGTTTACATGCACAATGGTGGTTTTGTCATTTGTGTTTTATGTCAACTTCAAACGATGTTATTTCCGCTTCCTGCTTTTCTTTCTGAATCTGCTATATACAGTACCAACAATCAACGCAGCTGCAACAATGACAATAATATAAATCATCCTGTTATTCAGGCTGTCTCCTTTGGCCCGACTCCACATTTCAAGCACTTCGTCATTTTTATCCAAAAAATCGTGCAGCAGCACGCATCTTTCAACAACTGCACTATCGGGATACTGAATCGGATCCACTTTTAAGCTGTCATTGCCGGGACCAAAGAAATAATTCAGGTTTACAGTTTCTGTAAGCGATGAGTCAATTTGCGCTTCCAGAATCTCCGGTGTTGCAAGCGCACTGGTATATCCGGTGATATCCATATTGCGCAGGGCATTTTCCGGCATGCTGATAAAATTGAGAAAATAGCTGGCAGCCTTGGGATTGCCTGCATTTTTTGGAATAACCCAACCATCAAACCAGATATTACTTCCTTCTTTTGGGATTGAATAATCAAGCGTAACATTCACCGCAGCAGCTTCATCAATGGCCCATACTGCATCGCCGCTCCAGGCATAATTCATCCACGCCTGTCCTTTTGTCATCATCTCTTTTCCAAAATCAGCCTCCCAGCCTGCAAGGTTCGGCTGCAATAGCTTCAACTGCTTTTCAACCATAGCAAAATCTTCTTTTGTATGATCGTTGGAAACATCATACAGCGTTCGCTTTCCCGAAGCAATATCTTCATGGAAGCCCCAGATGGCAGCCATATTATAGGCGTCCCAGTAATGATCCTTCATGAGGATTTTTCCTTTGTTTTTAGGGTTAAAGAAGCAAGCCCAGCTGGACACCTCTTCTTTTGATATAAATGCGGGGTTGTACAGAATGCCTGATGTGCCCCACATGTATGGAAGCATATAATCGTTCGCCTTTTTTCCGGGAGTACTGAAAGCATCCATCCTGTTTTTCAGAAATGAAGACAGATTCGTAGTATAATCCGGCAGTTTCCCATAATTACGGTCAATGGGCAGCAACATGTCCTGTTTGAGCATTCTTTCAATAATGTATTGGGTGGGACAAACAAGGTCGTAATCTTCTTTGCCCAATGCTACCTTGGTATACATTACTTCAGCCATATCAAATACCTGGTAAACAATTTCAACCTCTTCACCGGTCTGCTCCTTATACCAGGCAGGAAATTCCTTTAACAAATCCTCATCAATATAATCTGCCCAGTTGTAGATCTTCAGTATCTTCTTGCGAGATTCATCTTTTTTACTGCATGAGGAAGGTATGATCCCGATCAAAAGAATGAGCAGGGTTACTTTCAGGAGCCGCATAGCAAAGGAAGTTTTCATATATTACTTGTATTGGTTTTATTCAGATTTCTCTGGTTAATGATAATGAGCAATACCAGGACGGTTACAAATATAATCGCAGATAGGGGTCTGAGCTCGGGTGTCAATCCTCCCTTTCTGGCATCAGCATATATATAGGTGGATATCGTTTCAAGCCCTTGGTTCCCAATGGTGAAAAGGGTTACAACAAAATCATCTATCGAAAGGGTGAATGCCAGAATGAAACCGCTGATGATACCCGGTTTCAATTCAGGAAAAAGCACTTTACGAAGTGCAAGAAATGGTGTCGCCCCAAGATCAAGGGCTGCATCATAGAGGGTAGTGTTCATCCGGTGCAAACGCGGCAGGACGCTCAGTACTACATAAGGTGTGCAAAAGGTAATGTGTGCAAGGATCACTGAAGTATATCCCTGCGTAAAACCAAGGCTGACAAAAAGAAGAAACAGAGATATTGCAGTAATGATGTCGGGATTTAAAATAGGAACAGCATTCACCAAATGAATGGCTCGTTGCTGCCGGGGGTTCAGGTTAAATATCCCTATGGCGGCAATTGTTCCCAGTACGGTGGAAACAAAGGCAGCAACCAGACCGATGATAACTGTGTTTCTAAGGGCACCTGTGAGCGAGTGCTGAACGCCATTGTGAAAAAGTGAACCATAAAGTTTCAGTGAAAAACCGGTCCAGTTTCCCAATACCTTTGATTCTGTAAATGAAAATACAATGATGATGAAAATGGGGGCATATAAAAGCACCAGCAATGCACCAAGATATCCGTATGAAAGGGCTTTAAACTTCATATCAGTCCTCCTGCTTCTGAATCGCTTACGTTGCTCCGGCTGTTAAATAAAGAAGTTATCCCAATGAGAAGCAGCATCACCAGTGAAAGCGCAGCACCATAGTTCCACATTCCATTGTAGATATTCTCCTGCAGGGTGGTTCCGAACATTTTAATGTTGTTAATGGTAAGGAGCTCGGCAATAGCAAAAGTGGAGATTACCGGCATAAAAACCATCATAATTCCACTTGAAATTCCGGGAACCGATAAAGGAAGGATGGTTCTGAAAAACACCTGTACCGGATTGGCCCCCAAATCCTGAGCCGCTTCAATCAGATTCTGATCAGTTTTCTGCAAAACATTATAAATGGGATAAATCATAAAGGGCAGAAAATTATAGACCATGCCGAATATCAAAGCGCCTTCACCCAGAGGAATATGCAAAAAGCCAAACATGGCTACAGTAGCCAATGTGCGAATTAAAAAATTAATCCACATCGGCATGATAAATAACATCACCAGTAAACCTGTTTGTCTTTTACCCATCCGGCTTAAAAAATACGCAGCCGGGTATCCTACGAGTAAACAGACTATTGTGGTAATCATCGCCACTCCGATGGAATAGATCAGGATGTTGACGGCTTCACGGTGCATGAAAAATTTCTGAAAATTGTCAACTGAAAAACCGCCATCTTCACCGGTAAATGCATAGTAAATAATCAGTACGAGCGGAACAATCACAAACATCAGCAGGAACAGCAGATATGGAATGGACCAGTTTCGCCTTCGCCCCAGAATAGAACGGATTTTCCTTTTCATGGCAGTCAGGCTTTTTCAAGAAATATCGATTCAGGAGCGATGCTAATCCCTACATGATCACCATCATCCCATATATCATTGGTATCCAAGTATAAATGCTCATCATGAGCAGTCAGTATGGTTAAATGATAATGATTTCCTTTATACAGGATAAAATTAACCCTGCCACTCAGCATGCCGTCTTCTTCGTTGTCATGCAAAACAATGTCACGGAAATCTACACGGACAGAAACTTCGGTATCGGCTTCGAAATCAAAAGGTGCGGTGCATTCAAACACATGGCCCAGAAATTTGATATGGGATGCGTCAACCACTGTACCTTCAAAAACATTGGTTATCCTTTCCTTTTTCATGACCTGGATATCCGAAGGTTTGATCTTCATTCCAACGGTTTCACATACCTCAAAACTGTTATAATCCTGCACCATGATCTCATAGCCTGCTTCTGTAAGCACCATCATTTCATAATGCACACCTTTGAAAATGCACGATGTAACCTGCCCTTTGAACTGAGCACCATCAATTTTCTCAAAAATATAAATGTCTTCGGGGCGCACCACTACATCTACAGCTTCATTAGACATGAATCCCCTGTCGACACATTCAAACTGAAGGCCTGCAAATTGCACCTGGCAGTCCTGTATCATCACGCCATCCAGAATATTGCTTTCGCCGATAAAATCAGCCACAAAAGCATTCTGAGGTTCATTGTATATCTGTGTCGGGCTGCCAATCTGCTGAATCACGCCTTCACGCATCACTACAATCCGGTCGCTCAAAGTAAGCGCCTCTTCCTGGTCATGCGTTACATAAATGAAAGTGATACCCAGCTTCTTATGCATGGCCTTGATTTCCATCTGCATATCCTTGCGCATTTTCAGGTCGAGTGCAGCAAGAGGTTCATCGAGCAAAAGCACTTCAGGCTCGTTAACAATCGCACGGGCAATGGCCACCCGCTGTTGCTGTCCCCCCGATAAAGTGTCTACATCACGCTCCTCATAATCGGTCATGGTAACAATCTTCAGTACCTGCATCACTTTTGTACGGATTTCTTCCTCAGGTAACCGTTTTAGCTTGAGGCCAAATGCGATGTTTTGATATACATTCAGATGGGGGAAAAGGGCATATCTCTGAAAGACTGTGTTAACGGGCCTTAAATAAGGAGGGGTGGACGTCATGTCCTTTCCTGCAATATGGATTTGCCCTTCAGACACTTTCAGAAATCCGCCAATCAGACGCATCAATGTTGTTTTTCCGCAACCCGAGGGACCAAGTATGGTGACGAATTCACCCTTGCAAATATCCAGTTGAATATCCGTAAGTACTGTTTTGTTACCAAATTGATGAGAGAGATTCTCAATTGTTACAATGCTGTTGCTCGCTTTTTCTTCCATGAATCCGCCTTCTTGTGATTTGCAGTTTGGATTTAATCCATGCTGCAATTAAATCAAAAAATATTGAATAAAGATAAAAAAAGAGGGGTTTTTGCCTTTTTAAAATCGATTTTAAAAAGAGTATCTTTAGAACAATGTAACACGGAAAAAATGACTTCCCATGCGCCACTTATATGTATTTAAATCCTTCATATGTTGCATGCTGGTGCTTCATATGTTCTCATATGTACATGCCCAAAATGTCAAAAACCGGGTGATCATACTTACGGATATTGAAGCGGACCCGGATGACACACAATCCCTGATTCGTCTGTTGCTTTATTCCAATAATATGGATATTAAAGGTTTGGTTGCCACTACTTCTACCTGGCAGAAATCTGTCATTGCACCCGAATCGATTCTCAGAATAATTGAAACATATGGAACCGTGCAGCCCAACCTGCTGAAACATGAATCGGGTTATCCTGATGCAAAAGACCTTTCCGCTGTTGTAAAAAAAGGGCTGCCTGTTTATGGAATGAAAGGTGTTGGTGAAGGAAAAGATTCTGAAGGTTCCGACTGGATCATTAAAATATTGGAAGATGCGGATGACAGGCCCCTTTGGATTTCTGTATGGGGTGGTTCGAATACATTGGCACAGGCCCTTTATAAAATCAGAAAGAGCAAAACTGAAAAGGAGACTCAAAGACTTATAGCTAAGTTAAGGGTTTATGCCATATCAGACCAGGACGACAGCGGCATCTGGATGCGGAACCAGTTTCCCGATCTGTTTTATATTGTAAGTCCTGGCGATCATTATGTTTCCGCTATTTGGAGTGGAATCCATACACCCGTTTCAGGAATTTCAAATGAAACCATCAGTAATGCATGGCTGGCAGAAAATATTCAGCAGGCTCATGGGCCGCTGGGCGCACTATATCCCGATGTAGCCTATGGAATGGAAGGAGACACCCCATCTTTTATGTCTCTGATCACCAACGGACTTAACGAAGCAGAGCAACCTGACTGGGGTGGTTGGGGTGGCAGGTATGAGTACTACCTACCCGATTTTAAATTGATCAAAAAAGGAGATTCCGATGTGCCTCTTGAAGCTGAAACCCGAAAAATATGGACCGACGGCAAAGACCATTATATTCCGTATCTGGAAAATTCATTTGGACGTTCGGTGAAGCAGGATACACTTGCTTTCTCAGACAATAAGGTTTCCTTATGGCGGTGGCGTGATGATTTTCAGAATGACTTTGCTGCACGAATGGATTGGTGTTTCATGTCGTTTGAGGAAGCCAACCACCCGCCTGTATTTGCTTCTGAATCACCTGAGCATATTACAGTCCGTTCGGGTGAAAAATTCAGTCTGGCTGCCGGAAAAGTTACCGATCCCGACGGAGACAACCTCAGTTATCTCTGGTTTCATTACCCGGAAGCAGGCTCCTATAAAAAACAAATCCGGATTGATTCAGCAGAAAACCTAAAAACAGTTTACGTTGTAGCGCCTTCTGTGGGAAAAGAAGAGACTGCCCATTTCATACTGAAGGTTTCTGATAAGGGCAGTCCCCGGTTATCCAGGTATAAGAGGGTTGTTGTTACCATTGTACCGTAGGAATCAGGTAATCGGTAATCGGTAATCGGTATCCAGCATCCAGCATCCAGCATCCAGTATCCAGTATCCAGTATCCAGCATCCAGTATCCAGCATCCAGTATCCGCTTCTACTTACTTTCCTTCAAAACCATATCAATGGTAATTGCGGCCGAAAGAACGGCAATCTTGCTGCCTTTATCGGTATATTTTGAATCGAGGTGTACATGGTATTTATCGGCTGAAGTGAAGATTTCCTTCATGGCTCCGGCCCATTTCTTTGAGATGCTGCCTATTTCCTGCTCAGAAGAATCCTTAATTGTAAAATTCCATGCTTTCCAATCGCCCGTAATTAAAGCAACCAATTTTTCGGATGCGTTGAAAATCCGGAAAGTGGGCTTAAAGAATTTGAATTTTTGCTGTACCGTACCAACAACATTTTCCTGGGCATCCTTAATGGAGATTTTTGACATCCAGAAAGTCCAGCCCCGGGATACAGATGATTCCAGGCCTCCCTCAGTATTGTATATTCCCAGTTCAAAAGGCATCATGGCCTTGTTGATCAGCAATTGCAGGATTTTATGCCATGCGCTGATTTTTTGCTTAACGGACCCAATCTGTTCTCCTTTGTCATTAAAAACATTGTAACAATTTTCGAACTTTAAAAAATTTACCTTTTCATCGATGAAGTAGTCGTTGGTTTCAAAAAAGCGATTTTCCATATGGTGAGAAATTTTTGTTTGGAGGTCTTACGAAGTAGTATTAATCAAGGTTTGGATTTTTCTTCAGTTATCTTCCGGCCTTGGCATGAATCTCCTGAATGTCGAGCCGCAAAATTTCCATATTTGTGAACTGCCTGATGGCTTTCTGAATTTTCTCTTCCACAACCGTATTTTCCTTTTCAAGATGTTTCAATAACACCCGCATACCAAGATTCTTTTCCTCTTCATTGCTAACAACCTGAAGGGTTCCCCAAAACACCACCGTTTTATAATTATGTGCACATTCCTTCATTACATAGCCCCCATCTTCAATAATGGTGGCACAAACTTCAGGATTCTTTGAAATAAAATCCAATTTAAGTCCTTGTCTGGCGCAATGAAAATAAAGCGCATTCTTTTCCTGGGTATACCCATAGCTTAGGGTTACTATATAAGGCTTGTTTTCATTACACAGCGCAATGCTGCAAAACTTTCCGTTTTTCAGAATCGCTTCAATTTCATCTTTTTGGGTTATCTCCCGGTCAGGCCGGTTGTGCATGTGATACTTCATTAGATATAATTAATAATGTACAATGAACAATGAACAATAAGGGACGAGGGACAAGGGACAAGTGGGTGTGCATGGGGTTGGAGCATGGAGCAGGTAATCGGTGATCGGTTGCAGAGATGCAAGGTGTCTGTACTATGCGGTAATCAGTAATCGGTAATCGGGTAATCGGTATCAAGAATCCAGTATCCAGCATCAATTATCAAGCATCCAGCATCCAGCATCGAGTATCCAGCATCCAGCATCCAGCATCCAGTATCCAGTATCCAGTATCCAGCATCCAGTATCCAGTATCCAGTATCCAGTATCCAGCATCCAGTATCCAGCATCCAGCATCCAGCATCCAGTATCATTTTTCATTAAATAAATCAACAGCTTTCAAATAATTCTGAGCTCCGGTTTTCGTCAGATCGTTGTTAAATCCCGACCATTCGGGGTGATTCTGATCAACCCAGGCTATAAGTGCTTCCGTGCGATACTGCCACTTATCAAAATTCAGATCAATATATTCGGTCAACCGGATGCCTGAAATACGTTTCCCTTTAAAATCAATCTTTACCTTGAAAGTAATGGCCGTATCCTGCAAGAAATAAATCCTTTGGCAGGTTTTCCATATGGTAGCCACGTAATCATTGCTGTCCTTCTGAATGTTCACTATTTTGTATTCGGGCTGAAAAACGGAATCCCACTGGAACAAATGATACAATTCTTTCTGATTATGACATATCATGTATTCCATTTCGCCAACAACCATGCTATCGGTGATACAGTTGCTAATCTGATCGAAATTTCCGGCATTATAGCCCGCATAGTAATTTTTGATTACTTGTTCCTGTCTTTTCTGACGGGTGCATGATATGCAGAAGATCATGGCAAATGACAGAATGAAAAAGTGGAATACCAGGTTTCGCATGTTTTCTCTGATTAGATCATAAAACTAGTATTTTTCCAGATAGGTAGGAATCACTCTTTCCAAATAAGCACGATTTTCATGAAAGGTCATGTATCTCTCATTGTTGCTCCATAGCCGTAATTCAGGAAAACGGACTGCCTTGTAATGTTCAGGTCCAGCCATTCAATCGCTATTTTTATTAACCCGGGGAATTTGCAATAGGACTTCATGTTCCCTGCCATCGTCGATCAGACGGATATACTGGTGTGGAAATACAATACCATTAATGGTTATGATTTGTCTTTCAATACCTTCAGCTAATTGAAAAATGGTGATGTGGTACATAGTCTGTCTGAATCTGTAGTGGATTTTATAAGAATTCCAATCAGAAGGAATACAAGGTTCGATGTACAATTTATCCATTTCAAGTCGTATCCCCAGAAGTGATTCCATAATCAGGCGATACATCCAGCCTGCTGATCCTGTATACCAAGTCCATCCGCCTCTTCCGGTATGCGGGGGCAGCGCGTAAACATCAGCCGCCACAACATAAGGTTCCACCCTGTATTTTGCAACCTGTTCCGGAGAAAGCGCATGATTCACCGGGTTGATCAGTCCCAGAATTTCCCAGGCCTTTTCTTTATCTCCTAATTTTGCGAATGCCATCGCTGCCCAAACCGCTGCATGTGTATATTGACCTCCGTTTTCCCTCACTCCGGGTACATATCCTTTGATATATCCAGGGTTCAGATCAGATTTATCAAAGGGCGGATCCAATAATTGAACCAATGAATGTTCATTACGAACCAATCTCTTATTCAAAGATTGCATGGCCATTTTCAAGCGTTCAGTTGCCCCGGTGCCTGATAATACCGCCCAGCTTTGAGAAATGGAATCTATCTGGCATTCCTCGTTACCGGCCGATCCAAGCGGTACCCCATTGTCGAAATATGCACGTCTGTACCATGCTCCATCCCAAGCATTCTCTTCTATATTCTTCTGTAAATGCCGTGTATTATTCGTGCATAGTTCAATAAATTCATGATCATTTTGTATGTGTGCGATTTTTTTGAATTGGTTGAGTACTTCAACAAGAAAAAACGCGAGCCACACACTTTCTCCTTTCCCTTTATTTCCAACCATATTCATACCGTCATTCCAGTCACAGGTGCCGATCAGCGGTAATCCGTGCTCACCAAATTTCAGACCATAGCGGATGGATCGTTTACAATGCTCATACAAGGTGCCCTTTTCCTCTGATCTGTTTGGTAAATCATAATAAGAATCATCATCAGGGTTTACGCTGCGTCCTGAAAGAAAATAAATGGATTCTTCAAGTACTCCTGTATCCCCGCTACTTGTAACATAGCGACAGGTTGCCAACGGCAACCAAAGATAATCATCTGAACAATGTGTTCGTACTCCTCTTCCTATAGGGGGATGCCACCAATGCTGAACATCGCCCTCCCCGAATTGCCGTCCTGCAAAAACCAGGAGATAATCGCGCAAAAGCTTAGGTTTTGTATGAATTACAGCCATTAAATCCTGTAACTGATCACGAAAACCGAAGGCCCCACCTGACTGATAAAATCCACTGCGTGCCCATACACGACAGGCTAAAGTCTGGTACAGCAGCCATCCATTAGCCATAACATCCACCGAAGGATCGGGGGTTTCTATCCGCACCGAACCCAGTGCATTATTCCAATACTGCCATAACGATTCAAGTGCTGCTCTTGCTGATCCGGAACGTCTGAATAATTGAAGCATACTGGTTACTTCGTCCATGTTTTTCGCGGAGCCAAGCCTGAAAACTACTTCATGCTGCTGCCCTGCAGGAATATCAAATTCAATCTGAACGGCTCCACAAGGATCCAATGCCAGTCCCTTTTTACCTGAAAGCTTGGTGCGGCGCATGGCAGCAGGATTTCTAAGATTTCCGTTTCTTCCCAAAAATTCAGTTCTGTCACAAGTTAATGAATGAATGGGATTGTCTGTATGGAGAAAGGCAACACGGTCAGCAACTTCCTTATTATAGGGATTTACTGCATAAATAATATTATTGTTATAGTCAACGCTGGTATCAATAAACATAGTCGTTTTGTGTCGCAGATCACCTAACACCCATTCCACATAGCTGGTCACTGACAGTTTTACATTTCGTCCGGATTCATTCCTGATACGTAAAACTGAGAATTTCACCGGGGCATCCAGGGCAACATATATGGTTAGTTCGCTAATGATTCCCCCCTCGTTGTGCTCAAAAACGCTGTAACCAAATCCGTGTCGGATCACATATAGTTTTGATGAACCCTCTGCCAGGGGTGTGGGCGACCAAAAATGTCCGGTCTCCTCATCTCTGATATATAAAGCCTCCCCTCCCAAATCACTCACCGGATCATTGTTCCAGGGCGTTATCCGATATTCATGGGCATTCAGTGCCCATGTATAAGCCATACCGCTTTCAGAAATCACAGATCCAAATTCCGGATTTGCCAATACATTAACCCAGGGCGCCGGAGTCAAATGGTTTTCAGAAATTGTAATGATATATTCCCTTCCGTCAGGAGTAAATCCTCCCAGACCATTATAGTTGAGTAAGTCATAACGGGGAAGAACAACATCCTCTTGTACAGCGGGTCTATAACTATGTGTTGGCTTGAAGTGCGATATGGAACGTTCGTTAAAGCCGCGCTTATTAAGCTGACTCTCCAGCGAACCTTTTCTATCACTAATGATTACACGAGCCACCGTCTGGAACAGTATACGGTCTTCAGGGGATATTTGATCGCCTGAGCGCACAAATATTCCGCCCGGGCGGTCAATAACATTTGCTTCGATGCCTGCCGCTATTAATCCCAATATCTGATCCTGGAGTAACTGTCGGTATCCGGCATGATCTTCGTTCCAGATTACCAAATCCACAGCCAATCCTTTCAACCTCCAGTATGCGTGTGCCTGTACCAGTTGTCGTACAAGATTTATGTTGGCCGGATCTTCAATTTGAAGCAACACTATCGGTAAGTCGCCTGAAATGGAATATCCCCATAAACCCGACTGACCCCGGCGATTCATTTTCAGTATCCCGGATTCGGCACGTAGTGATGAATTGGCATAAATAACAGAGCCTGTAAGCTTTCCAAACAATTGCGCATCTGATTCGGTGGCATTAATCTGTCGCAATACAACCTGGCTATGTGTCCATGCAAGATCAAAAACCCGATTGGCAAATTGTTTATCCTGAAATTTTTCAATAAGGCTTAATGCTTCTTCACGTGAAAGGGAAACCCCTGTTATCATATCAATGGTTGCTGATCCTTCTGGTTGCAATACAATTTGGTATTGAATGGCAACAATAGGATCAAGCACTGAACCCTGACTTCCGGAAAGCGGATCTGAATGAGTCATAGCATTGGGGGCAACCAGGGTATTACCCCTGCCAATAAATAATGAACGGTCGGTTTCATAAGAAATATTCCGGATTTCGGCTCCGTGAACCGTCATCAGGTGAAACATCCATGGAGTATTTTCACTTTCCGATCTGGGTCTGCGGGTGCAAAGGATTGACTGTCGTTCGTAAATGATTTCCGTTTGCACAAAAAGATTGCTGAACGCAGGATGCGCTAAATCAGCAGCATGAGGCGCCAAAACAATTTCCCCATAGCTTGTAATATCAATAATCCTTTGCGCATGAGTTCTGTTTGTCAGCTTCACCCTGCGCAGTTCAATGTCTTCTTCCGGCGAAACCACAATTTCGCAATGTGTGTCGATGTCAAAATCGAGCCGGCGGAATTCAGCCCGGCCTTCAGAAAAAATGGCTTCATATTTCTCTGGTTTCTGAAGTGTAGGTTGAAATGTAGTTGACCAGAAATTCCCATTCTCTGTGTCACGTATATAACAAAAAGACCCCCAATTATCGCTGGTGCTGTCTTCTCTCCACCGGGTTACAGCAATATCTTTCCAATGACTGTATCCTCCTCCTGAATTGGTAATCATCACCTGATACCTGCCTCCATTGGATAGTAAATTAACCTCGGGGAAGGTTGAGGAAGGGGTAATAAATACGCGCATGGGAAGCTCGGGGACGATATTACCGGCACGAATGCTTTCAGCTCCTGAAGTATGCGAAAACACTGTAGTTGTCCTGGGAATTCTTTCCTGTAACAACAATAATGTAGCCTTGAATAGTGGATCTGATTCAAACCGCTTTTGCATAGGACGATTGAGCAATACATAAGCCAAAGAAAGCAGGCTCATACCCTCATGATGGGCCATAAAAGATTTTATAATGGCGGCCGGCTGACCTCTTGGAATACGACTGGATGTAAAATCAATGGCCTCAAAAAAACCGAATTGTCCCATAAATCCCTGTTCTGCCATTCGCTCAAGATTTTCACATGCCTTTTCTGGCATCACCATTAAAGCCAATGCAGAAGCATAAGGTGCAATAACCAAATCCTGGGATAGTCCTCTTTTAAGGCCAAGTCCCGGCACTCCAAATGCCCTGTACTGATAGTTTTGCTGCACGTCAAAAGCATTATATCCCGATTCTGAAATCCCCCATGGAACGCCTCTTAACTGACCGTATTCTATCTGGCGGTGAACAGCTGCCTTGCATGTCTGGTGTAATAAGCTGTTTTCATAGTTTGGCATAACAATCAGGGGCATCAGATACTCAAACATTGAACCGCTCCACGACAGCAGTATGGGTTCTCCATTTACGTTAGTAAGCAATCTTCCCAAAGCAAACCAGCTTTCCTGAGGCAATTGATCCTGTGCAATAGCCACAAAACTGGATAACCGGGCTTCAGATGCTAACAAATCATAGTAACTCGAATCACATCGCCTGTCTTCAACATTATACCCAACCGATTGTAAATGACGCGACTTGTCATATAAAAAGTCATAATCTATTGTGGCAAAATAGGCAATCCGCTGCACCAATGAATTGATCAGGTCTATTTTTTCCTTTGCATTGGCATTGGTTTTGGCAAATTCTCTTAATGTAGGAATTGCATCAAAGCTGCTTAATTGTTCAGCACCTGCATCATTTAACTCATCCAGCGCATTATTACATTGTTGCGCAAGTTTCTTTGCCCATACAAAATAGGGATGATCTGCATCTGTAAAACTTTCACTTACAATTTCAGCAGAAAATGTTTTAAGTGTTTCAAGACATTGACACAAATGAGCAGGAGAAACAGGGGGTGTTTTAATATACGAATCCAGCGCTTGAACGAATTGGTTCATTTGATGCGACATGGATTTCCCTGAATGCTCCATCAAAACCTGCAAAGTGTCATTGATTCCATCGAAGAGCCGTGGTCCGGTTATTAATTGATCAGGCAGAGAAAGAAGTCCCTGTTGTAAGGTAAGCAAATGACCTGCAAAATTTCCGCTATCAACTGACGAAATATATAAGGGCCTGAGTGGTTTTAGTGTTTGTGTATCATACCAGTTAAAGAAATGACCTCTGTATCTGTCCAGTAAGTTCAAAGTGTCAAAGGTTTTTGATGTTCTTTCCAACAACGTTCCGGCATATATGTAGCCAAAATCGTAAGCTGACAGATTTGCTAAAAGGGAAAGCCCCATATTTGTAGGCGAGGTTCGATGCGCAATTGTCGAAACAGGCTGCTCCTGATAATTGTCAGGGGGTAGCCAGTTATCATCAGGTCCGGCAAAAGTTTCAAAAAACGACCATGTTTTTCGGGATAATTTCCTGAGGAAAACAGATTGCTTAACTGAAAGCTTTGGCGTCACCGTTACCAATGGAGCACTGATATACCATGCCATGACCGGGAAAATGAACCAGAGTAATAAAACAGGCCAAATCATCTTCAGAGCGGCAGGGAACAAAATATAAAGGAACACGGTTATAAGGACAGTAACAACTGGCGATGTCCAAATTTTACGCAGACATTCAGAAAGCCGGTAAATATTGCGGGGTTTTTCTCTTACAGCAGAATCCCAGTCGAGCAGATGCTTTTTTGAAATAAACAACCGCCAACATGTTTTAATTATGGCCACGGTGCTAAAACAAGCCTCGTAAGGCAGACTCATCAGAAAAAAAACATTTTGATATATTTGCCTGATAGTTAATTGCATTGATGCCTTTAAATGTTGCATAAAAATCAGGTCATCAGGCTTTTGAAATACAGATGTTATTGAGATAATGATTGTTGGTAATAAAATGATACCAATAACGATCAGCGTCCAAAAACCGGGTGATGACAAAATGGTCCAACCTGCAATTAACAGTGCCATCAATCCGAATGGAATGATGCTGCGTCTGAGGTTATCCAGAATTTTCCACCACGACAAAAGAGATAAAGGGTTTTTTCTGGATCCTCCGTTTACTTTTGGCAAGACAGGAAACAACCAGGGTATCAGTTGCCAATCGCCCCGTATCCAGCGCTTTCTGCGTTTGACATCTGTAAGATAACTGGCAGGATATTCTTCAAATAACAGAACATCACTTAAAAGTCCCGATCGGATATAGCAGCCTTCAAGCAAGTCATGACTAAGAATTCTGTTTTCAGCAAAACGATTATTAAGAGCCTGTTCGAATGTATCAACATCATAAATGCCTTTTCCTATAAATGATCCCTCACCAAAGAGATCCTGATAAACATCTGAAATAGCACGGGTATATGGATCTATCCCCGGCTCACTGCCGAACAACTTTGCATATTTAGATCTGTTCGTACCAGGCAGGCTTATTGCAACCCTGGGCTGAAGGATGCCGTAACCCTCGGTAACACGGTGTTTTTTTGTATCATATTTGGGTTTATTCAGGGGATGAGACATTGCCCCGATAAACTGGTGGGCAGAATCGCGCGGCAGCTGTGTATCAGCATCCAATGTAATTACATATCTGATTTCTTTAAGAACTTCTGCATTTCCGACAACTACTGAAAATGGATTCCCCGGTTTCCCGCGGAGTAATGCATTTAAGGCAGATAATTTCCCCCTTTTGCGCTCATAGCCCATCCAGATGCGCTCAGTCGGATTCCATTGTCTTGCCCGGTGAAAAAGAAAAAAAATGTCATGGGGATCTCCCGGGTACTTTTCGTTCAGATTGGCAATTCCTTTACGAACCAGTTGAACAAGCAGGACATCGTCTGCAGTTTCCTCCTGAGCAGCATCCATAAAATCCGTCAATAAGCCAAAATGCAGGTTTTTATCCTGATTGGCCAAAAACCTTACCTCCAGGGCCTCGACCAAATCTTCTGCATTTTGCTGGCTTACCAACATGCAGGGTACAACAACCAGTGACCGGGATTCTGGTGGAATGCCTTTGGAATAATCAAACCGTGGTATAGGATTAGGTTTGACAATTAAAGCAATGATCCAGTTTACAAGAGCAATGGACGTATAACTGACACCTATTACCATCAGAGAATATAGAATCCAGAGATATCTGTGATCAATGACACTATTGTTTGCTTTTTCCAATATGATCCAGATGAAAAATAAGGTCAGAATTCCAATAGAACCCAGATAGAAAAAAAGCGGATAACGTAAAACTGCTTTTCTTCCCAACTCTGACAAAGAATGCCTGGCTTTAATCTGATGCTCCAGCAACGAAAGTCCCCGGCCAATGAGGTAATAACCAACGTGGGCACTTCTGTCCTCTTTATTAGAAGCTTCTGCTCCAAGCCTGGCAAGGTCAATTGTCTTATTGGCAACTTCGAGTTCTGACAGACCGCTTCTCTTTGCGATCGATTCGATCACATGACGATAACGGTCTCTTGTATTAAAGTCCATAGAAGAATAGGAACCGGCAGGATCCTGATGAAGAGTCATTTCAACATGACTCATGGATTCCACAAATTCTCGCCAATCTAAAGAACCCAGAAAACGAAGACTTCCTATGCTGTTGCTAACAGAAACCTGATCGGAAGCCTGCTGCTGATTCCCATCCTGGACCAGTTGCACAATAGTTTGATTGAGTTCGGCCAGTCGCTGTTCGATCCAGGTTAATGGCAGGGCCAAAGCCGGACTTTGTCCTTGTATCCGCCGCACAAGTTCCGATACAAAAGGAGTGGTCATGGGCGGCTCTGACCGGGCCATATCAGCAATTACCAGAATAAGGCTTTTCGGATCTTTCTCAGCAATGTCAATCATCTGATCAGCCCAGGAGTCAGCATAATCTCTGTCGACTCTGCCCGCTGCCACCCGTACAGCAACCCGACGAAGGTTCTCAATCAGAGCCAACCGCAGCATGATGGGAATTGCCCATAGTTCGCCAAGCTTCAATGGAGTTACCGTCTGATATGCAATGATGAAACGGCGCAGACTTTCCAGTTCAATATGCCCTTCACCATGCGAGATAATTTCCTTGGCCATATCATAAACCCTGGGTAATCCTGCTGAAGGGCCATTTAGTAACCGGGGCAGTTCCTTGTTATAACCTCTTGGTAAATGTTTTTTGCCCGTGTGAATTTGTTCCTCTATTAAATAAAAATTATCAAGAAGCCATTCACCTGCAGGGGTAATCTGACGTTTGGCTTTTACCGCTTCTGATATCAGAGCATGCACTTCCAGCAATATGGATTCATTTTCTGAAAGCCTTGAAAGTAACGGCTGTTCCGGATGAACTTTGGGACCCAGAATGTGAATACCTGCAAGAGTTTTGCCGTATTGTTCCATCTGTTCCGTACTAAATAATTCCGAACGCAACGGGGGCTCACCATTGGCATATTTCTTCAGAATGGTATTCTCCCAAAGATGAGATTTGAGTATGTTTAAAGATTCGTTAATAATTGACGGCCGTACCTTCATAAGTCAGAAAAATTAATGTAACAATTACCCAGCTATTTGACCTAAACACCATGAACAATAACACCGCAATTGGTTCCGAATATCTCTCATGATAATCTGCTCAATTTACGGATATAACACGAGACAATCATTACATAAACAGCAAAGAATTTAATCCATTCATTCTATAGAGCATCCTGAACAAAAATGAGATATCTCTGAAAGGTATGAATGATGTAAGTTATTGTAATAGTAATGTAACACTATTCATTTTCCATTGACTCAAATTTGAAGGGAGAACCTTTTGAAAAATATATACTATATCATAAACACTTCAGAACCAAAATTGACGGAAACAAAAAATAAATAAGGGATTCATGCTTTCTATCTTTTTTTAAACTACCTTACGTAAATTCCTGGTATGAAATCCGCGTGTTGAATTCATACCAACATGACCTTTCAACTATTTACATGAAATATCATTTTGGATTTCAATTGCCGGAATAAGTACCATGGAAAAATCTTTAACTAAAAACAATGAATAAAGAAAATGAAATCATTTATTGGAACGAGCTTAAGAGCAAACTCAAACAGAGATACCCGCAATTAAGCAATTCGGATTTGCAATGGAGAAACACTACACAGAAGGATATCCTTGAAATGATCGCATCCAAACTGGGGAAAACAACTTCGGATCTGGAAGAAGAAATGTTGCTTTTTGAATAGTAAAAATTTGTCTTTTTAAATAATCATCTCAAATAAATAACCATGAACTACATTTATATTATCATTCCGGCATTGCTTCTTTTTTTTATAGGAATCAGAATCGTCCGCCCCACACAAAAAGGGTTAATAGAACGTTTGGGAAAGTATCATAATTTTGCCAACCCTGGATTTCATTGGATCATTCCTGTTATCGACAAACTATATATGGTGAATGTCACCGAACAAATGGTTGATGCGCAGCCCCAGGAAATCATCACAAATGACAATCTGAATGCAAGTGTGGATGCACAGGTGTATTTCAAGGTAAGGTCTGATGAAGAAAGCGTAAAAAATTCAATCTATAATGTCAATGATTACAGGCGGCAGATTGTAAGCCTGGCCCGAACCACTTTGCGTAATATTATCGGCACGCTCACCTTAAAATCGGCCAACAGCGAACGGGGAAAAATAAATGCAGAGTTATACAGGACATTACACAATGAGACGCAACACTGGGGCATTGAAATTGTGCGAACCGAATTAAAAGAGATTGATCCTCCAAAAGATGTGCAGGAAACCATGAATAAAGTGGTAAAGGCTGAAAACGAAAAGATAGCAGCCATTGATTATGCAACTGCAAGAGAAACCGTGGCCGATGGAGAGAAACGTGCAAAAATTAAAGAAGCAGAAGGTTACAAACAGTCCAAGATTTTGCATGCTGAAGGCGAAGCAGAAGCCATCAAGCTGGTTAATGATGCAGCTGATAAATTTTTTGTCGGTAATGCCCAATTATTGCGAAAACTGGAAGCCACGGAAAAAGCGCTTGAAAAAAATGCCAAAATTGTTATCCCCACAGGAAGTGAATTGGTAAATATTATTGGTGAAATGGCCGGAATACTTCCTCTCGAAAAAAAGACCAAAGAAGCTTAAGACACGGACGTTTATAATTGCCCGGTTCATTTTATATAAGCATGGCGACTTTTTAAAATGGCCGGGCAAATATTTGTGTCATCCCTCATTTTTATCTATTTTTGCCTCCCGGTAAAACGGAAATATTAAAAATAGTGACCTGGCCCCGTAGTTCAGCTGAATAGAACGTCAGATTCCGGTTCTGAAAGTCGGGGGTTTGAATCCCTCCGGGGTCACAAGATAAATGCTGCCTCCGCTTTTTTTGCGGAGGCATTTTTTATTTACAGCAGCAATGAAAGCAATTCCTGTGCTTTTTATGGCGGATGTAAATAAAAATTTAAGGCAGCTCTGCTGCCGCAGCATTTATCTTGTATGACCCTCTCTTTGCGGATCACGAGCGAAGCGAGTAATCCCAGAAAGTATAAGCCTTTGGCTGCTTTTTTTTTGTGGCCCCGGAGGGATCATGAGCGGTCTGTGTGACGGCCTGTGGGCGCGAACTAATCCCGACGGGGTCTGCATAAAAGCATTTTCGGAGGCATTTTTTAAAGCCATTAAAGCAATTCCTGTGCTTTAAATAGCGGATGCAAATAAAAAATGTAAGGCGGCTCCTGCCGCTGCAGCATTTATCTTGTTAGATCCTTCTTCTGCGGATCACGAACGAAGCGAGTAATCCCTGAGAACAATAAGTATTTTTTGTGGCCCCGGAGGGATCGTGAGCGGCACGTGGGGACGGCCTGTGGGCGCAAACTAATCCCGACGGGGTCGTGCCACCATTAAACACTTCCACAATCAAGTCTTAGTGAGCGTTTACTTGTTTACTCATTCTCAACACCTCCAATTAGAATCTATTTTTAATTAATAAGGTGAAAATTAATTTATAATATTTATTATTTTTATAAACAATCCCATTAAAACAAGAAATTATGGCATCACAACACCTTTACAGGAAGTTAATTTCCAGCAAGTTGAGCTATAAAATTGGAATTTCAATCATCTTGTCGGTGTTTTTGGTCTTATTAATTTCAGGGGCTTTTTATATTACCAAATTCACAAATGAGACCAACCGGAAATTTGAGGCGCAATTATCAGCTCCCGCCAAGTTGATGTCATCGGGTAAGCTAAAATATGACGCTGCAGCACATATAAAAACTATGTCGAGTTTGGTAGGTGGTGATGTAATAAATTCAATAGTTATAGGCCAGAATAAGATTATTTATTATTCAAATGACAGCTCTTTATTGGATAAAAATGTCCTTGAAGTCAGCTTTTTAAAGGGATATAATATATTTAAGAAACCTATTGAAAAATCTCTCTATTTTAATGAAGAAAATGATAAAAGAGTGGTTTGCATTTCTCCCTTATACTTCGATGATGGCACATACATCGGTTACCTTTATATAGCAGCAGACACCAAGACAATGCAAAAAACAAAATCCGGGTTATTGATGACCTTTGTTTTTGGTACTTTACTGGCAGTGATAGCGATATCGATAATTATTTTATGGTTGTTTAATAAATATATTAGTGCCCCTATAGAGCACATTCTTAAAGGCATCAACAGGATTGGAAATGGTGATTTATCTGTTAAACTAGAAATAAAAAGTAAAGATGAATTAGGACAGATTACTGCCTCCCTTAATAACCTGAACGAGCAGGTAAAACATGTAATAAGTGAAATTATTGAGGAGGCAAACTTGTTAAAAACATCGAGCCATGAGCTTGGAGAAGGAGCTAACAGTTTACTACACGATGCAAATCAACTGGCTTCCATTGCTGAAGAGGTAGCATCATCGATGGAACAGATGGTATCTAATATTCAAACTAATCTGGAAAATTCGCAGAATGCGGAAAATATTACCAAACTCGCAACTTCTGAAATGGAGAATGTAAGTAAACTTTCGGAAGAAACACTTCAGTTTAACAAAGATATCGCTATGAGAATTGGAATTATTAATGATATAGCGTTTCAAACTAATTTGCTGGCATTAAATGCTGCCGTTGAAGCTGCAAGAGCAGGTAATTCTGGTAGAGGGTTTTCGGTGGTGGCATCAGAAGTAAAGAAACTAGCTGAAAAATGCCGTGTCGCGGCTGATGAAATTCACCAGATTTCTCAGACCGGGGTAGAAAAGACAGAAAAATCTGTAGTTAGCCTCATGCGGCTGGAACCAGAATTTTTGAAGACAACCAGATTTGTTTCCGAGATTTCATCCTCCAGCAAAGAACAGTCTTCTGGAGCAGACCAGATAAATCTTGCAATACAACAATTAAATTCTATAACTCAGAAAAATTCGAATAGTTCGGAAAATATGAACAATAAAGCTGCACTGCTACTTGAACAAGCTGAAAAATTAAACCATTTGGCATTGTTTTTTAAAATTTAAATGTCTAATAAAAGCGTATATCCAAGCGCTACCGTGCTATCTGAGTTTTTACATTGTGTAAAGCTTCTTTGGCTGAGAGTTGGCCATTAAGTATTTTCTCCACTTGAAAATCAATATACTTATCTGTTTTAAAAAGCATAGCCGATAAATTCGTTTCGTCAAGCTTGTCGTTGTATTTTAATTCAATATGCTTAGAAAAACTTGTATATTCTCCGGAAGCAAAATCAGAGTATGAAATCCTATTTTTGAGTCCCGTAGGACACCTGGAATATTTTAACCATTTTTCAGCTGTTTCCTCTGAGGTAATAAATTGCATTAATAATTTTGCGGCATTACAATTTTGGGCGTTTTTTGGAACGACAAATACACAATTATATCTTCCGGAATAACTGGTGCCTTTTTGACCATCGATTGAAGGAAGCTCACATAAATGAACCAATTTCTCACCATCAGGATTATTTTTTTGCCAAAATAAATCCACCCATGAATAATGAAATGTAAAAAGTACTTTATCATGAAATAAGCTAAAAGGACTATCAGTTTTTACATACGTTTTGAGAGGCTGATAAACAGACAACTTTTCAAACTCCTGGTATACTAACCTCAAAGCATTTAATGCTTCCTCCCTATTATCAGCCGATTCCTTTTGTAAAGCCGATTTTACTGCCTGAATGAAAAGTGGTTGTATGGTGTATGGAAAAGTAATAAAAGTGATTTTGTCCGCATGTGATTGATTATATTGATATACAGCTTTTGCATAAGAAATAAAATCTGTCATGTTCATATCATAATTCTTTACCTTTATACCTAAACGATTCTCAACTTCAGAGCTGAGATAAAGCAATTGCCAAATTCCCTCAATAAAAGTGCCAGGAGCAATTCCTCCATAGGGTTCAGTATTTTTACTTATATCAAAGAAATGTTGCTTATGGCCATCAATAAACCATTTCTCATTTTTGAAATTAACCAGATACTTTTCGCCCCAAAACTTATCATTAATTTTATTGGCCACATTTTGATATATATCTGCATCGCAAAGCATAATATCGTATGGCCAGGTATTGGTTGTTATCATTTTTACAATAGAATCAACAATGTAATTGAATGTCACAGCATCAGACTCGATATCAGCCATTTGATAAGGGAATTCTACCTCAACAGAAAAGTTTTGGTGTAACAAGCAAAACTCTCTGGCAATTTCCCAAATCAAAGTTTCCTTTTTACCTTCGCCATTCCATTGCGCTAACCATTTGATCTTCGTCCTTGTATCAAAAGCAATGTGATTACGATCAGAGTTTTCAATTTTATTATTTTGCCTGCAAGCTGATATAAAGAATACCGAAAATACCAAAAAGTAAAAAGTTGCTTTCATAATCTATAATTTGCAGATATTTAATTCTAATATAGACTAAATTACGATCACACACAAATAATTAACTTTCTATAATCTGCTGATATCCGACCTTTCAGAGAACCAGGGAAACAATGAACCTGTCTGCCGCCAGGCGTACAATGAACAATTAACAATTAACAATGAGTAATTAATAATAAGCAATGAATAATGAGCAATGAATAATGAGCAATGAATAATGAGCAATGAATAATGAGCAATGAATAATGAGCAATGAATGAGCAATAAAAGCCTATTGTTCATTGTACATTCTTAATTGCTAATTCTCTATTATCAGCTTATAATTCTTGTTATTTACATCTACAAAATAAGCTCCGGAAGCCAGGGAGGTGATATCAATTCTGTTGCTTTCGTCGATTTGTTGTATCAATACCAGATGGCTCTTAATGTCATAAATATATACAAAACCTGTGGCTCCTTCTATGAAGACAACTTCTCGGGCAGGGTTGGGATATATAATGATCTCACTATTATTAATATGATTAACCCCGGTGGCAGAATTCCATTTGGCATTACCATTGTTTTTTTGGGTCCTCCGAACATGATATTTTTGGTCATCAAAAAAAAGAAAAAACCAATAATTGGATAAAGATTAATGATTAACTTAATAATCTAAAATAAAATAATAAAACCACTTGATGCATTTAACCGTATACCATTCTAACACTGGTTATCAACAAACCCTATCAGGTTTTATTCAGTTATCGAAACATTAACAAATTAAACTATGAGAAATTTTACGATCTCCTTACGCGCATGCTTGCTGATGCTCGCTGTTGCTTTTCCCGGATTAATGATGGCTCAGACCGATAAAAAAGCAGCTGAATTAAAGCGACTTGAAACAGGGTTGAATACTGCTAAAAACAATGTTGCCAAAAACGAACGGATGCTGGCTGTTGCGGATTCTCTTGAAGTAAAAGGCAACGAACAAATCAATGAAGCAAAAGCTGAAAATAAAGCAATAGCTGCAGAAAAAAAGGCTATGGATAAGCAATATGCTTCTGAAAGAAAAGCGCTTGAAAAACAAACCATGTCTAAAGATAAAGCTGAAGCCACCCAGGCAAGAGCTGAAATGAAAGCGCTTGATTTAAAATATAAAGCAGATGCAAAGGCAATCGCAACACGCGAAAAGGATGCTGCTAAAAAATCCACCACCGGCACAACCAATTTAGGAAAAGGGAAGACCAATAAGAAAACCGCTACAGATGGTTTGAAAACATCTCAGGCTGCTTTGGATGCCGCTCAGGAAAAATATAATGCCGCTGCCGGTATCGAACCCGAAGAACCTGAAGATGAAGGCAAGGAAAAAGGGGGAAAAGGCAAGAAGGACAAGTAAAGAGGTGATGAGGTGAAGAAGTGATGAGGTTATGAGGTGAGGAAATCGCGCCTAACCAAACCATTAATTCATCAATCATCAAATAATCAAATAATAGTAATCTCCCATGCAAATTGCGTGGGAGATTTTCATTTTTATAGCGTAATCGTAAACACGGTTTCTTCGTTTGGTTTTGACACTACCGATAAGCTTCCCCTATGTAAACGTATAATTTTCCGCGACAAGCTCAGTCCAATCCCTGAACCATTTTCCTTGGTGGTATAAAAAGGAATAAAAATTTTATCCAACTCCGCAGCGGCCATACCCTTCCCATTATCGGCAATTCTGATGACCATTTTCCCCTGATTGTTTTCGCTTGTCACAATGGATATTCTCTTCTTTTCAGTATCTGAAAGAGCATCTGCTGCATTATTCAGAATATTGATCATCACCTGGCTTAAAAGCTTCTCATCGCCGATCAGTTCCTGATTCAATCCACGGTGCTCCATAATAAATTGTATATTTTCCTCTGAAAACCGATGTTCCATCAGCACACGGATGCCACTCAGCCAGTTCGTCATGTTAATGGGTCTGAAAACAGGAGTGGGGATTTTCGTGAGATTGCGGTACACCTCAACAAAACGCATCAATCCTTTACTTGTGTTTTCAATTACCTCCAGTCCATGAATCACATTTGCGATATGTTTGTCTGAAATTTCAGAAACGGTCAGCGGTTGATTGTTGCGGATAAATATCCTGGAAAGGGTATTGCTTAAGGAAGTGATTGGAGCAATGGAATTCATGATTTCATGGGTCATTACACTGATCAGCTTCTGCCAGGAGTCCAGTTCATTCTCTTCTATTTCGGTTTTAATATCGGATAAGGAAAAAAGCCGGTAGCGACTGGAGCCAAAATTCAGGACAGCCACTTTTAAGGAAAACATCTGCAATCCATTACCCAGCGGGACTTTAATAACCCGACTTTGCCCTGGCCTTATAGACATCATCTGATCATGCAGTTCCGCATTTTTCTGCCTGAGCAAATCCATATGTGCAATTTGAACCAACCCTATAAATTCAAGCGCTGAATCATTAATCTGCTCAATATATCCCTTTTCATCCACAGCTATTAAGCCCGTTGCGGAAGACTTCAGCATCTCTTCAAAAAACTTCACATTGTGTTCGTTCCTGATTTTGATAACGGCAATGTGGTTATTCAATTTATTCAGGTTGCGATGCAGCATCCTGAGCGACTCATTTCTGACATTTTCCGGATAATGTACCGATGAATCCTCATTGGTGACCGCATCAAAAAAGAAGGCCACCTTACGATTGACCTGATTCAGATAATACACCAGATTTAAAACAGAAACAACAACAAGGAGCGCTACAGGTGCTGCCAGCAGGTAATTTCCGGAATGTACAAGCAGCGTCAACGCCATAACCGAAATTCCAAATATCAGAATACGGATAATGACTGAAATGTTGAACGATTTATAAATCATACCGTTTGAGCTTATTGTATAATGTTTGCCGGGATATTCCCAATTCAGTTGCCACAGCAGAATGATTACCCTGATATTTTTCCATCGCTGCTTCAATCATTTGCTTTTCCATCTCTTCCAGCGTATAGAAACCAGCATCGGGAGTTTTTACGGGCGGTTTAAAAGCAAAATCTTCAGGCCCCAGTTCACCACCATCGCCCAATATAACGGCCTTTTCCATGGTATGCTGCAGTTCCCGTACATTTCCGGGCCATGGGTATTCCCTGAGTTTTTTCATTGCCGCGCGACTCACGGTAAGCTGTGGTTTTCTGTATTTCTTCTCAAACAATGACAAATAATAACCTGCCAGCAATTCAATATCATTCCCCCGCTCCCGCAGTGGTGGTACCTCAATCCAGATGGTATTAATCCGGTATAACAGGTCCTCTCTGAATTTTTGTTGCGTTACCAGTTGCTCCAGACTGCAATTTGTTGCACATATGAGCCGGATATCCACCGATACCGGCTGATTTGATCCAACAGGAATTAAAGTGCGGCTTTGCAGAACGGTCAATAATTTCGATTGCATGGCAAGCGGCAGGTTCCCAATTTCATCCAAAAACAGGGTGCCTTTCTGCGCCAGTTCAAATTTTCCAATCCGGTCTTCTTTGGCATCCGTAAATGCGCCTTTTTTGTGTCCGAACAGTTCACTTTCAAAAAGCGTCTCCGGAATCGTTCCCATATCTACACTCACAAAAATCTCTTTTTGTCGTAGCGATCTCTTGTGAATTTCATGTGCAACAAGCTCTTTACCTGTACCGTTTTCACCGGTAATCAAAACATTCGCATCGGTTTTTGAAACTTTTGCAATCGTCTGTAACATTTTCTGCATGGCAGCTGAAGACCCGATCATGAACCTTTCATCGCCGCTGAAACTCTGCTTCAGGATTTCTTCTCTGTGTTTGAGCTCTTCGACCTTCTGATTGGACTGGCGTAATTTGAGCACTGATTTTAAAGTAGCCAGTAGTTTCTCATTCTCCCAGGGCTTCAAAATAAAATCTGCCGCACCTTTTTTCAACGCCCGGACAGCAAGTTCAACATCCCCGTATGCGGTGATCATCACAACCTCAATTAAGGGATTTGCTTTATGGATTTCCTCAAGCCAAAACAATCCTTCATTTCCTGAATTAATGCCGGCTGAAAAATTCATGTCGAGCAAAACAAGATCAAATTCCTCTTTGGCAAGTGTAGCCGGCATTAAATTAGGATTTGCAAGCGTAATCACTGTTTCAAATTCCATTTGCAACAGCATCTTTAATGCACTCAATGCATTTTTGTTATCGTCAACTACGAGGATTTTTCCAGATGACATATCTTATTCTTTTATTTCAAATTTAGGCAACTTGTCAACGCTTTTATAATTGTGTCCAATTATTTGACACAAAAACCAGTTTTTTTACACTCTTGACTCGGTGAATTATTTCCAAACTTTTGGCTGACTGTATATTAACTATATTGGCATATGTTTTGAAATATCCCTATCGAACTTAATTATCTATTGAAATGATCAGGACTACAGCACTTACTAAAATTTTCCGCACCGACGAAGTGGAAACAACGGCATTAAAACAGGTAAACATAGAAGTCATCAAAGGCGAATTTGTGGCAATTATGGGACCATCGGGATGCGGGAAGTCAACGCTGCTTAACATTATAGGGCTAATTGACAGCCCCACCTCGGGACAATACCTTTTTGACGGAACTGAAGTATCTAAACTGAAAGAAGGACAACGTACCGATATGCGGAAAGGAAACATCGGGTTTGTTTTTCAAAGTTTTAATCTGATTGATGAACTCAATGTTTTTGAAAATGTGGAGTTGCCTCTTGTATATATGAATATACGGGAAAAAGAACGGAAACAGAGGGTAGAGGCTATTCTTGAACGGATGAAAATCGGACACCGGAAAAACCACTTTCCGCAGCAATTATCCGGGGGACAACAGCAAAGAGTGGCCATTGCCCGGGCCGTCATTTCCAACCCCAAATTGATACTGGCCGATGAACCCACCGGAAACCTCGATTCAAAAAACGGCCTTGAAGTCATGAAGCTTCTGTCAGACCTAAACAAAGAGGGTGCTACAATTGTAATGGTTACGCACTCAGAGCGTGATTCGGGATTCGCACACCGGATTGTCAATTTATTTGATGGCCAGATAGTCTAGAACTATGATTAAATGATTTATTGATGAACTATGATTTAATTGTCTTGAACTTTGATTCGTCTGATTAATTGAAAACTATGATTAAAAACAAATTAAAGTTCAGACAACAATCATAGTCCATCAAACAATCAAACGAATCATAGTTCAGACAAATGAGCATTAGAAAATAGTATTCACCCACCATCTAGTAAGACACACATGCCATTTTATAACCTAAAATTATCCTTTCGCTTTCTTTCAAAAAACAGAATTTACTCTTCCCTTATCATTGGAGGATTCGCAATCGGATTTGCAGTTTGCATGCTGATTGGTTTGTTCTATTTCACTGAGAAAGGCATAAACACCGGATTTAAGAATCATAAGGAAATATACCGGCTATACGACGTTAAAAAGAATACATGCAATTTAAACTATGATTTGACATCCCTACTGACTCAAAAATATACTGAAATTGTTCAGGCATGCCCCATGGATTACTTCAATGGCATGGATTTTTTTGCCAAAGATGAAAACAACAGCAATAGTGTAATTGTCAATAATTTAATCTGCACAACAAATAGCTTCTCAGAGGTTTTTTCCGTAAATATTGTTGAAAGCTCGTCGAATCAACTGTTCGATGGAAAGGAATCGTTTGCCATCACCGAGTCATTAGCACAAAAGCTATACAAGTCGGGAAGTGCCATTGGCCGCACATTAATAATCAGCAACCCATATATTCAGATCACAGGCAAAATCACAGCTATCATAGAGGATTTGCCAATGAATTCAACCTTTAAGGCTGAAATACTTATGAATAGCAGCAATGAGAACTATCTTTTTTCAAAAACCTGTGACGATAAGGGCAAATGCTGGTATGTAAGCAACTTATTTATTCAACTTAATAAAGGCTCAAATGCAGAATCATTAACTGCTCACCTCAATAAAACGCTCAGGCTTAATCAATTTGGCATTGAAGAATTGGGCCTGCAAAAATTCGATGATATTTATCTTTCGACTCTGACGTTTAAAGACATGCATTTCAAAGGCAATGCAAGGCTTTTAAGAATATTCATTGTAATAGCCTTATTAATTTTGTTTTTATCGGGTATCAATTACCTGAATTATAGCATTTCTCAGCAATTTGCCAAACTGCGTACCATTGGAATCAGCAAAACCAATGGAGCAAGTTGGAAACAATTAGCATCCTTTTCGCTTACTGAAGCCTCCCTGGGTATTATTATTGCCATGGTTCTTGCGATGACGCTCACCCAGCTTTTGTTACCATTTTCAGAAACTTTATTTGGTAAAAAGCTCCTGTTAAATAGTACTTCGGTTTTCCAATCGCTGCCTATAGTAATAGGAATAATTATATTCTTCATATTTTTTAACAGTCTGATTACCTTATACTTTCAGGTATATTTTAAAATCACCGATTTCATTTCAGGAAAAAGGACCAGAAATGGAAAACAGGTTGGCAAACAAGTTCTGCTTACTTTCCAATTAGCGGTGTCAATAGCATTAATCGTACTGGTTCTCGGGATATATAAGCAATTACATTTTATGAAGAAATCTGATTTGGGATTTGATAAAGAATTGCTGCTCCGGTTGGATATACCTAACAACAATATGAATAAGGATGCCTTCAAACAGGAAATAGAAAAACTACCGTTTGTTGTCAATTCCGCATACAGTGATGGTTGCCCGGGCAGAATAAACCTTCGCATGGGTTCGAATATAGAGGATAATATCTTTTTAGTGAACTGCATAACGATTGGTAAGGATTATTTAAAAACAATGGGGATTGAATTGATTAAAGGACGTGAATTTCAATCCGGGGATATGGATCAGGTTTGTTTGATGAATGAGATAGCTGTAAAACGATTTGGATTTGATGACATTGAAGGGAAAAAATATATGAATGGAAAGGAAGGTGGATACGAAATAATTGGCATTACGAAAGATTTCCATATAAGTCCGTTTTATAACGCAATTGAACCTGTGGCACTTATTTATAATCCTGATGTTGCATCCAGTATGCTGTCAATTCGATTATTGCCAGGTAATACCGGCCAATACACAGATCAGCTGCGTATGGTCTGGAAGAAATTTCTGCCGAATGAAATCATGAACATTACTTTCTATGACGAACAGTTTCAATCGATGTACAACAAAGAAGAAAAGCTGGCAAAATCTATTGCATTCCTTTCGTTCGTTGCCATGGTTCTAACCTGTATGGGCATCCTCAGCCAGATAATTTTAACCAGTTTAACGCGAACGAAAGAAATTGGCGTAAGGAAGGTGAACGGCGCAAAAGTCTCGGATATACTCATTATGCTCAATAAAGATTTTGTAAAATGGATATTCATTGCATTTGTTATTGCAACGCCCGTTTCATATTATGCTATAAGCAAGTGGTTACAGAACTTTGCCTATCAAACCAGTTTGAGTTGGTGGATTTTTATTCTGGCAGGATTGATAACCTTATGTATTGCCTTAATAACAATAAACTGGCAAAGCTGGAGGTCAGCAACGAGGAATCCGATTGAGGCACTGAGATATGAATAGTCTTGAACTATGATTAATTGATTAATTGAAAACTATGATTAAAAACAATCAAAGTCCATCATTTAATCAGACGAATCATAGTTCAGACAAATTGTTAATTATTAATTACTAATTGCTAATTAAACATGTTTCGCTATTTTTCAAAAATCGCGCTCCGGTATCTCTGGCAGCACAAAAATTACACCCTTCTGAACTATGTATGCCTGTCGTTCGGATTTACCTGTGCCATCGCAGCTTTGCTATACATCAATCACCTCTTCAGTTTCGATAAATTTCACACCCACTACAAGCGTTTGTATACTGTAGAGGCCATGGTTACTTACTTTAACGGGGATCGTTTTCCCAAACAGTACCTCTCTGCTTCACTACCCGATGAGCTTAAGAAAACTGCACCGCAGATTGAAAACATCACAAGAATCGTTCAAAGGAACCATCCGTTTACTTTTGGTGAAAAAACACTTCAGGCAAATGCAATTTATGCCGATAGTAACTTTTTCAATGTATTTACATTCCCCGTCCTGGCCGGCAATCCTTTAACCCTGCTTGGAAATCCAAGTCAGGTGGCTATCTCTTCGGATATGGCTATGAAACTGTTCGGCAATTGTGCATGTGTTGGAAAGACCATCATTATGAATGATGAAGGGAAAGAGATCCCTTTTCAGATCTCTGGCATCTTCTCAAGAGTTCCGGCACATTCTACACTTCAGTTTGATTTTGTTATTCCTTTTGAGAAATTTCTTAAAGACAACAAATGGGCCACAGAAACCGCTGCCTCATCCAATGAAACATGGATTTTGTTAAAGGATAATACAGATCCTGCTGAGGTAACGGCACGGATCAAAAATCTGATTAAAAGCCAGGAAGGCAATTTAAATCAGGAATTATTTCTGTTTCCGCTCAGCGATAAAGCCCTTTATTCGTATGATAAAAATGGGAAAACATGGAGGGCTATGCAATATGTAGTTATTGTAGGAGCGGTTGGACTTGTCATTCTTTTAATTGCCTGCTTCAATTTCATAAACCTGGCCATTGCCATGAATATCCGGCGATTCCGGGAAACAGGAATTAAAAGAGTCGTTGGGTCCAGAAAATCACTTATTTTTTATCAGTTCCTGGGTGAAACATTCATGATTATCATTGCGGGCCTGATTACCGCATCCTTTCTGATAAATCTGCTCTTGCCCATTATAAATAGTATATTGAGAGCGGAAATGGACTTTGGTTTTCTGAATTTGAAAACGATAGGCATACTGCTTTCCATAGCCCTTTTCACGGGTATTGTTGCAGGCATTTTACCAGCTTTATACCTGGCATCATCGAACCCGGTGTTTGTTCTCAAGGGGAAAGCGCCTTCCAACTCCGGTTACAGCGTATTCAGACAAAGCCTCATTGTATTTCAATTTACCATACCGGTTGCACTTATTATTTGTATGATGATCATCAGATCACAGGATACCTATATGCGAAATTATGATATCGGAATCGACAAAAACAGGCTGATGATCATGGATCTGGATGAATCTTTAATGAAGAATGCCGAAAATATCAAATCTGATCTGCTTAAACTTTCCAATGTGGAAGCGGTGAGTGTTACCAATTGTATCCCAACACGGGGAGCCCTGGTTTCAAATAATGTAAGCTGGGAAGGGAAAGATCCCGGAGAGAAAGTGCATTTTTGGGATATTCACACTGATTTTGATTATAATAAAACAGTTGAAATCCAAATGACGGATGGCCGCTTTTTCGACAGGAAATATCCGTCTGATTCCACATGCTACGTGATAAATGATGTAGCTGCAAAAGTGATGAAATTGAACAATCCGGTTGGCACTAAAATTACATTTGAGGGCAAGGAGGGACAAGTCATCGGAACGTTTAAAAACTTTCATGCAGTGGATTTATCGGGGCCTTATACGCCTGTCATTATCCGTATAAAACCTGATCAGACGCAGGTTATGCTGGTAAAATTTTCTTCAGGATCTGTAGCTTCCATGATGAAACCATTGAAAAAAATCTATGATCAATATGCCCCGGAAGAAACTTTTCATGCAAGCCTGTTTTCTGATCTGGTTCCATACCGTAATTTGAGTCTGCCTTCCGCATCAATTGGCATAGCATTTATCATTGCTTTAGCGCTGGCATGCATGGGACTATTTGGTCTGGCATCCTTCAACTCAGAAAGGCGTACCAAAGAAATTGGCATACGTAAAACAAATGGGGCCACAACATACACCATTATGCTGATGATGCTTTCCAATTATCTGAAATGGCTGTTGATTTCCATTTTGATTGCACTGCCGGTGGCCTTTGTGCTTGGTAATATATTCCTGTCCTCGTTTTATTTTCATACTTCCTTCCCATGGTGGGCGCTACTGGCAGGACCTGCCCTGGCAGGAGCTGTTGCATTAATCACTGTAAGTTCTCTGACCTGGAAAGTAGCAACAAGGAATCCGGTCGAAGCTCTTCGATACGAATAGTGGGAAGAGCGTAGATCCCGATGCATTTTTCGTAAGTTTTTGAGGTACGAAAAAACATCAGAAAAAGCAATCGGGATGGAGGCGCTGAGGTATGAATAGTCTTGAACTGTGATTAAATATAATCTTGAACTATGATTAATTGATTAATTGACAACTATGAATAGAAAATCACAATCAAAGTCCATCATTTAATCAAATAAATCAAAGTTCAGACAACAATCATAGTCCATCATTTAATCAAACGAATCAAAGTTCAGACAACAATCATAGTCCATCATTTAATCAAACGAATCAAAGTTCAGACAACAATCAAAGTCCATCATTTAATCAGACGAATCAAAGCCTGCCTGCCGGTAGGCAGGTTCAGACATCAAAGTTCAAGACATGAAATACTTCCTCCGATTGCAGCACGGTTTATCCTGGTTCCTCATTAATTTGGTGGGACTTAGCACAGCGCTTGCATGTGTGATTGCTTCATTTATATATATCAGGTTTGAATTGACCTATGACACCCTGCATTCTAAAGCGGACCGTATTTACCGGATTACAATTGACAGCAATGACGGAGCAACATCCAATCATCCTGCCAGGGTTCATGGAGAATGGCCCGCACAGTTGCCAGCAGAATATCCGGCTGTAGAGGAAGCAGTTCGCCTTGTACCTTTTAGGAAAGCCATTGTGAAAATCGGAGATCATCTTTTCTTTTCAAAAAAGGTGTATGCCACAGACAGTTCTTTTTTTAAAGTATTCGATTTTAAAGTTATATCGGGAAATATCCAAAATGCCTTAACAAAGCCTAACCGCGTATTCATTACCCGGAGCTTGGCCATCAGGTATTTTGGCAATCTGGACGTGATTGGGAAAGAAGTGATTTTGTACTATCAGATGGATTCTACGCCAAAAACTTATGTCATTGATGGGGTTTTGGAAGATTTTCCCCCAAATGTGCATTTTCATATGGAAATGCTGACTTCATTTGCTCCTGAAGACCATAATTCATGGGCGTATACTTATTTACTTCTGAAGAAAGGAAGCGATGCTGAATCACTGAGAAGTTCTATTCAGCAGAAATGGAAAAAAGAAAGTGATGACAGTACTTTTACAAGCATTCCCTGGCTTCAGAAAATCACAGATATTCATTTATATAGCCACAAGGAACGGGAAATGGAAAAAAACGGCGACATCCGTTCCATTCTGTTGCTCGGTAGCGGTGCACTGATTATCTTGATTATTGCCCTGATGAATTATATGAATCTTAATCAGGTTCAATTCATCAGCAAAATAAATTCCATAAAGGTGAAAAAGATTATTGGCGCTTCCACGTTCCGTCTGGCCACGCAAACAATCAAAAAATCGCTTCTGCTTTCCTTAATCTCATTCCTAACAGGATTTTTCATAGCACTGGAAATAGGCAGGATAATGGGATCAGAAGCTTTCATATCTTTTCCGGCATGGAGTTTATTCATCATTGCATCAGGAAGCATTCTGTTGATTGCTTTCATCTCTGTAATTCCTTTGCTCACATCACGATTTGCTTCAGGAAATTTAAAGAAGTCGACAAGACAGTATTCCTATGCTGTTCCTCTTATTGTTCAGATCACTTTATCAATCATTGCCCTGATCGGGACGTTCGTGTTGTACAGACAAATGAATTATTTACGCAATCTGCATCCTGCTTCAAAAAATACGAGCATGTTGATTATTTATGATAATCCACGAGAGACATTGCTTCGCTATGAAGTATTCAAAAATGAGCTGCTGAAGAATCCTTCCATTGTAAACGTAACTGCTGCCATGGAGGAACCTGGCGGCGAAATTCTCGATAAATGCCCTTTTGAAATGGAAGGCATTCAGAAAATGCAAGATCAATGGATGAATTTGTTGCCCATTGACCCTGATTTTTTTCAATTTATGAATATTCAACCTCTTGCCGGGACCACCGATATGGGAATGACTCCCTCCCTGGAATGGGAAGCCAATGCATTAAAGCTAAATAACCTGCGCAGTGAAAATCCTCCCAATACAACGGAAATCGAAGCATTGGAAAGTAAAATAGGGCATCCTCTTTTTAAGTATATATTAAATGAGCGTGCCATAAAAATGCTCGGGTTTTCCAATCCGCAAGATGCCATTGGTAAAAGGTTCCGGCTCAATTTCTTCATCCCTGAAATGATGCCGGAAGGAGAAATAGCAGGTGTGGTTCCGGACTTTCATTATACCAATCTTTATCAGGAAGAACGTCCTTTAGCCATGGTACCTGTAAAAATGTTCAATTATTGTTTCATTATTAAATTTGATATTCATAAGCAGCGAAAGGCAATTGCTGATATTGAAAAAACCTGGCAAAAAGTCAATCCTGATTTTCCGCTGGAATATGAATTTTTAACAGATCATTATCAAAGCATCTATAAAACCGAATACCATCAATCCAGCGTACTAACCCTTTTTGCGCTGATCTCCATCATTATTTCTTCCCTGGGAATATTCGCACTCACATCTTTTACCATTCAACGCCGAACAAAGGAAATCGGAATCAGAAAGGTAAACGGTGCCACTATGATAAACATGATGATGCTCCTGAACAGAGAATTCATTCTGTGGGGCTTGATTGCATTCATTATAGCCTGTCCTGTAGCTTGGATAGCACTGAATACATGGCTTGAAAATTTCGCATATCGAACTACCCTGAGCTGGTGGATTTTTGCATTAGCAGGAGCCACTGCATTTTTGATTACCCTGCTAACAGTTAGCTGGACCAGTTGGAGGGCTGCCACTAAGAATCCGGTGGAGGCGCTGAGATATGAATAGTCTTGAACTGTGATTAAATTGTCTTGAACTATGATTAATTGATTAATTGAAAACTATGATTAAAAACAATCAAAGTCCATCATTTAATCAGACGAATCACAGTTCAGACAATTAATCAAAGTCTATCATACAATCAGGCAAATCATTTTCAAATTTTTTCATAATTTAACTGGATTAATAATTGTCTCGAATTATATCAAAGTCTGTCAATCAATCAGACGAATCAAAGTTCAGACAATAAAAAGTTCAGGCTAAATGATTGAAAACAACTTTATTAATGAAAAGTATCCTCTTTCAGATCTGACTGGTAAAATCATTAAATGTGCCATTGAGGTTCACAAACTACTGGGTAATGGATTTCAGGAGGTTATTTATCAAAGAGCACTGGCAATCGAACTTGCTAATCAAGGTTTGGCCTATGAAAGAGAATTTGAGATGCCCGTTTTCTATAAAGAGGAACAAATTGGCACCAGACGCGTCGATTTTTATGTAGAAGGACAAGTAATGGTTGAAATAAAAGCACTCATCCAACTTGAAGAAGTTCATCTGGCTCAGGCCATAAATTATCTGGAAGCCTATAATATGCAAGTAGGCTTACTCATAAATTTTGGAAGCAGAAGTCTGGAATTCAAAAGAGTTATGAATAAAAAATGTCTTGAACTATGAATAAATTGTCTTGAACTATGATTAATTGATTAATTGATAACTATGATTTAAAAACAATCAAAGTCCATCACAAAATCAAACGAATCATAGTTCAGACAAAGCAACCTTCCCAAAAAAAAGTAGTCTTTAAGAGAAAATCAGATGGATATTGTACATTTGAAACCACTTAATTACAACTGGAATGAAAAAATTTACCCTATTATTCGTTTTGCTGATATGCACATTGAGTCAGATTAACGCCCAGAACGATGCCTATCAGCGGAAAATTCAATCGTATACCCGTATGAGAGGTGCAGGATATACCATGCTTGGAGTGGGCGCAGGTTTTGCCACAGCAGGAAGTATCCTGCTCATTGCGCTTCCTGATGACTATTGGGATGATGATGATCAATATGACGAAGATGATGATGTGGATGAAATTTTTGATGATGCATTTCAGTTTGTAACTGGTGTGGTTTTTGTCGGTGTGGGTGTCGGTCTTATAGCAGGAGGCGTAACCATGAGCTCCATTGCAAATCATAAGATCAAACTCTACAAGGGAAAGACTTCAGATCTGTCCATGAATCTTAATGTCACACCCAATAACCAGGGAATCCGATTGGTTTATCGGTTCTAGCGATTGTTTATGGTCATTCGGTTTGGCTTCTGGATCAAATCAATCCCATACAAATTTCCAGGAGCCATCCGGCTGTCTTTTCCATATGGTATGGAAAATGCCTTTACTACTGCGAATGCTTCCCAGTGAATCAGTAACACTGACCACAAATTTGCCATAAGTATATGCCAAATCGCCTGAAGAGGAAACTTCAACAAAATCCGGCTTCCAGGTAAGGCTCACTTTTTCTGAGCCATGATTTCTATTGTAAAAATCATCAATCGCCTGCCGGCCCAGATATAAACTGTCGCCACGTAATATCACTGCATTCGTGTCGGCAAAAGCAACAAATGCTGCGTGAATCCCCTTTTCTGAAGCCATCGCCTGAAAATCGCTTTCAATCTTTACAATCTCCTTCTCCCATTCAGACTTTAAATCGGGACGGTCGCCACATGAAAAACCTAAACAAACGACCACAAAACCAATAAGAAATGTCCTCATTGCCTTTATAAATTAATGAAAATCAATCCTGTCAAATACAAATAAAGATATGACGAAAAGGCACATGAAAGTCAATCCATGATTGCAAATTTGTCTATATTTATACAGACCTTTTTATTTTTCGGATTCTTATGATACCTGTCAACCCACCCAACTCAAAAGAATCAGCTGTTCCTTTTACGAATTCCGATCCTGATGCTTTGAGCAACCTCTCAGACAGCAGCAGCAGGATGGATGATGCTGCTCATGAAAATGAAAAGCATTACCGGATGGTTTTTGAACTGTTTGCCGACTATGTGTTTAAAATTCGGGTCGACGCATCTGGGGAAATTCACTTCGAAACAGTCTCGGATAATTACAATTCCATAACCGGAAGATCGAAACAGGAAGCAGCAAGCCTGGATTTATGGAAATCCTTCATACACCCTGATGATTTTCCCAAGATAGTTGCTGAACTGGAGAGACAAGCTAAAGAGCCTCGATTTTGTCAGTTAGATTGCAGATCCTATTTAAAAAATGGCGAAATGCGCTGGGTTCATATTGTTTCCCGGTCGGAATGGAACGAAAAAGAGAACCGCATTACCACCATTTATGGAGCTGTACGCGATATTACCAGTCAGAAAAAAGCTGAACTGGAACTCAATGAAAAGAAAGAGGAAATTGAGGCTCAGAACAAGGAATATCAACGGCTTAACGAGGAATTGCTCCGGATTAACCATGAATTAAGTCTTGCCAAAGAGAAAGCAGAAGAAAGTGATCGTTTGAAGACTTCATTTCTGCAAAATATGAGTCATGAAATTCGTACGCCCATGAATGCCATCATGGGGTTTTCATCGTTGATGGTTGATTATATTAACGACCCGGTAAAAATTGAAAAATACGCTGAGATCATCAACCAGCGGTGCACAGATCTACTCGAAATTATCAATGACCTTTTGGATATTTCAAAAATCGAATCAGGACAACTGGCCTTAAATAATGAACTTTGCAATCTTTCGGAGTTAAATCAGGAAATATATACCCTTTTCAGGGAGCATCAGCGGAAAATTAAAAAAGAAGCTGTTCATTTTGAGATCAGGGAATCGGCAGGGATTCAAAACACCTTATTTGTTATTGACAAGATCAAACTCAAACAGATCCTTATCAATCTCATTCATAATGCCTTCAAATTTACTTCTGCCGGTGCGATTGAATGCGGATGCAGCATAAAAGAAGATGGATACGTAGACTACTATGTGTCAGATACCGGACGCGGAATCCCTGCTGACAAATTTCATATTATATTTGAACGCTTTGCTCAACTGGCAGGTAAAGGTGAAGCTTCAAGCGGAACAGGGCTTGGACTTTCTATTGTGAAAGGATTGCTCAATTTAATGGGTGGGACAATTCATGTAGAGTCTCAATGCGAAAACCCTGAAGACCATCAAAAAGGATTTACAACATTTTGTTTTTCCATTCCAGTGGAGACCGTGATGAATAAGCTTCATACATAAAACCGACTCCCGGCTCATTCATAGAAGTGTCATCACAAACCCCTTCCCTCATCTTTAATCTTCTTCCTTGATTTCCATGTCCGGGTTACCGGAAATTTTATTTTTTCTTTACAATGCATACCTGAACATAAGGAAAAAAAGGTTGTTATCTCCATATTGAAAAGAAAAAAGCTTTCAATACAGATCTCAAGTATTTATTTAAAACAATTGGGTTATGATCACTACTGAAAAAACAACGGTAACGATTGAAACAAGCATTCATGCGCCAGTTGAAAGGGTCTGGAATTTTTGGACAGAGCCGTGGCATATTATGCATTGGAATCAGGCATCTGAGGACTGGTTTACCTCTCATGCTGAAAATGATCTGAGAGTGGGAGGTAAATTCAAGTCGCGTATGGAAGCGCGGGATGGAAGACCTGCTTTTGACTTTGGCGGAGCATATGATAGCGTAATTCTTCTGAAACAAATCAAATATACCTTGGGAGACGGAAGAAATGTAAAAGTGACTTTTTCAACCGAGGGTGACCGAACAAAAGTAACAGAGTCCTTTGACACTGAGACCTTGCATTCAGTTGACATGCAACGGGAAGGTTGGCAGGCAATCCTTGACAACTTTAAAAAATACGTCGAAAAATCAGCGACTATGGAAGTACTGCATTTTGAAATACTTATTAACGCTTCCGTTCACAAAGTATATTCAACAATGACCGACAACCATAAATACAGTGAATGGACATCCGTGTTCAATCCGACATCACGTTTTGAAGGATCATGGGAAAAAAATTCCAGAATTGTCTTCCTGGGAGAGGAAAATCAGCAGACAGGAGGCATGATCGGAAAAATTGCAGAAAACATACCCGACCGGTATATATGCATTGAATATGTCGGAATGATTAAAGATGGTGAAGAAATCTTATGTGGAAAAGAGGTCGAAAACTGGATAGGGGCCCATGAGAAGTATATTTTCGAATATCAGGAAGGACGTACGTTGCTTCGGATAGAAGTGGATTCCGTTGAAGAATTTGCCGGCTATTTTAAGGAAACCTGGCCTAAAGCACTTCAGAAACTAAAAGCGATAAGTGAACGGAATCAATAACCATTAAAATATGTGTTATGGCCAGCGTAACAGGTGTTCATTGGATGTTGAATTGCAGAGCCAAAGAATAGGGCATTTTTCGCAATTCTTTAATAAAATCGATGCCTGATGTCATTTTCGGGTACCATGCATGAATCCCGGATGCCGAAAACGGCATACCGGGTTTTTGCTGTCATATCATAAATGAAATCACGAACCGGCTTTGGAATGATCTTAAAACCATAAAATACCTTCCAAAGACCCTTTAATTCTTTCAATATCCGAAGAACCGCGTCTGATTTAATAAAGATGGTGTCACCCTCTACCAGAATTAATGTATTTAATGATTGCTGATCGATATTAAATTTTTTCATTACTGACTGCGCGAACTCAGATTGTAAGGCCGCGAAACGAAATTTCTCATGAGGATCCCGGCGTATGATAAACATAACAATTCCGGAACACATATTGCATACCCCGTCAAATAGCAGAATATATCTTCTGTAACTCATCTTATTTATTGGTTTACCTGCCGGCAGGTCAATAAATCAACAAATCAACAAATAATTAGACACGAAGGCACTAAGGCATTAAAAATCTTTTTTATGCCTGTGGCATATTCCTTTTAGGCACAAAGTGGGAAAATGTCGGAGACATTTTCAACTTAGTGCCTTAATTGGGTAGCGTAAATAAAATAAATCCTTCGTGTCTTAGTGTCTTAGTGGTTAAATTCCCTCCGGCAAAGCTGAATCTCAGTTCGGATCAGCATCTAGCTATGGGCTTTCAATTTAAATATCCTCCACCTCCATTGAACCGATTGCAGCACCATCGATATCGGGCCTACGATGAAGAGTGCATAAAACGGTGCATAAATAAACTGATTTAACCGCAATATAAATTCTATCAGGGCAACTAAGAAGGCAACCAGAATTTGTCCGTTTCGGCTTTTCACTGTTGTTGCCGGATCTGTAATCATAAAGAAAATGAACAACTGGTACATGGGTCCTGTTAATGGCGCCATCTCAGCAAAAAAGCCATGATTGGTAATCAGGCTCCGAAGTGCAGCAAAAAAGGTAAAGGAAATGACATAGGTAAGTGTAATATGCAACCGGTTTACCCTCCAAACAATTACAAGTCCCAACATCCATATCACAAACATGGCCAGCAGGTTATTTCCCCATTGAATACTCAACCCGGCTACGCTGTGCGCTGCAAAAATAAGCATCCATGTAATGCCGAAATTGGATGGATTCCAAATGTGACGGCCCTGATATCTTAAAATATACTTCGACATGATGGATAATACAGCGGTAAGCACAAACGGCCAAAGAAAAGCAGAGCGGATCAAAATGCCAACACTGATTCCTGAAATATAAGCGCTCGTAATATTCTTCCACTTGCCAGTAGTAATCTTCCCGAGCAAAAGTTCAGTGCCAATACTGGATGTGATGGCCAAAACGATGGCTTTATAACCTTCCAGTATGCCAAAAGTAAAATGTCCGACAATTAAAATGATGGTGATAAAAACAGGCGGAATGTACCTTACAGGGATTTTACCAAACAGGTTTTTCATTTTTCAGTAATTCGATGGTGATGATTCATGAGTGGATTTATAATTGTTTCCGTTTTCCCTCCTGGCCAAATGATTTCCACTTTATCAATTTTTGGTGCATGACCCAATCCAAAATGCAGTCTGCGCTGATTTTGTGAATTGAAACCGATACCTCCTGTTACAACCTGCTTTTGTACCAGATTGCCCCAATATACCAAAACCATGGCCCCTATTGCACTGCGGTTTGATTTGGTGCCGGTTAGGGTAAAATCAATCCAACGCTGATTGCTCTGAGTATGGTTTTTAAGAATCACAACGGGACCGTTTTGATTTGCGACAATCAGGTCAAGAACACCTCTGTTCCAAAGATCAACCATTGCAACACCGCGACTGTCATATGATTCTGCAAGGGCCACTTTTGAAGAAACCTCGGTAAAATAGGCTCCTCCCTCGTTCATCCAAATACGGTTTTGCTGAAAGCCCGAATGCGACCTTCCTGCCATAGGTGGCCAGTTCTTTATGTCAGAAATAATGGCCTTATTTCCGCCCGTGACTTTTGCATAGTCGTACCAGTAATTGGTACCCTTCTCACCTGAAATATAGCCGTTGGCCAGATAGATATCCAGAAAACCATCATTATTCAAATCTCCAAACTGGGCTGAATAGCTCCATCCCCCGGATTCAATGCCAAGACGCGTGGCCTCGTTCCGGTAAATTATCTTACTGTCTTTTAAATCAGGATACCAGAAGTTATTTCCCTGCATCAATATGCCTTCCTCAGTAATATTTGAAATGTATATACCGGGGTTTCCATTATTAAAAACATCCCCGAAAGAAACATTCATGCCGCTTTTTGGCGCAAATCCAACCATGGCTTCCTTGTTAAACTCTTTGAAACCCTTTCCGGCATCATTCACATAGAACTCATCGATTCCGAAATCATTTGCAATGACCAGTTCGGGATATCCGTCGCCATTAAGGTCCATGGCCCCGGAAGCGAGTGTCCAGCGCGTAGATGTCAGTCCGTATTCAAATGTAACATCCTTAAAACGACCATTTCCGGTATTTTTAAACAAGTAATTACGCCCCCCGTTTTGAGCATACTCAAAACTTTCGGTTAAAATATCCGTTCTTTTAAGGTTCCAAAGATTAATGGATTCGGGAAAATATCCTCCGATAAACAAATCAACATTTCCATCATTATCACAATCAAACCAAATGGCATTATTGGCATTGATCCATTGTGGGAAACTGCTGTTATCCGTCACTTCTTCGAAAGATTTACCCTCTATGTTTTTGAACAACGAAGGCTTTCCCCACCGGTAAATGAATATATCTTCAAATCCGTCATTGTCAAAATCGGCCCACACAGAACCCATGCAAACACCGATGTCGGGTTTGTTCAGATCGGCGAGTCCCGTTTTCTCAGCAACGCCGGAAAATGTTCCATCCATGTTGTTCATGTAAAGCTCATTCTTTTCTCCGAATCTGCTGGTTGTTACATAAAAATCATTCCAGCCATCGTTGTTAAAATCACAAACCGACACAGATGCGCCCATGGAAGCAACCTGAGGAAGTATGGGATCAATTTTTGGATCCAGTCGCGGAGATTTATGAATAAAAACAACACCTGCCTTCTCAGAAACGGCTTCCAGGTAAAACCCGCTTTGAGTCAATGCGACGGCTGTATCAGGATTTACGGAATCTTTCACCAAAGATTGCCGATTACGGCCAACCCATGCGGGCAAAAGCAGGAGCACTATAAAAACTCCTGATAACAATATCTGCGGAAAACGTCTATGATTTGCCTGTTCCATTTTTACTCCGGCTCATTTTTCGAATAATAAATCTTCTCAGGAAGGAAGGAGGATATTTATATCCCTTTTTGGCCATTCTTTTGCCCATAGGAATATACTCCTTTTTGTCGTCCGGCAAATTGGTATGAAGACCGTCTACATAACGGTTAAACATACAAAATGCAGCTGCAATTAACACAGTGTCATGAATAGCTTCATCACTGGCACCTTCCATCTTTGCTTCATCAATATGATTCTGGGAAACATCACGGCCACTTTTCTGCACCTGTCCCGCAATCTTCAGTAAGGCTTTCATCATGGGCGAAAGTGTTGATGCTTCAGGTTCAAATTTTAAAACACCAATCAATTTACCGTTATCCATGAGATGGGCATTTGCTGAAGCTGCATGCGATTCATAACAGAATTCACATTGATTCAGATTTGAAACATGCGCTGCAATGATCTCCCGCTCACCTTCAGATAATGGTGAAGGTCCGTGCAACAATGCATGTGCAAGATTTGATAAAGCTTTGCCCGTGGAACTTTTATAATAAAGTAATTCCACGATTCCAGGCATCTGAATACCCGTTTTTATATATGTCATTGTTCGTTTTTTTTGAAATAGTTCAAGGATACCGGTATAACAATGAGAATGGAAAAAGGTTGAAAAAAGCAGGGGACGAGGGACGAGGGACAAGGGACGAGTGGGCAAGGGACGAGTGGGCAAGGGACTAAAGCAGTGACGGGTGACAAGTGACAAGTGACAAGAGGGCATGGGTTTGAGTATAGAGCATGGGCAGGGACAAGAGAAAAAGGGGATAACGAATAGCAACAACTTACACGATTTTACGTATAATTGTGTTACATTAAACAAAACTAACCACTAAACCACTTATTGCCATGTTAAGGAAATACCGCCTTTATGCAATAGTTGCATCCATCATCTTTTACGTTTCCATCAGTGTTAACGCTCAACAGGGATACCTGATCAGCACAAATGCCGATCAAAAGCAGGTTTTAAAAGCCTACAGGTTGATCCTCGAAAAATCGGCCAATGATTTTCATGATGGTTCGGCTTCCTGGGACCACGAATTATTCCCTTCTTATGGAGAACATTCAGTATACTGGATCACCACCGGTGCTCAAAAAGGTAAATTTGTCTTCCCCGGTTCTTTGCCCGAAGAATATCAGGCGTTAACAGGCAGCGTTTATACGCATTTCAACATTTCTAACCAGAATCAATCCTCCATTCAGTTTAAAAAACACCCGAACCGGATTGCTATTTTCAAAAGTAAATATCGTTCTGAAGGCGTAAGTCTTACATGGGAGTCCATCTATTTTGAACGATTGTTCTCAGAATATCTGATGGATGATGTTTTTTACACCGTGAATGAAGACAGCCTTACCGGCAAGGGCTTAAACAGCAATACTCAGTTACTGATTATTCCAGCCTTTCTTTCAAAAGAACTCAATTTCAAGTACTATATCGACAGTGTTTTTTCAGTAACCAATGGGTTGAACAACAGCTTACAAACGTATATTGCACGTGGCGGAAGTATATATGCCGAAGGTAACGGCGTATATTTTCTTCAGAAAACAGGTCATCTTGAATCCGGAGCCATTACCTATTCAGCAACCCAGAATAACGACAATGTAATTAACGTTATAGAGCAATCCCAGGTACTGCTTATGGCACAAGGTATTGCTTCCAGCGGATCAAAACTATTCGGATCTTCTTTCCCAACCGTGAATTCCTCCCGAATCCAGGTGGTTGCTACTTCAGAAACCGGAAACCCATGTTCGTTCATCATCAAGCCGGAATTCACCTCTGGCAGTAAAATCATTTGTAATACAGGGCTTCCGACAGTCAGCGGACTTTCTGATAATAATAATGAAATAACCCAGATCAACTGGGCGATGTCTGCAATATTATCCGCCTTTTCCAGCAATGTGGATGTAACCCGTAAAATAAGAAACGACCTTCAGGGTTATGCATCAGCAGGCGACAATGCCATTTCATTTGATACCCGGGATACTTTCTTAGTAGAATTGCGCATACGCAACCTTTCCGATCAGCCGATTTCAGGAATTTCCATTCAGGAAAAAATTAACCCCTGGTTTTCTTTTGAAGAGATGAAATCAGGTGATAGCTATTCCATATCCAACGGGACATTGGTTTTTGATGGATTTACAATACCTGCTTATTCTGAGAAAGTCATTATCTACAGTGTGGTGACTCCTGATCCCAAAAGTCCGATACACGATAACGTGGATCAGTATATGGATCATGGAAATCTGATTGCCGTTTCAAAAGCAACAGTGGCATATGCACTGAACGATTACAAGTTTCAATATCAAAAAACAAGTGACTATGCGGATGTGCTTTTTAGTGCATCCATTTTTGCAGATACGGATGTAAACTGGAAAAATTTCCTGGATCTGGAATATCAACCTTTTAAAGTGTTTATGATTATGGAGAACAAATCACGCTCTCCTGCATTAAACACGGTTTACACACAATTTATTCCTAAAGACATTCCCTTCTATTGGAGTGATCAAAGTCTGAATATCCCGATTTTGAAAACCCCCGGCGGAAAGTTCGTTGATGTATTAAAAGGCAGCAACGATCAGAATCAGCCTGAATATGACATGGATTCGGACGGATTTCCGGACGCCTGGCTTGATACCACCTCTATTTTCCCAAAAGGCTATACCATTACAGAGGATGAGGTTTATTGGGCCAACCCATGGAATCACCTGAGAACCGGGTCTGATGCCTTTGTTTTCGAAGATATTGACCATGATGGCAAGGTGGCCCAGGATAACAACAGCGATGGTATTCCGGAAGTGGAAGAACCGGGAGATAAAATCAGGGTGTGGAAAGTAACCTGGGACATCGGACGTGTAGAAGGATACGAATATCACGATCCATATTGCAGCTATGAAATATGGGTAGATCCTCCTGATCTTGTGCCTCTGGCTGCAGGTGTGGGCTATGTTCACGATTCCATTCCTGATCCTTACCCGTCTATGTTTTATCCATATACGCCAAATATAGCCTCAGCAAATAAAAACGATACTACCTGGAGTTATTGGATGGAACGTGATGATGATGGGAATGTCATTTGGAAACAGTTGGTTCATCAAAGAATTAACAACTATGAAGGCTTTACATTCATAGACACAGCAGATGTAAATTATCATCGATTACCTACTGATAGTGTTATTGGGACTTGTCCCCAACCGCACCGTGAATTCCTTGCTGTACTTTCGTTAGGTGGTGAAGAAATTGACATGACTCATTATGTACCGCAGCAATCTCTTTACTCAAAAATCAACTATGAAACTGTTTTTGGTGAGGATAAAGTTACACCGATCCGTACAACCTATACTTATTGGGCTCCGCTTCCCAATCCCATGCAGTTCGAATACCTGTCGAACAATTACCGGATTACAGATACCCTGGATCAGCCATTGAGTGAACTTCCGGAATACGGCAAAGCGAAACTTATTTTTGACCTGGATGCATCTACGGAATACACCTATTACTGGATCCGGAATTGCGGATATGATGTAGATTTCAATGATCCTTCGCAGGCAAAAGATCATATTGACAACCTGGGAGATGGTGTATTCGGATATTTTGTTTACGCTATACCAAAGGGAATAGGCGGATACCAAATTACACTGCCTCAAAACGAAGATGGTTCCTTTAATATCAATGAAATAGTTTCGATAGATAACCAGCCCTTTACACGCTGGATTGACAATCCCAACACACCGAATCAGGTAGAAATCTGGGAAACACCTTTTGAATATCAGGTATATATTCCCCAGATACTAATCCCGCCTGCTCTGGATGATAATAATTTCGACGGCAAAGACGACTGGATGGACGATCGTGGCGACCGGTTTGAATCTAAAACCGGATACCTGCATGATTCATTTATGCCAGGCAATGGCGAAGAATATGAAGACTATCCTTCTACCCCGTTTGTGGATGATATCTATGGCACCGTAAATTCCGGTTGGTATAACGGTGATGATAACACTTATGGCGATGACTATTTTGAAGATCTCGGTAAAACGCATATCCAAATCCATGCAAATTATCTTGGAAAGGGTCGCGAGGGATCTGTTGAAGTCAGTAAAGGTGGCGTTCTGGTGGTAGAAGAAATATTCGGGGGTTCTCCCTGGGTCATCTTTTCCCATGTTTTATCAGGTTTTGCCAAAGGAACAGATGTATCCGTCAAATCAGAAGTGACCCCGGAAATTATTTATTATGGGATCGACACCGTTTATCTGAAACATGTGATTGCTGACACCAACGAACCGCACCTGTTTGATAAAAATTTCGACCCATACCACGTTTCATATGGTTATGGGGAATCAACCATAACAACCTATGTTGGGGCCAAAGATCCATGCAGTCTTATAGAACCTTCCATATCCATGCCTTCAATTCTGGATCCGGGATTCGACGTCCATTCCATTACACTTGTACCAAATGCAGACAATGAAAATCCCGATCTTACCGGATATCCGCGTACTGTAAACGGTACATTTCTGGAGGTGCGCGTTGAGGTAAACAACAGCACCGCTGATAACTGGATAAATACATCCATCACTCCGGTTTTACCACCGGCACTGGGTAATACAACATTGGAAATGAGCTATGTTGCCTATCCCCGTCCACTGGTCCCCTCTAAATTTGATGCAGGAAGCGGAAAAGTTATCAAAGGGGATCAACCAGGCACTTTCACAACCGGTTGGCGATTTAACCAGCCTGAGGGTGAGGTGTTGATTAAAATGGGCAATACCCTCAACCTGATGCAGCCAACGCGCAGAGCGTATTTCGTTTTCCTTTTCAAAATTGACCCCGCGTTAGCTCATGAAATCTATGAAATTCCGTTTAACATCTCAGGTACCAGAATGCATTATACCAACACCAATCATGGTGCCATATCTTATGCAGTTCCCAATGCGCTGTTTTGTATTGCCGATAAAGATGCTAAAGGAAATATTTCTGATTTCCAACAAATCATTCTGGATCACTCCTCCTTAAAAAATCTGGAAGTAGCCATCACACCGAATTTTAAACCAACAAGCCGTGTCAAATGGTCGGTGAATGACTTCGACAGAAGCGCATTTAAAAATATTACCGGCACACTTCCGGTCCACTCCGGTACCATCGATTTATCGAAGTTTTCGGTATTTCCGAAAAAGGATACCGCCCAACTGGTTGTTATGCAGGAAGGAATTGTAGACAGCTACAACTCAACGGCTGAATTGATGAGACTTACTGATGGTCAGACCTTACAGTATGTGAATAGCAAAGGAGAAAAGCAGGCCAAATCCGAACGATTGCTCATAAGGCCTATAGGTCCCAGAATAAGAGTAAAAAACCAGATCTATAGCGTCAACAATGTTTTGGTTACAGATACAACAATTTATGAATCAGATATTGACCTGTATATTAAAACTTTGCTGAGTGTCAGGAACACAGGATCTGATATCTCTTCCAATACCCTTGTGAAAATTGATCCCGGCCCCTATTATCAGGTAAACACCTCTGAATTGTCATCAAATTGCACATTCAGCAATGGCATACTGAAAGTCGACATGGGAAATGTTACTCCGGGTGAACTGAAAGAACAATTCCTGCCCTTTATTCTCCGGCCTTCACTGCTTCCAAAAGGAATTGATATCCGGACAGTAATCAGTCAGTCTGAAATAGACTATGAAGGAACCCTGATTGATAAGGCCTTTAATTTTACAGATACGACCAAAGTATTAGCAGACCTGTATGATTTTGAAGCAACATCTATCTCTTCAAGTGACATAGGTGGCGGCCTGGTTCATGTAAATGCAAGTGTACTGAATAAGGGAATCCCGGGCAAAAATGTTTGGGTAAGAATCTATCCGGTAATTGGTGGTGGAGCGCATGAATTCCCCATCGCTGAAATTCAGGTGGAAAATTTCGACCCCATGCAATTGATTGAACTCTCAGGTGATTATACATTGCCGGTAACCGATTTGTCCATTGAATTTCTGGTTATTGTTGATGACGACCTGGATTATGTGGAAATTTCAGAACAAAACAACAGCCTTAAAATCAACTACCTGCAAACATCCATTGAAGATCCTTTAGGCCAGGAACAATATTTCATTGCATATCCCGTACCATTTAATGACGAGGTAAACTTTGAATATGCATTGGGTATGAAATATCAGCAAGTAGCTCTGCAAGTTTTCGACATGACGGGAAAACTGTGGACAGAAATCAGAAATTGCCCGGCCGAGATGGGATTAAATCAGCTTAGTTGGAGAAATTCATCGATGCCACAGGGGAATTATATTTATAAAATTACTGGTACTGAAACAGCAGGCAAACAAACACTGCTTTATACCGGAAGAATTATCAAATCGGGCGAATGATGATCGCAGGCTGCAGAAGTCGGTTCATTGCTGATTTAGCAGGTATTCTTGTTCTGGGCTTAGCAGGTAGTAATACCATGGCTCAGGCTGATTTTTCAATCCCTGATACAATTTGCATTAACGACAGCGTCGTCATTGAGAATTTATCCCGCAATGCGGATACCTATTACTGGAATTTCTGTTCGGGAAACCTGATCCATGATCCGGGAGGAGAAAACCTTACATCTGCAGGTACACTAAGGCGTCCAGGATTTATTGATTTTGCTGAAGATAACGGAACATTTTATTCTTTTATCACCAATCATCAGGATGGATCATTGGTAAGAAATACTTATGGAAGTGATTTTCTCAGTACTCCGGCTTCTGTAAACCTGGGGAATTTCGGAGGAATCATTCCTACGCATGCGCAGGGCATACAAATCATCTCGTACAATAATGAATGGTATGGTTTTATTGTGGGCGGACTGGGGGATGAATCACGCCTCATCCGCCTGAATTTTGGAAACAGTTTGTCAAACAACCCTACCCTAACGAACCTGGGAAATCCCGGAGATATTCTTGATTACCCTATTGACCTGTATATTACAAATGAAGCGGGTAACTGGATTGGCTTTACTGTGAATTATGATAACAATGCCCTGATCCGGTTGAATTTTGGAAATTCACTGATGAACAATCCGGTATTTGAAAATCTTGGTAATTTCGGATTCAAAAATCCCTGCGGCATTTTACCCATCAATGACAATGGAACCTGGCATATTTTTGTTTCCAACTTCGGCAGCCATGAAATTACACGCCTTGACTTTGGAGGTTCATTGCTGTCAATTCCGGGGGCAACTTCCATTGGCGACAATACCGTTTTGAATAATCCCTTCGACCTGACCATTATCCGGGACTGTGAAAACACATATGGTTTTGTGCTGAACCGCTATAATGATATTGTGCGGCTGGTTTTCAACAACGGATTGGATAATCCTCCGGAATATACGTCTCTTGGCGAAATTGGTAATCTTTACGGGCCACAGGGCATTTCTGATGTATTCAGAGTTGGAGATACCCTGTATGCCTTTGTAGCAAATATTGACAATAACACATTAACACGCTTGTATTTCCCGGGATGTAACAATGCCACACCCCCCTCTTCCACTTTAAGGACCCCGCCTCCGGTAACCTATAATGCGCCCGGTGTTTACAATATCAATCTCGTAATTGATGAAGGACAGACTGACCAGGAAAACGGGTGCCGGAATATCGTAGTTGTGGACAGCGTTTATATGAGTTTGGGCAATGATACCCTGATTACCCCGGGTACTTCCATTGAACTTACTCCTGAAGGAACTTACACATCATACCTGTGGTCCACCGGATCCTCTGAACCTTCCATTACTATTAGCGATGCAGGAACTTATACCCTTACCGTAACAAATCGCTTTGGCTGCCAAACTACAGACGTAATTGAGGTAATTGCTGACATTGGCATCCCCAATTTTTTCACTCCCAATGGAGATAACCATAATGATGAATGGACGATTCCCTTTCTGATTTCGCAGCCGGAAGCGGATATTATGGTTTTTGACCGGTTTGGAAATCTTCTTACCCGATATAAAGCATCTGAAGGAAATTGGGATGGGACAAGCAAGGGCAAACCATTGCCAACAGGCACATATTGGTATGTGATTAGTGTTCCGGGTATCGATAAACCATTTAAAGGCGCTGTTACCATTAAACGCTGATCTGATGCGGTATTTCATTTTTTTTCTGACTATAACAGCCGCCTTATCTTTGCAAGCACAACCACTCGCTCAGCACAACCTTTATCCTTTTAACCCCGATTTTGCAAATCCCGCTGCGACCGGCCTTACAAATTGTCTCGAAATAGTGGCTACCGATATGCATCAGTGGGTTGGAATTTCCAATGCCCCCGGTATTCAATCTTTAAGCATTCAAAAAGGTATAGAATCATCAGCTTTTAAGAAGCACGGTATAGGTGTTAACCTGGTCAGAGATGTAAATGGTCCTTCTAAAAACTTTGGAGGCGAAGTGCTTTATGCATTTCATGCCATGGTAAGCAAGAACAAGTCCACTTGGCTCAGCCTCGGACTTTCTCTGAATCTCGAACAAAGAAGACTGGATGAAAGGGACTTCACTCCGATATATGACCCGGAAATAGGTGGAAACGTTGAACAGGAACTGGCTTATAACGCTTCTTCAGGGATTTATATTTATAATGAAAAATTCTTTGCAGGAATTGCCCTGTATAATTTGCTTCCTGTAAATAATTCACTTTCCATGGGCTATGGAGGCGACCGGTTTTACACATCGGCACAAGCAGGGTACAATATAACGCCCGCAAAAAAAAATTACCAGATGCAAACTTCCATGCAAGGCAGCGTAGCATCAAGCACCATGCAAATTGACCTGAATTACCGGCTGATCTTTAGCAGCGGTTTATGGTCGGGTATCACCCTGAGAAAATATCTGAACGACTATGATGCAGCAGGACAAAATGTGATTCTGTTTGTTGGATATGATTGGAACCGCTGGCGTATTGCCTATGATTACAATTTTGACATCAACAAAACGCAATTCCACCATTACGGCACGCATCAGTTTTGCCTGGGATACAGGATTTGCAGGGATGCCAACAGCTGTCCCGCATACCGGTAGTCTCCCCAATTTTTCATTACAGCCAGATCTTCACTGATGCAATCGGGCGGGTCTTTTCCCAGATATGCTAACTGATTATGACAATACAGCCATAGCCGCACCTATGAGATTGGCATTCCCCATACGGGCGATTTTGACCGTAACATCTGACATATTCAGGTCCTTCACCAGGCTGTTCACTTCTTTTTCCACAATGGCAGCATACGATGTGTTACCGGTTTTCACAGAACTCCAGAAAAGACTTCCTTCAGAAAGCACCTGAACTTTCTTCATAGAAACATCAGCAGTTTTCAGGTTTTTCACCAATCCGGCTATTGAAGCAGCAACCAGTTTGGCTGATCGTTCATAGATCTGGAAAGCCACCTCTACATATTCTTTTTTATACTGATCGGGGTTATTCATCATTTTCGACAGATCAGCGGCATCGAGTACATGATCAAACTTGTCATTCGGGAAAGCGGTCATAAATACACGGCCCAGATACATCCCTGAAATGGCTTTTTCGAAACGCTGGAATCCTTTGTTATCTGATTTTGCATCTACCTCATCATCATAAACGGTAAGATGGGGCGGGAAGAAATTTCCTGATTCCAGATTCACCGGTGTTTCTCCTGACCAGTCCTTCATATTTCTGATCTTAGGAATATAGTCCGATGGGAAGAATGTTGCCATATTGGTACCGGTACCAACAATGAGACCTATATAAGCATCAAATCCCGGGTTCAGCAAACCGGCAAAGAGACTGGTAATGGTATCGTTAACGACCTTAATATCGGTAAATCTGGAGGGACTGTTATCATTCAGGTATTTCAATAAGGGTTTACCGACAGGCTGCCCTTCCATTTGAGGAATATTTACACCCTTGGTCCATTTAATCAGTTCAGCATCCCCATCCGTAAGGGATTTAGCAGGATATGAGAAGCAATAACCAATAGGTGCTTCAACAGGGACCTTAACCTGGCTTAGCGTTTTAGCCTGTGCTTTAAAAAGATCATCCTTGCTAAAGCCTTTATTCTTCATTTCGGTGATATCTCTTTCTGTGGATCCTGTGATTTTTGATTCTTTACCTACGGAAACCGTGGCAACCCTGAAATTGGTACCGCCCAAATCAAATACGGTTGCTTCTCCTTTAATTCCTTTTCTTTTGGGATGAATATAGGTGGGCAGACACTTAATTTCGGTTCCGTCTTCCTGAAGCCCCGTCACTACTTTCCTGGTTAAACTGTTGGCAATGTCAATCAGCTGCGCACGTGTCAAATCAAATTCGTTTTTCATATTCGGAAGCATAAGGTGTTTTATAAATAAACGATAAAGTAAATAAAAGCATTTCATTTTTAAAAAGAAAAGTGTTTCCTAATTTTGCAGCTAAAATGGGAAGAACAGTTATGATGCGGAAAAAAATTAAGTCAAAATGGATTTCAACCCTTCATACCGTTTTTGCCTCGCTGCAATCCCGTAATTACAGGCTGTATTTCATTGGACAGGGCATTTCTCTCATTGGCACCTGGATGCAGCAGATTGCCTTGAGCTGGCTGATTTACCGGCTTACCGGTTCAGTATTCCTGCTTGGATTAATCAGCTTTACAAGCCAGATCCCGAATTTTGTTCTGTCCCCTTTTACAGGTGTTATCTCTGACCGTTACAACCGGCTTAAAATCATGACCATTGCTCAGGCACTGTTTATGCTGGAAGCTCTGACCATGACGGTGCTGGTTATGTCAGGTCACATAGAAGTATGGCAGATCATCGTACTCAGCGTCTTTTTTGGAATCATCAGCGCTTTTGAGGCCCCCGCGCGCCAATCTCTTACTGTTGATCTCATCAACAATCCCAAGCATTTAGGTAACGCAATAGCGTTGAACTCAGCGCTTTTTAATGCTGCGCGACTCATCGGGCCTGCTATTGCCGGACTCACCATTGCTGCCGTTGGCGAGGGGGTGAGCTTTCTCCTGAATACCATTAGCTATTTGGGCGTAATTGGGGCACTACTGATGGTAAAGCTGTCTGGTAAAGCCAGTAAACCCGAACATCGTGATTTTAAAGAAAGCTTTTCCGAGGGATTCAGGTATACATTCAATACCTTTCCTTTAAAAATCCTGATACTGATATTGGCTATTGTGAGTCTCAGCGGATATCCGTTTATTGTGCTTTTGCCTGCTTATGCCAAGGAAATTTTACACGGAGGAAGCGACACTCTGGGATTTTTAATGTCAGGATTAGGTGCGGGAGCGCTGCTTGGAGCGCTGATTATGGCGGCCCGGAAAACAGTACTTGGATTAGGAAGAATAATTTCCTGGCATATGGGTTTAATGGGAATTGCAGTGATACTGGCAGGAATCTCCAATCAGCTTGGATATTCCTTACTGATTCTATTCTTTGCCGGTCTTTCCATGATTCTTTCTTTGTCAGCAGTAAACATCATGATCCAATCACTTGCCGATGAAGATAAACGAGGGAGGGTTATGAGTTTTTATGCGATGGCATTGATGGGAACCCTGCCCATCGGCAATTTGCTTGCAGGAACCGTTGCCAGCGCCATTGGTATTGAAAACACTCTCATTATTGGGGGTATCATTACCGTAATTTCAGCATTCTGGTTTGAGAAGAACCGGCGTTTGATGCGCGAGACCGTGAGAAGCATCTATAAGAAAAAGGGGATTTACACAGAACTTCCTGAACAATAACCATTTCTTATATTCCACATTCAAACCTGTTTTTTCTACATTCGTCTTCTTGATTTTGGACAAATAGTCGATATGACCTTCCTTTGTTTTCAAAAAGAGCATTATGAAAAAAATCCATACCAACCGATTGCTGTTTTTGATTTTCATAGTGGTTGTTTCACCAGCCACATTTTCGCAGCAGGTTACGCAAACAATTAAGGGCATTGTCATCGATAAAGCCTCAAAGATAACGCTGCCCGGAGCCTCAGTATATATTCCGGGCACAGATCCGGTAAAAGGAACCGTAACCGATGAAAACGGAGCCTTCAGGTTTGAGAAAATTGAAACAGGCCGTGTAGAGCTTTGCATAAGATATACCGGTTATGAACCCTTATGCCTGGATAATCTCAATCTGACCTCCGGTAAGGAACTGGTATTGAACATTGAAATTGAAGAATCGGTAACCAGTATTAACGAAGTTATTGTTAAGGCTGCAGAGAATAAAAGCGCAGCTGTGAACACCATGTCTGTGATCAGCTCCAGAACATTCAGTGTGGAAGAAACCCAGCGTTATGCTGGCGCCCGAAATGACGTTGCACGCATGGCCATCAATTACGCCGGCGTAGCTGCCGGTAACGATGCCACCAATGAAATCATTATCAGGGGAAATTCGCCAAACGGACTGCTCTGGCAGCTTGAAGGCATAGAAATTTCAAACCCGAATCATTTCGGTTTCATGGGTGCTACCGGGGGACCTGTAGGCATGCTCAACAACAACACCCTCAGCAATTCCGACTTCATGACCAGCGCATTTGCAGCAGAATATGGAAATGCAGTATCCGGAGTTTTTGATTTGAAATTACGCGAAGGCAATCACGATGCGCATGAATTTCTTGGACAGGTAGGATTTAATGGTTTCGAACTGGGTGCAGAAGGTCCTTTTTCAAAAAAACACAATACCTCCTTTTTGGTGAACTACAGGTATTCCACATTAGGCTTGTTTAAGCTTATGGGAATCAACATAGGAACAGGCACTGCCGTACCCGAATACCAGGATATCAGCTTTAAAATCGCAGGGAATCTGGCTGGTGGAAAATTATCCATCTTCGGACTCGGAGGCATCAGCGCCATTGACCTGCTGGATAGCGAAAAGGATGAGGATGAAGAAAACTTTTATGAATACGAAGGGTTTGACATATACAGCAAAAACCGCCAGGGAGTCGTAGGAATGAATTATTTCAAAAGATTCAGTGATAAAACATATGCTGAAATCACTTTGGCAGCAGACGCCATGCAGAACAAGTCAAATATCGATACCATTTTAACCAATCCCGACCAGAAAATGCCCTATGATTATACTGATTTCAATACCCGGAATTATTCTGCCGGATTCAGCCTCAACTCAAAATTCAGCAGTAAATTAAGCGGAAGGTTTGGCGCTGAATTCAGAAATATTCGGTTCTCACTCAGGGATAGTGCCTATTTAAGTGAATATCAAACTTTTTTCAATGTATATGATGATCATGGAAGTACAAATCTCACCCGTCTTTATTCGCAATTCAGCTATAAAATAACACCTAAACTCACCATCAATGGTGGATTGCATATGATCGCCCTCGCACTGAATCAGGAGACAAACCTGGAACCACGGCTGGCAATAAAATATAAACCCTGGGCAAATCATTCATTTGGTTTGGGCTATGGAAGCCATAGCAAAATACTGCCACTGTTTGTATACTTTCACAGAACCGACCTCAGTGCTACAGAATACATACAACCTAACAAGGATCTGGAAATGGTGAAAGCACACCATTATATCGGATCATGGGACTGGCAGATCAATTCCTATACCCGGTTTAAACTGGAAGGCTATTATCAAAACCTATACAATGCCGTAGTTGAAGTGGAACCCAGCTCTTTTTCAATGCTCAATAATAATTCATTTCAGTTCAGTATACCTGACACCCTTACAAACGGGGGAACAGGTCATAATTATGGTGCTGAGATCACTCTGGAACGCTTTATGAATAAAGGCATGTATTTTCTCATCACTGCATCTGTTTTTGATTCCAAATATAAAGGCAGCGACAAGATCACTCGTTCTACTGCATTTGATGGTGGATATGTTTTCAACTCCCTGGCAGGGAAAGAATTCCTGATTGGCACAAAAAAAACCGGTTCAAAACGGTATCTTTCCGCCGACATCAAATATACGGCCGCGGGAGGTCAAAGATACACTCCTGTTGATGTTGCCAGATCCCAGGCAGATGGTGAAACCGTATATCGGGAAGAACAGGCTTATACCAAAAAGTTCAAAGATTACATGCGGTTGGATATTCGCATTGCCTATCGGATCGATAACCGGAAATTCTCTCAGGAAATGGCCTTCGATGTTCAGAATATCACAAACCGGAAAAATCCCTTATATATGGAATATAATAACAAAACCGGAAAAACTGAATTCATCAATCAATTAACAATTTTCCCCATGATGCAGTACCGGATTACCTTTTAAATTGTACTTTACGATATGTTTTTTCAGAATAAAAAAATAAGCTTTTTCATGGAGGTACTCATTCTGAGTACCATCATAGGATTTGTTGTGCCATCGGTTTTTATTCTGAAGGGAATTGCTGAAAATCAGCCTATTCCCTGGGAATATGCTTTCATCAGCTTCATATATTCCTTCAGTGTCACCTTTTGCATCTATTTCTTTAATGTGAGAATTGCCCGTAAATTTCAAAAAAATGAGCATCGGTTTTCGTCCCAGTTTGCCAGGGTTTTTGTGGAGTTGCTGATCACCACGCTTACTGCGTCTGCAATTATTAGTGTAATCTGGATGATCTATATGCGGATATTCCAATCCCAATATAAGATAGCTGCTTCCGATTTATTTGATAACATTCTGATCGCAGTTATTATTAACAGCCTTTCGGTAATGATTGTAGAAGCTATCTTTTTCTTTAAGAAATGGAAAAGTTCACTGCTTGAGTTTGAACAGCTTCAAAGAAGAAACATTGAAATCCAGTATGCAGCACTGGCAAGCCAGGTAAACCCACACTTTCTGTTCAACAGTCTCAATGCTTTAAGTTCGCTGATAAAGGCTGATCCTGATAAAGCCGTTGTTTTTACGCGTGAATTTGCGAAAATTTACCGTTATGTCCTGGATTCAAAAGACAAACTCATTGTTTTACTGCAGGAAGAACTCAACTTTTTGTATTCGTTTCTTTATCTCCAAAAAATTCGATACGGCAACAGTCTCGACTATACCGTTGAAATAGAAGGCGGATGCCTGGATATGTATCTTCCACCATTATCTCTGCAAATATTGGTTGAGAACGCCATCAAACACAATGAAATTTCTGAAGAGAACCCTTTGAAAATCGAGATTGTGGCCAAAGGAGCATGTATTTATGTTTCCAACAATTACAAACCTACCCGCAAAAGCACAAGGAGCGAAAGCGGGATCGGACTTAAAAATCTGACAGAACGCTATGCCCATTATACTGACATTCTACCTGAATTTCAGGTGGAAAATCAGAAGTACATTGCTAAAATACCTTTGATCAAAGATGAGTAGCATGAGAATAGCTATTGTTGAAGACGAGAAAATTGCTGCTGTTAATCTGGCTAACATCATATCGACAATTGAACCAGATGCAGTTATAGCAGGCATCCTTTCTTCCGTTAAACAGGCGGTAGAATGGTTTTCTGCTAATAAAGCCGACCTCATATTTATGGATATTGAATTGGGTGACGGTCAATCATTCGATATTTTCACCCGGGTTGCCATTCAGGCGCCTGTAATATTCACTACTGCCTACGATCAGTATGCCATTCGTGCTTTTAAATCCAATGGGATCGACTACCTCTTAAAGCCCATTGATGAACAGGAATTAAAAACCGCCATTGGAAAATTTAAAGATCTCACTTCACCCCGGGAAGACTATTCCAAACTTAAAGAATTGTTTTCTGCGGTTACCAGGCCCAGAGAATACAAACGCAGGTTTCTGATCCAGGCGGGGAGCAGGATTAAGTTTGTACCCGTTGAAGAAATAGCCTATTTTTATTTTATTGAAAAGGCTGTTTTTATCTGCACACGCGACAACCATCAATACCCTGTGGATCATTCCCTTGATAAGCTGGAAGAAATGGTTGATCCTGAAAAATTTTACAGGATAAACCGCAAGATGATTGTTTCCCTGGATGCCATTCGCAAAATATACTCCCTGAGCAAAAGCCGGATAAAGTTGGAACTTAACCCTGCATTTCATGAAGAAGTATTGCTGAGTTTTAATAAAACACCTGACTTCAGAAACTGGTTGAATAAATAGAGATACCAAGTAGTTTGCAAAATAGATCCGTTGGGTATTGATTATATTGCAGAGTCGCACTATCTTAGATGCACCATTATTCAGGCGTTTTATGGACTTTCTAAAAAACTTATTTGCAGGAGCTGATACTGCTACAGCTATTCTTTATATCAGTATTACAGCATTTATTGGGGTATTGATCGGAAAAATCCGGATCAAAAGTCTGAAGCTTGGTATAGCCGGTGTGCTTTTTTCGGGTCTGATACTGGGACATTTTGGTGCCAGAGCAAATGCAGAAGTGTTGCATTTTATCCGGGAATTTGGCTTGATCTTGTTCGTTTATGCCATTGGTATTGATGTGGGTCCCCGTTTTGTAAATTCTTTCAGAAGCGAGGGAATTAAATCAAATCTGTTTGCAGGAGGAATTGTGTTGGGAGGCTTTCTTATTGCCTGGTTATTTTATCGCTTCGGGGGAGTATCGCCTTCCGTAATAACAGGGATTATGAGTGGTGCAGTAACCAATACTCCTGGTTTGGGTGCAGCACAGCAGGTGTTAACCGATTTTGGAAAGCCGGATGACGCAGCTACTGCCGGAATGGGATACGCCATTGCTTATCCTTTTGGAGTCATAGGGATTATTCTGGCTATGGTCTTTCTGCGACTGGTCTTTCGCATCCGGATTGACAAAGAGGTTGCTGATTATAAGAATCAATTTCAATCATTACGGCAGAAACTTGAAAGCGTGGAAATTACCATTACCAACCCCAACGTTTTCGGTCAAAAAATTAGTTATATCACCGAGTTTATCGATAAGGAGCTTGTCATTTCCCGTATTTTGCGAAACGGTTCATACCTTCTTGCCACACAAGATCTGGAGATTCAGGAGGGCGATGTAATCATTGGTGTTTCAGCACTTCAGTATATCAAAAATCTGCGCATCAAAATCGGGAATGTTAAAATTTCCGAGAAAAAGGAGATATCAGGTGATCTTGCAATGTTTCATGTGCTGTTAACCAACCGCAAATATGCAGGTAAAACCATTCAGCAGATTGGTATTTATCGCCGTTATGAAGCCAACATCACACGGATCTTCAGAGCAGGCACAGAAATTTTGCCTACCAGGGGTTCTACCGTTGAATTTGGCGACACTGTAAGGATTGTTGGTAAACGTGATTTATTGCCTGAAATCAGAAATGAGTTAGGGAATTCCGTTGAAGAACTTGCCCATCCCAACACGGTTCCTATTTTTATCGGGATTGCCCTTGGAGTGATTATTGGAAGCATTCCCATATTTATTCCGGGCCTCCCGGCACCTGCTAAACTAGGCCTGGCCGGTGGTCCACTTATCATTGCCATTTTACTGGGTAACCAAAGGCGGTTTAAAAGCTTTGATTTCTACATGACTCCGGGAGCAAATATGATGATACGTGAACTGGGTATTATATTGTTTTTGGCTTGTGTTGGGCTTTCATCCGGATCCCGCTTCGTGGCAACATTCATGAATGGTGGTTACATGTGGATGATGTACGGCGCTGCTATTACTTTTATCCCCATAGTAATCGCAGGAATCATAGCCCGGTTTATGAAATACAACTATCTGAAAATTTGTGGAATAATTTCTGGTGCCATGACGGATCCTCCGGCTTTGGAATTTGCGAACAGCCTCGCTCCCATTCATGCCCAATCTACCGCATATGCCACGGTTTATCCGCTTACCATGTTTTTGCGCATACTTGCTGCCCAGGCTTTAATACTCATTACATTTTAAGCGCACATTCTGATGAATCAGTGAAATATTTTCATATTTTTAATAATATTAAAAACGGTTGATCGATTTCGAAAGGCAACAAACTGGAATAGTGGATTTGTGTGACTTTCTTATTTGATATTCGATATTTGATCAGGTTGTTGAAACTCAATATCATACACCATATAACACTGCATTAAGTTTTGTTTTTTTGTTCATTCAGAGTTATTCGTCCAAAACTAAATATCCTTTATAATGGATCAGGTACTGATTGTTTACCCAGAAAATATGGGGAAGAATTTCATTCCTAAAGCGTTTCTTCCTCAGGGGGAAAATGAATATTACATCCGGAATATTCAAGCCGGAAAAACCAGTCATCAATGGCGCCACTTAAGCTCTGAAGAAGTAGAGCAGTTGGTTAAAAACGACAATACATCCGATGGATGGGACAACATTCTGGTAACGGATGAATTCGAACCCACCCAGATTAAAAATTCCCGTTTTTTTGGTTTAGTCCGGATTGGCAGGCTCAGAAACATCTTCATTCAGCATCACGATCTTGTAGTCCCCACAGGAATAACGAACAGCCTTATTGTATCATGCGATATCGGAGATGATGTTGCCATACACGAGGTTCATTACCTGTCTCATTTTATCATTGGAGACCGGAATATCCTGTTTAATATTCAGGAGATGAATACTACAGACCATGCTAAATTTGGAAATGGGATCATCAAAGATGGTGAAACAGAAAACATTAGAACCTGGATTGATCTGATGAATGAAACCGGAGCACGTAAAGTACTTCCCTTCGACGGGATCACCACAGCAGATGCCTATCTTTGGGCCAAATATCGCGATGATAAAGCCTTACAGAAAAATCTTCTCAGCATTACCCAGAACTCTTTTGATCATCGCCGCGGCTATTACGGAATTACCGGGGATCAATGTGTGATAAAAAACTCACTGATCCTCAAAGATGTAAAAATAGGCTCCAAATGCTATATAAAAGGAGCCAATAAGTTGAAAAATCTGACCATTAATTCCTCAGTCGATGAGCCCACCCAAATTGGTGAAGGGGTAGAACTTGTAAACGGAATCATTGGTTATGGCTGTCATATCTTTTATGGCTGCAAGGCAGTAAAATTCATTCTGGGCAGTAATTCCAACCTGAAATATGGAGCAAGACTCATCAATTCATTTTTGGGAGATAATTCAACCATTTCATGTTGTGAAGTACTGAATAACCTTATATTTCCGGCTCACGAACAGCATCATAACAATTCATTTCTTATTGCTTCTCTTGTAATGGGCCAAAGCAATATGGCAGCAGGCGCTACTATAGGATCTAACCATAATAGCAGGGCTAATGATAATGAAATTCAAGCCGGTAGAGGCTTTTGGCCCGGATTATGTACAAGCGTAAAACATTCATGCCGTTTTGCGTCATTCACGCTGCTGTCAAAGGCAGATTATCCTGCGGAATTAAACATTCTGCTACCCTTTTCATTGCTCAGCAACAATGTTTCCAAGAATCAGCTTGAGGTAATGCCTGCCTACTGGTGGTTGTATAATATGTACGCCCTGGCACGCAATAACTGGAAATTTTTAAGCCGTGACAAAAGGATCCTCAAAGTTCAGCATATTGAATTTGATGCTTATGCCCCGGATACCATGGAAGAGATTTTTACTGCTCTCGGATTGCTGGAATTATGGACTGGTAAAGCGGCACTTAAACTAAAAGGAGAACCGGCCATAAAGAAGGAATCGGAGTTGATCCTGACAGGCCGCAAAATTTTGCAGGAAGATGAAAAATTCGTCGACAGTCTCAGGGTTCTGGGAGAAAACATGGAGAATACCAAAAGAGATGTTGTCATCATCAAACCCTATAAAGCATACCATGGCTATCTTGACATTCTGCATTATTATGCCATGAATGTACTTTTGGACTATATCGCAAAAAATCAGGATATGAAATTAACTTCCTTGCATACATCCCTTCATGGAAAAAGAGAGCAAAAGTGGGTGAATATGGGAGGACAGATTATGCGGGAAGAAGATCTTGATCAGTTAAGGGAAGACATCGGAACCGGAAAATTGAATACCTGGGCATCCATTCATGAACGCTATGATCATTTATGGGAAACATACACTTTGGAAAAACAAAAGCACGCCTATGCAACCTTGCTGAACATTTATCATGTTGATGAAATCACCGGAGATGTATGGAAACAAGCCCTTATTAAGGCCGGAGAAATTCAGCAATATGTTTGTGATCAGGTATATATATCCCGAAAAAAAGATTTTGATAACCCCTTCCGTCAGGCCACTTTTAGAAATATGGAAGAAATGACAGCCACCATTGGTTCCATTGATGACAATTCCTTTATCGTGCAGGTAAAAAATGAAACAGAGGAATACAAAAAGAAAATAAAAACGGCCTTGAAAATCATTTAAATAAAACTCCCAAACTTTAAATTCCAAAACAATGAATTTAACAAACCCCGATTACTCAAAGTATGCACTCGTTCAGGAAATGATGGAAACCATTGACGTGGTTAAAAAATTCAATCCGGCTCAAACTAAAGAAGTAGCTCTGAAAATTAAGGCATCAGGCCGGTTGCTGCTTACCGGTGAAGGTTCCAGCAGAATTTTGCCCGCAAAAAATGCCATCAGAAAAGCTTTAAAATGGGGAATTCCTTTATCCATAATTACAGATGGATCCAGACAAAGTGCCATGTATGACCTTTCAAAGTTTGCAGTATTTTGCGCATCCAACTCAGGCAGAACAAAGGAGATCGTTTTGCTCGCCAAAAAGCTTGCTTCCGAAGGCAACAGGAACCGTTTCGCACTTACCGCAAATAAGGACACGCTGCTTGAAAAAGAATGTACGGAAACATTTGTACTCAACTGTGGTTGGGAACAGGCTGTTGCTGCCACAAAAAGTGTAATAGAACAAGCACTTTTCTATGAATCCATTCTATGGCATATACAGGGAGTTGATAAAAGTGCTGAATTGAAACAACTTCCTTCTGCTATTGAAAAAGCGCTTACTATAAATATTGATAAGGGTATTGTTGAACGGGTTAAAAAAGCCAACACCATTTATTTTGCAGGATATAATGACGGTGTGGCAGAAGAACTGACACTTAAAACCAATGAAATTACGCGGCGCAAGTCTGATTTTCTCGAAGGAACCTATGCCGTGCATGGTATTGAAGAAGTTATGGATAAGAACGACATCGTTTTCCTTGTAGATCCGATTGAAGAAGAAATCGGTAAATTTCAGGAAGTTCTTGAAAAGGGTGTAGGACTTACTATTATAGCCATTGCCGACAGGGATACTCCTTTTACGACCATTAAGGTACCCTCAGCAGGTGAAATGACTCCTTATGTGTATTTATGCGCCGGATGGAATCTCCTTGTTGAAATTGGCCTGGCAACCGGAATAAATCTTGATAAACCGGAACGTGCCCGCAAAGTGGGTAATGAGTTTACCGGTGGAAAATAATCCTTATTTCCAGGGACTCCATTCCAGGGTCAATCGGTCTCTTGTGCGCACTTTTCCGGTAGTATTGTTTTTCTGAATATAACTGATCCCGTCCTTTTCAAAGGTAGTCAGTATTTCCTCAAAGGGGTATTTTGCATTTGCTTCTTTATGGTAAATCCAGCAAAGCGATTGTACAATTACGTTGTTGGCTTTGTCCATATAGCAATTTACAAACCCGTCCCTGTTCAATTCTATATCACGTGTCCAGTTTTCTGTTTTGGCCACGTTTTGAAATGAGATGCTTTTCAGATTACCCGGCTTGTCAAAAACAAAAGAAAAAGTACCGTCTGAATAGGCGTTTGAAGGCTCATTTTTTCGTGAGACCTCACAAGTGCCATCGTTGTGTAAAATACTATATGTGATAGCGCTGCATTGTTTGTTGGCTTCATAGGCTTTCCATCTGTCGCAGTATCTGATTATCTTATATTGCGTCAGTTTGCCACCTGTTTCATACTCATAATACTTCACCTGCGTTCTATTGGTGAACAGCAATGCTCCACATGTGTTGCCATTACCCAATACATAAAAGACCATATATTTCCTGACAGCAATAATACGGTTTTCAGAATCGAAGAATATCGTGTCCACAGGCTTCTTATAAAAGCTGCCGTACAGATTTTTTTGAATTACTGCAGCTTCTTCAATTACAAGCGCTTTACCATTTTTGATCCATGAAAAAGTACCAGACACCTGAGGCGCTTTCACACCTGTGATGCGCTTTTGTTTCTGATCGAGGGTGTAACGGACAGACTTCCCGGAAAGAACAACATTGCCCCTCCAGGGAGTATAGGGATCTCTTACACCAAAAGGCAAAAGGGTGTACGAAAAATTTCCCAGTGCGGAATCTCCTACAATGGGAATGGAATGAAACCCGGTAATGATTTCTTCTTTTATCGCACTAAAATAAGCCTCCATCATCCCCTGCAATTGACTTTTCAGAAAAATCACAGAATCAAGCATCCGCTGGCGTCGTTCAATGGAATCCCTTACAAATAAAGCACGTGCCAGTGAATCTTCGGCGATACATTGCGCTGCGCTATCAGGTAAAACAGTCTTAATGGTATCGAGTGCGTGAACCGGACGATACAGATGTTTGCCTTCCGGCTCAATTTGCCGGGCTGAAAGCTGCATTGAATTGAGAATCAATATCAACCCTACAGTGCATATCGCGTGCGTCATTTTGTGCTGTTTCGAGGCAACCATTATTTTGAATTTGCGTTATAATTACCAATTTACAATTTATTTTGACTTCAAATTCCCGTTGAAAGAAAACCGTTAAAAAAGCAATTAATAAATTTTTTAGGGTAAAAATCGTCGTGCAGTTTGGGATCAGAATTTATTATAACTTTACCACAATTAACAGTTAATGAAGCAATCGGTGACCATATTATATGTTGATGATGAACCCATCAATCTAATGTTATTTGAAGCTTTATTCAAAAATAGTTATCAAGTGATTCTTGCAAATTCAGGAATGGAAGCATTAAAGATGCTTACTGAAAAACCAGATATTCACGTAATTATAAGCGATATGAAAATGCCCGGAATGAACGGACTTGAATTTATCTCCAAGGCAAGGATGTTGTTTCCGGATGTACTTTACTTTATTCTTACGGGTTATGAAATCACTCCTGAAATTCAAAAATCACTGGAAACCGGTATGATTGCTGAATATTTTCAGAAGCCCTTTAATATGAAATCCATTGATAACCAGATTACAAAAAGACTATCCATTTCCTAACCGCTGCACTGGTTTAGTTCTTCTTAATTTTTAGTGCCCAGTCTTTTTCATTCATGGAATTCCCTCCCGGAAATGCCAACAAATCAATGACCCCCTTTTTATCTGATTGCAAAATGATTGCTTTGTCCCATTCTCCTGTCAGAGTTTCAAACCATTGGATCGTGTATGTTGTTGAGGGCAGAAAGCCACTTAAACGCGGTATTGTGCATTTCAATTCAAAATAAAGCATGGCCATGGATTTATCCGCAGTACGCATCATATAGCTCCAGCCATCGAGACCTTTTTCGGGGGCATCCTTGGCTTTACGCGGAATGATGTCTGCATGACAGATTTCCAGATTCTGAAAATCACTTCCCTCAGAAAGGATGAAATCGCGCAGGTGCGCCATGTAACGAGCGGATTCATACATGAGCGCATCCCAAATATGGGGCCGCATTCCTTCAGGTTCACCTGTAGTTGTTATGTCGTATGCAGCTGTGCCATGCACATGACCGGATAATCCTCCCGACAGAACCGATCCATACATTTGTGCGCGGGAGAAATAATTATCACGTTCCGTATTGGCATCGGGACGTTCTCCATTGGGCATATTAATCTCATGATTCCACCCGGTGTAATAGGGTTCAAAATTAATAGCAGGATAATGCGGTTCCAGATGAAACAAGGTATCCAGGGCACCGGAAACCCGATGGTCCCGGGGCTTATTACCTACACTGTGCATAGTTAGCCAGGGACATTTATCACCATGCCCAAATTGAAGATATGTGGAATTGTTAATCAGCGTGGTATGTGGCTGGCCAAAAGGCAAAGGCCCATATTTCCTGAGATGATAAGTTAATACCTCATTAAATTCATCAGCGGTTAAACTGTATTCTTTGGGAATCCAGTCGAGGTGGATTCCGCTGAATAAAATATTATAAGCACCATACCTTGAGATCAGATACTGCACATACCGGGCATATGATTCATGGAAGTCTTTTGTATAAGCCTTCCATGCCGGGCAAACATCTCTGCGTACCGTTTCAATCAGGGGGACAAAACCTGACTCTGAGAGAAACCGCATCTTTTTATCCAGACTTTTAAAATATTCCGGAATGATGCGATCAAAATCTGCCACACCTGGTTGACTTGATGAAAGTTCAAACGGAAGATTTCCATATTCATCCCGCATATTTTTTGAAGTCATTTTACCTTCCTGCACCAGATAGTCGAATTTTTCCCAGGCATTCCTGACATAAATGCCATCCTCATTGGCAAATGTATTGGCATTGCTGTCTGTTTCCCATCCAGGAAAACTGGCTATCATACTTACGGAGTTAAATCCCTGATTTTTGCGATATATTACTGCATCTTCAAAACCAATTCCGGGTCCGGGCACATACCCCGGAGAAGGAACACTGCCACGGAAAGGAAGCCGCCATGTGGCGCCAGCAAGCCATGTATCTCCAATCATAAAGAAAGGTGTGCCATCAGCATATTGTAAAGCATGACCATTCGCATTGGGTCTGACAAAACCCCTTCTGTTGGGATTTTCTTTAATTTCAGCTTCAGTCCATTCTTTCGCCTCAAAACTACCTGTTTTATTATTCAAGCCCCCATCTGAAGGTTGATTGGAGCCACTCTTCCATTTCCATTCACCAGGCTCTGTGGCGACAATCCTTATAACGAATTTATTGTTGCCATCCCAGAAAGCGTATATTCTTTTGGAGAATCCCGGCCCCTCCAGCTCAACCCAGCAGGTGATGTCGGTATAATAATTTGTATATTGATTTTCAGCGTAAAAGGTAAGCTCTTGCATTTCCCACACATGAATGGGTAACGGGTTAATAGCAGCAACCCGGATACAACTGAAAGCAACCAGAAACAAAACAATTCCCAATTTGGTTCTCATGATCCCCTATTTTTAATTCATTCTATAAATCTATAAATATTTTTAATCCATGATTATTGGAACGCGGTGATTCTGCATATCCTCAAAATGGTAATTGCCTATATGTTGGCAATATGATTTAACAAATCATAAGAGTTTTTTAACTTTTTGCTGCAGCCCAAAAAGTCACAAAAAGGCCGCCGCTGCTGAAAAAGAAGCTAAAAATCAATTTGCATTTGTGCTCAAAGAAAAGAACTCGCCCGATTAAGAATTCTGTGAATTTCAGTGCCTGAAATCCTACAGATTCTAAATCGGGCTCAAACAGCTTTTCTTTTGAAAACATGCTGAAAGCTGTCCCAGCACAAATTGATTTTCTTAACGCTCTTTTTCAGAGGCGGGGATGTACTACTCCATAAATGTTTCAACACTATTAATGGTTGTGGATAGATAATAATGTCAGCAACTTTGGAATAAAAACACAACCTCAATCAAAGCACTGTGCGGTGGCCATAACAAAACGAGGAGCCGGCGAGGCTGTGAATAACCACAACCTTATCACCCGGCACCGGAATAATGGATACGAAAAAATGATAACTTTCCGGAAAAATCATATCATTTATGAAAAATAATAAACCTTTCTTTTTCTGTATTGCGGTTTTTTTAGCTGTAATTGTGAGTTCCGGTTGCAAATCTCATAGTAAGGATGATGTTTTTCTTGGTGTTAATACCAAAGAAATAGAGACTGAAATGAACAATCTGCTTCAGAATTTCTATCCGAGAATTATTGATTCTGTGAATGGTGGCTACTGGACAAATTTTGAAAATGACTGGACCCTTTCAAAAGATCAGGATAAAATGCTTGTAACTCAAGCACGTGGATTATGGACAGCATCAAAAGCCAGTGAAATGTTCCCGGAAAATCCGCTTTATCGTAAAGCGGCCGACCATGGCTTTCAATTTCTCACTGCAAAAATGTGGGATACCCTTAATGGTGGCTTTTTTCAATATTATTATACCGATTCTGCTATTAAAACGGATGCATCATACAAGCAAACCTACGCCAATGCCTTTGCATTATACGGCCTATCGCAATATGCACGCATCAATAAAGACCCTGAAGTTCTTACCTGGGTGAAAAAAGCATTTGACTGGCTTGAAACCAATGCGCATGATTCAGTAAATGGCGGATATTTTGCAATACACTTAAAGAATAAAGATGCGCTTCCGGGGGGAGAATGGTCGCGTTACTGGGGAAAACCCAATTGGAAGGATCAGAATACCAGCATCCATCTTCTGGAAGCATTTACAGTTGCCTACCAGGTTCTGCCGGAAGAGGCCATTAAAACCCGCCTGAAAGAAATGCTGGAACTTGTAAGAGATAAAATGACTTCCAATGAAGGATATCTGAGATTGTATTTTGAACCCGACTGGACACCGGTAAGCTATCATGATTCGTCGCGTAAAGTAATTATGGACAATATTTTCTTTGACCACGTTTCATTTGGTCATAATATTGAAACTGCCTTTTTGTTGACAGAAGCTTCTGAATCATTATATGGCAAGCCTGATTCTGTCACTTTGAAAACAGCAAAAAAATTGATTGACCATACCCTGAACTATGGCTTTGACAAAGACTATTATGGGCTTTGTGATAAGGGCTATCAGTTTGGATCTGGTCCTGAAGTTGAAATTCTCGACAGCACCAAAGTCTGGTGGGCTCAGGCAGAAGCATGGCATGCCCTGGCCATGTTCAGCAGGCTCTATCCTGAAGAAAAAAAATATGAGGACGGATTTCAGAAAATGTGGAAATACATCAATGAACAGATCATTGATCCTCAATATGGAGGCTGGTATAACAGTGGCAAAGACAAGAATCCGGAAACCATTCATGAACGCAAAGTCCAGGAATGGAAGTCATGCTATCATGATGGCCGCGCGCTGATGCAGGTATACAGTTATACCCGGAATAAAAAGTAATTGCCAATATATTATGGGTGAATTGACCGCAATCCTTTGTCAATTCTCAGCAGGCTTTCTTCTTTTCCAATCATCTCAAGAATGTCAAACAGGTGGGGTCCTTTACCCGATCCCACCATGAGCATTCTTAATGGAGTAGCTATCCTGCCAAAGCCCAAACCTGTTTCCTCCACAAATTTCTTGATATGCATTTCAAGAACTCCTGAAGTAAAATCCTGTGTTTGTTCCAGAATGCCCCTCACATTTCTGATAATGCCGGGAGTATCTTCTTTCCATACCTTTTTCATCATGGGTTCGTCATAGGTGGATGGCGCTTCAAAGAAATAGAAGGCGTTATCCCAGAATCCGTTTGGAAATACAAGGCGCTCTTTCACAAGTGCAGTTACTTTTTTCAGGTAGTCGAGCCGCACAGTAATATTATGTTTCTGCAAAACCGGAACAAACAGGGCCGCCAGATCATCGTCATCTTTTGCTTTCAGGTACTGTTGATTAAACCATTTCGCTTTTTCCGGGTCAAAATGCGATCCCGATTTTCCAACCCGTTCCAGACTAAAAACTTCAGCAAGCTCGCATAATGAAAATAATTCCTCCTCCGTCCCCGGATTCCATCCAAGAAAAGCCAGCATGTTGACAACAGCATCAGGAAAATATCCGGATTCACGGTACCCCGAAGATATTTCTCCGGTAAAGGGATCCGTCCACTGAAGCGGGAAAACAGGAAATCCCAATTTGTCTCCATCTCTTTTGCTCAGTTTTCCCTGACCGCTCGGCTTTAAAATCAAAGGAAGATGGGCAAATTGCGGCATAACATCTTCCCATCCAAAGGATTGATATAATAAAACATGAAGGGGAAATGAGGGAAGCCATTCCTCTCCTCTGATTACATGTGTAATTTCCATCAGGTAATCATCCACCACATTGGCCAAATGATAAGTAGGCAAACCATCAGCTTTGAATAAGACTTTATCATCAAGCAGACCCGTATTGAAAGTGACAGCACCACGAATAAGATCAGTACCGGTGACTTCCTGGCCTTCCGGCATTTTAAATCTGATAACATGCTGTGCTCCGGTTTCAAGCAACTGTAATGTTTCCTCCCTGGATAAGGTAAGTGAATTGTGAAGTTTGTTGCGGGTGGAAGAATCGTACTGAAAGGTCTTTCCCAATCCTTCATATTCCTTTCTTAAATGGTCCAGAACAGAAGGATCGTCAAATGCATAATAAGCATTCCCTGTAGAAACCAACTGCTCAGCATACTTCCGGTAAAGATCTTTTCTTTGGCTTTGCCGGTAAGGAGCATGCGGTCCGCCTTTATCCGGGCCCTCGCTATAATGCAACCCGCACCATTTCAATGCCTCAATAATATAATCCTCCGCTCCGGGCACAAAACGCGACTGATCAGTATCCTCAATTCTGAGTATAAAATCACCCTTGTGTTTCAGGGCAAATAAATAATTGAACAAAGCAGTACGCACGCCTCCGATATGCAAAGGTCCTGTAGGACTGGGCGCAAATCTTACTCTAATTTTCCGGGCCATCTTTATTTTTATTTAGCACAAAGATAGATGAATGAAGGAAGAACAATAAATGATTTGAATTAAATTTGTTTCTTATACCGATTACTGATCGCTGATCGCTGATCGCTGAAATAATAAGTACATGAAAAATAAAATACAGGCTCAAAATCAGTCTGAGAAATACCAGAATGAAGAACCTCCAAAAACCAACCATCCGCTTCAGAACTATTATTCCCATATTTATAAAAGCTATGATCTGATTAACACCCTTTTTACTTTCGGATGTGATCGAAAATGGAGGAACCACCTGATCCTGGAATGTATGAAATCGCATCCTGCTGAGGTGCTTGATTTATGTTGCGGCACAGGTGATCTGGCTATAGGTTTAAAAAAGAAGGTGGGTTGGCTTGTTCAGGTAACTGCTTACGACCAGAATCCGGATATGCTCGGCATAGCTGTTCAAAAAGCTGAACATCATCGTCAGGATATTCATTTTGTGCAGGGAGACGCAGCATGTATGCCCTTTAAAGACAGTGAATTTGACGCTGTAATGATTGGCTTTGGCTTTAGAAATCTGACCTGGGAAAATGAGAGCCGCGAACGACATATTTCAGAAATCAGCCGGATTATGAAAAAAGATGCACTGTTGTTCATTCTTGAAAGCGCCAGCCCTGAAAATCCCATCATACGGTTTTTATATAATATGTATTTGAAAATCGTACTTATACCATTGGGAGGGTTGATTTCCGGAAATCTGAAAGCCTATCATTACCTGGCCGGCTCCTCGGCAGGATTTTATCCCTATATTGCTTTGAAAAAAATGCTTGTACCCCATCATTTGCACCTTGAAAAGCATCGTACGTATATGTTTGGGTCTGTTAACCTATTAATAGCCAGAAAACTAAACTAATTATAGACCATCGCCTGAATCAGGTCGCTTCCATTTTGCTATCTTTGGCTTTATGATTGAAACATTAAATACCATCTGCAAAGGCACCTTTATCAGCTTCCTCGGTATAGAATTTACCCATGGCGGAGAAGGCTATATAGAAGCTCAGATGCCTGTAGATAATAAGTTACAACCCATGGGACTCTTACATGGCGGAGCTTCCCTGGCCCTTGCTGAAACCGTAGCAAGTGGCGGTTCATACCTTCTTGTAGATCAGAAGAAATATGATGTCCTGGGACTTCAGGTATCCGGAAACCATTTGTCACCTGTAAGTAAGGGAATGCTTTTTGCCCGTGCCGAAATTATACATCAGGGGAAAAAAACACATGTCTGGGATGTAAAAATCAAAAGTGATACAGGTAAACTTATATCGGTTACAAGGGTTACTATGATGATCATTAAGAAGAAAACTGAGTAATGCATCGTGCAGCCCGGAACCATATCACTATTGAAGAAGTTGTTCATCTATGCCTGCAAAAACGCCTGCATTTTGCTGTATTCAGGCTACCAGATGCTGCTGACACTTCTGTAATTATACAGAAAGATCCGGTTCCCTATTCGGTGAATGTTTCAAACAGTCTCATTCCTGCAAAAGGATTTCTGGTTGCTCCTTTTTCCAGTTTAAATAACAATACCTATCTGATAAAACCGGATATCTTCTTTCAGGGCAACCCATCTGAAAATGTATACTCAGAACTGATGAATCTGCCCGGGAATACAATGGCAGGTCAATATACCGATTGCCCTGAGGACACACTGAAAGAAGAATATCTGCGTAACATACAGGATTCCCTGCAGGAAATCAAAGCTGGTACCTTTAAAAAAGTAGTTCTTTCCAGGATAAAAACAGTCAAAGGAGATTATCTGGAAAATCTACCCGCTATCTTTATGAATCTGTGTGAAACCTATCCGCATGCTTTTGTATACCTCTTTTCAGTATATGGACAATGCTGGACAGGAGCGACGCCTGAACCGTTTCTTTGCTCACATAACGAGGAAATAAAGACTGTTTCTCTTGCCGGAACCAGAATATACCATGAAAAGGATCTTGATCTGATAAACTGGAATAAGAAAGAACTTCAGGAACATGAATTTGTAACCTTTCATATTGAACAGGTACTTAAGCAATTTAAACTGCTGAATTCCACCAAAACCGGACCCTATGTTGTACAGGCAGGAAATTTGCTGCATCTGAGAACCGACTTTTCTTTTCCATTGGCACAATTAAATAACCAACTCCCTTCATTTGTAACAGCGCTCCATCCTACCCCGGCTGTTTGTGGGATATCTACAGAAAATGCGCTTGAATTTATACAAAGAAAGGAAAAGCATGATCGTGAGTATTATGCAGGCTTCCTGGGACCGGTTGGTTTTACCGAATTGATGGATCTTTATGTAAATTTGCGCTGTATGAAAATATTTGACAGCTGTGTTGCATTATATATCGGAGGCGGCATTACCCTTGATTCGGTGCCTGAAGATGAATGGCAGGAAACCGAAATTAAGGCTGAAACCCTTCTTTCAGTGATCAAAAAAATTCATTGATGCATGTTAAACAACATATTACAGACCTGGCAGCCATCTGCCTGAAAAAAGGAATCCGAAAAGTTGTTATTTCACCCGGATCGAGGAGTGCTCCCATCATTCAGGCCTTTTTAAAATGTTACCCGGGCAATTGCCACAGTATTGTTGATGAACGAAGTGCCGGTTATTTTGCTTTAGGCCTTGCACTTGCATATCAGCAGCCTGTTGCACTTATATGTACATCCGGCACTGCTGCGCTGAATTATGCCCCTGCCCTTGCTGAAGCCTATTATCAGAAAATACCACTTTTGGCTATCACAGCAGACAGAGCCTACGAATGGATTGATCAACAGGACAACCAAACGCTGCATCAGCGGGACATCTATAAAAATTTCATAAAATCGGGCTTTGAACTGCCTCAGAACATCACCCATGAAAATGAGCTCTGGTTTGCCCATCGCCTGATAAATGAAGCTGTGAACCTCCTTTTTACGGAGCCTGCAGGACCAGTTCATTTAAATATTCCGCTTCCCGAACCTTTGTATGATGCCTTACCTGAGGTATGGATGCCCCTCCCTGTTATTCCGTTTGAAAAGCCGGATTACAATCCGGTAATTCCTGAACGCCTTATAGATCTTTGGAATCACGCTAAAAGCATTCTGATCGTTCATGGACAGCATAAACCGGATGCTGACCTGACAGACTCGATCATTCACTTATCGCATGATCCGAGAATCGCTGTTATTGCCGAAAACGTTTCAAATATTCCTGCTGACAGCTGTATTTCCAATTCACACCTTGTGTTATCCATCAACAGAAAAAACCTCCCCGCACAACCCGATCTGGTTTTGCACAGCGGAGGGCAGGTTGTTTCGAAATCACTCACGGCATATCTCAGAAATGCAAAGCATACAAAATTATGGCGCATCGGAAATGATCACCGGTTGACAGACACCTACAAAATCATGTCGGAACATATTGCGCTTCCTGCATCTGCTGTTTACAAAGCTCTTGCTTCAAAGATTCATGAAGATGACGAACAACCGGGATATCGGTTTCAATGGAAGCAGCTGGCTGAAAGCTCCATAAAAAAAGCCGTGGAACGGATTTCTCAACTCCCCTACTCAGACATCCATGTTTTTTTTCATGTATTGCGCAATATGCCTGAAGATATCAATGTCTTTTTGGGGAATAGCAGTATCATCAGATATGCCCAGCTTTTCAATGCCCCTGAAAGGGTCTGCTATTATTCAAACAGAGGCACCTCTGGTATCGATGGTTGTTTATCTACTGCATCCGGAATTGCTTCAGCGTCGGGAAAACCTACCATTGCCATTTTAGGCGATCTCGGATTTTTATACGATTCCAATGCTTTATGGAACCGTGAACTGTCAGCCAATTTGAAAATCCTTGTGATAAACAACCATGGAGGCGGTATTTTTCATATCATTAAAGGGCCATCTGAATCTGCTGGATTCAAAGAATTTATAGAAGCACATCATCCGGTAAATATTGCTAAATTAGCTGAAGCATATAATTTAGCTTACTTAACAGCTGAAAATGAAGCCGATTTAAAGGCACGATGGCCTGAGTTTATTGCACGCAGTAATAAACCAATGATTTTTGAGGTTACAACTGATGCTGAATTAAGTGCTTCCACTTTCAGAGCACTTATGGCAGGGAACTAATAATGCAAAGACATGAGAAACTGGACTCCTTTGAAACAATATGAAGAAATCCTCCTCGACAGCTTCGAGGGAATTGCAAGAATTACCATCAATCGTCCCCGGTACCGGAATGCCTTTACACCAGATACAACACGTGAATTGTGTGATGCCATGAATGTATGCCGTGAAAATCCGGAAATTTCAGTAATCATCCTTACAGGTGCGGGTGATAAGGCTTTTTGCAGCGGAGGCGATCAAAATGCAAAGAGTTTTGCAGGATATATCGGAAAAGATGGGGTGCCACGCCTGAATATTCTTGACTTTCAAAAGCAGATCCGTTCCATACCAAAGCCCATAATTGCCATGGTAAACGGATATGCCATTGGCGGGGGACATGTTCTGCATGTAATCTGCGACCTCACCATTGCCTCCGAAAATGCTATTTTTGGACAGACAGGTCCTAAAGTAGGCAGTTTCGACGCCGGCTTTGGATCTTCATATCTCGCCCGCGTAGTGGGCCAGAAAAAAGCCCGCGAAATCTGGTTTTTATGCGAGCAATATTCTGCCCATGAAGCCCTTGAAATGGGTTTGGTGAACAAGGTAGTCCCCTTTGATGTTTTAGAAGATGAAACCGTTTTGTGGTGTAAAAAAATAATGCAACACAGTCCACTGGCACTTCGGATGATTAAAGCCGGCCTGAATGCAGAGCTTGACGGACAGGCAGGAATACAGGAACTGGCTGGCAATGCGACCATGTTGTATTATATGACAGATGAAGCACAGGAAGGCAAAAATGCATTTCTTGAAAAAAGAAAACCGGATTTTGGAAAATATCCCAAACTGCCGTAATCATGATAAACAAAACAAACCTCTGGATCAGGGCTTTTCGTCTGAGAACACTGCCTCTTGCACTCTCAAGTGCAATCCTTGGCAGCTTTCTGGCCTTTGCCCAGGGAAATTTCAGATGGACTGTATTTATCCTGGCCGTTCTGACAACCCTGTTCCTTCAGATACTTTCCAATCTGGCCAATGATTATGGAGATACGGTTCATGGAATCGACAACGAAAAACGTCTGGGACCTGTAAGGGTTATGCAAAGCGGACTTGTAAGCCGTTCTGAAATGAAATGGATGATTTTTCTCTTTGTAATTCTTGCACTCATTTCCGGAACACTGCTCATTTTCATCGGCCTCAAACATATCGGATGGAAAACCATTGCCTTGTTTTTTATTCTTGGATTCTCAGCAATTTATGCTGCCATCAAATATACCATTGGTAAAAATCCTTACGGTTACATTGGCCTCGGTGATGTGTTCGTTTTTCTTTATTTTGGGATTGTGGGAGTAGCAGGAACCTATTATCTTCATGTGAACACATTCGACCCCTGGGTCATATTACCTGCTTCAGCAATCGGCCTCTTAAGCTCAGGCGTACTGAATCTTAATAATATGCGGGATATTGACAACGATAAGCGGTCGGGTAAACGTACGCTTGTGGTTCATATTGGAAGCCAGGCTGCAAAGTATTATCATCTTACCCTCATTACATTAAGCTTCGTGTTCTCGCTGCTTTATACCGTTTTACGTTTCAACTCACCCTATCAGCTGCTTTTTGTACTTACATGTCCGCTTTTTACACTGAATGTAATGGTTGTGATGCGCAATACAAATCCCCTTGATCTCAATGTTGAATTAAAAAAGCTGGCATTCAGCACTTTCATATATTCATTAACCTTTGGTATTGGTCTTGTATTAAAATGATAAAAGCAAAAACCATTCAATCTGAGTTCCATTTCCAACGCCCTGCTGCTACTTCCCGTGGAATATACCTTTCCAAGAAAGTTTATTTCATTGTCTTATACCACTCCGATGATCCTTCAATAGCGGGAATTGGTGAATGCTCCCTGTTCCCCGGACTCAGCTTTGATGATGTAAAAGGATTCAGGCAAAAACTCGATCAAACGGTTGAAAGAATAAACCAGGGTGATCTGTATTCAGATAACACCTTAGGAGACTGGCCTTCTATAAACTTTGCCCTGGAAACCGCATGGAAAGACATAAGGGCTAACGGATCTAAAATATTTTATCCGTCAGGATTTACTGAAGGTAAGGATTCCATCTGGATCAACGGACTGATATGGATGGGCGATAAGGCAGATATGATCCGGCAAATCCGGCAAAAACTGAACGATGGCTTCACGTGCCTGAAATTAAAAATCGGGGCACTTGATTTAAGGGAAGAAATTGAAGTACTTGAATTTATCAGATCGAATTGCAGTGCAGAAGAGCTTGAAATCCGCGTTGATGCCAACGGGGCTTTCTCTCCTAAAGATGCACTTGAGTCTCTTAAAATCCTTTCTGATTATAATTTACATAGTATCGAACAACCCATTGCACCTGGAAATGAAGAAGAGATGACCCGGATTTGCGCGCTATCTCCAATTCCTGTTGCACTAGACGAGGAATTAATCGGAAAACACAATGCCCTTGTCAGGCGAAAGCTGATTGATACCATCAAACCTGGTTACCTTGTATTAAAACCTGGTTTGCTTGGGGGACTTGCTTCATCAAATGAATGGATTGAAATTGCCAAAGCAACAGGAACCGGCTGGTGGGTCACATCAGCACTCGAAACAAATATTGGCTTAAATGCCATTGCCCAATGGACCTATTCCCTTCAAAACCATATTTATCACGGATTAAGTACAGGCTCGTTATACAACAACAATGTGCGCTCTCCCATGTACCTTCATGGTGAGCGGCTGTACCATGATCCTGAACGCAAATGGGACCTGTCAACTTTTGAACTTACTTGAAATGAACGATTGGCAGAAAGCACTGACGATTAATGGAACCCGTTTTGAATACAAAGATTTAATTGCATATTCCAGCGAGAAAATTGTTTCAGCACAGGTTCATCCATGGGAAAAAGAAATCTTCCGGTTTATCATAAACTGGCTCAGTAACAGTGATCATATCATTCAGCATTCATCAGGCACTACTGGAAAGCCAAAAACCATCAAACTGCTAAAAAAGTCCATGATGCAATCGGCTTTGAATACCTGCCGGTTCCTGAATCTGAATAAGGGCGATTCTGTCCTGCTTTGTATGCCCGTTGACTATATTGCAGGCAAAATGATGATTATCCGGAGCTTTGTCTGCGATCTCCATTTGTTTTATGTTGAGCCAAAAAGCACACCCAGTATTGACCCGGAGATGAATTATGCTTTCTGTGCCATGGTACCGCTTCAGATTCACAATCTTCTTTCATGTCCTGCTGAAATACCAATCCGGAAGTTGTTAATCGGAGGCGCTGAAATAAATCCGGAGTTGGAAAAGAAAATCATGGCAATTTCCTCTGAAGTTTACGCTACCTATGGAATGGCCGAAACAGCATCTCACATAGCCATACGCCGGATAAACGGGAGCCAGCTCAAAAATACATATAAGGCCTTACCAGGCATACACTTATACCTTGATACGAGAGGATGCCTGATTATTGATGCCGATTATTTGCCTGATCGGGTTTACACAAATGACCTGGTTGAATTTACAGGTCAGGGATCCTTTCGCTGGATTGGAAGATACGACAACCTCATAAACTCCGGCGGTATCAAAATTGTGCCTGAAGAAGTGGAATCGCTCATCCTGTTAAAAACACTTTTGCATTGTATAGCAATGGGTATTCCCGATCAAAAACTGGGACAGAAACTGATTCTCGTTTTTGAGCAGGATCAAACGCCTGATTCTTTCCCTACCCTGAGTTCTGATCTTGAGAACTTTCTTCCCCGGCATTGGCGCCCAAAAGATATGATTATAGTGGATCATTTCCCCAGAAACAGTTCATCAAAGATCGATCGCAAAAAGCTGGCCAAACAAATTTCCAAACTGCAGTAATCCATTCCGGAGGATGCCTGTCCTGGTTTTTGGATATCTGTATCCAATCATTTAGATCTGTGATATGTTCCTTTTCGTCTATCTTTAGGGTTAAAACAAAACGAAAACACAATATGGTACGATCCCATTATCTTTTCATTTTCCTGATTCTTATTTGTTCTCATGCGTCGGCACAGGAAAATCGTGTTGAGCAGGACCAATTACGAATCATACATCTCTCTGATGTGCAATTAGGATTAACTTATTACTTTGCCCAACAGGAACAAAACAATGCATTCCTGGCAGACAGCAATAACCGGTATATCGATCACCGGTATTTTGAAAAAGCCGTATCGGAGATTAACCTGCTCCATCCGGATATTATTGTAAATACAGGAGATCTTGTGAATGATGCTTCAGACACTGCCTTTATAAATGATTACAAAGAAATGGCACTCAAACTTCAGGCGCCGGTCTTCGTTGCCATCGGAAATCATGATGGTTGGAATGCGTCAGAAATAGAAAATTTCAATCGGGTGTATGATCAAAAGGATTATTATAGTTTTCGGAAGGAGGGTTGCCTTTTTATTGTTCTGAACAGCTGGTATCTGAAGCATCCTGAATTGGATCAGGAAGACGCTGTGAAACAAAAGCTTTTCGTACAGGAAACCCTTGTTCAGAATGCGGATGCGTTATATAAAATCATAGCATTCCATGTTCCCGCATATATGAATACGCCGGACGAAAAGGAAGGTCATTCAAGCCTGCCGGCAGATGAAAGAAACTGGCTGCTTGACATGGCGACAAAGAATGGCGTCAGGCTTATTTTGTCAGGCCATGCCCATCAGAACAGTGTTCAGAATTACACAGATTCATTAACCCTGATCACCACAGGATCCATTGCCTGTCCTTTTGGAATAAATGTTGATGGAACCCCTTCGTTAAGAGGTTTCAGGATCATTGATATTGACCTGAAAGCACGTACCTTTACTCATGAATTCATTCCGCTTACAACGGACAATCCAACGGATAAAAATAATTAGTCCTGAGAACATTCAAAAGTCACAATAAAAAAGTGTTTAAAACCATCGCTAATGTCGATTTTATAGGGATTTTCATCATCTCAATAAGAATACAGGATATTTTCTTTTATGATATAGACCAGATTCATTGAATTCCTGTTCATATTAATTTTCAATGGCATGTGCAGGATGAGAAATCTTTTTGTTCCTTTGCTTTATCTAAAACCTTTTCATATGAAAAAAACCTTTTTATTAGGGGCATTTCTGCCTATGCTTTTCGTTACCGGCATCCTTAATGCACAGATGGACAATCTGGCCAACCTGAGTGCCAAATGGATTCGTTCCACTGTTCGTAATGCAACGCTTGACGGAGGTGCCGATATGGTAAATTTCAATCCTGCCGGTCTTGCCTTACTGAATGACGGCGTTTATCTGAGTTTAAGCAACCAGACGTTGTTTCGTCATCCGAAACATGAATTTTCATTGTTCTCACAGGAATTTTCTTTTGAACAGGATGGCATTGATCCTTTTGTTCCCATGTTGTATGCTGCCTATAAAAAGAATAACTGGGCTGTTTCAAGTGGCGTTTATATCTCCGGTGGCGGAGGAGCTGCAAAATATCCAAATGGCTCAATAACAACCACTACAATGGGATATCAATTCATGATGTTACTTAATTTGGCGCATATGGGAGAATATGCTTACACCACGCTTAGTAATGAGTCTCTGGAAGCATCCTCATTTTACCTCACTGTGCCTTTAGCATTCTCCTATGCTATAAATGATAAATTAGCGGTTTCTGCAGGTGCCCGGTATATAAGGGGAGTTAATAAGACCAAAGCAGAATTGCTTTTAACCGGAGCAACAGCCCCTGATTTTCCTATTACCGTAGATTATTCCACAACAGCCAATGGCATTGGCGGCGTTTTCGGTGTTGATTATAAAGTCACCGACAAGCTGAACCTGGCCATTCATTATGAAACCAAAGTCAAACTTGATTTTGAAGCAGATAAAAACAAAGGAACTTTTGAACTTCAGGCCGACGGTGTAAAAAGTCGTCGTGACCTTCCAGCAGTTCTCAATACGGGTATTTCATATGATGTCACTCCTAACTTTACTGCGGCTGCTGATTTCAACTGGTATTTCCAAAAAAATGCCAATTGGGGAACAATCAGTTTTGAAGGAGATGATTATGATAATTCAAAACTTGCTGGTGACGTTTATACGGCCAACCTCGGATTTTATTATCGGATCAAAAAACTGCAGTTAAGTGCCGGGGGCAGCTATACCGGATTCCTTTATGATAATATAGAGTTGTATTATACCAATGTAGGCGTATACGAAACTGTGAAATATGACAACCTCAGCATTGGTATTGGCGCAGGTTATAAGATCAGCGAAAAGGTTGAACTCGACCTCGGTCTTGCACGGACATTCTGGAAGGACAAAACCGTGAACTATGCAAGTGCAGGCGACATGCCGGTAAAACTTTCTGATAAATCCTATGTACTGGCCATTGGCGTGGATTTCAGACTATAAAATCAATTTATATCTTATTTCAAAAGCCACTCCGCAAGAGTGGCTTTTTGATTATTAAGAACTCTGTATTCCAAATGATGTGTTTTGTTAAACAGATATTATTGTAATAACTTCCATTTTAATTATTACATGAACAATGAATAAATTGTTTTATCGAATTTCCAATGTATTTGGAATGATTCCTTTAAGCGTATTTACCTCTGTTACAAAACAGAAAATTATTTTCCCATTTTATCATTTGGTATCCGATAAAGATGTGATCCATATAAAACACCTGTATAAAATTCGTTCTGAAAGATCTTTTATTCATGATTTGGAATTTTTCCTGAAACACTATAAAGCAATTGGATACCAGGAATACAAGCAATGCCTTTCCAAGGGAAGTTTATCCCAAAACTGCTTTTTACTTTCTTTTGACGATGGATTAACAGAATTCCATGATATTATTGCTCCTATCCTTATAAAAAAAGGAATTCCGGCAGTCTGCTTTCTGAATTCAGGATTTATTGATAACGGTGACTTGTTTTTCAGGTATAAAGCAAGCATACTCATAGAAATCTTACGAAAGGGTAAAATCTCCAATCATACAGGAAATGCAATAAAAAAATGGTTTCAGCAGAAGAATTTATTATACGACACATACTTCAATTCATTATTATCAATAACCTATGCTAGAAGAACGTATCTTGATGAACTGGCTGACCTGATCGGATATTCCTTTGAAGAATACTTGCACACGAATAAACCTTATATGACAAAGATTCAGATTAACGATTTAATAAAGCAAGGTTTTGAATTTGGAGCACATAGCATTGATCATCCGCAATACGCTGATATTACTGTAAATGAACAACTGATACAAACAAAGATAAGTATTGAAACCATTACAGCTGAATTTAACCTGGATTATAGACTTTTTTCCTTTCCATTCACTGACGATAAAGTATCCCAAAAATTCTTCAATAAGGTTTTTGATAAAAATAATGAAATTGCTGAAATGACTTTTGGATGTGCCGGCTTGAAACAGGATACCTGCAAAAAAAACATACAGAGAATACCTGTTGAAATTGATACGTTTTCTGCCAAAGAAGTTGTCTATGGAGAATATCTCTATTACACTTTAAAGGCCATATTGAACAAAAACCTGATACAAAGAATCTGATATGGAAACAATTGCATTTACAAAAACCAATATTCAGGAGTTTATAACCTCACAAAATTACAGGAACCTAAAAAACATTCCGATTAGCAGATACCGCGCTATCTCTCAAATGAATAATCCCAGAGCTGATGATGACGATGTGATTCTTGTTGCGCAATTTGACGGAAATAAAACAGTTGGATATCTCGGTGTTTTGCCGGATTTTATATTTATAAGTGGCAGGGAGGAAAAGATTGGTTGGTTAACCTGTTTTTGGACCGATAGCGGATATAAATCGCAAAACGTTGCAGCAAACCTGTTTAGAAGAGTGATAAGGGCATGGAATAACAGAATTTTCATCACAAACATAGTGCCTGCGCTTGAGCCCGTCTATCTGAAAACCAAATTATTTCTTCCTACCAGATACAAAACAGGTTATAGAGGATATATGCGATTTAATTTATCGGAAATACTTCCTCCCAAGAAAACCTTCTTTAGGAAAATTACCCCATTCTTAAAAATAGTGGATGGATCTCTGAATATATTTTCGAATCTTAGATTTATCTTTTTCTCAGGATATCGTTTGGATGTGAAGGTTGAATACCTGACAACATTTGAAGAAGACCTGGAAGAATTTGTAAGTTGTTACAATAAGGACAATTGGAATAGGCGTGGTGTAGCTGAACTTAACTGGATCATAACTTATCCATGGATCATACAGGGAAGTCATGATTCAAATAAATTACGCTATTATTTTTCATCATTAAGTCAGCGTTTTTTCTATCAAATTGTAAAATTTACAGATTCTTCAGATAAAACTATCGGTGTGGTACTTATAAACATAAGGGATCACGATATGAAGGTACCCTATGTATTTTGTGATCGCCCAAACACTTCTGTAATTGCCAGATTTTTAATAAATACCATGCTGAGCTATAAGATAAATATGCTCACCGTATTTGATAAAAATTTATCCGCTTCCTTGAGGCACTTTAAAACACCGTTTATTTTTAGTAAGAAAATAAAGAAACCCTACTTTATTTCCAAAAATTTTGAATTCGTGAAAGATTTATACTTTCAGGATGGAGATGGGGATTGCGCATTTTATTAATAGCCTTTACTAGTGAGGCGTTGATTTTAAAAAATGTATCGTATTATATTGATATTAAGTATTATAATAGCGTTCTTTGATTTTTTGATTTGAATTAATGGACTTGTTTTTTCTACAGACTTTTCTTTTACCGCGGAGCGGTTTTGGTATTGTAGAAATATGATTAGGTAGACCTTCTTTACCGCGGAGCGGTTATTGTTTTTAACAGCATGAATAGTAAAACATCAAAGAATTTTTAATAAAAATTAAACGCATCAGTACTAAATAGCCTTTATAAATTTGAGATAAATATCATATAACAAAAAAGCCACCGTTTCCGATGGCTTCATCTAGTAGCGGGGACAGGACTTGAACCTATGACCTTTGGGTTATGAGCCCAACGAGCTACCAACTGCTCCACCCCGCAATATTGGAATGCAAAAGTACGTCAAGTTTCTTAGAAAAAAAAACAGAATCGCAATTATATTTTTTCGGGACATAAATAGCATGTTTTCAATTGCCCCGGGAAAACTTAATAAACAACATCCGATTTTTTTATCTTTGAAGAATGAAACAGATTTTTTCTGTAATCTTTTTTCTATACTGCATGTGCGCCTGCAAACAGGAATCCCTTCCATCTGCAGTAAAATTTGATGCGCCCCGGGAAAGCTTTTGCCTTGCCGATTCGCTCAACCGCTATCATTTTATAAAACCTGAAAAAAGCTCCAAAGCGTTACCGCTGTTGATTATTCTGGATTCAGGAGGCGACGGACTTTTTGCCCTCCATAAAGTTGCACCTGCCCTTGGTTACATTCCCTGTGTCGCGATTGCATCCGATCGTGTAAAAAACAATTTCCGTGAATTTGACGCTGCTATTGATATGTTGATTGATGATGCCTCGCGGCAATTTGAAATTAACATGGAACAGGTTTATATTTTAGGATTTTCAGGTGGTGCACGAATGGCTTATTCTTATTCTGTAACCCATCGGGTTACAGGTATTATCATGTGCAGTGCAGCCCCTCCGGCAAACGCTCCCATCTCATGTCCGGTTTATGTAATATCGGGAACAGCGGATTTCAATTTCGCTGAAACCTATAAAAATCCTTTGAACCCTGGATTATCCAGTCCTTATAAAACCGATTATTTTGAAGGAACCCATGCATGGCCCCCTTCACGTCATCTTGAAGACGCTTTACTTTACATGATGCGGAGTTCTGTTCCTGATTATGAAAATATTGCGCATCAAAAAGCACGCGTTCTAAAGCAACAGTCAGATAGTTTAGTTTCAGAAGGAGGTTATTTACTGGCATGGAAAGCACTTGAAAAGGCTAAGGTTTTTGATTCCGGTAATAAAAAAATCCGCAAGTCTTTTCTTAACCTCAAGAAAGACAAAGAATGCCGATTGGCAATATCGGGAATTGAATCCGACCTCATGGCTGAAAATTCAATATTTCAGTCATATGGCCAGGCCATGCTGAAAAACGATTCTGTCTGGTGGAAAAATACTATTGCAGAACTGAAAACTAAAATCAATGCTGCCAGGGGTTCGGAAAAAGATCATCTGATGCGCATCAAAGGCTTTCTCGGAATCGCTTTCTATTCTCAACTTAATTTTATGTTAAGTTCCGAATCCTATCCTTCCCAGGTTCAGAATATTCTTGCCGCATATAGAATAGCGGAACCTGATAATCCCGATGTGTATTATGCCTATGCCCGGTTTGCCCAAAAGCAGCATCAACCTGAAAAGGCGCAGGCTTTTTTGAGTAAAGCCCTGTCATTGGGCTTTACTGATCATGAAAGGATGAAAACAGATTTTCCCGGCATCCTGCCGATAGATCGGAATAGGCCCTCCAAAGAGTAAATGCCTATTTAAAGGCATTATTTTTTTGCTATTAAGCAATAGTTTTTGTCACTTTTCCCTGCAGCTGGAAAAGTAACCAAAAGAGCCGCCCGCTGCTGAAAAAGAAGCTAAAAATCAATTTGCATTTGTTTTCAAAGAAAAGAACTCGCCCGATTAAGAATTCTTTGAATTTCAGTGCCTGAAATTCTAAAGATTCTAAATCGGGCTCAGACAGCTTTTCTTTTAAATATATTCTGTTAGCTGTCACAGCACAAATTGATTTTCTTAACGCTCTTTTTCAGAGGCGGGAGTGTACTACTCCATAAGCGTTTCATGTTGTATTTAAGGTTGTGGATAGATTATTACGTCAGTAACATTTTTACAGGAACCAACTTCAATCAAAGCACCGTGCGGTGGCCGTGACAAAACGCGGAGGTGGTGAGGCTGTGAATGACGGAAGGCTTGGAATTTCTTATAAAGTTCCCGATAGGGATTCAGCATAAACGGATTGGCGAACAGATGCGATTATTTGATTATATTGATTTCAATATTCAAGATTTCCATAATGCCGTTTAGGCGTCCACTTTATTAGAAATTCCTGCCTTCTGGCAGAGCGCGTGGGGGATCGTTTTGTCTTGATTTTTCTTGCTTCGTTCTTTTCATCCAAGGAAAAGAATGAAGTAGGGTTCGGGGTGAAACCCCGATTTATAATATCTATCTCTTCACTTTTCCAGCTGCAGGGAAAGTGACAAAAGGGGTACAAGGGACAAAGCCACCTATATAATAATCCGCTTCACCATTTTAAAATTCCTGAACGGCGGATATCTGAAGGGGATATCCAGCCAGGTAGGCGATGCTGCAATGGCTCTTTGATTGCTGAAAGCCAGAAAACTATTGTAACCATGATATTTGTTCATGCCACTGTTTCCAACACCGCCAAAAGGAACCCTGTGATTGGCAATATGAATGATGGTATCATTAATACAGCCACCTCCTGATGAGGTTTTTGAAATAAACGATTCGGCATTGCTGCTTTTGCCAAAGTAATACAAAGCCAGCGGTTTCTCATGTGTATTGATATAACGAACCGGCTCCTGCAAATCGCGGAATGTTAAAACCGGCAATACAGGTCCAAATATTTCTTCCTGCATCACCGGGTAATCGGGTTGTATTTCATCAATAATGGCAGGAGCTATATATTTCTTTTCAATATCAATCTGCCCGCCATAACGTACTTTTCCATGCTGCATCAACTTCTGAATACGTTCCACAGCCTGCCGGGATACGATCCTGGGAAACCAGGGACTTTTCGATGGTTCTTTGCCGTACATGCTTTCAACCGCCTGAATCATTTTATCAATCAACACGTCCTTAATGGATTCATGAACCATCAGATAATCCGGGGCGATGCAGGTTTGGCCTGCATTGATGAGCTTACCCCATGCAATACGTTTTGCTGCAATATCCAGATCTGCGTCTGCATCAACAATGCAGGGACTTTTACCTCCCAATTCCAGCACAACAGGTGTTAAATGTTCAGTGGCTGCTTTCATAACCACTTTGCCGGTAGCGGGACTCCCGGTAAAAAATATCATATCAAACCGTTGTTCCAGCAAATTATGATTTACAGTGCGGTCGCCCTGAACAATATCCACATAACCACGGGGAAAAGTGGCATGGATAATTTCCTCCATAACCAAAGCGGTTGCGGGTGTATAGGGGGAAGGTTTTAATATCGCGGTACATCCTGATGATATGGCCCCCACCAGGGGATTCATCAACAGCTGAAATGGATAATTCCAGGGGCCAATGATCAGAGCCGTTCCAAGGGGCTCTTTGTGGATGCGGTAACGTGAAGGAAGCATATGAAGTGGCGTTGGCACTTTAACAGGCCTCATCCATGATTTCAGATTCCGGATATGATGGTTAATCTCCTGGACAACGATGCTGATTTCAGTGAGATAAGCTTCTTCATATGACTTATGCAGATCGTCCGACAGTGCTTGTGCTATCTTTTGTTCATTTTGCAATATGGCGTTCCGAAATTTTCGTAAAAAATCCAGTCGATAGGAATATCGACGCGTAACACCGGATGCAAAATGTTGCCTCTGATCCGCTAAGATCTTTTCAATCGTTTGGTTAGATGTATTTTCCATGTATCAGTTACAAGTGACAAGTTACAAGTTACAAGTGACAGGTAGTTCATGAAATCAGCAGTCAGCTATCAGCGGTCAGTGATCGGTAATCAGGTAATCCGGTAATCGGTAATCAGGTAATCCGGTAATCAGTAATGGCTGCTCACCGATTACCGGATTTCCTTGTCACTCGTCACATGTCACTATTGTTTATTTCCTCTTCACCTCTTCCCTTCCTCAACTCCTCACTTCCTCAACTCCTCACTTCCTCCCCTCCTCACCTCTTCACTTCCTCACCGCTCCAAAGATCCATACATGCCTATGTAAGCCCCCACAAATCCGCCTGCAACGCGCGTACTTAAATTTCGTGCGTCGATATCTGAAACAAGTGATGTCCAGTTTTCATTGTCAACCGCATAGAACAAGTCATACCTGCTGCCCCTGCCTTCAATCTTAAGACGGACGGTACCTTCTGACTTCAGTTCTTCAGAGGCCAAAACAACCGGTTTACCGTTTTCGGCGGCACTGCCTCTGCGTTCGGCAAAAACAACATATCCTTTGTCCGACTTACGGATGCCCAGAAATATGTAATGCTGTTCATTCTGATAAGCAACCAACCCGGCTCTCGAAGATGTATCAAATTGTACAGGCTTCATCGCAACAGAAGCAGTAAAAAAAGCATGCTGTTGTCTGCGACCAATGAAAGACGGATTTTTAAGCGACTGAATGGAAACGGGTCTGAGATCGATATGCATAAAACCGGTATCAGAAGTCAGGCTGTACCATTTTTCAAAAGGAGTGCGAATAAAATTCCACTTCATGGATAGTGTGGTGTCTTTAAAATCGTCCCTCCATGTAAAATTGCCCGACAACGTTTCATCTGAAAGGATAGTTTCTCCCAATCCCGGCCGCTTTGCCATAAAGGGTACTTCCTTTTCTGTAATAAATGGCCAGCCATTTTTCCATTGAACCGGCAACATAAAAGTTTCTCTTCCTGTATTATAAAAATTGCCTTCATAAGGCCTGCATCCAAGAAATACTGCCCACCATTCGCCATTTTGAGTTTGCACAAAATCGGCATGCCCTGTACTCGTAATGGGATTTCTCCGGTCACCATCCAAATGCCTTTGTGTAAGCATAGGATTTTTAGGTCCTGCAATATAAGGTCCCCATATGGAACGTGATCTAAACACTACTTCAGAATGATCTTCAGCCGTGCCTCCTTCTGCGCAAATCAGATAGTACCAGCCGTCTTTTTTAAAAACATGTGGTCCTTCAATCCATACAGGCTTTTTGGTAATATCAACGCCTCCATTTACAATTACTTCCCTGGGTCCGGTTAACTTTCCCGAATCCACAGAAAACTCCTGAATCCATATCGCGCGATGTCCTTCATAAAGAGGTGTTTCAACAGGAGGTCCATTGTTCACAACATAGGCTTTTCCGTCCTCATCAAAGAAGAATGAGGGATCAATGCCGTCAATCTCAGGTAACCAGACAGGGTCAGTCCATGGACCTGCCGGATTCTTTGCTGTAACGTAAAAATTGTTACCTGCCTGAACAAGGGTGTTGATTACATAAAATGTCCCGTTATGATATTGTATGGCAGGGGCAAAGACGCCTGCTGATAAGGGAATGCTGTCGAGAACCAGCTGTGTTGTCCTGTCGAGAACATGTCCGATCTGCTTCCAATGAACCAGGTCGCGACTATGGAAAATGGGAATTCCCGGAAAATAGGAGAAGGTAGAATTAACCAGGTAATAGTCGCTATCTACCCTGCAAAAACTTGGATCGGGATAAAAACCCGGCAGAATGGGATTATAATAAGTATCCTTATCAACCTTCAACGAATCATAAACCGGATCTTTTCCCTGGTATTCAAACCAATCGAATAACACATAAGGTGGTTGCTCTTTTTTATTGCATGCCGAAAAAAATGTCAGCGTGGCGAACATTACCACTGCCAAACAAAGGAACTGTGACCTTTTCATTTTTTTATTGATTTGAGGGATATCCGACGGTATGGGCAACAATAATCGATTGTTTTTCAGAAATTCCCATTTCAGCAGCCAGTTTTTGGCGGTCAATGGAGGCTCTCACAACTGTAGCCAGTCCTTCAGAAGCACAATATAAATAGATGTTTTCAGACACATAGCCGGCGTCAATATAGGCAATTTGTAAATCAGCAGCACCCTGGCCACCCATCTTTGACATATCCGCAACCAAAACGATATTCACGGGTGCAATTCCCGGAAAAGGCTGCGTTCCGGTTGCAATCCGGATATCCCGGTTATGTACCATAATTAATGAATGCTCTTTGGCATCGTAGCGGTATAGTCCTTCTTTCAGAGTCACATACAAATCGATTTCCTGACGGTTCATGGCAGAAGGTGCAGTACGCATGCCTTGTTCTTTCCGGTTATATCCATTAGCAGCCCATAAAAGGTTTCCCAATTCCTGTAAAGGAAGCGCTGCATCACTGAATGTACGGGTTGACTTCCTTTCGCTGAGAACCTGCATCAATGGTTTTCCTTTTTCAATTTGCGGTTCGGGAAGCTTAATGGTTTTCTGTTCCTGTGCGTAGGAAAAACTGCTGATCATTGCAGCAGCCAAAATCATGGTTAGTAGTTTCATATCTATTAAAATTGAATGTTTCAAACAGGTTATTTTCTCATAATCCACAATGGATTGTCCAGGGTTTTGGAGAGTTCATTCATGGCTTTTGTTGCTTCCTGCTGCGTATCATACGACCCCAGGCTCACCATAAAATAATCGCCTCTTTTAGGCAGAATTTCTGCCTGAAGGCCCTTTTTTTCCATTTCTTTCTTTTGCCGTTCGGCATTATTGGGAACCAAAAAAGCACCGGCAATGATGTGGTATTTTTTACCGGTTGAAATGGCGCGTTCTGCCGGTAAGGGAGGAGTTGTAGTTTCAACAGGTGCAGCAATTGGCTCCTTGTAAGACAGGGCCTTCTCCTGAGAAGTTTTTTCATCCAGCTGACGGCTTACTGCTTCTGTAACCGAATCGGTTTTGGCAGTAAAACCTGTCTCATTCCGTTCTCCAAAGGTCAGCTTTTTATCATCCGTGATACGTCCTGAAAGTTGTCTTTCAATACGTGAACGGATTTTTGAATAGGTTCCCGAATAATAGAGGCCTGCTGACAACACCAGAATAAAAAGTATGATACCAACCGGCACAAACCATCTTCTTTTTCTTCGTTGTACCTGATTAACCCCTGTATTTATTTGAGCTGTAGCTTTGGGAACAGTGGTCTGAACAGGTTTTGCAACATGAGGAGTAACCGGTGCTGCAGGTGCAGAGACAGGTGCAGGAGCTGGTTTAGGTGGCTCAGTTTCAGGGATGGACACTTTTGGGAGTTCAAAAATCTTCATCCGGTTGAGAAACCCTTCTTCAGGTATAAAATCCAATTCACCCGATTTGCTTTTTACCAGACTTCCCAATCCATCCAACATTACCCTTTCATTCAGGGTTAAAGCATCCTCTGTTGCTTTAATAAAATCACCGATAACCTTTAAAGCTCCGGCCTCACTCTGATGCTGTTTGCTCCGGATGGCACCGGTAAGGCGGTTGTCATCTGATTTCTGTTTAGGATCAAACCGAACTGTAACAGATGGCGGTGTCAGTTCCCTGGTAGCTTTATTCAGCTGTGCAGGCTTTTTAACTACTATAAAAGATCCGAATCCGGGGATCACAACTTTTTGATGACGCAGAAGGAGGTCACGGATGACAGGGATAATATTCACGGCAGGGATTTTTTTCACATTCTTTGGTCAAAATTAATAAAATATCCATCGTAAAAATCAAATGATTATCTTCGTGTCTTCGTAAGCATCATCTCATGAAAAAGATATCCATGGTAGATTTGCATAGTCAGTACATGCAAATAAAAGCCGAAATTGATCAATCCATACAGCAAGTTATCGATAATACTGCATTTATTAAAGGCCCTGATGTAAAAGCTTTTGAAAATGAACTGGCGTCTTTCCTGGGTGTCAGGCATGTGATCAGCTGTGCAAACGGAACAGACGCGCTTCAGGTTTGCCTGATGGCTTTGGGACTAAAACCAGGTGATGAAGTTATTACACCCAATTTTACTTTTATTTCCACCGTTGAAGTTGCTTCATTATTAGGCTGCAAACCCGTTCTTGCCGAAGTGGAACCCGGAACCTTTAACATGGATGTGCATAAATTGTCTGAGTTGATCACACCACGGACACGCGCGATTATTCCTGTTCATCTTTTCGGTCAATGTGCGAACATGGAGGAGATCATGCGCATTGCCAATGAACATCAGATTCCTGTTATTGAAGACGTAGCTCAGGCATTATCTGCGCATTATATCTTCAAAGACGGGAGTAAGTCCAGGGCAGGTTCCATGGGTCGTGTTGCCTGCACTTCATTTTTCCCGTCCAAAAATCTGGGATGTTATGGAGATGGAGGCGCGATTATGACCAATGATACGGAATTGGCTGACACCATAGCTGCCATTACACATCATGGCATGCGAAGACGCTATTATTACGACATGACAGGGGTGAATTCGCGTTTGGATACCATTCAGGCAGCAATTTTAAGGATAAAGCTGAAACACCTTGACGCATATTCTTCTGCCCGAAGCAAAGCTGCTGACTGGTATGATCAGCATTTTAAGGGTATTAAAGGCATCACCATTCCGCAGCGGTCGGCTTTTTCAACGCACGTCTTTCATCAATATACGCTGAAATTGGATGGAATAGACCGGGGCAGGCTGATGGAATACCTGCAGCAGAAAGGCATTCCTTCTATAATTTATTACCCGGTTCCATGTCATCTGCAAAAGGCTTTCCAGGGTCTGGGATATCAAAAAGGCGATTTCCCGGTTTCTGAACAATTGAGTGAATCGGTGCTTTCATTACCCATGCACACTGAACTCGATCATGAACAACTTGTTTATATTACCGAAAGTATCATTACATATCTAAATTCCAATTATGAATAACCCTTATGTTGCTCACGAAACAGCTGTTATAGATTTTGGCTCAACCATAGGAGATGGTACCCGGATCTGGCATTTTACCCATATCATGGCCGATTGTGTGATAGGGAAACGGTGCAATATCGGGCAGAATGTTGTTATTTCAGGCGGAGTGAAATTGGGAGATAATGTTAAGGTACAAAACAATGTTTCTGTTTATACCGGTGTTATCTGCGAGGATGATGTGTTTCTGGGCCCTTCCATGGTATTTACCAATGTCATCAATCCGCGAAGTGCCATCGCACGTAAGGACCAGTACAAGCAAACACTCGTACAACAAGGTGCGAGTATTGGGGCAAATGCCACAATAATCTGTGGGATAACAATAGGACGCTATGCATTCATTGGCGCCGGAGCAGTGGTTACTAAAGATGTTGCCCCTTATGAACTGGTTGTTGGCAATCCTGCGCGGCATTCCGGTTGGATGAGTGAATATGGTCACCGGCTTAAATTTAATGCTGAAGGGATAGCCGTTTGTCCGGAAAGCAAAGAACGCTATAAGTTAGAAAACCACAGGGTAGTTAAATTGTAAGATTATGGGTGAAAAAATATTGGTTACCGGAGGTACGGGATATATCGGATCACATACTGTTGTTGAACTGATTGAAGCAGGGTTTGAACCGGTTATCGCAGACAATCTATCGAATTCTCAAATAGAGGTACTTGACGGAATACGGACCATTACAGGAATAAAACCTGCTTTTGAAAATATTGATATATGTGATCTGACAGCTTTGCGGCAATTCTTTGCAAAATATGCAGATATTAAAGCCATCATTCATTTTGCTGCACTCAAAGCCGTTGGTGAGTCGGTAGAAAAACCCCTGGATTATTACAGGAATAACCTCATTTCTCTAATGAATCTGCTAACAGTGATGCGGGAATCTCATGTTTCAAACATGGTTTTTTCTTCCTCCTGCACTGTATATGGACAACCCGACTCCCTGCCTGTTACCGAGAATTCGCCTGTTAAACCTGCCCTTTCTCCCTATGGTAATACAAAACAAATCAGCGAGGAAATCATTCGTGATACGATCGCTGCGTCTCAGGAAATTCAGGCTACCTCACTCCGGTATTTCAACCCCATAGGAGCTCATAAATCAGCACTCATTGGCGAGCTCCCACTTGGCATGCCGCTCAACCTCATTCCATACATCACACAAACAGTGATTGGAATCAGAAAAGAGCTTCGGGTTTTTGGAAACGATTACCAGACACCCGATGGTACTGCTATCAGAGATTATATATATGTTTCAGATCTGGCTAAAGCTCATGTAAAAGCCATCAGCCGTCTGCTTGAAAAAAGAAACAAAAGCGCTTATGAAGTCTTTAACCTGGGAACAGGAAAGGGGCTTTCTGTCATGGAAATCATTCATGCCTTTGAAGAAGCTACAGGTGAGAAGGTGAATTATTCCATACACCCGCGTCGTCCCGGAGATATCGAAAAAGTATATGCCGATACCTCTTTTGCAAATAAGGAGTTGGGATGGAAAGCTTCCACACCCCTGAAAGATATATTACTTTCAGCATGGACATGGGAAAAACGCATTCGCAACAAGTAAAAACAAATCCGAATTATGTCTAAAACAATTCTCATTACCGGAGGTTCCGGATTTATCGGTTCTCATGTAGTTCGCCTTTTTGTAAAAAGCTATCCTTCTTACAGGATTATCAATGCCGACAAACTTACCTATGCCGGCAATCTTGAAAATCTGAAGGATGTTGAAAATTGCCCGAACTATACATTTGTCAAAGCTGACATTACCGATGCCCCCACAATGGACGATTTGTTCAGCAGGCATTCGGTTGACGGCATCATCCACCTTGCTGCCGAATCTCATGTTGACCGATCCATCACAAATCCGCTCGAGTTTATTCATACCAATATTACCGGTACTGTGGTTTTATTGCAGGCTGCCCGAAAGTACTGGAAAGATCAGTTTAAAGACAAGTTATTCTATCATATCTCCACCGATGAGGTTTTTGGTTCATTAGGTGACACGGGATTTTTCAATGAAGGCACACCTTACGATCCAAGAAGTCCCTATTCAGCGTCAAAAGCCAGCTCCGATCACCTTGTCAGAGCTTATCATCATACCTATGGATTGCCGGTTGTGATATCCAACTGTTCCAATAACTATGGCCCGAATCAGTTTCCTGAAAAGCTCATTCCGTTAGCCATTAACAACATTAAGAACAATAAGCCGGTCCCTGTATATGGGAAGGGCCTGAACATTCGCGACTGGTTATATGTGGAAGATCATGCACGTGCCATTGATCTGATTTTCCATAAGGGAGTATGCGGAGATACTTATACAATCGGGGGTAACAACGAATGGAAAAATATTGACCTCATCCGTTTATTATGTCGTATAATGGATTCCAGTCTGAATCGTGAACCCGGGACATCCGAAAAACTGATACAATATGTTACCGATCGTGCCGGTCATGATTTAAGGTATGCCATTGATTCTTCAAAGATCAGACAGGAGCTGGGGTGGAAACCTTCCGTTCAGTTTGAGGAAGGCCTGCAAAAAACAGCCGATTGGTATCTCCGGAATGAAGAATGGCTCAATCGCATAGTCAGCGGTGAATACCAAAATTACTACGAGCAGCAATACAGCAACCGCTAATTACTCTACAGTAACTGATTTGGCCAGGTTTCTGGGTTGGTCTACATTACAACCCCTCATTACCGCAATATGATAAGAAAGCAATTGAAGCGGTATAACTGCCAGCAAAGGTGAAAAGATGGTATCACATGCAGGGATTTCGATGGTATGAGATGCCAGGTGCTGTATGGTAGTGTCGCCTTCGGTAACAATGGCAATAACAATTCCCTTTCTTGCTTTAACCTCCTGAATATTACTTACAATTTTATCATAGGAATGGTCTTTGGTTGCAAGTACCACAACAGGCATGTTATGATCTATCAAAGCAATAGGCCCATGTTTCATTTCAGCAGCAGGATATCCTTCGGCATGGATATATGAGATTTCCTTCAGCTTCAGCGCTCCCTCCAGGGCCACAGGGAATAGATATCCACGGCCGAGATACAGACAATTATTTACATCTTTGAAGGCCTCAGCAAGCTTAAATATTTTGTCATTCTGCTTCAGAATGGTTTCAACTTTTTCCGGAACCTTGTTGATTTCTTTAATATAATGCTGGTACTGATCCTTTGAGAGAACTTTCCTTTCCTTTCCCAGTAATATGGCCATCATTGCCAGTACGGTAACCTGAGCAGTAAAAGCCTTTGTTGATGCAACGCCAATCTCAGGACCTGCGTGTGTATATACACCTGCATCAGTTTCACGGGGTATACTGGATCCAACTACATTACAAATTCCAAGTACCAGAGCTCCAGCTTCCTTGGCAAGGCGAATTGCAGCAAGTGTATCGGCGGTTTCACCGCTCTGGCTTATTGCAATGATCACATCGGACTTGTTAATAATGGGTCTGCGGTAACGGAATTCAGAAGCATATTCAACCTCACAGGGAATGCGCGCCAGATCTTCAAAAAGATATTCGCCAACAAGGCCGGCATGCCATGAAGTACCACATCCGATAATCACGATACGGTTCGCATCAATTAAACGTGGCATTACTTGAAACAATCCTCCCAGGTGCAGCTGAACCTCCTTTTGCATCACCCGGCCACGAAATGTATCATAAATGGAACGGGGTTGCTCAAAAATTTCCTTGAGCATAAAGTGCTTATATCCGCCCTTGTCTATTTCGCCAATATCAAGCGTAAGCTCATGTATATCAGGTCTTAACGGAATGTTTTTCAGCGTTTTAATACTGAGTTCACTTTTTGTGATCACAGCAATATTCAAATCACTTAAGTAAATCACGCTTTTGGTATATTCAACAATGGGCGTAGCATCAGAAGCAATAAAATATTCTTCATTACCAACACCAATAACAAGCGGACTGCCCTTACGTGCAGCGATCAGCTTATCAGGTTCATCCGTACACATAACCACGATACCATAGGCTCCTTCAACTTTACCTAAAGCAAGCCTTACTGCCATTTCAGCACTTACTTCACCGGTCATGTAAATGAATTCAATCAGGTTGACCAGTACTTCAGAATCGGTTTGAGTAACAAATTCGTATCCTCTGTGAATCAATCGCTCTTTTAAAGAAGCATAATTTTCTATAATGCCATTATGTATGATGACGAATTTACCCTTAAACGATTGATGGGGATGTGCATTAATATCGTTCGGTTCACCGTGGGTGGCCCATCTTGTGTGGCCCATACCAACATGACCTGTGGTTGGCCTGCCTTGAATAAAGGCTTCAAGGTCGCTCACCTTGCCCTTGCATTTATAAATATGAGGAACTCCGTCTAAGATTGATACTCCGGCTGAATCATATCCACGATATTCAAGCCTTTTTAAGCCGTTAATAAGCACAGGATATGCATCTCGATTTCCAATGTAACCGACAATTCCACACATAATTGAGCGAATTTAAAAGTCAATATTTCTAAGGATTCTATTTTCCTGCAGCCAGAACCTGATCATAGAACGCAGAGTATGCATCTACATATGTGTCGCTATTCTGGTAAGGCAACAGAAGGGTATTTGATTTCTGAATGTAACTTAAAACGTCCTTGTTAATTTCCTCACTGCCAATGATAATGCCATCGCTCATATTTACGATTAATTTGCAGTAATTCACATAATCGGGTTTTTCTACAGCTTTGAGGTCTTCTGATGGAATGCCATCCATGCTTAACTTTTTCGCAAAATCTTTATTCAGCATCTTATTGAATTCATTGTCGTACAATGATACAACAACCTTCGATTTGCGGAATACCGGATCATCATCATACATTTTTTTAATGTATAACGATAAAAGTCCTGAAAACCAACCATGACAATGAATTACATCCGGAGGCCACTGTAATTTTTTTACCGTCTCCAGAACGCCGCGGGCAAAAAACATGGCACGTTCATCATTATCGTCAAAATATACGCCCTCTTCGTCGGTAAAAATATACTTCCTTTGAAAGTAATCATCATTGTCTATGAAATAGACCTGCATACGAGCTGCCTGTATAGAGGCAACTTTGATGATCAAAGGATGGTCTGTGTCATCAATAATAATGTTCATCCCGGAGAGCCGTATCACTTCATGAAGCTGATTCCTTCTCTCATTGATACACCCATACTTGGGCATAAAAGTCCGGATCTCTCTGCCTTTTTCCTGAATAGCCTGCGGCAGATTTCTTCCGATTACGGACATCTCAGATTCCGGTAGATACGGAGTTATTTCCTGGGAGACATAAAGAACTTTAGTTCCTGTCATTTAGTTCTTCAACTGGTTTTTCAAAATTCTTACAAAAGTAAGAAAAATTCCTGACATTTTTTTGGTTTAGCCATATAATAATACATTCAGAGTCTGATAACGGATTTATCCATACCCGCACTTTTGAGTAATTGCCTAGATAAAGGCATAATTACTTTGCTATTATTAGACAAACGTTTGTTTGGTAATAAAGTGTTTATAAAGGTGGCTTTGCCCCCTTTGACCCCCACTTACTTCTTTGCCATTGCCGCGAAGAAGTAACCATTCTTCGACAAGCTCAGTAACCAGGAAAGGTCTAGACAAAACGATCCCCGCCGCTCTCTGCCGGAATGCAGGAATTTCTAATAAAGTGGACGCCTAAACGGCATCATGGATATATTCAATATTGAAATCATAATATTTAATTAATTGATTTTGCTCCCCAATCCGTTTATGCTGAATCCCGATACGCTCCGCTATCGGAAACTTTATAAGAAATTCCAATCCTTCCGTCATTCACCCCACACCGGCTCCTCGTTTTGTCACGGCCACCACACAGTGCTTTGTTTGAAGTTAGTTTTTGTAACAATGTTGCTAACATAAAAATCTATCCACAACCTTGAATATAACATGAAACGCTTATGGAGTAGTACACTCCCGCCTCTGAGAAATTGCGTTAAGAAAATCAATTTGTGCTGGGACAGCTAACAGAATATACCTAAAAGAAAAGCTGTCTGATCCCGATTTAGAATCTGTAGGATTTCAGGCACTGAAATCCACAGAATTCTTAATCGGGAGAGTTCTTTTCTTTGAACACAAATGCAAATTGATTTTTAGCAATTTATCAGCAGCGGCGGCCTTTTTGTAACTTTTTGGGCTGCAGCAAAAAGTTAAAAAACTCTTATGATTTGATAAATCATTTTGCCAATTAATAGGCAATTACCCACTTTTGCAGATCTGATATTTTAATTCATTTTTCTGGATTATGGTCAATTAATATCGGGCATTCGTCATAAGATTCAATCTTATTTGGAATTCATACGTAAACCGAATTATATAAATCCAAGCTAAATGAAAAATATTTGCCTAGAACCAACTTCGAGTACCCCTGCGGTTCGTTTTAACTCAGATGGACGGCTTTTAATTGAGGGGCGCTCACTGCCGGAAAATGTATCAAGATTCTATACCCCAATAATTGATTGGGTAAAGCAACTTACTGCACAAGTCGTAAAAATCGATCTCAATCTGGAATATTTAAACAGTGCATCATCGAAAAAAATCCTTGAATTGCTCAAAGCACTTGATTCAAATGATTCCATTAAAGAATTCATTGTCAACTGGCATTATGAAGCCGATGATGAAGATGCTTTGGAAAGCGGCGAAATCTATGAAGATATATTGAAGAAAGCTGAATTCAGATATCATCAATACTCAGAAGTGGCCTAGATCTTTTATTAATTAATCCTTCGAAAAGCTTTCCACCACATTTCCGGAATATCATGGTTGCAGGCTTGCTGATATTCCTCCTGTGAGCAGGACACCATCACAGATTGTTCCGATCCCAGATCAGGAACCTCCATCCACCATCTGCCGGTAACCAGACTCTTGTAAAACACCAGCGTATGTTCCATATCGCTGTGATTTACCATAAATACTTTAAAATCTGTATTCTCCTGTCCGGGTTTTTCTTTCTTTCTCTGGGTAAACCCTTCCATAAAATACCATATTGTCTGGGCTGCCAAATGAGCAGTTTGATCATTCTGATCCAAAAGAGCATCTGTTTCATAAATTCCGAAACATGATACCAGATCACTTAATCCCGCATAACGTGATATCTGGCAGGCTTCCTCTGCAAGCAATCCATTAGGGGAAGAAAACCTGCTTCCCGGAGCTTCTGATTGTTTCACTACAGCCATATCAAAGCTCACCATGTGCGCATCTCTGAGAAAAGGCTCGGTAACCTGTATGTTGGAACGGACAGTTCCCAGTCTTAAAACATCATATTCTTTCTGCTCCAGGGTTTCAATATGTGCCGGATTTACAAGATATTGCTGATGTCCGATATGGGTATAGCGGAAAAGCTTCTGACTTTTAATTACCGGCCACAACCAGGATCGCGAAGGATCTGAGCCTGTCATTAAGTCAACCTTTGAATCAACAGCAACGATATGCACCTTTAAATTCCTGAGCTCATAAGCCATAAATAACCCCTGACAGACATCCTGAGTACCTCCGATCACAATGGCAATCACCTGGTTATTTAAAAGCTCGGTCAGCACATCGCGTAATCCATAATAGGTGTCCTGCGAAGTTGATGACTGTTTGAGATTTCCCAGATCAATGATTCTCAGCTTGTCGCTAATCCGGTATAACGCGTATAATTTCTGGCGTATTTTGTCGGGTGCAGCATCATTGCCCGGATTCCTGTCTTCATGAACACCCAGTATTGCAATCTGATAATTGCTGATCTCGTCAATCGGACTGCTGGCTGTATGAATCCGTATGGTTTTGCCCAACGTCGTTTCGTCCGTTTCTTCAAATCCGGCAGGCCGTTCTAAAGATACGGGTTCAAAATATAAATTCAGATCCATGTTCCGGATTATTTCTTTTTCTTTTTCTTTTCGGGTGTTGCTGAAACAATTTTCATGCAAGCTTCATAAGTCATGCTCTTTGGATCCATATCCTTGGGAATTTTAAAGTTTTCACTCTTATATCGGATATACGCGCCCCATCTTCCGTTAAGCACAGACAAATCCGAATCTTCTTTAAATTCCAGGATAATCTTGTTCTTGTCTTTTTCTCTTTTTTCTTTGATCCGCTCAATGGCAGCATCCAACTCAATGGTGTATGGATCATCTTCTTTCCTGAGCGAAATAAATTTCGAATTATGCAAAATATAAGGGCCAAACCTTCCTGTGGAAACTGTCACTTCCTTATCTTCAAAAGAGCCTATTTTCCTCGGAAGTTTAAACAAATCCAGAGCTTCCTCAAGTGTGATGGATTCAATATTTTGTCCTTTCCTTAACTGCGCATACCTGGGCTTTTCTTCCCCGGTAGTTTCTCCAATTTGTGCTACAGCACCGAAACGGGCCATGCGTGTATAAACCGGTTTCCCCGAAACCGGATCTGTACCTAATAACCGTTCGGGCTTCACCACATCTTTGCGTGACAGGGTAGCCTCAATTTTCTCATGAAACGGCGTGTAGAAGCGTTTGATCATGTCGGTCCAATTGGCCCTGCCTTCAGCTATTTCATCAAACTCCTTCTCTACAGATGCCGTGAAATTATAATCTAAAATTTCGGAAAACTGTCCCACCAAAAAATCATTTACCAGCATACCAATATTATCAGGGAAAAGCTTTCCCTTTTCTGCACCAGTGATTTCTGAGGCAACTTTCTCCTGAACAGCTCCTTTTTCCAGGGTAATAATACTGTATTTTCTTTCTTTCCCGGCGCGCTCTTCCTTAATCACATAACCTCGCTGCAAAATAGTAGAAATTGTGGGAGCATAAGTAGATGGTCTTCCAATACCTAATTCCTCAAGTTTTTTAACCAGACTGGCCTCGGTATATCTGGGCGGATGGTGTGTAAATCTTTCCGTTGCCGTGATGTTTACATAAGGTAGTTTCTGTCCGGCTTCCAATGGGGGTAAAAGTGTTTCGCCTTTTTCTTCCGATTCGTCATCGGTAGACTCCATATAGACCTTCAAAAATCCATCAAACAATAATACTTCACCTTCAGCAACAAATTTTTCCTTTTTTCCTCCAATACCAATAGAAACTGTAGTTTTTTCAAGCCGGGCATCGCTCATTTGCGAAGCAACAGTACGTTTCCAGATCAGTTCATATAACTTCTTTTCAGTCTGGTTCCCGTCTACTGACAATTTGTTCAAATAGGCAGGCCTTATCGCCTCATGTGCTTCCTGAGCTCCTTTACTCTTTGTCTTGTAATTCCGGATATTAACGTAGTCTTTGCCAAATTCCTTTGTTATCATTTCTTCAGCAGCTGCCAAAGCAGAATTCGAAAGATTCACCGAATCGGTTCTCATATAGGTAATTAATCCCGCCTCATACAATCTTTGGGCTACTGTCATGGTTTGGCTTACAGAGAATCCCAATTTACGACTGGCTTCCTGTTGCAGGGTTGATGTTGTAAATGGCGGTGAGGGAGACTTGCGGGCAGGCTTTTTTACAATATCTTCAATGGTGAATGTTGCATTTTTGCAATGTTCAATGAATTCAAGCGCCTTTTTCCTATCCTGAAACCGCTCGTTCAGCTCAGCTTTCAAATAGGTAACTTTTCCTGACTTCTGATGAATTTCAAAAACAGCAGAAATCCGGTAAGCTGATGTACTTGTAAAATGGATGATTTCCCTTTCCCTTTCTACAATTAAACGCACGGCTACCGACTGAACACGGCCTGCTGAAAGCTGTGGTTTAACTTTCCGCCATAACACAGGCGATATTTCAAAACCAACAATACGGTCCAATATCCTGCGTGCCTGTTGCGCATTAACCAGGTTCTGATCAATTTGCCTGTGATGCTCCACAGCATGAAGAATCGCTTCTTTGGTAATCTCATGAAAAACAATCCTTCGTGTTTTGGCCCGGTCGAGTTTTAACTCCTCGCTTAAATGCCAGGCAATTGCTTCTCCCTCCCGGTCCTCATCAGAAGCAAGCCATACTGTGGCCGCCTTTTTTGCTGAATCCTTCAGATCGGTAACGATCTTTTTTTTATCTTCAGGAACAATATAGCGGGGTTTAAAATTGTTATTAATATCAATACCCAGATCCTCCTTAGACAAATCACGGATATGGCCCATGCTTGATTTTACTGTGAAATCTTTTCCAAGAAACTTTTCAATGGTCTTGGCCTTAGCCGGTGATTCAACTATTACTAAATTGTTTATCATTAAATAACGTTTATGGCTGTGCAAATAAATCAATTATGGCTCTAAGTTCAAAATTTTAATTCAAATAATTACTATTTTTACCGCCTTCACAGTTAATTTCTATGAATAAAACGACTCTTAATCCCAAAAAGTTTAATAAGTACTTTTGGATTCTGTTTGCCTCCCCCTTTGTACTTTTAGCCTTACTGTTAATCCTGGCTGCACTTGGGGCTCTTGGATATATGCCGGATATTCAGGCGCTTGAAAACCCGAAAATCAACCTCGCCTCACAGGTCATTTCTGAAGAAGGAAAGGTTCTTGGCTCATTTTATTATAGAAATCAAAACCGAACCTTCGTTAACTATGATGAACTTCCTGCCCATGTTGTCCAGGCATTGGTGGCTACAGAAGATAAACGATTCTACCGTCATTCCGGAATAGATGCCAAAGGACTGGCACGTGCGGTGATAAAAACCGGACTTCTGATGCACAGGAGCTCAGGTGGCGGAAGTACCATCAGCCAGCAGCTTGCTAAACTTCTGTTTCATGATCCTCCACGAACATTTCTCGGCAGAGCATTACAAAAAATCAAGGAGTGGATCATTGCTGTCCGGCTCGAAAAATCCTATACCAAAGAGGAAATTATTGCTTTGTATTTTAATCAGGTCGACTTTGTAAATGAAGCCGCCGGTATTAAATCTGCTGCACAGGTATATTTCAGCACCATTCCCGATTCGCTGACCATTGAACAGGGAGCTATGCTCGTGGGTATGGCTAAAAACCCTTCCTATTTCAACCCGAATGATTCCAATAAAATCAAAAGGGTAAAAGGACGCCGCAATGTTGTCATCGATCAGATGCGAAAAAGCCATTACATTACCAGTGAAATGGCCGATTCATTAAAAGGGCTTCCCCTGGACTTGAAATTTCAGCGGATTTCACATGATAAGGGCGTGGGTACCTATTTCCGTGAATTCGTTCGTCGGACGCTTATGAGTAAAGAACCCCGGCGGAAAGACTATTTTGATTACGCTGCTTACCATGAGGATTCCCTTAAATGGGAAAATGACCCGCTTTATGGATGGTGTAATAAAAATAAAAAGCCCGACGGCAAACCCTATAATTTATATACCGACGGCCTGAAGATCTATACTTCGATCAATTATAAAATGCAACAATATGCAGAAGAGGCTGTAAAAATACACCTGGGCAGTTATCTGCAACCTGCATTCTTTAAGGAAAAACGCGGCAGCAAACGGGCTCCTTTCTCCCGTGATCTTTCTGATGAACAGATTCAAAAGCTCCTGAACAGAGCCATGATGCAGTCTGATCGTGCCAAAAACATGAAAAACCAGGGGAAATCAAATGATGAGATCCGGAAAGCTTTTAAAAAACCGGTTCAAATGCGGGTTTTCAGCTGGAGAGGAGAAATAGATACGCTAATGTCTCCTTATGATTCCATCAGGTACTACAAGCACTTTCTCCGCACAGGATTTCTGGCAATGGATCCGATTACTGGTAATGTAAAAGCTTACGTAGGCGGAATTGATTTTACCAGCTTCAAATACGATCATGTAACACAAGGTAAACGGCAGGCAGGTTCCACATTTAAGCCCTTCCTGTATATTCTTGCCATGCAGGAGGGAAAAAGCCCCTGTGATGAAGTGCTCAACCAGCAGCAGACTTTTTTTGTGAACGACACGCTGTATACGCCTCATAGCAACAGCAACAAAAAAGACCTCAACCAATGGAAAACATTGAAATGGGGATTGGCGACTTCAGAAAATAACATCTCAGCCTGGCTGGTGAAACAGTATAATCCCCAACCTATTGCTGATATTGCTCATAAAATGGGTATTACAAGTTATATTGACCCTGTTCCGTCTATGATTTATGGTACTTCCGATATGTCTGTAGCCGAAATGGTATCCTCCTATGCTACGTTTGCCAATAAAGGCATGCATACCAAACCTGTCTATATAACCCGTATTGAAGATAAAAATGGAAATGTCCTGGCAGAATTTCAGCCCGAGCGCATTGAGTCCATCAATGAGCAAACCGCATATCTGATGCTGAATCTCCTGGAAGGGGTTACCAACTTTGGCACAGCCGTTCGCTTAAGGTACCGTTACAAGTTTACAGCACAGATAGCTGCTAAAACAGGTACTACACAGAATCATTCTGATGGATGGATGATTGGCATTGCTCCAAAGCTGGTTGCCGGAGCCTGGGTAGGTGCGGAAGACCGATCTGTTCACTTTGACTACATGTCCATGGGACAAGGCGCCACCATGGCCCTGCCGATATATGCCGAATTTATGAAGCGGGTTTACGAAGACAAATCCTTGGGAATCACCCAGAATGATGTATTTGAAATGCCTCCGGGGATGGCTCCGATTCCTAATTGCAGTGATGTGGCTTCTCATACTGCCAGCGACGGCATATACTGGGAAAGCGAATGGGAATAGAATATCCATGCGATTAAAACGTGGTAAGATTTAAGCCGTGAACAACCTTTTCACGGCTTCTTCCACACGGTTAGCTTTAATGATTTCAATCCCTCCTCCGGGATTATTTACCTTGTCGTATGCTCCGGAAATCAGAATGGATGTAAAGCCCAGACGGCCTGCTTCCCGGATCCTGTTTTCTATACGGGTAACAGGTCTTATTTCCCCTGAAAGACCAACCTCAGCACTAAAACACATTTTTTTGGGGATGGGGCGATCCACCGACGAAGAAAGGATTGCTGCAATTACCGCCAGATCCAGCGCAGGATCGGTTACCCGTAATCCACCTGCCAGGTTCAGGAATACATCTTTGGCAGCAAGCTTGAATCCTGCTTTTCGTTCAAGTACCGCCAGTAACATGTTCAACCGTTTAACATCATAACCTGTGGATACGCGTTGAGGCATTCCGTATGCAGCTGAACTAACCAGGGCCTGGACCTCTATCAGAAACGGACGTATTCCGTCAATAGTAGCAGCGGTTGTAATGCCACTAAGTCCTTCATTGTTCTGGTTGATCAAGACCTCCGAAGGATTGGTCACTTCTTTTAACCCATCCTGCTGCATTTCAAAAATTCCAAGCTCGGCAGTAGCACCAAACCGGTTTTTTGAAGCCCGCAAAATGCGGTACATATAATGCTGGTCGCCTTCAAATAGCAATACTGTATCCACAATATGCTCAAGAATTTTGGGACCTGCGAGCGTTCCGTCTTTGGTAATGTGCCCGATCAGAAATACAGGCGTAGAAGTTTCCTTTGCAAACTTCATAAGTTTTCCGGCGCATTCCCTTATTTGCGAGATACTTCCCGGTGTGGATTCCAGGGTTTCATCCTGCAGGGTCTGAATGGAATCGATAATCAGAATATCCGGCTTCAAATGATGTATTTGGGTAAACAGTTGCTGCAGCGAAGTTTCACTGATTACAAAACAGTTCTCATTCTTTTTTCCGATTCTTTCGGCCCGCATGGCAATCTGTTGTACACTCTCTTCTCCCGAAATATACAACACTTTATAATTTACCATGGACAAGGCAACCTGCAATGCGAGTGTGGATTTTCCGATTCCAGGTTCTCCGCCGATGAGAATAACAGATCCTTTAACCAATCCTCCGCCCAACACCCGGTTCAATTCGCCGGTAAGTGTATCAAGCCTTGGAACGCTTTTTGAATCCACCTCGTGAAGCCGTACCGGAACTGAATTGCGTTGACCAAAAGGAAGGTCTGCAACTCCGCTTGTTTTTACAACTACTTCTTCTGTAAAGCTATTCCATTCTCCGCATGAAGGACATTTTCCAATCCATTTGGGAGTCTCTGTGCCACAATTACGACAAACAAATACCGTTTTGGCCTTAGCCATTTTTAGCAGCGATTTTCTGAATGATATTTGTACTCGAAAAGCCCGTTACAAGTGGAATGGTAACTACCTTGCCTCCATTTGAAGTTACAATATCATAACCCACAATAGCTTCTTCTTTGTAATCCCCGCCTTTTACCAAAAAATGAGGCTTAACAGTTTGTATTAACTTGTAAGGGGTTTCTTCATTGAATAAAACGACAGCCGAAACAAATCCCATGGAAGCAAGAATCATTGCACGGGTTTCCTCATCCAAATAAGGACGGCTTGGCCCTTTCAGCTGTTTTACCGATGCATCGGTATTCAACCCGATGATCAGATAATCTCCAAGTGATGCGGCTTCTGCCAGGTATTGAACATGGCCCCTGTGCAGGATATCGAAACAACCATTGGTAAATACCAGTGTCTTCCCCTGAAATCTGGCAATGGTTAACCACTGTTCCAAAGCAGATCCTTCCATGATTTTTTTGCGAACGGCTTCCAGTCTCGACATTACCTGACAATTTTATTGGTTGCCGTATCCGGAAAAACAATTGAGGGCTTGAACGTTTTTGCTTCTTCGAAATCCATCATGGCGTAAGACATAATAATCACTATATCGCCTACGCAAACCTTACGTGCAGCAGGACCATTCAGGCAAATAACGCCGCTGCCACGTACACCCTTAATAACATAAGTTTCTAACCGTTCTCCGTTATTGATATTTACCACCTGTACTTTTTCATTGGCAATCAGGTTGGATGCATCCATCAGATCTTCATCAATGGTTACACTTCCTACATAATTCAGGTTGGCCTCAGTAACAGTTACCCGGTGTATTTTCGATTTCAGGATTTCTATATACATATCATAAAATTACTAAGAAAATTTAATATTATCGATGAGTCTGACTTTCCCAACACAAGCGGCAATGCAGCCCAATATATCAGAATTGCTGTTCCAACTGCTTACCGGCATCAAAGTTGTCCCATCTACGATTTCAAAATATTCCAGAACCACCCCCGGCTGGGATTCAATTTCATTCTTAACATATTGGATAACCTCTTCCGGTGTTTTCCCAGGTCTCATTTTTTGTGCCTGAAATAACGACCGGGAAAGGATCAGTGCCCTTTTCCGCTCATCACTGCTTAAAAGCATATTTCTGGAACTCATTGCCAGACCGTCGCATTCTCTCACAATCGGGCAGGCAACAATTTCAACCGGATAGTGAAAATCAGATACCACCTTCCTGATAATGGCTACCTGCTGAAAATCTTTTAAACCGAAATAGGCCCTGTCGGGAACAGCGATGTCAAAAAGACGTGTAACCACTTGCGCTACACCATTAAAGTGACCCGGCCGTTGTTTTCCTTCCATGACCAGGTCGAGACCTCCAAAATCAAATTTACGGGTATCCGGCTCGGGATAAATTTCCTTTACATCAGGAATGAAAACCATATCACAACCTGCAGATTCCAGCATTTGCATGTCTTTCCCGGGCATTCTCGGATACCGCATCAGATCATTCGGATCATTGAACTGTGTGGGATTTACAAAAATACTTGCCAGAGTGATACCGTCATGCGCTTTACTGGTTCTTATGAGTGACAAATGACCTTCGTGCAAGGCACCCATGGTAGGAACAAACCCTGCAGATTTGCCCTTTTCTTTGACTGCTGTTACTGCTTCAGTCAAAGCAGCTGCTGTGTAAAATACTTCCATAAATAAATTAATCGTGCAAAGATAGGGAAAAAGTAATATCCCGAACTTTTATGCAGGTTCTATACGGCAGAAGTCAAAGACATATCCCTGGCTAAAGTGAATTGATATTCAAGTCCTCCTTCGGATCTGTTTTTTACAGAAATATCACCCCTGTGAAATTGAACGGCGTTTTTAACAATGGCAAGCCCAAGTCCTGTACCGCCTTGTTTCCGGTCGCGTCCCTTTTCAACCCGGTAAAACCGTTCAAAAAGACGGGGAAGGTCCTCCGGGGGAACTCCGGTGCCATTATCTGAAAAAGTAAAATAATGATACTCTTCATCAGTCCGGTATATATCCACCTTAATGGTAACATGCTGCCCGGCATGAGCGATGGCATTGTCAAACAAGTTCCTGAATACGGAGTATAGCAATCCCGAATTACCTTTCATTAATATTTGCGGAGGTATTTGAAGGTCAAGCTTCATTTCCCTTTCATTCAGGCTGGGCTGAATCTCAACAGCAATTTCCTGGATCAGCTGGGAAACATTTAAATCTTCAATACGATATAAAGCTGAGGCCTCTTCAATTTTGGTAAGCACCGAGATATCATGAATCAGATCTGCCAGGCGGCACGATTGCAAATAAGCGCGATTCAGGTAATCCGCAGTTCTTTCTGCATCAGGCTTGTTCATAATAATGGTTTCCAGAAAGCCCTTTATGGAACTTACCGGCGTTTTTAACTCATGGGATAAGTTTTCGGTAATCTGCTGCTTGAGTATTTTACGTTTTGTTGGTTTCGTAATATCATGAATGGAAACCTCAAAACTTTGGTCTTTAAAAACAACACTTTTCACAATAAAATGCTTTCCGCCTTTTGATATGGAAATCTCGTATGTAGGCTGGATATCTGCCAGATCAGAAGGACTCATCTGCAAATACTTGTTGAAAAAGGAAAATAAGGAAGAGAAATCGTTGATTCTGAAAAATTCATCGGCGGTAAATACACGTGTATCACTGATGTAATTCATGAATTTGATGAAATGATTGTTGCTGGTAATCGCAACCTTTTCCCTGGAGAAGATGGCAATCCCTTCGTCCAGCATATTCAAATGGCGGATCAGCTTGGCCTTTTCTGCAATCAGTTCCTCTTTGGTACGGCTCAGATTCTGATATATATCCATGATCTCCTGTCCGATTGTGCCCAGCTCGGTATCCGGGAATATCAACTGTTCATCAAACGGTTTATTGTCAGTGGCCCTGGCGGCAAACTCTTTTAGCGTGCTGATGGTTTTTCCGGTACGCTCATTAATCATTACTATAATAAGAGAGGCCAAAAGAAGAACAATAATAATAGTCAGCACGATGATCCTTCCGGGCTGAACAAACCTTTTTGCTCCCGAATCATATACCGATGATATCCGGATAATCATCTTTCCGGCTTTTCTTGCATAATAATAGTATCTGACATGAGTGGTTTCAGAAGTTCTGACAGCAACACCTTTACCTTCGCGCAATGCTTGCTGTACTTCCGGACGCAAAAGATGATTCACCATTTTACCCTGTGGTTTATCCACCTGAGAATCATAGAGTACTTCACCCTTCAAATGAATAAGGGTAATACGCACTGTTGGATCAGTAATGACTTCCCTGACAGAATCAAGTAATTGGTAGTTGCCGTTGCTTAAAATATGGTGATTTTGAATATACTTTTCCGTGATCGCGCTATAGCTGTCGAGTTTTTCATTTAAGATTCCAATTCGGAATTTCTTCTCATGAACATACTCCAGGATGATGAGCAATGAGGCAAAAAACAGGAAAAAGCCAACCATGTAGATGAGCCACTTCCTGGTATGTGTTAAAACGATTCCCATATTTATTCAGTTTCTAAACAATATCCATATCCTTTTCTTGAAACAAGGAGATTTCCATACTTTCCCATCTTTTTGCGCAGTCGGGCCATATGAACATCAACAGTCCTGTCAGAGACATGAACATCGTTCCATATTCTTGATAAGAAACGGTCTCTTTCAAAGATCTGACCAGGTGATTTCATAAGCATCTCCAAAATACCAAATTCAATAGGGGTGAGGTCTTCACGTGTTCCATCAATCATGAGCCGTTTTTGCCTGAGATTCAGAATGATTCCCGAAATTGCAATTTCCTCATCAGGTACGTTTTCAGGTACAGGTCTTTCCGATCTGCGCAATATCACCCTTAACCGGGCAATAACCTCCCGCACAGAAAATGGTTTTGTAATAAAGTCTTCAGCACCCAACGAAAATCCGGTAATTTTGTCGTTTTCTGAGTTTTTTGCTGTGATAAATACAAAAGGTGCAGTAACAGCATATTTCTTCCGTAATTCATCCGCCAGCCGGTAACCCGACATTCCTTTCATCATAACATCCAGCAGAAACAAATCATACGTTTTCAATTTTGCATGAAGTGCCTCCTCCCCTGAAAAAACGACATCAACGTGATACCCTTCAGATTGCAGGTTAAACTTCAGGATCTCACCAATGTCCGGCTCGTCGTCAACAATTAATATTTTGGGCACGTTATCAACCATTACAGTTTATTGTTTTTCAGCAAAGGTAACTTCTTCAGTTGACAGTAATATTACAAAATTGTAACGGAATTATGAAATGGGAAACCAGTGACAAGTGACAAGTGACTTGTAACTTGTCACCCGTCACTCGTCCCTTGTCCCTTCTCCAATAAAGTCCAGATTACGCCTGATTCCCAAAAACCCCGCTCTTTTAACTGATGATTTTTTGAAAGTAGATTGAAATTTTTCGGAATCCATTCCATGCCATTCGTCCCTGGTCATTTGCAAAATTCCAGGCAAAGGATCAAATGCTTTCTCAAGATGAGGTGTGGATTTTTTGTTCCACGGACAAACATCCTGGCAAATGTCGCATCCAAAGACCCGATTTTGAAAGGTCTCTTTAAATTCGTCTGAAATGGCACCCTTATTTTCGATGGTCAGGTAAGAAATGCAACGATTTGAATCCAATACGCGTGGTGAGACAATCGCCTGCGTGGGGCATTCACGGATGCACCGGGTACAATCGCCACAGAATTCAGAAATGGGATGATCATAAGCGAGCGAAATATCAACCAGAAGAGAACCAATGAAAAAAAACGAACCTTTTTTGGGTGAAATCAGAAGGCTGTTCTTACCGATCCATCCCAAACCTGCTTTTGCAGCCCAGGTCCGATCAAGAACCGGTGCCGAATCGACAAACGCTCTTCCATTGCAAGGTGAAATATCGCTGTTGATGTATTCCAGCAATGCTTTTAAACGATTACGGATGACATCATGATAGTCCTCACCGTAAGCATATTTGGATAGTACAGGGGCTTCCGGATCTTTTTGTCCTTCTAAAGGGAAGTAATTGACTATTACGGATATAACAGATTTTGTGCCTTCAACAAGAACTGTCGGGTCAACGCGTTTCTCAAAATGGTTTTCCATGTAAGCCATTCCGGCCTGATACCCCTTGTCAAGCCATTGCTGCAAATACTGGCTGTCTTCCCTGAGTTTTTCGGCACGGGATATCCCACACCCGTCGAATCCCAATCGCTCTGCTTCGGCTTTAATCATGGATGAGAAAGAAATCAAATCATCCATGCAATCATCTGTTAAAGTTTCTTCTTTATTTCGGTAGTTTCATAACCTTCAATGTAATCACCCATACGGATGTCATTGAAGTTCTCAATATTCAGACCGCACTCCTGACCACTGACTGCTTCACGGACATCATCCTTAAAGCGTTTGAGTGAAGCCAGATTTCCGCTATTTATAACAATACCATCACGTATAACGCGTACTTTGGTATCACGCTTGATCTTGCCTTCTTTCACAATACATCCGGCAATGGTTCCCACCTTGGTGATTTTGAAAGCTTCCATAACTTCCAAAGTAGCCACAATTTCTTCCCTGATTTCAGGCGAAAGCATTCCTTCCATAGCCGATTTCAGTTCATTAATGGCATCGTATATAATGGAATACAACCGGATATCGATCTCTTCTTTCTCGGCCAGTTTACGGGCCTGCAATGAGGGACGAACCTGGAATCCAATTACAATGGCATTGGAAGCTGCGGCCAGCAAAACATCGCTTTCTGATATTTGTCCTACAGCCTTATGAATTACATTTACCTGAATTTCTTCATTGGAAAGTTTGATCAGTGAATCAGACAAAGCTTCGATAGAACCATCCACGTCACCTTTCACAATTACATTTAATTCCTTGAAATTACCAATTGCAATTCTGCGGCCGATTTCATCCAGTGTAATATGTTTCTGAGTACGCAAACCCTGTTCCCTGAGGAGTTGCTCGCGTTTGGTAGCAATGTCCTTTGCTTCTTTTTCACTTTCAAGTGCGGAGAATTTGTCACCAGCCTGAGGAGCTCCGTTTAAACCGAGAACAAGTACCGGATCAGAAGGTCCTGCCGATAATATCTTCTTGCCACGCTCATCATACATCGCTTTAACACGTCCATAATTATGTCCGGCCAGAATAACATCCCCTATTTTTAAGGTGCCTGCCTGAACAAGAATGGTGGCTACGTATCCCCTGCCCTTATCCAGTGATGATTCAATAATTGCTCCCACCGCAGGTTTATTTGGGTTGGCCATCAGATTCAGCATCTCGGCTTCAAGCAGAACTTTCTCAAGCAGGTCATCTACATTGAGTCCGGTCTTTGCAGAAATCTCCTGCGACTGGAATTTACCACCCCAGTCTTCTACCAGAATATTCATCTGGGCCAGGGATTCCTTGATTTTTTCAGGATTTGCAGATGGTTTATCAATCTTATTGATCGCAAATACCATCGGTACACTTGCGGCCTGTGCATGATTGATTGCCTCTACTGTCTGTGGCATAATTCCGTCATCAGCGGCCACCACTATAATGGCTACGTCAGTGATTTGGGCACCACGTGCACGCATAGCAGTAAATGCCTCGTGACCTGGTGTATCCAAAAACGTAATTTGTCTGCCGTCTTTTAATTCGACACCATAGGCACCGATATGCTGTGTAATACCACCGGCCTCGCCTGCAATTACATTTGCATGACGAATATGGTCGAGTAATTTTGTCTTTCCATGGTCAACGTGTCCCATAACTGTAACGATCGGAGGCCTCGGACTGAGTGAATCCGGATCTTCTTCTTCCTCATCCTCTTCTTCCTCGGTATTCGCAGTTACGAATTCAATTTTATAATCAAATTCCTCGGCAACCAAAACAAGAGCTTCTGCATCGAGACGCTGGTTAATGGACACAAAAAGACCCAGACTCATACATGCAGCAATTACCTCATTAACCGGCACATCCATCAGGGTAGCCAGTTCATTCACTGTTACAAATTCTGTAACTTTAAGAATATTGCGTTCGGATTCCCGCTTTTCCTCTTCAGCAAGATTCCGCTGTGTAAGGATATCACGTTTTTCACGGCGGTATTTGGCACCTTTCGACTTTCCTTTTGTTGTAAGCCGGGCAAAGGTGTCTTTAATCGATTTGTCAACATCCTCTTCGCTAACCTCAAATCGGTGGCCCTTTCTCTTTTTCTTCTTTTTCTGGTCTTTTGAAAAACTAGTTTCACCTGGTTTTGCAGGTTGCTTATCAACGCTTACACGTTGTGTATTTTTATTTATTCTTTTCCTTTTTTTCTTTTGTGCATCTTCGCTTTCTCCCTCAGTTCCAGGTACAGCAATTTTTCCAACAACCTTTGGCCCGTTGAGTCTTTCAGCTCTGGCACGAATTACCTCAGGCGACTGTTTAATCAGCCTTGGCCTGTCTTCCTGCACAGTTGGCATAACATTGGAAGACTGAGCTTCCTGTTCTTTTTGCGGAACAGCATTCCTGGTTCTCCGATCACGTTCAAGTTGCTCGCGTGTCTTTTTGGGAGGCCGGGTTCTTTGATTCATCGAAGACAAATCAATCTTTCCAACAACCTTCACTTCAACATCTTTATATTCCGATTTCATAAAATCCTCTACCGGCTGCTGGGGTTCAACAGGTGCTGATACCACAGGCTCGGGCTGAGGCTCTGGTTCAACGGGCTTCGACTCCTCAACAGGTGGTGCCGGAGGCGGCGGTGGCACTGGCGGAACCTGTGCAACAGGTTCTTTAACCGGTGGTATCTCTTTTTTCTTTTCTGGTTCCTTTACTGGTTCCTTTACTGGTTCCTGAACAGGCTCTTTTTCAACAACCTTAATGGGTTCTTTAACAGGTGCCTTTTCAACCGGTTTTTCCGGTTCGGGCTCTTTTTCTTTTACTACCTCGGGTTCTTTTGCCTTTTCAACAGGCTTCTTTTTCGGAGCGTTGAATTTGTCAACATCAATCTTCCCAAGTACATTCAGTTTAATGGGTTCCTTTTCAACCGGTTTTTCCGGTTCGGGCTCATGATGAATTACGGATGCGCGAACATCCTTTACTAATACTTCATCATCTTCTTCTGAAGCATCGGCATCAGATTCCTGCTGAACATCATTTACGGAAACCGACTCCATCTTTTCACGTTTATTACGCAGATTCAGCTTTTCCGATTCTTTCTTGGCATTGAGGTCAGTACTAAATTCTTTGAGCAACAGGTCTACCTGTTCGGATGTAATCTTCTCATTCGGATTTGAATCAATTTTCACACCCTTTTTGTGAAGGAAATCCACAATGGTAGAAATACCCACATTGAGTTCCCTTGCTATCTTGCTTAACCTTGTTGTTTTAGTATCTGACATCCGTGGATTTTAGTTGTTTTACAACGTCAAAAATAGTAAATCCTCTAAATATTTATATAAAGATTAATTATTCGAATTCTGCCTTCAATATTTTCAGTACCTCCCGTATGGTTTCCTCTTCCAGATCTGTACGTTTCACAAGATCTTCTACGTTAAGATTCAGAACACTACGGGCAGTATCACATCCAATGGCTCTAAATTCATCAATAATCCATCCGTCAATTTCATCTGCAAATTCTTCCAGATTCACATCTTCCTCATCGGAATATTCGGTTTCTCTGTATACATCAATTTCGTATCCGGTGAGCTGACTGGCCAGCTTGATATTTAAACCGCCTTTACCAATTGCAAGAGAAACTTCATTGGGCTTCAAATACACATCAGCCTTCTTGTTCTTCTCATCAATTTTGAGCGATGATATTTTGGCCGGACTTAAGGAACGGGTGATAAATAGCTGAAGATTATTGGTATAATTAATAACGTCGATATTTTCATTCTTAAGTTCCCGTACAATACCATGAATTCTCGATCCTTTCATCCCCACACAGGCACCAACAGGATCAATCCTTTCATCATACGATTCCACGGCAACTTTTGCACGTTCGCCCGGGATGCGTACAATTTTTTTAATGATAATCAGTCCGTCAAAAATCTCCGGAACTTCCAATTCAAAAAGTCTTTCAAGGAAAATCGGAGATGTTCTCGAAAGAATGATCAATGGGGTATTGTTCCGCATTTCAACACGCACAACAACAGCTCTGATGCTGTCACCTTTTCTGAAGTAATCGGTTGGGATCTGTTCGGTTTTGGGAAGAATCAATTCATTTCCTTCCTCGTCCAACACCAGAATTTCTCGTTTCCATACCTGGTAAATTTCACCTGTGATGATGTCACCAATCCGGTCGCGGTATTTCTCGAATATATTGTTCTTTTCAAGATCAAGAATCCGGGCTGTAAGGTTCTGCCTTAACGCGAGTATAGCCCTTCTTCCAAAATCCAGCAGTTTTACTTCATCGGTCACTTCCTCCCCAACTTCGTAATCATCATCAATCAACTTGGCTTCCGAAAGCGACATTTGCGTGTTGGGATCAGTTACCAGACCATCCTCAACAACTTCCCGGTTTCTCCAAATTTCAAAATCTCCCTTGTCAATATTAATGATGATATCGAAATTATCTGCTGATCCAAACATCTTAACCAGCATTCCACGGAAAACATCCTCAAGAACGCTCATCATGGTAGCCCGGTCAATGCTTTTCAGTTCCTTAAACTCCGAAAAGGTTTCGATCAAATTAAGGTTTTCCATTTATTTTTTACTTTTTAAACTGATTACAACTTTAGCCGATTTAATATCCTCTAAAAGAATTTCATCCGTCTGAATTTCCATTTTCTTCTTTCCGGTAGTGGCATCTTTTTTAGCTACCTGATTTTCTGTTCTGATGATTCCATTTTCAATCCCAACCAGCGTACCTGTTAATTTAATGCCATCCTTTCTTACAATATCCAAAACCTTCCCGATGTTTTTTTTAAACTGAACCGGCAATTTAAGCGGCCTGTCCAATCCCGGCGAAGAAACCTCAAGCTCAAAATCTTCCACATCCCTGTCAAGAGCATTTTCAAGATATCTGCTTATTGCAATGCATTCTTCCAATGTAACCCCTTTTATGCTGTCGATGTAAACGACAATTTTATTTCCGGGCCTGACCATCGCCTCAACGAGAAAAAGATCCCTTCGTGCGAGCTCTTCTGAAAGCAGATTTTCTATCCGGGTTGTGTGAATCATTATTTTTAAGTCAACAAAATAGGGGACAATTGCGTCCCCTATCCTTTGAAAAACTTTGCACAAAGATAACAATAAATTTTAAAAGAACAATACATCTGTATTATACGCTTGATAATTTCAGGGATTATTCGGTAATTTGCTGCTAAGAATCTGTCATATTCATTATAGTGCCATCCGATACGCATAAAAGAAAAATTATCAACGATCCGGTTCATGGATTTGTGATCATCCCAACCGATTTCATATTTGATTTGCTCGAACATCCCTACTTACAAAGACTGAGAAGAATAAAACAACTGGGGCTCACCAGTTTTGTTTATCCGGGAGCTACGCATACCCGTTTTCAACACGCCTTAGGTGCAGTGTACTTAATGCAACAGGCCATCGAAAACATCAGGCAAAAAGGCACTGTCATTACAGACGAAGAAGCCGAAGCTGCGGTAGCTGCAATTTTACTGCATGATATCGGCCATGGCCCCTTTTCTCATGCACTGGAACATAGCATTATAAAAGGACTTACTCACGAAGATCTTTCTGTGATGCTCATGAATAAACTGAATGAAGAATTCGACGGAAAACTCGGGATGGCGATTCGCATTTTCAACAATCAGTATCCTAAAAAATTCTTCCACCAGCTGGTGTCGGGGCAACTCGATATGGACCGGATGGATTACCTGATGCGGGATAGTTTCTTTGCAGGAGTCGCTGAAGGGACCATCGGCACAGAAAGAATTATTAAAATGCTTAACGTGGTAGATGATCAGCTTGTGATTGAATCCAAAGGAATCTACTCGATTGAAAAGTTCTTAATTGCACGGAGACTGATGTACTGGCAGGTGTACTTTCATAAAACTGTCATTGCTGCTGAAAATTTGTTGCTTCAGGTATTAAGAAGGGCAAAATTTATTGCCCTTACAGATCCCGATATCTATGCTACCGAGCCGCTGAAGTATTTTCTCACACATCCGCTCGGGAAAAAAGATGTTGTTCCTTGTTCAGAAGAAGCGTTGGTTCATTTTATCAACCTTGACGATGATGACATTATGGTTTCCGCTAAAGCATGGATCCGGCATAGTGACCAGCTTTTATCGCTGCTTTCTGCAAATCTGATATCCCGCATTTTACCACGTGTAAAAATCAGCGATGTGCCCTTTGAACCTTCACGTGTAAATGAATTGAAAAAAGAAACCGCCCGGATACATCAGGTGTCAACAGAAGATGTAGATTACATGGTATATTCAGGGCTGATCAGCAACAAAGCCTATAGCGATCAGTATGACACCATACGGATATTTTACAATAACGGAGCAATGAAAGATCTTTCAGAAGCCTCTGATATATTTCACCTGCAAAATCTGATGGAAACCAAAAAAAAATATTTTCTTTGCTACCCAAAAGGTCTGGGCTTTAATTACTAATTTTGATCCACGGCCGGAAAATCATTAAAAATGAAGATCACCGCTAAAATTGTAGCCGATTTTGTCAAAGGAGAACTCGTTGGCAATCCGGATGAAATCGTCACCGATATTTCCAAAATTGAAGAAGGGAAAAAAGGAACTCTGGCTTTTCTTGCAAATCCAAAGTACGAAAAATACCTCTATACCACCGAAGCATCCATTGTATTGATAAACCGTGATTTGCATGTAAACGGTACCGTTAACGCAACCTTAATAAAGGTTGATAATGCTTATGATTCCTTTACTTCACTTCTTGAGCTATATACCAGCATGATCCCTGAAAAAAAAGGGATTGAACAACCCTCATTCATTGATCCAACTGCTAAAATCGGAGAAAATGTCTATATCGGCGCTTTCTCTTATATAGGTCCCGGAGCCGTACTTGGCAATAATGTAAAGCTTTATCCGCAATCCTATGTGGGTGATTTTACACAGATTAAGGATAACTGCATTTTATATCCCGGAGTGAAAGTATATCATGGTTGCCTCATAGGTGCCAATTGCATCCTGCATTCAGGAGTTGTGATTGGAGGTGATGGTTTTGGTTTTGTACAACAACCTGATCAGCAATACCGGAAAATTCCCCAGGTAGGAAATGTGATCCTTGAAGATAATGTGGAAGTTGGCGCTAACACCACCATTGACCGTGCCACTATGGGCTCTACAATTATCCATAAAGGTACAAAATTCGACAACCTGATCCAGATAGGACATAATGTTGAAGTTGGAGAGAATACTGTAATAGTTTCCCAGGCAGGCATTGCCGGATCAACCAAGGTTGGCCGGAATTGCCAGATTGGCGGACAGGTTGGATTGTCCGGGCATTTGAAAGTGGGCGATAATGTGAAAATCGGAGCCCAATCAGGAGTGAGTAACAGCATTAAAGACAATGAGACAGTACTTGGTTCACCGGCTTTTGATGTTACCAAACAGGTTCGTTCAATGATCATTTATAAATCCTTGCCCGATATGAGCAAGCGAATTGCCGAACTTGAAAAACAACTGAAAGCACTTAAAGAGGATCTGGTCAGAAAATAAATGGATCTGATCGTCAAAAACATTTTAGGATAGAAATCAATGGTTCATCAACTGAATCACAGATTTTGCCTGCCTTCAGCCTTCATCGCCTCTCCCTTATTTTAAATTACCGCAATAAGTCCGGGCTGACTATTTATTGATAATAGAGATTTTTTTATAATTTCGCCCTGTTTTTTGTTGTAGAACATAATCACTAATAATGGCTGAAAAGCAAAGAACACTTTCAAAACCAGTCAGTCTTAAAGGCAGAGGGTTGCATTCGGGGGTTGAAGTAGAGGTAAAGATATGTCCTGCGCCTGATAATCATGGGTATCAGTTTAAGAGAGTCGATCTTGAAGACATGCCAGTGATCCGTGCATTAGCTGAATATGTCAAAATAACCGAAAGAAGTACCACAATTGTTGATAAGGGAGCCTCCATTACAACCGTTGAACATCTTTTGTCTGCATTATATGGAATGGGCGTTGATAATGCCCTGATAGAAATAAATGGTCCCGAAGTTCCTATTATAGACGGCAGTGCCCGTCCCTATGTTGAGGCTATCAAAACTGCCGGAACTGTTGAACAGGAAACCGAACGCTTTTACTATTCAATTCCTGAAAAGATCGAATACCAGGATGAGAGCCGGGGAATTCACCTGGTTGCCTATCCCGATAATGAATTTTGTGTAGATGTGCATATTGATTTCAATTCCCGCGTGGTCGGACATCAATATGCTTCCATGAAAGATCTTGACGAATATGAAAAAGAATTTTCTTCATGCCGCACCTTTGTTTTCCTTCATGAAATTGAATTCCTGCAGAAAAACAATCTGATCAAGGGAGGCGACCTGGATAATGCCATTGTTATTATGGACAGGGCGGTATCACAGGAAGAAATTGACCGCCTTGCTGTATTATTTAACAAGCCTTCCATAAAGGTTAAACCCGAAGGCATTCTTAATAACCTTGATCTTGCCTTTGCTAATGAACCTGCACGTCATAAACTTCTCGATATCATCGGCGATCTTGCTCTTTGCGGAGCAAGATTAAAAGGACGCATTATTGCCAGCAAGCCCGGACATAACGCCAATGTAGAATTTGCCAAATTGCTGCGAAAAGGAATTAAACTGGCTCATAATACCAGGAAAACAGATGCATAATATTATTGTTAACTTATATTCATGAGTAACCAACCGCTTTATTATTTACATCCCGATGCAAAAATCGGGAAGAATGTTGAGATCGGACCTTTTACTGCCATTTATGGCGATGTTGTAATTGGCGATAATACATGGATTGCCAATAATGTAACCATAATGGACGGTGCCAGGATTGGAAGCAATTGCCGCATTTTTCCGGGAGCCGTAATTTCTGGCATACCTCAGGACCTGAAATTTCAGGGCGAGATAACAACTGCCGAAATAGGTGATAATACTACGATTCGTGAATATGTGACCGTTAACAGAGGCACCAAATCAAAGGAGAAAACAGTCGTTGGATCCCATTGCCTTATTCAATCCTATGTTCATGTTGCGCACGACTGTAACGTTGGTGACCATTGCATTCTTTCAGGATATGCAGGGCTTGCCGGAGAAGTAATTATTGAAGATTGGGCAATATTGGGAGGAGGAAGCCTCGTTCACCAGTTTGTCCGTATCGGAAGTCATGTAATGATACAGGGTGGCAGCAAGGTTATCAAAGATGTCCCTCCATATATCATGGCAGGCAGAGATCCTGTTTCTTATGCAGGATTAAACCTCGTGGGCCTCAGAAGAAGAAATTTTTCATCAGATAAAATCCAGGAAATCCAGGAAATTTACCGGACCATCTATCAAAAGGGATTAAATAATTCTGACGCGCTGCGCTCGATCGAAGCTTCCATTCCATCCAACGAAGAAAGAAATCACATTATTGATTTCATACGAGGCTCAGAAAGAGGCATTATCCGGGGCACAATCACCGATATTGATTAATCATTCAACGCATTCCAACCCTGTGCTTCGAGTTGGATCGATTGTCCCTGTGGTGTAACCATGCAGATGCCTTCGGACTCATGGGTAATATGTCCGATAATCGTTATTTCGTTACGGTTTCCTATTTTATCAAATTGATGCACAGGAACAGTAAACAGCAATTCATAATCCTCCCCCCCGTTTAACGCAGCAATAACCGGATCCATTTCAAATTCTTTTGATATCCTTCGTGTCTCAGAATGGATGGGAATTTTGTCCGCATAAATCTTACAACCTTTAGCCGATTGCTGACAAATATGCATGATCTCGGATGATAGTCCATCCGATATGTCAATCATGGCTGAGGGCTTTACTTCCAGTTCACTCAGCAATGCAATAATATCTTTTCGGGCTTCAGGTTTCAACTGACGTTCCAGCACATAATCATACCCTTCCAATGCAGGCTGCACAATTTTTTCTTTTTCAAACAGTCTTCGCTCCCGCTCCAGCAATTGCAACCCAATATAAGCCCCGCCCAGATCACCCGACACACAAATCAAATCATGATCTCCTGCTCCGTTTCTATAAACCAGCTTATCATCAGATCCTTCACCCACCGCTGTGATGCTTAATGTAAGCCCGGTAAAAGAACTCGTTGTGTCTCCTCCGGCCAGGTCAACTCCATATTTTTCGCATGCCAGCCTGATGCCACTATAAATTTCCTCCACCATGCTTACTGAGAATTTTCTCGAAATGGCCATCGAAACAAAAAGTTGCCTGGGAACAGCATTCATAGCATATACATCCGAGAAATTTACTACCGCTGCCTTATAGCCCAGGTGACGGAGCGGTGTGTAAACCAGATTGAAATGAACCCCTTCGGCAAGCATGTCCGTTGTTACTACAACTTTGCTGCCTGAATAATCCAGTACAGCTCCATCGTCCCCGATCCCTTTAACCGTACTCCGGTTTTTAATCACAATATCCCGGGTCAAATGCCGGATCAGTCCAAATTCTCCCAGGGAGGATATTTCATCACGCTCACTCATGACAGGCTTTTCAATCAAATTTTTAAACGCTTGCAAATATCAGGATAAATTGATACAGATTTATTATATTTGCGATTATTTAGAATTATTCTAAATATAGAGGGCTATTTAGTTATTATGTTGTTAATTAAATACATAGATGGAACAATCTCAAGATCATATACTGAATGAGGTTACTGCGAGTGAGTATAAATATGGTTTTGTTACCGAATTAGAGACGGATACCATTGCCAAAGGCTTGAGTGAAGATGTAGTGCGGCTGATTTCTTCAAAAAAAGGAGAACCTGAATTTATGCTTGAATTTCGCTTGAAAGCATACAGGCATTGGCTTACCATGAAAATGCCCAAGTGGGCGCACCTTAAAATACCCGAGATTCAATATCAGGATATCATTTATTATTCTGCACCAAAGCAGGTTGCAGGTCCAAAAAGTCTTGAAGAAGTAGATCCCGAACTGATCAAAACTTTTGACAAACTTGGGATTCCGCTTCAGGAGCAGAAGATGTTAACAGGTGTTGCTGTAGATGCTGTTATGGACAGTATTTCTGTGAAAACAACATTTCGGGAGTCTCTTGCAGAACTGGGCATTGTTTTTTGTTCAATGAGTGAAGCCATTCGCGAGCACCCCGATCTGGTGAAAAAATATCTGGGATCTGTGGTCCCCTATAACGATAATTATTTTGCAACATTGAATTCGGCCGTTTTTAGCGACGGATCCTTTTGCTACATTCCAAAAGGTGTCCGCTGCCCCATGGAATTATCTACTTACTTCAGAATTAATGCAGCCAATACCGGTCAGTTTGAACGGACACTGCTGATAGCCGAGGATGACAGTTACGTGAGCTACCTCGAAGGATGCACGGCCCCCATGCGTGATGAAAACCAGCTTCATGCTGCCGTTGTTGAAATAGTGGCTCTTGAAAATGCCGAAGTTAAATATTCAACGGTACAGAACTGGTACCCCGGAGATAAGAATGGCAAAGGAGGTATTTATAATTTTGTAACTAAAAGAGGACTTTGCAAAGGCGATCATTCCAAAATTTCATGGACCCAGGTGGAAACCGGCTCCGCAATTACCTGGAAGTATCCCAGCTGCATCCTGCGCGGAAATGATTCTGTGGGTGAGTTTTATTCGGTTGCTGTAACCAATAATTACCAGCAGGCCGACACAGGAACAAAAATGATTCACATCGGCAAAAACAGCCGCAGTACCATTATATCAAAAGGTATTTCTGCCGGCTTCGGTCAGAACAGCTTCCGCAGCCTTGTAAAAGTGGTAAAGTCTGCCGATAAGGTTCGCAATTTCACACAGTGTGATTCCATGCTGATGGGAGATAAATGCGGGGCCCATACCTTTCCGTATATAGAAATTGAAAATGATACCGCTGTCGTTGAACATGAAGCTACCACCTCCAGAATCGGAGAAGATCAGATATTCTATTGCAACCAGCGGGGTATCGATACAGAAAGTGCTGTTGGACTGATCATCAACGGTTATGCGCGTGAGGTACTGAATAAGCTGCCCATGGAATTTGCCGTTGAAGCGCAGAAACTGCTGCAAATCAGCCTGGAAGGAAGTGTTGGATAATTGTATTAATATATTAAAAATCGTAGGGACAGGTCGCGACCTGTCCGTACACGACCGCACCAAATAGATTAAAATTAATTGTATATGCTACAAATCAAAGATTTACACGTATCCATAGAAGGCAAAGAAATACTAAAAGGAATTGATTTTGAAGTTAAACCCGGAGAAGTGCATGCCATTATGGGACCTAATGGTTCCGGAAAGAGCACCCTGGCAGCTGCACTTGCCGGCCGCGAAATTTACGAAGTCACACAAGGTTCTGTGCGTTTTATGGGAGAGGACCTGCTTGCAATGAGTCCGGAAGACCGTGCCCGTAAGGGTTTATTCCTGGGATTCCAGTACCCGGTTGAAATACCTGGAGTTTCAATTGTGAACTTCATGAAAACAGCCATCAATGAACAGAGAAAATTCAGGGGACTTGAGCCGATTTCTGCCTCAGAATTTCTGAAACTCATGCGCGATAAAAAAGAATTGGTGGGTATCGCTTCCAACCTTACCAACCGTTCGGTAAATGAAGGATTTTCAGGCGGTGAGAAGAAAAAGAACGAAATATTTCAAATGGCCATGCTGGAACCCACATTGGCAATTCTGGATGAAACCGATTCAGGTTTGGATATTGATGCCCTCAAAACCGTAGCCAGTGGCGTCAATAAATTGCGCAGAAAAGACAATGCCACCATCGTGATCACACATTACCAGCGCTTGCTCGAATATATCATTCCCGACTATGTGCATGTGCTTTATAAAGGGAAGATTGTCAAATCGAGCGGAAAAGAACTTGCCCTGGAACTCGAAGAAAAAGGGTACGACTGGATTAAAACGGAGAATGAATAGATATCACCATGAATGAAACTTTATCATCTTCAGGAATCACGAACGATTTAATTGCTCTGTTCCGTCAAAACACCAAAATCCTCGAGACTTCCTCCGGAAAAATTATCAATTTACACAGAGGTCAGGCCTTTGAAGATTTTGATAGACTTGGTGTTCCTTCTACCAAAAACGAAAACTATAAGTACACACCCCTGGAAAAATATTTCGCCGGCAATTATGACGTGGATCTGGAAGCCAACCCCTTTAAAGTAGATATTAAAAGCATCTTTAAATGCGATGTTCCGGAACTCGATACACATGTGGTTCTGGTATTGAATGGATTTTACAGTGAAGCCAACCAGGTGGAAAAACTGCCTGACGGAGTAATCATTTGCGGACTCAATGAAGCATCTGTACGATTCCCTGATCTTTTCAGCAAGCATTATGGGAAATATGCCAATACCTCTGTGGACGGTCTGGTTGCCCTGAATACACTTTTTGCACAGGATGGTGTATTTATTTATATACCCAAAAATACTATAATTGATAAGCCCCTTCAGGTTATTAACCTGAGCTATTCCATAAAAAATCTGCGACTGACACGCCGCAACCTCATTGTTGTGGAAGACAATGCATCGGTGAATGTTGTGATATGCGATCATACCTTAAGCAACAATAGCTTCCTGGCTAATTCCCTTACAGAAATTTATGCCGGAAATAATGCTCGTGTCAGCTACGACCGTTTGCATAATGAGAATAGTTTATCCACTCATATTAACAATCTCTTTATTAATCAGATGCGCGATAGTAAATTCAGCGGAAATGTCATCTCCTTACACGGGGGACTGATCCGCAACAACTTTTACGCATTGCTGAATGGAACCGGTGCTGAAGCAAGTTTGAACGGATTATTCCTGTGTGATAACAACCAGCATGTGGCCAACTACATTTTGGTTGACCATGCAAGTCCCAATTGCATGTCGAACCAGCTTTTTAAAGGAATTCTTGACGGAAATGCAACCGGCTCATTTAACGGAAAAATCCTGGTTCGGAAAGATTCACAAAAAACACAGGCCTATCAAAGAAATAACAACATTTTAATTTCCGATAGCGCCCGCATGAATACCAAACCGCACCTTGAAATTTATGCGGATGATGTAAAATGCAGTCATGGAGCCACAGTGGGCCAACTCGACAAGGAAGCTATGTTCTACCTGCGTTCCCGCGGAATATCAGAATCAGAATCAAAACATTTGCTGATGTATGCTTTTGCAAACGATATTGTAAATCGCATTTCCATTCCGGTATTGAAAGAACGGATCATTGACCTCGTAGATAAGAGACTTCGCGGTGAATTGTCAAAATGTAACGACTGCAAGGTTCATTGCGGTTAATCCATATCTTTTCCCATCATGAATTATAATGTTGAAGCCATCCGGAAAGATTTTCCGATTCTCAGTCGTACCATCTACGACAAGCCTTTGGTGTATCTTGACAACGGAGCTACCACTCAAAAGCCCAATGTTGTAATAGACTGCATCAATGCCTATCATACCTATAAAAACAGCAGCATACATCGTGGCGTACATTATCTGAGCGAACAGGCAACTGAAGATTTTGAAAACGCCCGGAAAACCATACAGCAGTTTTTAAACGCCTCCAAATCCTATGAAGTCATTTTTACTCCCGGAACCACTTCTGCCATAAACGGAGTGGCTTTCTCATTTGGAGAAAGATACGTAAAAGAAGGCGACGAAATTCTGGTGTCACAAATGGAGCATCATGCGAACATCGTTCCCTGGCAAATGCTTTGTGAGCGCAAGAATGCACATCTTAAGGTAATTCCTTTCTCAGATGAAGGGGTGCTGGACCTGAATGCTTACGAAAAGCTTCTCAATTCCCGTACACGCCTTGTGGCGCTGACTCATGTATCCAATGCCTTAGGCACAGTGAATCCGGTTGAGCAAATAATATCCATTGCACACCATGCGGGGATTCCGGTATTAATCGACGGAGCTCAGTCGGCACAACATACACCCATTGATGTTACTCAAATGGATTGTGACTTCTTTGCTTTCAGCGGGCATAAAATATACGGGCCCACAGGCATTGGCATTTTATATGCAAAGGAAAAATGGCTTAATGAAATGCCCCCGTTCATGGGAGGTGGTGAAATGGTAGATGTCGTTACCTTTGACAAAACCACCTATAATTCATTGCCTTTCAAATTCGAAGCCGGAACACCCAATTATATCGGAGCTATTGCTCTGGCAGAAGCCCTGAAATATATTTCATCCATTGGCATGCAAGCCATCCATGAATATGAACAGGATCTTCTGAAATATGGCCTTGAAAAATTGTCATCACTCGGTTACATCCGGTTCTATGGGAAATCTCCGCAAAAGAGTTCCATTCTGTCGTTTTCAATTGAAGACGTACATCCTTATGATGCTGGCATGATCCTTGATAAATTAGGTATTGCAGTCCGGACTGGCACCCACTGTGCACAGCCCGTCATGCAGCGTTACGGAATTGACGGAACCATCAGGGCTTCTCTTGCCTTATATAATACCCGGCAGGAAATTGATCTTTTGGTTTCGGGAGTTCAAAAGGTTAAAACCATGTTCAGCTAAGCAAACCCTAACATAATTGTCTCATTTTTGTTTATTATTTACCGTGAAAAGCATTGAGGATATTCAGAACGAAATTGTATCAGAATTTTCGTTGTATGACGACTGGATGGACAAGTACAATTACCTGATTGAAATCAGCCGTGAACTGCCTTTGATAAACCCGGCCCTTAAAGTAACCGACAATCTGATCAACGGTTGCCAGTCTAAAGTATGGCTGAATGCAGAATACAGCGATGGGAAAATAGCCCTTACAGCAGACAGTGACGCCATTATTACCAAGGGGATTATTGCCTTGCTGATCCGGGTGTTTTCAGGTCGCACTCCTAAAGAAATTCTGGATGCAGAATTGTTTTTTATAGATGAAATTGGTTTGCGGCAAAACCTTTCACCCACACGCTCAAACGGTCTGCTTTCAATGATTAAGCAAATTAAACTTTATGCTCTGGCTTACCAGACAAAGTATGGACACTAAAATTGGTTCTAAAATGGAAGATCAGCAAAATATATTATCACTGGAAATGGAAATTGTAAATGTGCTGAAAACGGTGTTTGATCCTGAAATACCCGTTAACATTTATGATTTGGGACTTATTTATGATATTGACGTAACCGAAGAAAAAGAAGTTGCAGTAACCATGACTCTTACAGCGCCCAATTGTCCTGTAGCCGATTCTTTACCGAATGAAGTAAAAGAAAAAATAGGAGCCGTTGCCGGGGTTAATGGGGTTGAAATAAATCTTGTTTTCGATCCGCCCTGGGATCAATCCATGATGTCGGAGGAAGCCCTGCTTGAACTGGGGATGTTGTAAGAGACCATTAAGTTTTAGTGAATCTTTAAAATCCTGTTCTATTGGAATGATTTTTGTATTAATTTTGTTTCAAATGTGCAGCCTATGAAAAAAATTATACCCGTTATTTTATTGTTATTCTTCTGGGCTACTGCATTTGCGGGCAGTAAACCGCCATATGCCGCTTCCTATTCCTTCAATCCGTTTTTTCTTGAAGAAATGCAATCGGAAAGGAATATTGAAATGTATCCCAACCCGATGACCGAAGGCGTATTAACCATACGCTCCGATGAAAATTTCTATGCTGTTCAGATATTGAACATAACCGGTAAAATCGTATTCAACCAGGATTTTCCTACCGGTACTTCGTCAGAACTTCTTGAATTATCCAGGCTGGATAAAGGAATGTATCTCGTACGGATTCTGTTTTCGAATAATACCAGCCAAACCGGCAAGCTTATTGTAAAATAAACCCCTTTACGATTTAAACATAAAATAGGCTGCGCCTATCATGCACAAACCAGCCCACAGGTAGTTGGTTTTAAAGGGTTCTTTCAGGTATAAAATGCTGAAGGGTATAAAAACGCTCAGCGTAATAATCTCCTGCATAATTTTAAGCTGACCCACACTAAGCTGACTATGCCCAATCCTGTTTGTCGGCACCTGAATCAGGTACTCAAATAATGCAATGCCCCAGCTTAATAGTGCCGCTATCATCCAGTGGGAGCTTTTCATATTTTTCAAATGCCCGTACCAGGCAAACGTCATAAACAGGTTGCTGAACGTCAGTCCGGCAACCACTGTAATTATCGTCCTCATCTAAACTTCAAATAAACAAGCTGCAAACTTATAAAAATTGTTACAATTTAAATGTAACGCCTAATGAAAGTCCTGTAGTTTTAAAGTTAAACCCCAACTGGCTTGACATTTCTTTTATGCCTTCAATTTTTCTTGTTGCATAGCTATAACCCAACCAGCCTGCTGAAAATTCCAGGGTCATTTTTGGATGTATTTCATAATAGATTCCTGGCGATACGCCTAAGGAGATTTGAGTAATATTTCCCTTTTCCGTAACATCATTCTCGGTTTGTTTGATGAATCCATATCCTAAATCTAATGATCCCTCGGCGAAAACGCCAACCTTTCCTGAGGCCAGGTAATATCGTAAAAATGGAGATAACCACAATGTGTTCTCATGACGCCTGGCATTATTCCCTTCCCTGTCCAGTTTACGTCCCAGACCTGAAATTCCGGCTTGTACACCAATAGCCATATGATCCGAAAGAAAATAACCGACCTTTGGCATAATACGGAACCGTGTATATTGAAGCTTCTGGTCACGATTCACAATTTTCTGCTGCTCAGATGACACAGTGATATCGCCGCCAATAATCAGCGATTTGGCAGCAGGCTGAGCAGTAACAAAAATTCCTGATAATGCCATCAGTCCGGTTAATATGAAGTTTTTTATCATAATTGAAATCTTTAATGAAATTACAGGATAATGATAGCTCCCAGAGACAGTCCTGTGGTCTCAATATCAAAGCCAAAAAAGTTTCTCACACGTTTAATATCATCGAATTCTTCGGAATTATACTCGTACCCGAACCACCCTGCTGATAATTCCAGCGCCAGTCTTGGATGAACATAATAATATAATCCCGGAGAGATACCTACCATTACCTGAGTAATATTGCCCTTTTCAGAATATGAACTTGTTGATTGCTTAGTTTTCCCAAATCCGATATTACAGGATGCTTCTGAAAAAAATCCAAATGCTCCCTTGGTAAAATAGTATCTCATCAGAGGTGTGATGTTAAAATAGGCCTCTGTTACTTTAAGATCCTCGTCGTAATTCGATTCTCTTTTTTGAACCAATGAGCTGACACCGACCTTTAGGCCAATGGCTGTGCGTTCTGTAATAAAATATCCGATTTTTGGGGAAAGACTGATCTGAGTGGTCTTACGTGTTTCATCATTTTCATCGTTTTTCTCGTTTTGATAATACAGGCTCACATTTCCTCCTAAAAAAAGAGATTTGGCAACTGGTTGGCCGTACAGAACAATTCCTGAAACAGCAATCACACAAATTATAAGGGCTTTCTTAATCATGATTTATATTTTTCTCATCATACGGCAATACTGCAAGTTCCGTTTCATACTTTTCAATGAATCTATTATCTTTGTCCTGTAAATAATTTGCTTATCCAGAAAGGTGGAGGGTACTGGCCCTGTGAAACCTTGGCAACCCTTTCTCTGAAAGAAGGTGCTAACTCCTGCTCCCTTTGGGGAGACAGATAAGCCGGAAACATTTCTTGTTCTCTTCCGGCTATCGGAAGGGATTTTTTGTTTCATATACCTGCCCTTTCTTTTATAAGATCTGCAGAACAATTAAATATTATATCATGGACAGAAAAATAAAATTGGGGGTATTTGGTTTTGGCTGTGTGGGACAGGGTTTATATAATGTTCTTCATCAAACACGCGGCATTCGGGCCGAAATTAAAAAGATATGCATCAAACATCCCGATAAAAAGCGACCCATTGATGCTGCATTTTTTACCACAAATCGTGAAGAAATTCTGAATGATCCCGAAATCGATGTGGTAGTGGAGTTAATTGATGAAATGGATGCAGCATTTGAAATCGTATCTTCTGCATTAAAAAACAGGAAAGCCGTTGTTTCTGCCAACAAAAAGATGATTGCTGTACATTTTGCTGAATTGCTTGATCTTCAAAGACAATATAATACTCCTTTTCTTTATGAGGCTTCCTGTTGTGCCAGTATTCCCGTTTTGAGAAACCTGGAGGAATATTACGACAACGATTTGTTAACCAGCGTAGAGGGCATTCTGAACGGGTCTACCAATTACATTCTTACGCATATCTTCGAAAATAACAAGGCGTTTGATACTGCACTTAAAGATGCACAGGCCCTGGGCTATGCCGAAAGTGATCCGTCACTCGATATAAAAGCCCTGGATCCAAAATACAAATTGCTGATCATCCTGGTTCATGCCTTTGGAATATTGCTGAAGCCTGATGACATATTCAACTATGGCATTGACCATCTGAAAGAAATAGATATCCGCTTTGCGCGTGAAAAACATGCACAGATCAAATTAGTTGCTGTTTGCACCAAGGAGAACGACCGTGTTTATGCCTATGTGATGCCGCATCTGTTGCCCGATTCGGATACACTGAACAAAGTTGTTTATGAATACAATGGATTAATCATGGAAGGCGCTTTTTCTGAGCGTCAGTTCTTTATGGGAAAAGGGGCAGGGGGAAATGCCACAGGCTCTGCAGTATTATCGGACATATCAGCCTTAACTTATGATTATCGTTATGAATATAAGAAACTGAAACAGCAATTAAACCTGACTTACTCTCAGGACCGGCTGCTTCAGGTTTATGTGAGTTACAAGGATACAACACCCAACCTGTCGGATTTTGAAAGTATATCTGTTAAATATGAATCGGCTGAAGGTCATTATCTGATCGGTACAATCAATCTGAATATCCTTTCAAACGCTTCATGGATCTCCGAACCCGATATCAGCGTGATTAAATTATAATTTCTTTTTCACTTTTCCCTGCAGCTGGAAAAGTGACAAAGAAAAATACTTATAATTAATCGGGGTTTCACCCCGAACCCAACTTCATTCTTTTCCTTGGATGAAAAGAACGAAGCATTCTTCGACAAGCTCAGTAACCAAGAAAAATCAAGACAAAACGATCCCCCACGCGCTCTGCCGGAAGGCAGGAATTTCTAATAAAGTAGACGCCTAAACGGCATCATGGAAATCTTCAATATTGAAATCATTATAATTAAATAATTGTATCTGTTCGCCTGTCCGTTTATGCTGAATCCCTATCGGGAACTTTATAAGAAATTCCAAGCCTTCCGTCATTCACAGCCTCGCCACCTCCGCGTTTTGTCACGGCCACCGCACGGTGCATCAATTGAGGTTGTATTTTATTCCAAAGTTGCTGACATTATTATCTATCCACAACCAATAATAGTGTTGAAACATTCATGGAGTAGTATATCTCCGCCTTAATCGGGTGAGTTCTTTTCTTTGAAGACAAATGCAAATTGATTTTTAGCTTCTTTTTCAGCAGCGGGCGGCTCTTTTGGTTACTTTTCCAGCTGCAGGGAAAAGTGACAAAAAAAAGCAATAAAAGAAAAAACCGGGACTTTTATTCAAAGCCCCGGTTAAACCAGTATTTTATAACTATAAAATAGCTCTATTCCTCATCCTCTGAAACATCATCGCTGATTTCGAGGCTTTCAAAATTGTCAAACTCATCGAAAGTGGATGATTCGGTTTCTTCTTCTTCTTCAGCAGGATTTACGCGTGGCAGTTTAATAAGATAATAGATGTCGTCCGTTTCAAATGGAATGGCAACCTCTATTTCTCCTCTCGGATTGGTAAATGTGATCGTTTTATCCTCATAACCATCCGGATATTTCTCTTTCAGTTTTTCTACCAACTCTTCGGAAAGTTGCTCATATGACTTTATAATTCTCTTTTTTCCCACGGGTTACATATGTTTAGATTAGCCATTCATCTGGGAGTAAATTTATATAAATTTTATTCTCAAACGCAATAGCATATTCAGATTATTTTTTCAGCAAAAAAATATTTCTTTTTAATAACCGCGACGTCAAATAGATGATTCTGCCAACAATTTTTCACTTAACAATGGATGCGAATTAAAGTTTTTCATTTAGCGCTCCATTTACAAGCTCCAGTCGATTTCTTCCAGCCCGTGTTTCTTCAAAATTTCGTTTGTTTTTGAAAAATGACGGCAGCCAAAGAATCCGTTATATGCAGAAAATGGCGAAGGATGTGCCGCTTTCAGCACATAATGTCTTTTGGTATCAATGAGACATTCTTTTTCACCTGCAAATTTCCCCCATAATAAAAATATGAGTCCTACCCTGCCAGTCGATAACTTCTGAATAACAGCGTCAGTAAACTGCTCCCAGCCGTGCTTTTGGTGTGAGCCAGGCTGGTTTGCCCTTACAGTAAGTGTGGCATTCAGTAAAAGCACTCCCTGTCGTGCCCATTTTTCAAGGTTGCCTGTTTTGGGAACAGGAACACCCAAATCACGTTCAATTTCCTTGAAGATGTTCCCCAGTGAAGGAGGAGGCATAACGCCCTGTGGAACAGAAAAGCATAAACCATGAGCCTGCCCCGGTCCGTGATACGGATCCTGTCCGAGGATTACCACACGAACCTCTTCAAAAGGGGTCAATTTGAATGCATTAAATATCAACCCTCCCGGAGGATAAACGAGATGATTTGCCTTCTCTTCGATGAGAAATTCTTTCAGCTCATGAAAGCTTTGTTTATCAAATTCTTCCTTTAAAAGTTCTTTCCAACTGGCTTCTATATGAGGATTGATTTCCATTTTAGCGGAATTGACGGTTCCTTCGTGAATAATTCACGGTTAAAAATAGCAAAAGATTTCTTATTTTTGAGACAATAACAATTCCTGCATCCATGACCAAAAAAAATAAATGGAATATTGTACCATTTATCATTATTGCTGCTCTGACTGTTTTGTTTCTGTATTATATCTCTGTCCGTAAACCTTCAAAACCGGCAGAACCTTTGAAAGCAATTCCGGTTTCTGCTTCTGTGGTGGTTAAAATAAACGATTTCAGTGCCCTTTTCGAAAAAATAACCCACAACAACGAACTCTGGAATGAACTTAAAACTGTTCCCCCTTTCAACCGGGTAAACAAACAACTGTTTTTTCTCGACTCGCTGATGCGCTCAGATCCGGAAGCAGCTGAAATTCTAGGAAAATCCCCGTCATTCATCTCGGCTCATTTTACCGGAAAAGACAAAATCAGCCTGATGCATGTACTTCAATTGCCAAAGCATATCCAGGAACGGAAAATCAACAGTCTGGTCAGTCGCTTTCTGATTCAGTCCGGCACCGTCCAAACACGAATATATGAGGGTATTAATATGCATGAAATTACCCTGCTTGATGAATCCGGTGTTGGGAACTTTTGCTATGCCGTATACCGCGACATACTTATGATCAGTTTTTCAACAACTGTTCTCGAAGATGCCATTCGTCAGCTTCAGGAACCTGAATCCCTGATCAATGATAAAGATTTTAATAAAATTGTCAGTGTCGCCGGAAAAAATGTGGAGGCCAATGTATTTATCAATTTTGCCCATTTCCCGAGAAGTCTTTCTGTCTTTGTAAAGCCTGACTACAAATCAGAGGTGCGTACCCTGAAGAACTTTGCATCATGGGCAGAACTCGATGTGAATTTGCTTCCCGACGTATTACTTCTCAATGGTTTTATTCAACCTTCAGATTCGCTGCCTTCGTTTTCCAAAATCCTGATGGCACAGTCTCCACAGCATGTCAGGGCTGATGAAGTGCTCCCTTCTTCTACGGCATCATTTCTTTCTCTTTCCATCAGCAATCCGGATAAATATTTCGAAGACTATCATTCATTTCTTCGAAGCTTTGGAAAGTATACCCCTTACCATAATACCTTGCAATCTCTGAATAACGCATATGGCTTCCGGTTGCCTGATGACTTTACAGAAATAATGGACCAGGAAATAACACTGGCATTTGACAACCCACGTCAGACCGATTCAAGTCCGGATGTCTACATTCTATTGCGTATTAAGAGCAAATCTCAGGCGGAAGAACAACTCAGATCCATGCTTGGGAAAATAGCCGCCGTGGATAAGAAATCACCTGATACCTATACTTCTCGTTATAATTTTGATGCCGAACTCAGCTTTAATCTGTATCACTTCCCGGTTCATCAGTTGTTGTCGAAAGTCTACGGGAATTTATTTTCTGCTCTGGAACAGCATTATTTTGTGCTTATCGATAATTACCTCGTTTTTTCAGGATCGGAAAGAGCGTTAAAATATCTGATCCAAAACTATATTCTCAACAAGACCTTGCAAAATGATGCTGCCTACAAAGAATTCAAAAACAATCTGTCACCGCGGTCTAACCTGTTGATTTACGGAAATCTGAGCAAAAGCTGCAGCGTTTTTTCCGAATACCTGATGGATGCATTCGGTAAATCATGGAATACGCATTTGGATGTTTTTCAGAAAATCCAGAGCAGCGGAATTCAGTTATATGCCAACAATGAAATGTTATACAGCAACATCGTATTAAAATATCTCTCGGCTTTTCATGGTTCTGCCGAAACGGTCTGGGAAAGCAAACTGGATACTCTGGCTGTTTTAAAACCTGTTTTTGTAATGAACCACCAGACACAGCAAAACGAAGTGTTCGTACAGGACATGAAAAACAACATCTACCTGATTAACCAGGCAGGAAGAATATTATGGAAACTGACTTTGCCCGAACGCATCACCAGTGATATATTCCAGGTGGATTTCTTCAGAAACCGGAAACTGCAGTTGCTGTTCAGCACCAGAAATGAAATATATATGGTAGACCGAAACGGAAATTTTGTGGAACGATATCCCGTAAAACTTCGTTCTCCGGCAACATGCGGCTTGTCAGTTTTTGATTATGATGATACAAGGGATTACCGTTTGTTTATTGCCTGTGAGGATAAGCGCGTTTATGCCTATACCGGAGATGGTAACCTGGTTTCAGGATGGTCTTTCAATGAAACAGAAAGCGAAGTAACCCAGCCTGTAAATCATTTCCGTATCGGGGATAAGGATTTCCTGGTTTTCGGCGACCGGCTAAAAACATATATCCTCGATCGTAAAGGAAATACACGCGTGCAAGTTGAAACCTATTTTCCGCATTCTGCCAATAACAATTACCAGCTTCATATTCCGCTTGATGGGGGCAGTCCTTCTGTTGTTACCACAGACACTACAGGAAAAGCATATTTCATAGGTTTTACAGGCGATGTTCGTACGGTGGATTTTCCGGGAGGATTTTCCAACCGGCACTTTTTCGATTTAAAAGATCTGGATGGTGACGGGCAATCAGAATTCATTTATCTGGAAGGTACGAAGCTTACAGTTTTCAAATCCGACAAAACGAAATTGTTTACTTATAAATTTGAAGAGCCCATCATATCCAGACCTCAGTTTTATCAATTTTCTGCTGATGACCGGAAGCTGGGTATTGTTTCGCGTTTCAGAAATCAGATATTTCTCATCAATAATAATGGTGAATTATATAAAGGTTTTCCCCTTCAGGGAAATACACCTTTTAGTATAGGAAATTTTGGAGATTCCCTTTCAAGATTCAATTTGGTAGTCGGAAGCAGGGATAATTACCTGTATAATTACCGCGTGCAATAAAGTTTCTGTCTCTTGGGGAGGTTCCTGACAAAAGCAGAATCAATCAGCCAATAAATTGTCCCAAATGTCCCAAATGTCCCAGAAAATTGAAACAATTATTCACTGGGAAGACATTTTCAAACCAGCTATTTAAAAGGCTTTTTTAACATTTTTTTAAAATTCGCTGAATTTTTTTTGCAAGGGAGTAACATTATAAGAGCATTTGAGTATAATATGGGAAATTGAAAAAGTTTATTAACAGGTACGTGTTAATTTTCATTTGCTGATATACAATATTTTTGCTTATTTTACCTTTTATGTAGGCTCATTATAGCCGGTTGCAAAAAAAATAATCTAAGCAGGATATCGAAAAATATGAGAAAATTAATACTCATCCTTTATGCTTGTGCCGTCTGGACAAGCGCTTTTTCGCAACAAGAAAGACAGGTAAGCCAATATATGTTTGACCAAATTTCAGTAAATCCTGGTTCCGCTGGCAGCAGCGATATGATTTCAACCCATGCCATTTACAGGCAGCAATGGACGGGGATTGAAGGAGCGCCTGAGGACATTATCCTCAATCTGAGCGCACCCTTCAAACTCGGCTCTACGCACCATGGAGTGGGACTGAGCATATGGTCTGACAATCTTGGTTTTAACAAAGACATTGATTTTAGCTTGTCCTACGCCTATCAGTTTTCAGTAGGCAATGGTACTTTGGGTATCGGACTGAGCGGAAGTTACATCAACCGTTCACTGAATCCCGAATGGCGCTTTAATGAGGACCTCATCTCAGGAGATGAAGATGTTCCCTGGGGCGATCAAAGTGAATTCGCATTTGATCTTGGAGCCGGACTTTTTTATTCAACCGAAGAACTATACGTAGGTGTTTCTTCTACCCGGATCCTTCAAAACGATTACGAATTTCAGAACCAGGCATCTACAATTACCCGTGAAAAATTAGCACGGCAATATTATCTTACTGCAGGATATACAATACAGATGGCGAATCCCGCGTTGGAATTTCTTCCTTCTGTTTTTCTCCAGTCAGATGCCAAAGTGACTAAAATTGATATTAATGCAAGGTTGATGTACAATAAAAAGTTTTGGGGTGGCGTTTCCTATAGGGTTGGTTCCGACATCGTCGGAATGGTCGGACTCAACATCCTGAACGGAATGAAAGTGGGTTATGCCTATGACTTTCAAACATCGCGGCTCATGAAATTTTCAAAAGGCAGTCATGAAATTATGCTGGGTTATGACTTCCGGATCGGCGTTGAAAAATTACCGCAGAAATATAAAAGTATCAGATATCTATAAGACAATATTCATATTAAAGTAAAACGGCATTTTATTTCGGACAAACATCATTGAGTATGAAAAAGTTATTTTCTTTAGCATTTGTATTAGCGTCGCTGTTTGTAATCAGCAGTTGTTCAAAGAACGGTGGTTCGGGCGGCGGTGAATTAGTTGGCGTGGAGGGTAGGCCAAAAGCTTATGCTGAATCTGACCCCTTTGGAATGGTATTTGTTCCCCAGGGTAGTTTTAACATGGGAGTCAATGATCAGGAAGTGGCCTGGGCACAATCTTCACAAACAAAGACTGTTACTGTCGAACCCTTCTGGATGGATGAAACCGAAATTACAAATAACGAATACCGTCAGTTTGTATTCTGGGTTCGCGACTCCATCATGCGTCGTATGTTAGGCGAACAGTTGGATGATTTTGTCATTACCGAAGATGAATACGGAAATGCCATCGAACCTCCGGCAATTAATTGGGAAACCCGCATTGACACCCGTGAAGAGGAAGTCAATGAGATTCTGAATGAAATGTACCTCAATCAGCAGGAACGCTTTTATAACAAAAAAGAAATTGATACCCGCAAGTTGATGTATGAGTATTTCTGGATCGATTACAAACAGGCTGCACGTAAATCAAACCGGTATAATTTTGAGACCAAAGCTTATGAAGGTTTCATCATTGACAACCAGGGTGAAAAAGTAGAAGTGAAAGACCGCTCCTCTTTTGTTATCCGTGATGTTGTGAATGTTTACCCTGATACATTGGTTTGGATTGCCGACTTTACCTATTCATTTAATGAACCTTACACACTGATGTATTTTTGGCATCCTTCCTATGATAATTATCCTGTTGTTGGTGTAACCTGGAAACAGGCAACAGCATTTTGCATCTGGAGATCAATGCTTCTGAATGCTGCTATGAGAGCCGGAGGAAGTGCAGGTGCACATGATTATCGTCTGCCTCTTGAGGCTGAATGGGAATATGCTGCCCGCGGTGGTCTGGAAAACTCCATGTATCCCTGGGGTGGTTACTATACACGTAATAAAGACGGCTGTTTCCTGGCCAACTTTAAACCCTTACGCGGAAATTATGCTGATGACGGTGGTGTAACAGCTGTACCGGTTGGTACATATCAACCTAACGAATACGGATTGTATGATATGGCAGGTAACGTATCTGAGTGGACATTAACCGCTTTCGATGAATCGTCCTATGCCTTTTCACACGATTTGAATCCGGACTATCGTTATAACGCACGTCCTGATGATCCTCCTGTAATGAAAAGAAAGGTTATCAGAGGCGGCTCATGGAAGGACATTGGTTACTTTATGCAGAACGGTACCCGCTCATATGAATATCAGGATACCGCAAAATCATACATCGGTTTCCGCTGTGTCCGTCCAGTACTAGGAGGAATTTAAACATACCAGAATAATTAATCCAATTTAAAGCTACTAATACCATGGCAAGCTTAGCAGATATTACCGCCAGTTCGGGCTGGAAGAAGTTTATGGCCAAATTGTATGGCTGGGGAGCCTCAGTTGTAATTGTGGGTGCACTTTTTAAAATTCAGCACTGGAAATTCGCAGGACTCTTTCTAACATTAGGACTGCTTACAGAGGCAATCATTTTCTTCTTCTCTGCATTCGAACCGTTGCATGAAGAACTCGACTGGACCCTGGTATATCCGGAGTTAGCCGGCATGTCCGAACAGGACGAAATTGAAGAAATGAAAGAGATCGGAAGCGTAGGAGGCCGACCGGTTGAAAAAATAGAAAACCTCCTTGGCGAAGCAAGCTTAAATGAGGATACTTTAAAAAATATCGGAAACGGCTTGCAAAAACTGAATGTTGCTGCATCAGGAATTGCAGAAATCTCAGGAGCAACGGCTGCCACTCGTGAATTCCTTCAGAATATTCAGACTGCAGCTGGTTCAGTGGGCAGTATGAACGAAACATACGCTGCCACTACCCAGTCGATTAAAGACTCTGCAACCTCCCTGGCTTCTGCTTACCTTTCATCTGCACAGCAGGTAGCCCAATCCGGTTCAGAAGTTGCCGGCTCCTATCAGAAGATAGCCGAAACCCTGAAAGGGGAACATCAGCTGATCTCACAAAGCGGCCAGGTTCACGAACAACACCTGGAAGCCCTGAATAAAAATCTTTCTGCCCTTAATGCTGTATATGAACTGCAAGTAAAAGAAGGCAGCGAACACCTGAAGGGAACTCAAAAAGTATATTCAGGTATCGAGGATATGATAGCCAAATTAAAGGACTCCATTGACGAAACCAGCAAGTATAAGGAAGAAGTGGTTAAATTACGCGACAATCTGTCCTCACTCAATAATATCTATGGCAATATGTTGTCGGCCATGAACGTGATTATTAATAAGTAATTAAACGTCACTATGGCACACGGCAAAGAGACTCCAAGACAAAAAATGATCGGTATGATGTATTTAGTGCTGACTGCATTGTTGGCATTGAATGTGTCTACGAGCGTATTGGACGCTTTCAAGATCATTGACGAGGGACTGGAGAAGACCGGTAATACCATGCAGAATAAAAATGAAGACATTTATAATGATTTTGCCAAAGCAATGCAATTGAATGCGGCAAAAACAGCTGCATGGCAAAAGAAAGCTCTGGAAGTAAAAGAAAGAACACAGAAGCTTTACGACTATATCCAGGACCTCAAACTCAAAACACTGAACGAAGCTGAACGAGGCAAATCTGCAGCAATCAGCGGAAAAACCATTGAACGAAACAAAATCGAAGCCACTACGGATTATGATACCCCTCACCGGATCATGATTGGTGATAATATCGATAAAAGTGAAGCCCGTAAACTCAAGGATGAAATTGCTTCTTTAAGGGAATTCATGCTCACACTGGGACCAAAGGATAAAGGACTCCCCGATCAACTGAAGGAATCCGTTTCCAAAAGTCTTGACACCAACCCTCCTCAATTGGATGGTAAAAAGAAAGATCCGGAAACTTCAACCTGGGAATACCACAAATTCGGACATTCTCCGCTCATGGGATTCCTTGCAATTATGTCATCCCTTCAGATCGACCTGAGAAATGCAGAATCAGAAATGATCAATTACCTGTATGCCCAGATTACCGAAGGTGAAGTTAACTTCAATGAGTTGGAAGCTGTTGTAATCCCTAATACCAATTATGTGATTCGCGGTAACCAATATAAAGCCAAGATCTTCCTTGCTGCACGTGATACAACTCAGGCTCCTGATATCTATGTGGTTGAAGGAATCAGTAACCCATGGAAAGAAACAGTAAATTCTGAAACCGGAGAAAGAACATACGAACGCCGCGAAGGATTGAACTACCGTAAACTCCCTACTGAAGCCGGAACAGGCAAAGGTATTTATGAAATGTCGGGTAATTCCGTTGGCCAGAGAAGCTGGGGAGGTATTATTGTAATCAAAGGACCTACCGGAGACATTATCCGTCCTTTCTCCTCCGAATATACAGTTGCTGAAGGCGCTGTTGTGGTTTCTCCCACTAAAATGAATGTATTCTATCTGGGCGTTGACAACCCGGTTGAAATATCCGTTTCCGGAGTTCCCGGTAATAAAATCAGGGCTAACGCTTCTAACGGTGTTCTCGAACAAAGAGGCAGCTCATGGATTATGCGCGCTAAAAGAATCGGAAACTGTATGGTGAACGTTACTGCCGAACTCGACGGTAAATGGACATCTGTAGGAACAAAGGAATTTCGTGTGAAAGCAGTTCCCAATCCGATTGCTACAGTAGGCGGACAAAAAGGAGGTATGATTGCCAAAAATATATTAATGGCGCAGGCCGGTGTTATGGCAACAATGCCACCTGATTTCGATTTCGACCTCAAATTCAATGTCACTGAATTTAAAGTCGGAACCATTATCCAGGGATTCTTACAGGAAAAAACTGTTAAAGGCGCCCGGTTTAACCAGGAAGTCGTTAACCTCATCAACAATGTTTCCAAAGGAAACCCTGTTATGATTACAGACATCAGAGCTGTCGGACCAGATGGAACTATCCGTGACCTTGGTTCTATAACGTTTAAACTGAATTAATTTTATTAATATAATAGTCGAATGAAACGAGTTGCTTTTTTATTGATGGGATTTGCGATGCTCGCTGTTGCACCGCAGAAAATTACGGCACAGGATATCCTTACTGAAGTATACACCCGTGAGCATATCCCGAACAAAGCCCCGGTTCCTTATGCATATCTGCGTGAAGCCGACATTATGTGGGCTAAGGATGTTTACAGAATTGTTGATCTGAAACAACGTCAGAACCTTCCTCTGTATTATCCATTGACGCCGATTAACGATCGCTATAATCTGATTTCCTTAATATTATGGGGAATCGACAATGAAGGCATCCGTGCTTTCGATGTCACCGATCCGAACAACGAATTTACCATTCCACTTGACCGTTCAAAAATTGATGAAAGCTTTGGCGCAGGAACTGAAACAATTAAACGTCTGGACCTGAACGGCAACTATGTGGATACAACCATCATGAACGACAGGCGGATCGAAGAAGTAAAACAGATTCTTGTAAAGGAGAAATGGTTCTTCGATAAAAACCATTCTGTAATGAATGTTCGTATCATCGGCCTTTGCCCCATCAGGGTCTATAATCAGCTCGACGACCAGGGCATGCCTACCGACGCTATCATTAAGAAAAAAACCGTATGGGTTTATTTCCCCGAATTACGTCCGCTCTTTGCAAGGCACGAAATGTTTAATGACAATAACGACGCTCAGCGCATTTCATTCGACGACTATTTCATCCAGCGCCGTTTTAACAGCTACATTTATGCCGAATCAAACGTATACTCCAACCGCGTAATCAGCCAATATTCGGTAGGTATGGATGCTCTTCTTGAAGCAGATCGCATTAAAAATTACTTGTTTGAAACCGAACACGACCTTTGGGAATACTAGGAGATCGGGTTATTACAAAATAAAAAAAAGAGGCATTTAGCCTCTTTTTTTATGGTAATTGCCTAAATTAAGTTAAAATGATTTAAGAAATCATAAGAGTTCTTTAACTTTTTGCTGCAGCCCAAAAAGTTACAAAAAGGCCGCCGCTGCTGAGAAATTGCTCTTTTTTTGTCACTTTCTGTCGCCACAGAAAGTAACCAAAGAAGGCTAACGGCCTGCCTGCGCTGCCGCTTCGGCAGACAGGCCTGAACTCACTCCGCCTCGTGCCTCGGCTTCGTTCAAACAGCAGGCCGTCGAATATGGTGTTTTTTATTTTGCTCCGCACACGTTGTAGCCAGGTTGTTATATCCAGTAAATTTTGCATCATTCGAACTTCAATAAACCTTAATCGAAACACCGTGCGGTGGCCGCGACAAAACGCGGAGGTGGCGAGACTGTGAATGACGGAAGGCTTGGAATTTCTTACAAAGGGTCTTGGCTTTAACAGGAGTACAAATCAACAAATCATCAAATCAACAAATCAATAAATCATCAAATCAACAAATCAATAAATCATCAAATCAACAAATAACTAAATGTATCCCTCTCCTTTTTCAAGCATAACATCGTTCACAAAATTCTTGATTTTCTGCTCATCCTGCTTGCGACAAATCAGAAGAATATTATCTGATTCTACAACAATGTAATCATCAAGTCCCTGAATTACTGCCAGCTTGTTCTCCGGGATGTTTACAAGACAATTTTTTGTATTATAGCTGAAAACATGACTGCCGGTAATGGAGTTTTGTTCTGAATCCTTTGGCAACATATCATAAAGCGATCCCCATGTACCTAAATCCGACCAACCCAAGTCGGAACACAATACATACACATTTTCCGCCTTTTCCATGATTCCATAGTCAATCGATATATTCTTGCAGTTTGGATATACCCTGCCAATAAAATCACTTTCTTCGGGACTGTTATAAAAATCAGTGCCCTCAGCAAATAACTGGTCTACGTCGGGCAGATATTCGTTGAATGCATTCATAATGGTCTTAAGAGACCAAAAGAACATCCCCGAATTCCAGAAAAAATCACCACTCTGAAGAAAAACTTCGGCCATCGCCAAATCCGGTTTTTCCGTAAAGGTTTTTACCTGCCTGAAACTTTTATTCAATTCAATGCTTTTCTTGTCTCCGTTTATCTGAATGTATCCATATCCCGTTTCAGGGCGGTTCGGCAGAATTCCCAGGGTAAGCATGCTGTCATGCGTTGAAACAAACTCCAGGCCCATCTTAACCACTTCCAGAAAATCCTGCTCCTTTAAAATCACATGATCTGAAGGGGCCACAAGTATCTGTGCATCCGGATTCTGTAACTTAATCTTATGGTTGGCATATGCAATACATGGAGCTGTATTGCGACGCATGGGCTCCAGCAATATCTGGTTTTGCTTGATTTCAGGAAGCTGCTTATTTACAAGATCTTCATAATCCTCATTGGTCACTATCAGTATATTTTCTACAGGAATCACTTTTTTTAACCGGTCAACAGTCTGTTGCAGCAAAGTACGTCCTGTTCCCAGAATATCCAGGAACTGCTTGGGTTTTTTAATTCTGCTCAACGGCCAAAAACGGCTCCCAATACCGCCTGCCATAATAATACAATAATGATTTTTGTCCATGTGATTTAAAAATATTTTTTTGTTGAACGATCCCTGAAAGCGAATTTAACAAAATATGCGAAGCCTTTTAGGTTTTTTTGATATAGAACCATAAACTGTCGATCAATTCAGTTAAACTTTGATTTTATATCATTATTTTTGTTCACATGAATTTCTTTTCGATTTTCGGACGATATATCATGCTCATGGGCAGGGTTTTCTCAAAACCCGAAAAACATCGCATCTATATCCGTCAAACGCTGATTGAAATTGAGAACCTCGGACTGAATTCTGTAGGCATTGTCATCATCATTTCTATTTTCATCGGCGCTGTTATCACCCTGCAAACGCGGTATAATCTTGAAAGTTCATGGATACCCCTGTACCTGATAGGTCTTACAGCCCGCGATACCCTGCTGCTCGAATTTTCCTCTACTATGGTCGGCCTCATTCTTGCCGGCAAAGTCGGTTCAAATATTGCATCTGAAATAGGAACCATGCGCATTACCGAACAAATTGATGCGCTCGAGATGATGGGTATCAATTCAGCCGGATACCTGATCCTTCCAAAAATTATTGCTGCCATGGTGTTTAACCCGTTTCTTACCCTCATCAGCATGTTTGTCGGTTTGGCAGGAGGATGGTTTGCAGTGCTTATTACAGGAGCACTTCCTTCATCAGATTATATCTATGGCATTCAGTATGCATTTGTTCCCTTTTATGTGACATACGCGCTGGTTAAAACCGTTGTATATGCCTTTATCATCACCTCTGTCCCGGCTTTTTACGGATATAATGTTCAGGGCGGAGCCTTGGAAGTTGGGCGCTCAAGCACCCGCGGTGTTGTTTACAGCAGCATTCTCATTTTATTGGCAGATTTAGTATTAACCCAACTCATGCTTGCCTGATGATCCGCGTCGAAAACCTGATGAAGTCGTTTAACGGAAGTCCTGTTTTAAAAGATATTTCCGTAACCTTTGAAAAAGGAAAGACCAATCTCATCATCGGCCGTAGCGGTTCCGGTAAAACTGTTCTTATGAAATGCCTCGTAGGCCTTCATGAAGTGGATCAGGGATCTGTTTTTTATAACAACCGCGATTTTGTTAAAATGAACTTTTTGGAAAGGAAGCAAATCCGGCGTGAAATTGGCATGCTGTTTCAGGGAAGCGCGCTGTTTGATTCCCTTACTGTGGAAGAGAATGTTATGTTTCCCCTCAATATGTTCACCAACATGTCATTTGAAGAAAAACTGAAACGGGCCAATGTCTGCCTGTCCCGGGTTAATCTTCCTGACAGCAATAAATTATATCCGGGCGAATTAAGCGGGGGAATGAAGAAAAGGGTGGCAATTGCACGTGCTATTGTCGAAAATCCCCAATATCTGTTCTGCGATGAACCTAACTCAGGTTTGGACCCAAAAACGGCACTGGTAATAGATGATCTCATCAGCGAAATTACCCATGAATATGGAATTACAACAGTCATCAATACCCACGATATGAATTCGGTGATGGAAATCGGTGAGAAAGTAGTGTTTATTCATGAAGGGCATAAAGGCTGGGAAGGAACCCGGGAAGAGATTCTCGATACCGACCATGAAAATCTGAACGATTTTGTTTTCGCTTCCAACTTTGCCAAAAAAATCAAAAATTCTTCCACCAACGGTAACTGAAAGTCCCTATTCGTTTACTTCTACATAATCTATATATTCACCGGCATCATTACCTTTCGGCTGCTTCTTTTGTGGTGAATAATCAATGGTAACCTCTCCCTCCTTCTTATGTACTTTAGTTCGTTGCTGCTGTCCGGAAAACCCTCCCATTTTGCGGTTTACATAATTGACAAAAAGGGATGGCAATATATATCGGGCAAATAATCGCAATACATAAAAAATGATGAAGATGATTACAATGGTTCTTAAAAAAGCCATGATCCTTTTTTTTGCAAATATAAGCAAAAACTACCTGATACGGTCCCAAAAATTTCTCAAAGCCTGTGGTTAAGCGACTTACAATAAACAATGTTTGTGAAACAGGATGTTAATATCTCTGGGTTTTCTCTGTAAACCATGGTCCGCACTCCCTGTTTTTTTTTACTATCTTTATCGCCGTTTATAAACTACATCAACTTTCATGAAGGGCGACAAAATTATTTTGGGAATTACCCATGGCGATATCAATAGTATCAGTTATGAGGTGATTATAAAATCGCTGGCCGACAACAGGCTTTTTGACACGTGCACTCCCATCGTATACGGATCGCCAAAAGTTGCTGCATACCACCGGAAAGCACTCGACCTTGAAACTTTCAGTTTCAATACCATCCGTTCTGCAGATGAAGCCACCCCGCGCAAAGCACATATTATTAATTGCATCGATGATTCCGCCAGGGTTGAGCTTGGAAAATCCACCCAGGATGCCGGAGAATCCTCTTTACAAGCACTTGAATGTGCTGTTAAAGATCTGAGCGAAGGAAAACTGGACGTCATTGTTACCGGGCCCATTAATAAGTCGAACATTAAGTCCGACAAATTCAACTTCAACGGACATACCGAATTTTTTGAATCGCGTTTTAAATCCGACGGTGTGCTTATGCTGATGATCAACGACCTGATGCGCATTGGTGTGGTTACTTCCCATATACCCCTTTCTCAGGTCACCGATTATATCGTCAGGGATACCATACTCAATAAACTGAAAATTTTAAATAAATCACTCCTGACTGATTTTTCCATCCGCAAACCCCGCATTGCCGTCCTCGGCCTAAATCCGCATTCCGGTGATAACGGCCTCATAGGGAATGAAGAAATCGAACAAATCATTCCCGCCATCAATGCGGCTCAGGAAGAAGGCATATTGGCTTTTGGGCCGTTCCCTGCTGATGGTTTTTTTGGGGCAGGTACTTTTACAAAATACGATGCCATTTTGGCCATGTACCACGATCAGGGATTGATACCCTTTAAAGCACTCACCATTTCGGGAGGCGTTAACTTCACTGCCGGTTTGCCTGTGGTTCGTACTTCACCCGCACACGGAACAGCTTATGATCTGGCCGGAAAGAATGAAGCTTCGCCCGACTCATTCCGTAATGCAATATATATGGCATGCGATATCTATCGTAATCGCCTGCTTTATAAGGAAATCTCAGCGAATCCTTTAAATTCCGCTGATTTATCTGAAACCTGATATTACCAACCCAGTAATGTACGAATATATAGAAGGAACCCTGATTGAAAAAAAACCTGAGCACTGCGTCATCGACATCGCAGGCATCGGATATCTGATTCACATATCACTTACCACCTATAGCCAGCTTGAATCGCCCACACGGGCCAGGCTGTACATCCACCAGGTGATCCGGGAGGATGCCCACGTGTTGTTTGGATTCTTCTCCATTGCTGAAAGGGAATTGTTTCGCATGCTCATATCTGTTTCCGGTATCGGTCCGAATACCGCCCGTATGATGCTTTCATCCTTGTCCCCTGAAGATCTTCAGCAAGCCATCCTAACCGGAAACACATCTGTTTTACAACGCATAAAAGGGATCGGATCAAAAACTGCCCAGCGGGTGGTCATTGATTTGCGTGATAAAATCGGAAAAGAAAAAAGTTCCGGCGAATTTTTACCGGTAAAGGACAATAGAATAAAAGATGAAGCGTTATCAGCTTTAGTAATTCTGGGCTTTAACAAAACCGACGCAGATAAAGTGCTTTCGAAAATTCTTCTTTCTGAAGCAAATCTGTCTCTTGAGGATTTAATTAAAAAAGCCCTGAAACAATTATAATCAAATAAAAACACCGAATTGAGCTTATTGCCGGTACGACATATCAATGCTCCTAAAATGTTGCGGATTAAATCAACATTTCTGATTCCGGCATTATTGCTTTCCCTCTCCGTATGGTCTCAAAACACAAACCGGACTGATACCTCCAAAATTAAAAATCCATATCAGGAAGATGTGCGTTTCCCGTTTTCCAACTCGGGAATTGAAACACCCCTGTTTCTTAAAAATCCTTCCAACATACAACAGGAAATCGTTTATGACCCTGTAACGAACCGGTATATCTTTACTGAAAAAATAGGGCAGTTTAACTACCGCCCTCCTGCTTCCATGTCACTCAAAGAATACATGGATTACGACCGTAAAAAATCCGTGAATAATTACTGGATCAGCCGTCTGCGTGAGAACGGCAATCAGCAGCAGTCGGCTGCACCAGGCATTAACATGGGGGAAACTTTCGATAAAGTATTCGGCACCGACGTCATTACCATTGTGCCCCAGGGCTCTGCCGAACTTATCTTTGGCTATAATATGTCGCGTGTGGATAACCCTGCACTGTCAGAAAAAAACCGGCGTAACCCCTCCTTTCTTTTCAAGGAAAAAATCCAGATGAACGTTACAGGAAGCATCGGCGATAAAATGCAGGTAGGCATTAATTACAATACGGAATCCTCATTTGACTTTGAAAATAAAACCAAACTTGAATATACCGGTAAAGAGGATGAGATTATCAAGAAAATTGAAGCCGGTAATGTTACATTCTCCCTGCCAGGCACACTGATAACCGGAAGCCAGAGTCTGTTCGGCCTTAAAACCGATCTGCAGTTCGGAAAACTTTTTGTAAGCTCTGTAATTAGCCATCAAAAAGGCCAATCCCAGGTAATTGAAGTAAAAGGAGGCGCCCAGGTGAGTGAATTTGAAATCGACGCCATCGATTACGACGCCAACCGGCACTTCTTTCTGTCGCATTTTTTCAGGGACAATTACAACTCCTGGCTTCAGGAACTTCCTTATGTGAATTCAGGAGTGCGTATTGAGCGCATTGAAGTCTGGATTACCAATAAATCAAGTTCTACAACCGACACCCGTAACATCCTTGCCTTAAGTGATCTGGGCGAAAGCTATGGGCCTGATGGACAGCCAAATTTCTTTTCCAATGCAGGATTTATCGGACCGGTGAACGTACAAAACGCTCCCGTCGGCAATGAACAGAATAATCTCTATAACACCTTTGTCAACCAATACGATGCGCTGCGTACTTTTACCCAAATTTCCGGCACCCTGCAACCCTTCGAATCTGCCTATAATTTTGTAAGCGGATATGCATATGAAAAAATTGAAAATGCGCGCCGCCTTACCGAATCGGAATATAAACTCAATGAACAACTGGGATATATCTCTCTGAATTCTTCGCTGCGTTCAGATGAAGTCCTTGCCGTTGCCTATGTTTATACCTATAATGGGAAAACATATAAGGTAGGTGAATTGTCTACTGATGGTATTAGTGCTCCAAAAACACTGTATGTAAAACTTCTGAAAGGAACAAGTCTTACCCCGAAATCGCCTTCGTGGGATCTGATGATGAAAAACGTATATGCCATTGGAGCCTACCAGGTATCGAACAGCGATTTCATCCTGGATGTATTGTATCGTAAAGACGAAACGGGTGTTCCTGTGAATTACATTGTAGAACCTGGCGCTGACACAGCATTTAACAGGCGCATACTTCTGAAAGTTCTGAATATGGATAATCTTGATTCACGGAATGAGCCTCATCCTGACGGAAGGTTTGACTTTATAGAAGGAACCACGATTACATCGCGCGACGGCCGTATCTTTTTTTCACAAGTAGAACCATTCGGCGCCGATCTGAGGAGGACCATCACAGGAGGAAACCCTACCCGGAATACCATTGCCAATAAATACGTGTTTGAGGAATTGTACGATTCCACGCAAACCAAAGCACGGCAAATCAGCCGGAAAAATAAGTTCTTCATGGCCGGAACCTATCAGGCATCATCGAGCTCCGAAATTCAGCTCAACGCCATGAACATCCCCCCCAATTCAGTGAAGGTTTCTTCAGGAGGCATGGTACTCACCGAAAATGTCGATTATACAGTAGACTATACGCTGGGCAGGGTAAAGATCATCAACCAGGGATTGCTGAATTCAGGAACTCCGCTTTCTATCTCCCTGGAAAATAATGCTTTGTTTAACCTTCAGACGAAAACATTACTGGGGACCCACCTCGATTATAAATTTTCTGATAACTTCAACGTGGGCGCCACAGTTATGCATTTAACCGAAAGACCGCTTACCCAGAAAGTGAATGTAGGTGATGAACCCATTTCCAATACCATATGGGGACTTAACACCAGTTATCGTACAGAATCGCCGCTGCTGACAAAGTGGGTTGATAAACTGCCCCTGATTGAAACCAAAGAAACATCAACTATATCTTTTGATGCGGAATTTGCCCATCTTGTTCCGGGACAGTCGAAAATAATCGGAAAAGGTGGTGTTGCCTATATCGACGATTTTGAAGGAACTGAAACTTCCATTGAACTTAAAACTGTTCAATCATGGTTTTTATCCAGCGCCCCGCGCCGGTATCCGAATTCAGGATTGCTGAATGACCTTTCATACGGATATGGCCGGGCAAAACTGGCGTGGTATACGATCGACCCGTTATTTACCCGCGATGAATCCAGAACTCCTGATGACATATCAGAAAGTGAACAATCGGATCCCTATGTAAGAGAGGTCCTAGAAACAGAAATTTTTAAAAACAGGGAAAGTGGAACCGGGTATGAAAATACACTCTCTGTATTAAACCTCGCTTATTTTCCCGAAGAGCGTGGTCCGTATAATTTTGATCCTGCATTGTCATCCAACGGCCTGCTGCCTAATCCCCAGGCACGGTGGGGCGGTATTATGCGTGAATTGCAAACAAACGATTTCGAAACTTCCAATGTGGGTTACATCGAATTCTGGCTGATGGACCCTTTTATTAAAGACTCCATCACAAACGGAGGTGATTTGTATTTTAACCTGGGCGATATCTCGGAAGATGTGCTGAAAGATTCCAGGAAGTTTTTTGAGAACGGCTTGCCAACATCGGATTCTATCAATAAAATTGATTCCAGTACGGTTTGGGGAAGAGTACCCACCATTCAAAGCATTGTTAATACGTTTGATGCCGATCCGGACAACAGGGAGCGCCAGGATGTGGGTTACGACGGACTTTCTGACCTGGACGAACGGACAAAATTTGGCAGCTGGCTGAATAACCTGAACCCTGCTTCACCTGCTTATCAAAGTGCTGTTGATGACCCTGCCAATGATAATTTCAAATATTTCCTGAACGCTGAGTACGACAACCCCAGGAGCGTAATTTCAAGGTATAAGAACTATAACAACACTGAAGGAAACTCACCCACTACTGAACAAAGTGGTGGTGATTTTGCAGCTGCCACAACCCTTCCAAACACGGAAGACATCAACGGCGACAATACCCTGGAGGAAAAAGATGCCTATTACGAGTATCATGTACCTATCAGGCCCGAAAACATGAATCTCAACAACGCATATATTACAGACATCGTTGAAGGCAAGAATGTGAAATGGTATCAGTTCCGTATTCCTGTCGAAGATTATGAATCTGCTGTCGGGAATATCGAAGATTTCAAATCCATCCGGTTCATGCGTATGTACCTTACCGGATTTGCCCGTCCTGTCATCCTGCGTTTTGCAGAACTGCACCTTATACGTTCGGAATGGCGCAAATACAGCGGAGACCTTGCAGAAGGAGGACCTTCAGTGACCGATCAGGTTGAGAAAGGAACTTTTGAAATTACATCCGTAAATATTGAGGAGAATGCCTCACGTGACCCGGTTAACTACATACTGCCTCCGGGAATTGACCGTGTTATTGATCCAAGCCAGCCCCAGATTGCTCAGTTAAATGAACAATCCATGGTATTTAAAATCCGCGATTTGCCCGATGGCGACGCCCGTGTAGCCTATAAAAATATGAGTATGGATTTGCGTCAGTATAAAAAACTGAAAATGTTTATTCATGCTGAAGCACTGATCGGAGAAATGCTGAATGACCATGACATTACTGCTTTCATCCGTTTGGGATCAGATGAAACGGACAACTATTATGAATACGAAGTACCTCTTGTTTTAACACCCCATAACAGATCTTATACAGATGGGGATCGCCATATTGTATGGCCTGACAGTAACCTGATTGAAATCAACCTGGACGATTTCGTGGATCTTAAAGTAGCCCGCGATAATGCTATGGAAGAACATCCCGGTCTATACGACCGTATCAAGGTGTTTAAAAAACGAAAAGGCCAAAACCTGATGAAGATAAAGGGTACACCCAATTTAAGCAACATACGTGTAATGCTGCTGGGGGTAAAGAATGCCGGGGATATAGATAATCCGTATCACAACGACGGAATTCCAAAATCAGTTGAAGTATGGTTTAATGAATTGCGGCTGACAGATTTTAATAACAAGGGGGGATGGGCCGCAAATGCGCGAACCCAGGTCAGGCTTGCTGACTTTGCAACTGTTTCCGTAGCAGGAAGTACGTCAAAACCCGGCTTTGGCAGCATCGAGCAAAAGGTAGATCAACGCAACCAGGAGGAGACCAACCAGATTGATGTTTCCTCAAATATAGAACTGGGTAAGCTGTTACCCGAGAAATCAAAAGTGTCTGTTCCATTGTATGTCGCAGTATCAAAAGTTACTGTAACACCGGAGTATTCTCCTAATGAACCGGACAGGCTGCTGAAAGATGCCATTAAAAACGCCTCTTCATCCCATGAAAAGAAAGAAATCAAAGAGCTGGCCCAGGATGTGACAAAGCGTAAGAGTATTAACCTCACCAATGTCAGGGTTAACCGTGAATTAGAAAAGTTTAAAGCACTTTCACCTGCTAATTTCTCGATTTCCGCTGCTTATAACGATGAAAAATCACATTCCTATGAGGTGGAACGTGACAATTCCATTCAATACAGCCTGGCTTTTAATTATATCTACACCAACCGTCCAAAGGGTATTACGCCTTTTAAAAACAACAAATCGCTCAAATCGCCCTATACGAAGTTCATCAAAGATTTTAATTTCTCCCTGTTGCCCAGCCGCGTATCATTTCATACCGATTTCCAAAGAATCTACAATGAAATGAAATTGCGCAACATCTATTCCGATCGTAATCTGCTCATCGATTCCACCGTGAGCAAAGATTTCATTTGGAACCGGGTGTATGAACTCAACTGGGACCTTACCAAGTCGCTGAAATTCGATTTTACAGTAAACAATCAATCCCGCATTGATGAACTCCCCGGGGCATATGACTGGTTCCGCAAAGGCGACAATCGTGAATGGTCACGTTCTGTATGGAAAAGCATAGGACAGGGTGGCAGAACCATTAATTACAACCACCGGTTTAACGCCAGTTACACGCTGCCTCTCAGTAAATTTCCGGTGTTGAACTGGACTTCCTCAAATTTGAGGTACATGTCGGGCTATAACTGGACAGAAGGTCCGATATACAAAGGCGATCGTCTGCTGGGAAATACCATCAGCAATTCAAGTACCATCCAGTCGACCACCACGTTCAACCTGGCTACCATTTACAATAAATCCAAATATCTGAAGCGGCTCGACACCAAATATTCCAAAGGCCCTCAGGCACAAAAGAATCAAAACTTCAAAACGGTCACTTTTACAAAAGAAAATTTCTTTTTACGACCTGCCACGCCCCGAACCGTCACCCATAAGCTTAAAACTCAGGATGTGACTGTAAAGGTAACAGATGAACAGGGACAGGAAGTAAAAACCCGTCTTACCATTCTGGACAACAACCGTGTCCGCATTGAAGCGGATTCAAATTACACCGGGTTAAGCGTGAATATCGAAGGTAAGGTCCCCAAAGGCGAAACCCCACTTGTTTTTATTGCTGAAAACTCTTTGCGTTTTATTACCGGCCTCAAAAACATCTCTGTCTCCTACTCTCTGACAGGAGGTACCACAATTGACGGTTTTATGCCTAAAACTGGAATCGCGGGATTCAATACCGGCGATCGCTATAAAGGTGCTCCCGGATTACCTTTCTTAATTGGCATACAAGACAGAAACTTTATAAAAACGGCTGCTGATAAGGGATGGCTTACTACAAATAAAGAGTTTACCGAGCCCTGGGTGATGTCAAAAACCGAAACTTTCAATATCAAAGGCACATTTGAACCTTTTAAAGGACTCAGGGTGGAACTGAACGGAAATCGCACCTATACCAAATTCAATACCGAATATTTCTACCACGACACGGTTCACAATAACTTTTACTTTGACAACAATTTCGTGAACGGGGCATTTTCCATCTCGGTGATTTCATTGAGCTCGGCTTTTGAAAAACTTAAAGCAAGTGATAATTTTCATTCCCCGGCATTCGAACGGTTCAAATCATACCGGACGGTTATCTCTCACAGGCTTTCACGCCAACGAATCCGTCAAAGCGGCAATAATTACCATCCTTCAATCCAGCATCAGTACGAAAGCGGATACTCAGATGGCTATGGGTCAACATCCCCTGATGTGCTGATTCCTGCTTTCCTTGCTGCATATACCGGAAGAGATCCCGATCGTGTCACTCTCGAACCATTCCCTGGTTTTCTGAGTATCCTGCCAAACTGGTCTGTTACTTTCGATGGACTTTCAAAGATTGAATTCATAAGCCGTTATTTCAAAAATATTACGCTGCGCCATTCCTATAAATCCGTTTACAACATCAATTCCTACGCCACAAACCTTGCCTATGAGGACGATCCTTTCGACGGTCTCGGATATATTCGTGATTATCAGGATAATTTTGTGCCGATGTTCCAGATGAACACGGTTTCCATACGGGAAGATATTAATCCGCTGTTCAGCTTCGACGGTACATGGGTAAATAACCTCACTACCAGGTTCGAATACAGAAAATCCCGTATGCTGACCTTAAGTTTGGCAAATAACCAGGTTACAGAAAACCACAACAATGAAGTTATTGTCGGAGCCGGATACCGGTTTTCGAATGTGCCGATTCAGATTGGGGAACGGGCTTTCAAAAGTGACGTAAATCTGAAATTCGACCTTTCATTCCGCGATCAGAAAACCATTGTCCGGTATCTTGCGCTGAGTGAGAAAGATGAAAACGATCAGATTACCTCAGGAGATAAAATTGTGACAGCGGAATTTACTGCTGATTACCTGCTTTCTCCCCGCTTTAACCTCCAGTTCTTTTTTGACCGGACCTTAAACAAACCGCATACTTCCCGGTCATTCCGCCGTGTAGATACCAATATTGGCTTTAGCTTGCGCTTTACGCTTACTCAATAGTTTTGAATTTGCAATATAAAAAGGTACATGTCCGCATGATACAATAAAAGAATCATGTGTCATTGGTCCTGTGCATAACCTACAGTCTATAACATTGTATTTAAGCTTATGCATTTGAATGTCCCCCGCTGGCGGGGGTAGGGGGTGGATTAGAAGCATTCGCCTTTTCTAATTTTTCAATCACTGCCTCAATTCTCATTATTACATTTACCATATCTTTCAGCACTTCGTCATCTGAAAATCTTAGAACATAATATCCGGCTGATTCAAGCTCATTTTGTCTTTTATAGTCATTTTCTATTATATTATCAATTGAGTGGGAATATCCATCTACTTCAATTATTAACCGCAGTTCAGGACACATAAAGTCTGCAATATAATTAAGAACAGGTCTTTGCCTCCTAAAACCATATCCTTTTATATTCCTTGATTTTAATGCATATTTCCACAAACATGCTTCAGCTTTAGTCATTGCCTTTCTGAGATTATTAGCAAATGGCTGAAGATTTTTATTATAAAAATTGTTGTTCATGAAATCAATGGTTCAGCTTCCACCCCCTACCCCCGCCAGCGGGGGACATTGTACTTAAAATCTTGTTGCAAAGTCAAAACGTTATAATTCAAAATTACTGAATCTGGCAAATCAAATCTTAAATAATTCTTCTCTTGTCATGAAAATCATACCCGGAATAATAGATTACCAAATAACATACACAATATGTCATGTGCTGATCCTTCTGAGCATAATGCCATTGTCAATAACCCAAAACCAAATTAACAGCCAAAAGCAATACTCCTTTCAGGAAAATTCTTACTTTTACCATGCTTTAACAATGCTTATCGATCATAAAGGATCAAACCAAAATACAAGTCTTATGAACATACCTGCAGATTTGCACTACACAAATGATCACGAGTGGATCAAAATCACCGGAACTACCGCTTATGTTGGAATTACTGATTTTGCACAAAGTGAATTGGGTGATATCGTATTTGTAGAAATTGAAACTGTTGGCTCCCACCTTGAAAAAGGAAGTACTTTTGGAACCATCGAAGCTGTTAAAACAGTCTCCGACTTGTTTATTCCTGTTTCCGGCAAGGTATTGGAAATGAACAGTGCCATCAATGACAGTCCCGATACACTCAACAAAGATCCATACGGAAAAGGCTGGCTTATTAAAATTGAAGTGGACAATCCGCAGCAGGTGAATGAGCTGATGGATGCAAAGGCCTATGCAGCTATGCTTGGTGCCTGATATTCTAAATATATTATACTACCATGAGACCAATAATTGACCCGGTTGACCGGGATTTGATTGAAGAGGAACTGACCGAGAACAAATTATTGCGAAAGACGAATAATGGAAACAATCTGTTATACGTAGTTACTCATCAAGACTCCCCGAATATTATGATGGAAATCGGGAGGTTGCGGGAACTTGCTTTCCGGGTAGCCGGCGGAGGTACCGGTAAAGATGTGGATATTGACATCTTCGATACCATGCCTTCACCCTATAAACAAATCATCGTTTGGGATCCCGACGAAAAGGAAATTCTGGGCGGATACCGCTATTTTATCTGCTCCGAAGCTGTAACCGATGCCGATGGAAACTGTAAACTGGCTACATCCCACCTTTTCAGATTCTCTAAAGAATTCAGGGAAACATACATGCCCCATATGATTGAACTGGGAAGGTCTTTTGTTCAACCTGCCTATCAGTCGACCAACCGTAAAGGAAAAGGCATTTATGCTATGGACAATTTATGGGACGGACTGGGCGCCATATGGATGCAAAATCCGCATATCAAATATTTCTTTGGTAAGGTTACCATGTACACGACCTTCCATCGTGAAGCCCGCGATCTGATCCTGTATTTTATGAATAAATATTTCGGCGACCGTGAGAACCTCATAACACCTTTTGAACCGCTGAAAATTACAACTGATCTTAAACTGCTCGATACGATCCTGTGCGGATCTTCTTACAGGGAAGATTACAAACTGCTTTCACAGAATGTGCGGGCAAGGGGTGAAACCATACCTCCGCTGATCAATGCATATATGAATCTTTCACCTACCATGAGAGTTTTCGGAACAGCTATGAATTATGGCTTTGGCGATGTTGAAGAAACAGCCATCATGATCACTGTAGACGATATGTATAATGAAAAAATCGAAAGACACATTAAATCCTATATCCACCATCAATCTTAACCTTCCGCAACAAATGCGGTCGTTAAAGTGTTGAACCGGCATGGATAAATTCCGAACTTCGATAACCATTCCCGTATCCGATTTTAAGATTGGCTACGAAACACCAGGCATGCTTATGGGCTCATGTTTTTCTGATTACGTCGGGAAAATCATGCAGCAACATAAGTTACCCGTTTTTTTAAATCCGTTCGGGACGCTTTTTAATCCCCTGTCTGTTGCCGATGCACTTGAAAAATTAATGGCAGGTAAGCTTACAACCCTTGAAGATCTGAGATTTCACAACGGTTTATGGTTCAGTTTTTCTCACTATACGGGTTTTTCAAATACCGACCGGGATATATGCCTGAACCGGATTAACAAATCTGAAAAAGAAGCTTCAGCATGGCTTAAAAAATGCCATGTACTCATCATAACCTTTGGAACTGCCTGGGTGTATACCATTAAAGAAACAGGCATTGTTGCCGCCAACTGCCATAAGATGCCGGTGGAAACCTTCGATCGCGTCTTTGCAGAACCCGAAAAAATCATCCGCAGATATGAAAATCTGATCCGATTGTTGCAACAGATCAACCCAAAAATCAGGATTATTTTTACTGTAAGTCCGGTGAGACATTGGAAAGACGGAGCTGTAAATAACCAGCTCAGCAAGTCTGTTCTGCATTGGAGCATCCATGAAATTATGAAGCTTTGCCCGCAGACAGCATACTTTCCGTCTTATGAAATATTCATGGATGAATTGCGGGATTATCGCTTTTATGCACCCGATATGCTGCATCCTTCAGAAACAGCTACCCAATACGTATGGGAACGTTTCTGCGACACCTATACAAGTCCTGAAACCCGTAAAATCATGCCGGATGTTTTATCAGTGATGAAGGCCGTAAATCACAGGCCCATGCATGAGGACGGTCCCGTCTTTATCAAATTCAAACAGCAAACACTCCGGAAAATGGAACAACTCGAAAGCACCTACCCCTTTCTCAATTTTTCCGCTGAAAAATCGGTGATGACGTAGGTAAATGTCCTTCCTCACCTCCTCACTTCCTCCCCTCATCACTCTTCAGAATCGTTACAAAAGCACCCGTATAACCCAGACTTTTAACCTGGTTCAGGGAATTCATGGCTTCTTCACGGGTAGAAAACATACCGGTTGAATAGCGGCAGAAATGATCTTTTCCTCGTGTTACAATAATTTCCGGCAGGTTGGAGAATTTTGACAGGTCAACAATGGGACCCGGCACAGCCATAATTTGAATGGTATACTTTGGTATTACAAAACCGGGACGTATAAAGGCATCCTTATATCCTTTCCGGATGGTTTCCGACAACAGATTTTCGGCCTCGGGAAGACTGGAGGTCATGCCTGACAAAACACGATACCATGAGTCGGCTGAATAGATTACCAATACGTCATTTATATCCGAAAAATGGGATAAATCCACCGGTTTCTTTAAAGCCATAATCTGAATTCCAAATGATGTGGCATTGGCAGGAATTTCACGACTTGCAAAAGGAGCCGTTTCAACTACCGGCGGAACTGTTTCAATTTCGGCAACCGTCTCAACCGCTGGCAATACTTCAGGCGCAACTTGTACAATCTGCTCTTCAACAGGTGGCTCGGGTTGTTCTACCGGAACAATCGCCTGCTCTGGTTCAGCAGCAGTAACTACCGGCACAGGTTCAGCTGGTATTTCCTCAGGTAATTCCGGGGTGGTAAGTTCCGGTGAAGGTATTTCTGTGAATTGGACCGTTTCGGATTCCGGTACCGGTTCTTCAGCTATTTCTTCCGGAACGATGGTCACTGAATAAATGTCGCGCCCGCCATATGAATTTTCGTCCGACAAGGCGTAATAGCCTGAGCTTCCATCGCCCTGGGGAACATAAAATAAATCGTTATCAGTTGTATTCAACGGATATCCGGGGTTCACAGCACCCTGACTCGTATTATCAAAGTCATAATAAAATATATCATAGCCACCCATCCCGTCATGTCCTTCAGAACTGAAAAACAAACGGTTTCCTGATTCAGCCATAAATGGCGAGGCTTCGTTAAAAGGGGTATTTATACCGGGACCCAGGTTTACAGGCTTTCCCCATGCTCCCTTACTATCGAGCTCCGACTTGTAAATGTCCATATCTCCCAGTCCTCCCTTTCGGTTGCTTGTAAAATACAAAGTCTTGCCATCATGCGAAAAGCTTCCGTAAGTTTCACTGCTTTTGCTGTTGATCTCCTTATTCAAAGGTTCCACTTTCGTCCACCGGTTCTTCACAAATTGACTTACGAATAAATCAGCATTAACGGGATCGTCAAGAGAGAGCAGCAACGTTTTTCCATCATCAGACAAGTCGCTGGTTGTCATAAATTTTCCGGTAGCCAGTACGCTGGTAATATTTTTCGGGGTACTCCACGCTGTGTCACCAAATGTAGTATAGTAAATCTCGTAGCCCAGGCGTCCGGGCGATGTATACAACATCGATTTATGATCTGCTGAAAATACGGCGTTGAAATTCGGCCCTTCAGTATTAACCGGCTTGCCAAGATTGGTAGTAATCAGGCGTATAGGACGGCTCTTCATAACTTTAGCACGGTCACATTGCCTGATATACTGATCGGTAACCCTCATGTTATATTCATCACCAGGATCAAGATAGCCTTTATATGCGTTATAAGCACGAATGGCATCATCGAGGCGGTCATCAATCCTGTATGCACTGCCCAGCAAAAACCAGGCATCAACCGGCGCGTCGGTTTCCTTAAATGACCCGGAGTTGTACTTAACGGAAACTTTTTGTACAGCTTCCTCCAAAAGAGGAATGGCCTTGCTCCTTTCTCCCTCGATATTCAAGTAACAAATAGATGCACGGTATTTAACATCTGCGTTATCAGGCTCCGATTTCAGGATCGTCAGATAATTTCCCAACGCCCGCTTATAATCCTTGTCCATGATATAATAGTCAGCATCAAATTTCAAGGGATCGTTTTTCGAAAGTGTTTGCGCGTTAGTGAGCACACACACCAATACCAGCGCCAGAATAAGCAATCCTTTATTGTTTCTGTAAATCATGCAGATGTTATTTCAAAGGTTATACTACTCTTGTAATCTGTTTGTTACTACATGATTAAAAATAGAACATTTTTAGATTGGCGCGTTTAAAGTTATTAACACTGGCGGCCGCGTGAAACTTATGATCTTTACTGGTTTCCGATAACCGCATCTGCATACCCGGGATGTCCGTAATACGATAACCCCTGGATGGAAAAATGAAAGTCACCCTGCACTTTTGGCTTATCGAAAATTACAATTGCCATTCCTTTTGAATTGGTAATGATTACCGGAACCCAAAGAAGGGTATAATTGTGAGCCGGCTCCTGGTTCATCTCGTATTTCGGCTGATAGAATTGCCTGGGAGTAGAATATCCCAACATATCAAATTCGACGATGCCCTTAACGCCCCCTACTCCTCTTTTGGTAAAAATGGCAATAACCCCATTGGCTCCCCGTGATCCATAGATGGCAGCGCTGGGGCCCGTCAGAAACTCCACTCTTTCGACATCCTCTATCGGAATATCTTCAATAATCTTTGAATCCTGCAGGGGGATTCCATCCAGAACATATAAAGGCTGATTATATCCATAAAAAGTACTTGGCCCTCTGATTTCAACCGAGTTGCCGGTTACCTGCACCCCCGGTACCCGTCCACGGATTACATCAAAGATATTCCCTGTTGTAGTATGGAAATCTTTTGAATTCAAAACATAGTCGGGCTCTCCATAAAAAGTCTTCACCCCTGTATTGTTCTCTCTTTTCTCCTTCTCAATTTCTTTTACGGCATCTTTGAATTTTTCATTCCGTTCAATGCGGTAAGCTTTGTTATCCCTTTCCGATTCTGTTGTCAAAAAAGGCACATCCTGATATTGAATGATTTCATCCGATATATCGTCCTGAATCTGGATAACCAGATTTTTCCTGCCCGAAGGTTGTTTATGTGCTTCCAGTTTTACGCTTATCGTATCAAAATAAACCATATGATCAAACAAAAAATGTCCTTCATGATCTGTGGTAGTAACAAAAACATCATTGTATTCGGTCATGATCGAAAGCTGAACCATGGCATTTCTTAACGGCCTGTCAAAAAATTCCCGTGTTATCCGTCCGCCTACGGTAATACCTTTTTCTTCCGGATAATGAATGACCGGATACCTGCCAGCCAGGATATCATTCCACACAAATCTTCTCCATCCCTGGGTCAGCATCAGATTATCCAGCAATTCCGGATTCTTTATTTTACCGCCCCTGATGTATTCAAGCGGATCCTCCACATATCCGATCAGGTCCGAAGATATCAGCATATTGCTGACAATATTGTCCTCGTTAGCATCAAAGGGGACATCCACATTGCGGGTAACTGCCAGAGACAAATTGGCGAAAAGCGGTGCCTGATCAGTATCATGTGTGTTTATTTTCAACACCACTTTTGTGCCATCATCGGTTGCAGAATCGCTTGCTAAAAAATCAATTTTCATAATTCCCTTTGCTGTCATGAATACAAGCCGTTCTGCAAGCGGAATTCCCCTTCCCGAAAAGGCTGTAAGCTGTAAAATTCCTGCAGGAAATGTTTCACGGGAGATTTCAACTTCACCTTTACCATTCTCAAGCCTGATGATCTTATAATAATAGATGATCCCTCCTACCTGGCCCACAATAATCAGTTCATTTGCTGTCGGGTCCTTTGACGCGGGCTGGTTAGATACAAAGCGGGCAATGATTTTGTCTCGTTGATTTTCAATGCGCATCACGGTTCCTGATTCAAGAGCTTTGGGCAATGGCACCCTGATCTCTTTTTTCCCGAATTGTGTCTCAGCAAAATACCTGATATCCGGTTCCGGTGTGAAAACGAACTTTCCGATGCCTTTATGCCTGCTCTTGAAGGAAGTTATTAATTTTCCTTTGTCGTCATAAACAGATCCTTCCAGATTCACACCTTTCCCCTGGCGGTTTACGGCTTTAAAAGCCACAACACTTTCAAGTTTTTCGACAAGATAACCTCCTTCCGGCATAAACTGAAGATCCACATCCAGGGTATCCTTAACCTGTTTTTTAATTTCACTGCTGTTCAGCCGCGCCTGTTTGGGTGAAATGTACTTTTTGTAACGCGGATTGATCAACTGTAGATTCCTTTTATAATAGTATTCATGATTGAAGTTCTGCATCCAGGCCGTGTACGCCCTGATCTGATACATTCCCTCCGGAAGGGTGTCGGGCAGATGAATATCTCCTGCTCCGAATCCTGAAAACACCTGCAGTCTTTTGATAAAAATGCGTGAACCTTCCGGCCCAAAAAGTTCCACATATAAATTGGTTACGGATGTGTCCGGCAAATGATCGGTTCCCTTGACTACATAGGCTTTAAACCATATATCCTCTCCGCCGTAATAGGCATTCCGGTCAACATGCAGATACGCTTTCTGCTGATGATATGAGTTCGTGTATTTTCTTAACGCATCCCGAATATGGACATACCGGCTGTCTTCATCAGAAGTGTCAAAGGCAGTAAAAAGAATGCCCGTTAAACAGATGATCGAAGAAATCTGCAAGGATATCCTGATTTTCATAAATTATTAATTTACTGCGTATTAACAACTAAACAGCTTATGAAAGTTACCCATGTGTTCCTGCGGATCAACAGATTGCCTATAAAGTTATGCCATTTCTTACAAAATATTTCATAAGATTTTCCGGGTTGTAGTAAATTGTTATTTTTGCACACGCTTCCATCATATGCACTAAAAAAACAACAGGTTATGTCAGGTCATAATAAATGGTCTACCATCAAACGTAAGAAAGGCGCCCTCGATGCTAAAAGGGGCAAAATATTCTCCCGTATCGTAAAGGAAATCCAGATTGCTGTTAAAGAAAGCGGTCCGGTTCTCGAAAACAATCCCAGATTGCGTCTTGCCGTGCAAAACGCGAAAGGGGCCAATATGCCAAAAGATAATGTGGACAGGGCTATTAACAAAGCCACCAATGAAGGAGCAAACCTTCAGGAAGTTTCTTTTGAGGGCTATGCACCTCATGGCATTGCTGTTTTTATAGAATGCCTCACCGATAATAACCAACGCACTGTAGGTAACATCCGTGCCATTTTTAACAAAAGAAACGGAAGCCTGGGTACCAATGGATCACTGGCATTTATATTCGACCGTAAAGGCGTTTTTACGATTCCTAAAGAAGGGATTAATGCTGACGAATTCGAACTTGAAATCATTGATGCAGGTGCAGAGAATATCGAAGATAACGACGATACATTTGAAGTAACCTGCGCGGTTGAGGATTTCGGAAAACTTCAGAAAAAACTGGAAGAATTGGGCGTAAAAATTGAAAGCGCCGAACTGCAGCGTATTCCCAACGATACGAAAATACTGGATCTCGACGCTGCTCAAAAAGTACTCAGGATCATCGATGAGTTTGAGGAAATAGATGATGTACAAAATGTATATCACAACCTCGAAATGACAGATGAATTGATGAACGCGTTGGAGTAATTATGAATTATGAATTATAAATTATGAATTGACTATCAGATCAACCATTCATAATTCAATTCATAATTTATAATTTTTTGACTCCCCCATTCATAATTCATAATTCATAATTCAATGTCGTTTAGTTAAGAATAAAAATACTGTAAATA